>NZ_CACSJJ010000010.1 GCF_902706295.1 Arthrobacter sp. 18067 | reverse complement strand
TAACAAGGTTACGGCGGTCATAGCGTGGGGGAAACGCCCGGTCCCATTCCGAACCCGGAAGCTAAGACCCACAGCGCCGATGGTACTGCACCCGGGAGGGTGTGGGAGAGTAGGACACCGCCGGACAACCATTAAGGTCGAGACCCCCCAACCCCTCACCGGGTTGGGGGGTCTCCCACTTTAACCACCCACACACCCCAACACCGCTTCCACTACATGGCTTCGTTGGTTATCCGCCCGATAGACCAGATACTCCGTGATAGGCGGTATCGGGTCGCCGAAGTCGAGCAGGACCAAGCGGGGATCGTCGTTGAATTCGTCCTCTGCGATCACGCCAACGCCGAGGCCGGCGATCACGGCAGCATGGACTGCTTCCCTGCTGTCCGTTTCAAGCAGCTCGGTGGGCTTTAGGTGAGCTGCGAGGAGCGCGGTCTCGATGGACCTCCGTGTGATCGAGCCGGGTTCCCGGATAATCAGCGGGTGATTTACCAAATCACGGAGCTTGATGACTTTGGCGCCGGCCAAGGAATGGTCGTGCCGTACGAACGCTACAAGGTCCTGGGTGCCCAGTGCGCGGCCGATCAGGTCGGGGTGGGGTGTTTCGTCCGCGATGATGCCGACGTCCACAGTGCCGGCCACTACGCGTTTGCGTATCTCTGCAGAGTTGCCGCTGACGAGTTGGATGCTTACGCCGGGATTCCGACGTCGGAAGGCGCTGAGGACACCTACTGCGTTGATGGGTGCATCGGTGCCGAACCGCAGTTCTCCTTGCATCACCTGACGAGCCTTGGCCAGTACCGCTTCGGCTTCCATTTCCGCTGCGAACAGCTTGGACGTCACTGCGAACAGTTTCTGTCCCAATGCGGTCAGCTCCACGGAACGTCCAGCCCGCTGCAGCAGCTGTACCTCGTGCTGCCCCTCCAACAGGCGGACTTGTTCTGAGAGGGTCGGTTGGCTGACCCCTGCTGACGCGGCCGCCGCCACATAACTTCCATGTGTGGCGACGTAATGGAACGCCCGGAGGTGCGTCAGATTCATAGGCATGACCTAAGTCTCCTATAGATATCAACGGTCGATTCAATACGTGCCGAGCTAATCCAAGTACCGTCGTGTGTGTGAAGAATGAACCCCACATCCTGGTAGTAGGCATCGACGGCGTCCGCTATGACTCGCTCAGGTCCGCGGCTACTCCTGCGTTGGACCGGATTGCCGATCAAGGGTTTCTGGTCCCCGTCCGCGTCCACGAGAAGAATGCCACCATCTCCGGTCCCGTTTGGGCCACAGTGGCAACGGGTGTTCACGCGGATCGGCACAAGGTGACAGGCAACAGCCATCACCCGGTCGAGCTCGACTCGTTCCAGGACTTCACGGCGGCGGTTCGCGTTGCCCGTCCGGAACTGCAGACGATGATCGCCGTCAGTTGGCATCCGCTTGCGATTCGAAGCGAATGTGGACCAATCTTCAGCTCCCGGGGCTGGGTGCCGACGCACGACCCTGAAGAATCGAACGACGCCGACAGTTGGATAAGTGCCGATGACGCCGTCGCCGAATATGCGGCGGAGCGCATAAGGCACGAGGACCTCGCGGCGTCTTTCGTATATTTTGGCGAGGCCGACGTCGAGGCCCACAACCACGGAACCGGCGATGGATATATTGCAGCCATTCAACGCTGTGACACTCGACTTACCACCCTGCTGGACGCGATTGCGGCGAGACCCAACCGGGCAGGCGAAGACTGGACGGTCATTGTCGTTACCGACCACGGCCACCTCGACGCCGGCGGCCACGGCGGAGAGACCCAAGTAGAGCGCACCGCCTGGATAGGGGCCGCTGGCGCAGGCCTGCCCCAGCACGTCACAGCCGTGGATCACGCGGACATCTTTGCCCAAGTCCTCGCGACTTTCGGTGTGGCCGCAGCTGACATTGACGGCGTCATCTTCGGTGCCCGACAGGAGGCTCTACCCGGCGCGACACTCCCTATGACGGCAGCTCACCGTTGACCCTCACAGTTTCGGCGGCCGTCCTCCTGGCAGCGGTCCTACACAGTGTCTGGAATGCCCTGGCCAAGGCCATCCCGGACCGCCTTGCATCGTCCACCATGATTGCCTTGGCGTACTTGGTGTCAGGCATCGCGGGGGTGGCGATCTTCGGAATTCCCCTGCAACAGTCGTGGCCCTTCGTCCTCGCTTCGGCAGCCCTGCAGACCTGCTACCTCATCCTGCTGACCACGTCCTACAGGCACGGCGACTTCTCCAAGGTCTATCCACTGGCCCGTGGCTTGGCCGTCCTTCTGGTGACGGCAGTCGCCACCACTTTCCTGGAGGAGCACCTGAACATGTGGCAGTTGGCCGGAGTGGCAGTCGTCGCGGGCTCACTGCTGAGCTTGGCTGTTACCGGTCACGGCAAAGGGGACACCACAAACCGCAAGGGCACCTTTTTCGCCGTGCTCACGGGTGGGGCCATAGCGGCCTATACGTTGGTGGATGGCGTAGGAGTCCGCCAGTCCGGTGACCCGATGGCCTATATTTCGTGGCTGTTCCTGTTGCAGGGCTTGCTGATTCCCGTGGTCTGTTGGCGCATGGCGTCGGATCGCCGTTCATTCCCGCGACGCGTGGCGCGGTACTGGAAACCGGGATTCATTGGCGGGCTGGTGTCCATGCTCGCCTACGGGATCGTAGTGTGGGCGCAGAGCCTGGCACCCCTTGCGTTGGTGTCGGCATTACGCGAGACCAGCGTCCTGTTGGCAGGAGTTATTGGAGCGGTGTTCTTCAACGAGAAATTCAGCCGGCTCAGGCTGGGCCTGACAGTCGTTGCTGTGGCCGGGATCGCGGCCATTCAACTCGGCTAGCCGGAGAAGAACCCGGACAGCTCCGAGATCAGCTTGTCCGGAGCCTTGATCGGGCCATCGTGCCCGAAGCCGGGGAGGATGCTGTAGCTGGAACCGGACAGGACATCGTGGATCTGGCCGCACGCGACACCGAAGTACGAGGGGCTCTTTTCGCCTACAACGATCAGCGTTTCCAACGGCAGGTCCAGGAACGGCTCGGCGGGCATGTCGGCTGCGATGACCGCCTTGATTTCACGTACACCGCACGTCATTAGTTCGCGCATTTGCTTGCCCAGGGGCGTACCGGCCGCCAGCTTGTTCGCCAGGGTCAACATGGACAACGGCATGCGGGCGAAGGCGCCGCCGGTCTCCACGCCCTTGATCAGGACGGCGAGGGCGCGATCGTAGTCTCCCGCCGCCGTCGCGCGTTCATAATCGGGTGTCCAGTCGGCCTTGACGCTGTGGTTAACCGAGACAGCAGGGTCGTAGACGGCCAAGCGCTCCACCGGGAGGGTCCGTGCGGCGTGCAGTGCTACAGCGCCACCAAAGCTGTGCCCGAAGACGTCCGTGCTGGACGTGTGCTTCATGACGGCGTCGAGGTCGCGGATGTCCGCTTCCAGTGTGTAATCCTCCGCCTGGGGCGAAGAATCGCCGCGTCCGCGTCGGTTGAAAGTATGGACGGGGCGGCCAAGGGCTTCGCTGAGTTTCTGGGCGAAACGTGTGTAATCGGAAGCTGTCACCATGGAGGCAGGAACGACGACGACGCCGGAACCTGCCGCTGCCAGGTCGCCACCCGTGGTGAGTACTTCGAGGTGTCCGCCGTCGGTTGTCATGATGATGTCGCGCGTCATGACTTGAGCCTAACCGAGTGACCTGAATGCGGGCAGCATGCCGGCGCCTATGTGGACAAGCAGTCAGCCTTTGAAGTACTCCGAGATATCCGAGACGAGCTCGTTGACGGCGGCTGGAATGGAACCGTGGAACCCCTTGGGAGAGACCTCCAGGGTGCTGCCTTGGACTGCCCTGTTCAGCCGTGCTGCGGTGACTTTATAGAACTGCGGACTCTTCTTGCCCACCATGAAGTGCGTGCTGGAGGGGAGGACGGAGAAGTCGCGGGGTGTTTCGGCGGCTTCAAAAGCGGCTTTGAGCTCGCCGACCCCGGAGGGCATGAGTTCACGAAAGAGCTTGTTGACTTTGGTCCGCGAAACCACTGCCATGAGTCCCACCAGGACGGGCTCCGGGACGCGGGCCAGGGCGGTTCCGGGATGCATGCCCCTTTTCATCCGGGCCATTGCGCGGTTGATGTCGCCCTTGTTAACGGAGTCCGCGAATCCAGCCAGCCAGTCCGTGTCCATACTTCCGTCGATATTCACGGCGGCGTCGTAAACAGCGAGCTTGTCCGGCTGGTGGTGCGTTCCGGCGAAGGCCTGAGCCGCGTTCAAGGCAACTGATCCACCCAGGCTGTGGCCGAAGATGTTCCGTGCCCCGGTGGCGTCCATGATGGTCCGGACGTCGGCGATCTCCGTAGCCATGGAGTAGTTGTGCGGTTGATCGGTGGACTTGCCCCGGCCCCGGCGGTCGTAGACATCAACGGCCCAGCCATCACCCAGGCCCTTTGCCAAGGCTATGGAGAACGGCCGATAAATGAGTGCCGTGAGGAACGCGCCACCGATCAGCACCACCCGACGCTCCCCGGGTGCGTCTTCCGTGCCGTAGCTGTACAAGGCGAGCCTGCCGCCGTCGTGCGTCTTAATCTCACGTTCCCTCACCGGAACATCCTAGGCGGCACCTGCTGGTTCCCCTTGGAGCTGGTTCCCGGAAAGGAACCTGGCGATGCGGGCCGCGAGCCGCCGGCCGGGCCGAAGTGGACCTTCATGGAACTGGAGCGGCACAACGGCGAAGTCGATCGCCGGTACCGCTCCGGCCAAGATGCGGCCGGTTTCCGCGAAATAGGCAGGACTCCAACCGCCACTAAGCATCAGCGTCGGCGTGGAGAGCTTCATGAAGTCGTGAAGGTTCGCATCGGCGTCGAGGACTGCCCGCATCTCGGTGACAGCGGTAGGAAGCAGCGAACGCATCTCCAAGCCCAGCCGGGTTCGTGCGGAGAGGACGCTGAGTGTCCGCAGCGCCCCCATGGGCAGATACGAGATTGGCCCGGCAGTCCCCAGCCCCTGGACCAGGTGCGCCCAAGCATGATCCAGTTGTCCGGCGGTTACAGCTTCTTCAAGCTCGGGCCGCCAGCGGCTGCTGAGGTTGCCGGACAGTGACACCGCGGCATCGTAGGTCACCAGTTTGTTGATCCTGGCCCGTCTCGCGGCCTGCAGCGCAACGAATCCTCCATAGCTGTGTGCCACAACATCGGTTGAGCCGCTCTTCTCCATTACCGCGAGGAGGTCCGCAATTTCGGTTTCAACCGAATAGCCGGGCGGCTGCGGCGCGGACTGTCCCCGGCCGCGCCGGTTGTAGCTGTGAACCGGGCGGTCCAGCATGACGCTCAACGTCCGAGCAAACGGCCAGTACAGGGAATCGGTCACCAAGGTGCCATGGACAAGCACGACGCCGGGCGGTTCGGCGGGTGCCTTCGAGCCGGGAATGGAAGCAGCCGACGCCGGCCGGAACGTGTGCACCTCAAGCTGGCCGCCGCCGTCGTCCGTTTCCACTGTCCACGTCTCCACAGCCCCGAGTCTATGCGTTTGCCTGATCTTGGCGCCCGGAAGAAAAGGCCCGTAATCACCGGTAAACTTAAGGACTGTGACTTCCGCAAACACCCCAGCCCTGAACACCTCCGCAGAGCCCATCGAGGCCAGCGAGCAAATGCGCATCCGTATGGAGAAGCGCGCCAAGCTGATCGAGCGCGGCACGGAGGCCTATCCGGTGGGTGTTGAACGGACCCATTCCCTCGGCGAAATCCGTGAGAAGTACGCGCACCTCGAAGCCGACGAGACCACCGGCGATACCGTGGGCGTCACCGGCCGCGTGGTGTTCGTCCGCAATACCGGCAAGCTCTGCTTCGCCACCCTCCAGGAGGGCGGCGTGGACGGCAAGGGCGTACGGCTGCAGGCAATGCTGAGCCTTGCGAACGTCGGCGAGGAAGCGCTCGCCGAGTGGAAGGCCCTGGTTGACCTGGGCGACCACGTCTTCATCAAGGGCGAGGTCATTTCCTCCCGCCGCGGTGAGCTGTCCGTCATGGCCGACTCATGGTCCATGGCCTCCAAGGCCCTGCGCCCCCTCCCGGTCCTCCACGCGGAACTGAACGAGGAAACCCGTGTTCGCCAACGCTACGTGGACCTTATGGTCCGCGACGAAGCCCGCGAAATGGTTTACAAGCGCGCTGCCATCACCCGCTCTGTGCGCGACACCCTGGACCGCTACGGCTACGTGGAGGTTGAAACCCCCATCCTGCAGCTGGTCCACGGCGGTGCCACAGCACGCCCCTTCGAAACGCACATGAATGCCTTCGACCAGAAGATGACGCTGCGCATCGCTACTGAACTCTTCCTCAAGCGCGCCGTCGTTGGCGGCATTGACCGCGTGTACGACATGGGCCGGGTCTTCCGCAACGAAGGCGTGGACTCCACGCACAGCCCCGAATTCACCACCCTTGAATGCTACGAAGCGTGGGCGGACCAGTTCGTTATGGCTGAGCGCATGAAGGAAATCATCTTGAATGTGGCCGACGTGGTTGGAACGCGCACCATTCAGACTGACGCCGGCGAGATCAACCTCGACGGCGAATGGGCCTGGGTTTCGGTATACCCGGGTATTTCTGAAGCAGTAGGCGTGGAAATTACTCCCGACACCACGGTGGAGGAACTGCTGGCCATTGCCGCCAAGCATGAGGTCAAGGTGGACCCCAAATGGGACGCCGAGAAGATCGTGGTTGAGCTGTTCGGCGAGATCGTGGAACCCACCCTCCTGAACCCCACGTTTGTCTATGACTACCCGCCCTCTGCGCAGCCGCTGGCCCGGCCGCACCGCGAAGACGGCCGCCTCATCGAAGCCTGGGACCTGATCATTGGCGGTATGGAGCGAGGTACTGCGTTCTCCGAGCTCATTGATCCCGTGATCCAGCGTGAACGCCTCACGGAGCAGTCCCGCCGCTCTGCCGCCGGGGACGAGGAAGCCATGCAGTTGGACGAGGACTTCCTCCGTGCCCTTGAATACGGCGCGCCGCCCATGGGTGGCATCGGGCTGGGCATAGACCGCCTGGTCATGTTGTTCACGGGTGCCGGCATCCGTGAAACCATCCTCTTCCCCCTGCTGAAGCCTGAAGGACACTGATCATGGAGTACATCGCAGTCCTTGCGCCGTCAATCGTTGTGGGATTGATCTTCTGGTTTGCCATGAAGTCGATCTTCAATGCGGACAAATCCGAACGCCAGGCAGAAGCCCGTGCGCAGGCCGAAGCGAATTCGAAAAATTCCGGTCCGGCATCCGAAGGGCCAGCCACTAAATAGGCTCCTAAATGGGTTCCACTTAGAGGGGAATCCATTTGTGCTTTGACGTGCACGCTTGCCGTGAACGATAATCGACAAAGGAATCCGGGGAATTTCTGATTATCCAACCCTCCAAATGAGAGGCAACTCATGGCACAGAAAGTAAAAATCATCCTCGTCGATGACCTGGATGAAGGCTCTGCGGATGAAACTGTCCGCTTCGGCCTGGATGGCGTGAGCTACGAGATGGACTTGTCCACCGCCAACGCAGCTTCGCTTCGGAAGGCCCTGGAACCGTACGTTGCCAAGGCCCGGAAGACTTCTTCCGGCCGAGCCACGCGGGGTCGGGCTACAGCTGCCCGAAGCCAGGATTCCGCACAGATCCGCCAGTGGGCCCGTGACAACGGGTACACAGTCAACAGCCGCGGACGTATTCAGGCTGAAATTCAGGAAGCCTACCAAAAAGCCAATTCCTGATTCACCGCTTCAATGCCCCGGCAGTCGCTGCCGGGGCATTGGTTGTTTAACGGATGTGGTTTGTTGAGGATCCCGCTTCGCCCGAGGGGTGGGATATTCCGGTAATCGCGCGCTCCCTCGACCGTCCGAATGCCAACCCTATTGGGGTTATCGCAAAGCTGTGCCGTGAAATAGTCCCACAGTGATACTCCCGGAAGTGGGCGAGAGGCGGTAGGCAGGATGCCACCGTCGTCCGCCGGGGTCAAGGGGAAGCGCCCGATTTATTCCACCGCAGCGTCATGTTTCCCCTGTGGCGAACACGCCCCAAAAGTGCTGCTCCGGCACGTAGCATCAAAGTACGTCGTAGCTAGGAGTGTGGCGAAATGTTTGAGAGATTTACGGACCGTGCCCGTCGCGTGGTCGTCCTTGCCCAAGAAGAGGCACGGATGCTTAACCACAATTACATCGGTACCGAGCACATCCTCTTGGGTCTGATCCACGAGGGTGAAGGCGTTGCGGCCAAGGCGCTCGAGTCCCTGAGCATTTCGCTCGATGGCGTTCGCGAGCAGGTACAGGAGATCATCGGCCAGGGCCAGCAAGCCCCGTCCGGTCACATCCCCTTTACGCCGCGCGCCAAGAAGGTGCTTGAGCTTTCCCTCCGCGAAGCATTGCAGCTCGGCCACAACTACATCGGTACTGAGCACATCCTGCTCGGCCTCATTCGCGAAGGCGAAGGCGTGGCCGCCCAGGTGCTGGTCAAGCTTGGTGCAGACCTCAACCGGGTCCGCCAGCAGGTCATCCAGCTGCTCTCCGGCTACCAGGGCAAGGAGGCCGCGGGCAGCGGCTCCGGCCAGGGCCAGCCGGAAGGTACTCCTGCAGGTTCGGTGGTGCTTGACCAGTTCGGACGCAACCTCACCCAGGCCGCCCGCGAAAACAAGCTCGATCCTGTGATCGGACGCGAGCAGGAGATGGAACGCGTCATGCAGGTCCTCTCCCGCCGTACCAAGAACAACCCCGTGCTGATCGGTGAGCCCGGCGTCGGTAAGACTGCCGTCGTCGAAGGCCTTGCCCAGGCGATTGTGCGCGGCGATGTCCCGGAGACCATCAAGGACAAGCAGCTGTACACGCTTGACCTCGGTTCCCTGGTGGCTGGTTCCCGCTACCGTGGTGATTTCGAAGAGCGCCTGAAGAAGGTCCTCAAGGAAATCCGCACGCGCGGAGACATCATCCTCTTCATCGACGAGATCCACACCCTGGTTGGTGCAGGTGCTGCCGAAGGCGCCATTGATGCGGCGTCCATCCTGAAGCCGATGCTCGCCCGTGGTGAACTCCAGACCATTGGCGCCACCACGCTGGATGAGTACCGCAAGCACATTGAGAAGGACGCTGCTCTTGAGCGCCGCTTCCAGCCGATCCAGGTCAAGGAACCTTCCGTCGCGCACGCGATCGAGATCCTCAAGGGCCTCCGGGATCGTTACGAGGCACACCACCGCGTCACGATTACCGACGGCGCCCTCGCCTCGGCTGCGCAGCTGGCCGAACGCTACATCTCGGACCGCTTCCTGCCGGACAAGGCGATCGACCTCATCGATGAAGCCGGTGCACGCCTGCGCATCCGTCGCATGACCGCCCCGCCGGAGCTCAAGGCCATGGATGAGCGCATTGCCGACGTCAAGATGGAGAAGGAATCCGCCATCGACGCCCAGGACTTTGAGGGTGCTGCCTCACTGCGCGACAAGGAGCAGAAGCTCATTGCCGAACGCGCGGAGAAGGAGCGCAACTGGAAGTCCGGCGGCATGGACGACATCTCCGAGGTTGACGAAGACCTGATTGCCGAAGTTCTTGCGAACTCCACAGGCATCCCTGTCTTCAAGCTCACGGAGGAAGAGTCCTCGCGCCTGCTCAAGATGGAAGACGAACTGCACAAGCGCGTCGTTGGCCAGAACGAGGCCATCAAGGCCCTGTCGCAGGCCATCCGCCGTACCCGTGCAGGCCTGAAGGACCCCAAACGTCCCGGTGGCTCGTTCATCTTCGCCGGCCCCACGGGCGTCGGCAAGACCGAGCTTGCCAAGGCGCTTGCCGAGTTCCTGTTCGGTGAAGAGGACGCCCTCATCACGCTGGACATGTCCGAGTACTCCGAGAAGCACACAGTTTCACGCCTCTTCGGTGCACCTCCGGGCTATGTTGGCTACGAGGAAGGCGGCCAGCTGACCGAGAAGGTCCGTCGTCGTCCGTTCTCCGTGGTCCTGTTCGACGAAGTTGAGAAGGCCCACGCGGATCTCTTCAACTCGCTGCTGCAGATTCTGGAAGACGGCCGCCTGACCGACTCCCAGGGCCGCGTGGTGGACTTCAAGAACACCGTGATCATCATGACCACCAACCTCGGTACCCGCGACATCTCCAAGAGCGTGGCCACGGGCTTCCAGTCCGGCACGGACACCCAGACCGGCTACAACCGTATGCGGGCACGGGTTACGGAAGAGCTCAAGCAGCACTTCCGCCCCGAGTTCCTCAACCGTGTTGACGACGTCGTGGTGTTCCCGCAGCTGACGCAGGACGAGATCATCGAGATCGTGGACCTGTTCGTGAACCGCCTGGAGCGCCGCCTCAAGGACAAGGACATGGGCATCGAACTCACCCCCGCTGCCAAGGTTCTCCTGGCCACGCGTGGTTACGATCCCGCCATGGGTGCCCGGCCGCTGCGCCGCACCATCCAGCGCGAGATCGAGGACCAGCTGTCCGAGAAGATCCTGTTCGGCGAGATCCACGCCGGCGACATCGTTGTAGTGGACGTTGACGGCGAAGGCGACGACGCCAAGTTCACGTTCGAAGGCAACGCCAAGCCGCGTATACCGGAGATTGCTCCCACCGCGTAAGTAGCACGTTTTATCGCAAAAGCCCCATCCGCTCCGCAAGGAGTTGGTGGGGCTTTTGTGTTGCGGCGGGTTCGGGGAGGCGGCCTGCTAAGCCGGGATGCCTGCCCCTGCCAGATAGTTGGTGAGGACAGCTGCGAATTGCTCTTCAGAGTGGCCGGTTTCGCCCCGCTCGGTCATAGCTTCAGCCAGGTGCGGGTAGTCGCCGGTATTCAGGGTCTCCGCGAGGTACAGGACACGATCGGCTGCGGCGCCCATGCGTCCGCCACCGGACGCCAGCTCGTTCTGCACAAACGCTGAGGTGAGGGCGGACATCATCGCCACCGTTTGCAGTTTGGCTGGACCAGGAAGATCCACGGTTGCCAAAGCGGATACTGCCGCTTCCAGGTACCGCAATGAGTTGGGGCCCATCGACGGCCGCGTCAACAGCAAAGGCGCCAGCCACGGGTGTCGGTGCATGATGTCGCGACCCTGGTGGGCAAGGTTCAGCAGTTGGCCGCGGGCGTGCCCGCTGCCCCCTGTGTATCGGTACTCTCCGGCAACCGTATCCATCATGAGCTCCACAAGTTCATCGTGTGACTTCACGTACCGGTAGAGGGATGCGGCGCCTGCGCCGATGCCGGCGGCCACGCGTCGAATGGACACCGCTGTAAGACCTTCTTCGTCCGCGATGCTGACGGCCGCCGTCGCAATTCCGTTCCGCGAATGTTCCGGCTTGGGCCCGACGGTTGAACGTTCCGGGCGCCGCCAGACGTCCGTGGGATCGTGATCAGGCAATCCAGCACCGCCTTTCATCCGGTTGGAGTGATTTGTTCCAAGTCCCATTCCACTATATTCTTAATTGCGAACGGTGATCGCAATTTGCGAAAATTCGGAAAGGGATGACATGCGGGTACTCATGGTGACTCCGGGGACGCGGGGAGACGTTGCGCCCATGGCCGGGCTGGGAAGTCGCCTGCAGGTCCTTGGCTACGAGGTCGCCATCGCGGCCAACCCCGCGTATGCGCCGCTGGTAGTCGAGTCGGGGTGCGAATTCAGGCCGCTGCCCGGTGATCTGACCGAGTTGATAAGGCAGCCGGCGCCCGAAGCGAAGGCCCCGCCGGGCAGCCTGCGCAGCTTTTGGCGGAAGCTCAGTGAGTACATGGACGATGCTGCCACCGGGACCCTGGCTGCTGCTGAGGCTGGCACTGACGTGATCCTGGCGAATTCGGTGGCGCCATATGCATACGACATCGCCGAGGCCTTCGGCATCCCGGCCATTGGCGCCCACCTTCAGCCGACGGAACCGAGCGCAGCATATCCGCCGGTGTTGATGAACTCGGCTCGAAGCCTGGGTGCGTGGGGGAACAAAATCATAGGTGAGCGCGCAGCTGCGGGTCCGGCTCCCTACGACGCCCCCAGCGCTCGCCTCCGCAAGTCGCTGGGACTGGGCAAGCAGAGCCGTGCAAGCGGTGAGCGCCGTCGTCGCAAGGCGCAGGCGACTATTCTTCACGGCATCAGTCCCTCTGTTCTGCCGAGGCCTGCTGATTGGCACGCGGGCCTGATAATGGCTGGATATTGGTGGCCGGTGATGAGGCCGGACTGGCGGCCGCCCGCGGACCTCCTGGACTTCCTGGCCGACGGCCCGCCGCCCGTTTTCGTTGGATTCGGAAGCAGCGCCCACATTGATCCCGGCTTCATTCTGGAGGCAACGCGCCGGGCAGGAACCAGGGCCGTTGTGCAGGGCGTCGAGGGTGTGCTGGGTGACGACGCAATCGGCGTCGGCAGCATTCCGCACGAGTGGCTGTTCCCGCGGATGGCTGCCGTGGTTCACCACGCTGGAGCGGGAACCGCTGCGGCCGGATTGCGCGCCGGTGTTCCCACGGTGGGCATCCCGGTCTACACGGACCAGCCGCTCTGGGCATCCCGTATCGCGTCGCTCGGGGCGGGCCCCTTGCCGATTCCTTACAAGAAGCTGACTCCGGAGCGCCTCGGCGACGCCATCGCGGAAGCTGCCAGCACGCCGTCGTACGCGCAGCGGGCAGCGGAAGTGGCGTCCTCCATCGCATTGGAGGACGGAACCGCACCCGTGGTTGAAGCCCTGCGAAATCTCCCATCCAAGTAGCAGCAGGGCGCGTTTTGGACACTCATAACGCGCTGAGCTGCGACTCAGTTGGGTGAATATCTGAAAGTACTGTTTCACTGTAAGTGAACCACCCTGTGATCGGCAGCACAATCCGTGTTGAATCGGATCATGGACTCTGCTGACACTCATACCCAGGGCGAGCAGCCCGAAACACCTTTTCACGATCTGGACCACTACCTCGCCATCCCGCGGGTTGGCGGACTGACCCTCAGCCCCGATGGCAAGCGGCTTGTCACCACCGTGACGACGCTGAACGGCAAGGGAACCGAGTTCGCCACTGCGCTGTGGGAACTCGATCCCGCCGGCCAAAAGCACGCACGCCGCATCACCCGCAGTTCCAAGGGCGAGGCCGGCGCGGTCTTCGCTGCCAATGGCGACCTCTACTTCACCTCGGCGCGCCCTGACCCGGACAGCCCCGACGCCGACCCCGTGAACGCGCTGTGGCTGCTGCCCGCCGACGGGGGAGAGGCCCGGGTGGTGCACTCCAGGGCCGGAGGCATCAGTTCCGTCATGGCTGCGAAGGATGCAGACGCGACGTTCATCAACGCCGAGGTCCTGGCGGGGTCCACGGACGAGGAAAATGACGAGGAACGCCGCAAGACCCGCAAGGACAACAAGGTCTCGGCCATCCTTCACGGCGGCTACCCGGTGCGCTACTGGGATGCCGACCTTGGGCCGGCCGAACCGCGGCTCTTTGCCGTAGAGCAAGGTGAGGAGAAGGAGCCCGGAAAGCCTTCCACGGTGGACGCCGCGGCACAGCTCAAGCTGCGCAACCTGACGCCCGGCGTCGGCGGTTCCCTGCGCGAAAACAAAACCGCGGTTAGCCCGGACGGCAAGACCATCTACACGAGCATGACGAAAGCGCTTGCGAAAGCCGACAGCCGGGAGGTGCTTGCCGCCGTCGACGTCGCCACCGGCGCAGTGAAGGTGCTTCTGGACCACGAAGGCATGAGCTACTTCCCGGGGCCTGTCAGCCCGGATAACCGCACGCTTGTGGTGGAGAGCGAAAGCGACACAACGCCTACGCAGGCTCCGCAGGTTAAGTTGCACCTGCTCAACGTGGCCGGCGGCGAGACCACGGACCTGGAGCCGCTCGCGCACCACTGGGACCGTTGGGCCAATGGGCTCGCATGGCTTCCGGACGGCAGCGCCATCCTGGCGAAAGCGGACGACGACGGCGCGTCGCCGGTTTTCCGGATCGACGTCAGTGACGGTGGCGTAACACGGGTAACGAAGGACGCCGCTGCCTATTCCGACGTCGTGGTTTCCCCTGACGGAATAACGGCGTATGCGCTGCGAAGCTCGTACGAGTACCCTGCCGAAGCCGTGCGGATCGACCTCGCCACGGGAGAGGTTGTTCGCTTGCAAGCGCCGGCGGAGAGACCCGAATACAAGGGCCGGCTGGAACGCGTGGAGACGGCGGCGGAGGACGGCTCGCGGGTGCCCGCATACCTCGCCCTCCCGGAAGGTGCCTCACCTGAAAGCCCGGCGCCGCTCCTTCTTTGGATCCATGGTGGTCCGTTGGGCTCGTGGAACGCGTGGACCTGGCGGTGGAACCCGTGGCTGCTGGTCGCCAAAGGCTACGCCGTGCTGCTGCCGGATCCTGCGCTCTCTACGGGCTATGGCCAGGAGTTTATCCAGCGCGGATGGGGCGAGTGGGGCAAGAAGCCGTACACGGACCTCATGGCTATCACGGATGCAGTGGTGGAACGGCCGGACATCGATGAGTCCCGGACCGCGGCCATGGGCGGGTCCTTCGGCGGCTACATGGCCAACTGGGTTGCCGGGCAAACCGACCGCTTCAAGGCAATCGTCACCCACGCCAGCTTGTGGGCGTTGGACCAGTTTGGTCCCACCACGGACGCGGCCCAGTACTGGCTGAAGGAAATGACTGTGGAGATGGCGATGGCGAACTCGCCGCACCTGAACGTGGGCAATATCAAGACGCCCATGCTGGTGATCCATGGGGACAAGGACTACCGGGTGCCGATCGGTGAAGGACTGCGCCTTTGGTACGAACTCCTCTCCTCATCGCAGCTGCCAGCTGATGAGAACGGCCAGAGCCCGCACCGCTTCCTGTATTTCCCGGACGAGAACCATTGGATCCTGCAACCGAAGCACGCGAAGGTTTGGTACGGCGTGGTTGAGCACTTCCTGGCCAAGCAAGTGCTGGGCGAGGATCTGCCGGTTCCTGAGGAGTTGGGGCTGTAACACCGTAGGGGCGGAGGCTGGGGAGAACTTGCTTCCTCGTTAGGATGGGGGAGTGAATTCGACCTTCAGCCTCCGCCCTGCCCGCACCAGCGATGTGGCGGCCATCAAGAGGCTCGTGGCGCCCTTGGCTGAGGAGCGGATCCTCATGGCCAAGGAGACTGTGGCGTATTACGAGAGTCTCCAGGAATTCCGGATCGCCGAGTCGGATGATGGCGAAGTCATTGGCTGCGGAGCCCTGCATGTGATGTGGGAGGACCTTGCGGAAGTCCGTACCCTGGCTGCCGCAGACTCTTGGCGTGGGCGGGGCGTAGGGCACGTCCTCGTGGAGAACCTGCTGGAGGAGGCGCGGGCGCTTGGAGTGAGCCGCGTCTTCTGCCTGACGTTCGAGGTGGATTTCTTCAAGCGTCACGGATTTGAGGTCATGGCGGACCAGTCGGCCGTGGACCCGCAGGTGTACTCCGAACTGCTGCGCTCGCATGACGAAGGTGTAGCGGAGTTCCTGGACCTTGCCCGAGTGAAGCCCAATACCTTAGGCAACACCCGTATGATCAAGCAGCTCTAACGCCCTCTCCGCATCTGATTTCCCACCCGGAAATGGCGTGTCGATTAACCCTGCCCGATTATGAGTGATTTAATACCTCTTCTCTTATATCCACTTGATGGATAAACTGGACAAGGCTTGCTGGGGAAGCTTCCACCACATCGGTCAATTGAGAGAAGATCATGCAGTCCCACGCGTCCTTTTCAGATGTTTCAGAACTCCAACTCAGCGTGCGCGGTCCAGTGTTCACGCCTGCCGATCCCGGCTTCGCCGCCGAAGTAGCGGCCTTCAATTTGTCCACACAGCACCAGCCGGATCTTGCCTTCGGCGCCCTCGACGCAGAGGACGTTTCGGCGGCCGTTCGCTGGGCAGCGGAACGCGGTTTGCCCGTGTCCGTCCAATCCACCGGTCACGGTGCCACCAATGCCATTGAAGGCGGCCTGCTGATCAGCACCCGCCGCATGCTCGAGCTCAGTATCGATCCCTTGGAGAAGACAGCCCGCGTGGGTGCGGGCGTCCGCTGGAAGGCCGTGGTGGAACTCGCCGGGACCTTTGGCTTGATGGGGCTTTGCGGTTCAACCACGGATGTTGGCGTGGTGGGGTACACGCTAGGCGGCGGATTGCCCATCCTGGGCCGTAAATACGGCTTCGCCTCGGATCACGTCATTGCCTTCGAGCTGGTCACGGCGGACGGCACCCAGCGTCGGGTGACCAAGGACGAGAGCCCGGAGCTCTTCCATCTCCTTCGTGGCGGTAAGGGCAATCTTGGCATCGTCACCGCTATGGAATTCCACCTCTTCCCTGCGGGCGATCTCTATGCCGGTGGAGTCTACTTCGACGGCGGCCATGCCCCTGAAGTCCTGCAGGCATTCAGGGAATGGGTACCATCCTTGCCCGTGGAGGCGTCGGCGTCCATGGCCTTCCTCCGCCTCCCCGACATGGAGATGATTCCGGAACCCTTGCGCGGAAAGTTTGTCATTCATCTCCGTTACGCCTTCCAAGGAGACCTGGCTGCCGCCGCGGAAGTCCTTGAGCCGATGCGCCACTGCGCTCCTTTCATGATGGACGCCACGGGGCCCTTGGACGCCACCCAATTCGACACGATCCACCAGGACCCGGATCAGCCGGTTCCGGTGCGGGAACACGGGTTCCTGCTGGATCGGCTGGACGACCAAGCCGCAGACACCTTGTTGCGGCACTTTGGCCCCGGCGTCGAAAGTCCCGTGTTGATGGCAGAACTCCGTCTCCTGGGTGGGGCGCTGGCCAAGAGCGCAGAGGGGGAGGACATCGTGGGTGGGCGCGACGCAGCGTTCAGCTTCTTCATGGGTGCGATCGCCGTTCCGCCGGTCCTCGACATACTGCCGTCAGTCTTCAGTGCTGTCCATGAAGACCTTCGTCCCGCTGCGAATGCGGGGACGTTTGTGAACCTGCACGGACACTTTGTGGATGCCGAGGATAGGGAGCGGCCTTGGCTGCCCAGCGCGCGGGAGCGGCTCCGCAAGGCAAAGGCTGAGCTGGATCCCAAGAACATGTTCAGCTTTGGGCACGTAGTGGGGCTTCCGGTGATCGACCAGACCGTGCTGCTTGAAGATGTAGTGACTGCCGGCGGCGACGCCGTCCTGAACAGCTAAGCGGTGCGGACAATGAACAGCCGCGTCACGTTCCCCGACTTCTCAGCTTTTCAGATCGACATTCCGCACGGATCGTGGCCGCACGAAGCCTCGTGGACGGGCGACCGCCATTCAGACCCCGACCTGTACTCGGCCTTCTGGCCCGAATTCCAGGCCAGGCAGGAATCCGAGGCGGTGACCGCGCCGCCGGCCGGGGAGTAGAACCGTGACCGGGAAATAGATCAGGACGGAAGGGGTAGCTCTTGGGAGCTGCCCCTTCCGCTATTTAAGCCCTGCGACCGCCTCGGGGCCTACCGTGGCCCGGGCCGCCGGTAGTAGGGTCAGAGCACCAGCCACAGCACGCCCAGGAGCATCCAATGAAAAAGCTCATCAATGATCCACGCGCCGTGGTGGACGAGTCCGTTGAAGGTTTCGGCATGGCACATGCCGACATCGTGGACGTCCATCCGGAGCCCAAGTTCGTCGTCCGGAAAGGTGCGCCGGTAGCGGGCAAGGTTGCCCTGGTATCCGGTGGAGGCAGCGGCCACGAGCCACTGCATGCAGGTTTCGTTGGGCTCGGAATGCTCGACGCCGCTGTCCCCGGCGCAGTCTTTACCTCGCCCACACCCGACCAGATCATCCCGGCGACCGTCGCGGTGGACTCAGGCGCCGGCGTCGTGCATATCGTCAAGAACTACACCGGCGACGTCCTGAACTTCGAAACCGCTGCCGAAATGGCGCAGGCCGAAGGCGTGCACGTGCGTTCGGTCCTGGTGAACGACGACGTCGCGGTGGAAGATTCGCTGTACACGGCTGGCAGGCGAGGGGTTGGCGGAACTGTCATGGTCGAGAAGATCGCCGGCGCCTCCGCCCAGCGCGGCGACGACCTTGATACGGTCACCGCGATTGCCGAGCGAGTGGTGGCAAACGTTCGGACCATGGGTGTTGCGCTCTCCGGTTGCACCGTCCCGCACGCCGGGACGCCAAGTTTTGAGCTCGCGGACGATGAGATCGAGATCGGCATTGGCATTCACGGTGAGCCAGGCCGGCACAGGATCGCCATGGAGAGTGCCGACGCCATTACGGACCGGCTGCTGGAACCCGTCCTGGAGGACCTCGCCCTGGCATCCGGGGAAAAGGTTCTGCTGTTCGTCAATGGCATGGGCGGTACGCCCCAAAGCGAGCTGTACATCGTCTACCGGCGCGCGGTGCAGGTCCTGGCCGAGCGTGGGGTCACCGTGGAGCGGTCCCTGGTAGGCAACTACGTCACGTCCCTGGAGATGCAGGGATGCTCCGTGTCGGTGCTGCGCCTTGACGACGAACTCACCAGGCTTTGGGACGCCCCCGTTCATACCGCCGCGCTGCGGTGGGGTGCCTGAGCATGGGGTTGGACGTTAACTGGGCCCTGGACTGGTTGAAGCTCTCCGCCAAAGCCATGTCGGAGCACCGCATGGAGCTGATTGAACTGGACCGGGCCATTGGCGATTCGGACCATGGCGAAAACATGGACCGCGGATTCCAAGCCGTCCTCCAAAAAGTCGAGGAGACCCCGCCGGAGACACCTGGAGCGGCCCTCAAGGCCGCGGCGATGACTCTCATGTCCAAAGTTGGCGGAGCAGCCGGACCGCTCTACGGCACGGCGTACTTGAGGGCAGCCACCTCGCTGGGGGAAGCCGCCGATATCGATGCCGAGGCGCTGGCGGAGGCCCTGGCGGCCGCCCGCGACGGCGTAGTGGCCCGGGGCAAGGCCGAGCTTGGCGATAAGACCATGATCGATGCGTGGACGCCCGCAGTTGAAGCGGCCCGGACGGCGGCGGCAGGAGGCTCTGACCCGCTGGGTGTGTTGGAAGCGGCCGCAGAAGCCGCGGAGACCGGCGCCATTGCTACGGATCCCCTGGTGGCACGCAAAGGCCGGGCCAGCTATCTGGGGGAGCGCAGTGCAGGTCATCGCGACCCGGGTGCTGCTTCGACGGCACTGCTTCTTCGCGCCGCCGCCGCTGCGGCTGGTTCCAGCGATACAGGAACCGACGCCGTATGACTGTTGGGATTGTGGTGGTCTCGCACAGCAGCAAGATCGCCGAGGGCGCAGTGGAACTCGCCGCCCAGATGGCGCCCGACGTCGACCTCGTCGCCGCCGGGGGCACGGACGACGACCGCATTGGGACCAGCCTGGAGAAGGTGCTGGCCGCCGTCGAGCAGTCCCTGGTTGATTCGGGCGGCGATGGCGTGGTGGTGCTGACGGACTTGGGCTCCGCAGTGATGACGGCCGAGTCAGCCATGGAGTTCGCCAGTGAACCCGACTCCGTGCTGCTGGCCGATGCGCCCCTTGTAGAGGGACTCGTGGCCGCGGCCGTCGCTGCCCAAGGAGGTGCCGGCGTCGAGGACGTGCGCAAGGCGGCAGAGGCCGTGGGCTTCCGGGCTGCTGAGCCGATTGGGGCCGCTGACGCGGGTAAGCCCGACGCGAGGGGCGAGTTCGAGCTCATCAACCCCCTCGGCATGCACGCCCGGCCGGCCGCAAAGATCGCCGGTGGACTGTCCGGGCTGGACGCCGAGGTGACGGTCAACGGCGTCGACGGCATGTCCATTATGGCGCTCATGGCGCTCGCCGCGGGCAAGGGCTCCGCTCTCCGGGTTGAAGCTCGTGGCAAGGACGCGGTGAAGGCTGTTGACTACGTGGGACGGCTGGTGGCGGAAGGGTTCGGCGAGCTCTAGGCGCGCCGATTTTCTGCCAAATATTGCTAAGTATGCTGATTAGTGGTGTTGTAGAGGTACAAGGTTCCTACGACGAAAGAGGTGCGACCATGGGTGCAGACGACAAGATGGAGAATGCCGGCGAGAAGCTTGGCGGCAAGGCCAAAGAAGCTGCAGGCAAGCTGACGGACGACAAGGGCCTCGAAGCTGAAGGCAAGGGCGACCAGGTCAAAGCAGATCTCAAGGGCGCCGGCGAGAAGCTGAAGGACGCCTTCAAGAAGGACTAGGAATGTGGACAGGGCCGCTGCAATTGCAGTGGCCCTGTCTTGTTTTGCGGCGATTGTTGTGTGGGGCCCGTTTCGAGGCCCGCTCTTTGATGGAGGATCTTTCGTGAACATACTGGTAAAACTTTTCGGCCTGGCTGTAAGCCTCGGCGCAGGTGCCCTCGCCAACAAGACGCTGGAGGGCCTCTGGGAGAAAAAGACCGGCAAGCCCGCGCCAAAGGATGGGACCGATCTCAGCGACTCGCTCCCCGGCGTTCTGGTGTTCGCGGTTGTTTCCGCAGGCGTTGGCGCGATAGTTCACGTTCTCACCCAGCGGGGCACCAAGAGCGCCCTGGCCCGCATGAAGAAGACAGCTGACGAGGTTTAAGAAAATGGCCATAGCCAAGTTCCCCAGTGTCGTCATCGATTGTCCCGATCCGGCCGTGCTCGCCGCCTTCTACGGAGAGCTCTTCGGCTGGGAAGTCGAAGACAAAGGCGACTGGTTCGATATCAGGCCCAGCGACGGCAGCAATTGCATCTCCTTCCAGCAAGTCGAGGTGTATCAGGCCCCGGTGTGGCCCGGCCAGACGATCCCACAGCAAATGCACCTGGACATGGTGGTGGAGGACTTGGACAAGGGCGAGGAGGTTGCCCTCTCGCTGGGCGCCACGAAGGCGGACCATCAGCCCGGCGAAACCTTCAGGGTATTCCTGGACCCCGCCGGGCACCCGTTCTGCCTCTGCCTGTCGTAAGGGTCCGCAGATCCTAGCCCTGCTGCGCGGCCCACTCTTCTACCCGACGGTTGCTCTCCTCCTCCGAGAGGTCTTCGACGCGGGTCATGATGGACCAGCGAACGCCAAATGGATCGCGGATGCTCGCGTAGCGGTCACCTGAGACGAACGTGGTCAGCGGCTCCCGGATGGTCGCGCCGGCCTGCTCTGCCTTGTGGACAAGTCCGTCGGCATCGGAACAGTACAGGCCCATGGAGTAGCAGTCGTTTTCACCCTCCGGTGCCGGGACCAGGTGATATTCGGGGTTGGGCTCGCCCAGCTGGAGGTGGCCGTTGCCGAAGTCGAGCTCGGCGTGCACCACAACCCCGCCCATCTCGGTCTCGCCCACCACCCTGGCGCCAAACACATCCCGGTAGAACGTGATCGCTTCCTTGGCGTTGGGCACGGCGAGGAACGGTGTGAGACTGGTCAGTCCGTTCGGGATACCGTGCGTGGTGTGCTGGCCGTTGGCGGCGGTGGTCGCTTCGGTGCTTGTAGTATCTGTCATGGTTATGACGCTACGTGCCTGTTAGGGGCCGGCGCTTGGAGATTCGCGACGGATTTTCGCGAGTGGCAAGGTTCCTGGGAAGGCTCCAATGACGGATTCATTCAGAGGCATCCTCTATCCCGCGCGGCTGCCCACCTTCCACCGCTTCCCTGCGCCCGCTGCCGTGGCGGATCTTGTGCAGTGGTTCTGGATTCCCGAGTGGGACATTGAGCCCGGCCGCTCGTCCCGCCAGCACGTGATCGCCTACCCGACGTCCAATCTGGTGGTGGAGCCCGCTGATGTGGTCTTCTCGGGACCCGCAACCCGTGCCTCTTACCGGGACCTGACGGGCAAGGGCTGGGCCGTAGGCGCTTTGCTGCGACCGGCAGCTGTCCCGCTGTTTACGAATGCCCCCGGCACTCTTCGGGACGCAGAGGTGGCGATGGAGTTGGGGGAACTGCACGCGTCCGTCTCCGCTGCCATGAATTCGCCCCGCGGCGAAGCAACGCACGACGGCGGTACCCACCGCGAGCGGGCAGTGGAAGCCTTCGCTGACTGGCTGGCTTCCTTGGATGTTGTGCTGTCCGAGGAGGCTTTGCTCGCCAACCGGATGATGGACATCATCGCGTCCGAGCCGGAGGTGGTCCTGCTCGAGGACGCGGCTTCCCGTCTTGCGGTGTCCCCGCGAACACTGCAACGGATCGCGAAGAAGTACGTCGGGTTGAGTCCCTCCGCCCTGATCCGGCGCCGAAGACTGCAGGATGCTGCCGAGCGCGCCCGGTCCGAGCCGACAGCGGACCTTGCCGCGATCGCCGTCGAACTTGGCTACGCGGACCATGCGCACCTGACGAACGACTTCCGGAAGTACCTGGGCTTCACGCCGAGTACGTATCGGAGGTCAGCTGCGGAGTCTTGAGTGCCGAAGGCTCGGCTGCCGGGTCGGTGTCCTCCGGCGTCGAGTCCTCCCCGCGGAAGGCTGCCAGCATCGCCTCGCGGTCGAATTGGCCCTCCCATTTGGACACCACGAACGTGGCGACGCAGTTGCCGAGCAGGTTGACCACAACCCGCATGGAGTCCATCAACCGGTCCGCTCCCAGCAGGAGTGCAACCCCGGCCACCGGGAAGATCCCAAGTGCTCCGGCCGTCGCGGAGAGGGCAAGGAAGGCTGAGCCGGGGACGCCGGCCATGCCCTTGGACGTCAACATCAGGATGCCCAGTGCGGCCAGTTGCTGCCCCAGATCCAGGTTGTGGCCAAAGGCCTGGGCGAGGAAAAGGAGTGAGATGGAAAGGTAGAGTGCGGCGCCGTCGAGATTGAAGGAGTATCCGGTGGGCACCACAAGGCCCGTAGTAGCCCGCGAGCAGCCCGCATTGGTCAGCTTGGTCATGATCCGGGGGAGCACGGATTCAGTGGAGGCCGTGCCCAGGGCAAGCATGAATTCTTCGCGGGAGTACTTGATGAACTGCCACAGGGGTACGCGCGGGTAGACCCAGGCCACCACAAAGAGCAGTCCGATGAAGACCAACGCTGAGCCGTAGCACGCAGCCACCAGCAGGGCGTAGGTGCTCAGGGAGCTGAGTCCGTACTGGCCGATGATGAAGGCCATGGCACCGAAGGCGCCAACCGGGGCAACGCGCATCACCCAGGACATGATCTTGAAAAAGAGTTCCAGCGTCGTCTCCATGAGGTCGATGACTGGCTTGCACTTCTCGCGGCCCACCACCACGATGGCCGCACCAAAGAAGACGGCGAAGCACAGGACCTGCAGCAGGGTGTTGGACGCGAATGCCCCCACGACGCTGGTGGGGATGATGCCCAACAGGAACTGTCCCGCGTCCTTGGGCGGGGCGGCGGTGGTCTTGGCGTTCACTGCATCCTCGGACAAGGATGCCGGGTCGATGTTCAGGCCGGCGCCCGGCTGCACAATGTTGGCAACTACCAGCCCGAAGGCCAGCGCGAAGAGTGTGGCAGCGGTGAAGTAGATCAGTGCCTTGACGCCCACCCGGCCGACCGACTTCACGTCCCCCACGGCGGAGATTCCTGTGACAATGACCAGGAAAATCAGCGGTGCGATGATCATTTTGATGAGCTGGATGAAGCCATCGCCGAGTGGACGAAGCGCGGAGCCGACGCTTGGCCATAAGTAGCCTATGGCGATGCCCAGCACCACGGCCACCAGGATTTGGAAGAACAAGGACTTGTACAGCGGCTTCTTAACTGCTGGGTTCACGGCGACTGTGGGTGCGGGGATTTTCAAGAGGGCGCCTATCTGTGCGAGGGCCACGGCAGGGTCGCGGCTGGAATCACACATGACGCTATGAGGGCCTTGTTTCCGAATTGCTAATTCTGTGGACTCCTTGTGTTTAATATCGGAATCAAGTTTTCAGGATGCGGAAACTCTAGGCCTGGCTCAGTCCGTCCGCATCAAGCACCAAACCCGCCGAAATCACCCGGCCGCATTGTTCGCCGTAGGGATAGTCGCCCTTCGGCGTAAACGTCAGCGTGCGCACGGGCAAGGCTATGCCGGCTGGGGAGGTGCCGCTTACGGTTGCCTCGATGGCTGATTCGGAGATCGAGGGCATTTCCAGGAAGCCCTGCAGGGTCCCATCAGGTGACGATGTAGCCGAGCACACGCCCTCCGGAGAGCACCCCTGATCCACGGCGACCGAACCCGGATGCAGCACCAGCTCTTTGTCCGTGCATTCGCCGTCCAGGCAGGACTTGAGTCGAAGGGAGCCAACGTCCTTGGCATAGCTCGCCGACACTGTCAGGGACACGCCGGCAACATGCCCAATGGCCGGGCAGGCCGCACCCGGATAGCACCCCGGAAGCAACGCCGCTGTGCCGGCAAGGGTCAACGCCAATCCGATTCTGCCCATGTTTCAGGGTAGGACTGCCCGGGTGTGGTGTCTCCGGCAAAGCGAAATCGGAACTTCCATCGTTATGGGCCGGAGAACTCCGTTGCCGAACCGATACCGCTCCAGCCGAGCGCTAGGCCGGAAGCCGCAACCCCCCGTCGTGCATTTCTGCCAAGCCGTCCACCAACAGGCCATCCAGTGCGCGCTCAAGCTGCTCCGGCGCCGAGTTGAGCCGGTGCAGAGCGGCGAGCGGGATCCCGATGCCCGACGGCGCGAATCCGAGGTCCGCCGGTGCTTGCTCGAACATCTCGCGTGGCACGGGGGTGGCGGCTTCGCGAAGGACTGCCATTACGGCGCCACGGACCTGGCGGTCGGTGCCATGCCAGGACTGGCCCTTGGGCGTGTACGACGGCGGCGGCTCACCGGCGGCGAGCCAGGCGCAGCTTGCGCGGACGGGACAGTCAGCGCACTTGGGATTCCGCGCCGTGCAAACCATGGCGCCGAGTTCCATGACGGACGCGTTCCAGCGCACGGACAGTTGCTGGTCTTCGGGGAGGAGCGCGTCGGCCAAGCGCATTTCGCCTGCGGTCAGCGCCGGCGCAGGAAGTGCGTTCCCGGAAATAAGGCGTGCGTGGACACGCCGGATGTTGGTGTCCACCACAGTCTCGCGGCGGCCGAAAGCAAAAGCGGCGACGGCGGCAGCTGTGTAACTGCCGACGCCCGGGAGCCCCAGAAGCTCGGCATAGTTGTCAGGAACGCTGCCGCCGTGCTGCTCGCGGATGGCGACGGCGGCGGCATGCAGCCGCAAAGCACGGCGTGGATAGCCGAGGCGGCCCCAATGACGGACGGCTTCGCCTGACGGCTCGTCGGCAAGGTGGGCAGGGGTGGGCCAGCGTTCCATCCAGTCGCGCCACACCGGGAGAACCCGCACCACGGGTGTCTGTTGGAGCATGACTTCGCTGACCAGGATGCCCCACGGTGTGCAGTCTGGCTCGCGCCACGGCAGGTCCCTGGCCGTTTCTGCGAACCAGTGGTCCAGGGCGTCGTGGAGCTTGGTCAATTGGCCGGACTCGGGAAGTGTCATACTGCCCTCAACTGTAGTGGATTACCGTTCGGCGCAGCCGCGCTCCAGCCTCATGGCCGACGTCACACAGCCCGGGATTGGGCCGCTGCGGCGTGTAGGTTAGGTACCCCGACGGCCGCGAGCCTAGCCTAGAACCATGGCCAACAAGGGTAAGCAGCAGTCGACCGCGCGCTCAACAGCGCCGGCGAAGGGTGCTGCCCGTGGCTCATCCCGCGCCGGAACCTCGGAAAAAAGTACCCCGGGTCCCAGGCGCCGACCGAGCCCTGCCGTGTACCGCCGTCGTCGGCAGGTTGTTTTTGGTGCCCTGCTGCTGGTGATCGTCTTGATCGTGGTCGCTGTGGTGGCCATTACTGGTGCGATGACCGGGAACTCCGAACCCCAGGCAGTCAGCACGCCGGACGCGTCCCAGGCACAAACGCAGGGCAGCGCTCCGTCAGGGACGCCGTCGCCCTCCGCCTCTCCTACACCGGTATGCGACTTCAACCTCATGACC
This sequence comes from Arthrobacter sp. 18067, assembly GCF_902706295.1. GTDB lineage: Bacteria > Actinomycetota > Actinomycetes > Actinomycetales > Micrococcaceae > Arthrobacter. Next base: position 152,662 of record NZ_CACSJJ010000010.1, on the reverse strand, counting down.
GTCGCCGCCAAAACCGACAAGCCTGCCTACGGCGCCGAGGACAAGCCGCTGCTCACCATGACCATTACCAACGGCGGAACAGCCCCGTGTGAAGTCAACGTGGGTACGTCCCAAATGGAGTATCTGGTGATGAGCGGCTCAGACCGTATCTTCTCGTCCAAGGACTGCCAGACCGGCGGCGAGGACCTTATCAAGACCATCCAGCCCGGCAAGAGCGAGACCGCAAACTTCCCGTGGCAGCGCAACCGGACACTGGAAGGCTGTGGCGCGATCACTGCCAAGCCCGGTGGCGGCGGGGCTTATTACACGTTCGAGGCCCGACTTGGAAACAAGGCCAGCCCGAAGGCCGTGTTCCAACTGAACTAGTTCGCGCCGGTACGCCGGCCAGAACCCCGGACGGACGCCACCATACGGCGTCCTCCCAGAACCATGCGTTTGACCCGGTAGAAGAGTTCCGGTGACATGGCCACCAGTCCTTGCTTCGCGGATCGCCCGGCCGCGTCCCGGAGCCGGCCAAGCAGTGGCGGGCTGCCCAGGCTTTCGATGACCTGAACGTGGGTGGCGAACTCCCATTTGTAGGTTTCGGCGCCCTGGAGGAAGTCGAAAGCCCTATGGCCCGCCTCATAGCTGTGCCGCAGCATGCGCAACAGCATCTCCTTGCCAATTCCATGCTTAGCGAAGGCAGGGCTGTAGGCAGGAATGAGCGCCAGGTAGTCGTCCAGCCAAACGAAACCTGAGTGGAAAGCAACGTACTCGTCCCCCACTTTCAGCGTGGACAGGACCAGGTGCCCTTCTTCAAACAAGCCCCGGAGCATGGCTACGGCTTCGGCGCTCTCAAGTGCCTCGTGCCCGCCCCTGTACTGCTGGATTTTCCATTTGATGCAGGTGTTGAAGGCTTCAATGTCGCGATTGTCGAAGACGAACTCCGGCTCGCCAAACTGCTCAACCAGTTTACGGAGCCGCTGGCGCTGGGTTCTCAGAAGGCTCTTGCTGCGCTTCCGGATGAGGGCCAAATAGGCATCCCACGTTTCAAACGTCTCCCAAAGAACCAAGGGTGCCGGATCAAGGGGCATCTCCGGAACAACCGACGTAGGGTCTTCATCCGGCAGTGCGATCACGGACGTCACTACCTTGGGGACATACCCCACGGTTCCGTCCGGCACGGTTTCCCTGTCGGGGTTTGGCAGTGGTTTCACGTAGTCATAAAAGGGTCCGCTGTGGACAACCCTTTTCCCGTTGATTTCTGCGAGCCGGACTTGCGCCGTGCTTCCCGGGATTCCGTACGTTTTGAGTTCAGTGCTCTTTGCTCGGTAGAAGTCGCGGGCAAGAGCCGTCAGAAAGGCGTCGGAAGCGTAAAAGTCCATGCTGGTGTTTCCCCTGAAAATGCCCGGAAGGGCATGACGATATAGCCCAAATGGTGTGGGCAGACCTGTTTTCTGGGGGATAAAGCAACTGAGCCGGCTGAGTCCGACCACAGACAGTCTAGAGGAAGCGGTCCAACAGGCTGGCCTCCGCCATGCGGCTCAATCCTTCGCGGACCGTGCGGGCGCGCTGATCGCCGATGCCGTCCACTGTCATGAGGTCATCGATGGTGGCTGCCATCAGGTTCTGGAGACCGCCGAAGTAGTCCACCAATCGATCGGCAACTGCCTTGGGCACGGACTTCAAACCTGAAAGCAGCCGGTAACCGCGCGGCTGGACCACTGCGTCCAACTGCTCAACCCCACCGGCGAAACCGATGATGTGGGCGATGCGGCTGAGGTCGATAAGTTCCGTCGGGCCCAGGTTGAGAAGGGCCTGGACGGCTTCCTCGATCTCCTCAGGGGTGGCATCCGGGTCCGAGTAGTCACGGATAATGACGTCACTGCCCGGCCCGCGGCCCATGGTGAGCTCCTCCACCTGGAGGGACAGGAGCCGGCCGTCTTCGCCGAGTTCCAGGACGTACTGGGCAATTTCCTCGGAGATGCGCCGGACCATTTCCTGGCGCTGGAGAGTGACTGCCACGTCCCGGACGGTAACGAGGGCTTCGATTTCGAGGGCTGAGAGGGAACTGGTGACCTGGTCCAGCCTGGCGCTGTACCGTTCCAGCGTGGCCAAGGCCTGGTTGGCGCGGGCGAGGACCTTTTCCGAACCCTCCAGCACGTGGCGCAACCCGTTCACGTAGAGCGCGATGATTTGCATGGACTGGCTGACGGAGATCACGGGAACGCCGGTCTGGATGGCCACGCGCTCAGCCGTGCGGTGCCTGGTGCCGGATTCCTGGGTTTCGATGCTTGAATCCGGGACCAACTGGACTGCGGCGCGCACAATGTTGCTGGCGTCCTTGTCACAGATGATGGCGCCGTCCATCTTGGCCAGCTCACGCAGGCGTGTGGGCGAGAAGTCGATGCCGATATCGAATCCGCCCGAACAGATGGAGTCGATGGTGCGGTCGTAGCCCAACACGATCAGAGCGCCGGTCCGTCCACGGAGGATGCGTTCCAGGCCATCACGCAACGGAGTTCCGGGTGCGACTCTGGCCAGGGTCGCCTTAAGCGACTCTTCCGGGCTCCGGGCCATAGGGTTTCCCTTCGAAGGTGCAAGCCACGGCTCACAGACAAGCTGAATCCGGCGTCAGTAGGCACTCACAAAAAATGCCCCAATGACGACAAGCACCATGATAGGGCTTCCGGGCACCGTTAACCGCACCAGCAAGCCGCAAAGTGGGTCATTTCGTTATCTTCGGCGATGCCCGGAAAGTGGTTTGGCGGCCAATCGCCGGGACCCCCATTTCCGCTGATCAGCCGCCTGCCGCCTAGATCCGGCCTCGCCCCAGTCCGGTCAGCAAAGCTCCTCCCGCCTCGCGCCAAAATCCGTGGCCTCCCGATCCAGCCGCGTCATTCTCCAGGTATTTAATCCAATCGCGGTACTCGGTAATGTCCCGTCCTTCTGCCGCCGCCACAGCGTCACAGGCAAAGCCCACGGCTTTGCTGCCATCGTCCAGCGTGATGGAACCCAGCAGCATGGGTTCCGGCAGTTCCGCAAGAAATGAACCAAGCCCGGCCTCTGAAAGCAGCCACCTCTCGGCCACGAGCCCGGCGCCCCGGGCTGATCGCACCACACCGGGCTTGGGCGGTGTGGTCTTTAATGCCACCAACCGATACTGCGGGTCCGTGGTCACCCCGCCGTCCCAGAAAGCGCCGCGGCGTTCCAGCTCAGCCGCCAGTGGCTGCCCCTTCCGGTGCGCCCCTACCACGACGAGGGGAACGACGGCGGCTCCCGCAGCAACCGGCCACGGAACCTTGCGGCCGGGCGACGTCGCGGGTGCGGCTCCGACTGCGAACAACTCCGGATTCTCCGGGGTCAGTTCAATACGCCGCGCGATGTCCGCGGCCACCCCGTCTTCGAAGGTCCGGGCAACCACGGTCAGACCGAACTGGGCGGTGCTGTTTGTTTCGTCCGCGCCGCCTTTTTCGGTGACGGTACCCGCTGGCACCGCAACGGCACTGAGATCGAAGAGGTTGCAGAAATTGGTATAGGTACCCATCCGGGAATTGACCCCCACGGGATCGGCTGCGACCTCTGCCAGCGTCGGATGGAACGGTGCCGTGGGAACTATCAGCGCATCGAAGCCGTCCAACCGCCCCATGGCTTGGTGCTTGAGATGCTCCAACGCCGCCGTGTCCGCCACATACTGGTGCGCAGGGACCTCGCCCGCAGCCCTGATGATGCCGGCCACCGTTGCGTCGAGCGTTGCGGACGCCCCGCCGGACGTCACCGAGTCAATGAAGCTGCCGACGGCGGCGTAGCGTTCGGCCACCAATCCGCCGTCGTACAGCAGCCGTGCGGCCTCCAGGAAGACGTCCAGTTCGATGGCTTCGGCCACTACTCCCGTGGACCGCAACCGCTCGATCTGTGCATGGAACGCTGACGCCCACGCTTCCGGGAGTGCCGGCAGAGCGGCAGGATAGGCCACCCGCGGCGTGGACGGCGCCGCAACCTTGGCGTCCGCGGGCCAGGCGCGGCCCTGCCCGGCCATGATCCCCATGGCGAGCTCCGCAGTGGCGAGGTCGCGGGCGAAGATCGTTGCTGTATCCCAGGAACGGCAGGCAGGAACCACGCCTTCGGTGGACACCACACCCCGGGTGGGTTTGATCCCCACGATCCCCTGCAGCGCGGCCGGAACCCGGCCCGAACCCGCGGTATCCGTCCCAATGGCCACGTCCACCAATCCGAGGGCAACGGCCACCGCAGAACCTGAACTAGAGCCGCCGGAGATCCTCTCGGGACGCCTCGAATCACGGACGGCACCATAGGGGCTGCGCGTTCCGACCAAGCCAGTGGCGAACTGGTCCAGATTGGTGGCCCCCAGCACCAGAGCGCCCGCAGCGCGGAGCCTCGCAACCGGTACCGCATCCCGGGCGGGTACATCCCCAAAGCCGGGGCACGCCGCCGTCGTGGTTAAACCGGCAACATCCACGTTGTTCTTCACGGCGAGCAGGAGGCCAGCAAGCGGCAGGTTCTCACCGGCCGCCACGGCGGCGTCAATCCGGTCCGCTTCTGCGAGCAGTTCGTCCCGCCCCCGCAGGTGGATCCAGATTTCAGGACGGTCGACGGCGTCAATCGCCTGGAGCGCTGCCTGGACGCGTTTCGCTGTGACTCCGGTGGGGCTGTTCATGACGCGCTTCCTTCAAAGACGAGGGCGGGTTCCCGGACGTCCACAGGCTCCAGGACCACCAGTGCTTCGCCTGCCACCACTTGGGTGCCGGCCATGGGCAGGACCCGTTGGACCACGCCATCTACCGGAGCCTGGATGACCGTCTCCATCTTCATCGCTTCAAGGGAGACCAGCGGCTGGCCGGCCACCACGAGGTCCCCCGGTTCCACGTCCACTTTCCAGACGCTGGCCGCGAACGGTGACGTCACCAAAGTGCCGCCGTCGGGCACTACGACGTCGTCGGCCGGTGGGGCCAGTGAAACGGCTTGTTCGGCACGGTCGAACTCGCCGGCCTCCTCCCAAGCCAGGCGCTCCACGGCGAAAGCGGCCGATTGGGTCTCGCGGAACTCTGCAATGGACACGCTGTTGCGGTCCAGGAATTCCTCATGCTCCGCCAGCGAGAACGTGCCGTCCTGGATCTCTACGCCGCGGCCACGGCCCGCAGCCATGTCTGCGCGTAGGTCCAGGAGCTCCTCGGGGCTGACGGGGTACCAGGAAATGCGGTCGAAGAACCGGAGCAGCCACGGGGAGCCCGGTTCAAACGGCGCCGAATCCGCGTACCGCGACCAAACCTGGGTGGTGCGGCCCACGAACTGGTAGCCGCCGGGACCTTCCATGCCGTAAATGCACATGTAGGCCCCACCGATGCCTACGGCGTTCTCAGGTGTCCACGTGCGGGCAGGGTTGTACTTGGTGGTGACCAGCCGGTGCCGCGGATCCAATGGAGTTGCCACCGGTGCTCCCAGGTACACGTCGCCCAGGCCCAGGACGAGGTACTCGGCGTTGAAGACGGTATCGAAGACGTCGTTGACGGAGTCCAGGCCGTTGATGCGGCGGATGAACTCGATGTTCCACGGGCACCACGGGGCGTCGTCGCGGACACCGGCCATGTAGCGCTCGATTGCCTCACGGGTGGCAGGGTCGTCCCAGGACAAGGGGAGACGGACGCTGCGGCTGGGCACCACCAGCTCCGAGCTCGCTGGGAGTGATGCGTCCACCTCGCGCACCAGGCCCAAGAGCTTTGAGGTGGGAAGGACGGAAGGATCGGCCTTGATCTGCAGGGAGCGGATGCCCGGCGTCAGATCCACGATGCCCGGGATGGTGAGTAGTTCGAGTTCCTGGTGCAGGGCGTGGACACGGGCCCGGAGGCCAAGGTCCAACACCATGTCGCCGTACTCCACCAACAGGTTGTCATCACCGGAGCGTCGGTAGGTGACCGCAGGCCGTCCGTCGCCTTCGGGCAGCCGGCCCAGCACACCGTCGTCGCCATCTCCGCGAAGTAGGCCGGCGGTGCCTGAAGCCGAACCGGAAGCCGCGCCGGCGCCCGTGTTGAAACCGGCGCTACCTGGCAGAATCAGCTGCCTCGCAGCGCCAAGTTCGTTAGCGGAAGGCGCCTCAACCGAGCGGATGGGCACAAAGCGGACCTTATCGCCCGGACGGAGTTGGCCCAGCTTCCAGCGCTCGCCGGTCACCACCGTGACGGGGCAGACGAAACCGCCAAGGCTGGGACCATCAGGGCCCAGGAGGATGGGAGTGTCGCCGGTGAAGTCCAGGGCACCCACCGAATAGGCGGTGTCGTGGATGTTGGAGGGGTGTAGTCCGGCCTCGCCGCCGTCCTTGCGTGCCCAGCGCGGCTTGGGGCCGATCAGGCGGACACCGGTTCGGGCGGAGTTGAAGTGGACCTCGTATTCGGCGGCATAGAGCTCTTCAATGTCTTCGCGTTGGAAGAATTCCGGTGCGCCATGCGGCCCTTCCACTACCTTCAGCTCCCATTCCGTGGTGAGTGCCGGGCGGCTCTCTGCCGGAACCGCGCCGGGGACGGTCTCAGGCAGGTGACCGGTGACGGTGCGGAGCACATCGCTGGCCCGCAGCACGCGGCCGCCGTGGCCGCCGAACTGGCCCAACGTGAAGGTGGACGCACTGCCGAGGTACTGGGGAACGTCAAGCCCGCCTTCGAACAGGATGTAACCCCTGAGCCCTGATCCGTCAGCCGATCCGACATCCAGAAGGCCGTTGTCAGGGACAGTGATGGGCTCCCACATGCTGGCCGGGTTGCCGTTGACGGTCACAGTGACGTCCGCGCCGGTGACGCACACCGTGGTGGCGTGGGTGAAACGGAGCGCCGGTCCGGCCATGGTGAATTCCAGGCCGGGTGCGCCCTCAGGATTGCCCAGCGCGGTGTTGCCCAGCCGGAACGACAAATCATCCATGGGTCCACTCGGCGGCACTCCGATCTGCCACAGCCCCGTCCTGCCCGGCCAATCCTGCACACTGGTCTGGAGGCCCGGCCGTTCAATGGTGATCCGCGGTTCAGGATCACCCACGGTGTTCAGGGTTCCGGTGGAATGCTGTGCGGTACGGACCACGTCCATCCCGGCCACGGCGCGCAGCATGCCCAGGTTGGTCTTGATGCCATCAATGCGGGTTTCCGCCAACGCGGCAGCCAGGGCGTCGAAGGCGGCGTCGCGGGTTGTGCCGGACGTGATGACCTTGCCCAGCAGGGGATCGTAACTGGTGGAGACTTCGCTGCCGGTCTCCACCCAGGCGTCAATGCGTACGACGTCGGAGGCCGGGTACTGCGCGTTGGTGACCGTTCCGGCGCTGGGCTGGAAGTTGCGGGCCGGGTCTTCTGCATAGATGCGGGCTTCCACAGCGTGTCCTGAGACGGGCACATTGTCCGGCACGCCATTAAGCACGGGCTCTTGCTGGGCGAGGTTCAGCATCCACTCCACCAGGTCCACGCCGGTGATGGCCTCGGTGACTGGGTGCTCTACTTGCAGCCGTGCATTGACTTCCAGGAAGGATGCTTCCTGGCGGATGGGGTCGTAGACGAACTCCACCGTTCCGGCCGAGCGGTAGCCCACGGAGGCGCACAGCGCGCGGGAGCTTCGGTGCAGTTCCTCCCTTAACGCATCAGGCAGATCCGGTGCGGGGGCTTCTTCAAGCACTTTCTGGTGGCGGCGTTGCAGCGAGCAGTCACGGTCGCCGAGGCTCACCACGCGGCCCTCACCGTCGCCGAACACCTGGACTTCCACGTGGCGGGCGTGTTCGATGTAGCGTTCGGCAAAGACGCCTGCCGTTCCAAAGCTGGAGCTGGCCAGGCGGGCCACCCGGGAGTAGTTGTCGCGGAGTTCGGCTTCGTCGCGGCAGACGGCCATGCCGATGCCGCCGCCACCGCCGGTTGCCTTGAGCATGAGCGGGAAACCGATGGTGTGCGATGCTGCCACGGCTTCGTCCAGGTCCTCCAGGAGGCCAGATCCCGCGATCATGGGAACGCCGGCGCGTTGCGCGGCATCGCGGGCGGTGTGCTTGGTCCCGAAAATCCGGAGCTGGTCCGGGGTGGGGCCTACAAAAACCAGGCCGGCCGCCTCAACAGCTTCCGCGAAGGCCGCGTCCTCGGACAGGAATCCGTAGCCGGGATGAATGGCGCCGGCCCCGGTGGCAGCCGCGGCCTTGAGGATGGCGTCAACCTTGAGATAGGACTCTTTGGCGGGTGCAGGTCCCAGCAGGACAGCCTCGTCAGCGAGCTTCACGTGCTTGGCGCCGCGGTCAGCTTCGGAGAAGACGGCCACCGTGCGTAGCCCGGCCTTGCGGGCGGACTCGATGATCCGGCAGGCGATCTCGCCGCGGTTGGCAATGAGAAGGGTGTCGAAGCGGTTCATGCGCGGGCCTCCGGACGTGTGACGATCATGCGCACCGGCGTGGGGTTGAAGCCGTTGCAGGGGTTGTTGATTTGGGGGCAATTGGACACCAGTACCAACGTGTCCACTTCGGCGCGGAGTGCCACCCGCTTTCCGGGCGCGGACAGCCCGTCCACGATGCCCAGCGCGCCGTCAGGATCCACCGGCACGTTCATGAACCAGTTGATGTTGGACACCAAGTCCTTCTTTCCGAGGTCCCACTTGGCGCCTTCAATGAGGAAATTCTCAACGCAGGCGTGCTGTTCGTGGGTGTGCTGGCCGTAGCGGAGCGTGTTGGACTCTTGGGAGCAGGCGCCGCCGATGGTGTCGTGGGCGCCAACTTCGTCCGCCACCACTGTCATGAGTTCCTGGCCGCTGTCGGCGCGGAGGATCGAGCCAGTGGTGAGGAAGATGCTGCCCTGTGTTGCGATGGTCACGGCGGCCGAGTACCGGGTACTGGTGTCTTTGGCCGCGTAGAGAATGCAGTCCACGGCCTGGTTGCCGTCGAGGTCCACAATGGTGAGGACGTCTCCGGCTTCAACCACGGCCGACCACGGGCCGCGGGCTTCCACCAGTTCGTCCAGTTCGACGCGGCCAGGGACCAGTGCGGGGCTGATTTCTGTGATGGCGTTCATGCGGAGGTCCTTGCGTTGTAGTCGAGTTCTGTGTTGTGGAGGGCCAGGCGCCCCTCTGGGCCCAGGTCTACGTTGAGGCTTCCGTCCACCAGGGCTTGGAGGTCCTGCGGAGCCCTCCACGCGACGATGTCCACGGCGCTTCCCGTGAACTCAGCACGCGGGTCCAACGGGTGGGCGGTATTGGCCAGTACCAACACTGCGTCCATGTGGAGGAGAAGTTCGACGGCGGCCCCGGCACCGGCGCTGCCGGCGAACGTGATGCTGCCGTCCACGTCCACGGTGACGCCCTTGAAGAACGACAACGACGGAGGGAGTTCTTTCTGGCTGATGCCATGCTTCATGCCGCCCAGCGTCAACAGTTCACGGCCTGCCGGTGACGGGCTGTGCGCTGATCCGGCACCGTACTTTGCGGTGTTTCCGGCCAGATGGGTGGTGCCGGTGAGGGCATCGTGGTTGCCCGACGAGTCGGCCACCACGGTGGCCATCAGCCGCCCGGCGTCGGACAGCACGGGGTGGCCGGTGGTCAAGTACGCCTGCCACGGGACCTTGACCGTGTCCGCGACGTTGAGCCGCTCGTGCTGGGCGCCGCTCCGGATGAGGACAGCGTGAACACAGGCATCGCCGTCGAGGTCTGTGATCCTGATGCGCGTCCCGCGGGCCAGTTCCAGATGGGTGTAGCGGCCAAAGGCCAGTGTCTCGGCCCAGGTCAACGTGGTCTTTGCCTCCGCAGGGAGGCTCTCCGTCAACCGGGCCGGAGCGGAAGCGGCCGGGACATGGATCATGGTCTCCGCTGCCCGGCCGTGTTGGGCCCGGGCGTGCAGCTTGGCGCCCGCCGTGGTGGCGGTTCCGTTTTCAGTAGTCCGTGTTTCGAGAGTCTGTGTCATGGCATTCATTTCTGTGCGTGAGCGGGATGGTCGTGCGGCGGGTCAGCGGGCAGGGTTGGTGGGGTCCGATGCCTCTGCCGCTTTGTTCTGCCGTACCCGGAGGTTCCGCCGGACCCAGATGCCCAGGAGCAGGACGGCGCCAACCATGATGGGGGCGGAAAAGAGCAGGATTCCGTGTTCCCCGGAGGGGTCGTACACCTCGGGGCGGGGCCATGACAGGTTGATGACCATCAGGGCGCCGTACAGGACGGCCAGGACGTTGACAGGCAGACCCCAACGGCCCAAGGAGAACAGTCCCGCCGGCATGGTCTGGCCCACCCGGCCCCAGTCACCCCGGAAGCGGCTGAGCAACTGCGGGACCGTGACCATCAGGTACGCCAGGTACACCATCACGATGCACACACTGCAGAGGGTGGTGAAGAGAGCGGAGTTGCCGATGTTGATGGCGAGGATCCCCACAGCCAGGGCGCCGATCGCGATGGAGGGCCACATGGGGGTTCCGCGTTTGGGGTGGACCTTCGCCAGCCGGGCGGAGGCCGGAAGCTTGCCGTCACGGGCCATGGAGAACACCAGCCGTGAACCGGCCGTCTGGATGGCCAGGGTGCAGACAAAGATGGCGATTGCCACGTCCACCAGCAGCACCTTGCCCCAGAACGTGCCCAACACGGCCGTCAGCACGTAGGGGAGTCCCTCGGTGGCGAGCCTGCCGTCGTCGAGGCTTGGCGCGGCCATCAGTGCCGCGATAATCATGAGTCCGCCGCCAATGCCTGAAATGATCAGCGCCGAGAGAATGGTGCGCGGTGCGGTCTTGCGGGGATTCTTGGTTTCCTCTGAGAGTTCACCGGCTGAGTTGAAGCCGACCATCACGTACGCGGCCATCAGGCCGGAGACCAGGAAGGCACCCACGGCACCAAGGTCCGAGGTAGTGACCACACTGACGTCCGCTACCACCTCCGGGCCGCGCTGCGCCGCTGAGAACAGGGCAAGGATTACTGCGGCGACGCCTACAATCTCGCAAGTGACGCCGATGGAGTTCACATGGGACATGAGCCTCACGCCGAGGCAGTTGATCACAGTGGTGATCACCAGGAGTATGGCGCCAAGGATCACTGCGTTGGCCGCGCCCGTGGGGGATGCCAGTGAGGGGTCGCCGCCCACCACCTGGAATCCGTCCCATAACTGTGGGAGGACCACCTGGAGGGCGATGGCTGCCGCCGCAGCTGTGATCACCTGGGCGATTGCCATGAACCAGCCGGCGAACCAGCCCACCACTTCGCCACCCATGCGCCGCGACCATTGATAGACGGCGCCGGACAACGGGTATCTGGCGGCGAGTTCAGCGAAGTTCAGGGCTACCAGGAGCTGGCCCACCAGCACCACGGGCCAGGTCCAGAAAAAGGCCGGGCCGGCAAAGGAGTAGCCGAAAGCGAAGAGCTGAAAGATGGTGGTCAGGATGGAGACGAACGAAAAACCTGCGGCGAACGATGCGTAGCGGCCCAGCTTGCGGTGCAGGGTGGGCTGGTAGCCGAGGGCTGTCAGGTCTGCGTCGTCAGTGCGGCTGGCCGTCGTCGAAAGGGTGGAAGTCATCGGGTTCTCCGTGTCTGGAACGGGATAGGGGACCAGCCCGGAAAGGTTTTGACTACCCGCCGGAATATCGGTCACTTGATAGTTTTCCAGCGCGGTGTCCCCGCGACGTTTCGCCGATGTAAAGCCTTGGTTACCGTGCGTTTCGGGGAAGTAAAGGAAATCTCACCGTCGGCTCAGCAGGCCGTGAACGGCTCTTTTGGCGGTGCTGCGATGCAAGAATGAAAGGGTGAGTACAGTCGGACCGGGACGCCCCCGCAAGCAGCAAGCGCTACGCCGGGGAGCCACAGCCCGCGACGAAATCCTGGACGCGGCGGCCGAGCTCTTTACCGGCCAAGGATTCGCCAACACGTCCACGCGGGCCATCGCTGACGCTGTCGGAATCCGGCAGTCATCGCTGTATCACCACTTCTCCACCAAGGACGAGATCTTGGGCGAGCTTCTTGGCGGGACGGTGTCCACCAGCCTGGCCTTCGCCCGTGCGGTGCACGGCCACCCGGGGGAAGCCGGGCGTGGCCCGGTTGCCGCCGCAGCGCGGCTGCATGCGGTGGTGCTGTTCGACGGTTCGCAGCTCTGCAGTTCCCGCTGGAACCTCGGCGTGCTGTACCACCTTCCGGAGGCCAGGGCGGAGATCTTCCAGCCGTTCATGGAAGCCCGGAAGGAACTTCGGACCATTTACGGAGACTTGGGGCGGGAACTGACGGCGGTGGCCGATTCGGACGTCAACCTCGGAGAAACGGCCTTCCGGCTGGTGGAATCCTTGATCAACCTCCGCGCGGACGGACTGATCTCGTCAGACTCGGCGGCCACCACGGCCGACACCGTGATGTTCCTCGCGGGACTCAGGCACGAACTTCCGGCGGTGAGGGTTACCGGTGGTGAACTCATCAGGCGGTTTGGAGAGCCGACGCCCGCCGCGAAGAGCGCCTAGTAGTCCACCTGCCGCTTCAGCTTGTTCCCAAGCCACAGCATCGCCAGGCTCACCACGAGGAAGCCCACGGAGATGGCGAGTCCAAAGATGATCACGCCGCCCCAGCCGCCGGCTCGTGAGGGGTCGATGAACCAGTACGGATACCAGTTCACGAACGCTCCGCGGATCAGGCTGTAGACGAGGTAGCCGATGGGATAGAGCAGCCAGTACCAAATGTGCCTGGGTTGCAGGGTGGCCAGCGGGGGCTGGAAGAGCCAGTCCGCCACCATCACTACGGGGATCAGGTAGTGCACCACGAAATTGACCCACGGCAGCAGCGAACCGAGGTCCTCGCCCGCCAACAGTGCTCCAAAAACAAGGCCCACCACGGCCATGGCGATGGTGGCTGAGCCACGGGTGACATCGTCAATTTCGCTGGGGCGCTTGCGGATCAGGACCCTGTACCCGCTGATGAGGAGCACCAACGCGGCAAAGATATTGGACAGATTGGTGAAGTAGCTGAAGAAGTTCCAGAGGTCATAGCCCATGCCCAGATGAACTGTCAGCTGTGTCCCCACCGCCACCAAGGTCAAAAGGCCAAAGAAAAAGCGTCCCCCAATAAGCACAGTTCTCTTGGTCATGACCCAATCCTTGCCGAAACCGCAGCTCAGAGCCGCTCGACACCCCGGAAGGGTTAAGTGATCAGAAGTTCGAGGGCCTCCGCCAAGTGACCTACCTCGCGCACCGAGAAGCCGTCGGGGATGACCCCGGCGCCCGCCGGGCTGGCCGGAACGATCGCGTGGGTGAAGCCGAGGCGGTGTGCTTCCTGGATGCGCTGGTTGATCCCGGGAACAGGACGGACCTCGCCGGCCAAGCCAACCTCGCCAAAGGCAATCAGGCGCTGGGGGAGGGCCTTCCGGGACTTAGCGGAGGCAACCGCGAGGGCCACAGCCAAGTCAGTGGCGGGCTCCGTGAGCTTCACGCCGCCGACCGTTGCCACGTAGGAGTCGTCCTTGTGCAGCATGCAGCCTGCCCGCTGCTGAAGAACCGCGAGCAGCATGGCCACCCTGGAGCTTTCCAGCCCGCTGGTGGCCCGGCGTGGTTGCGAATTGGCGCTCTCGGCAAGAAGCGATTGAACCTCTGCCAGCAGCGGCCGGCGACCCTCCATGGTCACCGTGATGCACGTTCCGGAAACGGGCTCACGCGTCCGCGAAACGAACAGTCCGCTGGGGTCCGCCAGGCCTTCGATGCCGGCCTCATTCAGATCGAAGCAACCGACGTCGTCCGTCGCACCGTAGCGGTTCTTCACCGCCCTCAGCAGGCGCAGGCGGGAGTGACGCTCACCTTCGAACTGGCACACGACATCCACCAGGTGTTCCAGCAGCCGCGGCCCGGCGATGGTGCCTTCCTTGGTCACGTGGCCCACCAGGAGCGTGGTCATGTTGCGGCGCTTGGCTGCGGCAATGATGGAGGCAGCTACCTCGCGCACCTGGGATACGCCGCCGGCACTGCCTTCGACATCCGCGCTGCTCAGCGTTTGCACGGAGTCCACAATCAACAGCTTGGGTTCCAACTTCTCCACCTGGCCAAGCGCCTGCCCAAGATCAGTTTCGGCAGAAAGATAAAGAGTATGGGCGACGGCGTCGATGCGCTCGGCGCGCAGCTTCACCTGTGCCGCGGATTCTTCGCCGGTGATGTACAGAACATCCTGACCCGTGCGCGCGAACTTCGCCGCGACATCCAGCAACAGCGTGGACTTCCCGACGCCGGGTTCCCCCGCGAGCAGGATGACGGCGCCGGGGACGAGCCCTCCTCCCAGGACGCGGTCGAGTTCGTCCACGCCCGTGGGCAGGAACGCCGCAGTGGTCCCATCCACCTCGGCGATACGGCGGGCCGGCTCCAAAACGGTAGCGGCCGCCGTCGTACGCGCGACAGTGGCGCCGTACTCCTCAACGGTTCCCCAGGCCTGGCACTCACCACACCTGCCCACCCACTTGATGGCGGTCCAGCCGCATTCGGCGCACTTGTAGGCGGGTGTCTTGGATGCGCGCGAGGTCTTGGAAGCCATAGGTTCAAGGTTAGTCGCGGGCACTGACAGGATTGGCCTACGCGGCCCGCCCGTGCCGCGCCGCATCCACGAATACCGCTACTCCCGTCACGCCAAGTGCCACCCCGAGCGAAGCAACCACGTCCGTCAGCCAGTGGTACCCAAGGTAGACCCGGCTGTAGGCGACCAGCAGCGTCAGCAACGCGGCGCCCGCGAAGGCGAGCACCGCCGTCGTTCGCGTGCTCGAACGCGAGACGATCAGGTAGGTGAGGACCAACGCGAAGATGCCGGCGCCGAGCGTGTGGCCGGACGGGAAGGACAGGGCGTCGTCCGGGCCAAGGAGGAAATCGGAGGACGGCGGCCGGGAGCGGCCCACATCCTGCTTGATGAGGGTGGAAAGAACAACGGCGAGCAACATAGCGCCCATGAGCACGGCCGGCCGCCATAGTTCCCGCTTCCAGACCGTCCAGGTGACGGCCACCGCCACGCCAATGGCCGTCATCCACGCGGGTGAGGTCACCGTAGTCAACGCCGTGAGGACAGCCGTGAGCACCGGGCTGCGTGAATCGACCATGAAACTGTGGACCGTGCCATCCATGGTGGCCATCCCGGTCTCGGACAACACTGCGGCGAACATGAACCAGAAGATGGCGTCGCCGGCCACCAGCAAACCGCCTGCCCAGAGGGACAGGGGCCGCTGCCGTTGCCGGAGCGCCGGCGCAGCCCGGAATCGTGTGGATAAGGCAGGGGTCATCGGCCCATTCTGCCAAACAGGTCTGAGGCTTCTCTGGAAGGAACGGCGGGCTACAGCGCCGGCAGCACCGCCCGCGCTTCCTCCGGCTCCATTCCGCTGGCCTCCAACAGGTCCACCATGAGCGGCCGGAACAGCATCACCACGGTCTCGCCCTCCAGCCTTTGGACGTCCAGCATCTTGGGGTGCAGGCGGGCGGCGATGTCCGAGAGGTCGTTCCGGGCGCGGCGCAGGTGTACCCGGCGGGTCCCTTCGCTCTGCTCGGACAATCCAATGGTCATCTCGTCGATCGCCGCAGCCGTTTCCTGCAGGACTTCGGAGATGCTGTCGATCGCTTCATCGGACAACGCGGCATGGTTGATCGCGCTGGTGAGCCGCCGGGCGAACACCCGGCTGTTACGCAGGGCGAGGTCGATGTATTCCAAGGAGTGTTCCAGGCCGGCGAGTTCGTCGCGATGCCTGCGATGCGCGGGGGCCAGCGTTGCCACCTCACCGGACGCCCGCAGCGTCTGCCGCATCCGGTCCACCAGGGGCTGGCAGTTCCGGCCACGGATCAGCGCGTGCCAGGCGAGGGTGGAGTCGCTTTCGATCAGCGCCTTGCCACACTCACGCAGAACTTCGGCAAGCTCGTAAAGGATCTTCTGGACGTCCTTGCGGGGCTCGCGGCGCGGATCCTTCGGCACCAGGATGGTCACCAGCAGGGCGAACACACCGCCAACCACGGCATCCAGGCTTCGCGTGAAGGGCCCGCCGGCCGGGGCCGGCAGCAGCACCACCAGCAACGACTGCAGCCCCAGTTGGGTGGTGAAAATAGTGCCGCTGTCCAGGAACCTGGCCAGCAGGATGGAGAAAAGAAGTACGACGGCGGCCTGCCAGATCCCAGCGCCCAGCCAGTGAAGCAGCAAATCACCAACAACGATGCCCAGTGTGCAGCCAAGGCCCACCTCTATCACCCGGCGCAGCCGCGGGTCACGGGAGAACCCGAGGGCAATCAGGGACGACGTAGCTGCAAACAGCGGTCCTTGGTGGCCCAGGACATACTCGGCGAAAGCGTAGGCGCCTACGGCGCACACTGTCATCTGGATGGCCGGTGTCAACGAATTCCGGCTGCGGACCAAACCGGTCCGGACTCTGGCGCGCAGGAACCTCTTGCTTGCAGAAAATCCCTTCGCGGCAGCCATGTCGTCCAGTCTATTTGCCCGGCAATGGTTCCGACGAAGGCACGGACGGCAACCGGGGCACCGCTCAAGGTGGCGCGCGCCACATAACCCAATGGTCCGCCGTCGTTCACTTTCCGTTCACCTTCCACCGCAGGTCCCGTTACCTGCGCTCCTTACCTTCAGTAAAGGAACAAAAGGTCCTCAGCTCGCGCACGCCGAAATCTCCGTTCGGCCCGCATCGAAGAATCCCTGGAAGGGGCACATCCAAGTGAAGGCAACTCACTTCGGCCGCAACGCGGCAATCGCGGTCATCGCAGCCGGCGCTCTCGCGCTCACTGCTTGCGGTTCAGACAACGCAACGAACACGCCTGCTGGTACCCAGTCGGCCGCATCCGGCACCAAGGTCACCGGCACGCTGACCGGTATCGGCGCCTCCTCCACCGGCGCAGCCATGGACGCTTGGAAGGCCGGTTTCTCCACCGCCAACTCCGGCGCCACGGTCCAGTACTCCCCGGACGGTTCCGGCGCAGGCCGCAAGGCCATCATCGACGGCTCGGCACAGTTCGCCGGTTCTGACGCCTACCTGAAGGACGAAGAGCTCGAGAGCTCCAAAGCCAAGTGCGGCCCCGACGGCGCCATCAACATCCCGGTGTACATCTCCCCGATCGCCGTGGCCTTCAACATCCCGGACGTCAAGGAATTGAAGCTCGACGCCGCAACTGTCGCCAAGATCTTCCGCGGCGAAATCGCCAACTGGAACGACCCCGCAATCGCCGCCCTCAACGAAGGCGTCACCCTCCCGGATCTCAAGGTCACCCCGGTGAACCGTTCTGACGACTCCGGCACCACCACCAACTTCACCGACTACCTCGCAGCTGCTGCTCCCGAGGTCTGGACGGACAAGGCTGCCGGCATCTGGCCCGCCACCCTGGCCGGCGAAAACGCCAAGGGCACCTCCGGCGTCGTCAAGACCGTCACCGACACCCCCGGTGCCGTGACCTACGCTGATGACTCCGCTGTCTCCGGCAAGCTGGGCACCGCCTCCATCAAGGTCGGCGAAGAGTTCGTCAAGATCTCCGCTGATGCCGCCGCCAAGGCAGTCGAAGCCGGCAAGCCCGTTGACGGCCGCGCCGCCAACGACGTCGCCATCAAGCTGGACCGCAAGACCACCGCGTCGGGCGCCTACCCTGTAGTCCTCGTTTCGTACCACGTAGTTTGCACCACCTACGAAACTGCTGCTGTTGCTGACCTGGTGAAGGCCTTCGAAAGCTACGTCGTCTCCGACGAAGGACAGAAGACCGCAGCCGACGCCGCAAAGTCCGCGCCGCTCTCCAAGACCCTGCAGGACAAGGCCACAGCCGCTATCGAAACCATCAAGGCCAAGTCCTAAGGTTTCCCGGCGGGTTTGCTTGAACCCGGCTGAACATTGAAGTTCCCTGTCCCGCGCGGTGTGGCCCCGGGCCCGAGTGGCCGCAGTGCCACTCGCGCGGGGCAGGGAACTTAGCCATGTAAGACCAGTTCACTGAGACTGAAGGATCGTGAAGTGACCACCAACTCCCTGACAACCTCCCAAGGCGCAGGACGCGCCGGGGACAAGGTTTTCTCCGGGGCCGCCATGGCCGCAGGGTGCCTGATTCTCGCGGTCCTCTTCGGAGTCGCGTTGTTCCTTGTGGTGCAGGCTATCCCTGCGCTCACCGCCCCTGCCGAAGACATCCAGGGCGGAAACGGCTTCTTCGCCTACATTGCCCCGATCGTGGTGGGCACCCTGATTGCCGCCGTGATCGCCCTCGTCATCGCCACCCCGGTGGCAATCGGCGTGGCCCTGTTCATCTCCCACTACGCCCCGCGCCGGCTCGCTTCCGGCCTCGGCTATGTGGTGGACCTGCTCGCCGCCATTCCCTCCGTGGTCTACGGCGCCTGGGGTGCGGCCTTCCTGGCCAAGGAAATCTCCCCGGCCTACGACTGGCTGGCCACCTACCTCGGCTGGATCCCGATCTTCGAAGGACCGGCATCCGCGACCGGCAAGACCATCCTGACCGCAGGCATCGTCCTTTCCGTCATGGTCCTGCCCATCATTACCTCCCTGTCCCGCGAAATCTTCCTGCAGACCCCCAAGCTGCACGAGGAAGCAGCGCTCGCACTTGGAGCTACCCGCTGGGAAATGATCGAGATGGCCGTGCTGCCGTTTGGCCGCCCGGGCATCATCAGCGCCATCATGCTGGGCCTTGGCCGAGCACTCGGCGAGACCATGGCCGTTGCACTGGTGCTCTCTTCCGGTGTCCTGACCGCCAGCCTCATCCAGTCCGGCAACCAGACCATCGCTGCCGAAATTGCCCTGAACTTCCCCGAAGCCAGCGGTATCAAGGTCAACACGTTGATCGCTGCCGGCCTGGTGCTGTTCGTCATCACCCTGGGCGTGAACATGATCGCCCGCTGGATCATCACCCGGCACAAAGAATTCTCGGGAGCCAACTAAATGACCGCCACAGTAGTCCGCAAGCGCTCCGCGCTCACCAAGGGCCAGCTGCCAAAGTTCGCGCCCTACATTGTCCTGGCCGTCGCACTGATCGTCGGCGCGGCAATCCTGGCGCTCATCGGCTTCAACGCCTTTGGCTGGGGCCTTGTCTCGGCCATCCTGTTTGCAGTGGGCCTGGTCTCCTGGAGCGGCGCAGTTGAAGGCGCGCGGAAAGCCAAGGACAAGCTCGCCACCTGCCTGGTGGTGGGTTCGTTCCTGATTGCACTCCTGCCCCTGATCTCGGTCATCTTTACCGTGCTGGTCAACGGCATCCCCGGCCTGATTACCCCCGGCTTCCTGGGCACGTCCATGAACGGCGTTACGGGAGCCTTCGACAACAAGGCCGTGGAGGAAGGCGCCCCGGTCCTCGGCGGCATCTACCACGCGCTGATGGGCACCCTCCAGATCACGCTCCTCGCCACGGTCATCTCCGTGCCGGTTGGCCTGCTCACGTCGATTTACCTGGTGGAATACGGCAACGACCGTCCGCTGGCCCGCGCCATCACGTTCTTCGTGGATGTCATGACCGGCATCCCGTCCATCGTGGCCGGCCTCTTCGCGGCAGCGTTCTTCTTCGCCATCGTGGGCCCCGGCACCAAGACCGGTGCGGTTGCCGCCGTCGCGCTTTCCGTCCTGATGATCCCGGTGGTGGTCCGTTCCAGCGAGGAAATGCTGAAAATCGTCCCGAACGAGCTTCGCGAGGCCTCCTACGCGCTGGGTGTCCGTAAGTGGCGCACCATCACCAAGGTGGTCATCCCGACGGCGATCTCCGGCATCGCGTCCGGCGTCACGTTGGCGATCGCCCGCGTTATCGGTGAAACCGCGCCGATCCTGGTGACCGCAGGTTTCGCCACCACCATCAACAACAACGTATTCGGTGGCTGGATGGCCTCGCTGCCGACGTTCATTTACACGCAGATCCTCAACCCGACGTCGCCGTCCAACCCTGAGCCCTCGGACCAGAGGGCATGGGGCGCCGCGCTGGTGCTGATCATCCTGGTGATGCTCCTGAACCTCGGAGCCCGCCTCATCGCCCGTCTGTTCGCGCCCAAAACGGGACGCTGACCGGGCCGGCCGCCGCTTTTGCACGGCCCACCCTTCACACTTCCACACCCCCAAGGAACAAAGGAACACCATGTCCAAGCGCATCGACGTCAAAGACCTCAATGTCTACTACGGCAACTTCCTGGCCGTCGAGGACGTCAACATCAACATCCAGGCCAAGTCCGTCACGGCCTTCATCGGTCCGTCCGGCTGCGGCAAGTCCACCTTCCTCCGCACGCTGAACCGCATGCACGAGGTCCTCCCCGGCGCACGCGTCGAGGGCGAGGTCCTCCTGGACGGAAACAACTTCTATGGCCCCGGCGTTGACCCGGTCACCGTCCGCACCCAGGTGGGCATGGTCTTCCAGCGCCCCAACCCGTTCCCCACCATGTCCATCCGCGACAACGTGCTGGCCGGTGTAAAGCTGAACAACAAGAAGATCTCCAAGGGGGCAGCCGATGCACTCGTGGAGAAGTCCCTGGTGGGCGCCAACCTGTGGAACGAAGTCAAGGACCGCCTGGACAAGCCCGGCTCCGGCCTTTCCGGTGGTCAGCAGCAGCGCCTCTGCATCGCCCGCGCCATTGCCGTTGAGCCCCAGGTGATCCTCATGGACGAGCCGTGCTCCGCCCTGGACCCCATCTCCACGCTGGCCGTCGAGGACCTCATCAACGAGCTCAAGGACCAGTACACCGTGGTGATCGTGACCCACAACATGCAGCAGGCCGCGCGTGTATCGGACAAGACCGCGTTCTTCAACATCGCAGGCACCGGCAAGCCGGGCAAGCTCATCGAGTTCGCCGACACCACCAGCATCTTCAACAACCCTGGCCAGAAGGCGACGGAAGACTACGTCTCCGGTCGCTTCGGATAAGGGTTCCGCAGGTTCCGGCTTCTATGGGGGGAGTCGGCAGATAACGACGGCGGCCGTCGCCTTGGGGGTACGGCCGCCGTCGTTTTTTTCTTACCCAACTGAGTAACAGCAAACGTCGCAATGAGCGCTCATTGCGACGTTTGCTGTTACTCAGTTGGGCGTGGCTGCGAAGGTTAGAGGTCCGCGAGGGGCGAGAACGCCAGCTCCAGGATGAACGCCGCTGCGGCTGTGACCAGCGGAGTCACCACCCAGAACAGCAGGATCCTCCGGACCAGTCGCCGGTTGACTGTGTGGAATCGCTGGTTCACGCCCGAACCCAGCACCGAGGCGGTCAACGTATGCGTGGTGGAGAGCGGCAGATGAAAACCGATGGCGCCGACAAAGAGCATCACGGACGTCAGCGTTTGCGCCACGAAGCCGCGCAGCGGATCCACCCGGATGAGCTTGTGGCCAAGGGTGTGGGAGATCCGCCAGCCGCCAAACATGGTGCCCGCAGTAAGCATGACGGCCGTGAGCAGCAGGATCCACAGGGGCACATCCTCGCCGCCGGACAGCCCCGCGGCCACTATGGCCAGCACAATGACGGCCGCTGTTCGCTGCCCATCCTGAAGGCCGTGCCCGAACGCCACGGCGGCAGTGGACACGGCCTGCGCACGGCGGAAGCGCCGGTTCACCACATTGGGCTGCGTGTATCGGGCTGCCCACGTTACGGGCCAGACCAGCAGGTACGCTGCTGCGAACGCGATAACCGGGGACAGAATCAATGGCAGTGCCACTTGGGTCAGGAGGACGTTGTCCATGCCACCCACCGCGTTGCCGCCCACCAGGACGCTCGCGGCGCCGGCGCCAATCAGGCCGCCGACCAGCGAGTTGGTGGAGGACAAGGGGATACCGCGCCACCACGCGTACACACCCCAAAGGATTGCTGCCGTGAGGGCGGAGGCGAGGATGGTCAGCCCGCTGGTGCCACTGGGCAGGGTGATCCACGACTGCGTGAAAGCCAGGACGAAGGTGCCGCTGAGCATGGCGCCGACAAAGTTGAAGAGGGCGGCAAGGAGGACCGCAATTGAAGGAGTGAGGGCGCGGGTCCGGGTGGAAAGCGCGACGGCGTTGGAGACGTCGCGGAAGCCGTTGAGGAACGCGAACCCGGAGGCCAGGCCGACTACCAGGACCAGGATGGCGATGGTCACGTCATGATTCCTTGACGATGATGCTGCCTACCTGGGTGGCGACCTTCCGCATGTCCTTGGTAACTTCCACCAGTTGGTTGGCGATGTCCCGGTGCCGCGCGTATTGCGTGGACTTCATATCCTTGAGCATCTCTGCCACCCAGATCCGGTGCGTCCGTTCTGCCCGCTTCGCGAGTCGGAGGATTTCGATCCAGTAGTCCTCAAGTTCGTCCAGGTCCTCGAGCTTCCGCATGGCGTCCACGGTCAGCTCTGCCTGCCGGCTGATGATCTCCAGCTGGTCTGCAGCCCGTTTGGGGAGGCGGTCCAGTTTGTAGAGGGCCACGAGGTCGCCGGCGGCGTCCAGCTTCTCCATTGCCTCGGTGAGGTGCCGGGACAGTGTGTACATGTCCTCGCGGGGGAGCGGATTCACGAAGCTCGTCCGCATGTGTGTCAGCAGCGCGAAGTGCAGGTCCAGGGATTTGGACTCATGCTCGTGAAGTTCTTCTGCGAGGCGCTCGTGCTCGCTTGCCGGGGCTCCGAGTATTTCGGAGAGCGTTCCGGTGGCGGCCACGATGACGCCGGCCATCTGCGCGAGCAGAACGAGCCCGGCAGGTTCCTGAGGGAAAAGGCGCAGCTTCATATCGCTTTCCGGGCTGGGGACGGATGGGCGGCGGGCGGCTTGACTTGACGCAGCCCATTTCGATCCCAACTTTACCGGTCTGGTGAGGGCGTCCGCTCAGTGGGTGGATTGCTGCGGGGAGTTGTCCCCATCGCTCCGGCTCCGGTGCCGTGGAACACTGGGTAAGCACCGAATTAATCCACTCAATGGGGGAACTATGCGACTCAACAATGTAGTCAAAATCACCAGCCTTGCGGCGGCCGGACTGCTCGCGCTCAGCGCCTGCGGCACCACTGCCGCGGGCTCGACGACGGGTGGTTCCGAACCGTCGTCGTCCTCCGCCGCCTCCTCCGAGGGGGCAGGTAAATCCTCCGGCGCTTACACCGTGGCCGCGTGGGCGCTACCCATCTCTGAGGCGGGCGACAAGCTCGGAACGCTCAAGGGCGACAGCTTCAGCGTGGACGTCTACCAGGTGGCCACGGATGTGGCGTCCAAGGACAGCATGTTCGTGGACAAGGAAACCAAGGAGAACCTGCTGAAGAAGGGCGCCCCCGTGGTCTACCTGAACTACGTGGTCACCAACACCTCATCAGCCGAGATTCCCCTGAGCCACTCGCTGATCACTCCCTCTGCCAAGTACACGGACTGGAAGTACCTCGGCGGGATGCCCTCGGACTCCAGCAGCGACGGCTACAAGAAGCACGGGCTCAGCAGCTCCGGCGTGAAGCTGAAGGAAAAGGACCCGTTTGTGCTGAAGCCCGGTGAGTCCTTCAATATCGCAGAGAACTTCGCCTACACCGCGGGCAAGGACACGGAGATCAAGGCCACGATGACGCCGCAGGACGCTGCCGGCGATTTGGATCATGACAAGAAGGAAACGGCCGAAACCACTGTCACGTTGAAGTAGGTCCTTGCAGCTTCGCCCGGGCCTGCCTTAGCGCCGACCCGGGCAAACTGCGTTCGGGCATAAAAATGGTGCCGAACCGGATACGCCTCTCGGCGGTAGGCCGCTCGAAGCGGCTATAAGTTGAAGCCCGGGGGTTTCGCGGTTCGACACCAGTTTTAGTTTTCACCGTCAGGCGGTCTAAGTCAACATTGACAGTCCGGGACCGACGTGGGTACGTTTCGCCTCTTAGTTGGGCTAGTCCAGCTCGCCCAGGCGCCACGCGTTGGCAGCGTGTTCAAGGTCCTCGGCGGTCTTCACCAGCTGGTGCGAGTTGCGGGTCAACTTGCTGGCGTGACCTTCGTTGCTGTGCTCAGCGCCGTCGGCCAGAGTGGCTTGGCCGAGCGCCACCACGCGGCAGAAAGCAGCGGAACGTTCCAGCGCGACGTCGAACTCGCCGTCGAAAGCGCCCGACAAAATGGCGTCAGCCATGGTCTTCATTTCGTCTGCTCCGGGCGGCTCAGCTGCGCCGGCAACCACGTTGGCCACCTGCGCTGTGTCGCGGCCGGCTCTGAAGTAGACGGAGATCCGCTCAGGGTTCTGGATGGTGGCGGCACGAAGGGCGTAGAGCCGCCAGAGTGCGCCGGGGAGGCTTCGGGCGGGGCTTTCTGCCCACATCTCGGCGATGGCTTCGAGGCCTTGTTCGTCGGCGAGTTTTACCAAGCGGCGGGTGACCTTGGGGTCGTCGCTGTCGCGGCCACGCCTTACCAAAGCCTGGGCAGCAAGGTGGGCGGCTTCGGAAACGCGCGCGGGGTCGGCGCCACCGGCGAACGGTTCGAAATCGATAGGCGCGAAGGGCTTGGGCTTGTGGTGCCTGTTTGCTCCGCCGTACGCAGGTGGTCCTGGCTGTTCGCTCATGAGTTCACCGTACTCCTGTGCTCTGGTGGGGTCGAGTAACGGTTGCCGGGGGTGCGCTGTTGCTGCTGGCGGACCTTCGCCACCTACTTTGCCGCCGTCCTAGGCCTGACACGCCGCTGCTGCCGCGCGTCGTCGTCCAACTTTCCGCCAAAGTAGGTGACGACGGCGCGCGCCGCCTTGAGTTCCTTGCTGACCTTGACCTTGGGGTACAGTATTCATGGCTGTTTCTACAGCTGGAGGGGCCTTTAGCTCAGTTGGTAGAGCATCGGACTTTTAATCCGTGGGTCGTGGGTTCGATCCCCACAGGGCCCACCCTCCAAGACAGGCCGGAGACTTTGAGTCTCCGGCCTGTTTTTGTTTCCCTGCCTTCTGAAGCCCGGCCCGAATCCCCGCCATCGAATCTCTGTCTCCGTCCTGAGGCAACGCTGAACCAACCAAGAAGCTATATCCCAGCTTGGCCATCTTGGCCTACCTCACTCCGCATATCGACCCGCAAACGAACTGGCCCCGCGCGCTGCGCACCAAGATTAAGCTCAAATTTCCGATAGTTCCGGATTTCTCTCCGGAAAAGGACATGGGGTTTCCTTCTGAATGGGATGGGCTGGAGCTATGGGACTACAAGCCGGTGAAGTAAGTTGGGTACTCGAAGCGTGGGTATTCGGCCGTCAGGGCTCCTTCCGGCGGGCGACAATGGCGGCGTGGGGCCGGGATCCGGGGTCGGTACGTGAGTGCGTGCTGACCACTGTGAGGCCGGCATTCAGGAGCCGGGCGGCCATTTCCCCCACAGGCCAAAAGTAGGCGGGAGTCACGGCGTGCGGGAACGCCTCAACGGCTTTGCCCTCGAAGAAGCCAAGTAGGAGGCTTCCGCCGGGCTCAATGCACCGGACGAACTCACTCAAGACGGCACCGATGTCGTCAGGGGGAGTGTGAATCACCGAGTACCAGGCGAGGATCCCCGCCAATGATTGGTCCGGAGTCTGAAGCCGCTCCAGTGATTCGACTCTGAAGGGGACCTCCGGGTGGCGCTGCTGGGCCGTTGCCACGAACTCCGACACCAGGTCCACGCCCTCAACCTCGATGCCGAGAGAATGCAGGAAGTTGGCCCATTGCCCGGGTCCGCAGCCGGCGTCGATGACGCGGCCGTGCAACCCTTGGGCCCACGAGCGGACGAGCTCCCGATCGGCCGCATGCGTGCTCTCCATTGACCCGAACAGTGAGGTGTATTCCTCGGAGCGCGCAGAGTAGGCCGCGCTCACTACTTCGGATGCCATGGAACCAGCCTAAAGGCCCACGGAACGCTGGCCGGTTGGAATCTCCCGCCGAACAAAGTCGAAGTCAGCGAACAAGCGTGGGCCTGGGCGAAGACAGCGGAAGAAATCTCTTGACTCGTACCCCGCAGCCAGTCAGCATGGTTTCTATAACGTTGTAAATCGCCAAGCAGAACGAGCAGACAAGGACCCAACCTTTGGGAAACCAAGAAGAGCCCACGGCCAAAATCACCATCGACCCCGCATTCGTCGTAGGCCCAGTCAGGAGGAAGACGTTCGGCGCTTTCGTAGAGCACTTGGGCCGCTGCGTGTACACGGGCATCTTCGAACCCGAACACCCGAAAGCCGACGACGACGGTTTCCGCACCGACGTTCTGGATCTCACCAAGGAGTTGGGTGTCTCCACGGTCAGGTATCCGGGCGGGAACTTCGTCTCGGGCTATCGCTGGGAAGACGGCGTTGGACCAAAGGAAGACCGTCCCACCCGCCTCGACCTCGCCTGGCACTCCACTGACCCGAACCTGGTAGGCGTGGACGAGTTCGCCAAGTGGTCGGTGAAGGCCGGCGTCGACCCCATGATGGCCGTGAACCTGGGCACCAGGGGCACGCAGGAAGCCCTGGACCTGCTGGAGTACTCCAACATCCAAGGTGGAACGGCCCTGTCTGAACAGCGCAAGGCGAATGGCGCCGTCGAGCCTCACAACATCACCATGTGGTGCCTCGGAAACGAGATGGACGGCTTCTGGCAGATCGGACACAAGAAGGCGGGTGAGTACGCGAGGGTCGCTGCCGAAACGGCAAGGGCCATGCGGATGATCAACCCGGACCTGGAACTCGTGGCCTGCGGAAGCTCGGCACCCACCATGCCCACGTTCGGTGAGTGGGAACGCGTGGTCCTCAACGAGACATTTGAGTTGGTGGACCTGATCTCGGCCCACCAGTACTTCGAGGACTTCGGGGACCTCCAGGAGCACCTGTCGGCAGGGCACCGGATGGAGGCCTTCATCAAGGACCTGGTGTCCCACATCGATCACGTGAAGTCGGCCAACAAGTCCGAAAAGCAGGTCAATATCTCATTCGATGAGTGGAACGTTTGGCACATGTCCCGTGATGAGTCCAAGGCGCCCACGGGTGACGACTGGCCGGTCGCGCCGGTGCTGCTCGAAGACCGCTACACGGTTGCCGACGCTGTGGTGGTGGGCGATCTGCTCATCACGCTGCTGCGCAACACGGACCGCGTCCATTCAGCGAGCCTCGCGCAACTGGTCAACGTGATCGCCCCCATCATGACCGAGCCTGGCGGACGTGCGTGGAAGCAGACCACGTTCCACCCGTTCGCGCTCACCTCGCAGCACGCCTCCGGCACCGTGCTCAACCTCGCCGTCGAGTCTCCGCAACTGGACAGCGAAAAGACGTCTGGGTTCAGCGCGCTGTCAGCTGTGGCGACCTATAACGCAGAAGCCAATGAGGCCGTGGTGTTCGCCGTGAACCGCTCGGCGACGGACGCGCTGACGCTGGATGCCGCCGTCGGAAGCCTCAACGCAAGCAAAGTCATTGAGTCCGTCACCTACTCCAACAAGGACCCGTACTGGCAGGCGACGGCAGACGATTCGACGTCGGTCCTGCCGTCCGAGAACGTCAGCGTGAAGCTCGACGGCGGTCGCCTCACCGCCGGGCTCCCTGCCGTGAGCTGGACCATGATCCGGTTGTCGCTTGAAGACTAGGCGATCTGCTGAGTACCGTCGTGGAACATGGGGTACGCAGAAATTGGTGTGACAGTGGCCGACAGAGTTGGCTCCGGGGCCAGTGTTCCGGGTGCCGGAGCCGGCTCGTCAACTGTCACGATGTCCATGGATTCCATGTCCAGCAGCCTGCGACTCCCGGTATCGTCTGTGAGCCAGAAAAGGTCGGTCCCCGAGACGGTTTTGACCACGGTGCCTCGGTGATAAAGGCGGCCGTTGTGCCAGGCCTCTACGTATTCGCCTGGGCTTAGCGGGTGCGGCTCTTCCTTGCTGCCCGGCATGGTGCCGAACGCCTGCGCCAGGCTGGCCTGCGTCTTCAGCGCCTGGAAAAGATCCCTGTTTGTAATGCTCATGTCTGCTCCCCTCAGCTCGCTTCGCTGTCCGATTGCCTTCAGCTGTGCGCCAATTGACTTCAGCTTTGCGCATGTATGTTGCGGGCGCGTTGCATGGGGATGAGCGGCGTGTGACGGCTGCAGGGAAGCGACGCCGTGATGGAATGTGGCCAGCCGTTCACATCTAATCCAAGGACCTCCAATGCCCAGCGCTGTGACCCTCATTCGCTCTGAACAACTCAGTTCGGCAGCCCAGTACGCCTATGCAGCCACTGCGCCCGCCGAAGCCCGGTTGATCTTCCTGGCAGGGTCATGCCCGCTGAACGAGGACGGAACCACAACAGGTATTGGGGACTACAAAGCCCAAGCGGAAAAGTCGGTCGAAAACATGGTGTTGGCCTTGGAAGCAGCCGGAGCGGGAATCGGGGACGTGGTTTCCACCCGCGTCCTTGTCGCATCGACGCAGCAGGCGGACCTGGTCGCGGCCTGGGACGTAGTGCGCGCTGCATTCGGCGACCACGACGTACCGAGCACCCTCATGGGCGTCACCGTCCTCGGCTACAACCATCAGTTGGTGGAGATCGAGGCTGTCGCCGCAGTCATCGACTGACTCCATGTCGGCCTGATCTGCAACGATGTATGCCAACAGGACAGAAGGAGCATATTGATGGCCGTCACCATGAACGACGTCGCACGGGTCGCCGGTGTCTCGTTGAAGACGGTCTCCAACGTGATCAACAACTACGAGTTCATCCGGCCCACCACCAAACAGCGCGTCCTGGATGCCATCGATGAGCTCGGCTACGAAACCAACCTGACGGCCCGCAGCCTCCGCTCGGGCAAGACCAGCATGCTCGGCCTGGTCCTGGCAGACCTATCCATTCCGTACTACGCCGAGTTGGCGTCGGACATCATGAAAGCGGCGTGGGCCCGGGGCTACCGCGTCCTGGTAGAACAGTCAGGAAACGAGCCGTACCACGAAAAGGCGGCGCTCCAAGGCCAGTTCCGCACGCTCACGGATGGTCTTCTTTTCATACCTCTCGCCTTGGACGCTGAACAGATAATCGACGCCGCGGGCAAGAAGCCGCTGGTCCTGCTCGGCGAATTCGTTCAGGACCCGCGGCTGGATATGGTCCTCATTCAGAACCACCGGGCCGCCGCCGCGGTCACCACGCACCTGCTGGCGGGCGGCCGCCGTCGTATAGCTGTTTTGGGCGCGCACGACGGCGACACCACCGGCAGTAACGGCCTGCGCCTTGAGGGATACAGGGCTGCGCTCGCTGACGCCGGCGTGGCCTACGATCCGGCCTTGGTGGTTGGGTGCGATTGGCGGCGCGACGGCGGTGCTGATGCCACCGCGAGGCTGCTGGATAGTGGTGTGGAATTTGATGCCGTTTTCGGACTCAACGACGCTCTCGCTTTGGGCGCGCTTCACGAACTCCTGGTCCGTGGCAAGAAGGTCCCCGAGGAGATCGCCGTTGCCGGTTTTGACGACATCGATGAGGCGCGGTTCGCGTCGCCGTCGCTGACCACCGTGGCGCCGGGACGTGCGGAAATTGCGGAGCGCGCCGTCGAACTTCTGATCAACAGGATTGAAAGCATGGACGCCTCGCCTCAAGTGCAGCAGCCGGAGGCGGCGTTTGAGGTGCGGGTCAGGCAGTCGGCGCCGTAGGCCGATAGCGTTCAGGCCATTAGGGTTTGAGGAATGAACGTGATCCCCTCTGAAGTTGTTACCCCTGCCGTCCTGATCGACGTCGAGGTCCTGGACCGGAACATCGAACGCATGGCAGCAAGCATGCTCAGCAGGGGACTTAAGCTTCGTCCGCACGTGAAGACGCACAAAACGTTGGAGATCGCCCGGAAGCAGCTGTCGGCCGGTGCTGTGGGGATCACCGTTGCCACCATCGGCGAAGCCGAGGTCTTCGCGGCGGACGGAGTGAAGGACATCTTCATCGCCTACCCGCTGTGGGTGGAAGCCCACCACGCTGACCGCCTGCGGGCCTTGGTGGCAAAGAGCCGCATAGCTGTGGGCGTGGATTCTGCTGAAAGTGCGACGGCGATGGGCCGCCAGCTCGGCGCGGATGCCGGGAGCATTGAGGTTCTGATCGAAGTCGACAGCGGGCATCACCGAAGCGGCGTTCTGCCGGACGAAGTGGTGGAGGTCGCTCAGGCAGCGGCTGCCGCCGGGTTGATGGTGTCCGGCGTTTTCACGTTCCCCGGCCACAGCTACAAACCCGGCATGCCCACGGGTGCGGCAAGCAACGAAAATGAGTCGCTCGGTCTGGCGGCCACGGCGCTGGCCTCGGCGGGCTTCGAAGTGACCACCATCAGCGGAGGTTCCACTCCTACAGCCCTGATTGACAGCGAAACGGTGGCCACGGAGCTCCGTCCAGGGGTGTACGTGTTCGGCGACGCCCAGCAACTGGAACTTGAACGGTGCACGTGGGACGACATCGCGTTGACCGTCGCGGCCACCGTGGTCAGCAGGCACGAAGCTGCAGGTGGCAACGTTCGCCGCGTTGTGGTGGACTCAGGCAGCAAGATCCTGGGCAGCGACCGGCCGGATTGGGCAACGGGATACGCACGGCTCCCCGAATACCCCGAAGCCAGGGTCACCGCGTTGTCCGAGCACCATGCCACGGTTGTTTGGCCGGACTCGTCGGAGCTGCCGCCGCTGGGCACCCGGCTCCGGGTGATCCCGAATCATGTGTGCCTGACCATGAACCTGGTGGATGAGGTCACTGTGGTCCGCGATGGCGCCGTGGTGGAGCAGTGGACCGTGGCAGCCCGCGGCCGGAACAACTAGCCCAACGCCGGAACGCTCTCAAACACCGTGTGGAACTCGCGGTTGTGATAAACCAGCGGAGCTGAGCTGGACGAATTGGACCGGATGTCCAGCACCGTTGCGGCCAGCAGGACAGAGCCACCCAGCGGTGCCCGATGGACGATTTCGCACCGAAGCGCCCACGGAGCCTCCCTGAGCAGGGGCTCGCCTGTGGGCAGCAGTTCCCAGTCCATGTCACCGGTGAACCGTGGGGCCGCGGGGTTGGCAAATGCACGGACGAGTTC
Organism: Arthrobacter sp. 18067; assembly: GCF_902706295.1. Classification (GTDB taxonomy): domain Bacteria; phylum Actinomycetota; class Actinomycetes; order Actinomycetales; family Micrococcaceae; genus Arthrobacter. The sequence continues at coordinate 121,885 of NZ_CACSJJ010000010.1, read as the reverse complement.
CACCTGGTCCGCGCGCACCAGATGCACCACGACTGTATGCGCGGCGGCGATGTGGGACGCTGACCGGCCGCCGGTCACGGAGAACGCGAGCGTTGGCGGATCCACCGCGACCGATGCCACCGAGGATGCCGTGAGACCTACTGCTCCGTCTGGCCCGGCCGCCGTGATGATGGCAACTCCTGCCGGATGAGAGCGAAACGCCGCCTTGAAGAGCTCGCCGATTGGCTCGGATGGCAGGGGGCTGTGGTGGGTCATTCATACACCTTCGTGGGACTGGTTCGGGACAGTGCCGCTTGCGGGCGCGCACCTGAACGATGCTAGGACCTCAACTTAAGTTGAGGTCAATTCGGGGATATTCGACCCCCGGTTGAGACGGTTTGGAAACGTAGCCGAAACTTCCGCTCCCTACGCTGGTCACATCTGTCACGGACGTGCCCACGTACAAGGAGAATCGATGCATCTTTTGCCCCGCGAGCAGGAGAAACTCATGATCGTGGTGGCTGCCGACCTCGCTCGGCGCCGCCAAGGGCGCGGGCTGAAGTTGAACTACCCCGAAGCCGTGGCCATCATCAGCTATGAGCTCATCGAAGGCGCACGCGACGGCCGGACGGTCGCCCAACTGATGAGCTACGGGACCACCGTGCTCCGGCGCGAAGACGTGATGGAGGGCGTGCCGGAGATGATCCACGACGTCCAGATCGAAGCCACCTTCCCTGACGGCACCAAGCTCGTCACCGTCCACAACCCCATCCGATAGGAGCCCCATGATCCCCGGTGAATACAGGCTCCAGCCCGGTTCCATCGCGTGCAACGGCGGCCGTGAGGCGATCGCCGTCGAGGTTGTGAACCGCGGCGACCGTCCCGTGCAGATCGGCTCGCACTACCACTTTGCCGAGGCCAACCGCGCCCTGGAATTTGACCGCGAAGCCGCCTACGGCCGCCGTTTGGATATCCCGGCCGGAACCGCCGCCCGTTTTGAACCCGGTGACCGGAAGACCATCCAGTTGATCGAGATTGCTGGGGCGCGTGAAGTGTTCGGCCTCAGCAATGCCGTTAACGGAAAGCTCGACGGCGGCACTGGCCTAGCCGGGGAACCCCGCCCGGGCGTCGCAGCAGAGAGGGACCACCAGTGAGCTTCGAGATTCCCCGCAGGCAGTACGCCGAACTGTACGGCCCGACAACCGGCGACGCCATCCGCTTGGCCGACACAGAGCTGTTCCTCGAAATCGAGAAGGACTTGACGGTTTATGGCGAGGAAGTGGTGTTCGGCGGCGGCAAAGTCATCCGCGACGGCATGGGCCAGAACGGCCAACTCACCCGCTCGGAAAACATTCCGGACACTGTGATCACCAACGTGATCGTCCTGGACTACAGCGGCATCTACAAAGCCGACGTTGCCCTCAAGGACGGGCATATTTTCAAGATCGGCAAGGCCGGAAACCCCCAGATTGCTGACGGCGTGGACATCGTGATCGGCGCCGGCACAGAAATCATCGCCGGCGAGCGGAAAATCCTCACAGCCGGCGGCATCGACACCCACATCCACTTCATCTCCCCCGAACAGGTCCCCGCGGCGCTCTGCAATGGCATCACCACGATGGTTGGCGGCGGCACCGGTCCGGCCGAAGGAACCAAAGCCACCACCATCACTCCCGGCGCCTGGCACATCTCGCGGATGCTCCAGGCCGCCGAAGGGCTCCCGGTCAACATCGGCCTGTTCGGCAAGGGCCACGCGTCCGCCGTCGAGCCTCTCGCTGAGCAGATCCGTGCCGGTGCTGTCGGGCTCAAAGTCCATGAGGACTGGGGTTCAACAACCTCGTCCATCGACATGTCCTTGCGGGTTGCCGACGAATACGACGTCCAAGTCGCGATTCATACCGACACCCTGAACGAGTGCGGATTCGTCGAAGACACCATCCGTGCCATCGATGGCCGCGTCATCCACACCTTCCACACCGAAGGCGCAGGCGGTGGGCACGCTCCGGACATCATCAAGATCGCCGGGCTGCCGAACGTGCTCCCCGCCTCCACCAACCCCACGCTGCCGTACACACGGAACACCATCGAAGAGCACCTGGACATGCTCATGGTCTGCCACCACCTCAACCCGGACATCCCCGAAGACGTGGCCTTTGCCGACTCCCGCATCCGTGCCGAAACAATCGCCGCCGAAGACGTCCTGCACGACCTCGGAATCTTCGCGATCACCTCCTCCGACTCCCAAGCCATGGGGCGTGTCGGTGAAGTAGTGACAAGGACCTGGCAGGTAGCCGACGCCATGAAACGCCAGCGAGGCGTGCTGAAGGACCCGTCCGGGACAGTCCATGGATCCGCCGAATCCGACAACTTCCGGCTCAAACGCTACGTGGCCAAATACACCATCAACGCGGCCATCGCCCAAGGCATGGCAGACGTCATCGGCTCCGTGGAAGAAGGCAAATTCGCCGACCTCGTCCTCTGGGATCCGGCCTTCTTCGGGGTGAAACCCGAGCTCGTCATCAAAGGCGGCCAGATAGCCTACGCACTCATGGGCGACGCCAACGCCTCCATCCCCACGCCCCAACCCCGCACCATGCGCCCCATGTTCGCCACGTACGGCAAAGCCCTCCAACAGACGTCCATTACCTTCCTGTCCAAGGCCGCCATCGACGCCGGAGTGCCCGCCGAGCTAGGGCTCGAACGCATCATCAAACCCGTCAGCGGCATCCGCAACCTCACCAAAGCGGACCTCAAATACAACGGCGAAACCCCGGACATCGCCGTCGACCCCGAAACGTACAAAGTGACAGTCGACGGCGTCGAAGTCACCTCCGAACCTTCCGACGTGCTGCCCATGGCGCAGCGCTATTTCCTCTTCTAGGAGCCTCATGATCATCGAAAAAATCCTGGGCAACCTGCACGAACAACCCAGCTCCTACGCCGGCCACCACAAAGAAAAAGTGGTGCTACCCAGCGCCCTGCTGGTCAAACGCATCCAACGCGTCACCACCGACCACGGCAAAGAACTCGGCATCCGCCTCCCCACCGGAACCGGCGACCTCCGCGACGGCGACATCCTCGCCATCAGCGACAGCAACGTCATCGTCATCTCCGTGCTGCCCACCGATGTCCTGGTCATAGGGCCGCGAAGCATCCACGAAATGGGGGTCGTAGCGCATTCGCTTGGCAACCGGCATCTGCAGGCGCAATTCTTCGACGCTGCGTCCGAGTACGGAGCCGAAGTCATGGTTTGTCAGTATGACCACACAGTCGAGGACTATCTGAAGAGCGTCGGCGTCCCCTACGACAGGCAAGAGCGGGTCATGCCGGTGCCCTTCCGCCATGCTGAGCATTCGCACTAAAGCTGTGCGCCGCGTCAGGTTGGGTGCGCACGCTTGCGCTCCGCTGGGAAGGGGGCCGTGCCCGCTTCGCGATGCCCGCCACGCCGCGGCCCCCTTCCCAGCTCCGCTCAAGCGCGCCGTCCTCACCTCCGGCGGTTGGCTGTGAGTGCGACATATCAGCTGGCTCTTCAGCAGTTGACCGACTCTGCGTTGCCTACGGGGGCGTTTGCTCATTCTTTGGGGTTTGAGACGTACATCGAGCGTGAGCTTGTTTGTGATGAGAGGTCGTTTGGGGTTTGGCTTTCCGCTTTTGTGGGGCAGCAGCTGACTTATTCCGATGGGTTGGCTATGCGCTTCCTTTATGAGGGGGTGGATGTTGGCTTGTTGGATTCTGTTCTTTCCGCGCAGTTATTGGCTCGGGAAGTGCGGGAGGCTTCGCTCAAAATGGGTGGGCGGCTGCTGGAGATTGGCGGGGAAGTGTTCCCGTCGGGGGAGTTGGCCGACTATCAGGAACTGGTTCGCGAGGGGTTAGCTGGGGGGCATCAGCCCCTGGCGTTTGGGGTGATCGCGCGGTCTTTGGGGGTTCCCGTTGTACCGGCGCTTTCCGCCTATTTGTTTGCCACAGTGACTTCCCTGACCCAGAACGCCGTGCGCGCCATCCCGTTGGGGCAGAACGCAGGGCAGCGCGTACTTCGCCAAGCGCACGACGCCGTTGCTACCGCCGTCGACGATGTAGCACAGCTGTGCTGGGACGACTTTGGGGCCGTCAGCCCCGGTCTCGAAATTTCACAAATGCGGCACGAACGGCAACGCGCCCGCATGTTCATGAGCTAGCTACTGTAAAGGACAGAAAACATGCCAGAACCCATCAAGATCGGCGTCGGCGGACCCGTCGGAGCCGGCAAAACCCAGCTCGTGGAACGCATCACCCGGCACATGAGCGGCGAGATCTCCATGGCCGCCATCACCAACGACATCTACACCATCGAAGACGCCAAAATCCTGGCCGCCAACGGCATCCTCCCAGAAGATCGCATCATCGGCGTCGAAACCGGCGGCTGCCCCCACACCGCCATCCGCGAAGACACCTCCATGAACACCGCGGCCATCGAAGAACTCAAGACGCGTCACCCCGACCTGCAGGTCATCTTCGTCGAATCCGGCGGCGACAACCTCTCCGCCACTTTCAGCCCCGAACTCGTCGACTTCTCCATCTACATCATCGACGTCGCCCAGGGCGAGAAGATCCCCCGCAAGGCGGGCCAAGGGATGATCAAATCCGACCTCTTCATCATCAACAAAACCGACCTGGCGCCCCACGTCGGAGCGGACCTGGCCATCATGGAGCGGGACTCCAAGGAATTCCGCGGCAACAAGCCCTTCTGCTTCACGAATCTGAAGACTGACGACGGGTTGGACGCCGTCCTCAACTGGATCCGGCGCGACGTCCTGATGCTCGACTTGGCATCATGAACGCGGCTGTTAGCGACGCGTCTGTGAGCGGAAGCCCGGCGGCTTCGCCGGGGATAAGGGGCCGTGCCCGTCCCCAGCCGCTCCCAACTCTCGCAAGCTCGAGTCGGGGCCCTCGCGGCAGTGGGCCCCCCACGAGGCCCACCACGCCGCGGCCCCTTACCCCCGGCTCCGCAGCCTCTGCGGTCGAGTCACCTCGCGGCAGTTGGCACGCCGCGATGCCAGCCACGCCTCCCCTGAAATTCGGAGCCGCTGCGGCCATCGCATCTCCTTGCGTGGGCGGCCTATGAGCACGCACGTTGTGGTCCCACACGTTGATTCCGGTGCTTGGGGGAACGGGGCGCCCCACGCTGGGTTGGCTTCCTTGGAGCGCCCGGTGCGGGGGCGGTTGGAGTTGGGCGTCAGTGTGCGGGGTGGGAGGTCCGTTGCTTCCAGGCAATTTCATGAGGGTGCCTTGAGGGTGTTGCGGCCGCATTACTTGGATGAGAGCGGGCAGGTTTGTTTCGTCATGGTCAATCCGGGCGGGGCGTATTTGGGGGCCGATCTGTTCCTCATTGATGTGGAGGTTGAGGCGGGGGCGGAGCTGTTGTTGACGACTCAGTCGGCTACCAAGATTTATCGGACTCCGGGGTCGTTTGCCGAGCAGCGGATGAGTGTCCGGCTGGGGGAGGGCTCGCGGTTGGAGCTGATGCCTGACCAGTTGATTGCGTACCGGGAAGCGAGCTATCGGCAGAATTCGCACATCAGTCTCCACCCGACGTCGAGCCTTGTCATGGCCGAGGTCATCACGCCGGGGTGGTCGCCGGACGGCGCAGCCTTCAAATACGAAGAGGTACGGCTGCGGAATGAGATCTGGATCGACAGTGGGAACGGACCTAAGTTGTTGGCTCTCGACAACCTGCTCGTTATCCCACCTGTCAACGACGTGACCGGGATGGGGTTCATGGAGGGCTTCAGCCATTTGGGGTCGTTGGTGGTGGTGGATCCACGGGTGGATCAGGGGCTTGCTGACGAGCTGCACGCGATAACCCGGGATTTTGACGCCTACACGGGTGTTTCTTTGACGGCGGCTATTGCCGGGACCGCGGGGCTTGTGCTGCGATCGTTGTCGAACAGCACTGAGGAACTCAACAAACTGCTGGGTACTTGCACCGGCGTTCTGCGGGAACGTTGGCACGGGCAGGGACCCTTGAACCTGAGGAAGTATTAATGACTGCGCTGACCGAGTTCGCCACCATGTATCGGGAGCGGGAGACGTTGTCCCTGCGGACCAGGCTGTTGTTCACGTTCGGCGCCGTCGCCGCTTTGCACGTTGCCGCCGTCGTGCTCTTGATTGCCGGTACGGCAGGTGCGGCGCAGCCGTTGGCGCTGGGGCTGGTGGTCACCGCGTATGTGGCCGGCATCAAGCACAGTTACGACTGGGACCACATCGCCGCGATCGACAATTCGACCCGCAAATTCGTAGCGCAGCGCAAGGATCCTGTCAGTGTGGGGTTTGCGTTCAGCCTTGGCCACAGTTCCGTGGTGATCCTGGCGGGCTTGCTGGTGGTGGCGGGAGCCACGGTGATCGGGCAGTTCATGGAGGACGGCACCACGGGTAACAAAGTGCTGGGCCTGATCGGCAGTGGGGTTTCCGGGCTGTTCCTGTTGGCGATGGGACTCTTCAACGGCTCCGCATTCGTCCGTGCCACGCAGGTCTACCGGAAAGTGCAGGCCGGTGGCGAGGTGCGGCAAGAGGACCTGGAGGCGAAGGGCCTCGTTGCCCGGTTGCTGGCCAAGCCGCTGTCCAAAGTGGAGCGGCCGCGCAACATTTACGTGATCGGTTTCCTGTTTGGGCTTGGCTTCGACACCGCCACCACCATCGGGCTGCTGGTCATCACGACGACGGCGTCACTCGCTGGCGTGTCGCCGCTCGCCTTGATGGCCCTCCCTCTCGCGTTCACCGCTGCCATGACCCTGTGCGATTCGATCAACGGCGTGGCCATGATGAAGATGTATAAGTCAGCCATCCACAATCCGAGGCGCAAGCTCGGTTTCAACGCCGTGATCACCGGCATCTCAGCCGTATCGGCGCTCTTCATCGCCGTGATCACGCTGGGTGGGTTCGTGAATGCGGCGTTTGAACTCGAGGACCCGCTCACCACATGGCTCGGCAGCATCGACCTCGGTGACGCAGGCCTGATCCTGGTGGGCTTGTTCGTGCTTGTCTGGGCTGTGTCCGCGGTGCGTGGTCGGCATGTGCGGTCAGCGCAACCCATCTAAGTCGCAGTTGAGCGCGTTTAGAAGCCTCAAAACGCGCTCAATTGCGACCTAGTCGGGCTAGGAAGCCGCCACCGCGTTGAAGAGCTCGTTCGTGTCCACGCCGAGGTCCGGAGTGTCCAGCACGTTCGTCAGGAAGACGACGCAGCGGTCCTGTTCCGGGAACATCCACCACTCAGTGCCGGACCAGCCGGGGTGGCCATAGATCCCCTTTGCCAGCAATTCGGATTCGTTGGCAGGCAGCTGAAAGCCCAAGCCTGTGTGGCGCAGGGGAGCGGGCCGGGTGGTGATGTGGGAAACCGTGGTGGTGCGGGGCCGGCGCATGGCCGCCAATGTTGTCGGCTTGACGGCTTTCCCGGAGTCGCGCAACAGTTCCGAACCCAGGTTGAGGAGGTCCGTAGCCGTGCCAAAGAGACCTGCGCCGGGATGCCTCTTTCGATACATGCCCTGAACGTCGAGGCCGGCCGCATCGGTGCCGTGGACGGTGTGCGGGTTGCAGGCTGAATCAAATGTGAGAGAACCAGCGCCAGTGTCAGCAGCAAGGGACAAAAGCTGCTCCTCGAACGGCCGCCCGTCGGCCCACTCGGCCATTGCCGCCGCACCCTCGAAGGCTATGTTGCAGTACTGGACCAGCGATCCCGCGTAGAAGGCCTGGCCCGCAGAGGTGAGATCCTCGCTGAGGGGAGCGCCGCCGTCGAGCGCTGGATCCGTAATACCCGAACGGTGGCTGAGCAGGTGTTCAAGGGTCACAGTGTCGGTGCGGGCGGCGCCAAAGGCCGGCAGCGCCGCTCTCAGCGAAGCGCCCAGGGACAGTTTCCCCAGCTCGACCTGCCGCATGACGGTCAACGCGCTGATCGGTTTGGTCACTGAGAACAACGCAAAGTGGTCATCGGACGTGGCTTGCCTGCCGCCGTCGGCCCCGAACGCCACAACGTCCTCGATGCCTTGGCTGGAGGCAATCCCCAGCACCGCAACCGGTACGCGCCCGAGGTCGACCTGCTTGCGGGCCCAGTCTGCGGAGGGTCCTGAGTGCACCATTGTTGTTCCACGCTCTCTTGTCCGGGGTCTGCTTCGAATCTATCGTGGTGCATCTCAAAGAGAATGTGCCGCACCCTGTAACCGATGGCCTTGAGCCGGAAACTATACAAGTATCCTGCAGTTCAGGGCTCAACATTTTCAGGGGGAAATCGTGCTTTCCGAGCGCGAATTGGCGTTCATCGCCATTCACAAAGACAGCTATCCATCCGTTTTCAGGTTCGTGCGCCGACGCGTGGAATCGGCGGAGATGGCCGAAGAGATCGCCGCCGACGTTTTCCGCGTCATCTGGCAAAAGTGGTCCGACGATGTCCGCCCGGATCTCGCCTACCTACTGACCGTTGCCCGCAACCTCGTGGGCAATGCCTACCGGAGCCGCGACCGGCAGCATGCCCTGCAGGAAAAACTTAGGACGACGGCGGTGGAGCGTTACGGCGATGACTCCGAGAACGTCGCGGTACAGGATGCGATGGCCCGCCTGCGTGTCCAGGACCGGGACATCCTGCAGCTGGCCTATTGGGATGGGCTGGGCACGGCCGAGATGGCGGGTGTCCTGCAGTGCAGTGAATCCGCCGCGAAAGTCCGTCTGCACCGCGCCCGTGCAGCCCTCCGGAAGCAACTGCCAGCAGGCATAGAGACGACTACAGAGAAGTTGGGGGTCTGAAGAAAATGGATCCGATCAAGAACCTGGTTTCCGCGACCGACCCACTGGCGAACGAGCCTGCTGAGGCCAACGCCGAAGAAGCCTTGGCCCGCATGCTCACTGGGCCGCGGGTTTTCAGTGACAACAATCCGGCAGCCGCCGTGGTCTCCCTGGAGGACCGAAGGCGCCGCAAAGCCCGGATCGCTGGTGGACTGCTGCTCGGTGCTGCGGCGGTGACTGCGGGCGTCCTTGTGGCGGCCAACTTCGGGCCGCTGACGACTGCTCCAGCGCCGGCAGTGTCTGTCACGCCGACAGAAGCGAACCCGTCACCCAGCGTGTCCCTCACGCCGACGCCGACCGCGACGCCGTCGGCCACTCCGGAGGCGACTCCGACGACCGCCCCCACCCAGGCGCCGACTCCCACCATCCCCGCGGCGGCCACCACCGCACCCGTGGTACCACCGGTTCAGGTGCCGACGAGTCAGACATTCACCTTCCCGGACGGCCACCTTTCCTTCACGTACCCGGTCGGTTGGAGCGTCAAAACGGAACCGGGGCCATACGCGACGGAGGCGGACAAGGCTGCGTCCACCATCGCCAAGGTCTTGGACAGCTCTGGCACTGAGGTCGCCGTGATATTCAACGGCAATTATGGCGATGGTACCGGGGGGTTGGTGGACCGAACCATCCTCGACAGGGCAGTGGTTCCCGGTGTTCGCGCCACTTCAGGTGAGCTGGTGGAGTTCGGTTTCTCCTCGTACCAGTCGCAGTACGTTCCGTACGAAGGTCCCCCCTACGAGGGAATGCCCTCACCACAAACGGGACCGGTCGACGGTCCTCCGACGTACATCATGGATGCGCGGCTCTCGTCGGAACTCAAGGCCGGTATCAGCTCCTCCGGCACCAACCAGGTCCGGGTTCCCAACGGCATCATGAGCGCCTACGTTCAGTTTGATGCCACCAAGAACCCAGCCTTCGCTACCCCTGAAGCCGCCAAGGCCTGGATGGGCACCACGCAGTACGCCCAACTGAAGAGCTTGCTCCTGAGCCTCAGCTACAAGTAGTCCACATAGGTGACAGTAAACGGCGCACTGACGGTTCAGAGCGACGTTTGCTGTCACCTACTTGGGTTAGCGGGGAAATACCACTGTGCTGATGCATGGCGCTGCGCGAAAATGTTATGCATCCGTCCATAACAAAGCCGTTGTGACTTGCATAGGGTTGAAGAGATCTGCTTCACACCACGCAGCGCCCCGATCTACTCCCAAGGATGAGTTTCAACGATGAAGAGCATCGCCCTCCTGCGCGAACGAGCCACCCGCGTCATGCCGACCGGTTCCCACTGCCCGGCGTCGGGCCTGTGGAGCCCGGACTCCGATCCGGACGCCGTTCAGGTGTTCCCGGAAGGCCACCTGCTGCCTGCCCACAACGGAGTCGCTACTGTCTGGCGGCGCCGCACTGCTGCCGAAGTTTCAGCGTGACCAGCTCCATCCTGAACCGGCCCGCCGACTACCGGCACGTCCCGGCCGCGGAGTGGTCCGAGCTTAGCTCCGGGGATCCCGTGTGGATCTACGACGTCGCGTGGGGCGCCGGCACGGGCCGCGTTGACGACGTTTCCAAGCACCAGGAACTGCTGTGGGTGGTCCTGGAACCGACGGGCCGCAAGCTGATCTGTGGCACGGACGACGTCCAGGTCTGGTCCGTCTAAAAAGACTCGCCGAGATGGCAAATGATGACAATGTCTGAGCGGATGATTGTCATTAAATGCCGTCTCGGCGGCATTTAACCGGCGGGAACCAGCACGCTGGGTGAGCCCGTCCCTACCCGGCTGACGGGTCCGTCCGGCAGCCCGGTTGCGGGGTCGAGTTTGAAGCTCACGACGTCGTTGGACCGCTCATGCGCGACGTACAGCCAGTCTTCGCGGACCAGGTGGTGGCGAGGCCAGTCGCCGCCGCAAGGAACGTCGGCAAGGGGCTCGAGTTGCTTCCCGTCGTGGGTCACCTTCAGCACGCAGATCCGGTTGGAGCCCCGGACGCCCATGTAGGCGAATCGACCGTCCGGCGACAGCGCGATTTCCGCGCCCGAGTCGCCGTCGAACGGCTTGTTGATGCTGGCCGGAACAATTGCGGTGAGTTCGTATGTGCCGTCCGGCTCCATCCGAACCGCTGCCACCTCCACAGAGTATTCCGTGTCCACAAACACCGTTCCGCTGCGGTGCCGCGCCATGTGCCGCGGTCCCGAGCCCTTGGGCAGCACCACCTGATGGTCAGGCTGCAGGCCCTCGCCCGGCACGTACTTCCACACGCGAACCAAGTCATGCCCCAGATCGGTTGTCATGACCCTTCCGTCGGGAAGCATGAGGCTGGAGTGGGCACGGCTGGGCCGCTCGCGGTCGGTGGGTGCTGTGAAGTGGGGATCGACGGCGGCTGCCGCGCTTGTGCGCGACGTAATGGCGCCGTCGTCGTCCAGTTCGTAGAGGATGACCTGTCCATCGCCCCAGCACGTGGCCACAACAAACCGGCCTTGGGGATCCACGGCAACGTGGCAGGTGGCGTCACCTGCCGGCCAGGGTTCGCCGAACGCCTCCAGTTCGGCGTCGCCTGTCCGGCGATAGGCGCGCACTGTCTTGCCTTCCTCGGCAGCAGCATAGATAACGGGGACGGTGGGGTGCAGGGCGAGGAACGACGGTGAATTGGCCTCGATGGCCAAGCCAACGGACGTAAGCTGGCCATCTTCATCTGCCGAGAGCGCAGTGATTCCTTGTCCGTGGCCGTTCCTGTCGGCTGTGTAGCAGCCCACCCAGATCAGGGTTCCTGCGTCTCTTGCTGCCATGCGTCAGTGCCCCTGAACGTCCGAGTCGACGCCCGCGTCAGGTCCGCCGTCGAGGGTCTGCAGTTTGGTGAGGTCGTCCTGGTCCAGTTCGAAGTCGAAGACGTCCAGGTTTTCCTGCATCCGCTGTGGATTGGCTGTCTTGGGGATGGCAACGAGTCCCTGCTGGACATGCCAGCGGAGCACTACCTGGCCCGGCGTCTTTCCATACTTCCCACCGATGCTGGACAACACAGGGGCGTTGAGCAGATCGCTGCTGGCACCCAACGGGCTGTAGGACTCCGTGACGATGCTGTGCTGTTCGTTGAAGGACCGGGCGACCGACCGGGGAATGGAAGGGCTGACCTGAATCTGGTTGACTGCCGGCACAACGCTGGTTTCCGAGAACAAACGGTCCAGGTGCGCAGGCTTGAAGTTGGAGACGCCAATGGAGCGCACTTTGCCCGAGGCTTGCAGTTCCTCGAAGGTCTTCCACGTGGAGACGAACTCGTCGCGACGCGGGAGCGGCCAGTGGATCAGGAGCAGGTCAACGTACTCCAGCCCGAGGCGCTCCAGCGACCCGTCCAGTCCGGCAATGGCCTTGCCGGAGCCATGGAATTCGCCGTCCAGTTTGGTGGTGATGAAGAGTTCTTCGCGAGCCACTCCGCAGGCCCGGATACCGTTGCCGACCCCCTTCTCATTGCCGTACTTCTTGGCAGTGTCCACGTGCCGATAGCCGTGTGACACGGCCTCAACTACGGCGTCCGCAACCTCGGAATCATTCAACGGCCACGTGCCGAGTCCCAGTTGCGGGATCTTGAAGCCATCATTGAGCTCGATGAGTGGGGCAAGTGTCATGGCTTGGTCTCCTCTGGGTTTCTCTGTTTCTACGCTGACCGCTTGCTGCTTGGCAACAGCTATCTTCGCGACCAGTCATACAGCCGATCGCTCAACTCCATGAACTCCTCTTTCACTACCTGCAGCTCAGGGTGGGTGTCATGCCACTCGATGATCTCCCTGGCACCGTCCGCGAACGGAATGGTTGCCCGGTAATCAGGAACCAGCGCCTTGATCTTGGAGTTGTCGAACACCACGGAGTGGGAGCGGTCGCCCAGCAGGTTGGGGCCCAGTTCCGGGCTATGGGCGGCTATGGTCTCGGAGGAAACGTGAAACAGTTCGGGCTCCGCGACGCCGGCCGCGCGGGCAAAGAGTCGATAGACCTGGTCCCACGGCAGGAACTCGTCCGAGGTAATCGTGTAACTCTCGCCCGCTGCCTGTGGCCTGCCCAGCAGGCCGACAAATGCCTTGGCGAAATCCCTGCTGTGCGTCAGTGTCCACAGCGAGGTTCCGTCACCGTGAACCAGGACGGGCATCCCGGCGCGCAGGCGGTGAATGTCGGTCCAACCGCCCACCATCGCGATCTTGGTGCGGTCATAGGTATGGGACGGCCGCACCACAGTCACCGGGAAGTCCTCCTCCCGGTATGCCTCGAACAGGAGCTCCTCGCAGGCGATCTTGTCTCGGGAGTACTGCCAGAACGGATTCTTCAGCGGTGTCGATTCCCTGATCGGCAGCGTTGTTGGCGGTTTTTGGTACGCCGAAGCGGAACTGATGAACACGTACTGCCCTGTTCGACCTCGAAACATTTCCAAGCCGGCCAGGGCCTGATCCGGTGTGAAGGAGATGAAGTCCGCAACGGCGTCGAACTCCCTGCCTTGCAGTACCTCGCGCACCGCTTCGGCGTCCCGGATGTCTGCGTGGAGGACCTCGGCGCCGTCCGGAACCGGCCGCCCGGCCGACCGTCCCCTGGTGAGGATGGTCAGCCGGTGGCCCAGCGCGACGGCGCGTTCAGCCGCCGCCGCACTGATGACCCCGGTCCCGCCATGAACAAGATGTTCCGCGGCGAGACGGTGTCCGCCTGCGGGAGGAGGCTGCCCTGGATGAGGGTGCTCACCAGGCGTAATCCTCGGGAGCAGGACGGTGGCCCGGGAAGATGTCGTCGAGGCGTTTGAGGGCGTCCTCGTTCAGCGAGACGTCGAGTGCCCGGATGGCTGCGTCCAGCTGCTCCTGCGTGCGTGGCCCAACGATGGGTGCCGTCACTGCAGGCTGGTGAAGTAACCATGCCAGCGCGACATCACCGGGCGCGTGGCCGAGCTCGTCCGCGAAATCCTCGTACTGGCGGATCTGGTCCTCATGCTTCTTCAGGGTTTCGAGTGCCCGGCCCTCGACGCGGCGAACGCCCTGCTCTTCTTTCTTGAGAACGCCCCCCAGCAGGCCACCCTGCAGCGGCGACCACGGGATCAACCCAAGCCCATACTGCTGGGCCGCCGGAATCACCTCAAGCTCAAGTTCACGCCGGAAGAGGTTGTAGATGGACTGCTCGCTGACCAAGCCGGTGTAGTTCCTTCGGCGGGCAGCTTCCTGGGCCTGGGCGATGTGCCAGCCGGCAAAGTTGCTGCTGCCCGAGTACAGGATCTTGCCCTGCTGAACGGCAACCTCGATGGCCTGCCAGATCTCGTCCCAAGGGGTATCGCGGTCGATGTGGTGGAACTGGTAGATATCGATGTAGTCCGTCTGCAGGCGCTTCAGGCTCGCATCAAGTGCGCGCCTGATATTCAATGCTGACAACTTGGACTCGTTGGGCCGGTCCGTCATGGTGCCGTACAACTTGGTAGCCAGGACTGTCCGCTCGCGGCGCTCGCCGCCCTTCGCGAACCAGCGGCCGATGATTTCCTCGGTCCAACCACGGTGGCCGGTTCCGCCGTACACGTTGGCGGTGTCAAAGAAGTTGATGCCGGAATCCAGTGCGGAGTCCATGATCGAGTGGGCTGTTGCTTCATCCGTCTGGGGGCCGAAGTTCATGGTGCCCAGGCAGAGGCGGGAGACTTTCAGGCCGGAGCGGCCAAGGTGGGTGTACTGCATGGCTGTTGAGTCCTTTGCTTTTGTTCGGGAGCTTAGAGCTGCGTGAAAGCGGCGACGGCGGGATCGGAACCGATGCGGGCGCCCGCCTCAAGTGCCGTTATTGCTGCCAGTTCGGAGTCGGTGAGGCTGAGGTCGGCCGCGCCAAAGTTCTCGCGCATGCGGGTGGAGTCTGCGGATTTGGGAATCACGATGGTTCCCTGGGCGAGGTGCCAGGCCAGGATGACCTGTGCAGGACTGGTGCCGTGGGCAGCTGCAATGAGGGCCACCTGCTCGGCATTCAAGTCCTTGCCCTGGCCGAGCGGGCTGTACGCCTCAACGGCGATTCCCAAATCACGGCACTTGCTGGCCAGTTCGGCCTGCTGGAACGTCGGGTGGACTTCGATCTGGTTCACGGCAGGCACCACTTCTGCTTCCTTCAGCAGCGTGTCCACGTGGTCCGAGAGGAAGTTGGAGATGCCGATGGCCCGGATCTGCTTGTCCTGGTACAGCTTCTCCATCTCCTTCCAGGCCTGTGTGAAAAGGCCTTGGGATGGTACGGGCCAGTGGATCAGGTAGAGGTCGATGACCTCAAGGCCCAAGGCGTCCCGGCTGCGCTGGAAGGCGTCATAGGCCTCGCCTTGCTCGCCGTTGCGGAGTTTGGTGGTGATGAAAAGTTCTTCGCGGGGAATGCCCGAGGCCGCGACGGCGGCGCCAACACCGGCTTCGTTTCGGTAGGCAGCGGCGGTGTCGATGTGACGGTAGCCGGCTTCCAAGGCATCTTCCACGACCTTCTGCGTTTCGTCCGCAGGTACTTGGAAAACACCAAATCCGAGCTGGGGGATGGTGACGCCGTTATTCAATGTCAGCTCTGGCATGACGGTCTCCTTCGACGGGATGGCTATGGCGGTGACACTCCGTCTTCCTGGTTTCCAGAAAGCGTTTTCGGAGGCTCTGTACTGAGCCTATGCAGTTTTGGCGGCAGAGTCAGCAATCCAACCTGATCCTGTTTTTCCTAGGTCTGGCAGTCCTACCCACAATGATGGTCTTTCACACACCTGCAGCGGCAGAATAGACGGATGGGTCAAAGCGCCGAGTTCGGAAAATTCCTCAAAGTCATGCGTGCCCGCCTCTCACCCGAAGACGCCGGAGCGCAGGAGTCCAGCGGCGCCCGCCGCGTGCCCGGACTCCGCCGCGAAGAGGTGGCACGCCTTTCCGGCGTGAGCACCGACTACTACACGCGCCTTGAGCAGGGCCGCAACATCCACCCCTCCAGGGCTGTCCTGGATTCCGTGGCACGGGCATTGCGCCTGGACGCAGGGGAACAGGCACACATGATGGATCTGCTGGAGCACTGCGCCAGCTCTGCGGGCAACCCCGGACCCGTGCAAAAGGTGAGGCCTGCGTTGCGGCAGCTGCTGGACGCCGTCGGAGATGTTCCTGCCATGGTGTTGGGCCGGCGCGCGGATGTCCTGGCCGGAAACCGGCTGGCTCATTTGCTCTTTACCGATTTCTCGGTGCTGCCTGCACCCGAGCGGAACCTGACGCGATGGATCATCCTGGACCCCTCGGCCGGGGCGCTGTTCAGGGATTGGAAGACCGTGGCAGCCGAGGCCGTTGGGGCGCTGCGCATGGACGTGGGCCGGCACCCCAATGATCCCCAAACCAATCAATTGGTGGGCGAACTCGCCGTCCACAGCGATCATTTCCGTCAGTGGTGGGCCGGGCACAGGGTTGCCTCGCGCTCCGCTGGTACGGTCCGGTTGCACCACCCGGTGGTGGGGGACCTGGAACTGAACTTCGAAACCCTGAGTCTCCCGGACGACCCCGACCAGCTCCTCCGGGTCTATTCCGCGAAGGCTGGTTCGCCGTCGTCGGACGCTTTGACGCTGCTCAGCTTTGGTGAGGTTGGCACCCAAGCCCCGGTCCCCGAACCCGCTCGCCGAGACGACAGTTAATGCCAATGTTTTCCAGAAACATTGGCATTAACTGTCAACTCGCGTAGAGGGGTTCAGCGCTCCAGGCGGAACCCAAGCTTGATGGTCACCTGCCAGTCGGCCACTGCGCCGTCCTCCAGGTGGCCACGGATCTCCTTGACCTCAAACCAGTCCAGGTTCCGAAGGGTTTGGGAGGCTGTCGCGATGCCGTTCTTGATCGCGTCGTCAACGCCCTCGGTGGAAGTTCCTACAATTTCGGAAACGCTATATGTGTGGCCAGCCATGGTGCTCCTCATCATCGGTCCCTGAATCTCTGGAAACCGGCCCGCAAGGCAGGCCGTCCATGCAGATTAGCCCACTGATGTCCGCGCGGCCAGAGTCCCTTTGGCCCGGCTTTCGCCCGAGTCCTTGCTGGTGAGTGTAGATTTCTTGCAGCAGCACCCAGCGAATCCCCACAACCAGGAGTACTCATGTCAGAAGTTATTGTCGTCGGCGTTGACAACAGTGAGACTGCCAAGCGCGCAGCAGTTGCAGCAGCGAAGCTCGCCACGGCTCTCGGTGCCGAGCTGCACGTGATCAGCGGCTTCTCCGATGACCGCATCGAAGAATTCGGCAGCGGCAGCGACCGCATCACCGTCTCGTCGGCAGACTCCGCAGAATACGTCGCCCGCAAGGTTTCCGAAGAACTGGACGTCCCCGGTGGCAGCGTCAAGTACTTCGCAGCCCGCGGCACTCCGGCCAATGCCCTGATCAACTACGCAGAGACCAACAATGCCTCGCTGATCGTGGTCGGCAACAAGCGCATGAAGGGCCTCGGCCGTGTCCTGGGCAGCATCGCCAACAGCGTGGCACACGGTGCTCCGTGCGACGTGTACATCGTCAACACGGACGTGGACGCGTAACCCACCCATGTAAGTAGCAGCAGAGCGCGTTTTCAGAGCTCAAAACGCGCTCTGCTGCGACCTGGTTGGGCTGCCCGCGCTTAGTGGCCCTGGAACGCCTCAGCCAGCCACCACGAGCCACCGTCGGAAGCGATCTTCGCGTCGATGACCAAGGGGCGGTCCTGCGTTCCGGCTTCGTAGGCGGCGATCCACGGGCGTATCGCTTCGAGGTCGGCTACGTTCCGGACGGTCACGCCTTCGGCCCCGAAGCCGCGGGCGATCGCGGCGATGTCGGTGTCGGGGAAGACCACGCTGGAGAGGTCTGCTTCTGTATGTTCCGAGGCGAAGTGATGGACCTCGGCTCCGTACGCGGCGTCGTTGTACACGATGCACACCAGCGGCAGTTTCAGCCGGGCGGCGGTTTCCAGTTCGCTGATGCCCATGAGGAATCCACCATCTCCGGCGCCGAGGACCGGCAGCCGGTGCGGTTGCGCCAAGGCGGCCCCGATCGCCGTGTACAGTCCCAACCCGATCGCCTGGAACGCTTGGGTGAAGCAGAAACCGAACTCGTCCGGCACAGCAAGATACTGGCTGGGATAGCCCATGAAATTGCCCGAATCGACGGCCACGATCCGCTCTGCGGGGAGCATGGAGTCGAGTTCGCGGCTAAGGACGCGCGGATCGATGGACGTCGCCGTAGAGAGGTCTTCTGTGGAAACGTCCCGCCACCGCGAACCCTGCTTGATGGCCAGGGCGTTGGCTTCGGTGCGGTACTTTTCGGCGGGCTCCGGCTGCACGGCGCGCAATGCCTCCAACGCGTCGGCGGCCGTCAGCGCCGAGTCGCCCAGGAGCCCGAGGGTGATGGGCCGGTTCGCGCCCAGCGCGGAATCCTCAACGTCGATCTGCACCACGTTCGCGACGGCGGATATCAGCCGCCCATGCCGCATGGTCCACATATTCAAGGCGCAGCCCCACCCCACGATCAGGTCCGCATCGCTGATCAACTCGGCGGTCAGCGGGGAGGAGAAACCTCCGGAGATACCGAGGTTGTGGGAGTCGCCGTTGAACAGCCCGTTTGCCACAGCAGACGTCGCCACCAGCGCCCCCGCATGGTGCGCCAGCTCCAGGATTTCGTCCCGGGCGCCCCGTCCGCCCCGTCCGGCCACGAAAACCGGCCGTTCGGCGGCGGAAATCAGCGCCACCAGTTGCCCAATGGCGGCAGCATCCGGGCGAACCTTCAAAGCTTGAGGCACGACGACGGTACCCACCTCGTCCGCAGCGGTGGCACTTTGGACGTCCAGCGGCAAGCTCAGGACAACCGTGCGGCGCTCGTTCACTGCGGTCCGGAAAGCCCTGGCGGTGTCCGCGACAGCTGTGGCGGGGGAGTGGATCCGTTCCGCGACGGCGCCGACGCTCCGGGCCAAGGCATCCTGGTCGATCTTGAAGTTGGACCTGATCGCGGCAGCTTGGGTGTCGGCAGTCAGGACGATCATTGGGGTACGGCCCTTCGCTGCCTCCCCGATCCCCGTGATGGCGTTGCTCAGCCCGCAGCCCTGATGCGTGGTGATCACGCCAACCTTGCCTGACATCCGGGAAAAGGCGTCTGCCATGGTTGCGGCGCCGCCCTCGTGCCGGGTGGCGGTGAACGGGATACCTTCGGCCATGAGGGTGCTTGTGACGTCGAAGTTGCCGCTGCCCACTACACCGAACACGTGGCCGACGCCGAGCTTGGCCAGCGTCCTGCCCACCAGGGCCGAAACCCTAACCTGTTCACTCATGCTTTTTCCACCAACGCGTATACCCGGCTCGGGCTGCCCGTGCCGCCGACGATCGGCAAGGGAGCAACCACCAGCGTGGCGCCCGTGACGGGGAGCCGGTCCACGTTCCGCAGCGAGGTGACGCCGTACTTGTCCGCTCCGAGCAGGAATGAGTGGACGGGGAACATCGGATCCAGGGCACCAGCCTGGCCGGCGTCGATGCCCACGGTTTCAACACCGAAACCGCTGATGGAGGCGTTGCCGGCGAGCCACTTGGCACCTGCCGCGGAGACCCCCGGTGTGTGGGGTCCGGCGTCGTCCGCGTTGGCGAAAGCCGCGGCGTCGGTGCCGCGGGCCGCCCAGCCGGTCCGGAAGATGATCCAGCAGTTCCCGGGGAGGGCGCCGTGCTCTTCCTGCCACTGTTCGAAGTGCTCCGGTTCGAGGAGGAAATCCGGGTCCGCGGCAACTTCTGCGGTCTTGTCGATCACCACAACGGGACCAACCAGTCGCTGCGGCTCGATCTGGTCCACGGACTTGCCGTCCTTGCCCGTGATCCAGTGCACCGGAGCGTCCAGGTGCGTCCCGGCATGTTCGCCCACGGTTACGTCGTTCCACGCCCAGGCCGGGCCGGCGTCGTCGAAATTGCTCACGGGCGAGACGGACAAGCCCACCGTGTTCGCGAACGGCTGCGGCAGGTTCAGGATGGGGGTTTCGGAACTCAGGGGCGTGGTGAGGTCGATGATCTCCACCGAACCGCTCGAAAGGGCTGCAGTGAGCCCGGCCAGAACAGACATTGTTCTCCTATCGCTTGCTTGGTTTCAGTGCTGCTTGAAAACGGGAAAAACGGGATGGCTGTGTGGTCAGTTTTTGGGCCACCAGGTGCCCGGAACCGCCTGACAGTCCGGGGCCCGGGTGGGTTGAGGCGCCGATATGCCAGAGCCCCTGGATGGCAGTCCGGTGTCCCGCTGCCTGCGGGAAGGGCCGCCAGAGGAGGTTCTGGAAGAGCTCGGCGGAGCCTCCGTAGGGGTCGCCGTTCACTGCGTTGGGGTTCGCGGCGAACAGATCCGTCGGGGCGATGATGTCCGAGGCCAGGACCGTAGCCCGGGTGCCAGGGGCGAAATGCTCCAGCCGGGCTAGAACGCGCTCCAGGTAGCCCTGCTTCAGTTCGTCGGTCCACCCATCCTCAACCGAAAGTTCTCCGGCAGCGTCTCCCACCGGGGTGAACGGCAATTCCTGCAGCTGCAGCCACAGCGTGGCCTTGCCTTCCGGTGCCCGCGATGGATCCAGGACGCACTGCTGGCCCACCACCACCGTGGGCTCGCTGGGCAGCAGGCCGGCCTCGGCCTGGGCGCACGCAATACCTGTGCTGTCCGAACCGTTGCTGATGTGAACCAGCGGAACCCGGTTGAGCCGGGGATCGAGCCACTCCACGGGCTTATTCAAGGCGAGGTGGATCTGCATCGCACCACGGCCGTTCTGGTAGCGTTCGGCAGCCGCGGCGGTTCCGGCCGGCGGCTGGCTGAGAAGGTGTCCGTAGAGTGCTTGGGGAGAGACGTTGGCCAGCACGGTACCGGCTGAAAGACTGCCCTGCGAGGTCCGGACCCCCGTTACAGTTGTGCCCGAAACCAGGATCTCCTCCGCCTCAGCGCCCAGCAGGATCCGCACCCCGTTGTCCCGCATCAGAGACTCAAAAGCGGCCACAAACTGCGCAGCCCCGCCCTTCACCACCGGCAGCCCGAAGCCGTGCATGCTCATGGCCATCACCGGCAACATCACCCCGCCTGTTGCCTGGTCCGGGCCCAGCCCTGCATGCAAGAGCCAGGGGGACCACAGCTGGTCAGCTTCCCAGCCATCGAAGCGGCTCCGTACGTAGTTCCGTCCGCTCATCACCGAGTCACGGACAAAAGCCTCTGTCCCGGAGAAACGCCCGCGTCGGACGGCCCCGAAGGCGATTTTCGCGACCTCCCCAAACGATCGAAGTTCTGCCCCGAACGCCCCGAAAACCGTGCCGGAGTTCCGGCCGAGGTCGTCAAGCATGGCCAGATAGGCGGCCTGGTCGCCCGGAATCTTGAACGCGGCGGCTGTTTCAGCCGGATCCCGGTGAGCGATCACCACGCGTTGGGCTCCCGTGGCGGGGTCCGCAGCAACGCTCGCCGTCACCTCGCTGGTGGTGTTGCAGTATTCCAGCCCCCTGGCGTGCAGCTCCTTGCCCAACGCCGAGTACGCGCCGCCTGACACGAACAGAGGATGCCAGGAAGAGAAGGAGTCGTGGACAAAGCCCGGCAGGGTCCGCTCCGAGGAGTGGATGAAGCCTCCCAGCCGGTCCGCACGCTCGATAATGCACACGCGCTTCCCGTCCAGGGCCAACTCGGCTGCCGCGACCAGGGAATTGATGCCCGAGCCAATGATTGCGACATCAACGGAATGGTCCATATCCGCTCCTTTCAAAACTAGAAATCCGGGTGGCTGGCGGTGGCGTGGTATTTGCCGGCGTGGAACACCAGGGGAGCGCCGCCGTCGTAGTTGTAGCTCTCCACTTCACCCACATAGATGACGTGGTCGCCGGCGTCATGCCGGGAGACCGTGCGGCACTGGAAAGTGGCCACGGCGCCGTCCAACAGCGGGACGCCGGCGATGCCCTCGGTTGTCTCCGTCCCGGCGAATTTGTCGGTTGCCGGCGTTGCGAACTGACGGGACAGGACGTGTTGGTCGCTGGCCAGGATGTTGATGGCGAAGTGCGTGGCATCCTCGAAGTCGCCCAGGCTTGGTGCGCGCTTGCTGGGGCACCACAGCACCAGTGGCGGTTCCATGGAGACTGACGTGAAGGAATTCGCGGTCATTCCCACCTTCCGGCCGTCGGCGGCAACAGTGGTCACCACGGTAACCCCCGTGGCGAACTGGCCCAACGCGCCCCTGAAATCACGGACGTCGAAAACCGACGTGTCTTCTTCTTTGCGGGCCTGCATGGAGTCCGCTGCTGCAGTGGGATCGAACCACCAAGGGTACGACGTCCGCGGATCATCGAACCCGCCCACAATGCTCGCTGCCAATGCCGGATGCTCCGCAGCCTCGCGCAGCAGTGTCTTCTGGTGGTCCCTGCGCGGCTTGAGCAGATCGTTGGTCCACTCAACCGCCCACTGACCCCAACCACGCCAGAACTCGTCGAATGTCCGCTCCATCCAGGCGCGGTCAAAAGGCTGCTGGCCACGGCGAACGATCGAATCAAGGTAGTACTTGGCGGCCAGCGTGGCGTTGTTGGAACCTTGCCCGGTGAGGGGATCGTTGAGGAGCACGGCGTCGCCCAGGCCGAAGACCAGACTGCCGTTCCCAAGTTCCCCGACGGCGGATCTTACCGTGGGCGTGATGCGTCCCAGGAGCGTGGCGCCGCTATCGGTCAGTTCCGCGGTGGCGAAGTTTTCTGCCTCGTGCGGGAAGTGCTCGCGCAGGATCTCCAGTGATCGCCCGAGTTGCTCTTCTGGGGTCCCGACGTCGGTCCAACGGTCCATGGGGCCACCCACCACGCCCTCGAACACCATCATGCGGCAGGGGCCGGAGACGGTCAGGCCTGGGAACGTGAAGAACTCGCCGACGCCGGGTGCCATGGACATGCGGATGGCGTCGCCGCCGCTGGGGTTGCTGTCGGGTGACGCGTCGGTGGCGCCGGCGGCAGCACCGCCGTCGGGCTTGACGTAGTTCAGTGCCAGAACGCGCTGCGGCCGGTCGAAGGGCGACTTCGCCTTGTCGCGCGGGAAGATCTGGCCGATCTCGCCCTTGCCAGTGCTCACAATGACGAGTTCGTAGTCGCGGGCCAGCTCTTCGAGCATGCGTGGGGTGACCTTCTCGATCCGGAAGTCGCCGCCGTTGGACACGAAGGTCTCGATCCACAGGGCACTCTTGATCCGCTGGTCGATGGAACGGGCGGGCCCGTCCAAGGGAGCTTGCCACTCGATGGGTTCGTCGGCTTCCACGCGCAACTGGATGGAGTCGATCTCCGGTACTGATCCGGACCCGTAGAATTCCGTGAGCGCTGTCCCCAATTGGGCCTCGGCGTCGAGGGCTGTGGAGAACATGCACTGGCTGGACATGACCTTGCCGGTGCGGATCTGGGCCGCGGAACGGTCGGACAAGAGTGTTACCGCGTAGCCGTCCCGTTGCAGGCCCAAAGCCAGCTGGGCGCCGGATTCCCCGGCCCCCACGATTGCTATCTTTCGCATGATTGAGTCCTTATTAGCAGGGTTGTGCTACGAAACCTTGGCGGCAGAAAGGCTCGCAAGGTAGTTGGCGGCTTTGTCCGGGTACATGAACCAATCCTGGAATTCCGGAGGATGGTTGAAGCCGTTGGCGAAGCGGTGCGCGATGTCCGGCTCGCTGTTCGCGGCGCCCAGGAGTTCAAGGACATGGGGCGGCGGCGGGGCCAGGAGGGCATTCGTCCAGTGTGCAACGTGCTGCGCGTAATCCCAATAGCGCTCGAACGTCGCCTGCATGAACGGTGCGTCGAAAACCGCACCACCGTGCTGGATGATGCTGTCCAGATATGACGCCGCGCACTTGCTCGCATTGTTGGACCCCTGTCCGGTGATGGGATCGTTCAAGACCACGACGTCGGCCAGGCCCAGTACCTGCCGGCCGCTCGGCAGCGTGGCAATCGGGTGGCGGACGGTCGGGGCAAACCTGCCCTGGAGGACACCATTGGCATCGGTCAGTTCCACATCAGTGGCCCGCTCGGCTTCCCACGGCAGGAAGGTCTTCAGGATGTTCTTGGAATTCTCCAGATGCTTTTCCGGGGTGAGGCCCTTCCATGTGTCCATCGGGCCGCCGGGCACGCCTTCGAAGACCATGATTTCGCACGGTCCGGTGGTGGTGAGCGCGGGGAACACGAAGTACTCGCCAACGCCCGGAATGAGGTTGAACGAAACGGCTGAATAGTCCTCGCGGGGCTTCAAGCCCTTGACATACGTCAAGGCCAGGGCTCGCTGCGGGGCATCGTAGGTGCTGCGTTCGGCGTCGCGGGTGAACAGCTGGGCGATCTCGCCCTTGCCGGCGGCCACAATGACCAGATCCGAGTTCTGCGTGTACTTTTCCAGCTCTTCCACGCCTGCGTCTTCGAAGACCAGCTCCCCGCCGCGTGCCGTGAACTCCTCCATGAACCGCGGGAACTTCACCCGCTGGTCGATCGACTTGGCGTGGTGGTCCAGGCGGGAGGCCCAACTGATCGCCTTCTCGCCCGGCAGCTCGGGGTGGGGGATGGTGAACGAGATGCCGTCCACGGTGGGGGCGTCAGGCCAGAAGTCCAGCCCCAGCGCCCGCTCGTGCTCCAGCGCGTTGTGGAAGATGCATTGGCTGGAGGCCACTTTGCCTTCATGGATTTCTTCCGGCGTGCGATTGGAGATGGTGGTGACCTGGAATCCGGCGTCCAGCAGGCCGATGCCCAGCTGCAGTCCGGACTGGCCGGCCCCGACGATGGTGATGTGGCGTTGCGTCATGGTGTTGCCCTTCTCTCTGGTGGAAGTTGTGGTGAAGCGTGGTGCTAGTTGGCGGCCAGCAGCGGAATGGTTTCTTCGGCGCGTTCCGGACCCAGTGCGGAGTAGCCGCCGTCGACCGCCCAATCTGCCCCGGTGACGAAGCTGGCCTGGTCGCTCGCAAGGAACGCGACGACGTCACCCACCTCATGTGGCCGGCCTACGCGCTTGAGGGCGTGGAACGGGGCGGCCACGGAATCGGTCTTTTCGAGGCTTCCGTTGCTGAGGGTGTCCATGATGTTGCTCCATACCCAGCCCGGGCTCACGGAATTGACCCGGATGCCGTCTTCCGCGAAGTCCACGGCCATGCTGCGCGTGATCTGGACCAAGGCGGCCTTGCTGGCCGGGTACAGCCAGCGGCCGGTTTGGGCGATCGAGCTGGAGATCGAGGTGAAGTTGATGATGGCGCCGTGCCCGGAGGCCTTGAGGTAGGGGCGGGCTGCGTTGCTTGCCACTACTGCGCTCACGAGGTTCACGTTGAGGGCTTCGAGCCAGTCGGCGCGACCGGAAGCGGCTCCGTCATCCTTGTAGGTGCAGGCTAGGTTCACCAGGATGTCCAGGCCGCCGTGCTGGGCTACCGTCCCGCTCAGGAGAGCGTTCACGGCGGCGTCGTCGGTGATGTCCGTGTGGGAGTAGTGGATTCCGTCGCCCAGTCCGGCGGTGAGCGATTCGCCGTCGGGAACTATGTCCGCAATCACCACCGTGGCTCCGGCGTCGCGCAGGGCGGTCACCACGCCGTGGCCCACTTTGGTTGCCCCGCCAGTGACGATTGCTGTCCTGCCTTCGAGTGCTGACATAACCAGACCCTTTCATCGCGGATTAGCTGTTACGAAAATATGACGCGCGTCATAATCTTCCTGAATGCGACTCTAGGCAGTCGCTTCCCACTTGGAATATCCACTTGGCGCAGGGGTCATCCGAATTGCGCAGGGTCTTCCTCTTCTTCGTGCCAACCGACCCAAGCCGCGGAGGTGAGTCGGGTGTCCTTGGCTTGGAGCTCCGCCGCCCAGAGCTCGAAATGGTTCCGATCCCATTCTTCGCGCCGGTCGTGCACGAGCTTGATGTTCTTCACTTGTCCTCACCCCGCTTCCTTGGTTGTTATGGTTTTGTGAGCTGCGTCATACTTGTCTTAAAAGCGACTCTAGACAGCCGCTGCACTCCGGAATATCCGCTCGACGCGGGGATCATCCGAAAAGCGAAAAGACCTGTGAAGTAGGTGTCGGATGGTGAGGATTCTTCCCCGGGACGTTCTGCGGGGGCGGCCGACGACGGCCACTACCGACGTGGACGAAGCACACGCCAAAATTGCCGAGCTGTTCTGCAGCCACGAACTGGCGCCACGGACGAGGCAGTCGTCAGTGGACATGAAGCTGCGATCCCTGCACCGTGGCGACGTGGGGATAGAGTTCCTTGACTACGGCGCGGACGTTCGGATTGACCCTGAGGGCCTGCAGGATTTCCACCTTGTCCAGATCCCGTTGGCAGGCCACGCATCCATGCAAGTTGGCTCAAGCATTGTTGACTCCAGCCCACGTTTGGCCACGGTTCCGCCCATCGACCGGCCATTTTCCATGAGCTGGGACGGCGGTAGCCCGCACCTGATCGTCTACGTCCGGCGCTCAGCGCTGGAGCGCGTAGCCGGGCAGTTGAACGGCGGCGAGAGCCCCGTGGCCCTTGGCTATGGCATGGACCTCACGGGTGCCGCCGGTCGCGCCTTCTTGAGGTCCGTCGTCGAACTTCATGACGACATGATCAGCCAGCCGCAGTCCGCAGCCCCCGCGTTTGTGCAGGGGTTGTTGGCGGACAGCATGGTGTCGCGGTTGCTGATGGCGATGGAACTACCCGGTAGCGGGACCCGGGACGCGGATTCCGAAAGCCGCCTGGTCCGCGAGTGTCGCGAACTGTTGGAAAAGCACGCTTTTGAAGAACTGACTGTCCCGGACATCGCCGAGTGCCTGGGGGTTTCGATCCGCACGCTGCAGACGGCCTTGCGGGCAGAGGCCGGTGCGACGCCGTCGGAGCTGCTGCGGAGTATCCGGCTGGATCGCGCCCACGAGATGCTGCTGGAAGCAAGCCCGCGCGAGCAGACGGTCACGGCCATCGCGGAACTCTGCGGCTTCACGCACCAAGGGCGGTTCTCCGCGCTGTACGTCAAAGCCTTCGGCGAGTTGCCGAGCGAGAGCCTGCGCCGCTAGCTAGGCCTCCAGTACGTACGTCTTCAGGTCATCCAGCGTCTGCTGCATATGGGCGTCCATGGCGAGACGCGAGTCGTTGGGATTGCGTGACTCCAATGCGGCAGCAATTTTCCGATGATGGCCGATCGCGTGTTCCTGGATTTCCGGGAACGCCGAGGTCTCGGTGCGCCTGGCCTCGAGGACCCGGTGCAGCGGCTCAAACAGGACGGCCACGAACACGTTGCCCGAAGCGTGGAGGATCACGTCGTGGAAGGCGAGGTCTGCCTCCACAAAAGCTGCGAGGTCGTTGGCCTCATGGGCTGCCTGCATTTTTTCAACGTGTTCCTTAAGCGCAACCAGCTCGTCGTCTGAGATGCGCTCCGCCGCGAGTTCGCACGCACCGGTTTCGAGCATCCGACGGAGCTCAATGAGCTGGATCGCCGCAGCAGCGTCCTTGGTTCCCTCAGACGCAGCACGCAGCACGGCTTCCAGCGATGCCCACTGGTTCAGGGGATTCACAAAGGTTCCGCGGCCCCGCTCGACGCTCAGGATTCGCTGCGCCTCAAGGGTTTTCATGGCCTCACGCACGGTCATGCGGCTTACCTCGTGCTTGGCGCTGAGCTCCAACTCTCCAGGGACCACCGTTCCAGGCGGAAACTCGCCAGCGATGATCCGGTCCAGCAGCTCATCAGCCACGACGCCGACCA
Source organism: Arthrobacter sp. 18067 (assembly GCF_902706295.1). Lineage (GTDB taxonomy): Bacteria > Actinomycetota > Actinomycetes > Actinomycetales > Micrococcaceae > Arthrobacter. The sequence goes on along the minus strand of NZ_CACSJJ010000010.1, from coordinate 94,477 downwards.
GCGACTTGCGTGCCATGTATCCCCATTTCCTGTACTCCGGACCGCCCGACGCCCCGTGGATCTTCCCCCGGGGCGGGATGGTTGTCAGACATCTTACGCTGGCGGTGGCCAGCTCGTTCTCCAAAATTCGTGCAGTGTGTCGGCGCATTCTTGCGGCTGCTCCCAGTGGACGCTGTGACCCGCTCCGGGAATGGCCTTCAGGTGCCGATTTGGGCTGGCGTCCACGAAGGCCGCCATTTGCTCGATGGACCGCACGCGGTCCCCGGTCCCGGCGATGACCAGCAAGGGCGCGTGGACGCGCCCGGGCACTGAAGGCTCGACGCCGGTCATTGCCGCCAACCCGCTCGCGGCCAGAACCGCGAACGGTGCGTCGAAGCCTTTGCTGAGCCGCTCCATGTCGTCCCCGGCCAGTTCCCCGTACCAAGCGTTCATCAGCTTCGCCTTGGTGCCGGCGTCGAAAAATCCCTGCTCCAGCTGCGAAACCAGCAAGTTCTTGAATCCCTCGTTCTGTGGCGCGGGGACCATGCCCACCAAAGTCACCGTGGCAACCAGATCGGGCCGGGCTGCCGCCAAGGCCAGGGAGACGCTTCCGCCCATCGAGTGCCCCACGAGATGCACCGGACCGGCTCCCCGACCGTCAAGTGCCGCAGCAACCGAGGCTGCTGCGGAGTCCAGTGTCCACTCATGCTCATCGGGTAATTCGTCTTCGGGGTGGTAGCCCGGAAGGTCAAGAATCCAGACCGGCCTGCCGTCGTCGAGCAGTTTCCCTGCCAGCGGTTCCCAATACATCGAACCCGAAGCCCAGCCATGGATCAGCACCGCCGGGACTTCGTCCGCAGCGTCCGTGGGCATCCGCACATCCACGAAGGGAAGCGGCACCGCGCTGTCAGCCATGCACCCAGCCTAGTGACGGCAGGCACCTTGCGCGGTGAAGAGCCGTGTGTCACACTAGCATTCAAATGTTAGATGTCAGACATCTTACATTCACTCAACCGCTACACAGATTTCCCACGATGGAGTGCACAGTGACCCTTGAAGCAGACGTTCTGGCCGCCTTCCCGGCGGAAGTCCAGATTCCCGCTCAACTGGTGGCCGACGCCGTAGCAGCGTCCGCAGCCACCACCCCGCGCGTGCTGGTTGTCCTGGACGACGACCCGACAGGCACGCAGTCCGTGGCTGATCTCGCAGTCCTCACGCGCTGGGAAGTGGAGGACTTCACCTGGTCCTTCACCCACATCCGTGAGAACCAGACCAAGCCCGCCGTCTACGTCCTCACCAACACCCGCAGCCTGGACCCGGCAGAAGCCGCCGCCCGCAACGAGGAAATCGTCCGCAACGCCCTGGCCGCAGCCGCTGGCAACGGTACTGGTCCTCGGCTGCGCCTCGGCTTCGTCAGCCGCAGCGACTCCACCCTCCGCGGCCACTACCCGCTGGAGCCGGACGTCATCGCAGCCACTGTTGCAGCCGAAACCGGCGAAGCAACCGACGGCGTGGTGATCGTTCCCGCTTTCCCCGACGCCGGCCGCGTCACCATCGGCGGCGTGCACTACACGCGCGGCACCGGAGAAAGCGTCGGAACACTCACCCCCGTTGCCGAGACGGAATTCGCCAAGGATGCCAGCTTCGGCTTCGCCAACTCGGAGATGGCCAAGTATGTGGAGGAGAAGTCGCATGGCCGGTTCCCCGCCAGCGACGTGATCGTTCTTGACCTGAACATCATCCGTGCCGGCGCCTCCGCCCAGGACCCCACCATCTCCGCCAAGGCCATCGCCGATGCCCTGGAGTCCGCCACCAACTCCACCCCGATCGTGGCCGACATCGTCACCGAAAACGACTTCCGCGCACTGGCTTTGGGTCTCGAAGAAGCCGAACGCCGCGGCAAGAAGCTCCTTTACCGTGTTGGTCCGCCGTTCGTCCGTGGCCGCATCGGCCAGGAAATCCGCACCGCGCTGACCTCCGAAGAAGCCTTCGCGGGAAACACTCCCTCCACAACCGGTGGCTTGATCGTGGTCGGCTCGCACGTAGGCGTCACCACGCGCCAGCTCAATGACCTCAAAGCCGCACACGGCTCGGCACGGACCATCGAGATCGACGTCGAGAAGCTCATTGCCGGAACCAAAACCGAGGGCGAAGCCGAAGCCGATGCCTATATCGGAACCGTCGTGTCCGACGTCGTTGACGCCCTCCACCAAGGCGACGTGATCGTCCACACCAGCCGCCTGCTCATCAAAACCGACGACGCCGCAGCGAGCCTGAAGATCGCCCGCACCGTCTCCGCCGCCGTCGTGGCCGTTGTGAACCGGACGCTGAAGACCTTCCCGCCGCGCTTCGTCATCGCCAAGGGCGGCATCACGTCCTCGGACGTCGCCGCGCACGGCCTGGAAATCCGCCACGCAATCGTCCGCGGACCCATGCTCCCGGGCATCGTTTCGCTGTGGGAGCCGGTGGACGGCCCCGCGAAGGGCATCCCGTACATCGTCTTCGCCGGCAACGTGGGCGACGACCAATCCCTGACCCAAGTCACCCGCAAACTCAGCGCCACTTTCTAAACGCACACATTCAACGGAGAACACCATGACCAGCAGCAACTACACCGTCACCGTCCTGGGCCTCGGCGCCATGGGCCTGCCCATGGCAACCCGCCTCGCGTCGGAGCTCACGGTCCACGGCTTCGACATCGCCGAGCCGCGCCTGGAACTCGCGGCAGCGGCCGGCATCAAGACATTCGCTTCCGCCCGCGAAGCTTCGAATGGCGCTGACGCGCTGCTCCTGGCCGTCCGCAACGGCGAGCAACTCAACGATGTCCTCTTCGGAGAGAACGGCGTCGCCTCGGTACTGAAGCCGGGCGCCGTCGTGATCCTTGGCAGCACCGTTGGCACCGAGGCCATCCCGGCCACGGTGGAAAAGCTTGCAGAGTACGGCGTTGCGCTGGTTGACGCTCCGCTGTCCGGCGGTCCCAAGCGTGCCGGCGAAGGTGACCTGCTGATCGTTGTCGGCGCCGAGCCCGAGGCTCTTGAGAAGGCGCGCCCCGCACTGGAACTGCTGGCCTCCACCCTGAGCATCGTGGGCGACAAGCCCGGCGACGGCCAGGCACTCAAGACCGTCAACCAGCTCCTTTGTGGCGTGCACATCGCTGCCGCTGCCGAGGCCATGGCCCTTGCCGATGCGCTGGGCCTCGACCAAGCCAAGACCCTCGCTGCCCTCGAAGCCGGAGCCGCTGGTTCCTTCATGCTCTCCAACCGCGGTCCGCGCATCCTCGAGGCCTACTCCGAAGACGGCGCCGAGGTCCTCAGCCGCCTGGACATCTTCGTCAAGGACATGGGCATCGTGGGCAAGGCCACCCGCGCCGCAGGGCTTGCCGCGCCGGTGGCCGCCGCTGCTGAACAGCTTTACCTTCTCGGCCAGGCCCAGGGCCTCGCCGCTGCCGACGACTCCGCCGTCATCAAGGTTGTTGCGCCCTCCAAGCGCACCGCCTAACCACTCCCACCAAAGAACCCGCGACGACGGCGGTCCCCCCTTCGCCGTCGTCGCACCTCCCGCCGGTCTTCTCTAGACTGGTATGTCAAAGGAGACACCCCCCAATGAATCCCCTCGTCAACTCGCTGATGGTTCGGGCGGCCGATGCCCCCGCCATCAAGCCCGCAGTGGAGCTGGGAACACCGCTTCTGCTGACCATCGCCGCTGCAGGAATCGCATTGCTGCTGGTGCTGATCATCCGCTTCAAGATCCAGGCTTTCGTCGCCCTCCTGGCCGTCAGCATCCTGGTGGGCGTCGCAGCCCAGATTCCGCTCAAGGACATCTTCACCGTGGTGACCACCGGCGTTGGCAGCACCATGGGCAAGGTCGCCTTGCTGATCGCCCTCGGTGCCATCCTTGGCCGCATGATCGAGGTGTCCGGCGGCGTGCAGTCGCTGGCAACCCACTTCACTGAGAAGCTCGGAGCCAAACGCGTTGCTGTTGCTTTGACGGCCGTGGGCTTCCTGGTGGCCATCCCCGTGTTCTTCGAGGTCGGCGTGATCGTCCTGGTCCCGATCGTCTACGCGTTCGCCAAGATCGCGAACGTCCACCCGATCAAGTTCGGCCTGCCCATGGCCGGCATCATGCTGTCCATCCACGTTGCAGTCCCGCCGCACCCGGGCATCGTGGCCGGCGCCGGAGTGTTCGGCGCGGACATCGGACTCATCACGATGATCTCGCTCATCATCTGCATCCCGCTCGGATTCCTGTCCTACTGGGTTGCCAGCATCATGAACCGCAAGGACTACGAGCTTCTCCCCGGCGTGAAGCAGCAGGTGGAAGAATTCGGTTCCGAATCCCTGGTCCACGTTGGCCACGAAGGTCCGGGCGCCCGCGCCATTGCTCCTCCGCGTCCCGGCCTGATCATGTTCCTGATTGCCGCCCCGATTGTCCAGATCCTCCTGGGCACCGTCGGCACGCTGACCATCGCCAAGGACAACTACTGGTACGGCGTGGCCGCGTTCATTGGCAACCCGTTCTTCGCGCTCCTGGTCGCCGTCGCCCTGTCCTTCTTCCTGCTTGCTGTCCGCCGCAACTGGTCCCTCAAGGAAACTGGGGAGATCTTCGAAGGCGCGCTGCCTCCCATCGCGTCCATCCTCATGGTCGTTGCTGCAGGCGGCGTCTTCGGTGAAGTCCTCCGTACCTCCGGTATCGGCGCCGCCCTTTCGCACACCCTGGACAGCCTTGGCCTTCCGGTGATCGTGCTCGGCTTCATCATCTCCTTGGCACTGCGCGCCGCCCAGGGTTCGGCCACCGTCGCCATCGTGACGACCACCGGCCTGCTTACTTCCGCGGTCATGGAGGGTGGCTACTCGCCCGCCCAGATCGCCGTGATTGTCATCGCGATCGGCTTCGGCTCGCTGGGCCTCTCCCACGTGACTGACGCAGGCTTCTGGACCGTGATCCGCTACTACGGCCTCACCGTGTCCGACGGCCTCAAGACCTGGACTGTCCTGACCACCATCCTGGGCCTGGCCGGCTTCGCACTGACGTACGTCGCCTGGATCCTGGTGGGAGGACTGGCCCACTGATGCGCACCAAACTCGACCACCTGGTTACCTCTGCACTGGCCTCCGGCTCCGCTGTTCCGGCCTTCACCTGCTACGACTTCACCACCGCACTGGCTGTTGTTTCGGCTGCCGAGGAAGCACGGCTTGGGGTCATCCTGCTGGTGGCCCCGAAGACGGCTTCCACTCCGAACGGGCTGCGCCTCATCGCTGCCCTGCGCGGCCTGGCGGATGACGCCGGCGTTCCGGTCTCCGTGCAGCTCGACCACGCATCGGACTTGCAGGTCATCCGTGATTCCGTGGCTGCAGGTGCGGACGCCGTCCTGGCAGACGGTTCGTCCTTGCCCTACGAGGACAACATTGCCCTGGTCCGCGAAGTCCGTGCCGCGCTGGACGCGCAAGGTGCATCCGACGTCGTGATCGAAGCAGAGCTCGGCGGTCTTGCGGGCGACGAGGACAAGGCGTTCGGTGCGGAAGATGCAGCGGACGACGCCGGCACTCCGGTACCGGGGCTCACCAACCCGGCACAGGTGGCCGACTTCGTGGAGCGAACCGGGGCGCAACTCCTCGCCGTTGCGGTGGGGAACGTGCACGGCAAGTACAAGGGCGAGCCGAACATCAGGTGGGACGTGCTCCGGGATGTCGCCGCGAACACCAACGTGCCGCTGGTGCTCCACGGTGCTTCCGGCATTCCGGCAGACGAGCTTGCAAAGGCGCCGACCATGCAGGTGGGCAAGGTCAACTTCAATACGGAACTCCGGACCGGAATCCTCTCCACTCTCGAAGCTGAAACTTCGGCGCACCGCGCGGACGGCGAGAACCTCCAAGGCCTGCTGGCCAGGTGGAACGGTTCCGCTGCGATGTTCGCGGGCGCCACGCTGGAACTGCTTAGCGCCTGAGCCCCGGCGTATCACCGGCACAGTACATCAGGGAGGCTAGGATCAAACCATGATCCTGGCCTCCCTGATTTTTGCCCTGATTGCCGCCCTGCTCCACGTTTACATCTTCACCATGGAGTCCATCACCTGGACCAAACCGGCCACGTGGAAGCGTTTCAGCCTCACCTCGCAGGCTGACGCCGAGACCACCAAACCCCTTGCCTATAACCAGGGCTTCTACAACCTGTTCCTGGCCATCGGCGCACTCATCGGCATCATCGCCGTCTGGGCTGGGTCACCCCAGGTCGGCTGGACCCTTGTCTTCAGCAGCTGCGGTTCAATGCTCCTGGCAGCCTTGGTGCTCGCAGCGAGCGGCAAAAAGTATCTCCGTGCAGCGACGCTACAAGGCACCACTCCGCTGCTCGCGGTCGTGCTCGGGGTGCTGGCGGTAACGCTGGGCTAGTGCTCCGGCGGGCCAGCCTGCGCTGCGGCTTCGTCCATCCAGAGGACTTCCCAGTGGTGGCCGTCCAGGTCACGGAATGCCCGGCTGTACATGAAGCCAAGATCCTGCGGGTCATACGTTTCGGACCCGCCGGCCTCAAGCGCCTTGCTGGCCAGGGCGTCCACGGATTCGCGGCTGTCGGCGGAGAGGGCGACGATTGCCGCCGTCGAGTTCTTGGTGTCTGCGATGGGCTGTTTGGTGAATTGGCTGAATTTGTCGTGGGTCAGGAGCATGGCGTAAATGGTGTCGCTGAAGACCACGCAGGCGGCTGTCTCGTCGGTGAAGTTTGGGTTGATGGAATAACCAAGTGCTGTGTAAAAGGCTTTGGAGGCCTCGAGGTCGCTGACGGGCAGGTTTACGAAAATGGACGTAGTCATGCGTCTGATCCTGCCGGTGTTTCTGCGCCCCGTCCAGACCCCAATCACCACTTGTGGATTCCTTTAAGGTGCTTCCCTCCACAGCGGAAGGGGCACCACGGACAGACTGCGTCCGCTCCCGTCAAGCACGTGGCCCAATCGTTTGTAGGTACGGACGACGGCCTGCCGGGAGATCACTGTGCTGCCCGGTGCGCGCTCTGCCAGTTCCCGTTCAAACGCCTGGGCCTCCAAGTAGTCTCGCACCCACAACGTGACCACCAGGTTCTGCGTGCCCAGCACTTGGGCACAGAGGCGACAGTTGCTTTGTGCCGCGAAGTAGCGGCCAATGTCGTCAACGAATTGCGCCGGGATGTTGAGCATGAGCGTGACCTCCCGCAGGCCTCTGTTCGCTGCAGTAGAGGCATCGCACCTCAGCGTGACGTAGCCGGACGCCAGAAACCGCTCCACCCGGCGTCGTGCTGTTTGCGGTGAAACGCCACAGGCGGTGCCCAGATCAGCCCAACTGGCGCGGCCGTCGTTGGCGAGTTCCTCCAGCAGTGCGGCGTCCAATCGATCGAGTGAGTAGCCTGCGGGCGCGGCCTTGGACTGCGACGAGACCTGTCGAGCGCGAGCGGGTTCCAGCGTCCCACTGCGCCATTCAGAGGCCTGCCGGTACAGCTTGGTGACGAAAACGACCTCGCGGTGCGTGACGCCCGGAAGCTTCGGAAAGGAGTCCGTGACAATGTCCATCAGTTCGTCGTGGCTCGCCGCGAAGCAATCAATGAACACATCGTGCGAGCCCGTGACCATCGACACCGTGCCGAAGGCGGGCTCCGCGCACAGCCGTTGAATCAGAGCCTCGGTTTCGCCAGGCAGCGACGAGAGTTGGATGAAAGCGGACCAACCTGCGTTGAGGTAGCGCTGGCCGGGGGACGGCGTAATCCATGCCAGCCGGCTCTCCGCCAGGCCTTGCCAGCGCCGCGCGACGGTTGGGCCGGACAACCCCAGCGCATCCGCCACCCGGCTCCATTCCGCCCGCGGATTGATCTGGAGTGCATTGAGGATTTCCAGGTCCAACTCGGTGATGATGGATGATTCGTTCAATATTCGCTGCCTTGTGTTGGTTTCGAACAATCTGGAGCTCAGTGTAATTGACCACCCTAACGTTGTGACTCGCATCACCACAGGCGAATCCGGTCGAATCAACCGGCACAACATCCAAGGAAACACATGGCAAGCAACACAGCATCTCCTGCGGCAGCGGCCACCACCCGCAGGGCCATAGCGGGCATGATCCTGGCAATGGCGCTCATCGAGTCGCTCAGTGGCGTCACCCAGGGGTACTTGAACCCCATCCTGCCTGCGCTGGGACCGGTCTTCGAGATTGACGACCCCACCATCAACGGCATTTTCCTCATCTCCAACGTCAGTTTCGCGGTCCTGACCCCCATCATTTCGAGGCTCGGCGACAGCTACGGTTACCGTCTTGTGCTGCGGTGGTCCACCGGTGTGGTGACTGTCGGCGTGCTGCTCATGGCGTTGTGGCCATCGCTGTGGACGGTGACCCTGGGCGTTGTCATGCTCACCTGCGTGGTGGGCTTCATCCCCCTGATGATGGGAATCCTCCGCGTTACCAGCCACGCTGATACCCGCACGGGTGTCAGCGTCATGATCGGCATGCTCATGATCATGGTGGGTGCCGGTGGCTTGCTCGCCGGGATCGTGGGCGTCACGGATCCCACCTTGGGGTTCTGGGTCGCTGTGCCATTCGCGGTGATCGCCTTGGTTTGTTCCTTCTTACTGCCCGACGCCGGGATCCCGACTCGTGAGGGCATCGCCCTGGCCCCGCTGTTGGCGTGCTCGCTCGGTCTCATCGCCTTTGTTGTGGCGCTCTCCATGGCACCGGAATGGGGATGGCTGGACGCCCGCACGCTGGGGGCCGGTTTGCTGGGACTCGCACTGCTGGCCTATTGGGCCAAACGCGATTACAGCGGCGGTGCCGGCAGTCGGTTCATGGACTTGCGCATGCTCGCCAATCCGCGGATCCGGGTCATTTCCCTGGCAACGTTCTTCTTCGGCTTTGCCTCCATCAGCTACTTCGGCACCAACGGTATCTTCCTGCACTCCAACCCGGACAAGACCGGCTATGGGTTTGGCCTCAGCCCCCTGATGATTGCGATCGTCCTGGCCTTGGCTTCCGTTCTTTCGCTGGTGTCCTCATTACTGACAGCACGGGCCTTGCGGCGTTTCGGTGAGCGGGCCACGCTCGTTCTTGCCGGCGTCATGCTCGCAGGCGGATTCCTGGTCATGATGCTCGCCCATGGTTCCTTTGCCGGCTACTGCCTCGGCTTCGCGATGTTCAACCTGAGCCTGGGGATGTACCAGGCGGGAACCCGCTCCCTGTCGGTGGAGGGCGTTGCCTTGGAGGAAACGTCAACGGCCGCGGGGCTCAACGAGCTGGCATTGTCAGTAGGCATCGCGGTGGGAGCGGCAGTAGTCAAACTATTGTCATCAGCGTCCGTCGAGTCCGGCCGCATCACCGAAACCGGGTTGTTGACCATCTGGGGAACCCTGGCGTTCGCGGCACTGGTTGCTGCAGCGGCCAGCGCCCGCTACCCGAAGCGACAGCCCGCTGGGGTGACGGCATGACCGCCGGGGTTGAAAGCGGGACCCGGGGGTCCGCCGTCGTGATTGCTTCCCAACGCGACCTTCACGCCACGCGGGACAGCCTTCACGCCACGCTGGACAGCGCAGTGCAGCGTTGGATGACGGAAATTCTGGACCTCAGCCACGCCATCCACGCTGATCCGGAGCTTGGTGGGGAGGAGTTCCGCGCCGTCAAACGCGTTCAAACGTTGCTCCGAAAAGCCGGGTTCACTTTCGATGAAGCGCAGCCGGCGCAGCAGACGGCCTTCAGCGCGAGATACGGCACCGGTGAACTGGTGGTGGCGCTCTGTGTTGAATACGACGCCTTGCCGGACATCGGGCATGCCTGCGGCCACAACGTCAACGCGGCCAGTGCGGTGGGGACAGCCTTGGCACTGGCCGCTGTGGCCCGGGAGCTGGACATCACCGTCAAGGTGCTGGGGACGCCGGCGGAAGAGACCACCGGAGGCAAAGTGGACCTGATCGAGGAAGGCTTCTTCGACGACGTATCGCTCGCCATGATGGTCCACGCCGGCGCTGCGGATGTAGTGGGGGGCTCCTCGTTGGCGATGTCCATGTGGGAGGTGCTTTTCGAAGGGCGCCCGGCACACGCGGCAGCAGCACCTTCTGAAGGGGTCAACGCTTTGGACGCGCTGGTGGTCGCACAGTTGGCCATTGCTTTGGCGAGGCAGCAACTCCCGGCCGGATCGATCGTGTCCCTTATCGTCACCGAGGGTGGCAGCGCCGTCAACGTCATTCCCGAGCGTGCACGGGCGAGTGTGGAAATGCGGGCTCCCGGAATCGACCAGCTGCGTCTGATCCAGGACAAGGTCCGGCGCTGCCTGGAAGCCGGCGCCCTCGCGAGCGGTTGCACCCTGCACGTGACCCCGAAGGGCAACGATTATGCCGAGTTGCAACAGGACCCGTTCCTGTCCCAGGCCTACCGGGAAGCGATGCAGGACAAGGGCAGGGACGTTTCCTTCAACGCAGATCCTGTGGCTTCCACGGACATGGGCAATGTCTCGCAAGTGGTGCCATCCATCCACCCCGTTGTCGGCTATGACGTGCGTGGCGCCGCCCACCACACCGCGGAGTTCGCCGCATTCGGTGCAACGGCAGGAGCGGACACGGCTGTTTTGGAAGGATCGTTCGGGTTGGCGGCAGCGGCATGCGCAGCAGCCCGAGACCCGGAACAGAGGAGGCGGCTGCTCCGGGGTGGGCGGGACTAGCCTGGCCCGCCTGCTGGCTCCGGCCCCCGCCCGGGCGGACAATGGAGTCAGCACGCAGGTGCGTGCCTCGTAGGGAGAGCCATGGAGAGGGACACGTATCCTGCGGTCAACGCAATAACGGCTGCGCGAAGGGATCCGGCGATCGATCTTGTCCGCTTCACCTGCCTGCTGGTGGTGGTGGCATGCCATTGCATGATGGTCAGTTCTGCTTTACACAAGGACGGGACGGTCACCACGGAGAACGTGCTCATGGATCAAGGCTGGTTTGTTCCCGTTGCCTGGGCGCTCATGATCGTTCCGTTGTTCTTTGTCCTTGGCGGTGTGACCGGGCTGCAGTCGTGGCGGCGGTTGAAGGCTCGCGGCGGTACCGGGTTCGACTTCGCCCAGCTCAGGCTCCTGCGCCTGGTCCGCCCGGCCATGGCACTGCTCGCTTTCATGTGGGGAGGGCTGTGGGTGGCGCTGCTGCTTGGTGTCCATCCCCAAGTCATCCAGCTCATGACCGCCGGCGCGGCCATGCCCTTGTGGTTCCTGGCCGCCTATCTGACCGCGCAGCTCAGCATTCCCCTCATGGCCCGGTTTCACCAACGCGCACCATTGCTGACTCTGGCGGCTTTGGTGGTACTGATTGTCACCGTCGATTCCCTTCGCGGCGCTCTCCCCGTGATCGCGTTCACCAATCTGATCTTCGTGTGGTGCGCGGTCCAGCAGTTGGGATTCCTCATGGCCGACGGCTTCTTCGAACAGCGCAGCCGCACTTGGCTGGTTGGTGCCGTTGTTTCCAGCAACTTGCTCCTGGGACTCGTGACTGGCGTGGCTGTTTATCCCGGGAACATGGTGGTCAATATCAACCCGCCCAACCTGTGCCTGCTGTTGCTGGGCATCTCGCAGGCCGCAACACTCCAACTGCTGCGAAACGGCATTGGATGGCTTGCGGGAGTTCGCTGGATCCAGTCGACGATTGCTGTCGTGGGGCGCCGATCCATGACCGTTTACCTGTGGCATCTGCCGCTGCTGGTAGGTATGTCAGGGCTGCTGTTGCTCACCGACCTACCCAAACCCCTGGCCGGGACCGCAGAGTGGTGGTGGGCGCGAATTCCCGTCTTTTTCGCTGTCGTGAGCCTGCTCGTTCCGGTGGTGTGGCTTTTTGGCCGCCTTGAGAACCGTCCGACGGCGGCCAGCCACGCCCGTGGTCCCTCGCGTACCGCTGTGGTGACGGCCGCCGTCGTGGTCTTGATTCCAGTGGCGGACGCAGCGTTCAACGGTTTGACGCTGGCTCTGTTGGGTGGGGGAGCGGCATGCTTTGCCCTTTCAGTTCTTTTGCTTGGCAGGGTTCCGACGCCGGTGCTGCCGCCACCGCCCGTAGGTAATGTCCTGGAGCGTCGGGAAGGTCGGTCGCCCACGTTGCCAGAGCCAGGTTTAAGTGCCAATCTCGAACCATGACCGAGTACACGGATTCACTGGCAGAGTCTTTTCGCCCTGGCGTCACTACGGTGCGCAATGACAAGTTCCACCGCTATGAGCTGCACGTAGACGGCGAACTGGCCGTGATTTCACAGTTCCTGGACCGGCCCGGTCACATCGACTTCATCCATACCGAAACGAAGCCCCAGTTCAATGGCCAAGGCCTGGCCAAGGTGCTGGCCCATTTTGCTTTGGACGATGTGGTGGCGGCCGGCAAGCGCATCATTCCGCATTGCCCGTACATCGCTGCGTACCTGAAAAAACATGAAGGATACGAGCAGGATGTCGACTGGCCCGCGGAGAAACCGGTGGGCGAACCGGACAACGAGTAGGGCCTAAGCGGGCACCGGCCGCCCGGCGTCCTTCCTGCGCCTTCGCGGCTGTTCGGCCCTGTCGAACGGGAACGGCCAGTCCTTCCGTGTACCGCTGAGGGAGACTATCGCGTCGTGCTCATCGGAAATTACCCGGCCGCGGCATGTCGCGCGGACCTGCATTGCGCTGACCAGGCAGCCGCCATGGATGTGGTCGGCGTCCGTGACCAGGTAGGAAAAGCTCCGCATCACGGATTGGCCGGGAGCCAGGAGGCGGATTCGCAGGTCACGCTCGACGGGTTCTGCTGTGTAGGACAACATCTCCATGCCCTCGTTGGTGAAGGAACGGGGTACCAGCGTCACGTCGCGAAGGTGGCTTGCGGAGTCGTTGGTGATCCACGCGGTGAAGATGACGGTATCGCCCGGAATGGCCACGGACCTGTCAGCTCCATAGACCAGAGCAACATGTCCCGCATTCTTCTTCCTGGCGAGCATGGCCGAACGGCGTGGCGGCAATCCGCGAACGATTGCGTTTTGTTGCTGCGCTGCGTCCTTGTGGATGGCACGCATCAGCTTCAGGAAGGGGCGGGGGCGCTGGATGTCCATTGTTCCTCGATTCGCACCTGGGGGTTGGAAGGTCACGTCATATACGTGGGGCGGGAGGCGGAATCGTGATGCGAAAAGAGGAGTTCTCTACAGGCGGGGGACACCCGATTCAAGTCAAACGACTTCTGATGTCACACTATTGTTTATGGATCAAGTATTTGCGGTAGGCGCCGACGGGGAGTCACCAACTTTGGCGATGGCCACCGGCAGCGATCCCCAGATCATTTCTTTGGTGCGCCAGGGTGTCACGAATGCGTTCGACGTGCTTTATGAGCGGCATTTGAAAGTCGCCCAATATGTGGCCCGCTCCCAGGCGGACAACCCCAGCGATGCCGATGACGTCGTGGCCGAGGCTTTTGCCTCGATCTTCCAACTGCTGACAGAAGGCAAGGGGCCTAAGGAGTTTTTCCGGTCCTACCTCCTGACAGTTGTGCGGCGTACCGCCCACGATCGGAACCGCAAGGCCCGCCGCATGCCGACCGCAGACGATGACACGCTTCTCGATACGCCTGTTTTGGATGACGATCCCGTCCTCAGCGACCTTGAGTCGACCATTATGGCCAAGGCTTTCAAATCATTGCCTGAGCGTTGGCAGGCCGTTCTTTGGCACTTGGACATCGAAGGCCTGAAGCCCGCAGCGGCTGCTCCCTTTGTGGGGCTTACCCCCAACGGTGTTTCGGCATTGGCGCTAAGGGCCAGGGAAGGCCTGCGCCAGGCTTACCTGCAACATCACATCAGCGGTACGGTTGACGAAGCCTGTGACGAATATGCCAGCCAATTGGGGAAGTACGCCCGCAATGCGCTGAAGCGGACGTCGAAGGAAAAGGTCGGCGAACATCTGGAAGGCTGCGCCAAATGCACGGCTTTGTTGCTGGAACTCAATGACGTCCAAGGCGGCATGCGCGCCATCCTGTTCCCGTTGCTCACAGGGATCACATTCACCCCGGGTGTAGCTGCAGCCATTGGCTACGGAGGAACGGCAGCAGGCGCGGCCGCTGGCGCAGGAAACGCTGTACCGGGCAACGTCGCCAGCCACGGGTTCCGCAGCCTTAGCAAAGTATGGAAGTTGACCGCTGCCGTTGTCTTGGGTGTGGTGGCGATGGCTGGTGCGCTAGCTTGGTTTCTTCAGCCGGCTTCGCAGTCCACCGCCACTTCAGAGGCTACGTCCGACGTCCCTCCGGCCAAGGAAGCGGCGCCCACGGCGACGCCTAGTCCCTCCGAATCACAAACGTCCGCACCGGCATCGGGACCTCCCGTGGAAGCGGCACCCCAGCTTCCCGCCGTCGTGATTCCTACGGCGGCGCCGTCGCCGCGGAGTGCCGTCGTGGTCGACTCCGGGACCGTAACGTCGACGCCGGCAGCCACGGCTTTGGCGTCCACGGCTTCCTCGACCCAAACGGTTGACGCTACATTCTCGGCCGCCGAGGGGCCGATTCCGACGGAACGGGAACTGCAGGTGGAGTTCTCGCTTCAAGGTGAGGGCGTACCGACAAGCGGTGACGTGCTCTTCATCATTCCGGACCAAGCGACTTTTCTGGCGGGACAGACGGTTGCCCCAGCGGGATGGAAATGCGCCAACGAGTCTTCGAGTGTCCGCCAGGTTCGTTGCACCACTGATTCCCTGGCCAATAACGGCCTCGCGTTCACGCTGGGAATTGCCATGCCTGCCTCCGCTGAGAGCGGAACGTTGAACTACCGATTCACCGGGCAGGGCGTCGTCACCAAGAACTTCACCAACACCTTCCACTAGGCGCTCTCTGCATTTTGCGGCTGACCTCGCTTTAGTTACGCCAGCGGGCTTTAGCGTGCCCTTTGGTAAGCCTTCGGTTGGCATTCCACGCCCGGCAGGACCTGCCCGGGAGTAGTCTGCCGAGAATTTCTTAAATATTTTTGAAATTTCTCAGATTTTCGCGTCACGAACACGCGACTTCTTCCACTGGAGTACTGGCGAGAAGCCTAGCTCGATGCCGGTTCGTGTCTGTGGATCGGCCTCTTGCGTGACCACTAGAAGCGAGAAAACCCGTGAAACACACACGTCCACAGAAGCTGTTGGCGGCAGTTGTCGCCACAGCGATCATGTCGCTGTGGGTAGGTGGCGCCTTAGCGCCGCCAGTCTTGGCCACGACGCCCGGCACCCCTGGCGTAGCTCAACCAGGCACACCCGTCTACACGGAAGACTTCTCGAACCAGAATGCCACCGCTGGTGCCATCAGCATTCTCGACTACGCGGGTGGCCCGGCCGCAGCCAACGAGATGTACACGGCTGATACGCCCTATACGCCGGCCGGCGGACAATGTGACGGCTGGATACTGAACTCCCTGACCCCGCTGCCGACCTCTGATACCGGTTGCCTCAGGAACCAGCCCGAAGGCTGGGGCCAAATCCAGCAAATGTCGACTGCCCTCGGCATAGCGCAAGGGCAAGCAGCATCGCAGGCTGCCAGCAACCAGTCGCTCTCTGAGTACACCAACAGCGCCTCGGGAATCATTGCGCCGGGTGTCCAGTTCCGTACCAAAGCCAACACGATTCCCGCGATCGCGGGCCATTACTACGCCGTGTCCGGCTACTTCGCACAGGTGAATTGCCATGCGGCACACGCCAGCGAGACCTTCAGCCTTCTCATCAACGGCACACGGCAAGTGCTCAGTACAGGGCTTGACCCCTGTGGCGGCAGCAACCTGGCAAAAGTGCAGGTCACTAAGCTCCAATCTGCTGCCTACCAGATTCCCGCGGGCACAACCCCTTCCCTTGGCCTCGAGCTGAGGAACGAAGCCACCACCGGATCGGGTAACGACGTCGCCTTCGACCTCCCGCAGATTGTGGACGTCACGCCCCAAGTGGACAAGTCCTTCACGCCCTCCCTCATCGGACCTGGCGAAACCTCCACGGTTACCCTGACGGTGACCAATACGGATGACCTGAAGGCCAAGAACGACTGGTTTATCACGGACACCCTCCCGGACGGAGTGGTTGTCGCCGGGACCCCAAACATTGGGGGCACGTGTGTTCAGACGTCGGGTACCAATCCATTGGTACGGACGGCCATAGCTGGAAGCAACACCCTTTCCGTCATGGGCGGTGATATGGCGTTGGGAATGACCTCATGCACCATCACCGTAGATGTCACGGCCGCCGGGGAGGGAACCTATGTCAACGGTTCCGCCAACATCGCGATCAACCTCAACCCTCCGGCAAACGCCACTCTGATCGTTCGTGCACCGCGCCTCGAGCTGACCAAGGCACTGGACGCCCCGAGATTGCTGGATTCGGATCAATTCACCGTTGAAATCCATACGGGTTCAGCCACAGGACCCGTTGTCAGCAACACCGCCAACGCGACCACCACCGGTACGGGTTCCACTGTTACTGCTGGTACGGGCGTGACTGGCGAATACATCGCCACAGCAGACGCCACCTACTTCCTGACCGAGTCTGGCGGCGCCAACCTGGCCAGCTATGACAGCGCCATCACTTGCGTCGATGCCAACGGTCTGCAGGCCGGACTGCCCAACGGTGATGCCTTTGATGGTTCGCTGGATCTCGCACCCGTTGCCGGCGCCGATATCAGCTGCGTGCTCACCAACACGGCCGTTCCGGCAACGGCGATGGAGTTCACCAAGTCTGCGGATGCATCTGATATCCAGACGCCGTCGGTTGCAGGCGACCAGATCACCTACACCTTGACTTCGAAGAACACCGGAAACGTGCCGCTGACTGGCGTCACCATCAATGACCCGCTGCATGGCCTGTCCGCGCTGACCTACACCTGGCCGGGTACCCCGGGCGAGCTGCTGCCCGGCCAGACGGTGACCGCTAAGGCAACGTATGCGATCACGCAGGCTGATATCGAGGCGGGGCACGTTGCCAACTCGGCAACCACCACAGGTAATCCTCCGACAGGTCCACCAGTCACCCCGCCGCCCGCAGGAACCGATACCCCGTTGACTCCTGGTCCGGCCATGGAGTTCAGTAAGTCAGCCGACTCTTCTGACATCCAGAATCCGTCGGTTGTAGGCGATCAGATCACCTACACCTTGACTTCGAAGAACACCGGAAGCGTGCCGCTGACTGGCGTCACCATCAATGACCCGCTGCATGGCCTGTCCGCGCTGACCTACACCTGGCCGGGTACCCCGGGCGAGTTGCTGCCCGGCCAGACGGTGACGGCTAAGGCAACGTACGCGATCACGCAGGCTGATATCGACGCCGGTCATGTCGCCAACAGCGCCACGACCACGGGTACTCCGCCCACCGGTCCGCCGGTAACTCCTCCTCCGGGCGAAACGGATACCCCGTTGATCCCGGCTCCTGCGATGGAGTTCAGCAAGACCGCTGTGGCACCTGCAATGGACGGGCCGTCGATGGTGGGTGACGTGATTACCTATGATTTCACGGCCAAGAACACCGGCAACGTCACGTTGAAGGACGTGTCCATTTCGGATCCGCTGGCTGGTCTCTCACCGCTCACTTACACCTGGCCAGGCATCCCGGGCGAGCTGCTGCCCGGCCAGACGGTGACGGCTACGGCAACGTACGCGATCACGCAGGCTGATATCGACGCCGGTCATGTCGCCAACAGCGCCACGACCACGGGTACTCCGCCCACCGGTCCACCGGTAACGCCACCTCCGGGCGAAACAGACACCCCGCTAACGCCGAATTCCGGCTTGGCGTTCACCAAGACAGCGGATGCTTCCGGCGTGGGCGACCCCACCAAAGTGGGTGACATCATCAGCTACAAGTTCACGGCAAAGAACGCCGGGAATGTGCCCATGACGGATATTGCTGTCAACGATCCGATGCCGGGCCTGTCGGCCGTGGCTTACGCCTGGCCTGGTGCTGCAGGGACCCTGCTGCCCGGCGAGACGTTGACTGCAACGGCAACTTACGCAATCACCCAGGCGGACATCAACGCCGGCAAGGTCGCCAACACGGCGACCGCGTCGGGTACGCCTCCGACGGGACCCCCTGTCACCACACCACCTGCAAGTGTTGTTGTGACTTTCCCGCCGGTTGTTCCGAACCAACCTGAAGGCCCACTGGCGAACACGGGAGTTGTCCTCACCGTGTTGCCGATCAGTCTTCTGGTGGTTGGCTCGGGACTGTTCCTGTTCCTCGTTGGACGCCGCAAGCGTTCCGAGGCGTAGGACAGGAATGCGCGGCAATCGGGGCCCCAACCCCGGTTGCCGCGCATTTTCCTTGAACTCACAAAACCGGAAAGAACCAGTCAGCCATCACATGAGTGCGGCCGCCGTCGTCAACTACTACCTGGTCGGTCGCTTCTTTTGCCACTGAACCGCGTGCCAGAACAGGAGGCCGGCGGTGATCAGGGCGGCGCCCAAGAGCGCATACGGTGCGTTGGAGAACATCATGAAGTTCACTTGGGCTGATTCGGCGGACTGGACTGGCATAGGCCCCACCATCGCGCTGATCGCATTAGTAAGAGCCCACATTCCGAACCAAGCAAGGCCGGCGTCGAGAACCCACAACGCAATGATGAACGGGTTGACCGGGACGCGCTTGCGTTCGGGGCCTGCGGTCTCCGGCACGTGGGGGCTGACGGCCTGCACGGCGTTCCCATGTTCGTCGATTTCGCGGAAGCCGATGCGCTCGTGAACGTGGTCCTTCATGTGGTCCCCCAACCGTTGACAGCGGATAGTCCTTGCACTCTACCCCTTGTCGCCCGGAAGGCGGGGCCCGCGCATGTGGCCTGATGGCAACACTCGGTGGCCGAAAAGAGTGCCATATTTTGCACCCAAAGGGGCCTGAAGAAAAGTCAATGACGTGCTACCGGGCGGTAGAAGCACGAGAAACCGCCTTCTAAGCGAAATAGGTCACAAAAGTTTGACGGAAAGGTTTACCTAAGTAAGGCTTGCCTTTGCTAATAAGCGCCCCAACGCAATGGAAGGAAGCTGACGTGACGTCACCTAGTGTCGAAGAGCGGATCGCTCAGGAGCAGGATTTTGGCTCCAAAGTGGAACTGGCCCTCGCTGCCACCAACCAGCTGTTCAACGCACGAAATTCTCCCAGTTACGTCGCGCAGGTTCTTCAGGGAGTCAATGCGGTCTCCACCAAAGTCCAGCGGACCACCCAGCCGTTCACCGGCGTCGGGCATGCTGAACTGAAGGCGAAGGTCGGAGCCGTCGATCTTGAGCGTCCGTTGCCGGACACGGCCGCCGCTCTCGAGGAGCTCGACGAGCTCTACCTCAAGGACGCCATCTACTTCCACGATTCCCGCTACGCCGCGCACCTTAACTGCCCGGTGGTCATTCCCGCGTTGGTTGGCGAAGCGGTGCTCTCTGCCGTGAACTCCTCCATGGACACCTGGGACCAGAGCGCCGGCGCCACCATGATCGAGCGCCGCCTCATCGATTGGACCGCGGAGCGCATCGGGTTCGACGCCGAAGCTGACGGAGTGTTCACCTCGGGTGGCAGTCAGTCCAACTTCCAGGCACTGCTGATTGCCCGCAATCACGCCGTCGCCAAGCTGCGGGCCGCGAATGGGGACGCACGCCTGCCGCACCTGCTGGACCGGCTCCGGATCTTCACCTCCGTGGACAGCCACTTCAGCATCCAGAAGTCTGCTTCGATGCTGGGCCTCGGCTTCGACGCCGTTATCGCAGTGCCTACCAGCGAAGACCACCGCATGGACCCGACCGCCCTCGCGGCCGCTCTGGCTGAAGCGCACGACGCCGGCCTGGTGCCGATGGCGGTCGTGGCAACTGCCGGGACAACGGACTTCGGTTCAGTTGACCCGCTGTCCGAAATGGCCGCCTTGGTTCGCGCCTACGATTCCTGGCTGCACGTGGATGGCGCCTACGGTGGAGGACTCATCGTTTCCGGCCGCCACCGCCACCTCCTGAACGGGATCCACCTTGCGGACTCCGTCACAGTGGACTTCCACAAGACCTTCTTCCAGCCGGTCAGCTCCAGCGCGGTCCTGGTCCGCAACGGCTCCATGCTGGGCCACGTCACCTACTACGCGGACTATCTGAACCCGGAGAGCGCCGCGAAGGCCGAGATCCCCAACCAAGTGGACAAGAGCATCCAGACCACCCGCCGCTTTGACGCCTTGAAGCTGTGGCTCACGCTGCGCATCATGGGTGCAGACGCGATCGGTGCGCTGTTCGATGAAGCGATCGACCTCGCCGCGCGAGTGGGAACGCTGCTGGCTGACGACGCCGAATTCGAGCTCGCCGCCGCACCGCAGCTGAGCACTTTGGTGTTCCGCTACCGCCCCGTGATCGACGGCGTTCAGTTGGATGAGGATGCTGCGGACGCCCTTAACCCGGCCATCCGCGCCGCGATCTTCGCCTCCGGTGAGGCCGTTGTTGCCGGCACCAAGGTGGCGGGCCGCCACTACCTCAAATTCACCCTCCTCAACGCCGAGGCGAGCCTGAGGGACATCCAGGAAATCATCGAACTTATCCGACGGACGGGCGACAGCCTGCTCGCGGACACCACGGAGGCTGCAGCGTGAGCACCCAAGACAACGGCAAGATTTACGACGTCGCCGGTATCGGCGTCGGGCCTTTCAACCTGGGCTTGGCCGCGCTGAGCGAACCGGTGGAAAACCTCGACTGCGTCTTCCTTGACCGCAGCGAGTCCTTCGATTGGCACCCCGGCATGATGCTGGAGCCCGCGCACCTGCAGGTCCCGTTCATGGCGGACCTCGTTACTCTGGCGGACCCGACGTCGCCGTTCTCCTTCCTGAACTTCCTGAAGCAGACGGGCCGCCTGTACCGCTTCTATATCCGGGAGAACTTCTACCCGCTGCGCGCCGAATACAACCAGTACTGCCAGTGGGTGGCCGGCCAGCTTGAGTCGGTTCGTTTTAGCACGGATGTGCTGGATGTGACGTACGACGACGGCGTGTACCGCCTTTCGGTCCAGGGCCCGGACGGCGCTGAGGTACTTCGCGCCCGCAAACTGGTCCTTGGCACCGGTACGTCCCCGTACGTTCCGGACTCCTGTGCAGGGATAGTCGAAGCTGGCGGGCTTGTCCTCCACAACGCTGACTATCTGTCGAGGAAGAGTGAGCTGCAGTCCAAGCGCAGCATCACCATCGTGGGCAGTGGCCAGAGCGCCGCTGAACTCTATTACGAACTCCTTCAGGAAATCGACGTCTACGGCTACCAGCTCAACTGGGTGACCCGCTCCGGTCGCTTCTTCCCGCTGGAATACACCAAGCTCACGCTTGAGATGACCTCGCCGGAGTACGTGGACTACTTCCACTCGCTCCCAGGCGAGCAAAGGGACTCCCTGATCAAGAGCCAGAAGAACCTGTACAAGGGCATCAACTCGGACCTGATCGACGACATCTACGATCTCCTCTACACCAAGAGCCTTTCCGGCATGGTGGACACCCAGCTGCACACGCACTCGTCCCTCACTGCCGCAGAGTGGGACGCCACCACGGGCACCCACACGCTCCAGCTGCACCACGAGGAACACGGGCAGAGCTACTCGCTGGAGTCCGAGGCCGTCGTCCTCGCTACCGGCTATACCTACAAAGAGCCCGCCTTCCTGGCCGGCATCCACGATCGCATCCGCCGCGACGCCAAGGGCCGCTTCGACGTCGAGCGCAACTATGGGACCGGCGTCGAACCCGGCGAAATCTTCGTCCAGAACGCCGAGCTGCACACGCACGGTTTCGTCACGCCGGACCTCGGCATGGCTGCCTACCGCAACTCCTGCATCCTGCGCGAGATCACGGGCCGCGAGGTCTACCCGATCGAGCGCAGCATCGCGTTCCAGCAGTTCGGTGCGCCCGCACCCGTGGCCGCAGTACTTCCGGAAACCGCTGGAGCCGCTGTATGAGCTTCACATTCCGGCCCGTCGATCCGGTGACGGACGCACCCGTCCTCCACAGCTGGGTCAGCCAGGAGTATGCACGGTTCTGGGGCATGGTTTCGGCCACTGAGCAGGACGTTGTGGAGGAATACACGAAGATCTCCGACTCGGGCCATCACCAAGCATTCTTGGGGCTCGACGACGGCGTCCCCGCCTTCCTGATGGAGCGGTACCGTCCCGAATCCTCGCCGTTGGCGGACGTCTACGAGGTCCAGGACGGCGACATTGGAATGCACCTGCTCGTGGCCCCGCCCAGCGGTGACCCGCAGGCTGGTTTCACTACGTCCGTCATGCAGTCCGTGATGGCCGAACTGTTCGACGACCCGGCAACCCAGCGGGTCGTCGTCGAACCTGACGCCCGCAACCACAAGATCCATGTGCTCAACGAGAAGGTGGGCTTCCGCCCCCACGGCGTGGTGACCCTTCCCGCCGTCGATCCCGCCGAAGACCACAAGCAGGGGCTCCTGAGCTTCTGCACGCGCGAGGATTTCCTCGCCACCCTGACCCCGATTCTGGCCGCGCCCGTCGCGGCGACCAGAGGAGAATCCCTGTGACCACCACTGCCGACAACGCGACTAAAACCGCCGTTGATTCCGTGTCCCACCTGACCCCTGAACGCTGGGCCATTGCCAACAGGCACTTGGTCCGGAAGGCGATCGCCGAGTTCTCGCACGAACGCATCCTGGTTCCGGAGCTGATCCGGGAGGAGGGCGCCGGCGTCGGCCTTTACAAGGTGGTGAGCGACGACGACACCGTTGAGTATCGCTTCCGGGCGCGCCTCCTGCAGTTGGAGCACTGGTCCGTCTCCGCGGAATCCATCGTGAAGCTGCGTGACGGCGAGGAATTGCCGGTGGACGCTTTGGACTTCATCGCCGAGTTCCATGAGGCACTGGCCATCCGCCAGGAAATGCTGCCTGTCTATCTGGAGGAAATCAGCAGCACGCTGGCCAGCCACGCCTACAAGCAAGGCAAACCGTTCAGCTCGGCCCAGTTGGCTGCCGGCGTCACCGGCGGCGCAGACCGGGCCGCCGACTTCCAGGCCATCGAACACAGCATGACCGAGGGCCACCCTTGCTTCGTGGCCAACAACGGCCGGCTGGGCTTCGGGATTGTCGATTACCACGCGTTCGCGCCGGAAACAGGTGCCACGGTGAAGCTGCAGTGGATCGCGGTGCACCGCAGCAAGGCAGTCTTCACCTCAAGCGCAGGGCTGGACTACCGGACGCACTTTGAAGCCGAACTCGGCCCGGCCACCCTTGATTGGTTCAACGCTGAACTCTCCGCATCCGGACTGGCCCCCGAGGACTACCTGCTCATGCCAGTCCACCCCTGGCAGTGGGACAACAAACTCACCGTGACGTTCGCGGCTGAAATCGCCCAGCGCCACATTGTCCACCTCGGAGCCGGCGAGGATGCTTACCAAGCGCAGCAGTCCATCCGCACGTTCTTCAACACGGACTACCCGGAGAAGGCGTACGTCAAAACGGCCATGTCAGTGCTGAACATGGGCTTCATGCGTGGCTTGTCGCCGCAGTACATGAAGGCGACGCCGGCCATCAACGACTGGCTGCAGGAACTGATCGGAAATGACCAGGAGCTCCAGAACCGGGGCCTGGCCATGATCCGTGAATCAGCAGCCATCGGTTACCACAACCACTATTACGAGGCTGCGTCGGCCAAAGGCTCACCGTACCGGAAGATGCTCTCGGCCCTGTGGAGGGAAAGTCCCCTTCCGCTGCTCAAGGACGGGCAGCAGTTGGCCACCATGGCATCGCTGCTGCACGTGGATGCGGCCGGGAACTCCGTGGTGACGTCACTGATTGAGCGGTCCGGCCTGGCGCCCACTGAATGGCTTCGCCGTTACTTTGAGGCTTACCTTGTGCCGCTGGTCCACTGCCTCTACGAGTACGAACTCGCGTTCATGCCGCACGGCGAAAACGTCATCCTGATCCTTGAGGACGGCGTGCCCGTCCGCGCGATCATGAAGGACATCGCCGAGGAAATCGTGGTCATGGGGGACAGACTGGAACTGCCGGAGGAGGTCTCCCGCGTGAAGGCCGAGATTCCCGCCGAGGAAATGGTCCTGGCCATCTTCACCGACGTGTTCGACTGCATCTTCCGCTTCCTCGGGGCCATCCTTGTGGAGGACGGGACGCTTCGCGAGGACGAGTTCTGGGGAACCGCAGCTGCCGTACTCCGCGAATACCAGCAGCGCCACCCGGAGCTCGCGGATCAGTTCGCCATGCACGATCTCTTCGCTGCGGACTTCGAGCTGTCCTGCCTCAACCGCCTGCAGTTGCGGAACAACCAGCAGATGCTGGACATCTCGGATCCCTCCGGTGGGCTCCAGATGGCAGGCCGACTGGCCAACCCCCTGGCAAAGTTCGCCTAGCAGATCTCGCCGAGGTGGCAGTTAATGGCAATCGTGGTCGCAGACATTGTCATCAAATGCCACCTCGGCGCACTACTACCTGGGTCTCGTAGGCCTGCGACGACTTCATTGATCCCCGGAACCAGCACACTGCGTGCACCGACGGGTCGCCGGGCACCACCATTGGGCGAAGGTTGTCCACGGTGGAGTCTTCGGTCACGGCTTCCCACGACCAGCTGGTGCCGGCGTCGGAGGTCACACCGCGGTAGATCTCGTAGTGCGCAGTAGCAACAGCAGTTCGTGGATCCACCGGAGTGGAGATGTACACCCGGTCCAGGTTGTTGGGATCCACGGCGCCCAGCCCTGTGTAGTCCTGCTCGTGCGGCAGTAGGCCGGGGCCGGCGACGGCGAGCGGATGAAGTTCCCAGCGCACCCCATCAAAGCGGGCGTACAGCAGGCGGTGATCGTCGACGTCGAGCATTTGCTCCCGCTGCAGCGGACCGTTGACGTCGTTGGCCCGGCAGGTGACGATCGCGGCGAGTTCCTTGCCCTGCCGGCGAAGGTCAGTAGTCCAGCCATGGGTGAGGGTGTCGCCGTCGAGCGTCATCCCGGCCTCAAAAACGGTGGTGAGAGCCATCTGGTTGATGCCCGCCGAGCCGATCACGGGCTTGCTAACAACGTGCCCCTCGGCGTCATGGAGAGCATCGCCTTGGATGTAGCCGTGGTAAATGCTGTTGTTGAAGTCCCGCGGGTGGTGGTCCGTGGTGATGAGGTCGATGCGGTCAATGCCATTGGAGGCGTACCGGGTGTACCCGTTGACGTAGCCGATCTTCGGGCGCGTGAAGAGCTTGCCGCCGTAACCCCAGGTGCTGCCGTCGTCCTCGGAGATCATCAGCGTAGGGTCATCGTTGATGGCGCGGACAAAGTTATAGACCCGGTTCTCCGCGCTCAACGCGTGCAGGTTGGAGTAGGTGGCACCGCGCCCGTCTGAAAGCTCAGTCCAATCGAACTGCTGCTCCGGTTCCCATTCTGAAGCGTCGTGCGGGCGGGCGGAAACCCGCCACCGTGAGTAGTTGTCCGTCTTGTGCTTGGCGTACATTGCCACGTAACGGCCATCCGGCCGGATCAGGAGAGCCGGCGCATTGTGGTCATCGGCCTCCAGGCGTTCGTGGAGGACGTGGATGCTGCACTCGCCGGAAGCAAGATCCAGGACAGAGATCTCGATGTTGCCCCCGCGATCGAGTCCTCCCGGGCCCTCCGGCGCGGCGACAGACCCGACCAGCAGCGAGTTGTTGGCGGGATCGATGAGTGCCCGCTCATCCTGGAACCAGCACCAGGCGCCGTTGTTGTTGAGGACCAGTGGCTCCTGCAGGGATGGGGCGTCGTTGACCATGGGAATCCTTTGCGACTTTGCATCGTTTCAAAACCCATCCTACGCACCGAGGTGCCAGTTAGTGACAACCCGCCTCGGTGGCATTGTCATGAGGTGCCATCTCGGCGGGGGCTGGGGAGGGGACTAGTCTTGGCGCATGACGACACGAGCCAATGAACTCACTGCCTTGGTCACCGGAGCCACGGCCGGGCTCGGTGCCGAATTCGCGCGCCAGTTGGCCGAAGCCGGACACCACTTGGTCTTGGTGGCCCGGGACGAAGAACGCCTGAAGGGCAAAGCCGAGGAGCTGGAACGCGACTTCAGTATCTCGGCAGAGGTCCTGTCCGCAGACCTGACCACCGACGTCGGGGTTTCGGCAGTTGCTGACCGCTTGCGGGACGCGGGCCGTCCGGTGGACGTGCTGGTCAACAACGCCGGCATCGGGCTTCTGAAGTCGTTCGAGAGGAACGACCTGGATGAGGAACGGCGACACCTTCGGCTGCACGTCCAGACACCCATGGAGCTGTGCCACGCTGCCCTCGAAGTGATGCTGGCCCGGGGGAACGGCCGGATCATCAACGTGGCGAGTGTCGCCGCCTTCGCCAACCGCGGCACCTACTCGGCGGCCAAGGCATGGCAGGTGACATTCAGCCGGTGGGCGAACATCACATACGCGAAGTCCGGCGTTCAGGTCACTGCCGTATGCCCGGGTTTCACCCACACAGAGTTCCACGATCGCATGGGCATGGATAAGTCCGTGGCTCCCCGATTCCTCTGGCTCACTGCCGAGCGAGTGGTGCGCGAAGGGCTGGAGGACAACGCCCAGGGCAAAGGTGTCTCCATTCCGACGCGCAGGTACAAGGTGGTCAGTTTCTTCGCACGCATCCTTCCCGCGCACCTTACTTCCGGACCACCCAGACGGCCGCTGGAGCCGTAGGCCTCCCAAAGTGTTCACTTGATGGGCTTCCGGCTTTAGGCTGAGGCTGGAGTGCGGCACCGGGGCGCGGCGGCTGTACGGGGGCTACAGCAGCGTGGCTCCGCAAAGGGGTCCGCAGGTCCTCGTTTGCCCGCGAACGATGCCGTGTCCGAAACGGGTAGCGACATGGGCGGAACAGCACCGGCGGACAGCGATATGGGGTTGGTCCTCCAAGTTCGCGCAGGCGACCAAGCCGCTTTCGAGGCACTCTTCGCGAGGCACCATGGGGTGGCGCGGAAGGTAGCGGCAGCGCAGGTGGATAACTTTGCAGACGTTGACGACGTCGTGGCAGACGCTTTCACGTCCGTTTACCAAACCATGGCCGCCGGGAAAGGGCCCGACACCTTCTTCCGTGCGTACCTGCTGACAGCCGTGCGGCGTTTTGCCCACCAGGCGAATCGTGGGGCGTCCCGTACCCGCCCCACCGCTGAGTCGTTCGAGTTGGATTCGGCGGTGGTCCATGATGATCCTGCCGTGGCTCAATTCGAATCCACGGCTGTTGCCCAAGCGTTCCGTTCCCTTCCTGAACGCTGGCAGGAAGTCCTTTGGTACGTAGATATCGAAGGGTTGAAGCCGGCTGCTGCTTCGACGTTGCTCGGCTTGACTCCCAACGGGGTTTCGGCCCTGGCACTTCGTGCGCGGGAACGCCTGCGCCAGGTGTACCTGCAAAACCACATCACAGCATCCTCGGGAGAGGACTGCGAGGAGTACTCGGCGAAGTTGGGTGCCTACGCCCGCGAGGGTCTGAGCCGCCGCAGCCAGGACAGGGTACGGGCACATCTCGAGGGCTGCCCCAAGTGCACTGCCCTGCTGCTTGACCTCAACGATGTGCAGTCAGCTATGCGGGCTGTGGTCTTCCCGTTGGTAGCAGGAGCGGCGTTTACTTCTATCTTCCCCGCGCTTGCGGGCGCCGGTGCTGGCGCAAGCACGGGCGCCGGCTTGGTGCACGGGACGCCGCACAAGGAGATGGCCATCTTCTGGAAGGTGGGCGCTGGAGTGCTGGCCGTAACAGCAGTGTCGGTGGGCGCGGCCGTAGCGTTGGGTGGCGCAGGATCAAACACGGCGGGGGCGCCGGTGGCGGAGGCCTACCCCACCGCCGAAGAGCAAGCTTCGCAGGGTACTGATCCAGTCGGCCCGGGAGCCGGGAAAGAGGAGCAGCCCCAGCTTCCGGACGCCGATGAGCCTTCGAACGGAGCGATCGAGAAGCCTGCCGCGTTTCCCTTTCCCATACCAACCAAATCAGCGCCCAGCGGGTTTCCAACACCCTCGCCGACTCCGAAGAAACCACTTTTTCCGACGTTCGCACCCACGGGGCCGCCGACCCTCCCGGCCCTGGTGCCGACTCCGGGCCCAACTCCGACCTCGAGTCCAACGTCAACGCCAAGTCCTTCAGCAACGCCAAGCCCCACACCCACACGAACCCCTTCGCCCACTCCCAGCCCCACCTACACGCCATCACCGGTGCCCGCAGTGACAGCCAACTTCCGTACAGAACCGGGTACCACGGCCTCGGACGTGAATGTCATCATCATCTTCAAGTTTCGGGGAGGGGCGGTGCCCTCCGCCGCCGAAGCGGTATTCACGATCTCTGAAGGGGCCCACATGATCCGCGGAAAACTCGCTGAACCGGCAGGTTGGACGTGTGGTTCCGGTGATGCCGCCACCCGGCAGTTCCGCTGCAGCAGCACGGCTGTGGACCCTGATGAGCTCGAATTCTCGCTCGGAGTTTCCAAAGTGGATGACGTGGGGACCACCACGATGTACTACGAGTTCGGCGGCCCGGGCATTGAGACGGCAACCTTCTCCAGCACGTTCTGACAGCTACTGCGCCACGCGACTCCGCGGTGCCCGAACCAGCACAGCCACCGCGATGCCCACCACCGCTCCCACGAACGTCTCGATGGCACGCTCCATCACCAGCACGCCGGGATCCATGGGTGCCGCGAGTTGCGCGATCAGCAGGATCACGGGCGTGAAGAACACCATGGCCCACCCGTAATGCCGCGCCATGAACAGCTCGGTGGGGAACTGGCACAACACCACCAGTACGGCGAGGACCACTGCGGTCTGCCCCGGGAAGTACTGGAGCGGTGATAGCGGACTGGGGAAAAGTACGACGGCGACCACCGCCAACCCGAGGAACGTCCCCACAATGCGGTGGATGCCGCGGTGGACGCGGCTGGGGAGGTCGGCGCCGGCGAGGGGAACGGCTGCGGCAGCCATGGCCCAGTGCGGGTGGCCACTGCCGCTCAGCACTCCGATGACCCCGGCGGCACTTACCGCGAGGGAATAGCGTGCAGCATGGACCAAGGCGGCCTGACGCAGCGGGCCGCGGAGGACAGGCACATCGCGGGCAGCGCCAGCTTCCCAAGTGCGGTGCCGGAACCAGCCGGCAAAGCCAACCACCAAGGAAAAGGCGGCGGATGCGGCCCCGATGAGCACCGCCGTCGTCCACGGAACATCGGTGGGAACCGAAGCGCAGGCGCCCAACGCGAGGATGCCGAAGAACGGGCCGATGGGTTTGAGGCGTACGGCGTCCGCATAAAGGGAACCTACTCCGGCGAACAGGGTGGCCACGAGCACCAGCCACCACGAGTGGATGTGATTGACGGATAGGAACACGCCAATGGTCAGCCCGCCCACCAGGAACAGGGCCGCCTGGGCCTGGTGCTTCAGCCGCAATTGATGTGTCTCGTTGCGGCCATACATACCGGTCAGAGCACCGAACACGGCGTACATCATGAGGTCCGGACGGCCGATGAGGATGAGGAACAGTCCCGGCACCGCGACACTTAGGGCAACGCGTACGGCCGAGAGGCGATCGTTGTTGGCGGGGCCCAGCCGGTGCAGTTCGCGGGCATGGGCGATGATTGCGGGCACGGGGAAACACCACCAATCATCGAGGGACTCCCTTGAAAATTATCAGGACGACCCAGCGCCCCGCCATAAGCCCAGTCACAAGCCGTAGCGAGATAGGGCACACGCACCCCTGAAGGTCTGGGAAGATCGAGGTATGCCCGTCGCTTTCGTCTGCCGCACCCGCTCCGCCATGCCGCCGCAGGAGTTGTTCGATCTCGCCCGCAACATTGACGCCCATGTGGGGTCCATGACCAAGAGCCGCGAGAAGGCCGTGGACGGTGTCACCACGGGTTTGATCTCCGAAGGCGAGACTGTCACCTGGCAGGCATGGCACCTCGGGGTCCGGTTCCGCATGACCAGCCGCATCACGCGGATGGAGGCGCCGGCGTCGTTCTCCGATGAACAGGTGAAGGGCCCCTTCAAGTACCTCCGCCACACGCACGAGTTCCGGCCGGACGGAAGCGGGACCCTCATGGTGGACACCGTGGAGTTTGCCGCCCCGTTCGGTCCGTTGGGCCGCCTGGCGGAGAAGCTGGTGCTGGCCCGCTACCTGCAGAACCTGATCGAAGTACGCAATGAATTCCTGGTGGCCCAAGCGCCACCAGCGCTGGATACGCGGCCATGATCAGGCTCGCGCATGCGGACGATCTGCTGATTTTGCAGGACATCGAGCGTGCCGCGGGCCAAGCTTTCGGGGCGTTGGGAATGGAGTCAATCGCCGAGGACGAGCCCCTCGCAGTCGAGGAGCTTAACCACTATGCAGTAGCTGGCCGGGCCTGGGTGTTCGTGGACGGGCTCGACTATCCGGTGGCTTATCTCCTGGCGGACGTTGTGGACGGAGCCGGCCACGTTGAGCAAGTCAGCGTCCACCCCGACTACGCCCACCAAGGACTGGGCCGCGAGCTGCTGCATGCGGCCCGGGTGTGGACCAGAGGCCACGGAATGCAACGGCAAACCTTGAGCACGTTCAGGGATGTGCCGTGGAACGCCCCGTACTACCGTCGCCTTGGGTTCGAAGTGCTCGACGCCGGCACCTGGGGTCCCGAACTAACCCGCCTCATGGAACATGAGGCTGAGTTGGGCCTGACCCGCTGGCCTCGCGTAGCGATGTGGCGTCCGGCGGTACCGCCCAAGTAGCTAACCCGCCACGAGTTCAACCTCGTAGCTGTCCGTGTTGATCAGGTACGCGGCGTAATGGTCCGGACCGCCGGCATGCGGGTATTTGGACTCGAACATCTCGTACCAACCGGCGTCCGCGCCGAGCGCCCGGATCCGGTCCACGTTTTCCCGGGTCCCGGCGTGGAAGGCAATGTGGTTGAGCCCCGGATCCGTGCGGCGGTGCGCGGTCCCGGTGATGGCGTCCGAACATTCCACCACGATGTATGTGTCGCCGATCTTCCAACTGCACCCGGTGGGCCACTCCTGGAATGGCTGATAGCCGAGCTCGCCCAGCAGCCAACCCCATTCCTCAATGGCACGGTCAAGATGCGGCACCCAGATCTCAAGGTGGTGGAGCGCCCCTTTGGGCCTTGGGGATTCCGAAGCAACCTCACGCATGCGCCGAGTCTACGAGGTCCGCGCCCGTTCCACATCTGCCGCGCTCGCCGGGTCGCCCACGGTGCGCAAGCCCTCGATGACCCCGGTCACGTCTGCGGCACTCCGGTTCTGGCTGAGCTTCGTCTTCGCCTCCACCCGGGTGATCACAAGTTCGACGCCGACAATCGCCTTGAGCTGCCCGGCGATGAACCGCTCGGGTGCTTCGTCCACCGTCCAAGGCTGCGGCATCGCGGCTTCGTGCTGGTTTGAGAGGCGGCGCACGTGCCGGGCCAGCCATTCGGCGTCGTCATGGATCACCAGCTCGCCGTGGACGTGGGCGATGGAGTAGTTCCAGGTCGGCACCACCCGGCCGTGCTCGGCTTTCGAGGCATACCAGGAGGGCGAGATGTAGGCGTCGTTGCCCTGCACGATCATGAGTGCCTCACCGGTAACGGGCGAGGACCACTGCGTATTGTTGCGGGCCATGTGGGCGTGCAGGGCACCGTGGTCACCTATCGATGGTTCGTAGACAAACGGCAGGAGCGTGGCGAGCAAGCCGTCCTCCGACATGGTCACGAGGTTTGCGGCGCCGGCGTCCTGGAGCAGTGCCTCAACGGCTTCGGCGGAGGGGGCAAAGTGTGCGGGTGTGTACATGGTTTCCTACTTCCTGAGCCGCACGCGGACAGCTGCACCGGCGCAGACGATGACAATGAGGCCACCCACTACGGTGGTCCACGTCATCGGCTCGCCCAGGAGGAGGGCGGCCCACGCGATGGTCATGACGGGTTGGACGAGCTGGATCTGGCTGACCTGTGCCATGGGCCCGATGGCCAGGCCGCGGTACCAGGCGAAGAAGCCGAGGAACATGCTCACTACACCCAGGTAGCCGAAGGACAACCACTGGACGGGCGTAGCGTTTGGCATGCCTGAGCCCAAAGACAACAGAGTCAGCACGATCATGGCGGGCGCAGCCACCACCAACGCCCAGGAGATGGTTTGCCATGAGCCGAGTTCGCGGGCCAGCAAACCGCCCTCTGCATAGCCAATGGCAGCAGCAAGGACCGCACCGAGCAGCAGGAGGTCGGCCCAATGCAGGGAGCCGAAACCGCCGGATTGAACAAAAGCGAAAACCAAGGCGGCCACAACACCCACGGCAGTAAGGACCCAGAAGAGCGGGCGGGGACGTTCCCGTCCCCTGATGACCGCTGCGGTAGCTGTGGCTGCGGGTAGTAGCGCGATTACCACGGCGCCATGGCTGGCAGAGGTGCTGGTGAGGGCGAAGGTGGTGAGCAAGGGGAATCCGGCCACAATTCCGCCGGCCACGACGGCCAGTCGGAACCACTGGCGGCCCTGTGGAAAACGCTGCCGGGTCAGGGCCAGTGCCAGCGCCGCAAGGATGGCTGCCACGACGGCCCTGCCCGCTCCGATGAACAGGGGAGACATTCCCTCCACAGCCACGCGGGTGAGTGGCACGGTGAAGGAGAAGGCAACAACGCCGAGGAGGCCCCACCAGATTCCGGTCGATGTCCGGGTGGATACCACTGGCCGCGAAAGTGTAGTAGCGCTACTATTGTGACTCATGAACAACGATAGCAGTTCCCTGATCGTCTCGCGAGTAAAAGAATGGATCGCAGGGGCGACTCCGGGAGCCAAACTGCCGTCTACCCGCCAACTCGTGGCCGAACACAAGGCAAGCCCGGTCACCGTTCAAAAGGCCCTGCGGACGCTCACAGCCCAAGGCTTGATCGAGAGCCGCCCGGGCGTCGGGACATTCGTCCGGGCGTATCGCACGGCACGGCCTTCGGACTACGGCTGGCAGACAGCCGCTTTGAGGGCAGCCCAGGCCGCGCGTCCCCTGAATTCAGCCGCCATGCGCAGCGCCTCCAACGACGTCATCGCGTTCCACTCCGGCTACCCGGCCCGCGAATTGCTCCCCGAACGGCTGGTACGCGCGGCGCTAACACGTGCCGCCCGCGGAGTCGCCGCCCTCTCAAGGCCGCCGGCACAAGGCATTCCCGAGCTGCAATCGTGGTTCGCGCAGGAGCTCAGCACCTCAACGCCAGTGGGCGTTACGCCGCCCCAGCCGAGCGACGTCATCGTACTTCCCGGCAGCCAGAGCGGACTCAGCTCGATCTTCCGCGGACTGGTGGGGCACGGCCAGCCCTTGCTGGTGGAGTCGCCCAGCTACTGGGGCGCGCTGCTGGCGGCCGGCCAAGCGGGCGTGAATGTCATTCCTGTCCCCAGCGGCCCGGAAGGACCCGATCCCGACGAACTGGACAGGGCCTTTGAGGAATCCGGGGCACGCCTGTTCTACGCCCAGCCCAACTTCGCGAACCCCACGGGTGCGCAGTGGTCGGCGGAACGCGGCGAGGAAGTCCTGCGGATCGTCCAGCGGCACGGTGCCTTCCTTGTGGAGGACGACTGGGCGCACGACTTCGGCATCACCGCCCCGTCCGTTCCGATCGCAGCCAAGGACGACTCCGGCCACGTGGTCTATATCCGCTCGCTGACCAAGAGTGTCTCGCCGTCAGTCCGGGTCGCCGCTATCATCGCGCGTGGTCCGGCTCGCGAACGCATCATGGGCGCGCAAGCCGCGGAGTCGATGTATGTTAGCGGCCTGCTTCAGGCGGCGGCGCTCGACGTCGTCACGCAACCGGCGTGGCAGACCCACCTTCGCGGTCTCAGTCATCAGCTCCAGTCACGCCGCGACCTCTTGGTCACCAGCCTGCGGGAGCACGTTCCGCTGGCGCACCTCAGCCATCTGCCCAAAGGCGGCCTGAACTTGTGGTTGCGGATGCCGGACGGGTTCGACGTCGAACAGCTCACCAAGGATTGCGAAGCGGCCGGGGTGCTCATTGCCGCCGGAACGGAGTGGTTCCCCGCGGAACCCGAAGGCCCCTACATCAGGCTCAATTACGCGGGACCCAACCCGGGAGCTTTCCCGGAAGGCGCCCGGATCATCGGCGAGGCAGTCAAAGGCTTGCTGCAGGCCTGAGGCGGGTGCCGCCGTCGGGCGCCTAAGAGCAGGGCGCTTAACAGCCGCAGCCACCAGCATCAAGGAGAGCGCCTTGGGGCTGGTGGCTACGGTGGGCGGCAAGCTGCCGCGAACTATCCGTGTCGCTGTGCAGAAGTTGCAGGCAAAGAGTTCCTAAGCGGGGGTCAGGTCCTTGTTGCCTTTGCCAAACACGGCGTCATCGATTGGCTGGCCGTCGAACGGCATCTCGTCCAGGTTGATCAGCGGGTTGGTGTCCTGGGTTGCTACGAGCTCGCGTGCTTCAGCCTGGGTGTCCACGCTGGGCATGGAGCCCGGCAGGGGACGCTGGGCCGATTCGCGCAGGAAGTAGATGGCGATCGCACCGATGATGGACGTAGCCATCAGGTAGTACGCCGGCATCATGTCATCGCCGGTGCCCTCAATGAGGCCCTGGACGATGAACGGCGTGGTTCCGCCGAAGATCGCCACCGAGAAGTTGTAAGCGATACCCATTCCGCCATAGCGGCTGGACGTCGGGAACAGTGCCGGCAGGGCCGAAGCCAGGTTGGCGATGTAGAACGTCACCGGGAAAGCGATCAGCGCAAGGCCGGCCAGTGTGGACCAGATCTCGCCAATGCCGATCAGGAGGAAGGCAGGTACCGAGAACACGATGGTGCTGCCTGCGCCTACCCACAGGACGGGGCGGCGGCCGATACGGTCCGAGAGCTTACCGGTCAGCGGGATGCACACGGCCATGATCACCAGGACCGGGATGGTCAACAAGGTGCCGTGGACGGGGTCGTAACCCTTGGAATCCGTCAGGTACGTGGGCATGTACGAGGTCAGCGCGTAACCAACGGTGTTGGCTGCGGCCGCGAGGATCATGGCCAGCACGATCTGGCGCCAGTAGGCCTTGATGATGCCAATGGGTCCCTTGGCGACGGCAGCATCCTGGGATGCGGCATCCTTGGCAGAGGCTTCCTGGGCGTCCAGAGTTGCCTGGAACTGGGGAGATTCCTCGATCTTGCTACGGAAGTACACCGCGATGAGGCCCAGCGGACCAGCGATCAGGAACGGAATCCTCCAACCCCAGTCCTCCATGGCGGCCTGTCCGAGCGTGAGCTGCAGGACCGAAACCAAGGCGGCGCCGAGGGCGAAGCCGATGTAGCTGCCCATATCGAGGAAGCTGGCGAAGTAACCGCGGCGCTTGTCCGGGGCGTACTCGCTGACGAACGTTGTGGCACCGGCGTACTCGCCTCCAGTGGAGAAGCCCTGGATGAGCTTCAGGATCACCAGCAACGCGGCGGCCCAGATGCCGATCTGCGCGTAGCCGGGAAGGAGGCCGACGGCGAACGTGCTTGCCGCCATCAGCATCAGCGTTGCTGCGAGGACCTTCTGGCGGCCAACCTTGTCGCCGAGCCAGCCGAACACCACGCCGCCGAGGGGGCGGGCGATGAAGGTTGCGGCGAAGGTGCCCAGAAGGAAGAGTGTTTGGACGGACTTGTCTGCTTCCGGCAGGAAGACAGGGCCCATGGTGGTGATGAGGTAGCCGAACACGCCGACGTCGTACCATTCCATGGTGTTGCCGACGATCGTGCCGCCGAGTGCTTTGCGCAGCATCGGCTTGTTCACCACGTTAACGTCGGACTCTTTGAGCCGGCGCTTCGGGCGAAGCTTCGTTTTCTTCGTTGCGTTCTTTACTGCGTTTGCGGCGCCCGTGGGGGCTGCCGGTTCCTGGTTTCCGGTGGCGTTCCTTGCGCCATCCGGAGAGACGGACTTGCTTTGGTCTATGGGCATTTGGGCTTCTCCTAGGGAGGTCATTTGCTTGCGACTTCTGCTGCCCCGCTCTGGGCAGGGTTTCAATTTTACGCGTTTTGGGCCGAAAACCCGAGTTGAGATCGGATTTTTGGGCCATATGAGGGTGCAAATTGCCTAGCTGTGTTGCATCTCATTACCCGCTCTTGCCCTGCAATCACGCGGATGTTGGCCTGTTTTTGCCCCACAAAGCACCTTGTTACCAAATTGTTTAGCTGAGCCAACTTAACAGGGCGGATTCGGGACTAAAAGCTGATGGTTTGCCGGGTCCCGCTGTTCCATCCGAGCACCACTGTGGCGTCCAGTTCCTCATCGGATGCCACCATTGTCTGCATCCCCGCCTTGGTCAGGATCCTTACCGTCTGCCCGGCCTGTTGCTGCGAGGTTTCGATCAGGAGCACACCGCCAGGCGCCAACCACTCAGCCGCCCCCTGCGCAACCCGACGTTGAACAGCCAAACCGTCAGCGCCGCCGTCGAGCGCCATCAGCGGCTCGTGGAGCCGCGCCTCCGGTGGCATCATCCCGATGGACCGGGTGGGAACATACGGCGCATTCGCCAGCAGCACGTCCACTTTCCCGCGCAGTTCGAGGGGGAGGGCTGTGTAAAGATCGCCTTGATGGACGTGCCCGCCACGGGGCTCAACGTTGCGGCGCGCACACTGGACCGCCGCGGGATCAATGTCCGCCGCGTGCAACTCGCAGCGCCCCAGAAAATCGCTCAACGCTGCGCCCAACGCTCCCGACCCACAGCAAAGGTCGACGACGACGGCACCGGGCCGGGCGATCATCGCCGCCTGACGCACCAGGAACTCCGTGCGACGACGCGGCACGAATACCCCGGGTTCCACGGCCATGCGCTGCCCGCAAAATTCCACCCAGCCGACAATGTGCTCAAGGGGCAGTCCACTGACGCGTTGGCTCACCATGCGGTTGAGCTCGTCCAGGTGGCGGGCCGCGTCAACGAGGAGCCGGGCCTCGTCTTCGGCGAAGACACAGCCAGCGGCGCGCAGGGTGGTGGCAACGTCGGCGGTGACGGCAACGTCGGATCCCGGGGTCATGTTCGCCATGCTAGCCAAGGGGTTCCCAAAGTTCTCAGTTTTTGGTTAGGGTAAGAGGCATGGGAACACTGATTTTTGAGTAGACCGGCGCCTGCTGCCCAGTAGCACGCACCGAGTTTCACCTGACAAAAATCCACGCCTGTTGAGGCCCTGCCTCCATGCCGTTCCTGTTGTCGACGCCTTTTTCTCGAACCGCAACGCCATGGCACAAGTGTCTCTTCAGGACTCACACTCTAGGAGTCCACGAATGACTGCCAACCCTTCCGACAACACCACACCTGAGGACGCCACCCCTGGGAGCGGAACCGAATCCGCTGCCCAGGCTCCGGCTCCCGGCGGCATCAAGTCGAAACTGACTGATGCGCAGAAAGCCATGCTCGCCAGCAAGTCCGGTGGCGGTGCTCCCGCCGGCTGGCAAAGCACCGGCAAGGGCCACAAGCCCACGTCGGCCAGCGGCAAGCTGGCCAAGACGGAGAAGAAGGTCCGCTGGTAGGAAGCAGCAGCCAGCTGATTCCTGCAGACAAGCCTCTCCGGCGCACCTAGTATTGAAATCCCTTCGTTTCACTCTGGAAAGGAAGAACCATGACTGCGAAGCATGAAGCTGAAAACATCAATCCCGAGGTAGCAAGCCACTTGGTGGAGTCCATGGACATGGCTCCGATGCCCGAACCGGCAACCATCGCGGTTGCTCTGAGCACGGAACCGGGCAATCAGTGGCCTGACGGGAACGGCAAACGCCGGCACCCGAAGGACCGCGACCAAGCCCACGGACGCATGGGCCAAGGCGCAGCTGTGACGGCGATCCACAGAACCAGCCGCCCGCAGATGCCGCACTCCTCCTAAACCCGCACGACTCCCAGCAGCCAGCCCAACTGAGTAGCAGCAGTCCGCGTTTTGAGCCCTCAAAACGCGCACTAATGACACCTAGTTGGGCTGGCTGACGTCTGAAGGGGACTTGTCCGGACGCCACCCACGCCACACTGGGTGCCGCAACCGGCCCGGGCCTGTCCATTCTCCGAACGTCACCTCGGCCACGAGGTCAGGACTCACCCACTTGGCGCCCGCGGCGTCCTCCCTCGGTATGTCAGTGAAGGGGGAATTGCTGACTACCAGGGGCTCCAGCTTTTCCATGATGTCCCGGAGCTGCCAATCCTTGAACCCGCTGCCAACCCTGCCCACGTAGTGCAGCTTGTCGCCGTCCGGGATGCCCAACAGCAATGACCCGAACGTCCCGCTTCGGGCCCCCGCGCCGGGACGCCAGCCACCCACCACCACCTCCTGGCTCTGCTCCAGCTTGAGCTTGAGCCAGGACCTGCTGCGGCGCCCGATCACGTAGCGGCTGTCGGCCTTCTTCGCCATGACACCTTCCAGGCCAAGCTCCGCGGCGCTGGTCATCAGGTCTTCCACGTCGTGGTCCAACACAGCGGAAAGGTGAAGGGGGCAGCCTTCGCGCAGGCGCTCCGCAAAGGCAGAAAGCCGTTCGCGGCGCTCGCGGAACGGCAGGCCGCTCAGGTCCGTGCCGGCGTCGTAAAGGAGGTCGAACAGCATGAGCTGCACCGGCACAGTTGCCTTTGCCCGCTCAATGTCCGCGCTTTTGACCAAGTTCATCCGGAGCTGCAGCCGACCAAAATCAGGCCGGGAGCCCTTGCCGAGTGCCACGATTTCGCCGTCGGCCACAAAGTCGCCTTCGGGCCAGCATGCACGGTCAGTGAGCTCCGGGTAGGTTGCCGTGAGGTCGTTTCCGTTGCGGCTCATGAGGCGGATTCTTCCCTCGGTTCCCGTGATGACTGCACGGATCCCGTCCCACTTCAGCTCATAGAGCCAATCGTCGCCGCGGAGATCCTCCGTGGTCCCCGAGGTAGCCAGCATGGGGGTGTAGTTCGGCATGGCTTGGGGTGCAGGCGGCTGGGCAGGCGGCTCGACGGGTGCGGACATGGCGGCCTTGGCAGCCTTCCACCCTCCCGGCTGCTCCTTCATCAGGTGGATCAGCCAGTTTTGGCCCGTGTTGATGAGCGCGAACCGCTTGGTGCCATGCAACCCACCGCCGGGCTCGCCCGTGAGGGTCGCGATCACTTCCTTGCCGTCGCGCCACTTCTCGCACGTGTACTCGCCGCGGTCCCAGATGCTGACCGTCCCGGCGCCGTATTCACCTTTGGGGATGACGCCCGCGAAGTTCGCGTAATCCATGGGATGGTCTTCGGTGTGCACGGCCAGGTTGTTCCGGTCCGGGGTTTCGGGAACGCCGCGGGGGAGTGCCCAGGAGACCATGACGCCGTCGTGTTCCAGCCGGAAATCAAGGTGGTAGCGGCGGGCGTGGTGCTCCTGGATGACGAAAATGCCGCCCGGTGGTGGCGGATCGCCCGGCTTCGGCTGGTCAGAGGACGGCGCCCGTGTGGCAGACGCAGACGCAGCCGACGACGACGGAAACGGCTCCGGGGTCTTGTCAGGATCGCGCATCCCGACGTACTTGGCGAGACGGTTCTCGACCGTCACCGCCCGCTCCCGGGAGGCACCGGCCCCGCTGGTGCTTGAACTGCCGGTGCTTGAACTGCCGTTGCCTGAACTACCTCCGGCAGCACCGCCGTCGTTATTGTCATCCTCGCCGTGCGGCGGCAGGTGCCGTTCGGAGATGGACGCGAAGTGGTCCTTGCCGGCGGCGACCCGCTTCATCACAGCGGTGTAGTCGAGATGGTCCAGCGATGCTGAGGCGAGTTCCCGCCAGGTGCGCGGCGCGGCAACTGTGGGGAACGCGCGCCCACGCAAGGAGTAGGGGACGATTGTGGTCTTGTTTCCGCTGTTCTGGCTCCAGTCCACCAGGACTTTGCCTTTGCGGAGGGACTTCTTCATGTCGCTGACCACCAGTTCCGGGTGGTCGGACTCCAGGGCGCGCGCGAGCTCGTGGGCGAAAGCGGAAACCTGCTCGGACTTCAGTGTCCCGTCGAGGCCCGTATAGAGATGGATGCCTTTGCTGCCGCTGGTGACAGGGACGGGGTCCATGCCCATGTCCTGCAGGATGGAGCGGGCCAGCTTGGCCACTTCAACGCATTCGGGGAGGCCGGCTCCGGGGCCGGGATCAAGGTCCA
Source organism: Arthrobacter sp. 18067 (assembly GCF_902706295.1). Classification (GTDB taxonomy): domain Bacteria; phylum Actinomycetota; class Actinomycetes; order Actinomycetales; family Micrococcaceae; genus Arthrobacter. The sequence continues at coordinate 54,566 of NZ_CACSJJ010000010.1, read as the reverse complement.
GCACAAAGCGGTCGGGCCGGAGCGGATTCCCTGTGGCGTCCACCTGCCACTGCGGAACGTGGATCTCCAAGGAGGCTATCTGGGCCATCCAGGTGAGCGTGGCCAGGTTGTTGACCATGGGGTAGTCGTTGGTGTGGTCCGAGTGGTGGATGGTGGCCCGCGGGATCCACTTGGGCGCGGAGTCCTCGAGGTTCTTCTGGAAGAACACCTGGCCAGGATGCTCAGAGGTTCCCACCCCGTTGACCCAGCGCTTGCGGGTGACCGGCCGGTTGGCCGCGGCAGGTATGAGGAAAGGCGCGACGGCGGCGTAGTACTCCAGCACTTCGGCCTTGGTTGTGCCGGTTTCCGGGTAGATGATTTTGCCCAGGTTGGTGAGGGTGAGCTCGTGGCCTTCCACGTTCACCCGCTCTTGTTGCTTGCCTGCCACCTCTTCTCCTCTGCTGTCTTGTGCTGTTGACTGTGTGCATGAGGGCCATATGGAAGGGATCCATCGCGTTCGGTCTGGTCAACGTACCAGTGAAGCTCTACAGTGCCACGGAGGATCACGATATTGGCCTGCACCAAGTCCACAATAAGGACGGCGGGCGCATTCGGTACCAGCGAAAATGCGAAATCTGCAGCGAAGTTGTGGCCTATGAGGATATCGACAAGGCCTACGAAGAAGAAGGCCGGACTGTGGTCCTTACCGCGGCTGAACTAAAGTCCTTACCGGAGGAGAACAGCCGTGAGATCGAGGTGGTGGAGTTTATCCCCGCCGAGCAGCTGGATCCCATCATGTACGAGCGCAGCTATTTCCTGGAGCCGGATTCCAAATCCCCCAAGGCCTACATGTTGCTGCGGCAGACTTTGGAAGACACGGACAGGATAGCCATTGTCCAATATGCGCTGCGCCAAAAGACCAGGCTTGGGGCGCTCCGGGTGCGCGGTGACGTCCTGCTGCTGCAGGCGTTGTTGTGGGGCGACGAAGTCCGTGAGGCTAAATTCCCGTCCTTGGAAACCGACATCAAGATCTCTGACAAGGAACTCGAAATGTCGTCCGCCCTGGTGGAATCCATGGCGCACGACTTTGATCCGGACGAATATACCGATGACTACCAGGCGCAGCTGAAGACACTGATCGAGGCCAAACTGGAGAAGGGGGAGGCCTTGGATACCGAGGCCACGTTTGGCGTCGTGGAAGGCGAAGGCGAGGGTGGCGACGTCATCGACCTCATGGAAGCCCTCAAACGCAGCCTGGACAAGAAGCGCGGCAAGGAAAAAGCGGACGACGACGACGCTGCCGCCGGCAAAGCTGCCAGTAAGCCAAAGACGCGGGCCAAGAAAAAGGCGTGAACCGGCGTCGTTAATTCATAAGGGCGGCAGACTAATGGTTTCGCAGCATGGAGATGAGCTCTGACTTTTTCTTGTCTGAATAACCCTTGATGTCGAGCTCCTTCGCGCGGGCTTTCAATTTGTCCACGGTCCAATCGTCATAGTCTCCCGACTTCCCACCCTTTCGGCCGACTTCCTTGCGGCCGCGGGCAGCCGAGGCGTTTGAGATGCGCGCTGCTTTCTCCTTGGAGGCGCCGTCGTCGCGCAGTTCTTCGTAGAGTTCAGGGTCTTTAATGCTGGGATTCTTCTTTTCCGGCACGCTGGGGTCCTTTCTTTGCTGGCTATGCGCCTGTCTCGTAATGCGGTTCAGCTACGGGTTTGGACTCCGGTGACCCGCGCTCGCGGAGGTACACCGAGGCGCCCACCAGGACGGCCACGGCGAGGAACTCGCTTTGCCAGTTCTGGAACGATTCGAACCAGAACTGGCTTGAAGCGATGTACTCCCATGTAGAGATTTCCGGCAGGCCGTGGCTGAGCTGCTCCTCGTTATACGCGGCTGTTCCGCCGATGGCGTGCAGGGTGAAGGAGATCAGGAAGAGCAGACCAAGCAGGCCGGAGAGTGAGTGCTCGTAGACCTTCAAGACCCACCCTCCTCGCCTTACCGGCCACGGGGTCTTGGCGGTCTTCCTGGCGTCGCGGGGGTCTTCATCCTGTGGCGCGTCCTTGCCTATGGGTTTGGACTCCGATGAGCCCTGTTGGAAGAGGAAGACCGTGAGGACCACGTACATGGCCATTTGCAGGAACTCCGACTCCCAGTTCTCGAAGACGGCTTCCACCAAATGTCCTGAGGCCAGGTACCCCAGGATGCCGACGTGCGGTCCACCATGGGCCTGCTGCTCCTCGCTGTAGCTGGCCGCACCAGAGATGATCATCCCGCCGAAGAACACGACGAACAGTCCCACGTTCGCCAGCAACAGCCCGTGGTCCTTGATCCACCGACGGGCCGGCCTCTTTTGCACTGAGTCCTCTTGGCCCTTGATGGGGCGCAGCATTGCTCACTCTTCCTTCGAGTCGGCGTTGTTGCGCATTCCTTGCCGGTACAGCCATAGAGGCATTCCAACCACCAGCACCAGCAGCACCAGAATGATGAAGCCGCCCGCCACCAATCCGGCGGTCCGGCCTGCCGTGACGTCGAAGACCAGTGATGCGGAGCCGGTGATTAAGATTGCGACTCCGCCCAGCGCCCACTTGGTGATGGTGTCTGCGCTGGAGACGAGCACGGATTTGAGGCCCCGGCGGAAGAGCCTTCGGTGAACGCTGACGGGAAGCACAATGAGGACGGTAGTCAGGGCCGCAACCATCACGTTGGTTAGGTAGAGGCTCCGTTGCCAGTCGTCCAGTTCGCCAAATCGCGGTTGAAAAGGCAACGTCAGCAGGAACCCGCCCAGGATCTGCACTCCGGTTTGAAGGACACGAAGTTCCTGGATCAACTCCATCCAGTTCCGGTCCATCCGTTCTTCGGTGGATTCGTTCCTTCCGAATCTGGGCGCCGGTTCCGGCTCTACCATTCGTGCACCTCCACGTATTGGTGGACGCCGGCGTTACACCGGACTACGGTCGGAATGTCAGCGTTCCTCGGCATTTTGTCGGGGCCTTGTCGGATTTCCAAGGAGAAAAAATGAGCCAGGACGAACACCGCGTAGACCCTGACAGTGAACCCGGGGGGTATGGGACGCCTACCCCCGAACAGGAAATGCCTGGGCAGGGAGAAGAGCGCGAAACCCCGGAGCGGCCTGCACCGGGAGTGCCCGAAGTTCCGGGCGACGAGTTTCCCACGCCCAAGGACCCCGATGCAGCCCCGCCGCCCTCGGCAACCGGAAGCGGTCCGGGCGGAGAGTAGTTCAGGGCGGCGGGACTTCCGGGCGAAATGGCTCAGCGCGGAGACTAAGGATGCGGAGACTAAGGACGCCGGGGGCGGCACCCCCGGCGTTCGGCCCTATCCCGTTTCTATACCGTGTGACCCCGGCGGCCCGACATGAAGCTCAGCAGCCAGCCGATGGCTGCGACAACGAGCAGGATCACGCCTACCCACAGCAACCAGTTGAGGGCCTGGGTGAAGCCACCCACAAGAAGGAGAACAATTGCCACTACACCAGCAATGATCAGAAGCGTATTCATGGTCAGCACGTTCCTTTCCGGGGGAATCATTGACGGTTGTCGCCGGTTCCCAACTATGCATTCCTACTTACTTCGATTGAGTTATGCCGGTACTTGGAGCGTTTATCGGCCCCAGGTGCCATTGTCGCTATCCCTTGCCGGCCTCTTCGCTTAGGGCGGGAGTTCGCCGGTCGTGAACAGCAACTCTCCTCATTGTACTACTAAGCACCCTTATGAAAGGCTTATGGAAGTCGTCACTTGATGATTGGGCGGTTGCCGGAGATTTGTCACCGGTACGTATTTTTCGCTCAGATGAACGTCCAAGAGAGGAACACATGAAAGCGTCACAGCAGCTTGCAGACAACCTTCAGATCGTCCTGACAGACCTTATCGAGCTACAGCTCCAAGGGAAGCAGGCTCACTGGAACATCGTGGGACCGAACTTCCGAGACCTTCACCTCCAATTGGACGAGCTGGTCGTCGCCACCCGCGAGTTTGCCGACGACACCGCAGAGCGTATGCGGGCACTTCATGCACTGCCCGATGGCCGCAGTGCCACCATCGCCAAGGGCACCCGCCTGGAAGAATTCCCGGCCGGCCTGGTCAACACCAAGAATGCCGTCAAACTGGTGACCGACCGCGTAGAGCGTGCTGTTCAGACAATGCGCGACGTCCATGACGAAGTGGACGAGGAAGATCCCACGACGGCGGACCTGCTGCACGCGTTTATTGCCCGCCTTGAGCAGCTGGTGTGGATGATCAATGCGGAAATCATGAACGCCGGCGCTTCCGTAACGGACCCGGACGAAGCCTAGACCGGCCGGCTGACCACGGACAAGGCGAATAAACCGTGCCCAGGCTTAAGCGGAGTGACCTTTCCAAGGCCGGCATCGTTCGCCGCAGGGTAGGAAAAGGATTCAGCTACCGCCACCCGGACGGGAGCCTGGTCAGCAAAGAGGATCGCCAGCGCATCAATGCGCTGGCGATCCCGCCTGCTTGGACCGATGTATGGATCAGTCCTTTCGAGAACGGGCACATCCTGGCAACTGGCGTGGATGACGCGGGGCGCAGCCAGTACATCTACCACCCCACGTGGCGGGAACGGAAGGACACCGAGAAGTTCATTCGGGCTGCCACGTTGGGGATGGTCCTGCCGGCTGTCCGACGCAATGTGACCGTGCATCTCCAGGACTCCGATGACCCACGGCAGCAAACCCTTGCCGCCGCAGTGCGGTTCATGGATCTGGGTGCCCTGCGCGTCGGGTCGGAGACGTACATGAAGCAGAACGGTTCATACGGGCTCACTACTCTCCGGTGCCGCCACGCGCGCGTGGAAGGACCGGACGTTTTCCTCAAATTCCCTGGCAAGAGCGGCCAGTTGTGGGACACGTCCATCCACGACCCAGCTCTGGCAGCCTTTCTGGAACCGCTGGCGGAGCGGCCCGGCAAAGAACGCCTGCTGGCTTACCAATCCGACGGAACCTGGGTGTCCGTGGACGCTTCCATGATCAATGAATACCTGCGTGGGATTGCGGGGGAATCGTACTCGTCCAAGGATTTCCGGACATGGAAGGGTACTGCGGCGGCGGCGCTCTGCCTCATCAAATCCGGCCACAAAGGCACTCCCCGCCAAGCCATAGTGCGGGCCATCAAGGAAGCCTCAGAACTCTTGGGCAACACTCCATCCGTGGCCCGCTCCTCCTACGTGGACCCGAGGATTATCGAGGCTTACCTCTCTGAAGAACTGAAAGAAGTGAAGCCTTCTGAGGCGTCCGTTGCCGCCTACCTGAACGGTGAAATTCCGAAGGTGTAACCGGGGTTCGCGGCGATCCCGGACCCCGCCGATCCATTATGTGAGTACACTCGTACTAATAAGAATCGGCAGGAAAAGCTTTGGGGAGCAGTGAATGATTCTGATCGCGATTGTGGTGTGTGAAGTAGCGTTCTGGGTGGCGATTTTCGCCGGGCTCGCAGCGCGGTATCTGCTGCGGCGCCCCCGCCTTGGTGGAGCTCTCCTGATCCTTGCTCCGGTGATCGATGCTGTTCTGCTTGCCTTGGTCGCGGTCGATTTGCTCGGCGGGGAAACGGCCTCATGGCAGCACGGACTGGCGGCGATCTACATTGGCGTTTCCATCGCGTACGGCAAACGCATGGTGGCATGGGCCGATGCGCACTTCCAGCACCGGTTCGCCGGCGGACCCGCGCCCGAACGATTCTCAGGAACCCGCTACACGGTTAAATGCTGGCGGGATGTTCTTCTTACTGCATTGGCGGTCGTCATCGCCGCTGCGACCCTGGGCGCGATTATCCTGCTGGTCAATGACCCGGAACGGACCGCAGCACTCTCGGGATTCTTTCGCATTCTGGGCATCATCTTCGCCATCGACTTCCTTTGGGCTGTGAGCTACACAATTTGGCCGAAGAAGGCTGCTCGCACATTGCCGGCTGCTACTACGTCGCGCTGAAACCCATGCCCCGGAGAATCGACGCAGAGGCACGGACCGCAGCAATTGCGGAAGCTTCATTACGTGTCCTCGAACGTGATGGGCTCTCCGGCCTGTCGGTCCGTGGGGTCGCAGCGGAAACGGGCATTGCTGCTGCATCGTTGCGAAGGGCATTTGCCACGCAGCATGCGCTTCGGGAGTACTGCCTTCAACTCATCGAGGACCGGGTCACCGCAAGGGTTTCCGCACTTGACCTAACCGGCCGGGCGCTCGTTGATGAGTTGCTTTTGCAGTTGCTTCCTCTCGACAAGGAGCGGCGCATGGAACTGGTTGCGCAAGTCCAACTCGGCGTTCTTTCGCTCACCGACAGCGAGCTCGTTCCTGCGGCGATCCGGCTGAGCAACGCAGTCGATCGCGCATGCCACGCAGCGGTAATGATCCTGGCCGAAGCGGGTCAGTTCTACAGCGGGCGCGATCCGGAGTACGAAGCGCGGCGGCTGCGTGCACTTCTTGATGGAATCGCGATGCAAGGGTTATGGAGCGGGGAGCTGCCGGAGTCCAGTGAGATGCCCAGCATGCTCGCACGGCATCTCGACGAACTCGCCGGTCCTTAGGAAGACACAGAAAGAGCCTGGCGACACCCATATCCGGGTGTCGCCAGGCTCTTTGCGCGGCCCTACTAGGTGTCGTGGTTAGGCGTCGTGGTCCGTTTCGAGGATCTTCACCAGGCTGTCCAGGGCAGCGTCCGCACCTTCACCTTCGGCACGCAGCACCACCACGTCTCCGTGGGAAGCGCCCAGGCTCATCAGGGACAGGATGCTGGCCGCGTCCATGGCATCGTCGGCAGGCTCGCCTTGGCGGGCGATGGTGATGTCGAGGTCAAGGTCGCCGGCAGCTTCTGCGAAGATGGCGGCCGGGCGGGCGTGGAGGCCCACACGGCTTGCGATGGTGGCTGTACGTTCAGGCATTGGTGCTCCTTTGTGGTGGTGGGTGGCTTTGTGGGAAGTCTAGACCGTGGGAACTTCAGACACCGGCGGTTGCGGGAACGGGTTCTGCTTCAACCGGCTTCCGGACTGCCCAACGCTTGAGGGCAACCACGATCAGCGCGGAGACGACGGTGCCGGCGAGGATGGAGATGACGAACATGGCCAGGTTGCCGATGGCGAAGAAGACGAAGATGCCACCGTGGGGAGCCTGCGACGTTACGCCTGTTGCCATGCACAAGGCGCCGGTCAGTGCGCCGCCCACCATGCTGGCCGGGATGACGCGCAGCGGATCGGCCGCTGCGAACGGGATGGCGCCTTCGGAGATGAACGAGGCGCCGAGGAGCCAGGCGGCCTTGCCGTTTTCACGCTCGGCCAAGCTGAAGCGCTTCTTGTCCAGCACTGTCGCAAGTGCCATTGCGAGCGGGGGAACCATGCCGGCAGCCATTACGGTTGCCATGATCTGCCACGGAGCCTGGTTGGCGGCGCTTCCTGCACCTAGTCCGGCGACGGCAAAGGCGTAGGCCACCTTGTTGACGGGTCCGCCCAGGTCAAAGCACATCATGAGGCCAAGGATGATTCCGAGGACTACGGCTGAGACTCCGGTCATGCCGGACAGCCAGTCGTTGAGCGCTTTGGTGAGGCCAGCGATCGGCCCGCCGAGGACCAGGAACATGAGACCTGACGCGACGATGGAAGCCAGGAGCGGAATGATGACAACGGGCATCAGGCCGCGGAGCCAGCGCGGTACCTGCCAGGTCCCCACCAAGTAGGCGATGTAACCGGCCAGCAAACCGCCGACGATGCCGCCAAGGAACCCGGCACCCATGAACCCCGAGACAGCACCGGCAACGAAGCCCGGGGCAATACCCGGACGGTCGGCAATCGCGTAGGCGATGTAGCCAGCCAGTGCGGGCACCAGGAAGCCCATGGACAGGGCGCCGATCTTGAACAAGACAGCGCCGATATAGAGGGCGAGATTACCGTCAGGGAGATTGAAAAGCGTGTTGGCCGCAAGAATATCGTTGGCCTTGGTGCCCAAGGCGATATCGAAACCAGCGAGCAGGAAGCCCAGGGCAATCAGCAGACCGCCACCGGCCACGAACGGGATCATGTAGGAGACACCGGTGAGGAGTGCGCGCTTCAGCTTCTGGCCGATGTGCTCGCTGCTCTCTTCCGCCTGGCGCTCGGCCTGCTCTTCGGCGCCAAAGTGCGGAACACGGCGTGCGTGGGGATCATCCGCAGCGGCCAGCGCTTCCTGGACCATCTTGGCGGGCTCGTCGATGCCGCGCTTGACGGGAGCGTTGATGACCGGCTTGCCTGCGAAGCGCTCCTTGCCGCGAACATCAACGTCGACGGCGAAGATCACGGCGTCAGCCGCGGCAATCACCGCCGGGTCCAGCGGCTTGGCGCCCGAGGAACCCTGGGTCTCGACCTGCAGGTCCACGCCCATCTCCTTGGCAGCGGCAACCAACGAGTCAGCAGCCATGTACGTGTGGGCAATGCCGGTGGGGCAAGCGGTCACGGCAACGATGCGCTTTGGTGCGGCAGTCGTCGTCGTGTTTGCTGCTGGTTCTGCAACAGCGGCAGGTGCAGCCGCAGGCTTGTCAGCCAGCGCGCCGTCCACCAGGTCCACGATGTCCTGCTCCGTGGCAGCCGCACGCAGCGCCGCGGTGAAGTCCTTCTTGATGAGGGAGCGTGCCAGCTTGGAGAGCAGCTTCAGGTGTTCCTGGTCTGCGCCGTCCGGGGCTGCGATGAAGAAGATGAGGTCGGCTGGGCCGTCCTTGGCGCCGAAGTCCACCTTGTGGGACAGCCGGGCCATGGCAAGGGCAGGCTCCGTGACCGCGGCCGATCGGCAGTGCGGGATCGCGATGCCGCCGGGGACGCCGGTTGCGGTCTTCTGCTCGCGGGCGAAGGCGTCAGCGAAGAGCCCTTCAACCTCGGAAGCACGGCCGGAGGCGGCAACTTTGCCGGCCAGGACGCGGATGACGTCGGCGGGGGAGTCGCCCAGGTTTTGGTCGAGGGTGACCAATTGGGGGGTGATCAGCTGGGTCACTGTGAATCCTTCTGGAGGGCCGTGATGGTGACGGCGTCGGGGGTTGTCTGGTGGACTGCAGGGACAGTGGAGCCCGGCAGCGAAGCAGCAGCGGCACCATGTGCCACGGCCTGACGGAGGCAGTCCTGGGGGGAACCGCCCTGGGTTGCTGCCAGCAGGTAGCCGGCAAGGGAGGAATCCCCGGCGCCTACCGTGCTGACTGCCTTGATCGGCGGATGCGTGGCGAGCCACGCTCCGTCTGCGGTCACCAGGACTGCGCCCTTGGACCCGAGTGTTGCTAGAACGGCGCCTACACCGCTGGCGACGACGGCGGCTGCGGCTTGGGCGGCTTTGGCCGGATCCGCTTCCAATTCGTCAGCTGTGGAGACATTTGCGAAACCGGCGGCGGCGGCAAGCTCTGCGAGCTCTTCCGCGTTCGGCTTGAGGAGGTCCGGCTTTCCCGAGGCGTCGCCCACCAGGGCAGCGGCAAGCGGTGCCCCGGAGGAGTCAATGGCGATGCCGGGGGCGGCCGTTCCATCCGTGGTCGACCGGAGCCGACGCGCGATTGTGGCGTAGAAATCCGCGGGCACTCCTGGTGGGAGCGATCCTGCGAGTACCACCCAGCTGGCGCCACGGGAGCGCTCCAGCAACAGCCCGATCAGGGCCTCCTGCTGGTCGCCGCTCAGCTCCGGGCCGGGCTCGTTGATCTTGGTAGTGACGCCGTCCGGTTCGGTGAGCGTGACATTGCTGCGCAACGCCTGACCGATGGGCAGCGCCGCAAACGGCACGCCGGCGTCGTGCAGTCCTGAAAGGACCGGGTCCGAATCGGCTCCTGGAAGCACTGCCAGGGTGTCGAGGCCGGAGGCCACCAGCGCCCGGGAAACGTTGACGCCCTTTCCGCCGGATTCCTGGTGGACGGCAACCGCGCGCTGAACCTCACCGCGGGCGAGGGCTCCGGGGAGTTCCACGGTGCGGTCCAGGCTGGGGTTGGCGGTCAAGGTGACGATCATGCGATCACCACGTCAACGCCGGCATCGGCCAGGGCCGCTGCGAGTTCCGCGGAGGGTTCGCTGTCTGTAATCAAGGTGTCAACATCCTTCAAAGTGGCGAACTGGACCAGCGTTTCGGCGTCCAGCTTGGAAGAGTCGGCCAGGGCCACCACCCGGCGGGCTGACGTGACGAAGGCGGCTTTGACCGCGGCTTCCTCAGGATCGGGAGTGCTGAGCCCGAAGGTTGCGTGGATGCCATTGGCACCCACGAAAGCGATATCGGGGCGGAGCTTGTAGGCGGCCTCCACAGTGGACTGCCCGACGGCGGCCTGCGTCAGTCCGCGGACACGGCCGCCAAGGATCTGGAGGGCGATGCCCTGTGTGGAGGAAAGTTTGCCGGCGATGGGAATGGCATGGGTGATCACCACGAGTTCATCGTTTCCGTTGGCCGATGGTGTCCGCTGGGCCAGCAGGTCCGCCAGAATTTCCGTGGTGGATCCTGCGTCCAGCAGGATGCTGCCTGTCGTAAGTTCCGGGATAAGCGACAGGGCTGCGTTTGCGATGCGAAGCTTCTCTATCTGGCGCTGGACGGCACGCTCAAGGATGCTTTCTTCACGGGTGCTCAGACGGTCCGATGGGACGGCGCCACCATGGACGCGCCTCAGGTTCCCCGAGACTTCAAGGGCTGCGAGATCCCGGCGAACTGTCTCAGTGGTGATGCTGAAACGGTCGGCGAGGTCGGTAACGCTCACCCGTCCGCGCTCTGCGACGAGTGCGGAGATCAGTTGCTGGCGCTCTTCTGCGAACACTTACCCTCCATTGCGGTAAAGCCAAGATTTTCAGTACAGCCACCTTGGTGACTGCTGTCACAACGATGTGGAATTGCTTGACTCTATCTTTGTTTGTGTTGGTAAGTCAATAGAAATCAACATAAACAAAGATCGCTGGGGTTGGCGGCCTCCGGACATGACGAAGGGCATGCCGCGCTCCCTGTAGCGCGACATGCCCTCGTTCGGATCCCGACTGGGGGATTTGCCGGGATCCGGTCCTTGGATGTGCCCGGCGGACCCTAGGTCAGGGGAGCGGGCGGTTCTCCTTGTCCGGGCGGCGACGGCACGGTCGGTCCGGGCGTGGGGTCTGGGACGGGTGGTGGTCCCGGCTCCGGCAAGGGAACAGGCTCAGGAGTAGGGCCGGGCTCGCGGGTTGGATCCGTGCCCGGGTTGCGTGCGGGATCGGGCTGTGAAGGGTCCGGTGGGAACTCGCTCATTATCAGGCGCCTCTTCGGTGGGACGGGTGTTTCGGTTTCAGGCTTTCGGGGACAGCGGAGGGGTATCGCTTGGAATCCCACCCGGCGCTTCGGTAGTCAATGGGCAAATTGTCCGGATCCGGCGGGTCGGGAAGTTTGTGCCTGCTGGCCGGCCTGGGTGTGGAACCTGTTGTGGACGATTCTTTCCTCTGTGAGTCTGCGTGCATGCTATCCCTCCTGGTAGCTCCAAACTGGTGTCCGCTGTATGCTGCGCGCTGGTCCTCAGTCCGGTATTTCCATGCGGAAACCGCACTGGCACCCCAGGACGCGCGTGTTGATAAGTACTTCGTAGATCCGCAGCTGTCCGCCAGGCTTCAGGACAAGAGGGGCCTGGATTCTCCGCAGTTCGCAGCTCCTGGTTTTCATGGGTTCCCCGCAGTGCAGGTACTGGCCGCCGAATTGAAGGACACCCTGCGAGACGCCGGGCCGGTTCAGTATCACCGCAACCCTCTGAACAGAGGCAGTCTGTTGGTAGGCGTACCTGCAGGCATGGCACTCGTAGGTGACTTCAACCATGTTGGGCGCGGGTGGATAGTGCGACTGGATGGAGTTCACCAGTAGGTGCTTGTCCGTATTGCAGCGCTGGCACCAAAGGGGTTCGTCTGGCGGTTGGTGGGCTTCGTCCGGGACTCTGGACGCTGGCTGGGCAGGCATGGGTGTGTACCTCTGCATCAAAAAATGCGGGGCGCCCGTCTGCATGAGCTGAAAACCTGGGTCCTGTGGTGGGGACTGTTAGCTAGATTGTGCACATAGGAGCACCGCAGATGCAAGGATTTTGTGGCCCCTCGCGTGGGGGTGACAAGCCGAACCCGGACGATCGTAAACTAAGGCATGGACGAAATGAGCGTTGAATTTGCGCTGCCTGATGCTGCCTCAGCGCCTGACGATGTTTCGGTGCCTGAGCGGCTGCAGGACCTTGTTATTGACAGCGAAGACGTGGGCGGATTCCTGGGAGAACTCGCTGTGTTCTCGGCTGCGGCCGTGTCCGAAGCCGTTGGCATGAATGTTCACTGTGGCATCACCCTTAGCCGGCGCCGCCGCACCGCAACCGTGGCCGGCAGCACCCACGAGGCCAGGCTGATCGATGAAGTTCAGCAGGCCTACGGGGATGGGCCGTGCCTGGAGGCGATGCGAAGCCACACAACCGTGCATGTTCCCGATACTGCCACCGAGGAGCGGTGGCAGGAGTACTGCACGGTCATTGCCGAGCGGGGTCATCTTTCGGCCCTCTGCGTCCCGTTGGAGTTGGACGAAGGAGCCACTGCGGCCTTGAACTTCTTTGCTCCACAGGTCAATCCCTTCGATGCAGCCACTATCCAAAACTGCGAGCTGTACGCCAGCCAGGCCGAGCGCTCCCTGCGGTTGGCTGTGCGGATAGGCGTGAAGCAGCAACATGCTGATGACCTCCAGGAGGCCATGCAGTCAAGGACTGTCATCGACCTTGCCTGTGGCATCATCATGGGGCAGAACCGCTGCTCCCAGGAAGAAGCATTCCAGATGCTCAAGAAGGCCTCGAGTACCCGGAACCAGAAGTTGCGGGTCGTCGCCGAGTCGCTGGTCAAGAGTGTGGCGCAGCAGGCTCCCATTGCCCACTTTGAGGCCTGAGCCCACAAAGCGCGCAAGCCGGCAAATCCATGACTTGTGACGCGCGCCACTGGTGAACTACATTTTAGGTGGGTTAAGCAGATAGCCCTTGGAGTCTCATGACATGGCACCATCCCGGATGGTCCAAGAACTGCACCTTTTAGCCGTGGCCGCTTTCGGCCGGCTCGCCGCGTGCATTCATGCAGGCTCCTTGGAGTAGTAAAAGGAGAATGGCAATGACGCTTGGATCCCTGCCCGTCCCGAAGCCTGCGCGAGGGACAAAACCCGCAACTGCCGATATCGGGGCACGCCCCTGGTGCACAGTTTGCGGCACTGATTCCTACATCTTTGTGGAAACAGTGGTGGAAGCAGAAGCGAATCAGTCAGAGGTTGTCGAAGTCAGTTACACCTGCAGCGAGTGCGATACGTTCTACGCCCACGCAGTCCGCCTGGAGTCATTGGTACCGGAGATCCAACGGGAATTTCTCTCCACTTCAGCAGCGGGACTCTGGTTCAGCTGCACCCATTGCGGCGATCCCATGACCTTGGGACGCCCCACCGAACGGGTGATTGAGGCCCCCCGGACCACCGACGATCCGGAAAGCCCCAGCCTCCTGGAGGTCTACTTGCAGACGCAGGTGCTGCATTGCCGTTGCGGTTTCCAAATGGAGGTTCCACGCCACGTTGGATGACCGCCGTCTCTGAACAACTCATCGCGGGGAGGGGTGGCTGTGCGCACGTTTGGTGTTGAAGAGGAACTGCTGATCGCGGATCCCGCGGACGGCTTGCCGTTGGCGCTGGCCGCCGACATCCTGGATGTGGCAGCTCCTCGGAGTGAGGAAGCCGGGCGCGGGGAGTACGGCCCTGATGAAGCGACGCTGAAATCGGAGTTCAAGCAGGAGCAGGTGGAAGTCAATTCACGCCCCTGCACAACTGCGGCCGAGCTTCGTGCTGAAATCCGTGCCGGACGGGCGTTGTCGGACGAGGCCGCCAGGGCCCTGGGTGCGCGGGTTGCCGCGCTGGCCACGCCCCCGGTCTTTCATGCCACGCCTACTCTGGGCAACCAGCGGTACAGCACTATGGGTAACGAGTTCGGGTTGATAGCGCGGGAGCAGCTCACGTGCGGCTTCCACGTCCATGTGTCCATCGATTCGCCCGAGGAGGGAGTGGCGGTCCTCGATCGCATGCGCCACTGGCTGCCCGTGCTCCTGGCTTTGAGTGCCAACTCGCCGTTCTGGATGGGGGCCGATACGGGCTTTGCAAGCTACCGCACCCAGATTTGGAACAGGTGGCCCACGGCCGGACCCATGGACGTTTTCGGTTCTGCCAATGGCTACCGGGCAGTGCTTTCCGAGCTTCTGGAGACAGGGGTTCCGCTGGATGAAGGCATGATCTATTTCGATGCCCGGCTGTCCAGGGGACACCCCACAGTTGAAGTGCGGATCGCCGACGTCTGCCTCTACGCAGAAGATGCCCTGACCATTGCGGTCATCGCGCGTGCCTTGGTGGAGACAGCGGCAGCCGAGTGGCGGAGCGGCGGGCCGCCGTCGAGCACCATAACTCCCGCTATTCGCATGGCGAACTGGAAAGCCAGCCGGTTTGGCATCAACAACCAGCTGCTCCACCCGCAGGAGCAGCGGCCCTATCCCGCCGCGGATGTGGTGGGCGCCCTGCTCCGACACGTCCGCCGGGCCTTGAGCGAGGCCGGGGACCTGGCTCTCGCGCGGGACGGGGCAGCGAACATCCTGCGCCGCGGAAGCGGCGAGCGGCTGCAACGCCAGGCGTACAGTCAACGGCGCCGGTTGTCCGACGTCGTGTCCGCCGCCATTGCGTCGACTCATCAGGACGGTGAACTGTCCGACGCCGGCCTGCTGAGTCTCTAGCAGGCCGGCGTCGGATAATCAGCCTTGGTTGATGCGGATCATATTGCCCGAGGGATCGCGGAAGGCGCAGTCGCGAGGGCCCCACGGCTGGTCGATCGGTTCCTGGAGTACTTCGGCACCGGAGGCGCGGAGCTTCTCAAATGTGCCGTCCAGATCATCCGTGTTGAACACGAGCATCGGCATGACGCCCTTGGTAAGGAGTTCCTGGATGGCGTCGCCGTCGGCCTGGGAGCGGCCGGCGTGCGGAGGGGACAGGACGAGTTCAAGGTCGGGCTGGGCGTCGCTGCCCAAGGTGACCCAGCGCTGGCCGTCGGAGCCGACATCGTTCCTTACTTCCATGCCCAGGGCGTCCCGGTAGAAGGCGAGCGACTCATCGACATCGTTGACAGTGACGTGTGCGTACTTCAATGAAATGTTCATGAATCACACGCTATGGCAGCTTTGACGTGGGCGCTTCTTCAATCCTGCTCAGGTTCTTGTTGCCGTTGCCGTTCCTGGTTCTTTCAGGGCGGGTTTGCTGCTTGGCGATGCAATTGGGCATGGCCTTCACCGCATGATGCTCACGGGAGCGGTATTCGCTGGGGTTGATGCCCACGATTTCGGTGAAGCGCGCACTGAAGGAACCCAGCGATGTACAGCCCACTTCCATGCAGGCATCGGTGACGTTGGTCCCCGCACGAAGCAGGGCCATGGCCCGCTCGATCCGCCTGGTCATGAGGTAGTTGTAAGGGGATTCGCCATATGCGGCCTTGAACTGGCGGGAGAAATGCGCAGGAGACATGAGCGCGCCGGCGGCCATGGTGGGCACATCCAACGGACGCGCATACTCGCGATCGATGAAGTCGCGGGCGCGCCGCAGATGGGCCAGGTTGGCCAGTTCCTGCGGAGTCATGGCGCCAGTCTACTAGGCTCGTGCCCATGGATTCAGTGGTGTGGTCGAAGCCCGAAAACCAGCGCAAGGGCACCCCGTTGCTGGTGATGATGCACGGTTATGGAACCAGCGAACAGCGCATGGTGGACCTCTTCCCGCACCTGCCCGGCGACTTCACGTGCGCCGCACTTCGGGGTCCCAAAGTGATCGGCGACCATTATGGATGGTTCCTGCTGGACTACTTCCTGACAAACGACTTCGCCGACGTCATCGCCTCCACCAACTCGGTGTTCAACTGGATCAACTCCGTCAAGGACAACCACAGCAGTGTCAGCCTGCTGGGCTACTCGCAGGGGATGGCGATGGCCAGCACGCTCCTGCGCTTGCGGCCCGACGCGTTCAAGGCCACCGTCGGCCTGTCCGGTTTCGTCCTGGACAACGACCTCCTCGCCCTGAGTGAGTCCTTCGATTCCCCGCCACCGTTCTTCTGGGGCCGGGACAAGGCCGACCCCGTGATCAACGAGGACGCGATCGCCCATACCGAAGAGTGGTTGGACGCCAACGTTGCCCTTACCGCGCGAAGCTATCCGGGCATGGGGCACAGGATCGAAGCGCCGGAGCTGGTGGATGTCAGTGCATTCCTGAAGTACTACGTCCTGAACGGTGCCTGACCGCTGCCTGACCTGTGCCTGACCGCTGCCTGTCCGCTGCCTGACCGCGGATGGAATGCCCGGATTAGAAGGCATCAGGGCTCCGGAATCAAGCCCTTGGTGAGATTCGCGTCACAATTTCGCATTCGACTGCACTCTATTGAATGACAAAATTGTAAGCGCTTACACTTTTGGCTGGTGACCCGGTCGGGTCTCACGCCAAAGGGCGTCAGGCGAGCATGGAAAGGGCTGAGGCCGTGTTGCATGGTTAGGACTCACAGGGTGACGATCCAGGACGTAGCCGTCCTCTCCGGATTGTCCATTTGCACGGTGTCGCGGGCACTCAGGAACCTCCCCAACGTTTCTGAAAAAGCACAGCGACAGGTGGCGGAAGCCGCCAGCAAGCTTGGCTACAAAGCTTCAGCCGCGGCGTCACGGCTTGCAGGCGGCGGCACGGGGTCCGTGGCCATCGTTGCACCAACGGCCACGGCCTGGTTCTTCGCCCAAGCCGTGGAAGCAGCGGAAGAAGTCTTCGGCGACAGCGGCTACGACACGGTCCTGGTCAGCCTGCGGAACAAGGCCACCATAAGGAGGCAGTTCTTCTCGGACCTGGAGAACCTCGCGCAGAGGGTGGACGGCCTGCTCCTGCTCAATATTGACCTCGCACCCGCTGAGGTGGAAGCGTTGGAAGCCTGCGGGCTTGCGCTGGCCAGCGTGGGCATGGGAAATGTTCCGTGGGACAATGTAGGTATCGATGACGAACACGCGGCCTGGCAGGCCACCCAACACCTGCTGGGGCTGGGCCATTGGGACTTGGCCGTTCTCTCGAGCAATGAACACCCCGTTGTGACTGAGACCCCACGGTTCCGTGGGTTCAGGCGTGCGCTGGATGAACACCACCTCACCGTCCACCCGGACTTTGTGGTGGGTTCCGGGCCAAGCATCGACGACGGCCGTCGGGCAATGACAGAACTCATCTCCCGCGGTGCAAGGCCCACGGCAGTGTTCGCCCACTGTGATGAGGCCGCGTTCGGTGCGTTGACCGCGTTGCGCGAACATGGCCTGTCCGTGCCCAAAAATGTGTCCGTGATCGGTATGGACGACCACCCCATGAGCGGGTTCCTTGGCCTGAGCACTGTGGCGCAGCCCGTCGCAGACCAAGGTGCCTTCGCAGCAAACCTGCTGTGTGAACGCCTGCTGAATATCGAAACTCCCCATCAACCCTCCAACCACATGCTCGATACCAAGCTCATCGAACGCAAAACCACGCGCCACAAGCGCTGAACGGAATACTGCACATGACTGATCTTCGTAATGCCTGGACGGGCGCTTCTGCGCTGCTGTTCGACCTCGACGGCGTGCTGACGCCCACAGCCGTGGTGCACGAGCATGCGTGGCAGGAACTGTTCGATGGCTACCTGACTGAGGCGGGCCATCCGCAGGGTTACCAGGAGAGCGACTACTTCGATCACATCGATGGGAAGCCGCGCTTCGACGGAGTCCGGGATTTCCTGGCATCCCGTGGCATTACCTTGCCCGAAGGCCCGGTCCACGACGACCCCGACAACGAGACAGTGCAGGGCCTGGGCAACCGGAAGAACACGATTTTCAATGAAATCGTGAATACCCACGGCGTCGAGCCCTATGAGGGCTCGGTCAAGTTCATCAATGCAGCGGTGGAGTTGGGACTCAAGGTGGCGGTGGTGTCCTCCTCCCGCAACGCGCCTGCGGTGCTGAAGGCCGCGGGCCTGGACCACCACTTCGAGGTTGTCGTCGACGGTCAGGTGGCCGCCGCCGTCGGACTTCCCGGTAAGCCGGACCCGGCCACGTATGTCTATGGAGCAAGCCTGCTGGGCGTGCCTGTGGAGGAATGCATCGTGGTGGAGGATGCAGTGTCCGGCGTGCAGGCCGGCGCCGGTGCAAACTTCTTCGCCGTGATCGGCGTGGACCGCGGAGCAGGCCGGCAGACCCTGCTCGACGCCGGCGCCACGCTGGTGGTCGACGACCTCAACGATCTTCTCTGACCCTACTTTTTCGAAGGACTTCAACAGCCCATGGCACTCATCAGCTCCGATCGGCTGCGCTTCCCCTGCGAGCCCTGGAAGCTCGTGGAAAACATCCACGTCGCCGGTGACGAGGGAACGCTGGAAACGCTGTTCGCGCTTGGCAACGGCCACCTTGGTATCCGTGGCTCGCATTCAACGGCCGGGGACAGCGAACTTCCCGGTACGTTCGTCAATGGTTTCCATGAGATCTGGGACATCAAGCACGCCGAGAATGCTTACGGTTTCGCCCGGACGGGCCAGCGGATCGTCTACGTGCCGGACGCCAACAATTTCACGGTGTCCATTGACGGCGAGGCCCTGAGCCTGGCGGAGTCCACAGTGGTGGACTACCACCGCAGCGTGGACTTTTCCACAGGCGTCTACGAGGAAAGCATTACCTGGGCTTGCCGTTCGGGCGCCACGGTCACCACGGTGGAACGCCGCGCGGTCGGGTTCGATTCGCGCGGTTGTCTTGGCCTGGAACTGTCGCTGACGGCTGACCGGGACGTGTCCGCTGACATCACTTCCGGCGTCGTTAATCGCCAGGACCAGCCTGTGGAGGACCACTCGGCCCACGACCCGCGCCGCTCCGGCCGGCACGCCGGCCGCGTCCTGTTGCCCTTGCACCTGCAGGGTTCCGACGGTTCCCTCCGCCTCGCGTGGGAGACGTCCGAATCGCGCCAGCGTGTAGCCATGGCCGTGGATCACTGGATCTCCGCTGAGGGCCAGCCGTTCGAGACGCTGGTGGGCGAGGACGATTCGTCCGTGCGCTACGTTTTGGCAATCCACGACGGCGACACTTTCCGTCTTGAGAAGTCGGTCAGTTACGTGGTGGCCGGCTCCAGCGACGCCGAGGACCGCGGGGAGAGCCTGGCCGCTGATGCGGAAGCCAACCTCGTTTCCTTCGCCGATGTCCTGGCGCAAAGCAAGGCGCATTACGAGCAGTACTGGACCACGGCCGACATCTCCATCGGCGGCCAGCCGGAGATGCAGCAGGCCGTTCGCTGGGGACTCTTCCAGCTGGCGCAGGCCACTGCACGTGCTGGGGTGGCCGGTATTCCGGCAAAGGGTGTCAGCGGATCCGGCTATGAGGGCCACTACTTCTGGGATCAGGAGGTCTACCTCCTGCCGTACCTGACCTACACCAACCCCTGCGGTGCCCGGAAGGTGCTGGAATCCCGGCATGCCATGCTGCCGGATGCACGCGTGCGTGCCAAGGAGCTCAGCGTTGACGGTGCGCTGTTCCCGTGGCGCACCATCAACGGGCTTGAGGCCAGTGCCTACTACGCTGCCGGGACCGCCCAGTTCCACATCGCCGCGGCCATCGCTTTCGCGGCCAATCGTTATCAGTGGGCCAGCGGCGACGACACCTTCAGTGGCGAGCTGGGTGCCGATCTGCTGATTGAAACAGCACGCATGTGGGCTTCGCTGGGGTTCTTTGGCAAGGACGGCATGTTCCACATCCACGGCGTGACTGGCCCGGATGAGTACACGGCCGTGGTCAACGACAACCTGTACACAAACGTCATGGCGCGCTTCAACCTGCGTGCCGCTGCCGCCCTGGAGCATGAGGGAATCGCCGACACCGAGCGGATGGTGTGGCGGCAGGCTGCCGAGCGCATGTCACTGCCGTACGACCCCCACCTTGAAGTGTTCAGCCAGGACAACGACTTCATGACCCTGGAGCCGTGGGACTGGAACACCCCCAAGTCCAAGTACCCATTGCTGCTGAACTTCCACCCTTTGGTGATTTACCGGCACCAGGTCCTCAAGCAGGCCGATACCGTACTGGCAATGTTCCTTCAGTGGCAGGACTTCACGGCGGAGGAAAAGCAGCGCGCCTTTGACTTCTACGATCCCATCACCACCGGCGACTCCACCCTGTCCGCGTGCGTCCAGGGCATCATGGCGGCCGAGGTCGGATACGGCGACGTCGCCCTGCAGCACTTCACCGAGGCATTGTTCATAGACCTGGACAATTCCCACGGCAACACGATCGACGGCGTCCACATCGCCTCCACGGGCGGCATCTGGAGCTCCTTGGTATGTGGCTTCGCAGGCATGCGGGACCAGGGCGAGGTGCTGCGCTTCGATCCGCGTCTGCCGGTGGAGTGGGAGGGCCTGTCCTTCCGGCTCAAGGTCCAGGGGCGCTTGCTGGCCGTGGATCTTTCGCAGGGTTCCATCGCGCTCACACTCGCAGGCGGACCGGACTACAGCGAAGAGCCGCTGCGCCTGAACGTGCGGGACCACCACGTGACGGTTGGCACGGACACCGTCACGGTGCCGCTGGAAACCGTACCGGTCCCGCCGCCGTCGATCTTCCCCAGCGTCTTCCCGACGGCGGGCCTCCCGATCATCCGTTAGGGGGCGGTTGTCCGGGGCTACTTGGCCGCGAGGTCCATGGTGGTCAGGCGCAGCCACAACCATAGTCGTTTCTGCGGGTCCGCCAGGTCCAGGTTGAAGTCCTCGGCCAGGCGGGCCACGCGGTAGCGGACGGTGTTGTTGTGTACATGGAGTTGGGCGGCCATGGCGGAGATGTTGCCGTTGGAAGCCAGATAGGCCCGGAGGGTCTCCAGGTAGTCTGTTTGTTGCTCGGCGTCGCGGGCCTGGATCCTGGCGATCCCGTCCGAGCCGCCCAGCCCGTTGTCCTCAATGAACGCGCCGATTTTCAGCAGGTCCAGAGGGATTTGAAAGTCTTCGAAGAGCGCAATCCGAGGCGCCTTTTTCCCGCGTGCCTTCCCCTCGCGTGACTGCAGGTTCAGCAGGTGGTGCAGGGTCTGCATGGCTTCGGACCTGGACCTGGCAAGGTCCTCGATGCTTTCGGCGATGCCTCCCACGGTGGCGATGACCGGGAAGGAGCTGATGGTGTGTGAGTACGCCTCAATTTCCTGGATGATCCGTCCGTGCAATGCCCGAGGCGAAGTCCCGTTGCAGGGGAGCAGTGCGTAGACGACAGACCCGATCAAGGCGCTGTGGCTGGTGCCGAACTGCACATTGCACACAGTGGTTACCAGGTGCAGCAGCCGATGGATGTCACGTACCGATTCAAGGCTTCCGGTCTCCGGCCGGACGATGGAAAAGGCTGCCACGGCCAGGCCGTTGGCGGTGTCCAGGCCCAGTTGGGCAGCAGCGAACGAAGCATGCGGAGTGTCATCCATAAGGGTCCGGATGAGGTCGGCATTGCGTCGTTCGCCAAAGTCCGAGGCCGATCGTGCGTGAAGCATGTGCAACCCGGCCAAGGGCGCCATCCGGTCCAGTGCATTCAACGCGGTGGCGCGTTTCTCCTCACCCGGGTCGATGATCCAGATGGAACCCAGCAGCTCGCCGCCTGCCCGGACGGCCAGCGCAAGGCGGGCCATACCGTCGTCGGGCGCCTGCACCAGCACCGCTCCGGGGGCCGCGTAGACGATCTTGAAGTCCTGGTCGAAAGCCGGTGGCGTGGTTTCTTCCAGGGTGAGCGTTGTGATGCGCCGGAGCTCATCGATGGGTTGGCCGGGAAGCGTGGAGTAGCCAAGGATGCGGCCGAGCGGATCAACGATGCTGGCGGCGCCGTTGGTGATGGACGCCGCCGCGTTGGCAAAAGCGTAGAGGTCTCCGAGGCGTACTCCTGACACCGAATCCGCGGCCGCGCCCATCACCGATGCCCTGGCCAGTGCCACCAACCGCGTCCAGTCCGCTGTATCCGGGGCGACGAGTACGGACAGGCTGTGCCCGACCGCAGCCGAACGCAGCTGCTCCATCTTTGCGCCATGTGCCTTGACGATCACTGCAGCGGCGTTGCTGTTCGCCGCCCTGTGGAGGAGTTGGTCGAAATCCGGGGAGCCGAACGTGCATCCGACGGCCAGGATGATGCGGTCGTCCACACTGGACCAGCTATCCAGGGGGTCGTACATCAGCACATCCGAAACGGGGTGCCCCAGGTTCTCCGGCGTGGGATTGGCGTGTACCAGGTCCGCTTGCATGAGTTGGATGCAGTCGGACAACCGCACCACGGATTGCTGCATTCCTGACTGGGAACGGTCTGTCTGTTGAGGATCGGGAAGCGGCGCTGCTTTGTCCATACATGGACGTTATCACAAGAGATTTTTCCATCTTGTGGAGGAATTCACATATAGAGAGATGGAGATCTGCGTCACTATTGGGGAAGAAGCTGGGCGGGTAACCCCAGCAGGAACGCAGAGGACACACCATGAAACTCAAGGACATCAAGGCTCTCGCCTCGGTGCAGGGACCGGCCCGATCCGTCTCGGAGCGCCTGTCGCGTAAGTGCTACAGCGTGGAGGACATGCGGAAGCTGGCGGCCAGGCGCCTGCCCAAGAGCATCTTCGAATACATCGAAGGTGGCGGTGAAGACGAGGTATCGCTGCGCCGCAACCGGTCATCGTTCGACGATTGGTCCTTCCTCCCCAAGTGGGGCTCCGTGGACAACTTCGACCTCAGCTCAACCCTTCTGGGCGGACCCGTTTCGATGCCGGTGACTCTCTCACCCACAGGCGGTACCCGGCTGTTCCACCCGCAGGGTGAGTCCGCCGTCGCCCGTGCAGCGCTTGCCGAAGGCATTCCGTACGGTCTGGCCCACCTGAGCACCACCACCATGGAGGATGTCAGCGCCGCGGCGCCGGGACTTCGCCGATGGTTCAACCTGGAACCCACCTCGGACAAGGGCCTGCTGCAGGCCGTCCTGGACCGGGTGTCCAAGGCCGGTTACGAAGCCCTGCTGGTCAACGTCGATTGCCGGGCCATCGGACACCGCGAACGCGATTACCGGAACGGATTCACCGCCCCGCCGTCCATCAAACCGAAGACGGTTGTGGAGGGAATGTTGCACCCCGCGTGGGCGCTGGGATTCCTGGCCAATGACGCGATCGCCTTCCCCAACCTGGACGCCGAGGTGCCTGAGGGCCCGCTCGCCAGCTCGCCGGACATGTGGCGCACGCTGCTCGCCGGTTCCTATGAGCCCACCGATTGGGACGATATCCGGGACCTGCGGGATCGCTGGAACGGTCCGATCGTGCTGAAAGGCGTTGTGAATGCGAACGACGCCGCGCTGGCAGCTGCCATGGGAATCGACGCCATCCAGGTCAGCAACCATGGCGGACGGCAGTTGGACCACATGGCAGCACCGCTGGACGTCCTTCCGGACATTATCGAGAAGACTGCCGGTCGGATGGAAATCATCGTCGACGGCGGAATCCGCCGGGGTTCGGACGTGGTCAAGGCGTTGGCCCTCGGCGCTGATGCCTGTTCCATCGGCCGCCCCTACCTTTACGGGCTGGCTGCGGCCAGTGAGGCAGGCGTGGCCCACGTCCTGAAAATGTTCCGGGCCGAAATGACCCGCACCATGATGCTCCTCGGAGTGTCCACCATCGAGGAACTGCGTACCGAAGGCCGGGCCTTGATCCGGCACCGCAATGAAGCGTTCACCCGCACCCAACCCACCGAGCCCACCTGGGCTCTGCAGAAATGAGCACCCAGACATGAAAAATTCCCCAGCGACTCAACGAACCAAACTCGGCTTACCCACCGTCGTCGTCACGGCAGCGCTCATGCTGGCAGTGACGGCATGCAGCCCCACCGGCAACGCAGCGGCGTCGAACCCGTCCGGCGACGCAGCCGCAGCGGGCACCGGCGTCCCCGCGCTGGAAGTCAACCAGGCCGCCGTCGACCTTCTCCCGGAGTCCATCAAGGCTTCCAAGGTCCTGCGCGTGGCCATCCCCACCAACGAACCGCCGACGCAGTTCTACCGCGAAGGCACGCAGGAAATGACCGGAACCAATCCGGATGTGGCCCGTCTCATCGGCGAGGCGTTGGGTGTCAAAGTGGACATCCAGGTGGCCAACTTCGACTCCATCATTCCCGGCCTGGCAGCCGACCGCTACGACATGACGGTCTCTTCCATGACCCCAACGGAGAAGCGCATGGAAGTCCTGGACTTCGTGGACTACATGCAAATCGGTAACGCGATCGCGGTTCCCAAGGGCAACCCGGCAGGCATCAAGGACGAGAACGCGCTGTGTGGAAAGAAAGTGGGACTCCTCACGGGCTCGTACCAGTTGACCGTGAATGTTCCCGAGTACGACGAAGCGTGCGCTGCCGCCGGCAAGGAAGCCATCCAGAAGAGCGAATTCCAGGACACCCGGCAGGCAATCTCCGCCCTCACCAGCGGACGCCTGGACACGGTACTGGCCGACTCGCCCATCCTGAATTACGCAGCTACCCAGAACCCGCAGATCGAGGTTGCCCGGACGTACGAGTTTGCTCCCGTGGGTGTGGGGGTGCCGAAGGAATCCGGCTTGGTGAAGTCCGTTTCCGCTGCGCTGGACGCCGTGATCAAGAGCGAGTCCTACGCCAAGGTGCTCGGTAAGTACGGCCTGGAGACCAGTGCCATCACCGACGCCCGCGTCAACTTCGCCCAGTAGCGGAATACACAGTAATGAATTCCACCAGCAAAGAGGTGACGGCAATGCATAATCAACCCCCAGTCTCCGACACCAAGGAGCCGGCGACGGCGGCTTCCGGGGATTCGATTCCCGTGGTGCCCCTTAAGCACCCGGTCCGCTTGGCCCTGGCTATCGTCCTGATCCTTGTAGCGCTGAGCGCCGCATGGGATGTGGCAGTGAACGAGCGTTACCGGTGGGACGTCGTGGTGTCCTACCTGTTCGCCCCGCAGATCCTTGCCGGCGCCGGACTGACAATCCTGCTGACAGTGGTGTCCATGACCGTCGGCATAGCCCTGGGTACGCTGCTGGCCATCATGCGGCTTTCCGACAACCCGATCCTGAGCACCATCAGCCGTGGCTACATCTGGTTCTTCCGCGGTACACCGCTGCTGGTCCAGCTGATCTTTTGGTACAACATTGCAGCCCTTTACCCGGTGATCGCGTTCGGGCTTCCGTTCGGAGGGCCGTCCATGGTCCTGGGCTCCGCCAACGTGCTGATTTCACCGCTGGGGGCCGCGCTCCTGGGCCTGTCGTTGAACGAGGCCGCGTACATGGCCGAGATTATCCGTGGTGGCATCGGCTCCGTGGACAAGGGCCAGTACGACGCCGCCCGTGCCTTGGGAATGAGTGGCGGCAAGCTCATGAACCGGGTGATCCTGCCCCAGGCCATGCGCGTAGTCCTGCCTCCCACCGGCAACCAAGTGATTTCCATGCTGAAGGGGACCTCCCTTGTGAGTGTCCTGGCAATCTCGGACCTGCTCTACTCGGCCCAAATCATTTACGCGAACAACTACCAGACCATTCCGCTGCTGATCGTGGCCAGTCTCTGGTACCTGCTCATGACCACTGTCCTGAGCTTCTTCCAAAACAAACTTGAACGCAGGTACGGCCGCGGTTTCGACTCAGCGCCGCGACGGATCCGCAAGCCTAAGACAAGGACAGCATGATGACTACCGCCATGGTGGAAGCCCGGGGAGTCCGGAAGAACTTCGGCGTTATCGAAATCCTGAAAGGCATTGACCTCAGGGTTGAAAAGGGATCGGTGACCTGCCTGATCGGTCCGTCGGGCTCCGGCAAGACCACGTTCCTTCGCTGCATCAACCACCTCGAAAAGGTTGACGCCGGCCGCCTCTACGTGGATGAGCACCTGGTTGGCTACGCGGAGCGCAATGGGAAGCTCTACGAAATGAAGGAACGCCAAACGGCCCGCTCACGGCTCAATGCCGGCATGGTGTTCCAGCGTTTCAACCTCTTCCCGCACATGACCGTCCTGGAGAACATCATCGAGGCTCCGGTGCATGTTCTTGGCCGGCCGCGGCGCGAGGTTGTTGTCGAAGCCCAGGCACTGCTGGACCGGGTAGGCCTGGGCGACCGCGGGCACTCCTACCCCCAGGAGCTCTCGGGCGGACAGCAGCAGCGCATTGCGATTGCCCGGGCACTGGCCATGAAGCCCAAGCTGATGCTCTTTGATGAGCCCACCTCCGCACTGGACCCCGAATTGGTAGGCGAAGTCCTGGACGTGATGAAGTCCTTGGCTGAAGCCGGAATGACCATGGTTGTGGTCACGCACGAACTCGGTTTCGCCCGGCAGGTGGCCGATCAGGTGGTGTTCATGGACGGCGGCGTGGTGGTGGAAAGCGGCCCGCCCGAGCAGGTCCTGGGCAATCCGCAGCACGAACGCACCAAGGCGTTCCTCTCCAAGGTTTTGTAAGTTCTCCAAGCACCACGAAAGGCATCACCATCATGACTCGTCACCAAGTCACCACGGACCTCGCACCCAGCCCGGCCGGTCCCTACTCCCAGGCCATCGTGGCCAACGGATTCCTGTATACCGCGGGCCAGACTCCGCACGATCCCGTCACGGACGAACGCGTCGGGATCACCATCGAGGAGCAGACCATCCAGGCCATGAAGAACCTCGGCGAGGTCCTGGGTGCCCACGGCCTGGACTTCTCCCACGTGGTCAAGGCGACCGTGCACCTGCACCACCCGGGGCGCGACTTTGACGGCTTCAACTCCATCTACGAAAAGTACGTTGTGGCCCCGTACCCGGCGCGCACCACAGTTGGCTCGTTCCTGGGCGATTTCCTTGTGGAGATCGACGTGGTCGCGGTCATCCCGTAGGTCCTCAGTTGCTGCTGGCGGTTTCCTGCCGGGTTTTGGCAAGTGCACGACGCCGGTCCAACTCACCGTTGATGAGGTCCAGCAAGGCTTGGGCCGGCTCGGACAAATGATGGGTGTCCGGCGAGCCCAGTTGGTCGCAGTGGATGAGGACGTGGCGGATCCGTTCCAGTTCGCGGGAGGGCACCAAAGGCCAGCGGTGGAAGAGTTGCCGGACGGCTATGGCACCCAGGAGGGCATCGGGTTTGTTGGCAACGCGATGGTGGTGGCCATGGTTTTCAGCTGCTCTTCGTCGAGCGACACTGGCAGCTGAGGGGCCGACGCCATGGGCGAGAAGAATCTCGGCCTTGAGCGAATTGGGGGCCAACGGGACCTCCCGGGAGTAGCACGATGAAAGCCGGCTGCGTGACTTTGAATTCAGCTTACAGAATGTGAGTTATATCACGCCAATCTTTACGTGAGGCGTCCGCCGTCGTAATTCACCGCCCTGCATCGCAGCGCAAAGGCGCCGCAGCCCTTGAATGGGCTGCGGCGCCTTTGGCTTACCCCAGGTGGACGTGCGGTGTATCGCCTGTTCCGCTGAAAGTTTTGCGATCGATCCTGATGAGCAGGAGTGCGATCGGGGTGATCAGTACCGAGACTCCCGCCGCCCAGAGGAAGACCGTCGAGTATCCGGAAGTCAGTGCGGCCAGCGTCTCACCGCCGGCCGCGGCGGTGGCTGCCGCCGCGATCGCGCTGAAGAGGGCGATGCCCAGCGAGCCGCCGATCTGCTGCGAAGCATTGACCAAGGCGCTGGCGACGCCTGCGTCATTCTTGTCCACCCCGAAAAGGGCCAGGTTCTGCATCGGGACGAAGACCATGCCAAGCCCGATGCCCATCAGCACCAGCGCGGGCAGCAGATGCACTGCGTACGAGCCTTCAGGTGTGACCTGGGTGAGCCACAGCATGGCTGCGGCCATGAAAACCGGACCAAGCGCGCTCGGAATTCCGGCTCCCAGCTTGGCGAGGTTCTTCGCCACGAGCCCTGCCGTGATGATCAGCACCACGGTCATGGGCAATGACGCGATTCCGGCGGCGAACGGTGCGAAACCCAGGACAATCTGGAGGTGGAAGTTGATGAACAGGATGCCGCCGATCAGCACCGCGCCCGCCAGGAATGACGCGAGGAATGCTGCCGCGCGATTACGTTCAGTAGCAACGCGAAGAGGCAGCAGCGGGTTCTTGACCCTGCGTTCGACGGCGACGAAAAGTACCAGCAGCAGCGCGCCCGCAGCGATGAAACCCCAGGATTCTACGGCGCCCCAGCCGTGCTCGGCATTGGCAAAGCCGAAGACCAAAGAGCCGAGGCCCAAAGCGGCGAGAACAACGCCGGGCCAGTCGTATTTGGTGGAACCGCCGGCTTTGCTTTCGGTCACCAGTGACCAGACTCCGATGAGCGCGATGATGGCGATGGGGATGTTGACGAAGAAGCACCAGCGCCACGAGACATACTCCGTGAGGAAGCCGCCGAGCAAAACTCCCACTGCCGCACCCACGCCACTGATGGATCCGAAGATGGCGAAGGCGGTGCCGCGGTCCTTGCCGCCGGGGAAGGCGACCGTCAGGAGTGCCAACGCCGCCGGGGCGAGCAGCGCCGCGAAGATGCCCTGCAGTGCTCGTGCTCCGATCAGTTCCCACGGCTGCTGGGCCAGTCCGCCAATGAGGGAAGCGACGGCGAAGCCAGCCGAGGCCGTGATGAAGGTGCGCTTCCGTCCCCAGAAGTCCGCGATCCGTCCGCCCAGCAGGAGGAAGGCACCGAAAACGAGGGCGTAGGCGGTGACCACCCAGGCTCGCGTCGAGTCGCTGATACCCATCTCCACTTGGAGGCGTGGGAGGGCCAGGTTCACGATGGTGCCGTCCAGGACCACCATGAATTGGGCCAGTGCCAGGAAAGGCAGGGCGCGCCAGCCGAGGCCTTTGTTGCCTTGCCTATCCGGTGGGGCCGTTGTGCCTGCTTGGGCTTTCGAGCCCGATGTTCCGAGTAGTTGTGATGCCATGCGTCACCCATTCTTGTCAGTACTTATACTTATGAAAGTATAAGTACTTTGGGTGATGCCCGTAAGCACTGTAGGGGTGATGTGCCTTACGTGCGCCTAGGCCGGGTTTTCCGGCTCAGCAAGGAAGGACGCCAGTCGCTGCAGGGCCGCAAGGCTGGCTGCAATCTGTTCACGTTCTTCCGGGAGCAGACGCTGGCTGGCTTCGGTCAGCGCAGCAGCCCAGGCCCCTTCGAGCAGTGCCTTGATCCGTTTGGATTCGTCCGTGGGGTGCAGGGAAACGTAGCGCTTGTCCGAGGCATCCTTGACGCGGGTGACCAGGCCTGCCGCTACGAGTTCCCGCAGCTGGGCACTCACGTTGCTCAGTTGCCGGCCCAGACGTGCGGCCACTTCGGCAACGGTGACGCCAGGATGGCTTTCGATGACCCTTAGGATCTCCAAGACGCCGTTGGAAATGGGGCGGACACCGGTCTCGTTCAGCGACTTACGGCGAATGTCGGACGAAATATCGATCATGCAGACGGCCAAGGCCTTGTGGTCCACAGCCCTTGCCTTTTCACCCATTCCTCAAGCATAGGTGGGGACGAGCCTCTTCAAATCGCCGGCCGCCAGCTGGAATAGTGGCAGCATGATCAACCAGCAACAGCTTTGGGACGCCCACGCCGCCAAACACTATGACACCCCAGGCGAAGGCATGTTTTCGGCGGACGTGCTGGCGCCCACCGTGGCGGTTTTGGCCGAACTCGCGCAGGGAGGTCCCGCCGTCGAGTTTGCGATCGGTACGGGACGGGTTGCCATTCCCCTCTCAGAAGCGGGTGTCCCGGTAAGTGGGATTGAGCTGTCCATGCGATGATCGCCCGCCTGCGTGAAAAAGTGGGCGAAGACCGGATACCCGTGGTTCAGGGCGATATGTCCGAGGCTTCGATAGGCGGGAACTTCACCCTGGCCTTCCTGGTGTTCAACACCATCGCCAATCTTCTGACACAGGACCAGCAAGTCCGGTGCTTCGAGAACGCTGCCGGCCATCTCGCCCCCGGCGGTCGGTTTGTCATTGAACTCTGGGTTCCACAACTGCGTTCACTGCCCCCGGGACATGGGGGAACGGTGGAAGTGAGCGAGCCCGGCTACTTGTTGGTGGACACTTACGATGTGCTCCGCCAGCACGTCGTCTCGCACCATGTGCGGTTCGGCTCCGACCTTTCCGATGGGCGGGAGGCACTGATTGGCCGGACGCCACACCGCTACATCTGGCCGAGCGAGCTCGATCTCATGGCGCGGATAGCAGGTTTTGAACTGGAGTCCAGATGGGCGGATTGGGACCGGAGCGAATTCACGGCGGAGTCCCGCAGCCACGTATCGGTGTATCGGCTCACTGAACGCCAGTAGCCTGTGCCTTCGCGAAGGACGGAGGTATAGTCGGCCTATGCTTTCCACGCGTCGATTTACTTGCCCCCGACCGGTGTCCGGTCGCGAGGGCTATGAGGCGCGCGCCTAGGTCCTGGCGCTGGAGTGAGTCGGGGGAGGAACCCG
Organism: Arthrobacter sp. 18067; assembly: GCF_902706295.1. Lineage (GTDB taxonomy): Bacteria > Actinomycetota > Actinomycetes > Actinomycetales > Micrococcaceae > Arthrobacter. Next base: position 24,184 of record NZ_CACSJJ010000010.1, on the reverse strand, counting down.
CTGCTCACCCCAGAATCCAAAGGACTACCAATGCCTAATTATCTAAACCCTGTCGAGCTTCATGACGCCTTGATCAGCCGGGATCTCTCAAATCCGGACCATGGCCCGCATGCGATGCAGACACTGCTGCTCAACGTGTTGGACACGCTGCAAACCCAGTGGGGAGTGCGTCAACGAACCATCCGCCACAGCCCTTTGGTGAGCGTTGCCGACAATTACGATCACCTGGGGTTCAGTGGGGCGGACGTCACCCGCGACCAGCGATACTCCCGCTATGTCAGCCCCACTGTCATGCTGCGCAGCCACACTTCAGCGTCCATCCCGGCCCTGTTGCGGGCCCTTGATCCAACAGTGTCTCTCGACGAGCTCTGGGCTATCCCAGGCCTTGTCTACAGGCGTGACTCCATAGACCGGACGCATGTGGGGACGCCGCATCAAGTGGACCTGTGGCGCGTGAGCTCCATGGACGCGTTGAACTCCAGCCATCTGCAAGACATGGTCGGCTCGCTTGTAGCCACGGTTCTGCCCGGCGCGGACTGGCGGACGGTTCCGGCAATCCACCCTTATACACAAAACGGCCTGCAGCTCGATGTCCGCCTGGATGGCGAGTGGCTGGAACTCGCGGAATGTGGGCTCATGGCACCCCAACTTTTCCTGGACGCCGGTTTGGATCCCGCTCAATGGTCGGGACTCGCACTGGGAATGGGGTTGGACCGTGCATTGATGCTTCGCAAGGGTATTCCCGACATCAGGCTGTTGAGGTCCGTTGACCCCAGGATCGAACAGCAAATGTTGGACTTGGCGCCGTGGAAACCCGTCTCCCAGATGCCTTCCATCAGTCGGGACATTTCAATCGTGGTTGGCGAAGACCTGGACGACGAGTTGCTCGGCGACAGGGTGCGTTCGGCGCTGGGGGAGCGTGCAGACGATCTGGAAAGTGTGGAACTGTTGGCCCTGACTCCGTACCGCGAGCTTCCTTCGGCAGCTCGGGACAGGCTCCAAATCCGGCCCGGACAGGCCAACGCGTTGATACGTTTGGTCCTTCGTCCGCTGGGTCGGACGCTGACTGATCCCGCGGCAAACCACATCCGCGACGACGTTTACCGTGCCCTACATGAAGGCCCGGTCATGGAACTCATCGTGAGGTGAAGGTGCAGCCGGTGCCCACATCCATCACTGCCCTGACCTTGCGAACAAACGTCGCATCCCGCCGCGAGCCAGCATCAGCACGATGATGAGGGCTGTCACTGCGAAGAATCCGCCGAGTTGTACGGCGTCGCCGAACACGAAATCGACCAACTCCAGCACCACGAACTTGCTTCCCGGCATGACAAACAGCAGCGCGACAACGCTGACAATCCGGGCTGCCACGGTCTTTCCACCCCTGATGCGTCCGACGATCTTCTTCTTGGCGAACATTACGATCTCGAGCACTGCCTTCAGCAGGATCGCCGTTAGGAGGGCCAGCAGGAAGGACTCGGAGATGACGGCGGGGAACAGCTGGATAAACACGCCCAACACGACCAAGTAGACGAGTACATCCACAAGATCGATCGGCCGGATCCGCATTCGGCGAGCCTATCAATCCACGCAACCACGGACTAGGCAAACCTGGGCCATGCTGCCGGATTGCTAGGCTGGACTCATGACCCGTCGCCTCGCTGCCCTTTCCGCCGTCCCTCTTTTGCTGCTACTTGTCGGCTGCGGGGCAGTGGAGGAAGCTGCCGGAAACGCCGCCAGCGAGGCCGCATCAAAGGTAGCCACTGCCGCTGCCGATGAAGTAACCAAGCAGATTTGCGCGGTGGTCCAGGATGGCTTGGTCAGCGTTCAGGACAAGCAGCTGCTGGCTGGTTTGGTGTCGGCAGCGAATGCTGCTGGAGTTCCCTCGGACATCACGACGCCGTTGAACCAGATCGCGGAGGCCGGCGACCAAGTGCCGGCTGAGTCCGTTCAGGCATTGAAAGACGCCTGCCCGGCATAGGGCGCGGCTGCGCGGCGTTGCTGCTTGCCGTTTGAATCGACCCTAAACGCGCGACGAACCCGCGACCAAACGCACACCGTTTCTAGGCTGGGACCAGCTTCTTCCTCCGGTGAAACTTGCCTGCCTTCGCGCGCATGATGTGCCTGCGTCGGTTGTGCTGGGACTGCCGGCGGTGTGACTGCTGTTGCTCTTCAGGCGTGGGATCGCTGGTTGCCGGTGGAGGCTCCGGGACGTGCCCGTAGTTATGCCCGGGCAGAGGCTGCGCCTTCGATTGATAGCTGTGGCCGGTTGGTGTGCGAATTTCGAGAGTGTGGACATCTTCGGGGAGGGTTTTCGTCGCCCAGCCGGGGTTTTCTTTGGCGTGGTTGCAGGCTTCGCAGAGTCCGGCGCCGTTGTCCACACACGTGGTGCCGCCGGAGTGCCAGGGGACGATGTGGTCGATGTGGCGTATGGGCGCGTCGCAGTATGGGGTGCGGCAGGTGTCATCGCGGGTTTCGATGAAACGCCTGAGCCGTGGTGGGAAGAGCCTTGCTTTGGAGTCCATGGCCAGAAGTTCGCCGGTGGCCGGTGCGGTGTAGAGCCGGCGCAACCACACGGTTAGCTCTGAATACTGCCTTGGGGCCGGATGCTGGCCATTCACGGGATTCTGGCCCAGACCCGTGTCTTGATTCACGCCGGCTTCCGTTCCGAGTCCGAGTAGCTTTCTGGTCCACTCTGCCGGGACGATTCCATAGCCTTGGAGCCGGGCAGGTTCGCTGTCGCCCTGAAAGAGGGTTCGGTCGGTCATGACGAGCTGGAGGTCGATTCCGCTGATGCCGCCGCGCCTGCCGGTGATGCGCTCGACGAGGGTATCTGCCATGACCTGGCCCCGGATCCGGGGGTCCCCGGCCGATCGGGCAGAGTCAGCAGCACGGGTCAGAGCGGCGTACGCTGCCACACCCTGGGCCACCGGGAGTAGCGCGGTCAGGTAGGTCATGGTGTCCGGCGCGGGCCGCAGGCTCACTGTCCGTTCCGTGGCAGCGTGGCTGGCTCGGTGGGCAACGGAACGCGGATCACGCCGGTAGGCTGCGGCTTTCGCGGCTGCGATGATTGCCCGGTCGCCCTTCCCCTCGAACGTGCCGGTGTCGGCGGCGAGTTCCTCGTCCACGGCGCATCGGTCCTCTACAGACAGGCATGCTGTTTCCTTGACGAGCAGCGTGGCCCGCCATTCATTCAACTGCCCCGATTCCAGTGCCGCCATGGTGTGCGGCATCTCCGTCACCAGCGCCTTCGCCAACCCCAGAAGACGGGAGCCCCGATTCGGGGATTCCCGCCGGGCCAGCGCGATCTGCGCCCCAACACCGTGGCCCCGCTCGGACGCGGGGACGCCGGCCTCGGCTTGTTCCTGCCGCTGGGTCAGGTCAAAGGCCACCGCTGCACGGGCCTGCAACCCCACGATGGCTGACTTCAGGTCTTCGAGCCCGCGGATCTGGTCGATCAACTCCCGGCTCGCGGTGCCGAGGGGGATCGCGCCCAGGAGTGCAATGAGGTCAGAAACCCGGGGCGTGGTCTCGTCGGTCCAATGCCTCGAGACAGGAACAAGCGCCGCGTCTGGCGGTGTCTGCGTGTCCCGAATCTGCTCCATGCCTCAACTCTTCCAGCAGGCATACGGCGCCATAAGGTCGAAAGCTCCCTATGTGGAAAAGCCGTGACTTCTACGTCCAGTGAGCTGCGGGACCTGTCGGGAATACGTGGCTGGATCTAGCGTTCGGCCAGCACAGCCCGTGCCCGCACCGTGATGGCCGCACCGAGAACCAGGGCAGCAGCAACGGCCGCCGCGATCGCCGTCGGGAAGGACTCGGGTGCATCGGTACTGCGGCCGACCGTGATCCAGACGAGGCCCCACGCGATGGCGGCTGCCAGGGCGAGGCGCCCGTGTCCCTTGATAGCCAAGGCAATACCGACGACGGCCACCACCACGAGCACGGCGACGGACCAGATTTCTGGACGCAACCCAAAGCCCAGAAAACCAAATGCCTTCAAAGCAGCGGCGATGTTGGCGCACACGGCCACGCTGGTCCAGCCCAGATACAAACCCAGGGTTCCGTCCACCACAACAGCCTCAACCCACGACGCGGCACGGGTCTGGCTATAGCGGAGGAACGCCAACACCAGGGTGGAGAGCAGGGCCAGGATCACCAGAACACTGACAAGGAGCCAACCGGCCTGCACGGAGAGGATCCACACCGCGTTCAGGATCATGGAGACTGCAACGATCCAGCCGAGGGAGCGTTGCCGCGGATTGGCCCGCTGGGACGGCAGCCACTGCCACACCGTGTAGGCAACAAGGCCGGTGTAAACCACGGACCAGATGGAGAAAGCGGGCGTGGCCGGGGCCAGCAGGGTGGAGTCGGCGGACAAAGCCCCGCCCGCTGCCTGCGCAATCGGGGTGCCGCCGAACACCCCGACGCCGATCATCGAGCCGACGATGCAGACCGCCAAGCTCGCGGTAACCGTGATTTGCCGGGCGAGGTCCGAGCTTGCTGTTGCCATGTGCAGTGCCTCTTTCCTGGTGCTTCGTGGGTGTGGGATTGGACGGTGTCATGCATTCACGAGGTCCGTGACCTAGTATCAAAATGCTAGTGAATCAAGCTTTACGCTTATCGAAGGAACATCGGATGGACTCGGAAGGCCACGCAAAGGGCTATTGGTACGGCAAAGACCCAGGTCAGAAGGCCATTGCCATTGACGTGCTGAACGCCCTGCGCGATTACCGCGCCTCCGAGCAGGCGATGCGCCGCAGGACGCGTTCATCCATGGGAATGGGTGAGAAGGACCTGCTGGCCCTGCGTTATCTGTTCGAAGCAGAGGCTGCCGGCAAGGTGATGAAGCCGAAGGATTTGGGCGACAAGCTGGGGATAACGTCGGCGTCCATGACCACCCTGATCGACCGTTTGGTGGAATCCGGCCACATTCGCCGTGAACCCCACCCCACTGATCGGCGGGCGCTGATCCTGAAGGCAACTCCCGGCTCAGACCAGGAAGTGCGGCATACCCTGGGCGGAATGCACCGCCGGATGCTGGATGCGGCGTGCGCGTTGAGCCCGGACGAGTCGCAGATCGTGGTGGACTTCCTCCAGCACATGCGCGAGGCACTGGACACCATCGATGAAGAGCCCGGTGAACCGTCCCAGTCATGACGTGAGGCTCCAGTGCAGGATCAGTATCAGCGTCACCAGGAATCCTGAACCGTAGTTGAGCCAAATGAACCGCCGCCACGCCACATTGGTGCGTGCCGCCGTCGTATCCGTCACGTTCCAGTACGGTGCGCAGTTGGCGATGTACGGGACGGCGATGATCGCCGCGAGCGGCCCCGGCCACGGCGTGGCCAGCATCGCCAGGCCGGCAACCAACCAGAGCACGACGGCGAGCCTCACGGTCCGTCTGGCACCGATGACTGTTGCTATGGAGCCTATGCCGGCCTGCCGGTCGGGCTCGATGTCCTGGACGGCGCCGAAGGCGTGCGCGGCCATGCCCCACAGGAAAAACGCCACCAGCACGACAATCAACCCTGGTGTCACATCGGCGCCCGCCAAGGCAAGGCCGACGACGGCGGGACTCACAAAGTGCGTACTGGACGTCAGCGAGTCCAAGACCGGGCGTTCCTTGAAGCGGAGCCCTGCGACCGAGTAGGCCACAACCGCGAAGGCGCTGACGGCCAGGCTCAGCCAGGCCGCCGGACCTCCGGCGAAAGCGAGAACCAGCAGGAACGGCACATTGGTAATTGCCGCGAGCCACAGCATGGGCCGGTGCAGCCTCGGCTGGAGGAGTGCGCCCTCGATCCCGCCCTTGCGCGGATTCTTCAGGTCCGACTCGTAGTCGAAGACATCGTTGATCCCGTACATAGCCAGGTTGTAGGGGATCAGGAAGTAGAACGTGCCGACGATCAGCACCCAGTCCACCTCGCGGGTGGTCAGGAGCATGGCCGCGGTGAATGGGTAGGCAGTGTTGATCCAGCTGACGGGGCGGGATGCGAGCAACGCTTGGGGGACGAGGCCCTTGAGTCCCGATTCCGCGCGGCCTTCGCTGGTCTGCTTGCGCTTCCGCGTCAGCCACATCCACAGTCCTGGAAGTGCCACGACGCCGGCCAGTGGGTAGGCGAAATCCTCGATCGGCGCGAGTCCTACCCTGACGCCAAGGATGTGCGATGCGTCGTAGTGGAAGAGCTCCATGCCGATCATGACGGAGTCGAACACGGCGGTCAGGACAACCAAGGCGGCGAACGCGAGGCCTACAGCTTTCCAATGCCTGCCCGCTTCGCCGGGAAAGGCGCCTTTGCGGGCAAGGACCACACCGGCGACTACCGCCGCGGCGATGAAGGCGAGTGCGAGCCACAAGTAGGTCATACGTTCTCCCACTGTTTCTCACTGCGTTTGGCCGGGATCCGGTCAAGCAGCCGCCGGGAGCCCGTGTACAAAACCATCGTGCACAGCACCAGGAAAAGCAGGAAGATTGGCTCCTCGATGGGCAGCTCAGGGGCGATCAACAGGCCTGTGGCGATGGTGCCTTCACCGCGCAGGAAAATCCCCAGGCCGATCCCGGCCAGGTCCCAGAAGAGAAGGAACAAGACCCCGACGGCGGTGACGATCGCCGCTGCCTTGGCGTCGCGCCAGAAAAACAGTCGGAAGCGGTGGTCCAGCAGAAGCATGCAGCCGATCCCGAGCAGCAGCGAGAGCAAATAGAGGACACCCATCAGCCAATCCTGCTGGCAACAGGCCTCACCGTGGTGGGGCCGGGACTGTGGTCGCCGCGGATCCGCTTCAGGACCAGCTCTGCACTGATGAGGCACATCGGTACTCCCACGCCAGGAGCAGTGGTGGCGCCGGCGTAATAGAGGCCGCGCACACGCTTGGAGGCGTTCTGCGCCCTGAACATCGCGCTCTGCCGCAGCGTGTGTGCCGGTCCCAGCATGCCGCCCCGCCATGAGTTGTACTCGTGGACGAAGTCAGCGGGGCCTGTGGTGTGCCGGGCAACGATCCTCTCGCGGAGGTCCGGAATGTTGGCCCAACGGGCGATCTGGTCGATGGCGGCGTCGGCGGTCCGCTCAATGAGGGCATCGCCGCTGCCGTCGGGACCACCGGCCCCAAGCTGTGGATCGGCAGGGACGGGAACCAGGATGAAGAGGTTCTCGTGGCCCTGCGGCGCGACCCCGGAGTCGGTGGCGCTGGGTTTGCAGACATAGATGGAGGCGGGGTCGGGGATGCTGGTTTCGGCTCCGAAGATCGCGGCGAAATTCGCCTCCCAGTCCCGCGTGAAGAACAGGGAGTGGTGGGGAAGCTCCGGCAGCGAACCCTTCACGCCAAGCATCACCAGGACTGCGCCGGGACCGCTGGTGCGGCTCTGCCAGTACTTGCTGTTGTAGCTCCGGTCCCTGACGCCCAGCAGTTGGGTTTCGGTGTGGTGCAGGTCGGCGCCGGAGACCACGAGGTCGGCAACGCTGTAGTGCTCTGCGCCGGAATTGTCGCGCCACTTTACCCCCGTGACCTCCCGGCAGTCCTTCCCGGAGAGAGGAGCAGGGAGCCTAACGCCATCGAAGCGGCCCAGCTTCTTGGTCCGGGAGGCCTCGCGGGTGGTGATCTTAAGGGCTTCCGCTCCGGTGTGGATCCTGACGCCGGCGTCCACTGCCAATGCCTCAAGCCGGCCCACGAGCTCGTGGAACCCGCCCATCGGATACTGCACGCCGTCGCCCAGGTCCAAGGCACTCATCAAGTGGTACATGGCGGGAGCAGCTGCCGGGTTGGTGCCAAGGAAAACCGCCGGATATCCGAGGACCTGCCGTAGGACAGGGTGTTGGAACCGCTGGGACACGTACTTATCGAGGGGCGTCAGGAGCAGTTGCGCCAGCTTGGGCAAGCTCCGCACAACCTCCGGACGGAGCAGTGCCTGCAATTTGGTGAACGGGTTATAGAGGAAGAAACGCTCCGCCATCTCCGTAGTGTTCCGGGCGGAGGCGAGGTAGGCGGTGAGCTCCTTCGCGCTGCCAGGCTCAACTCCCTCGAAAGTCTCCAAAACCTGATCGCTGCCCAAGGGGACCGTCAGCGGGTCCGGCCGCACGCCGTCGTGATTTGGTTCGCTGAAGACGCGGTACGCGGGGCTGAGGGTATGCAGGTCCAACTGTTCGGCAGCACTGGTGCCGAGCAACCGGAAGAAGTGGTCGAAGACCCCCGGCATCAGGTACCAGGAAGGGCCGGTGTCCCACCGGAAGCCGTTCCGTTCAAGGCTGCCAGCGCGCCCGCCAACCCGGTCGCGCTGCTCGAGGAGCTGGACCTCGTGTCCTTCATGGGCGAGGAGTGCGGCCGTGGCAAGCCCAGCGATGCCACCGCCGATCACTACTGTCCGGGTCATCGGTGCAATTCCATCCAGGTCGAGGCGACCGCGCGGGCGGCGAGGCCGGCCTTCACGGCGTCCGGAACCCGCACCCGATGGCGGTACAGCTCGTCCACTGTGGTCTGTTCAATCCGGTCCGTCAGCGCGGAGAACAGGGCCAGGGCGCTGCGGACTGCCGCCCGGGCGTCGCGCGGCAACAGCGGAATGACGGCGTTGGCATCGGCCAATTGGGACCGGATGGTGCTGACCCATTCCATGCGATCGCGGTCCTCAAGGTGGTCCGAGGTGCCGAGGTAGCTGCGGCCCAAGCGGGTGGTGTCGTCGGCGAGGTCCCGCAGGAAGTTGATGTTTTGGAAAGCAGCGCCCAACCTGCTGGCGCCATGCTGCAAAGCCGCTGCGTCGCCGTCGTCGATGTTCTCATCCCGCATGAAGACGCGCAGGCACATCAGCCCCACCACCTCGGCGGAACCGTGGACATAGCCGTCATGGGCGTCGGCATCGAAGCGGAGGGGTGCCGGCTGTTGCGCAGACGTGCGTGAGGCGGTGCGCTCGCCGAGGTCCATGCGCATGGAGTCAAAGAATGGGTCGATCAGGGTGTCATCGATGCCCGCTGTCCGTGCAGTCTGGGCAAATGCATGGACGATGAGGTCGCTGCTGTAGCCGAGTTTGACGGCGCGGTGGGTCTCATCGATGAAGTGGGCCAAGGCGTCGCACTGTTCCTGGTAGCTGAGGCCTGCTTCGGCGGTAACGCCATCGACGAGTTCGTCCGCAACCCGCACCAGCGCATAAATATTGCGGACGTGCTGGCGGTGCCTTGGTCCCAGCAGCCTGCATGCCAGGCCGAAGGACGTGGAGTAGGCGGCGATGACCTGGTTGGCCGCCCGCTCGGCCGTCCGGGTGAAATGGGTGAACGAGGTATCGGTGGCGACGCTCATGACTGCCGTCCTTCCAGCTGCCCCGCAAGGTCAAGCAGTACATTGCGTGCGCCCGGCGGAATCGTGCTTGTCAGCAGCGTGTTGAAGGCCCGCACTTGCTCTTCGATGAGGCCCTGGACAAAGGCTTCCGCCCCGCAGTCACTGAGGTGCCGACGAACATGCTGCCCTTCGTCGCTGTTGAGCCCTGGCCTGCCGAAGTAGGGCTCAATGTCCGGCCACGCGCTGGTGGTGCGGGCATGGGCAATGATTGCGGTTTCCTTGCCTTCCCGGAGGTCCGAAAAGGGGTCCTTGCCGTGGCGGCGGGGATCTCCGAAGGTGGACAGGAGGTCGTCCTGGAGTTGGAACGCGAGCCCCAGATGCCGGCCGGCAGTTGCCAGGGCAGCCTCGACGGCGAAGTCGGCGCCGGCCAGGGTTGCGGCCGCCCGCAGCGGGAGCTCGAAAGTGTATGTGGCGGTCTTGTAGCCGCACATGACCAGGATGGTCTCCAGATCCGGGGCAATGATGCCGTCGCCCAGGCCTACATCCAGTTGCTCACCGGCAACGGTCTCGTTGATGGTGTGTTCCAGGAGGTCGAGGAGACGCAGACGCGGTTCCTGGGGCAGATCGGCGCGCGCGAAGGCCTGGTGCGTAGCGGCGAGCAGCATGTCACCCATCAGGATTCCGCCGGTTTGTGCCCAGTGCAGTCCGCTTCCGGCGCGTGCGCCATGAGGGCTGTCCGGGAGTTCGCCGGCCTCAGCGAGGAGGGAACCAATCAGGTTCGGGTGCCCGCGGCGGACGAGGTCGCCGTCGATCACGTCATCATGGAGCAGGAAGGCGTAGTGGAGGAGTTCGACGGCGGCGGCGATGCTGATGGCGGTTTCACGCTGTTTGGAGCCGGTTTGTTTCAGGGCGTCGAACATTTCCATGAGCAACAAGGGCCGTACGAACTTGCCGCCCAGCACGTTCCGGCCTGCCAGTGCCCACAGTCTGGCGAAGTTGGGGCCATAGGCTGTTGCCGCGCTTGCCCTCTTACCGATAAGTCCGCCCAGTTCGTTTTCGATGGTGGCGCAGAGATCGGTACGGCTTCGAACGGCGCCGGAGGTGACGGTCATGCGTCGGCTCCGGCTTGGAGGGGCAACGCCCGCGCCTTGAGGAGCTGGGGGAACTGCAGCCCGAGCCAGGGACTGAAAGCGGACGGCGTGTGCTCTAATGCGTCTGCGAGCAGCGACGGCGAAATCCAGGCCCAGTCAGCAACCTCGGCGGGATTCGGCTGCAATGGGCCGCCGATCCGGGCCACAAAGACGGGGCACACTTCGTTCTCAACGATGCCCGTGGGATCCACAGCCCTGTAGCGGAAATCGGGGAGGACCAGTTCGATCCGGTTGGCGTCCACTCCGAGTTCGAACTGCGCACGCCGCATCACGGCATCTTCGAAGTCTTCTCCCGGTCCCGGGTGCCCGCAGAAGCTGTTGGTCCAGACGCCCGGCCAGGTCTTCTTCTCAGGTGAGCGGCGGGTCAGGAGAATTTCGCCGGCTTCGTTGAGCAGGTAGCAGGAAAAGGCCAGGTGGAGCGGTGTTTCCAGTGTGTGCACACTGCTCTTCGGAGACTCGCCGATGGGAATTCCGGCGTCATCAAGGAGGACAACCATCTCTGTCGCGTTCATCTTGCGCCTTCCTCCCATGCCCTGTGCCTTAGGGAAACTTGAATATTGCTAGACAAGCTAGAAGAAAGTCTACCATGTAGGAAGTTAGGTGTAACATACTCAACATGTCCAGTCCAGAACAGATTCCTGAAGAAGCCGGGACCCCGGTTTCCTTCGGCATCTATCACCTGGACGCCAACGACCCCCAACAAGAGTTGGTGGATCGATCAGGTCTTTCCGAGGGCGATGTCCAGCAAATAAGCGACCTTATGGCTGCCCTGGGAAGGCTGCGCGAGGCCGAACAGCGCCTCTCCGACGCCTCCTTGCGATACATGAAGCTCAACCAATCAGACATGCGCGCACTGCATTACCTGATTGTCTGCGCCAACCATGGCGTGATTGCCACCCCAGGCGCAATAGCCTCCCGCCTGCATATTTCGACGGCGTCAACCACCAAGCTGCTGGACCGTCTGGAACGCGCGGGCCACGTCACGCGGCACGCCCACCCCTCCGACCGCCGGGCGCTCGCCATCGCCATCACCCCCGAAACGCACGACGCCGCTATGCGGACAGTCGGGCGGCAGCAGGCAAAGCGATTCCTGGCTGCGGCCCGACTGACGCCCGCGGAACGGGAAACTGTGATGCGTTTCCTGGACGATATGGCCCGGGAAATCGAAGTGACCGAAGAGGCATGGGCAGGGAGCTAGCGGGGTCAGTGCAGGGCCGGCGTCAGTACAGGAAGATCGGCAGCCACTCCCGGTTGTGGGCGTGCACCAATGCCAGGAACAACACGAAGTCAAAAAGCAGGTGCACTGACACCACGTAGGTGAACGATTTGGTCAGCTTGAACGTGTAGCCCTGCAGCAGTGCGAAAGGGAATGTCAGCAAGGGACCCCAGGATTGGTAGCCGATCTCCCACAGGAATGAGGAGAACACCACGGCCTGCAGGATGTTGGCCAGCCAGTCCGGGAAGTGCTGGCGGAGCAGGGTGAACGTGGTGCAGATGAAGAAGAGCTCATCCCAGATCCCCACGGCGTTGACGCCCAGGAAGAGCCGCCAGAAGACGTCTGGATCGGAAGCATCGGGCCAGTTTTGGTACACACCGGTGCTGATCAGGTAGACGGGCAGGATGAAGTAGCCCAGTGCCACAACGCCAATCAGGTACAACTTTGCGGCCAACGGCCATTTACGGCCGGTGTTGACGGGGAACTTGATGATGTCTTCGCCGTACACGAATCGGGACACCAGCCAGGGCACCACGACAGCCAGCGCGAGCGCACCACCCATGAGGGCCATGTGCTCGGTGCTGAGGTCGGCATTGAGGGGGACCTGGCTGAAGATGAACATGCCCGCAGCTACCAACGCGAGGTGACGCATCAACCGGTGGTCGATGAAAGCGGCTGTGACAACGCTCGCGAGCAGCAGTCCGTAACCGAGCAACTCGTTGCCCAAAGCAAAAAGCGGCACGCCGGATGAGGAAAGCAGGGCCGCTGGCAACAGTTTCCAGCTGAGCGCGGTGCGGGGTGCTTCCGTTGAGATGGACGCCACCCCCTAAGCATCTCAGGACTGCTGGTCCCGCGACACGGTTTTGCACGTCTATAAAGAGCGCACCGCAACAACGGTGGAGGGTTCTTCTGTATTATTCGTGACAGGGCCCACAGATGGGTCGGTCGGGTAGTTGTCTGGCTCAGCCAGCGGGGGATACACATAAAGGAATAGCTGATGGCTCAAGAAGAGGGCTCTCTCTCACCGGACGGCGGTGCGGACTCCGCACTCCCGAATGGCGCTGACGCGGCCGTGCCCGCTGAAGTGACCATGCGCGAGCAGGTCAAGGACATTATCGAGTCCATCCTTGCTGATTCTGAACCGCGCAGCGAAGGCGCCAGAATCAAGCTGCGCGAGTTGGTGGAGGCTAGTCCGGACGATCCTGCGGGTGCCCTGTTGGAGCACCTGCTGGAAACACGCAAGGAGACTTCATCGGCATCCGCCGTCCCCGTTCAGCTTGAATCCTCCAGCGTGCACCTTGAGTCCGTTGACGCAGCCCGGACCGTTTCGGTTCCCGTCAGCCATGAGGTGCGGGAAGGCATCCAGGCGATCCTCGCGGACAAGCTCCTCCTGACAGCCTTCCAACCTGTCCATGCGCTGCCAAGCGCCGATGTGGTGGGCGTGGAAGCATTGACGAGGTTCGTCGGGGAAGACGGTGCCGGCGCCGACGTCTGGTTCAACGAGGCTGCTGCCGCAGGGCTGGGGACCGAACTGGAGATTGCTGCCCTGCACTGCGCGCTGACGGCGGCCCACGACGTCCCGGACAATATGTCTGTTGCCCTGAACCTCACCCCCGCAACATCCAGTGACCCGAGGGTGCGGAACCTGCTGGCCGCCGCATCCCTCGCCCCGGACAGGATCATCGTTGAACTGACCGGCAGCCTGGCGGACGTTGAAGGCCAAACCGGCAACGACGGACTGGGGCCGCTGCGCGCACTGGGCCTGCGGGTGGCCATCAGCGCCTCGGGAGCAGCTTTGGTCTCCTTGGAGCGGGTGGAACAACTGCGCCCCGACATCATCAAACTGGACCGGCACCTGATTGAAGGCATCGAAGGCAGCGAGGGGCAAAGGATCCGGGCGAGGGCCATCGTTGAGCTTGCCAGGGAGATCGGTGCCGAAGTCATTGCAGTCGGCGTCGAAACCGCGGAAGAACTTCAGGAAGTCACCGCGCTCAGGATCACCGCAGCCCAGGGCTACCTCTTGGGACGCCCCTCGGTCCACCCCCTGGACTGGTCGGCGTGGAGCATCCGCGCGCAAACGGAAGCCCAGCCCGCCGGCTAGGTGTCCGTGATGTTCCGGGGATCGTTGCCCACCAGCGTTCCGGGAGGCATCCCGGCGCCGAAGACAGGGCCCGGTTCCGGTCGCTTGGGGTGACGGCCGTCGTCGGCATTCCGCTGCGTCAGGCGGCGCACCACCCACGGAAAGAGGTGCTCGCGCGCCCAGACGATGTCGCCCGCGCGTGCTTCGCGCCAGTTGCGCTCGGGCAGCGGCTTCGGTGTCAAGGGCTCCAAAGAATGTGGAACATTCAGGGTATCGAGCACCATGATGGCGATGGTGTGCTGCCCCAGCGGCGAGAAATGGAGCCGATCCGGATCCCACATCCGGGGATCGGTGAGTCGGCGCAGCGCCCACAGATCCGCCACCACAGCGTCATGGCGGGCAGCTACCACACGGATGTTCTCGTTGTAGATGGCAACCTTGCCGCGTGCCAGGCCCAACACCGGGGTAGCGCCCCAGTCCGGCCCCGTGAACAGCAGGATGGTGGCGCCGGTCGAGGCAAGTTCTTCCACGCCCGCGTCCAGTTCGAGCGCGAGTTTGTCGGGGTCGCTCCTGTGGAAGAGCAGGTCATTGCCGCCGGCATTGAGGGTAATCAGATCCGGCTGGAGGTCCAGTGCCGGGCCCACCTGCTCGTCCAGGATCTGATGGAGCAGGCGTCCACTGATTGCCAGGTTCGCATAGGCGAAATCATCGTGACCGGTGCTCAATTCTTCCGCGACCCGGTCCGCCCACCCGCGGAGGCCGCCGGGGCTCCGCGGCTCCGGATCGCCTAAACCCTCGGTGAACGAGTCGCCCAAAGCCACATAACGGCTCCACGGGTGCAGGCCGGCCCCGAAGTTGCCGGAACCGCCCTGTGACCATCCATTGGCACTCTGGGCGTTCATCTCCCCATAGTGCGCTTAGTCGACCCTCTGCGCCATGGGTGGCCTGGCTGGATCCACTTCGGGGCAGTTGGGGCCTTGCCGTTGGTGTCGGGGCCGGTTGCTGTGACGCCAACGTTGCTGCCGCCGTCGTGCTTTCCCAACAGAAGAACGACGGCGGGGGCGGCTTTTTGCTTGTCGGCCTGGGGATGGTGCCGATCACCCGAACAGAACGGCGGCCTCGTCATAGCGGCGCTGGGGGACTACCTTGAGCTTGCCAAGGGCCTCTTCGAAGTCCACCTGCTCGATGTCTGTTCCCTTGAGGGCCACCATGGTGCCCCAGCGGCCCTCCACGACTGAATGGACAGCCGCCATACCCAGACGGGTAGCAAGAACGCGGTCATAGGCTGTCGGCACACCTCCCCGCTGGACGTGCCCCAGGATGGTGGTCCGGGTTTCGATGCCGGTCCGCGCTTCAAGTTCCGGAGCCAACTGGTCCGCTATGCCACCCATCCGGGGGCGGCCAAATGTGTCAAGGCCACGTTCGGAGTGGGGAGATTCCAAATGCTCCGGAACGAAGCCCTCAGCCACAACGACAAGGGGTGCCCGGCCGCGCGCGTGAGCTTCCTTCACCCACTGGGCAATCTGCTCGACACTGACTTTCTGCTCGGGAATGAGGATCGCGTGGGCCCCGGCGGCCATGCCGGCATGCAGTGCGATCCAGCCGACGTGCCGCCCCATCACTTCGGCGATCATGCAGCGGTGGTGGGATTCGCCAGTGGTCCTGAGCCGGTCTATGGCCTCGGTGGCGATGTGGACGGCTGTGTCGAAGCCGAAGCTGTAATCCGTTGCGTCCAAGTCGTTATCCACGGTCTTGGGGACGCCCACAATCTTGAGCCCGGCATCCGTGAGGCGCTTGGCGGCAGCGAGCGTACCTTCGCCACCGATGGCGATGATGGCATCAATGCCCAAGCGCTCCAGATGGTCCTTGATGACCTCCGGGCCGCCACCATTCTCAAAGGGGTTGGTGCGCGAGGTGCCCAGGATGGTGCCGCCCTGTTTTGCGATGCCCCGGACCAGGGTGCGGGGAATCTCAATGACGTCACCCTCCACAACCCCACGCCAGCCGTCGCGGAACCCAACGAACTCATGTCCTTGGATGGCAATGCCCTTCAGGACAGCGCCCCGGATCACGGCGTTCAACCCGGGGCAGTCGCCACCACTGGTGAGGATCCCAATTTTCATGCTTCAGGAGCCCACTGCTGCGAGCACGGACATGGCTTCCTCCACCACATTGGCCGCTGGGAAGGACGGGCGGTTCACGCCTGCCATCTCCTCCATGACGCGGACCACCTGGCAGCTGTAGCCGAACTCGTTGTCATACCAGACGTACAGAACCAGGTTCTTATCGTTCGAAATCGTGGCCAGCCCGTCAACGATTCCGGTGTGGCGTGAGCCCACGAAATCGGTGGACACCACCTCTGGTGAATCCATGTAATCGATCTGCTGCCTCAGGTCCGAGTGCAGCGCCATCTCCCGCAGATAGGTGTTGACCTCATCCTTGGTGGTGCCGCGCTCCAGGTTCAGGTTGAGGATGGCCATGGAAACATCCGGCGTGGGAACCCGGATGGAGCTGCCGGTGAGCTTTCCCTCGAGTTCCGGCAAAGCCTTGGCCACTGCCTTTGCCGCGCCGGTTTCGGTGATCACCATGTTGAGTGCGGCGGAGCGGCCCCTGCGGTCGCCCTTGTGGAAGTTATCGATGAGGTTCTGGTCGTTGGTGAACGAATGCACCGTCTCCACGTGGCCGTGGATGACGCCGTACTTGTCATTGATGGCCTGCAGGATGGGGGTGATGGCGTTCGTGGTGCAGGAGGCGGCGGTGACAATCTTGTCCTGATCCGAAATGTCACGGTGGTTGATGCCATGCACGATGTTCTTCAGGTCTCCCTTGCCCGGAGCGGTGAGCAGGACGCGGGCCACCCCCTTGCTGAGAAGGTGTTGGGACAGGCCTTCGACATCCCGCCACCGACCGGTGTTGTCCACCAGCAAAGCGTCATTGATGCCATACACGGTGTAGTCGATGGTTGCCGGGTTGTCTGAGTAGATGACCTGGATCCTCACGCCGTTGGCGGTGATGGTGTTGGCCGCAGCGTCCACCTTGATTGACCCTTCGAAGGATCCGTGGACCGAGTCCCGGCGTAACAGGCTGGCGCGCTTGGTGAGATCGTTGTCCGCGCCTTTGCGGACCACGATTGCGCGGAGCCGCAGCCCGTGGCCACCGCCAGCTTGTTCCACGAGGATGCGGGTCAGCAGGCGGCCGATCCGGCCAAAGCCATAAAGCACGACGTCGGTGCTGCCGCCGGCAGCGCGGCCGCGTTTGCCTACGACTCCGGACAGTTCAGCCCTGAGGAAGTCCTCCAGGCTTGCCCCGTTGCCCTTCTCCTTGAACTTCTGGTTCATGCGGGCGATGTCGATGGCCGCTGAGCCGAGCTGTAGTTGGGCCAAGGCGTTAAGCAGCGGAGCTGTCTCAGACAGCAGCAATTCTTCCTTGCTGATGCGTCGTGCGAAGCGGTGGGCTTTGAGGATGCTCATGGTGGACTTATTGACCAGGCTGCGTCCGTGGATGCTGGTCACCACATTGTTCTCTCGGTAAAGCCGGCCTATCACCGGAATCATGGCTTCGGCGAGGGCCTCCCGGCCCATCCACGCAGTGAGACACGTATCTGAGGTTTGCATTGGACTGCCTTTCCTAAGAGGGCCGGGATCTGTGTGTCAGCCGTAGGCTCCCGGGAGTTCCGGAGGGTACCTCTCCATCGTCCTTCCGAAGGGAAGGAGCCGAAACGCTAATTCAGGATGGTTTTAGCCACTCTTTTGGGTGGGTTGGGCCCGGCCTGCACTGACCCGTCCTAAAGGGTAGTTTCAACCATCCAAAAACAGCGTTCCCCCTGCCTGTTCACTTCGGAACCATGGATAGGGAACCGCACCTCCTATAGAAAGAAGCGTTGTTATGAAACTCCAAGTTGCTATTGATTTGCTGACTACCGAGGCTGCTCTTGAGCTGGCTGGCCAGGTTGCCGAGTACGTTGACATCATCGAGCTGGGTACCCCGTTGATTAAGGCTGAGGGCTTGTCGGTTATTACCGCGGTTAAGAATGCCCACCCGGACAAGATTGTCTTTGCTGATTTGAAGACCATGGATGCCGGCGAGCTTGAGGCTGATATTGCGTTCAAGGCAGGCGCTGACCTGGTGACCGTGCTTGGTGCTGCTGATGATTCGACGATTGCTGGTGCGGTCAAGGCTGCCAAGGCTCACAACAAGGGTGTTGTGGTTGACCTGATCGGTATTGCGGATAAGGTTTCGCGTGCCAAGGAAGTTCGTGCGTTGGGTGCGAAGTTCGTGGAGATGCACGCTGGTTTGGATGAGCAGGCCAAGCCTGGCTTTGACTTGAATGGTTTGCTGCGTGCTGGTGCTGAGGCCCGTGTTCCGTTCTCGGTTGCTGGTGGTGTGAAGCTGGCCACGATCGGTGATGTGCAGAACGCCGGTGCTGATGTCGCCGTCGCCGGTGGCGCCATTTACGGTGCCGAGGACCCTGCCCTGGCTGCAAAGGCGCTCCGCGCCGCCATCGTCTAGTCCTCCAACAAACCGTGGCGTCCCGCACATATTCAGGGGTTGCGGGACGTCACTACAACGGCTGCGGGCCCTGGAATACCAGGGTCCGCAGCCGTCAATTTTGCCCGCGGCCCGGGGAAGGACTTCCGGCGCATACCTTTGGAAGGACCACCACATGGGTCAGCACTTGCCCGGACAGGCCCCACGGCACCGCGGACCCGCCCGCCGGCTACCGGCCCAGGAATGGGCGACCCTTCAGCGCGGCGAATGCCTTGAGGTGTGGTCCGAGGATTCGTTCCGCTACGCCGCCTACGTGGATGACCTCGCCTTGGACGGCCGATTCGTCTGGATCATCGAGAACGGCACTGGCTGCAGGCGTTTGTTTGTCCGGGGCGACTCCGTCGATCTGTACACGTTCCCTGAGGCAGGAAGCATCATGACCAAGATAAGTAGCGGCGCCTTCCATGGCTGAGCGTCTCATTGACCAATACGACGGTGTGCTCGCGGACCTCGACGGCGTTGTTTACACAGGACCGCGGGCTATCGACGGGGCCACAGAAGCGCTGGAAAGACTCGGGGAAGAAGGCAAACTCCTCGCGTACGTGACCAATAATGCCTCCCGCTCGTCAGAACAGGTGGCTGCCCATTTGCGTGAGCTGGGTGCTCCAGCCAGAGCTGAGCAGGTATTCGGTTCAGCCCTGGCAGGTGCTGAACTCCTGGCTGGACAGGTTCCTGCTGGCTCGGCAGTGTTGGTGGTGGGGAGCGAGACCCTGGCAGATGCGGTCAGGGGGCAAGGTCTCGTCGTCGTCAGGTCAGCTGATGACCAGCCGGACGCCGTGATCCAGGGGTTCTCGCCGGCGCTGGGATGGAAAGACCTGGCTGAGGCCGCCTACGCCGTGGCCGCCGGCGCTGTCTGGGTCGCAACGAACACCGATATGTCGCTTCCCCAAGAGCGCGGGTTTGCGCCAGGGAACGGTGCATTCGTGGCCGCCGTGGCCGCTGCTACGTCCAAGACGCCCTCAGTTGCAGGCAAGCCCGGGCCCGCCCTTTTTGAGACCGCTGCCCGCCATTCAGGAGTTGACCGTCCGATTGTGGTGGGCGACCGGCTGGACACGGACATTCTCGGTGGGAACCGCGCTGGGATGGCCACGGCGCTCGTCCTGACGGGCGTCGACTCGGTCGACACGGCTTTGGCAGCACACGTGGATCAGCGCCCGGATTATCTGATTGGCTCCCTCGGGGAGCTATACGAGGAGTACCCGACGCTAAGAAAGGAAGGGACCTCATACTGGTGCGGGGAATCCGCTGCCTCCGTAGCCGGCTATACCGTGACCATCAGCGGACGCGAGGATAACCTCGATAGCTGGCGCGCAGCATGTGCGGCTTGGTGGGCGGCCCACCCTGACGTGGCACCATCTGCCGCGCCGGTGGTCAGCTTCGCGGATTGAGGGACATCCTTGGGGTGCAGACGAAGAACCGTGGCTGCTCAACCTGGGCGAATGGCACGACGAGCCAGTGACCGGCGTAGAACTCGACGTAGGAGTCCGGAGTGCATCGTGCAAAAGCTTCTTCTCGTGTCATCATCTTTCCCTTCTTGAGAGTCCCTGAAAACTTCTAAGTGCTACTCTTAACTTTAGACCTTCATCTTTAAAGGTCAATAGACATTCAAGGTTAAATGTCAATTGATTGAGAGTGTGCACCGTGATTACATGGAAAGAGCAACTCGCTTTCGCGCCGTTGGAAGCAGCCGATCGCGGTGAAGAAGTCGGACGCCGGCTGCGGCACGCGATCGAGCTCGGGGTGCTTGAGGATGGGTCCCAGCTTCCCAGCGAAAGTTATCTGGCTTCCGTGATGGGTGTTTCGACCCTGACGCTGCGTTCCGCGCTCGCGGAGCTGCGTGGATTGGGTCTCGTCGAAACGCGGCGTGGCAAGGGCGGAGGAAGCTTCGTCAAGGCCAACACCGGGGATATCACCCGCATGCAGCGCCAATCACTTGCGTCGTATTCCCTGGAAGACCTGCGCGATTTGCGGGAGTACCGCGCCTTCCTGGCCGGTGCAGCTGCCGCGGCGTCGGCCAATCAGTCCCATCGCCTTTCCATGGGGCGCCTTGCACACACCTCCGTTGAAATCCGGGCGTGTGAGCGCCCGGCGGATGCGATCCGTTCGGACAGCAAGTTCCATATTGAGCTCGCTGCCAGCTCTGGTTCGGTCAGGCTTACGCGCCAAGAGATTGCCTTGCAGGCCGAGGTGGGCCCACTGGTCTGGGCGGATCCGGCGGATCATAGGGATGCGGCTGCTGAAGAGCATGCTCACATCGTCGAGGCCATCAGGGCGGGCGACGCTGCACTCGCCAGGGAGCTGGCAGAGGAACACGTCAGGGGGGACATGAACCTGGTCATTGACCAGAGGATGGAACTGGAAGGCATTTCGACTGGTTCGCCCACCCCGACCACCATCGATGACGCGGTGGCTGCCATCGAGTCGCTGGCCGCAACGTTCCATGGAACCGCTGCAGCATCAATGCGCGAGGTCGAGAAGGAAGTACGTGCCGGTATCGCGTCCGCCGCCGGCAAGGACCAGTTGGATTCGGACATCTACGGTGCGGCCCGGAGGGCCGTAGCGATCGGCGTTCCGCTCCTCTATGGAACCGGCTTCGTGGCCGATGAGTCGTATTTCGGCGAAAGCTGGATGGCCTGGTGCTACACGCCGGTGGCTCCGGAATCGCCGCAGCGGCTCTACATCGACATAGACCTCTACGATTTCGCCACAGCACCTTGGCGGCCCGACGATCCGGGCGAGGACAGCCACGTCCACACCAGCCACGCGTATGTTGATGCCAGCGGAACGAACGAGAATGTCGTCACTTTCAGCAAACGGGTGGTCATCGCGGGAGACTATGTTGGGACCCTGGGCGCCGACGTCCGGGTCGGCCAACTCCAGTCCGCGTTTGAGCCGCTCCTGGGTCAGTTGCCGCCGAACACCTCCATCGTGGATAACCACGGCACCGTCATTGCCACCAACACAGGCCGGTTCCTGGGCGGAACCATTAAGGCCAGCGATCCTGTTGAACGACGTGCCCTCCCGGCAGTCCCGTGGGTGCTTTGCATGGGCGGCACCGGAGAATAGGCACGTCCTGACTGCGGAGCTGTTGAGTAACCCTGGCGTGCTGTTCCCGCCCTGTTCCCCTTGTGCTTTAGTTGGCGTATGGCGGAACCGATTGAGGATTACGCGCTGCTGTCAGATCTTGCTACGGCCCCCCTCGTCTCCAAACGGGGGAGCATCGATTGGCTATGCTTTCCGCGCTTCGATTCGCCCGCGAGCTTCAGCGCACTGTTGGGCACCGCAGAACACGGCCGGTGGGTTATTGCACCTGAGGATCGCACGGCGACGGTCGCAGCCAGGCACTACATGGACTCGACCTTCGTCCTGGAGACTATTTGGCAGACGTCGCAGGGGCGGGTCAAAGTTGTCGATTTCATGCCCGTTGGGCGGCCGGGCTCGGCACTCCTCAGACGCGTCGTAGGGCTTGAAGGGGACGTTGACCTGTGGCAGGAATTCAGTGTCCGTCCCGAGTACGGGGCGATCAAGCCGTGGATGAGCCGGGTTCGCTCGGGCAACGCAGATACATTGCTTGCCATGGCCGGGCCGGACGCGTGGGCCTTGCACTGCGACCCATTGCCACACCCCCATCCGCATGGCCATAGCAATTCATTCACGGTCGGAGCCGGTGAGCAGCTGGACTTTGAGCTGGCATGGTTCCCCTCCTACCGACCACTCCCGGAGCGGACGAACTTCGACGAAGCCCTGGATGAAGCGCTTGCATATTGGACGACATGGGCAGGTAACTGCCGGCAGGACGGCCCGTACAGCCCCATGGTCAAGCGTTCGCTCCTGGTGTTGCGGGCACTGACCCATTTCGAAACCGGTGGCATTGTGGCAGCCCCCACTACCTCCTTGCCGGAAGAGTTCGGGGGATCGCGTAATTGGGACTATCGCTACTGCTGGCTAAGGGACGCTGCCCTCACCCTGGAATCGATGCTGACGCATGGGTATGAATCCGAGGCGCTGAAGTGGCGTGATTGGCTGCTGCGGGCTCTGGCTGGAGATCCCGAGGACGTGCAGATCATGTACGGAATAGCTGGCGAACGCAATCTCGAAGAGCGGGCATTGGGGCACCTGCCCGGGTACAACGGCGCTGCGCCAGTACGCATAGGCAACGCAGCAGCCGCACAGTACCAGGCCGACGTCGTTGGGGAAGTCATGGTTGCGCTGGAAAGGCTGAGGCTGGCGGGAGGTCGGGAAGACTCATTTTCCTGGGCACTGCAGCGCGCCCTTTTGTCTTTTGTCGAAAAGCACATCGATGACAAGGACTTTGGTCTGTGGGAAATGCGGGGTTCCACCAGATACTTCACGCACTCCAGGGTGATGATGTGGGCGGCGTTCGATTGCGGAGTCCGGGCTGTTCGCGACCATGGACTCGCAGGCCCGGCTGACCATTGGGAGAGGTTGCGGGACAACTTGCGGGAAGAAATCATGACCCGTGGATTCAACCAGGCCCTGAACACCTTTACGCAAAGCTACGGCGGCACTCAAACCGACGCCGCCCTGCTGGTTATCCCTCAAGTGGGGTTCCTTGCCTACGACGACGAACACATGCTCGGAACCATCGAAAGAATGGAAGGCGAACTGGTCACCAGCGATGGCCTCTTGATGCGGTACCTGACCCAAACAGGCGTGGATGGCCTTGAACCAGGCGAACACCCATTCCTGGCGTGCTCGTTCTGGTTGGTTGAGCAGTACGCCCGCACCGGCCGTCATGTGGACGCTGCCAAGCTCATGGACAAACTGGTGGGGCTGGCAAACGATCTCGGTCTGCTCAGTGAAGAGTTCGATACAGCCGGCAACAGAATGGCCGGCAATTTCCCCCAAGCGTTCTCCCACCTGGCCCTCGTGCGGGCCGCGGACGCAATGCACAACGTGGATCTGCTCAGCCTGGCGGTCAAACGACCGGTCCTGTAAATCCATAGAGCACGACGTCGGTGCTGCCGCCGGTACGGCTGCGGGCCCCCAGGCGGCTGGGATTGGCGTGGTTGGCTAGGCGGTCATGGTGGCGAACATGATGGCCATGATGGCGGCGCCGGTGGCTTCGAGGGCATGGTCGGTGCGGCTGGTGCGCCGGGTGGTGTGGTGCTCTTTGGTGCGTGTGGGCTGGTGGCGACGCAGGAACAGGACCAGGAAGACGGCCGCGGCTGTTCCAAAGAGCACGGTAAGGATGATGGCCACGGCGGGGGTGTGGTTGAAGGCTGCGCCGGTGGCGGGCGCTCCGCTCATGGCGTGGTGGTTGTGGCCGGCCGTCGCGTGGCCAGTCGCGCCGGCGCCGGTCGTTGCCGCGCCGGGGATGGCCATCATAGCGATCATGAGGGCTGCCGCGGCCATGGTGAGGCTGTGATAAAGGCACTTGAGCCGGTCCTGGGTACCAGCGCAGAAGGTTCTGAATTGGGGGCGGGCGACGGCCTGGATGATGAACCAGAGGGTGGCGGCGGCGAGGACGGCGATCTGGACCAGAGTGGTGGAGGGGATGGCGTTCCAGAGCATGGCAGCCATCAGGGTGTGCATCAGGGCGTGGAGGGCGTGGTTGATGCGGTCCGTCGTGCGGCGGGACCGGATGGCCCGCCGGATGTAGTAGGTTCCTCCGGCCAGGAGAAACAGGGTCAGGGTCCAGGTTATTGCCGGGATGTTGAACACACGGATCACGCTCTCGCTGGTGGGAATGGTCGATGACACCGGGGGTAGATGGATTCGGTCCCCGGCACGGCTTTGAGCAGCACCGGGGACCGAAGTCTGGTCCGGTTCCCGATGCCGCTGGAGGCCGCATCGGGAACCGGTTGTCGGGCTGGTTGCTCACCAACCCGTTTCAGGAAGGGCCGACAGTCCTACTGGTTGTTGGTGTGGCAGCAGGTGTCGTTGGTGGTGGTGGTTGTTCCGGTG
>NZ_CACSJJ010000009.1 GCF_902706295.1 Arthrobacter sp. 18067 | reverse complement strand
GACGGCGGCTGCGGTGCCGAGCAGTGCGACGGAGGCGAGGATCTTGCCGGAGGTGGTCTTGAGGGTGATGGCCATGGGAATCGGTGTCCTTTCGGGAGGCCACCGTGAGACCGGCCGGCCGTTTCTTTCAGCCTCTCTGGCTGACAAGAACTACTGTGCCGGGGCTGGATCAAGAACCCATCCTGCAAACCCGCAATACTTCCTCAGGAAAAACTCAAGACTCAATCCTCTTTCAGGGTCCTCTGTATGGATCGTCTCCCCGGGGGCCAGGATTCTGTTGCCACGGCATTGGAGCAGCCGAGGGAAGCTGGACGTAAGCGGCCGGCTTCTGTTGCTTCCGCATGTTCCGGATCAACAGGATTGCCATGGCAACGACTGCCAGCACCAGGACAGCTATTGTCGCAACCATCCACATCGGGATGTCCGGCAAAGTTTGCGAGACTCCGGTAGGAACATCGGCAGCGGCCGCGGCAGGTGTTGCGGACTGTGTCGCAGGCTCGGCCAGTTTCACGCCGTTGGAAGTCAGGAAGTCCCTGAGCGTCTGCGTGTCAGTTATGTAATTTGCTTGGCCAGACCCTTGGTATACATATGCGGAATTGATGCCAATAACCTGCCCGGCCTCATTTACCGATGGCCCTCCCGACATCCCGGGCGTGATGTCGGTGTCGATCTCCGTGCGGGGAACACCCTGCGTTGAGTAACTGCGGGAACTGACGGCACCGGAACGGTAAGAAGGCTTCTGCCGCTCCACATCCGAGGTTGACCCTACAAGATCTGGAAATCCAATCGAGGTGACCTTCTCACGGACTTTAGGCGCTTCGGAGCCTATCTGCAACGCAGGTGTGCCCTTCATGTCTGCGATGCGGAGGAGAGCGTTATCGCCCTTCTCAAAGCCTTGTTTGGCGAGCAATTGCGCTGTAATTGCAGTCTTGCCGCTAAGAACTCCGCCATCGATGCCCGATGGTTGATCGATCTTGATGGACGGATCCCCCAAGGTCATCGGCCAGCCGACATCCTCTGCCTTGGCCCCGGTGAAGCCCTGCTCTTCGATGACGTTGGCGTAAATATTGACGCGGAGCGCTTCGTCAGCTTCGACGCAGTGGCCGGCCGTGGCTACGTGGCCGGTATCGCTGACAAACCACCCGGTGCAGTACGCGTACACAGTGGTCCTGTATGTCTCGGTCGTTCCGTCCTTGAAGGGAACCTGCACGGAAGCGCTCCAAGCCGTGTCAACCCACACAATGGACTTATCGATGGCGTCGGAATCGATGTCGGCTGCGGCTGGTGACGCGGCCAGGAGTGGTGCAGACAGCAATGCCGTCAAGACAGCCGGTGCTGTGACTTTCATCCCCGGTTTCTTGACCGTCTTTGACCTTTTCATGATCATTTCCTCGGCTTTAACGTGGGCAGACGTTGGGCGGATCCCAGGCTGTATGTGGAGTGTAGGGGAGAGCCCCGGAGCTCAGCACGAGTAGGGCGTACTCGACTTAGGGGAGCGGTGCTACTTGACCCCCGCCGGGGATACTCGCTTCCGCCGGTGATGCTACTGGCTCCGCACGCCGTGATTTGTTGGGCAGACCCCCTCCCGGCTCTGGGTACCGGGAGAGGGCCCTATCGGCCGCCGTGGTCTGGGATCCACGAACGACCGGTCTGATGCCGCGTCGTCAGTCAGCCGTCCCTATTCGGGGAGCCTGATCAAGCGGGAGCTGGTGCTGATTGCGTTGACAGCTGAAGCGAAGATGGGTCCCATCTCAGCCCCTGTTGCCGCGCAGAAGAAGAAGTCCCCATCTGCGTTTTCCGTGGCCCGCAGTGCTGCGGTTGAGCAGTCGTTGGAGGCTGTGCTGGGAACCCCGGGGGCTTTGGGCGAGGCCGCGGAAGCCAGGACTGTGCGGACCAAATCGCTGCTGCTGCCGTTGCACCGGGCCGAGTTCGCATCACCAAATGCCACTGTGATGATGAGGAGACCTTCGTTCTTGGCGTTGGTGGCAACGGCTTTGAGGTTGTTGCAGGCCGTGGTTCCGTTGGTGCTTCCGAGCTCAGAGGCGGTGTTCAGGTCGGTGGAGCCGCCGGTCACGTTCTCCTCGTTGGGTTCGCCGTCGGTTTCCAGGATGATGGCCTTCTTGGCCGGTGTGGAGCGTGCGGGCAGAGAGCTCAGGTTGTTTGAGGACTTGCCCAATACGTACCGTGCAGCCGACTTGAGCGGCGCTGCAAGATAGGTTCCCGTGCTGGACGACGACAAACAATTGAGGCCGCTGACAAGAGTGCTGCTGCTGTTCAATGGCGGAACTCCGCCGGGTGCAGCCGGCGTATTTGTGTAGTTGTTGGAGAACGGAACAGGCAGCCAAGGACCGTCGGTCCGCGAGGTCGATGGAGAGGTAACGCAGGTTCCCGGGCTCGTCTTGCTGCGTCCGATGGCGCCCAAGGCAACGTACTGCTGTTCCTTCGTCATTGTCTGCAGCGTGCTCTTGATGCCTGCAACCATCGCGTTCCGATCCGCATCGCTCATGCTTCCGGTCCGGTCAGCGACCATCACGATGTCCATGGGGTTCGGTATTTGGGCTCCGCACGACCCCTTGCATGCGGTGGACGCGAGGGAACCCGTGTTACCGGTGTTGACGCCGATGACGGGAGCAAAGGCAAAGGGCACGTCCTTGGCCGCTGTCACAATGATCGTGTTGCACGTGTGCCCGCCGCCCGGTGTGCAGGGAATGGAGCAGACCTTCTCGTCGCATTTGGCTCCAGCGGTGGTGCCTGGATCGCAGACATTGGGTACTTGGCCGCTGACCACCGTCTTTGCTGTTCCAGATGATGCCACGAGGCACCGGAAGGTGATGGTGGGATTTGCTTGGGGGTCGTTGGACTTGGCATAGGCAACTGCGGCGGCCTGAGCCGCCGCGGGATCGTTCGGCAAGGAGCCAGCGCCGGCAAGGGCTGCCGAGTCCAAGGCATTGCTGAGGTCCTGGCGCTCGTACGCCAGCTTCCCGAAGTCGAGGGCCAGAGCCAAGGCAGCGAACAGGAGGGGGACCAGCAGGGCAAAGATGACAATGGAGGCGCCTTGCTCGTCGGACTTCCGTGTGCGTTCTTTTACATCGCGCATGTTCCACCAGTCCAGTTCTTGGCTCCCGAAGTCACTGTGGCTGTGCCTTCCATCTTCATGACGTACTTGGTTTCGGAATAGCCGTTCAGCATCCAGGCGAAGAAGCCGCTGGCGGAACTCTGGGGATAGCGCACACAGACAACCAGCTTTCCGGGTGCCCCGCCCGTGGTATCGACGACGAACTTGGATTGCAGTTTGGTGGAGTCGAGATTTCCCTTTGCGCTGGTGATGGAAGCGATGACGTCACCCTGGGTTATTCCTTGGCGGGCGCCCTCCCGCGCCGCGGCCTGAATGCCGATGTTCTGGCTGAAGAACAGGCCAAAGTCGATCACTCCCAGAAGCATTGTCAAGAGCAGCGGAAGAATGATGGCGAATTCCACCACAGAGGCACCTCGCTGGCGATCCTCGGGCCTGTTCGGCTTGCGTCTGCATGAACTGAACATCGTCTTCTCCTGGTCCGTTTCAGAGCTTGGCGAACGTGCTGATGGCGTTGATGACCGCAGGGCCAAGAATGATGATGAACAGCGGCGGAAAAATAAAGAGGATCAAAGGAAACACGACCGCTACGGGGAGCTTCATTGCCTTCTCCTCGGCGCGGAGGCGCCGCTTGACCCGCATCTGCTCAGCCTGGGGCTTCAGTATCCTGGCGATGGAGAGTCCTTGGATGTCGGCTTGGACGATGGCTCCGACAAAGCTCCTGACGTCAGGTACCGTGCAGCGGTCAGCCAAGGCCTTGTAGGCCTCCCGCCGGGAACGGCCCGCTTGAATGTCCTGGAGCGTGCGGACCAGTTCGTCAGCAAGCGGGCCGTTTCCACTGGCCCCCACCCTGGCGAGGGCCGCTTCGAATCCGAGACCTGCCTCGACGGAAACCAGCAGTTGGTCCAGCACGTTTGGGAGGTCCTTCTGGATCCGCGCCTGGCGTTTGGTGCCGTTGTTGTAAACGAGCAGGTCCGGCAGGAAGTAGCAAGCGACGGCGAGGGCCAGCGCCAGCAGGATTCCAATCGGGGATCGGGTGCCACCAAGGAGCAGGGCTGCCAGTCCGCCGGCCACGGCTGCCACAGGCTTGATGGACAGCAACCGTTCAAGGGGCATGGAGGCGGGCCTGCCTGCATTGGCGAGAATTTGGTCCAAACGCCTCACGTAAGCAATCGGTGTCAGCCGGTGGCCGAGGCGTACCAACAACGTTGGCCCCGAGGGAGCTTCCGCTGGCCTGCGCTCCGCTACGGCGTTGAGCCGCGTTCGGATCAATCGGCCGGAGGTGCGGTCAATTGCTATCAGCGTCCACGCGAAGTAGGACACAGGAAGGATGACTGCGGCGATCATGAGCCACACAAGAGATGTCATGGCAAACCTCCTAGAACTCGATCTTGACCATGCGGCTGATCCAGAAGGAGCCGATGGTCATCATGATGGCGCCGACGGCGATGAACCCCCAGCCGAGCAGGGACTGCGTAAGGACAGCCATGTAGCCCGGGTTGGCAAAGTTGAGAAATCCGGCAACAAAGAAGGGGAGTGTAATGAGGATGTAAGCGGAAAACTTGCCTTCGGCAGCGAGGGCGCGAACCTGACCTTTGATCTGGGACCGCTCACGGACAGTTTCGCCTACGTGGTCCAGCACACCGGCCAAGTCGCCGCCCACTTCGCGGTTAATTTCGATGGCCTGGCTGAGCCATTCGAAATCCTCGCACTGCATCCGCCGCCCCACATCCGCCATCGACTCAGACACGGGCCGGCCTACCCGGTTCTCATTGACGATCCGGGCGAGCTCCTCCGACATGGGTGCCGGCATTTCCAAGCTGGCGCTTTGCAAGGACTGCGTGATGCCGTGCCCGGCGCGAAGACTGCCGGAAAGCGCCATGAGCATGTCGCTCAGTTGGCCGCCAAAGGCAGCCCGACGGCGGCCCGTACGGACTTTGACCACCAAGTAAGCGGCCAAGGGCGACAATAAGGCGAAGACGATGCCAAGAGGCAGGCCCTGAAGCAGGAATCCGACCAGGCCCAGAACGATGCTGCCGATCAGGATGAGGACAGCAAATTCGGAGGGCTTGCTGGTGACGCCCGCGTCGTTAAGTGCGTCCACACCGAAGACGCCGCCACGTCCGCGGGTTACCCCTCGTTCCACAACGGAGACCGTCGCATCACCCAGTTTGGAGATCACTGACGATCCTTCATCAGGCGCCCCCGGCCGCCGCCTGCTGGCCGCGATATCCCTGTATCGAGGTCTCAAGGCAACAAACAGGGTCAGCAGGACAGCGGTTACGATAGCGGCCGAACCAATGATGAGCATGTAGTCCTGAAACATGTGGCTCACCGTCCAAGCCGCGGAGCAGTGGGCCCGAAGAGCTCCGCGGGAAGGTAGATGCCCATATCCGCGAGCTTTTCCACGAATCGCGGTCGAATGCCGGTGGGGATGGTACGGCCGACGAATCTCCCCTCAGAATCGACACCAGCGGCGTAATCGAAAGAGAAGGTGTCCTGAAGTGTGACAACGTCGCCCTCCATCCCCAGGACTTCGGTGATGTGCGTAACACGGCGCGTGCCGTCCTTAAGCCGGCTGAGTTGCACGATGACGTGAACGGCGCTTGCAATCTGCTCGCGGATGGCCCGGAGCGGGAGTTCCATTCCTGCCATCATGACCAAGGTCTCCATGCGGGCGACGGCATCCCGCGGGGAATTGGAGTGGACGGTGGAGATGGAACCGTCGTGCCCGGTGTTCATCGCTTGCAGCATGTCCAAGGCCTCGCCGCCGCGTACTTCGCCGACAACGATCCTGTCGGGTCGCATGCGGAGGGAGTTGCGGACCAGATCGCGGATGGACACAGCGCCTCGGCCTTCCGTGTTGGCCGGACGGCTTTCCAACCGGACAACGTGGCTTTGCTGGAGTTGTAGTTCCACTGCATCTTCGATGGTGACAATGCGTTCCTCTTCGGGAATGAAAGAGGACAAGACATTGAGGAGAGTGGTCTTGCCAGTGCCGGTACCGCCCGAAACGATGATGTTCAACCGTGCTTTGACGCAGGCATCGAGAACCTGGGCCATCGCCGGTGAGATCGAATCGAATCTGACCAAATCCTCAACGGTCAACGGGACAGCGGAGAACTTCCTGATAGTGAGGGATGGGCCGTCCACCGCGAGGGGCGGTATGACCGCATTGACGCGGGATCCATCTTGCAAGCGCGCGTCCACCAGCGGCGAGGATTCGTCGATGCGGCGGCCGATTCTGGACACAATGCGCTCAATCACCCGGCGAAGGTGCGAGTCCGAACTGAAGGTGGTGCCCGTCTGGTGAAGGCGCCCTGCTCGTTCCACATAGATGCTGCGGGCGCCGTTGACCATGATTTCGGTGACCAACGGATCGTCCAGCAGCTTCTGGAGTGGACCAAGGCCCAGGACTTCATCCACGATTTCGCGGATGAGGCGACGCCGTTCCTCCGGGGTCAGCGGGACTTGCTCATCGTCAATAAACTCGCTGAGTGCCTCCCGGACCATTCTGCGTACATCCCCCTCGTCCAAGGAAGAGTCAGTAATCCTGCTTCCCAAGCGGCCGGTGATGTCTTCGGCGGCGCGCTTCTTGATGCCGGCCAAAGCATCGGTGGAAACCTTCCCGGTCACGGCGGCCAGATGATCGGACCCA
Source organism: Arthrobacter sp. 18067 (assembly GCF_902706295.1). Taxonomy (GTDB): domain Bacteria; phylum Actinomycetota; class Actinomycetes; order Actinomycetales; family Micrococcaceae; genus Arthrobacter. Next base: position 186,228 of record NZ_CACSJJ010000009.1, on the reverse strand, counting down.
AGGCCGCCGTCCTCTGACCGTCCCGCGCCCAAACTGAGTCCAGTTGAGGATGTACTTCCGTCCGGCGAAATCCGGGCGGCTTCAAGTCTGTTGATGAGGCTCATGACACTGCCACCCTTCTACGGGAGTTCTTTGCGGCAACGGGGACGGAGCTGGCAATCAGCTTGTCCACCAGTGCCTTCAGGCCCTTTGCCACAGGATCCCGGCGGCCCGACTGGAGCAAGGGGACACCTGCGTTCGTGGAGAACGGAACTGACCGGGACTGCGGCAGCACCATTCCAACCGGCAATCCGACCGTAGCCTCGACGTCCTTGACAGTCAGGCCGCTCCGCTTGTCCGCGAAATTCAGGACGACGGTATTTGAGGGCGGCATCAGATCGAGCTGCCTGAGGACTTCCAAGCCGTGATTAAGGCCGCGGATACTTGGGATGTCCATTCCGCATACCCAGACTCCGTCCGTGGCCAATTCGAGAACCGCCAGCACAACATCGCCCAAACCAGGCGAAGTGTCGAGAATGACGTAGGGGAATTCGAGCGACAACTGGTTGATCAGCGTTGCCACTTGGGCGGGCTTGACCAGGTCTGCCTCCGCGGGGCGAAGCGGGGCGCACATGGCGTAGGCGCCGCTCGGATGGGGAGTCAGATACGCCTTCAGCACCATGCTGTCCGAGGAAGCGGCGCCGGAGACAGCATCGATGATGGTGTAGTTCGGCTCCAGGCCGAGGCCGGAAGCGACGTCACCAAATTGGAGATCCAGATCGACGATGACTGCGCCGCCCGCCAATCCCACGGCAAGGTTAGTGGATACCGTGGTCTTTCCAACGCCACCTTTCGGGGACATGACGGAGATGACACGGCCGCGCTGATGCGCCTGCTGGGATTCGTCCACTGCGGAGTGGCGGCGGCCCTTGGCTGTGATGGAAGCCCGCTCCATCGCCAGGCTGAATTGAGAGGCGTCGATCCCAGGATCGATGACGTCGCGAATGCCCGAACGCAGCGCCGCCAACGTTAGTTCGCTGGTGGACGGTGCGGCCAGGACCACCACAATCTCCGGGTGCTCAACGTCCAGAGCATTCGCGAGCCTGAACCAATGCTCAGTGACGACGTCGGGGCCGATCACCATGACGTCGATGGGCCCTCCGATGTTCCGACTCAAAACGTCGGAGGGTGTACCGACGGCGGTGGCGGCACCCAGGACCTGAAGGTCATGCGCCGAATCCAGCGACAGGGACATCCGCTGCTCGAAGTCCGCCGATCCCGTGAGTGCCATGAAGCGGCTCATTGGAAGATCCCGGTGGTGCTGACGGCGGTCTTGGTGCCGTCCGGTGTGGTGGCGGTTTGCTTGGTGAGCCAGATGTTGCCGGTCCTGGCACTCAGGATCACTTTGGCGGCGTCGGTGGAGTTCCGGGCCAGCGTCACGAATGACGATCCGCTGGGCACTGCCGACGTGCCTTCTGAGGTTGATTCTGCAGCCGCTGGTGCCTGCTGGACGGCTGTCACCAAGACTTTATCGAAGACCAATTGTGTGCTGGCGATTTGTTGATTCGTGGGATCGGTCTGGGTCACAAAGAGCCCCACCAAGTCACCGGCCCGGACCGTGCCGCCCACCACGCTCTCCGGAGGAAGAAGTATGGTCACTTCCTGCATGCCCTCGGGAACGGGGGCCGCGCCGGGAGCCACGCGTTCAGACGGGTCAACCAAGCGGCTGGCCAAGACTTGTTCGCCTGGTTCGAGCGCGACCGAGGTTACTTTTCCAGTACCTGAATCAAGCGAAGTCAGGGCGCCGTCAGCCTTGGCGGCAGCCGGCATCGGCCGGAGCCGGATGTAGGAGCTGAGCTCCTGGACAGTTGTGCCGGCAGGAACCGGCTTTTCGACGACGACCACGTCCACGGATTCCAGGGATGCCTGCGCCCTGCGGTCCGCGCTGGATACGTAATTCACCAACATCACTGTTCCAATGACAGCCAGAACAAGCGCAGCAATACCCCCGATTAATCGCGATTTCATGTTTGTTTCCTCACCTTGAACACCTCTAGTGCGCGAACGCGCCTGGCAGGCCGGGATGGGCCAGCGAAACTGAAACAACACTGCCGACTGTCCGGTTGGGGCGGACAGCCGGCAGAGTGTTGGCGGTAGCCTTGGACTTCTTGTGCGCTACGGCTTCAGTTCGGCGTTGATGGCCTTGAAGGCGTCGTTGAGGTAGCCACCGAGGATACCAACTGCGGCAATGATGACAACCGCGATCAGCGCAACCATGATGCCGTACTCAACGGCGGTTGCACCCCTCTCTTCCTTGGTGAAGCGATCCTTGACGCCGGCGACGAATGCAATCATGTTGACCATAAGAGTGTTCATGGTAAATCCTTCCCAGATTTTTGTTTGTAAATTGCCAAGATATAGGTCCAGCAAATTATCGGAATTTGCTCGATTCCCGAACTACCCCCATGTTGCCTTAGCGGTTCGGAATTCGATAAGACAAGAATTGCTTCTCCAGGGCACGCCAAACAATGCGTAGTCGTACTCAAATTTTCGTGCGGGACTGGGCGGGGGTACTCGATGCCCCTGAATCGGGTACTCAGTCTTCGCGTAGGGGGCGACGCCGGACTACTTGGAAAACAAAGAGTGCTTAGTGGTTTCAGGCCGGCTGGGGGCGGCGTTCAGCCGCGGAAGTCGTCAGTACTCGTAAAGCTGGTTGAGGAGAAGAATGACACCCAGGGTCGCGCTCACCATGGCCGGTCCGTGTGCTGTTTCCCGCGGTTTTTCGCGGTTTCCCATGCGTAACATCAGCACCGTCAGCACCCCGCCCACCACGAACCCCAAGAGAGCGCCATAGAAAAGCTGCTGCCAACCCAAGTACCCCAAGTACATGCCAAGGGGTGCTGCCAGCTTCACGTCGCCCATTCCGATGCTTCCCGGCGAAATAAGTCCAAGAATTAGGTAGCCCGCGAACAAAATGGCACCGCCGGCGACGGCGCGCAACAGCTCCGGCCATCCCGGAACAAGCGCTGCGGAGGCCGCCAGGAGCAGCAGGCCGCCTCCCAGGAGGAGCACAATGAGGGCATTAGGCAGCAAGTGCAGTGTGAAATCGATCCGTGAAAGCTGTACGCCAAGTAATGCCAGTAAAAGAAATGCCGGCAGTTCCAAAGAGATGCCAAACCGCCACGCGAGCAAGCCAAACAGCAGCGCGGTGACTGCCGCCGTCGTCATCCGGACCCTAGGGGAGGGGACTCCACCGAGCTGCGGCAGCCCGCGGGCGATCACGAACTCCGAAGCCGGGCTCAGCAGGAGGCCGGCCAGGGCGATGATGAGCGGAAAGGCGGGCCCGTCGGTCATGTACTCTCCCTCAATCAGTGCGCGACCCCCAGGGGCGGTTACCCCATTTTGACCCGGGCACCCCGTTGACGGTATTGTTTAGAGTCGTTGTGCGTGTCCTATCTCGATGACACATGCCTTGCGGGGGATCCAGTTGCAGGATCGCTAACTCCTGAGGCATTTCGAGATCCTGGGATGACTGGTACATAGAGCCCTCACCTCTGCTCCGGTAGCGCATACATAGTAGGTACACGCCTTATTGCGTGTCGCCTAAAACATGAACGCCAGAACAAGAACGAGGCAAAACCGTGCGTACGTACACCCCGAAGCCCGGCGATATCAACCGCCAGTGGCACGTCATTGACGCCACCGACGTTGTCCTTGGTCGTCTTGCCAGCCAGACCGCAACACTGCTGCGCGGAAAGCACAAGCCGACCTTTGCGTCCCACATGGACATGGGCGACTTCGTCATCATCATCAACGCTGAAAAGGTTGCCCTCACCGGCGCCAAGCTGGAGCAGAAGCGCGCATACCGCCACTCCGGTTACCCGGGCGGCCTGACCTCCGTCAACTACGCCGAGCTGTTGGAATCCAACCCGGTTCGCGCTGTTGAGAAGGCCATCAAGGGCATGCTCCCCAAGAACTCCCTCGCCGCTCAGCAGCTGGGCAAGCTCAAGGTCTACGCAGGCCCCGAGCACCCCCATGCTGCACAGCAGCCGAAGACTTTCGAAATCACCCAGGTCGCCCAGTAGTCCTGGCCACCAACCAACTTTTCATTACAAGGAGAACCGTGGCTCAGAACGAAGAACTGACCGCCGAAGCCGTCGAGGCTGAGGAAACCCTCACCAGCTACACCTCTGAAAGCACGTCTGCTGAAGACGCGCCCAAGAAGGAGCGCCCGGCGCTGACCGTTGCAGGCGCAGCAGTTGGCCGCCGCAAGGAAGCCGTTGCACGCGTTCGCGTTGTTCCGGGTTCCGGCAAGTGGACCATCAACGGTCGCACGCTGGACAACTACTTCCCGAACAAGCTGCACCAGCAGGACGTCAACGAGCCCTTCAAGATCCTTGATCTTGAAGGCGCCTACGACGTCATCGCCCGTATCCACGGCGGTGGCATCTCCGGCCAGGCCGGTGCGCTGCGCCTCGGCGTTGCTCGCTCGCTGAACGAGATCGACGTCGACAACAACCGCGCCACCCTCAAGAAGGCCGGCTACCTCAGCCGTGACGCCCGCGTCATCGAGCGTAAGAAGGCCGGTCTCAAGAAGGCTCGCAAGGCTCAGCAGTACTCCAAGCGTTAATTCGCTTCACCCCAAATCGCTGGGGTATCGAAAGCCCGTTCCGCCGTTTCGGCGGGGCGGGCTTTCGTCGTTAATACCGAACGTCAACAGCGCCGGGAATGGCTCGCATGTGACGCTCCGACACGCCCCCTGGACGGCTGGTGTCCCGTCGTCGTCTAAACTTGAGCCGATGTCTAGATTATTTGGAACAGATGGCGTGCGCGGTCTCGCGAACGGATTGCTCACCGCAGAGCTGGCTATGCAGCTCGCCCAGGCCGCCGCCGTCGTACTCGGCCATGACCGCACAACCAACGGCAAGCGGCCGCGCGCCGTCGTCGCCAGGGACCCCAGGGCGAGTGGTGAGTTCCTTGCTGCCGCCGTGGAAGCGGGGCTTTCCAGCTCCGGCATCGACGTCTATGACGCCGGTGTTCTTCCCACGCCTGCGGCCGCCTACCTGGTGGCAGATCTGGACGCCGATTTCGGCGTTATGTTGTCGGCCTCGCACAACCCCGCTCCGGACAACGGCATCAAGTTCTTCGCCCGGGGCGGCCAGAAGCTCCCGGACCACGTCGAAGACGCCATTGAGGCGCAGCTTGGCAAAGAGCCACAGCGCCCGATTGGAGCGGACGTTGGACGCATCCAGCGGTTCTCCGACGCTGAAGACCGCTACATCGTGCACCTGCTGGGCACGCTTCCCAAGCGCCTGGACGGCCTGAAGGTGGTCCTCGACTGCGCCCACGGCGCAGCGAGCGGTTGTTCACCCCAGGTATTCAAGGATGCCGGCGCGGACGTCGTGGTTATCGGCGCCGAGCCGGACGGCCTGAACATCAACGAGGGCGTGGGCTCCACCCACTTGGGCCCGTTGAAGGAAGCTGTGCTGCAGCACGGCGCAGACCTTGGCGTAGCCCACGACGGCGACGCCGACCGCTGCCTTGCCGTGGACCACGAAGGCAACGAAGTTGATGGCGACCAGATCATGGCCATCCTGGCACTTGCCCTCAATGACGCCGGAAAGCTCAAGGACAGCATCCTCGTTGCGACCGTCATGAGCAACCTCGGGCTCAAGATTGCTCTCAAGAACGCCGGTATCACCATCCGCGAAACCGGGGTGGGCGACCGTTACGTGCTCGAAGAAATGCGCGACGGCGGCTACAACCTCGGTGGCGAACAGTCGGGCCATGTGATCTTCTCCGACTACGCAACCACAGGCGATGGCGTCCTGACCGGTTTGCAGCTCGCAGCCCAGGTAGCCCTGACTGGCCGCAGCCTCAAGGATCTCGCTACGGCGATGACCAAACTCCCGCAGCTGATGATCAACGTCAAGGACGTGGACAAGGCCCGTGCCGGTACTGATGAAGGCGTTGCCGCTGCTGTGGCTGCAGCGGAAGTCGAATTGGGCGAGACCGGCCGCGTGCTTCTCCGCCCCTCGGGTACCGAGGCATTGGTCCGCGTCATGGTCGAAGCGGCCGACATGGAGACGGCTGAGCGAATCTGCAGTGGTCTTGCCGCGGTGGTCAAGGAGCGTTTGGGCGCTTCCAGCGAGATGGCTGTCTAAGACGTTTGAAAATGGCTTCGGCCCGCTCCCCGCTTCAGGCAGGGAGCGGGCCGAAGCCGTTTAAGGGCTAAAGGTAGTCGGGTGCCGCTTCGAGTCCGAAGTACTCTTCCAGCGTCGCGATGCCGCGCGCTGACATATCGGTTGCGGCCTCCACTCCGATGTAGCGCAGGTGCCAGGACTCGTAGAAATATCCCGTTGTGTCGTGGAACATCCATGGATAGCGGACCACGAAGCCAAACTTGTGCGCGTTGGCTTTCGCCCACACTGCGGCCGGTTGGTCAGCAAAGCATGGCTGGAAGCTGCATGCCCCTCCGCCGTCTCCGATGTCGAAGGACCAGCCGGTCTGGTGTTCGGAGTGCCCCGGGCGGGCTGAGGCGCGGTCTGCCGCCGCCTGGCCCGTGCTGGCGACGTACCCGCCGTAGGTAGCCACTTGCGTGGAGTAGGAGCGGTAGCCCGAAGCCAGCGTCATGATGACGCCCCCCGCTGCAGCGGCCGCGAAGAGCTTTTCTGCGGCAGCCGCCGTCGTGCTGTTGAGCAGTGCGGCTTCGCCGCTGACGGCGAGGCGGACGTTCGGCTGAACCAAATCTGTCGGGACGAAGTCCTGGGGGTTGAGGGGGCGGTGTTTGTTGACGATAACCCAGGGGCTGGTGGGGTCCGTCAGCGAATGCTGCGGAGCAACGGCGCTGGATGGGGCAGTGCTGGAAGGGGCAGTGCTGGGTGACGGTGTAACAGCGTCCGGCTCCACTGCGGCAGTCGCCGTGGTCGGGGTGCCGGAGGCGGCCGCGGGCGGTGTTTCGGAGGCCGAGGCAGCCCCGCTCGCGGCGTTGGCGGCGACCGGGGAGGGAACGGCGTTCTCAGGTGTGCAGGCGGCCAGGGCTGCCATTCCAGCGCCAGCTGTCAACAGGCCCGCGAAAACGCGTCGGCTGGGAAGTCGTTTCGGATCGGCCACGCTAGACCTTCCTCAGCAGCATGCGGCGGATGGAGTGGTCAGCGTCCTTGGTGAGTACCAGTTGGGCCCGGCCGCGGGTAGGCAGCACGTTTTCTTCGAGGTTGGGTTCGTTGATGCGCTTCCAAATGCCGCGGGCGGTCGATTCGGCGTCGTCGTCGGACAGCGTGGCGTAACGGTGGAAGTAGGACTCCGGCTGCGCGAAGGCTGTGGTCCGCAGCTTCCGGAAGCGGTCCACGTACCACTCCTCGATGTAAGAGGTCTTGGCGTCCACATAGATGGAGAAGTCGAAGAAGTCGCTGACGGCCAGTCCTTGCTTGCCGTCCATTCGGGGGCGGGCCGGGGCGAGGACGTTCAGGCCTTCCACGATCAGGACATCGGGACGCCGAACCACCACTTCCTTGCCCGGAACAATGTCGTACGTTACGTGGGAATACCAAGGCGCCCGAACCTCTTCGGCGCCACCTTTGACTTCCGAGACAAAGCGAAGGAGCCCGCGGCGGTCATATGACTCCGGAAATCCCTTGCGTTCGAGCAGATGCCGGCGTTTGAGCTCGGCCAAAGGGTAGAGGAAACCATCCGTGGTGATGAGTTCCACATTGGGGGTCCCGGGCCAGCGCCGGAGCATTTCCCGAAGCACGCGGGCGATGGTGGACTTGCCGACGGCCACGGAGCCTGCCACGCCGATGACGAACGGCGTGCGTTGGGTTTGCTCGCCCAGGAAGGTGGTTGTTGCCGCGTGGAGCTGGTGCGATGCCTGGACATACAGGTGCAGGAGCCGCGAAAGCGGAAGGTAAACCTCGCGGACTTCCTTCATGTCCAGGGGGTCACCGAGGCCGCGGAGACGGAAGATGTCCTCTTCGTTGAGGGGCTGCTCCATCTGCGCTGCAAGCCTGGACCACGTTTGACGGTCCAGCTCTACAAATGGGGAAGCGCCGTCGCCATTAGCTTCGGTGCGTTGCAAAGTCACGCTCATGATTCTGCCCTCCACGCGGCGGATCAGGAAATGCGCGACGACGGGAGGGTGAATTGTGAGGGTTGGACATCATACTGGCAAGAGGAGGAGCTGGGATGTCCCACGTCAGTTGTTTGCGCTAGACGTTAGGCTTGTACCCATGTGTGGAATCGTAGGCTATGTTGGCAATTCGTCTCGCAAGGCAGCTGGTCACAGCGCCCTTGACGTCGTCGTGGAAGGGCTGCGCCGTCTTGAGTACCGCGGCTATGACTCCGCAGGCGTCGCAGTGGTGGCTGACGGGGCAATCTCGTCCCGTAAAAAGTCCGGCAAGCTGAGCAACCTGATCAGTGAACTGGAAGCAAATCCGGTCCCTGAATCCCTGACCGGCATCGGCCATACCCGTTGGGCCACCCACGGCGGCCCCACCGACCGCAACGCGCACCCGCACCTCTCCGACGGCGGCCGCCTTGCACTTATTCACAACGGCATCATCGAGAACTTCGCTGAGCTCAAGCAGGAACTGCTCGCCAAGGGCGTCACCTTCGAGTCGGAAACCGACACCGAAGTTGCTGCCGCGCTGGTAGGGGACATCTTCCGCACCGAGCTCAATGGCGACGGCGGCAACCTCACCGAGGCGATGCGCCTGGCTTGCCAGCGACTCGAAGGCGCCTTCACCCTTCTGGCAGTACACGCAGACCAGCCCGACGTCGTCGTTGCTGCCCGCCGTAACTCTCCGCTGGTAGTGGGCCTGGGCGATGGCGAGAACTTCCTCGGCTCCGACGTCTCCGGCTTCATCGACTACACCCGCCGCGCCGTGGAGCTGGGCCAGGACCAGATCGTCACCATCACCGCGGACTCCGTGGAAATCACCGACTTCTTCGGCGCTCCCGCCGAGGGCAAGGAATACCACGTCGACTGGGACCCGGCATCTGCCGAAAAGGGTGGCTTCAGCTCCTTCATGGAGAAGGAAATCCACGACCAGCCCGACGCCGTCGCGCAGACCCTCCTGGGCCGCTCCGACCTCGACGGCAAGCTGACCCTGGACGAGCTCCGCATCGATCCGGAGCTCCTCAAGCAGGTTGACAAGATCATCGTGCTGGCTTGCGGTACCGCGGCCTACGCCGGCCTGGTTGCCAAATACGCAATCGAGAACTGGTGCCGGATCCCCACGGAGGTGGAACTTGCGCACGAGTTCCGTTACCGCGATCCGATCGTGGACTCCAACACCCTGGTGGTTTCCATCAGCCAGTCGGGCGAGACCATGGACACGCTGATGGCCGTCCGTTACGCCCGCGAACAGGGCGCCAAGACGATCTCCATCTGCAACACCAACGGTTCCACCATCCCGCGCGAATCCGACGCCGTGCTCTACACGCACGCCGGCCCGGAAATCGCTGTTGCTTCCACCAAGGCATTCCTGGCGCAGATCACCGCTGCATACCTCCTGGGCCTGTACCTTGCGCAGCTGCGCGGCAACATCTTCTCCGGCCAGATCAAGGACGTCCTCGCGGACCTCAACAAGATCCCGGCCAAGATCCAGCACATCCTGGACAACGCAGGACCCTTGCGCGAGCTCGCCCGCAGCATGAAGGACGAGAAGTCCGTGCTGTTCCTGGGCCGCCACGTTGGCTACCCGGTTGCCCTCGAAGGCGCCTTGAAGCTCAAGGAAATCGCGTACATCCACGCTGAAGGCTTCGCCGCAGGTGAGCTCAAGCATGGTCCGATCGCCCTGATCGACGACGGCCAGCCGGTCTTCGTCGTGGTGCCGTCCCCGCGTGGCCGCGACTCCCTGCACTCCAAGGTGGTCAGCAACATCCAGGAAGTGCGTGCACGTGGTGCCCGTACCCTGGTGATCGCTGAAGAAGGCGACGAGTCGGTCAAGGACTACGCAGAGCACGTGTTCTACGTTCCCGAGACGCCCACGCTGCTGATGCCGTTGCTCACCACCGTTCCGCTGCAGATCTTCGCTGCTGAACTGGCCGGCGCCAAGGGCTACGACGTAGACCAGCCGCGTAACCTCGCCAAGAGCGTGACCGTAGAATAACGCCATGATTGTTGGCATTGGCGTAGACGTCGTAGACATCGAACGGTTCGGCCGGCAGTTGGAACGGACGCCCGGACTCCGGGACCGCCTGTTTGTTCCTGCCGAACGGGAACTCAACACACGCTCTCTGGCTGCCCGTTTTGCAGCCAAGGAAGCCGTGGCCAAGGTCCTGGGCGCTCCGGCAGGCATGAACTGGCAGGACTGCTGGATCGGCCTCGACCAGAATGGCCCCACGGTCCAGGTCAAAGGAACCGTGCTTGCCGTGGCTGAGGCCAAGGGCGTCAAGCGCTGGCACCTGTCCATAAGCCACGACGGCGGCATCGCTACGGCGACTGTCCTCGCCGAGGGCTAAACGGACTCTCAACAGCAAATGATCAGCGCCTTCACCGGACAACAGATCAGGGATGCGGAACAACCGCTCCTGGGCTCCGGTGAGGGCGCTGTTCTTATGCAACGGGCAGCTTATGGGCTTGCCCAAACAGTGGCGCGTGAGGTCAAACGCAGGCGCAAGCTGCCCGGTGCAAGCGCCACAGTCCTCGCCGGCAAGGGAAACAACGGTGGCGACGGCCTTTTTGCGGCGGCCTTACTTGCACGGCGGGGGATGCGTACGACGGCGGTACTCGCCGCTGATGAGGTGCATCCTGAGGCGCTGGCTGCATTTTCTGCGGCAGGCGGGAGGACTCTGCGGCTGGAGCCTGGGAATGCTGAAGAGCTCGCGGTCCTATGCGCCGGCGACGACGTGATCATTGATGCGTTGCTGGGTACGGGGGCCCGTGGGGGCTTACGCGGCCCCTCTGCGGAACTGGTTGCGTCTCTCCAGGAACTGCGTCCGCGGTTGGTAGTGGCGTGCGACCTCCCCAGCGGGCTCGATGCCAACACCGGAGAAGTGCACTGGCCGGTGCTGGACGCGAACGTCACTGTAACTTTTGGCGGCGTCAAGGCCGGCCTGATGACGGATCCGGGCGAAGGGTCTTCCGGCCGTATCGAACTTGTGCGGATCGGTATTGACCTGGAATCACAAAAACCGGAACTCCGCCGCCTCACTGCCCAGGACGTGGGAGCCTTGCTGCCCAAGCCTGGCCGCCGCGCACAGAAATACTCCCGGGGCGTCCTTGGCGTTGTGGCCGGTTCTGCGCGTTTTGCCGGCGCCGCGGTCCTGGGCGTCCATGCGGCAGCCCTCACTGGCGTGGGGATGGTGCGGTACCTCGGCCCCCAAATCGTCGCGCAGCTAGTGCTGGCCAAGACTCCGGAAGCATTGTGGGAATCCGCTGAGCCTGGCCGCGTCCAAGCGTGGTTGCTGGGCTCCGGTGTTGACGGCGACGAACAATTGGAGCGCGCCAAGGACACCGCGGCGGTGGCTCTCGCGGCTGATGTGCCGGTGGTGGTGGATGCCGGCGCCCTGAGCCTTCTGCCGGAACGCTGCCCTCCCCACTGGATTCTGACACCGCATGCAGGAGAACTCGCCACGTTGCTGGCCTCTCTTCCTTCCACGGGCGAGGTAGCCGTGACGCGCGACGACGTGGAATCCCGGCCGCTGCACTTCGTACGGAAGGCCGCCGAACAAACTGGCGCAACCGTGCTGCTGAAAGGTGCAACCACACTGGTTGCCTCGCCGTCGGGCGTTGTTTTCAGCCAGTCCGAGGGCACCGCGTGGATGGCGACCGCAGGCAGCGGCGACGTCCTCGGCGGCGTGTTGGGCGCCTTGCTGGCGCAGTCTGCAGAATCGATCACGGACGACGACGGCGCGTACGCAGGCTTGGGCTTGGATGTTGCCGACCGCTGGGCTGCCCTGGCCGCGGTTGCCGCGAGCGTCCATGGCCGGGCAGGGTCGGCAGCGTCCGCAGAACTGGATGGAGGACCCCTTACAGCGTCGGCGATCATGGCTGCGGTGCCGCGCGTCATTGGTTCGCTCAACGCGGAATGCGACCGTACAAGACCCTAAGGTTACTGTCCGTGTCATGGGTCATGAGTAGGCTTGCAGCAGTTGTTCGCATCATCAAGAGGAGAACGCATGGAAGTCTGGCCTGGATCGGCTTATCCGCTGGGTGCCACCTTTGACGGCACCGGTACCAACTTCGCGCTGTTCAGCGAGAAGGCCGAAAAAGTGGAGCTGTGCCTCTTCGACGACGACGGCGGGGAAGTCCGCGTGGACGTCACCGAGGTGGACGGTTACGTGTGGCATTGCTACCTCCCGCAAGCCCAGCCGGGGCAGAAGTACGGCTACAGGGTGCATGGGCCCTACGACCCCGATTCCGGTCAGCGCTTCAACCCCAACAAGCTGCTGCTGGATCCTTACGCCAAGGCCATCCACCGGCAGATTGACTGGGATCCGTCCCTGTTCTCGTACAACATGGGGGACCCGGAATCCCGAAACGATGAGGATTCAGCCCCGCACATGATGCTGGGCGTGGTCATCAACCCGTTCTTCGACTGGGATGGCGACAAGCTCCTGCGGATTCCGTACCACAAGTCGGTCATTTACGAGGCCCACGTCAAGGGCCTGACCCAGATGCATCCTGAGGTACCCGAGGAGCAGCGCGGCACCTATGCCGGAGTCGCGCATCCTGCGGTCATTTCCCATCTACAGAAGCTTGGCATTACTGCCATTGAGTTGATGCCGGTCCACCAATTCGTCAACGACGGCATCCTGCAGGACAAGGGGCTGAACAACTACTGGGGCTACAACACCATTGGCTTCTTCGCGCCCCACAACAGCTACAGCTCCAAGGGCGACACCGGCCAGCAGGTCCAGGACTTCAAGGCAATGGTCCGGACACTGCACAACGCGGGAATCGAAGTCATCCTTGACGTCGTGTACAACCACACAGCCGAGGGCAACCACTTGGGGCCCACGCTGTCCTTCAAGGGCATCGACAACTCCGCGTACTACCGGCTGGTGGAGGATGACCAGAAGTACTACATGGACTACACCGGCACGGGCAATTCCCTCAATGTCCGCAGCCCGCATTCCCTGCAGTTACTCATGGATTCCCTGCGCTACTGGGTGACGGAAATGCACGTTGATGGTTTCCGCTTTGACCTAGCCTCCACCTTGGCGCGCGAGTTCTACGACGTCGACAAGCTCTCCACGTTCTTCGAACTCATCCAGCAGGACCCCGTAGTTTCCCAGGTGAAGCTCATTGCCGAGCCGTGGGACGTAGGCCCCGGCGGATACCAGGTGGGCAACTTCCCGCCGCAGTGGACGGAATGGAACGGCCAGTACCGGGACACCGTCCGCGACTTCTGGCGTGGTGAACCATCCACCCTGGGTGAATTCGCTTCCCGGTTGACTGGATCGGCGGACCTTTACGAACATTCAGGCCGTCGCCCGGTGGCCTCGATCAACTTCGTTACCGCCCACGACGGTTTCACCTTGGCCGACCTCGTCTCCTACAACGAGAAACACAACGAGGCCAACGGTGAAGACAACAATGACGGCGAATCGCACAACCGGTCCTGGAACTGCGGTGCCGAGGGGCCCACGGATGATCCCACTGTCCTTGGCCTGAGAGCACGCCAACAGCGCAACTTCATCGCCACCTTGTTCCTCTCCCAGGGCGTCCCCATGCTCCTGCACGGCGACGAGCTCGGCCGGACACAGAGCGGCAACAACAACGGCTACTGCCAGGACTCCGAACTCACATGGATCAACTGGGAGACTGTGGACCAGCCCCTGATCGAGTTCACGGCCGCGGTGTGCGCGCTCCGGGCCAAGCACCCCAGCCTGCGCCGCAGCCGGTTCTTTGACGGACGCCCTGTACTGCGTGGCGAAGGCGAGCGTCTCCCGGACATTGTTTGGTTGGACGCTGACGCGAGCACCATGAGTCCTTCTGATTGGGATGAGGCGTTGGGCCGTTCGGTGGGTGTGTTCCTCAACGGCGATGGCATCCACGGCCGTGACAACCAGGGCCGGCGGATTACCGACGTCAACTTCCTGCTCTACTTCAACGCAGACCAGGATGAGGTGGGCTTCAGGATCCCTTCCGATGAATACGCGCCGGCGTGGGACGTCATGATCGACACCGCCGGAGAGGGCGCCGAAGCCGGTGTCGTCAAGCCGGACCAGATCCTCATGGTCGGTGCCAAGTCCCTGGTGGTGCTGCGTGCGCACAGCACCCCTGAGGTGGAGCCTGACCATTCGGTCGCGGCTTCGTTGGCGGCGCTGACCCAGACGAGCACCCCGGAAACGGCATCCATCACCGCCCCTGCCGTGACGTCGCTGCCCTTCGATTACAAGGCAGACGCCCCTGCGGATGAGGAAGCCGGAGCATCAAAGAAGGTGGACTCATGAGGACACCCGTCTCGACGTATCGCCTCCAGATCCGGCCAAGCTTCACGCTGCAGGACGCTGCCCAGCTCACTGGCTACCTGCGCTCCCTTGGAGCCGACTGGGTCTATGTCTCGCCGATCCTGACCGCGGAGAAGGGCTCGGACCACGGCTACGACGTCACCGATCCCTCCACCGTGGATCCCGCACGCGGCGGTCCGGAGGGGCTCGCTGCCCTGTCCCAGGCCGCCAGTGAGCAGGGTCTGGGCATTCTTGCCGACATAGTGCCCAACCACATGGGTGTTGCCTCTCCCGGGCAGAACTCCTGGTGGTGGCAGCTCCTGAAGGAAGGGCGGACGTCCAAGTACGCCGAGGCCTTCGATGTTGACTGGGATTTCGGTGGCGGGAAAATCCGCATCCCGATCCTTGGCAGTGACGACGACCTTGACCAGCTCACCATTGTGGACGGCGAACTGCACTACTACGATCACCGCCTTCCGCTGGCCGAAGGCACGTTCAGCAGCGGGGACAGCCCACGGAATGTCCATGCGCGGCAGCACTACGAGCTGGTGGGCTGGCGCAGGGCGGATGCCGAACTGAACTACCGTCGCTTCTTCGCCGTGAATACTCTGGCCGGCGTACGGGTGGAGATCCCCTGGGTCTTTGACGAGTTCCACGAAGAGATCGTCCGCTGGTTCCGTGAAGAGCTGGTGGACGGACTCAGGATCGACCACCCGGACGGCCTGGCTGATCCTGAGGCGTATCTCGCCAGGCTCCGCGAGGCAACGGGCGGCGCCTACCTTCTTGTAGAGAAGATCCTGGAACCGGGGGAGACGTTGCCGGACACCTTCGACTGTGAAGGCACCACCGGCTACGACGCACTCGCTGACGTGGACCGCCTGTTTGTGGACCCGGCCGCCGAGGAATACCTCGATTCCCTCGACGCCAGGTTGCGGGACGCGGAAGCTCCGGCGGACTACGAAGCCATGATCCATGGGACCAAGCGCCGTATTGCGGACGGCATCCTGCGATCGGAAATCCTGCGGCTCGCGCGTCTTGTGCCGAAGGCCGCCCAGCTGTCTCCGGAGATGGTGGCTGACGCCATCGCGGAAGTCATCTGCTGCTTCCCCATCTACCGGACGTATCTCCCGTATGGCCAGGAGATACTGCTGGAGTCCATCAACCGTGCGGCGGAGAACCGTGAAGACCTGAAGGCGGTGCTGGAAGACCTGACGCCGTACCTCTTGGACACCGAAGGCGAGCTCGCGCGTCGCTTCCAGCAGACATCCGGCATGGTGATGGCCAAGGGCGTGGAGGACACGGCGTTCTTCCGCTACACACGGCTTGGGACGCTGACCGAGGTGGGTGCAGACCCCACCGAGTTTGCCGTCTCCACCCAGGATTTCCATGAGCGCATGGCCCGTCGCCAAGCCAATCTGCCGCTGTCAATGACTACCTTGAGCACGCACGATACCAAGCGCAGCGAGGACGCCCGTGCACGGATCTCCGTCATTTCCGAAGCTGTCCCCGAGTGGGAATTGTTCCTCGGGACGGTCCAGGAGCTGGCCCCTATCCCGGATGGACCCTTGGCTGCACTCGTGTGGCAGTCGATCGTCGGCGCATGGCCGGCAGACCGTGGACGACTCCAGTCCTACGCGTTGAAAGCGGCCCGTGAGGCAGGCAACTCCACCAACTGGACCGACCCCAACCAGGAGTTCGAGCGCCACCTTGCTGCCGCCGTCGACGCCGCCTTTGATATGCCGGAAGTTGCGGCAGCGATCACGAACTTCGTGGCTGAGCTCGAACCGTACGGCACCTCCAACTCGCTGTCCGCCAAGCTCATCCAGCTGACCATGCCCGGTGTCCCTGACGTGTACCAAGGCACGGAATTCAGGGATGGTTCGCTGACCGATCCTGACAACCGGCGCCCCGTGGACTTCCAGGCCCGCATCGAAGCGTTGGCGGACTTGGACATGGGAGCGCAGCCTGATTACACCGAGGAAGCCGCCAAGCTTCTGGTTGTCTCCCGGGCCTTGAGGCTACGCCGCGACCGGCCTGAGCTGTTCGGCGGCTACCTTCCGGTGGCAGCCCAAGGGCCGGCAGCAACCCACGTGGTTGCTTTCGACCGCGGCACAAACCGGCGCGGCGCCCTCACTGTTGGCACTCGCCTCCCCAAACGCCTGGTAGCCGAAGGCGGCTGGCGCGACACGGTCATCGAGTTATCCGTAGGCTTCCGGAACGAACTCACTGGTGCCACGTATGGTGCCGGTGCCGTCCCGGTGGCCACTCTGCTGGAGCAGTATCCGGTGGCCCTTTTGGTGCCCACTGACTGATTCCGGACCACCCACACCGCCACTGCAACGCACGCTTGAATATGTACAGGGGAGCATGATGCTGGAGCACGCCGCTGGAAAGAACCGTTACGACGTCTGGGCGCCGAATGCTGATTCGGTCCGGCTGCTTGCCGGCGGGCATGAGTACGTCATGGAACACCATCACGACGGCGCCGCCGCGGGATGGTGGCGGGCGCCGGCTGACGCTGTGGCTCAGTCAGGTGACAGTGTGCCCTACGGGTACGTCGTGGACGGAGAGGGACCGTTCCCGGATCCGCGGTCGCGGAGGCAACCTGAGGGCGTGCACGGGTTATCCGTCACATTCGATCCTTCCGCCCATGAATGGCAGGACTCGGCCTGGCAAGGCCGGGAGCTTAAGGGGGCTGTCATCTATGAGCTGCACCTGGGTACCTTCACCCCTGAGGGGACGCTGGATGCAGCCGCCGCCAAACTGGACTATCTGGTGGACCTTGGCGTGGACTTCATTGAGCTGCTGCCGGTCAACGGGTTCAACGGAGTCCACAACTGGGGCTACGACGGCGTCCTTTGGTATGTTGTCCATGAGCCATACGGCGGCCCGGCGGCGTACCAACGATTTGTCGATGCTGCCCACGCCGCAGGCTTGGGCGTCATTCAGGATGTCGTCTACAACCACCTTGGGCCCAGCGGGAACTATCTACCCAAGTTCGGACCGTACCTGAAGTCGGGGGAGGGGAACACCTGGGGCGACTCAGTAAACCTGGATGGCCCGGGTTCGGACGACGTTCGGCGCTACATCCTTGAGAACGCGGCGATGTGGCTCCGTGACTACCACGTGGATGGACTCCGTCTCGATGCCGTCCACGCCCTGCGCGACGAACGGGCCGTCCATATCCTGGAGGACTTCGGAGCCTTGGGGGATCAGATCGAGGCCGAGACAGGGATCCCCAAGACCCTGATTGCGGAATCGGATTTGAACAACCCACGGCTCATCTATCCCCGCAGGGACAACGGCTACGGACTCGAAGGCCAGTGGAGCGACGACTTCCACCACGCCGTCCACGTCAACCTCAGCGGGGAGACCGCCGGCTATTACGCGGACTTCGACTCGCTCGCAGTCCTGGCGAAGGTCCTGGAACACGGATTCCTCCACGACGGCAGCTACTCCAGCTTCCGTGGACGGCACCACGGCAGGCCCATTCGGCGGGACCTGGCACATCCATCAGCGCTGGTGGTCTGCCTCCAAAACCACGACCAAATCGGCAACCGCGCTATCGGAGATCGACTCACCGCCTCGCTGGGTTACGGGAAGTTGGCAATCGGCGCCGTGCTGACCATGACATCCCCCTTCACGCCCATGCTGTTCATGGGTGAGGAGTTCGGTGCGTCCACGCCGTGGCAGTTCTTCACTTCCCACCCGGAGCCGGAACTCGGCAAGGCTACGGCCGAGGGAAGGATCAAGGAATTCGAACGCATGGGATGGGATCCCGCGGTTGTTCCTGATCCACAGGATCCGCAAACGTTCCTGCGGTCCAAACTCAAGTGGGAAGAAACCGGCGAAGGGGACCACGCGCGCCTGCTTCAGCTGTACAAGGATTTAGCACAGCTGCGCCGGAACACCCCGGAATTGGTGGAAGGAGGCTTCGGCAGCACGGTGGTGGAGTATGACGACGACGAACACTGGCTGCAGATGTCCCGCGGCACCGTCCGGGTGGTGTGCAATTTTGGGGACGAAGCACTCGGAACACCCCTAAGCGGCTCCATCCTGGTGGCCACTGACCATGAAGCAGCCCTGGACAAAGGAACTCTGACGCTTCCCGGCGGGAGCGCCGCCGTCGTTCGTCTCCACTGAACCCGAGCCACGCCGAGGGTGACGGCGCCCACATGGCGGACAGCGCCGTCGCCCCGGTTTGTGCAGTGGCAGGATGGTACGTATGACTTATTCGGCTGCGGAAAACCGCTACGAAACCATGCCCTACCGCCGCGTCGGACGCAGCGGACTCAAGCTCCCCGCCATCTCGCTGGGCCTTTGGCACAACTTTGGCGATGACAAGCGGTTCGACGAACAGCGCGCCATCCTGCGCCGGGCGTTTGACCTGGGTGTTACCCACTTCGACCTCGCCAACAACTACGGTCCGCCGGACGGATCAGCCGAAACGAACTTCGGACGCCACCTGAAGGACGACTTCAAGCCGTACCGCGACGAACTGGTGATCTCCACGAAAGCCGGCTACTACATGTGGCCCGGCCCGTACGGCGAGTGGGGATCCCGCAAGAACCTGATCTCCAGCCTCGACCAGTCCCTGGAGCGCATGGGCCTGGACTACGTGGACATCTTCTACAGCCACCGCCCGGACCCGGAGACGCCGCTTGAAGAAACCATGGGCGCGCTGGACTACGCTGTCCGTTCCGGCAAGGCCCTGTATGCCGGCATCTCCTCCTATACCCCGGAACAGACACTGGAAGCTGCCCGGATCCTTAAGGAGCTCGGAACACCGTTGCTCATTCACCAGCCCAGCTACTCCATGCTGAACCGGTGGACCGAGAACGGATCACCCAACCTCTACGAGGCACTGGACCAGGTGGGGGCCGGATCGATTGCCTTCTCGCCGCTTGCCCAGGGAATGCTGACCAACCGTTACCTCAAGGGCGTGCCGGCCGATTCGCGGGCTGCCAAGGAGCGGTTCCTGTCTGAATCCCAGCTGACCGAGGAGAAGCTGGATCGTGTGCGGGGGCTGAACGCCATCGCCGAGGGCCGTGGGCAATCACTGGCGCAGATGGCCATCGCCTGGATTCTCCGTGACCAGCCCAAGGGCTCGCCGGTGACCTCTGCACTGGTTGGGGCCTCAAGCGTGGCCCAGCTCGAGGACACACTCGCCGCCATCAACAACCTGAAGTTCACCACGGACGAACTGACGGCCATTGACGAGTTCGCAGTGGAATCGGACATCAACCGGTGGGCTCAGAAGTAGCCTCCGAAGTTTCGCCATAAAACAGCAGGGGTCGGTCGGGAACAAAGCCGGCCCCTGCTGTGTTGGTTACAATGCAAGAGTGCGCCGAATGGCGCCGTGCCAATCAGTCGTGCCCTGGACTCAGTCAGGGTTGCGCCTGGCACATGAGGTTTAGTTCTCAAGAGGAGTTCCGTGTCTTCACATCCGATTCGTGTTGCCATTGTCGGTGTAGGTAACTGCGCCGCATCGCTGGTCCAAGGTGTTCAGTACTATCGCGACGCTGACCCCAAGGCCACGATCCCGGGTCTGATGCACGTCGAGTTCGGCCAGTACCATGTCAACGACGTCCAGTTTGTTGCCGCTTTCGATGTTGATGGCAAGAAGGTTGGACTGGACCTGGCCGACGCCATCGGCGCCAGCGAAAACAACACCATCAAGATCGCCGACGTCCCCGCCACCGGTGTCACCGTCCAGCGCGGCCACACCCTTGACGGGCTGGGCAAGTACTATCGCGAGACCATCGTTGAGGCCCCGGAAGAAGCTGTGGACATCGTCGCAGCGTTGCGGGAGGCCAAGGCCGACGTCATGGTCTGCTACCTGCCCGTTGGTTCGGACCAGGCCGCAAAGTTCTACGCCCAGTGCGCCATCGACGCCGGTGTTGCGTTCGTTAACGCACTGCCCGTCTTCATCGCCGGAACCAAGGAGTGGGCTGACAAGTTCACCGAGGCCGGCATCCCGATCGTGGGGGATGACATCAAGAGCCAGATCGGTGCCACCATCACGCACCGCGTCATGGCCAAGCTCTTCGAAGACCGTGGCGTCACGCTGGACCGCACGTACCAGCTCAATGTCGGCGGCAACATGGACTTCAAGAACATGCTGGAGCGCGATCGCCTCGAGTCCAAGAAGATCTCCAAGACCCAGGCTGTGACCTCCAACGTCGAGGCCGAGCTGCACGCCGACGACGTCCACATCGGCCCGTCCGACTACGTTGCCTGGCTTGATGACCGCAAGTGGGCTTTCGTCCGCCTCGAAGGCCGTAATTTCGGTGACGCCCCGGTGTCTTTGGAGTACAAGCTCGAGGTTTGGGACTCCCCGAACTCCGCAGGTGTCATCATCGACGCCATCCGTGCCGCCAAGATCGGCCTGGACCGCGGCATTGGCGGGCCCCTTCTCTCGGCTTCCAGCTACTTCATGAAGTCCCCGCCGGAGCAGTTCAACGATGACCTCGCCCGTGACAAGGTTGAAGCCTTCATTCGCGGTGACATCGAGCGCTAAACCCCCGTTACATCAAACGCCCCCGTATCCGATACGGGGGCGTTTGTCGTCTCCCGACGCTCTCTCACGTCCTGTCGCTTGTGGGCCGATCTTCTCTCACTTTCTTCAAGAGAGTGAGAGAGGGTTGGGCGGAAGGGGGTTGGAGGTGAGAGCGTCAGAAGAGGCCGGTGGGCTGTCCTTCAGCGTCCACGTCCATGCGCATCGCCGCCGGTTCCTTTGGCAGGCCCGGCATGGTCATGACGGCCCCGGTCAAGGCGACAATGAACCCTGCCCCGGTCTTGGGGATCAGGTCTCGGACATGGACCCTGAATCCCTTGGGTGCGCCGAGCCTGGAGGCGTCGTCCGTGAACGAGTACTGTGTTTTGGCCATGCAGACGGGGAGACCGGACCAGCCGTTCTTGTCGATCTCGGCGAGGCGTTTCAAGGCCGGAACCGAGAATTCGACGCCCTCGGCACCGTAGATCTCCTGCACAATCGTTCGGATCTTGTCCTCAACGCTGAGTCCCAGGGGGTAGAGGTGATGGAAGTTGGACGGGGCGCCCAGGGCAGCTGCCACCTTCGCGGCCAACTCGTCACCGCCGTCGCCTCCACCTCCGTGGCCCCAAACATCAGCGACGGCGGCCTCCACGCCTTCCGCGGCGCACCAAGCCAAGAGCCACTGAAGTTCCTCGGGAGTGTCGGTGCCGAACTTGTTGATGGCGACAACAGGGGAGATACCGAACTTTGCGACGTTCCCAACGTGCCTCTTCAGGTTCTCCACCCCCGCAGCCACGGCCTCGACGTTGGGCTGGCTGAGTTGGTCCTTGGGAACCCCGCCCTGCATCTTGAGGGCACGGATGGTTGCTACGACCACGACGGCGGATGGCGCCACCTCGGCGATGCGCGCCTTGATGTTCATGTACTTTTCGGCGCCCAGGTCGGCTCCGAATCCGGCCTCGGTGACCACGATGTCGGCCAGCTGCATTGCGGTGGTGGTGGCGATCAGGGAATTGCAGCCATGGGCAATGTTGGCGAACGGTCCACCATGTACCAACGCCGGCGTTCCGGCGATGGTCTGGACGAGGTTGGGTTTGATGGCGTCCTTCAAGAGCATGGTCAGGGCACCCTCCACACCAAGGTCCGCCACAGTGACCGGCACACGGTCATGGGTGTACCCAAAAGTGATCCGTCCAAGACGCGCCCTGAGGTCGTCGAGGTCCGTGGCGAGACAGAAGACCGCCATGATCTCGGAAGCGACCGTGATGTCGAAGCCGTCCTGCCGGGGCACTCCCTGCATGGGCCCACCGAGCCCGATGACGACTTCCCGCAGTGAGCGGTCGTTCATGTCCAGCACGCGTTTGAACGTCATGCGGCGGGGATCGATTCCAAGTTCGTTCCCTTGGAAGATGTGGTTGTCCACCAGCGCCATGAGCGCGTTGTTCGCAGATGTGATGGCGTGGAAGTCGCCAGTGAAATGCAGGTTGATGTCGTCCATGGGCAACACCTGGGAGTAGCCGCCACCTGTGGCGCCGCCCTTCATGCCCAGGATGGGACCCAGGGAGGGCTCGCGCAAAGCGATCATCACTTTGTGCCCTGCACGGGCCAGGGAGTCCGCGAGTCCCACTGTGGTGGTGGATTTGCCTTCGCCGGCAGGAGTGGGCGACATGGCAGATACGAGCACCACCTTGCCGTTGGGCTTCCCGGACGGGAGTACCAGTTTGGCCGGATTGATTTTCGCCTTGTATGGCCCGTACAGCTCCAGGGCATCCACGTTGATGCCCGCCCGTTCGGCGATGTCCTCGATGGGCAGCATGGTGGCGTTGCGGGCAATTTCAAGATCAGTCATGACCTTTTCAGACATCGTTGTCCTTCGGCTGAGTGTCCCTGCAGCGTGGATGGTGCTGCAGGCGTTCATACGCTGTGCGCGACAATCTATCAGCCCTGGAGCGGGATCCGGGCCAAGACTCAGCGCCGCGGGACCAGCAGGCCTCCTACTGCTTCGCGGTAGCTTTCCAAGGTGATGGCTGCCGTCCGTTGCCATCCGAAGGACTCGGCGTGGGTGGCGGCCAGCCGGCCCATGTCTTCCCGTGTCTGGGCATCGTCATATAAGTCTTCGAGGGCGTCTGCCCAGTCGGAGGGGTCGTGGCCGTCCACCAGCATGCCAGTCCTTCCGTCTGAGATGGCGCGGGACAGGCCGCCTACATTCGTAGCCACCACGGGTGTGCCGCACGCCTGTGCTTCCAGGGCGACCAAACCGAAGGATTCGCTGAAGGAGGGCATCACCACGACGTCTGCCGAACGGAACCAACTGGCCAGCTCAGGTGCCACTACCGGCGGGCGGTGCGTGACGACGTCGGCAAGCCCGGCGTCTTCGATGATGTGCTGGAGGTTGAAGTCCTTGGCCCCGCTGAGTGATCCCAGGATGGTCATCTCAAGATCGATGTCCGGCCGGCGCTTTCGCAGGATTCCGGCTGCCTTGACGAACACCTGGGGGCCCTTGAGTCGCTGGATTCGTCCGGCGAAGAGAATGTGGAAGCTGTCAGGTCGAACGTCGCGCTCCCTGCGCGATTTCCGTCTGAAGGACGGCGTGAACACTTTGAGGTCCACCCCGGGCGGCGCCACATCGATCCGGTCAAGGTCGGCACCGTAGTGGGAAACCAGTTCATCGGCCTCAGCGGGAGTATTGGCCACCAGCCGCGCAGCACCATCGACGATCCGCTGTTCGCCCTCTTCGCGGCGGCGCGGCTCCGGACGTTCACCGGATTCGAGGACAAGGTTCTTGACTTTGGCCATGGTGTGCATGGTGTGCACCAGTGGAACACCCCACAGCTCGGACAACTCAAGCCCGGCCACTCCGGAAACCCAGTAGTGCGAATGGATGGCATCGTAGCGGCCGTGCAGTTGGCTGCCGCGGATCCTGTCAACTTCTTCCACCATCTGATGCAGGAGCGCCGGTAGTTCTTCCTTGGGCAGTTTCCGTCGCGGTCCGGCCATGACGTTGTGGACGCAGACGCCGGGCCCTGGATGCTCGACGGCGGGTTGGCTCGCCTTGGTGGAACGGGTGAAGATCTCCACCTCCACACCGGACTCCGCCAGCGCCATCGCCAACGCCCGAACGTAGACGTTCATCCCACCGGCATCCCCGGCTCCGGGCTGCTCCATGGGGGAGGTATGCAACGACAGGAACGCCACCCGACGGATCAACGGCACCGCATTCCTCCTGACATTCACAGCAAACAGCAAAACCATGTTTGCCCTGCAGAAAACACTACTCCTGCCCGCCAACTGAATTTGGGGACAACCCCGCAGTGTCCAAGGCTGCTAGCGTGGCCGCTGTGAGCCAAGAACAGACTTTCGACATCCGCAAAGCAACCCCTAAGGACTGGCCCGGTATCTGGACCATCCTTGAACCGGTCATTCGAGACGGCGAGACATTTACCTGGGACCGCGACACCACTGAGGAAGACGCCCGGAGCAAATGGACCAAAGACGCTCCCGGTCAGACATTCGTGGCAGTCCACAAGGACACGGACGAGGTCCTGGGCACGGGGGAGTTCCACGCCAACCAAGCCGGCGGTGGGAGCCACGTTGCCAACGCCGGGTACATGGTGGGTGCCAACAACTCGGGCCAGGGAATCGCCCGGGCTTTGTGCGCCTACTCCCTGAGCGAGGCCAAGGCTGCGGGGTTCTACGCGATGCAGTACAACGCCGTGGTGGAGAGCAACGTCCGCGCAGTGTGGCTGTGGCAGTCCATGGGCTTCCGGATCCTCGCCACGGTGCCTGAGGCTTTTGACCACCCGGAGATCGGTTACGTCGGCCTCCACGTCATGTACCGGAAGCTGTAGGGCCCCATAACTGCGCCAGTTCGGGAAAAGCCGCTTCATAGCCTTCAAGGAGCTGGTCTCCCAGTTCCGCGGAGCCAATCAGCGGGTGCGCCGCGAACGCGCCAATGGCGGCATGGCGCTCGCCGGAAACGACTGCATGGATCGTCAGCCGCTCCACCTCCTTGACGTGCTGCATCAGGGTCAGGAACTGCCCGCCTGGCCGTTCCTGCGCAAGCGGCAACGCGCCGTCGGGAGTCACCTCGCACGGAACCTCGACGACGGCGTCCGCCGGCAGTCCGGGCACGGCCAGTTCCGCTGGGGCCCGGTCACTGGCGGTCGACACCGGAGCGTTGGGCACATTCAGGATCAGCTGGGTGGCTCCGCCGCCTGACAGGGCACGCATGACGGACAAGGCCACGCGCTCGTAACCGCCTCCGGCCAGGTCTTCCTCGTCCCGCTGCTCCCCGTGCGTGCGGGCTTCGGCCAAGTAGCCTTCTTCGCGGGACCGGCGGGCGGCGTCCCACAACGCAAACGGGTGGGCGGCGTGGACCAGAGCCGGGTAGAGGGAACTCTGCTGCTGGTGAATTGACGCTCCGCGGGTTTCGCGTTGCCGGCGGATGGCATCAGTTGCCTGCGCCGTTTGGTAATAGTAGTAAAGGTATTCGTTGGGCAGGCAGCCCAGTTGCAGCAGGGTGTGCTGCCCAAACAATCTGCCCTCTTCCATGGACTCAAGTGCGGCATGGTCGGACAACAGCCCCGGCAACAGGTCCCGGCCGCCCGGTGCCAAACGGTAAAGCCAACCGAGATGGTTCAGCCCGAAGTAGCCCACGCCGTCGAGTGTCCCTTCTTTCAACGGCGCGCCCACAGCCCGGGCCGCCCGCTGGACCAGGCCCCCGGCGGAATCGCAGATGCCGATGACCTTGCGGCCCAAAACAGGTCCCAGTGCCTCCGTAACCATGCCGGCGGGATTGGTGAAATTGATGAGCCACGCATCGGGGCAATGACGCCGCATCGCCTCGGCAAGTTCCAGCATGCGGGGAATGGTTCGGAGCGCATAAGCGATCCCGCCGGCGCCCGTGGTTTCCTGGCCCAGAAGGCCGAGTTCCAGTGCCACGCGTTCGTCGGAGATCCTCCCGGCAGTGCCGCCTGGACGGATGGCAGCAAAGACCATGTCCGTCCCGGTGAGGGCCGCCCGAAGGTCGGTGGATACCACGATGGCGGGAGCGGAACTCTCGGTGGCGGGCATGTCCCGGACAACCGCTTCAATGGCAGCGAGCCGTGCCGCGTCCACGTCGTAGAGGACGAGCTCGTCCACCAGCCCGGCGAAGGGACCCGCACATAAAGCCCGGTAGACAAGGGGAACCCGGAAGCCGCCGCCACCGGCGATCATGAGCCGCATGGTCCGAGTCTATGCAGCGTCGCAAGTCTATGCAGCCCAGCAGGTGCAGCGTAGTCTGCGGAGCATGGACGCTATGCCCCAGCGACGTTTTGATCCCCTTGCTGCCGTGCGCCCGGATGGGGACAACCACTGCGACCTTCTCCTGACGGGAACAGTTTTCCAGGACATCATCTTTACGGGACTCCCGCATGCGCCCGAACCCGGCACGGAGGTCTGGAGCGAGGGCATGGGAAGTTGCCCTGGAGGCGTGGCCAACCAAGCCATCGCTGCTGCCCGGCTGGGCCTGCGGACCAACCTCGCAGCGACCTTCGGGGACGATGGCTACGGCGACTACAACTGGCAGATCCTCGAAACCCAGGAGCATGTTGATCTCTCGTTGTCGCGGACGGTTCCGGGCTGGCACTCGCCGGTCACTGTTTCCATGTGCGTGAACCAGGACAGATCAATGGTCACCCACGGGCATCCCGCTCCCATCAGTTCCTCCGAGCTGATCGGGCAGCCGCCCAAAGCGCTCGCCGCCGTCGCTGATCTGGGTGAGGAGTTGGAACCGTGGATGCTCGCAGCGAAGGAGTCCGGTACCAAACTGTTCGGCGTGGTGGGGTGGGACCCCACCGGGGAGTGGTCAGAGCGCCGGCTTGACCTGCTGGAGAACTTCCACGCCTTCCTGCCCAATGCGCCCGAAGCCATGGCCTTCACTGGCAAGGCGGACCCGTGGGCTGCGCTCTATTCCTTGGCTGACCGCGTTCCCGTAGCCGTCGTGACGCTCGGGCCACAGGGTGCCGTGGCCGTGGACTCGGAGACCGGCGAGGAAGAATGGGTGCCATCCCTGCCTGTATCCGCCTACGACCCCACTGGTGCAGGCGACTGCTTTGGGGCAGCCTTCATTGTGGGGTGCCTGGCGGGATGGAGGCTGGGGGACCGGCTTCGCTTCGCCAACCTGTGCGCCTCGCTTGCAGTCCAGGAAGTGGGCGGCTCCCTGGCGGCGCCCGGATGGGGCGACATCGCCGACTGGTGGCAACGGGCCAACGCGAGGAAGGAACGCCAGTCCAGCCAGTGGCTGCGGCGCTTCGCGTTCCTGGAACCAATCGTTAAGGACATCCCTGCGGAGGCCCAACGACGTGCCCGGGCAACGATCGCGCACTTGTCGGACGCACAGTAGGGAAGCGCCAGCCCCGCAGTTAACCCGAATTCACCGGCACTACTAGAATCTCTAGGGTGACTTACGAAGCAGCTGCAGATATCGGTATCGGGTCGAAAGCCTCCATAGCAAAGTCGGCGGTGCTTGAACGCTCCGCCGTGATTGACCTCGAAGCCGTGCGGCACAATGTTCGACAGTTCGTCGCCATCGCATCGCCCGCCTCGGTCATGGCCGTGGTGAAGGCGGACGCTTATGGCCACGGGGCCGTGCAGGTAGCCCGGGCCGCCCTCGACGCCGGAGCCGCCTGGCTCGGTGTCGCGCACATTTCGGAGGCTCTCGCCTTGCGCGCAGCCGGTGTGGATGCCCCCTTGCTTGCTTGGCTGCACACCCGTGAAAGCAACTTCCAGGCGGCCGTGGCCGCCGGAATCGACGTCGGAATTTCCGGTTGGGAGCTGGACTCCGTAGTCGCGGCGGCCCGCGAACAGGAACGGCCCGCGCGGGTCCACCTGAAGGTGGACACGGGCCTGGGCCGTAACGGTTGCACCGTTGCAGACTTGGACCAGTTGTTGGGCCAGGCCATGGAATACCAGGACCAGGGCCTGTTGCGGGTGGTTGGCATCTTCTCGCACCTCGCTGTGGCCGATGAGCCCCACCGCCCTGAAACCGATGAGCAGCTCGCCGTCTTCCGCGAGGCAATCGCCATGGCCGAGGACGCCGGCGTGGACACAGAAGTCCGCCACATTGCCAACACGCCTGCCACCTTGTCCCGTCCGGACTCACACTTCGACCTTGTCCGAGTTGGCCTCGGTATCTACGGTCTCTCACCATTCGAAGGGGCCACGTCCGCGGAGCTTGGCCTGCATCCGGCCATGACCGTGCGGACACTTCTGTCCAACTGCAAGAAGGTGCCGCAGGGCCAGGGCGTCTCGTACGGTCTCAACTACCGCACCAGCGAGGAAAGCACGCTCGGCCTGGTGCCACTGGGCTATGCCGACGGCGTTCCCCGCATCGCGACTGGCGGACCGGTCCGCGTCAACGGTGTCAACTACCCGGTGGTGGGCCGGATCGCGATGGACCAAATGGTCATAGACCTCGGACCGCTGACTCCTGAAGCGGCGGCCGCCTTCAAAGGCGCCGAAGCCGTCATGCTCGGCAACGGTGCCGACGGCGGCCCCACTGCGGACGATTGGGCAGCAGCCGCGGGAACAAACAACTACGAAATCGTCACTAGGATCAGTCCCCGCGTCCCACGCAGCTATATCAACGAGGTGCCCGCCCGGGCCGAAGCCCACACGGCTGCACGCCAGGCGCCGGAAACGGCAGCGCTGTGAGCGAACCCCAATGGGAGCGCACGCTGAAGGTCACGACGGCGGAACAGACCCACGCGCTCGCGGCAGCTTTGGGTGAGGTGCTTGAAGCAGGGGACCTCCTGGTCCTGACCGGCGAGCTGGGCGCGGGCAAGACGACGTTCACCCAGGGGCTTGGCGAGGGTCTCGGAGTCCGTGCCGGCATCATTTCACCCACCTTTGTGTTGGTAAGGATCCACCCCAATCTTGCCGATGGCCCCCGGCCCGGCGGTCCGGATCTGGTTCATGTGGATGCCTACCGGCTGGAATCGGCGGCAGAGATCGACGACATCGATCTGGAGAACACGATGGACACTGCAGTCACCGTTGTGGAATGGGGCCGGGACCGCGTGGAGCATCTCTCGGACAGCCGCTTGGAGGTTGACCTGTACCGGGCAGTTGGCATGCCATCGTCAGGGGACGATGTCCTGGACTTCGATACCGATGACGACGACGAACCCCGCACCCTTGTTTTCCGGGGGTATGGTCCCCGCTGGGCAGAGGCTCCGCGACTTGTTAAAACCACGTCACCAGAGGAAGGCAACTGATGCTGATCCTGGCCATAGACACCTCCGCAGTGGCAAGCGCCGCCTTGATCTCGGACGATGCCATGGAAAGCGTGGTGGATTCCTTCGCTACGGAGGACACCCGCAGCCACGCTGAAGTCCTGGCCCCCGGCATCGAAAAGCTCTTGGCTGGGGCAGGCGTCACGGGCGCGGACATTGATGCGATCGTCACGGGGGTAGGGCCGGGCCCCTTCACGGGTCTGCGTTCCGGCATTGCAACGGCGCGAACGTTGGCCTTCGTGTGGAACAAGCCGCTGTACGGCCTGATGAGCCTGGACGCGATCGCCCTTGAGGTGGCCGGGTCCACATCGGCCGCGCCTGAGTTCCTGGTGGCCACAGATGCCCGACGCAAAGAGGTTTATTGGGCACGCTACACACTCGCCGACAGTCAGCTGCCCGAGCTGGTGGACGGCCCACATGTGGGCTTCGCCTCAGGACTTCCGGACTTGCCGGTGTTCGGCGCCGGCGCAGGCTTGTAC
This sequence comes from Arthrobacter sp. 18067, assembly GCF_902706295.1. Classification (GTDB taxonomy): domain Bacteria; phylum Actinomycetota; class Actinomycetes; order Actinomycetales; family Micrococcaceae; genus Arthrobacter. Next base: position 156,601 of record NZ_CACSJJ010000009.1, on the reverse strand, counting down.
GCTGACGTCCTCAGGGCGGATGAAGACTTCGCCCGTACCCAGCCCGATGCAGCGTCACTGGGCCAGTTCGCGTTGGCCAAACTCACGGCCGGGCAGGCGTTGCTGGACTCCACACCCCTGTACTTGCGGGAATCGGATGCCCAGGTTCCCGGGCCCCGGAAACGTGCTCTCTGATGGGACGGAAACTGTGAAATTGTCACCCAAGCTTGAGCTCGCCGGGGTAACCCTGCGGGACATGACGGAAGCCGACATCCCGGCGGTGGAGGCCCTGGAGCGTCGGCTGTTCCCCGTGGACGCCTGGCCGTTGCAGATGTTCTTCGACGAACTGGCCCAGCTTGAGACCCGTCGCTACGTGGTGGCGGAGGTTGCCGGGGAGATCGTGGCCTACGCAGGGCTGATGTGCATCGAGCCGATCGCGGACGTCCAGACGATCGCCGTTGTGCCTGAATTCGAAGGCAAGGGAATCGGCTCCGCTGTCCTGACCGAATTGATCGATGAAGCGCGGCGCCGCCGTGCGGCGGACGTGCTGTTGGAGGTCCGCGCGGACAATCCCCGGGCCCAGCAATTGTACCTGCGCTTCGGGTTCGAACAGATCCACGTCCGTCCCCGCTACTACCGCGACGGCACTGACGCCCTGATCATGCGGCTTGAACTGAACAAACCCCACGAAGGAGCCACAGCGTGAGCGGGCCTTATCCGGAACAGCCCAGACAGCCATTGGTGCTCGGCATCGAGTCCTCCTGCGACGAGACCGGCGTCGGCATTGTGCGGGGTACCACCCTGCTCACCAACACTGTTTCCTCATCAATGGACGAGCACGTACGTTTCGGTGGCGTCATCCCTGAGATCGCCTCGCGTGCGCACCTGGACGCTTTTGTACCGACACTCCAGGAGTCGCTCCACGAAGCGGGCGTGGCCCTGGACGATATCGACGCCATTGCCGTCACCTCCGGTCCGGGGCTCGCCGGAGCGCTGATGGTGGGTGTCTGTGCTGCGAAGGCGTTGGCCGTGGCTACGGGCAAACCGTTGTACGCGATTAATCACTTGGTGGCGCATGTCGGCGTGGGACTGCTGGATGGACATCGCAGGACTGACGGAAAGCACGACGCCGGTGCTGCCGCCGGCTTGGGTGCGGGGATGCTGCCGGAGAACCTTGGAGCACTGCTGGTATCGGGTGGGCACACCGAAATCCTGCGCATCAGGAGCATCACCGATGACGTTGAACTGCTTGGCTCAACCATCGATGATGCCGCCGGTGAGGCCTATGACAAAGTGGCCCGCATCCTTGGCCTTGGCTACCCGGGTGGTCCTGCCATCGACAAGTTGGCACGCCAGGGTAATCCCAAGTCCATCCGGTTCCCACGCGGCCTGACGCAGCCCAAGTACATGGGGACGGCGGAGGACAAGGGACCGCACCGCTACGACTGGTCCTTCAGCGGCCTCAAGACGGCCGTGGCCCGGTGCGTTGAGCAGTTCGAAGCCCGTGGTGAGGAAGTGCCCGTGGCGGACATCGCTGCAGCGTTCCAGGAAGCCGTGGTGGATGTCATCAGTTCCAAGGCAGTGCTTGCCTGCAAGGAAAACGGCATCACCGATGTCCTGCTTGGCGGGGGAGTGGCGGCCAACTCGCGGCTCCGGGAACTGACCGGGCAGCGCTGTACCTCAGCTGGAATCAAGCTTCATGTTCCGCCGCTGGACCTGTGCACGGACAACGGAGCCATGGTGGCGGCCCTCGGTGCACAGCTGATCATGGCCGGCGTCGGTCCGAGCGGAGTTACTTTCGCGCCGGATTCCTCCATGCCGGTGACAACGGTGTCGGTGCCTGCCCAGGCTTTTCCTGCCCGGGAAGGCACCCAACCGTCGACTTAAGCGTCGGGACCCTTGCGCATTTGCTGGACGAGGTCCATGACCACTGCCTGCAGGTCTCCGTTGTGCTCAGCAGCAACCCGCCGCTGGCGCTGGTAGCTGGCTCCGCGTTCGATGATGTTCAAGACGTCGGCCAGTTCTTCGGAGCAGCCGAGCTTTGCTGCCACGGGTTCCAGCCGCTCGACGGTTTCCGCAAGGTGATCCGTGACAAGCTGCTCGTTGCCCTCGGCGTCGAGGATGATGATGGCTTCCATGCCGTACCGTGCGGCACGCCACTTGTTCTCCTGCACATGCCACGGAGGCATGGTGGGGATGGTGCCACCGGCGTCCAGGATGGAGGAGAACTCGTCCACCAGGCACTGGGTCAGCGCAGCAATGGCACCCACTTCTTCAAGCGTGGCCAGACCATCGCAAATGCGCATCTCAATGGTGCCAAGGTTGGAAACGGGACGGATGTCCCAGCGGATTTCGGAGGTGGAGTCGATGACGCCAGTGGTGAACATATCCTGCACGTAGGACTCGTATGCCTCCCACGTGTCGAACTGGAAGGGCAGCCCGGCAGTGGGAAGTTGCTGGAACATGAGCGCACGCTGGGACGCGTATCCGGTTTCTTCCCCGGCCCAGTAGGGGCTGGATGCGGACAACGCCTGGAAGTGCGGGAAGTAGTTGACCAAGCCGTCCAAAATGGGGAGCACTTTGTCCCGGCGGTCGATGCCCACGTGGACATGAACGCCGTAGATGACCATCTGGCGGCCCCACCATTGGGTCCGCTCGATCAGTTTGGCGTAGCGCTCTTTGTCCGTAACGGGCTGGAGCAAAGGTGGGCTGAAGGGGTGGCTTCCTGCGCTGAACACCTCGACACCCATCGGGTCGGTGACTTCGCGGACAGCGGCGAGGGAACGGCTGAGGTCTTCCTTGGCGTCCTTGACCGTTTCGCAGATTCCCGTGACGAGTTCAACGGTGTTCAGGAGCAGTTCACGCTTGATGTGGGGGTGTTCGTCGTCCTCGTTGAGGTCGGGGTGGTTCGCGGCAACGCCCTTGAGGACATCGTTCGCGACCGATACCAGTTCTCCGGTGCGTGCATTGACGAGCGCCAACTCCCATTCCACACCCAGTGTCGATTGCCTGGATGGCGCAAAATCAATCTGCACGTAGTCCCCTCATTGTGTTATCTCAGCCGGGCACGGTTCCCCGCTGCGGGGCCGCCAGCGGTCGGATCAAGTCTAATGCAGCCGGAACACCGGCGATATCGGCAGGTTGGCGGGGGCAACGAGCCGTCATTTGCTAATAATAATGATTCTCATTAGAATCGACGCATGCACCTCACCGTCGTCAGCTCCCTGGACAGCCAATGCCGTGAGGCCGCCGTGGAAAGGCTCGGCCGGACCCACGCCAATTCCGTTGTGGTCCTCCATGACCTCCTGGACGGCTCGTTGGTCCTGCGGCGGGTATACCGGGACGGCCACTTGTTTGAACGCGAAACCACAGTCCTGGAACATGGCTGCCTCAGCTGCACGGTCAGGTTGGATGTAGTCCCGACGGCGGAACGCCTCGCCGCCTGCGGTTTCGACCACGTGGTCCTCGGCTTGCCGCCCGGAGTCGCGGCTGGAATGGCCGTAGCGGAGCTTCGCCGCGGCCTCAGCCGGCCTGCTGTCATAGACAACGCCGTGCTGGCCTTGGACCCCGTGGACCTGGACGACCACATCTGGGACCGTCACACCTTGTTCGAATCCGGGTTTACCTCCATGCCACAGGACGAGCGCACGAGCGGCGAATTCCTCATCGGGGAGTTTGGGCAGGTGGACACCGTGATGGCCCGCCCCGGCTTGGGCGCGGTATTGACCGGGGATCCGCGCGAGGGATCGGCGCCATGGCTGATGGGATTGGAACTTCTTGGTCAGTTGGCACCCCATGCAAACGTGGTTGGTTCGGCCGAGGATTTCCGGCCGGGATGGTTCGACGACGCTGAAGCAGCGGCCCGTAACCGGCCCGGCGTCGTGCGTGTGCCCCTGAGCGAAACGCCGGGTCCCTTCCGGACGGTGCTTCACAAAGCGGGACGTCCGCTCCATCCGGGTCGCTTCCGGGACGCGCTGCCCCAACTGGCCGTCGGGACCCACTGGCTGCGCGGCCGCCTGTGGATCGCCTCGGCGCCCACCAGGCGCATTGCCGTCCAGGGCATAGGGCCCAGGGTCTGGCTCGAAAGTACCGGCAACTGGCTGGCCGACTCTACCGACGCGCAGGGCGGCACAGCGGGCGCCGGAAAGCCGGGCGCCGACGTCGACGCTTTCCTGGACTGGCATCCGCACCATGGCGACCGCGGCACTGTCCTGGCCATCACCGGGCGCTCCGAGGATATCGACCCAGGGGAAATCCGCGAGCTCCTGGACGGCTGCCAACTGACGGAGGCAGAAATGGAACTGGACTTCGGGGTCTGGGACGACCCCCTGGAGCTCAGCGACGCCCTCTAAATCCACCCCAGCCAGCAGGCCAACCCACCCCAACAGAAGGAGAAACACCATGAAGGTCAGGAACTCGCTGCGTGCCCTCAAGAAGATTCCCGGAGCGCAAATTGTCCGCCGGCGCGGACGCACGTTCGTGATCAACAAGAACAACCCGCGGATGAAGGCGCGGCAAGGCTAAGCACCGAGTTAATGTGCGTTGTTTAATGGGGGAATGCCAATCCTGAACAAAGACATGTCCCTGTGCATTTCGCTCGCGGCCCGGCCCAGCAACATCGGTACCCGGTTCCACAACTATTTGTACGATCTGCTCGGATTGAACTTTGTCTACAAGGCGTTCGCCCCGGCGGACATCACGCTCGCAGTGGCTGGTATCCGCGGCCTCCCCATCCGGGGCGCCGCGGTGTCCATGCCCTACAAAGAGGCCGTCATCCCCCTGGTTGACGTGATGGACCCATCGGCCAAGGCCATTGATTCGGTGAACACCATCGTGAACAACGACGGCGTCCTCACCGCCTACAACACGGACTACATCGCCATCGCGAGGCTTCTCCAGGACCACCAGGTTCCCAAGGGCCACACTGTGCTGCTCCGGGGTGCCGGTGGCATGGCCAAGGCCGTGGCCGCAGCCCTCCGTGACGCGGGATTCACCGCCGTTACCATCGTTGCCCGCAACGAAACCACTGGCCGTGCCCTTGCGGACCTGTACGGATTTGGCTGGCAGGACGACGTCAATGGCTCAACTGCGGACCTCATCGTCAACGTCACGCCGCTCGGAATGGCAGGTGCGGACGAGACCGCGCAGTCCTTCGACGACGCCACGATTGCCGCTGCCCACGTAGTGTTCGACGTCGTTGCGTTGCCCTCGGAGACGCCGCTCATCACTGCGGCGCGGAACGCCGGCAAGAAGGTCATCACCGGGGCCGAGGTCATCGCCATCCAAGCGGAAGAACAGTTCGTGCTGTACACGGGTGTGCGCCCGAGTGCCGCCCAGGTCCGCGAAGCCTCGGAGTTCTCTCGCCGCTGACCCGCGCTAGACCGAGACCGGCTCCACGACGACGGCCACTCTTTCCTCGCCGATCCTGGTGAGGACCAGGGTGGCTGTTTTCGCATCCTTGCCCTTGGCGGGCTTGGCGGGGAGCAACTGCTTCCGTAGCTCCTCCGGGGTCACTGCCGTACCGCGCTTCTTGATGTCCAGCACGGTGATGCCATTGTTTTTCACCCAGGCTTTGAGGGCCTTGACGTTGTAGGGCATCACTTCGAGGACCTTGTAGGCGCGGGCAAAAGGAGTGTCGTGCAGCTCGGGTGCGCAGATGTAGGCGATGTGCTCATCCACCAGGTGCCCGCCCAGCCTTCCAGCGACGTCGGCCACCAGGCCTGCGCGGATCACCGCACCATCGGGTTCGTACAGGAACCCTTCGACAGGCCCGACGGCGGCTACCGGACCGCCGTCGAAATCTTCGCCGCTGGTGATTTCGGCCGCGCCCTGGCTGCCAATGACCAGCGCGGCCCGACGCACGCCGGCACGTGCCACGGCGTTGAACCACAGGGTGACTTCGGTGACGTCGCCGCCCACCGAGACCCACTGGGCTTCGCAGCCGGAAGGCACGGAGTCGTGGGGGATGCCCGGACCCATTTTGACGCCGATGGCGCGGCCGGTGGCCGCCAGGCGCTCCACGAAGGACAGCGGAGGCGAGAACGCTTCCGGGTCCCAGATCCGCTTTGTCCCCGATGTGGAGGTGGTGCGCCGTGCCGGATCCAGCCACACGCCGTCGATTCCGTCCAAATCCACGGACGTGGCATCCGAATGCACCACCGTGGCGTGTGGGAAAGGCATGAGGTTGATGGTGGCGCACGCGGCTGTGGTTTCATCCATTTCCACGGCCGTGACTGCAATGTCCATGGAGGCCATAGCCATGGAGTCGGCGCCGAGGCCGCATCCGAGGTCTGCCACGTGGGTAATGCCGGCCTTGGCGAAGCGCTCGGCGTGCCGGGCAGCGACGTTCAATCGGGTGGCCTGTTCCAAGCCGGCCTGGGTGAACAGCATCTGACGCGCGAACTCGCCAAACTTGGCTTCCGCGCGTGTCCTCAGCCGTGATTGGGTCAGGACCGCCGCCACGAGTTCAGGGGAGTGGCCTGCCTTCCGGAGATCGGCGTTGACGCTGAATGCCTCCGCCTCCCGGTAAGGCCCCAAGGAGGCAAGAAGTTCCCATCCTTCGGTGGTCAGCAAGGGTGCGATCTGTTCCTGCGGTGCGTGAGGCATGGGATCAAGCCTAACGGCGCGGCACTTGACAACGTGACTTGCGAATCAGCCAGATAGGGTTGTTTTCATGGACCACAACGCAGCCCCGCAACCCTCCACCATCACAAAGTTTGCCCGACCCGCCCTCATTGCGGGGGCCGTGATCGCGGTGGTCTGCATCGGCCTGCTGATCATTATCTTCGCGCTGGATTCGTTTAATGCGGCCACGTATTCGGTGGCCGGCAAAAGCGTCAACGACGCCACCGACGAGGCACGCGACATCCGCGAGCTGTACAGCGGCGCCCGGACCGGTGGCATTATCACTCTGGTGATTGCCGGCGTCGTTGCTGTTGCTTCAGCCGTGCTGCTGTACCTGAACCGCGGCAATGCCCCGCTTGACGAGGACGATGACGGCCAAGACTACGATCTGGACGACCTCACCGGCCGTTGACGGACGTTCACCCGTGACGAAATTCTGGCACTCACCTTGACCGAGTGCTAACCACTTACATAGAGTCTTGTTAGCACTCTCCCCCGGAGGGTGCTAATCACGCCAAGCGTCTTCCGGCACCGCGACGACGGTTGTACGCTCCGGCACCCTAGTTCTTAGTCCATGAATCAGCTCATGAAAAGGAGAGTCCGAGTGTCGGTCTCGATTAAGCCTCTTGAGGATCGTATTGTTGTTCGCCCGCTCGAAGCAGAGCAGACCACGGCTTCCGGCCTGGTAATTCCGGACTCCGCACAGGAGAAGCCGCAGGAAGGCGAAGTTGTTGCAATCGGCCCCGGCCGTTTCGATGACAACGGCAACCGCGTACCGGTTGACGTAGCTGTTGGCGACGTCGTCATCTACTCCAAGTACGGTGGAACCGAAGTCAAGACCGGCGGCAACGAGTACCTCGTTCTGTCCGCCCGCGACGTCCTTGCGATCGTCGTAAAGTAACTTCCTGGAGCCCCGCACCGCCGCCGAGTTGGAATCATTCCGACCGTCAGCGGTGCGGGTTTTCTGTCTTGAAAGGACACAACCATGGCAAAGCAGCTTGCTTTTAACGATGCTGCCCGCCGGTCTCTTGAGGCCGGTATCGACAAGCTCGCCAACACTGTCAAGGTGACGCTTGGCCCGCGCGGCCGCAACGTCGTGCTGGACAAGAAGTGGGGCGCTCCCACGATCACCAACGACGGCGTGACCATCGCCCGCGAAGTTGAGCTTGACGACCCCTACGAGAACCTTGGCGCCCAGCTGGCCAAGGAAGTAGCCACCAAGACCAACGATGTCGCAGGCGACGGCACCACCACAGCCACCGTGCTTGCACAGGCCCTGGTCAAGGAAGGCCTGCGCAACGTTGCTGCCGGCGCCGCTCCGGGCGAGATCAAGCGCGGCATCGAGGTTTCCGTTGAAGCCATCGCAGCCCGCCTCCTGGAGAACGCCCGCGAAGTCGAAGGCACCCAGGTTGCCAGCGTCGCAGCCATCTCCGCGCAGAGCGACGAGGTCGGCGAGCTCCTCGCCGAAGCGTTCGGCAAGGTTGGCAAGGACGGTGTCATCACCATTGAAGAGTCCTCCACCACGCAGACCGAACTGGTTCTCACCGAAGGCATGCAGTTCGACAAGGGCTACCTGTCCCCGTACTTCGTCACCGACGCAGAGCGCCAGGAAGCCGTCCTCGAAGACGCCCTCATCCTGATCAACCAGGGCAAGATTTCTTCTCTGCAGGACTTCCTGCCGCTGCTGGAGAAGGCCCTGCAGGCCAACAAGCCGCTCTTCATCATTGCTGAAGACATCGAAGGCGAAGCCCTGTCCACGCTGATCGTCAACCGCATCCGCGGCACGCTCAACGTTGTTGCCGTCAAGGCTCCGGGCTTCGGCGACCGCCGCAAGGCCATGCTCCAGGACATCGCCACGCTCACGGGCGCCCAGGTTGTTTCCCCGGACCTCGGCCTGACCCTGGACACCGTTGGCCTCGAGGTACTCGGTACCGCGCGCCGCATCACGGTAACCAAGGACAACACCACCATCGTTGACGGAGCCGGTACGGCCCAGGACGTCGCCGACCGCGTTGCACAGCTGCGTGCTGAGCTCACCCGGACGGACTCCGACTGGGACAAGGAAAAGCTGCAGGAACGCCTGGCCAAGCTGGCCGGCGGCATCGGCGTGATCAAGGTTGGCGCAGCCACCGAGGTTGAGCTGAAGGAAAAGAAGCACCGCATCGAGGACGCTGTTTCCTCAACGCGTGCAGCCCTCGAAGAAGGCATCGTTTCCGGTGGCGGTTCCGCTCTCATCCACGCCCTGAAGGCACTGGACGAGTCCCCGGCCGTCAAGGCACTGGAAGGTGACGCAGCAGCAGCTGTGGGCATCGTCCGCCGCGCGCTGGTCCAGCCGCTGCGTTGGATCGCCCAGAACGCCGGCTTCGACGGCTTCGTGGTTGTTGCCAAGGTTTCCGAGCTGGATGCCAACCATGGTTTCAACGCCAAGTCCGGCGAGTACGAGGACCTGATCGCCGCTGGCGTGATCGACCCCGTCAAGGTCACCCGTTCCGCTCTCCGCAACGCCGCTTCCATCGCTGCCCTGGTTCTCACCACCGAGACCCTGGTAGTCGAGAAGCCGGCTGAGGAAGAAGACGCACACGCAGGCCACAGCCACTAGCAGCCTGTCCAAGGAACCCCGGTCACATTGGTGACCGGGGTTTTTTGTCGTCTCACGCCAGCGCTGCGCGGCTATTGTGGGCGTTCGACGGCGGCGGTAACCTGACGCTAAACGCTGCGGCTTGGGCACCAACCGGGCCGCCACCACCCGCAGGGTGAGCCATGACAGCTCCGGATACAGACTTGGACCTGGGACGCTCGGCATACTCCGAACGCCGCTGGAGCGATGCCCTTGACTGTCTTGTCCGCGCGGATGCTGAAGGCGGACTGCCTCCCCAGGACATCGAGCTGGTTGCTTCGGTGGCCATGCTGTTGGGACTGAACACGGAGAGTGTTGAGTATCTGACCCGTGCCCACGACGAATACCTGACCATGGGCGACGCGAACAGTGCAGCGCGGTGCGCCGCTTGGCTGGTCATGTTCCTCATGGACATGGGCGAGCAGGCACTCGGACAAGGATGGTTGGCACGCGCGAAGCATCTGCTTGAAGGATTGGCCGGCCCCAGTGCCGCGGAAGGCTACCTCCTCATACCTGCCGGGCTGGGTTTGCTAAGAGCGGGTGACCCTGAGGCCGGGCAGGGTGCGTTCGGCAGGGCGTTGGAGATTGGTACCGTCCTCCATGACCGGGATCTTCAAGCGATGGGACTGCTCGGCGTCGGCACCTCACGGGTTTCCCTTGGACGTACGGATGAGGGGCTGGAACTCCTTGACGAGGTCATGGTGTCGGTCACGGCCGGCGAAGTCTCTCCCATACCTGCCGGAATCATCTACTGCGCCGTTCTGGGCAGTTGCCGCCTGGCCCAGGACGTCCACAGGGCCCAGGAGTGGACGGCCGCACTGGAACGGTGGTGCGGCGAACGTCCGGACATGGTCATGTTCAGTGGTCAGTGCCAGGCAAACCGTGCGGAGTTGCTCATCTTGCATGGTGCCTGGGACGAAGCCCTGTCCGTCGCACGGGCGGCCGAGGGGCGGATCAGGAAGGGCGACCCTGATGCCACGTTCGGCAGTTGGTACCAGCAGGGTGAAGTTCTTCGTCTGACAGGGTGGTTGGACGACGCAGGTCGTGCATATGCAAAGGCCGCAGAGACAGGCTTTGAACCCGTCCCCGGGATCGCGTACCTCCACCTGGTCCAGCACAAGACGGAGCAGGCGAAAAACACCATGCGCCGGGCGTTGTCCGGCGCGGATCCGGCCAACCGTCGGCGACTGCTCCCCGCGGTCGTGGACATCGAGCTTGCCGCGGGAGAGGTGGCCGCTGCGAGGGCCGCTTCAGACGAGTTGTCTGCGCCGTTGCACAGCGAAAGCCGGCCCCTGGAATTGGCGCTTGCTTACCTGGCCTCAGCCACTGTGCTGCTTGCCGAGGGCGATCCTGAGGGCTCCCTTCAAGCATCGAGGAGGGCGTGGCGGATTTGGTACAGCTTGGAGGCCCCCTATCAAGCTGCACGCTGCAGAGTTCTTGCCGGCCGGGCCTGCGCAGCATTGGGCGATGTGGACTCGGCGGCGATGGAGTACGAGGCGGCCACGGCTGAATTCGCTGATCTGGGAGCAACCCCGGCAGCGGCCGAAGTCTTGGAATTTGCCGGTCATAAGCCCAAGGGCTCGTCCTCATTGACGGTGCGGGAAGTAGAAGTCCTGCGGCTCGTCGCCGGCGGCCTGGCGAACAAAACGATCGCACGCGAGCTGTATCTCAGCGAGAAGACCGTGGCCAGGCACATGAGCAATATCCTGTCCAAGCTCGCTGTGCCGTCCAGGGCGGCTGCCACCAGCTATGCCTTTGAGCACGGCCTGATTCACTGAGTTTCCCTCAAAGCTGGTGGGTAGAAATACCCATGCCCTGGCTCCCGGTATGCGCAATTCGGCCGACGCGGTGGCGGAGTCCGCAGCAATATGTTGGCTGTATCAGCACCCAGACAGCACCACAGATGGAAGGGAAACAGCCATGGAAGCGCATCAGCACACAGAAGTAGACACGGTGATTGTAGGAGGCGGGCAGGCCGGCTTGGCGCTTGGCTACTGGCTGGCGCGGGAAGGCCGGGAGTTCGCCATTTTGGATGGAAATGCCCGGCCGGGGGAGGCCTGGCGCCAGCGGTGGGACTCACTCAGACTCTTCACACCCGCCAAGTATGACGGCCTTCCGGGCAGGCCATTCCCCGGCGACCGCCTGGCCTTCCCAACCAAGGATGAATTGGCCGACTACTTGGAGGACTATGTACGCCGCTTCGACCTACCCTTCGTTCCAAGCACCCGCGTGGAGGAAATCATTGCCGACGGCGATGTTTTCGCAGTCCGGGCAGGGGACCGCACCTGGCACGCCCGCAACGTGGTGATTGCCACCGGCGGACACCGAATTCCAAAGCGGCCGGCCTTCGCGGGAGAGCTGGATCCTCACGTACTCCAACTGCATTCACAGGATTACAAAAACCCTGGGCAACTGCGGGAAGGGACCGTGCTGGTGGTCGGGCTCGGAAACTCAGGGGCGGAAATCGCGCTTGAGCTTGGACGATCGCATCACACAGTGCTTTCCGGCAAGCCCAGTGGCGAGATGCCCATGAAGCACGGCCGCACAGCAGCTCGTTTTGCCCTGCCTGTGGTCAAATTCCTGGGCGTCCATGTCCTCACGCTCAACACGCCCATCGGACGAAAGGCTGCCCCGGGTTTCAAGTCCATGGCGGCCCCGTTGATCCGGACAAAGTCGAAGGACCTGGCGGCGGCCGGAGTTCAACTCGGCCCCAGGTTGGCCGGGGTTTCGGACGGGTCGCCGGTCTTGGATGACGGGACACGTGTCCAGGCCGCAAACGTTATCTGGTGCACCGGCTATCACGAGGACTACTCGTGGGTGAAGCTGCCGGTCTTCGACGATCGTGGAGAGCCGAAGCAGACCAGGGGAGTGGCAGATGGCGTTCCCGGCATGTACTTCATCGGCCAGGAATTCCTGTTCGCAGCCGCCTCGGCAACGCTTCCCGGAGTTGCCCGGGATGCCCGCTACCTGGCCCGCCGGTTGGCAAAGGAGCGTCGGCCCATATCAGCACGTCGTCCTGAGCCGGACGGTCGCCGGGCCAAGGAGACCCGCTTGCCGACGAGTCGGTAGAACAGCAACACGGCAGCTGCAGCTGACACAATGCCCACCAGGTTGAGTGCCAGCTGCATGGCTGACCCTGCCGCTTTGCTGTATTCACCCAGCACCAGGGCGACGGCAACATAGCCGGCAGCTGGAACAGTAGTGACGGAAATGAAGACACCCACCAGCGCTGAGGATCGATGCGTGATCATGGACAGCATTCCCGCCCCGCCGGCGAGTGCGGCCACTATCAGCGAGTACGGACCCGGATGGTAAATGAACTCGACGGCGGATCCGCGCTCCAGCGTGTCGTCCGGAAACAACCCGAGGGGTACGGACAACCAGGCCGCAATTGCGGTGACCAGCATGGCCAGGGGGAAGCCGACAGCCAGGGCGAGCAGCGAGGCACGCACCAATCGCCACTTCCGTTCCACCAGTCCCACCGCCAACGCGGCAAGGGGTCCAAACTCCGGCCCAACCACCATGGCTCCCACAATTGCGATGGTTGAATCGGTCACAATTCCGATCGCAGCCAACTGCGTAGCAATCACCAGGAACGCCAGGAAGCTCCACGTCAGTTTTGAGTCCTCGCCCGTTTGCCTGGAAACCTCGTCCCAAATGACGGCGTCTGCCGATTCGCCGGGCGCTGCTTTCTCGGCGTCGTCGGCGCGCTTGGACAAGACCACGTCGGGTGACGAGATGGAGATCGAACCCAAGTCCGGAACCTTGAGGGCGTGAAGCCGCTCGATCAACTCTTCCGCGGATTCCCGCGCGATTTGGACGGTGATCACGTCGCCGGGCGGAACCACGGAGGCACCCTTATGGACGGCCACCTCGGCAGCGCCGGTTTGACCGGAGCAACAGTCCAAGACGGCGTCGGACAACTCCCCCGGTACGCAAACGCGCAGTTGCACGATCATGGATTTCCTTCCCTCGCCCCGGCTCCAGCGTAGTTCCGCATGGTGTGGTTTGCGGTGATTCGGGCACAGGTCACGCACAGGCAGGACTGGGAAAAACCATAGCTGCACCTGAGCTAATTAAGCCTCGGATGCCGGTCCATAAGACTGTCCCGACTGGGTTGGGGCCGCTAATCCGCGTATGATTGATGCTTTGTGCCACAGCTTTGAGGAACTGCCTAACGTGACTATGCCAACGATCCCAGCCCCTGCCCGTGCCGGCAGGCGGCCTTCCGGACCCGTTGCAAAGTCGAAGTTCCGCCCCGAAATCCAAGGCCTGCGTTCCCTCGCCGTCCTTATGGTGGTGAGCTACCATATCTGGATTGGACGGGTTTCCGGAGGCGTGGACGTCTTCCTCCTCATCTCTGCGTTCCTCATGACTCTGCAGTTCACCGGACGCTACAAGCAGGGCCGCCCCATGGACCTCTTGCGGCACTGGCTGCACCTGTTCCGGCGGCTGCTTCCCGCCGTCGTCGTGGTCCTCTTGAGCACGCTCGCGGCGACCTTCGCCTTCCTCCCACCAACACGCTGGGTGGAGGTGGTCCATCAGGCGTGGGCCGCACTGTTCTACTTCGAAAACTGGCTCCTCCAAGGCCTGGCGGTCAACTACTACGCCACCGACCACAGCCTCGCCAGTCCTCTGCAGCACTTCTGGTCCCTGTCCATCCAGGGTCAGGTTTTCATCTTGTGGCCAGTCATTTTCGCCACCGTTGCGCTTATTTGCCGCAGGTTCAGCCTGAGGTACCGGGCCACCCTCGCTTACGTTTTCGCGATCATCTTCGTCCTCTCCCTCACGTACTCCGTTATCTTTACTGCCAGCAACCAGGCGGTGGCCTACTTCGATACCTTTGCGCGGCTATGGGAGTTCGCCCTCGGCACGTTGCTTGCGCTGATCATCCCGGGCCTGAACTTCGCCAAGCCCGTGCGGGTGGTCATGGGGTGGATCGGTGTGGTTGCGATGCTCACGTGCGGGATTCTGCTTCAGGTGCAGACGGCGTTCCCCGGATTCGTCGCACTTTGGCCCACCCTCGCGGCAGTCGCTGTCATTGCCGCCGGCCAGACCGGGAGCCGCTTCGGAGTGGACCGGATCCTGAGCTCAAAGTTCCTGGTTCGGCTGGGCGACAACTCCTATGCCCTCTATCTGTGGCACTGGCCTGTTTTGGTGATCGCCCTGGCCTGGAGCGGCAAGGACCACGCAGGTTGGTTGTCGGGAACCGTGATCATCGCGCTGTCCCTCACGTTGGCTTTCCTTACCACCAAGTATGTGGAGAAGCCGTTCCGTGAATGGAAATGGCCCGAGGTCAAGCGCCGCCGCTCTGCCATCGCCATCGCCGCCTGCCTTGCCGTGGCGTGCGCGCCGCTGCTGGGGTTCCAGTACAAGCAGGACCTGGACCTCAAGGCTGCCCAGGCCCAGGCTTTCAACGACAACCCTGGCGCCCACGCGCTCGTCCCCGGATACGTGGACCTGGTCAGCGACGGCGCGAAGACCCTTCCCACGGCTGAACAACTGCCGGAGGACTGGGCAACGCTCGCAGGACCGTGCGAGGGCCAGTCGAAACCGGACGAAAAGATGCTGCAGGAGAAATGCCAGCAGAACACCGTGGCGGACGACGACGCCGTCAAGGACATCCTGGTGCTGGGCGACTCGCACTCGCAGCAATGGTTGGCCGCACTTGGCCCCCTTGCCGAGGCGGAACACTGGAAGGTAACCGCCCTCTTGCTGGGCGGATGCCATTTCATGCCGGACAACCCCGACGCCGAAGACGGCTGCAACGACTTCAACGCGGCGGCCTTCAAATACGCTGCGGCCCAAGCGCCGGACGCTGTTTTCATGGTGGGAACCATGGCATCGCCGTCATCGCCCGATGAGCAGTTGGTGTACGGCTTTGAGCAGACGGTGACCAACTTCAACGACCTCGGCATTGAGGTTGTGGCTATCCGTGACAACCCCCGGTACGACTACAACGTCACCGAATGTGCCTTGTCCAAGGGCGTGGACAGCGCTGACTGTAAGTCTGACCAGCCCGATGTCCTTGCCGTGGACAGCCCCTTCGCTGCCGTGCAGGGAAGCTTTGGCAACGCCGCGTTCCTGGACATGACCGACCTTCTGTGCGATGGCATCACGTGTCCGAGCGTGGTGGGCAATATGTTCGTGTACCTGGACGACAACCACCTGTCCAGGACATATGTGACCAGCATGGCCGAGATGTTTGAAGAAAGGTGGTTTGCCGCGACCGGGTGGCAGCGATGATGAACACACAAGCTACCGCAACGGCACCCGCCGGACAGGAACGCACGACGTCGAAACCCGGCTTCCGTCCGGAGGTTCAGGGACTGCGCGCACTGGCTGTGCTGATGGTGGCGACCTACCATATTTGGCTTGGCCGGGTCTCCGGCGGTGTGGACGTCTTTTTGCTGATCTCAGCATTCCTGCTGACGTTGTCGTTCACGCGCAAACTGGAAAACCGCAAGCCCTTGAGACTCCTGCGGCACTGGCTGCACGTCTTCAAGCGGCTGCTGCCCGCCGTCGTCGTGGTCCTGCTGGGTGTCCTGACAGCCACCTGGGCCTTCATCCCGCAGAGCCGCTGGCCGGATGTCCTCGCTGAGGCGTGGGCATCGCTGTTGTACCGGCAGAACTGGCAGCTGGCTGACACGGCCGTGGACTACTACGCCCAGGATCATTCGGGGGCCAGTCCGCTCCAGCATTTCTGGTCCCTGTCCGTCCAAGGCCAGGTGTTCATTCTGTGGCCGCTGATCTTCGCGGCCGTCGCCTTGCTGCAGCCGCAGTTGGCCAAGCTTTTCCCGGACCGGAAGGCTGTCGCCCACAGGGCACTGCTGTTCATGGCGTTCGGTGCGGTCTTCATTGCCTCGCTTGCTTTTTCCATCGAGCAGACCACCAACAACCAGGAGTACGCCTACTTCGATACCCGCGCACGTCTGTGGGAATTCGCCCTGGGCTCCTTGCTGGCGCTGGCTCTGCCTTACCTGAAGCCTGGACGCCGGCTCCGCGTCTTCCTGGGATGGACCGGGATCACCGCCATGCTCGCCTGCGGGCTGGTCCTGACCGTGGACCGCTCCTTCCCGGGATTCGTTGCACTGTGGCCTACCCTCGCCGCCGCAGCGGTCATCGTGGCAGGACAGAGCAACAGCCGTTTCGGTGCGGATCGTATCCTCAGCTCACGGCCGCTGGTCCTGGTGGGGGATAACTCCTACGCCCTCTATCTCTGGCATTGGCCTGTCCTGGTCTTTTTCCTGTTGGTTTCGGGGGCAACCTCGCCCAACCTCCTCCAGGGTCTGGGAATCATGGCCGCCTCCATGCTGCTGGCCGTGGCCACCACCAAGTACGTGGAAGTACCCATGCGCCGCTGGGAGTGGCCCGACGTACGGTCCTGGCGTGCCGCCGTCGTGATTGCCTGCTGCGGTGCGCTGCTGGCGCTCCCCGTCACCGCGTGGCAGGGCGCCATTGCCGCTGAAGGCGCAGCGATCGCGGACCAGCCCAAGGAACTGACCCCGGGAGCCGCAGCCCTGTCCCCGGAGTACGTTGGCGAACCCACCCAGGAAGCCATGATCATCCCGGCGCCAGCTGCGATGAAGGACGAGTGGGCAGACATCGACGGGCTGTGCACCGGCGACAACGTGCCGTCGGACCCTTTGTTGGAAGGGTGCCTGCAGAACGATGAACCGGAGGAAGTCACCAAGGAAATCGTGGTGCTCGGGGATTCGCACGCCCAGCAGTACATGGCTGCCTTGGGCCCGATCGCCAAGCAGCACGGATGGGAAGTGGTGACGCTCCTGAAGGGCAGTTGCCGGTTCGGTGCAGAATCCCCTGAGCGTACCGACGAATGCAACGAGTTCAACAGGGCGAGTGCGGACTATGTCATGGAACATAAGCCGGATGCCGTCTTCACGGTTGCTTCGCTGACGCACGTTACGGAGCCTTTCGAGACGGAAGTGCCCGGCTACCTCGAGGGTATCCAGCCGTTCACGGATGCCGGAATCGACGTTGTGGGTGTCCGTGACAATCCGCGGTTCAGCATCAACATGCCGGAATGCGTGCAGAAGAAGGGTCCCGATTCGCCGGACTGCAATGCCCCGCTCGAGGAGTCCTTGGCGGCGTCGTCGCCCTTGGACGATTACCTGGGCAAGGTGGAGCGGCTCTATCTGATGGACATGAGTGATTTCATCTGCGAGCAGGGGACGTGTCCTGCCGTCGTGGGCAACGTCTACGTCTACAAGGACGACAACCACCTCACCAAAACGTACGTGCAAAGCATGATTCCCATGTTTGAGGAGCGGCTCCTGGCCGCTACGGGATGGTCCGGCGGCTAAGTTCGTCCGGCGGCTGGCGCGGCTTGCTGTTGGTTCGGCCTTCGACGTTCGGACACGCGCGACGCCGGCCTGCCACCAGTGCTGTTGCTCACACTGGGGCGTCGCGGAATATGGCGATAGGCGCGGAGGTTCTACTATTTATTCAATACCCGGCAGCACTTTCTCCCACGCAGTACCCATGCCGAAGTACCGATGCACAGGCCAGTCCCGTAATGACGGGCTGGTCATCAGTTGCAACCCCTACCAGTCAAGCCCCCAGATCCCAGGTAAGAGGCGCACACTCATGACCCAGCCCGAACACGATCCCTTTGGCTTCGTTGGCCTGACGTACGACGACGTCTTGTTGCTTCCAGGCCACACCGACGTCATCCCGTCCGACGCCGACACGTCATCCCGCATCTCCAAGCGCATCTCCGTGCAAACCCCGCTGCTGTCCGCAGCGATGGACACGGTGACCGAGTCGCGCATGGCCATCGCCATGGCCCGCCAGGGTGGTCTGGGCGTTGTCCACCGCAACCTGTCCATCGATGACCAGGCCGAGCACGTTGACCGCGTCAAGCGCAGCGAATCAGGGATGATCACCAACCCGTTGACCATTGGCCCGCAGGCCACGCTGCAGGAACTGGACGAACTGTGTTCCCGCTACCGCGTTTCCGGCCTTCCTGTCGTGGACACCGACGGACGCCTGCTGGGCATCGTCACCAACCGCGATACCCGCTTCATTCCGGAGTCGGAATTCCCGCTGCGCAGCGTCAGCGATGCCATGACCAAGATGCCCCTCGTCACCGGGCACGTGGGCATCAGCCGCGAGGAAGCCTCGCACAAGCTTGCTACCAACAAGATTGAGAAGCTTCCCCTCGTTGACGAGCAGGGCCGGCTGAAGGGCCTCATCACCACCAAGGACTTCACCAAGGCAGAGCAGTACCCGTTGGCCACCAAGGACGACGAAGGCCGCCTGCGCGTCGGTGCTGCCATCGGCTTCTTCGGCGACGGCTGGGAGCGCGCCATGAAGCTCATCGACGCCGGCGTGGATGCCCTTTTCGTGGACACCGCCAACGGCCATTCCCAGGGCGTGCTGGACATGATCCGCCGCCTGAAGTCGGATCCGATTGCTGCCCACGTGGACATCATCGGTGGCCAGGCCGCAACCCGTGAAGGCGCCCAGGCTCTG
The DNA here is from genome assembly GCF_902706295.1 of Arthrobacter sp. 18067. Classification (GTDB taxonomy): domain Bacteria; phylum Actinomycetota; class Actinomycetes; order Actinomycetales; family Micrococcaceae; genus Arthrobacter. Next base: position 137,886 of record NZ_CACSJJ010000009.1, on the reverse strand, counting down.
ATCGACGCCGGTGCCGACGGCATCAAGGTAGGCGTTGGCCCCGGATCCATCTGCACCACGCGTGTTGTAGCCGGTGTCGGCGTTCCGCAGATCACCGCCATCTACGAATCCGCCAAGGCTGCCATCCCGGCCGGCGTTCCGCTGATCGCCGACGGCGGCCTGCAGTACTCCGGCGACATCGGCAAGGCGCTGGTCGCCGGTGCGGACACCGTGATGCTCGGCTCCCTGCTGGCAGGCTGCGAGGAATCCCCGGGCGAACTCATCTTCGTCAACGGCAAGCAGTTCAAGAGCTACCGCGGCATGGGCTCCCTCGGTGCCATGCAGTCCCGTGGCAAGAACACGTCCTACTCCAAGGACCGCTACTTCCAGGCTGACGTTTCCGGCGATGACAAGCTGATCCCCGAGGGCATCGAAGGCCGCGTAGCCTTCCGCGGCCCGTTGGCTTCCGTTGCCTACCAGTTGGTTGGCGGCCTCCGCCAGACCATGTTCTACACGGGCGCCCCCACCATCTCCGAGCTCAAGGCACGCGGCAAGTTCGTCCGCATCACCCCTGCCGGGCTCAAGGAATCGCACCCGCACGACATCCAAATGACAGTGGAAGCCCCCAATTACGGCTCACGCTAAGCATCGCCTGTTCCCCGCGGAGACCTCCGCGGGGAACAGTTCTTTAAGGGGCCGGCTGTTGACGGGCCAGCGGAATTGTCGGCCCGGGAGAATAGGCTGGGGGCATGTCTGAAAAGCCCGCACAACCGCGGCACCCGGAGTCCATCCGGCTGAACTCGGGTCAACCGGGCAAGACGCCGCCCCGCAAGCTGGCGCTGCGTCCTTATGCACGCGCCGTCGGACAGGTCCTGAAGGTGAGCTTCAAGGCCTCGCCGGTCGCGGTGATCATGAAAGTGGTCGGCTCGCTGATCTCGGCAACCCTGCCGCTGGTCACCACGTACTTCGCCGCCCTGACCACCACAGCTTTGGCCGCCGGTTACGCGGGGGACCCCAACGCCGGTCCCCAAGCCATCCTGTACGTCATCATCACCGCGGCGCTCGGGTTGTTTTGGGGTGCCTTCAGCAGCGTTGACCGCTACATCCAACAGCTCATGAGCTTCAAGGTGGGCGCGATCGTAGGGGACATGATGTACCAGCGTTTCCTGGCGTTGGAGTTCTGGCGTTACGACGACAAGGAGACGGTGGACCTTTACGACCGCGCCAAGCGGTTCTCGGACTCCTACGCCCGCGTGCTGGACAGGATTGCCGCAATATTCACCCAACTGGTCTCCGTGATCCTCGCCATCGGTGCGCTGGTCTTGGTCAGTTGGTGGATCGCCGCCATCGTCCTGGTGGCAATCGTGCCCAGTGTGTATCTGCAGTTCAAACTGTCCCGTGAACAGATCGCGCACTGGAACACCCAAGTGGATTCACGGCGCCAACGCCGCATGATCGAGCAGAACCTGTTGAGGCCCCAGCACATCGCGGAGATGCGGCTCTACGGCATCGTTGGATACCTGATGGACCTGCGGTCACGGTTGCGGGACGCTGACGAGAAGCGACGCCTGGATTTCCAAAAGCGCTACATCCCCAAACAGTTGGCTGCGGACGCACTGCAGTATGGCGCCGAGGTGGTATCCCTGATCTGGGTGGTAGGGCAGATCATCGCCAGGGCCCAGCCGGTGGGTCAGTTCCTCTACGTACAGCAGATCGTGAGCCGGGCACTTTCCACGGCCAACAGTCTTGTCTCTTCCTTGAGTTCCATCGACGAGGACCTCGCCAACCTCAAGGATTATGAGCTGTTCATGGCCCTGCCTGTTCCCAGCGGCAACGAAAAACCCCTGACCATTTCGCCCACCACCGTGGAGCTCCGCGACATCCGCTTCAGCTATACCGGAAGCGACATCGAGGTCATCAAGGGCATTTCGATGACCATCACGGCGGGCCAGCACATTGCGATTGTCGGCGAAAACGGTGCGGGAAAGTCCACACTGATCCGTATCCTTGCGGGACTGTACCGGCCTGACTCCGGCCACGTACTGCTCGACGGCGTGGATCTTGCCGGGATTGACGTCACCAGCTGGCACAGGCACCTTGCTGTGCTGAGCCAGGAGTTCCTGAAGTACGAGTTCGCCACAGCCGCGGAGAACATCTACCTCGGCGATGTGGACCAACCACGAAACGATGACCGCATCAGGCGGGCAGCCTCTGACGCCGAAGCCATGGAGTTCATCAACAAACTGCCCAACGGCTTGGAAAACCATGTCAGCAATTGGATGGAGGACCCGCGTGGTCGCAAGGGCAGTGGCCTGTCCGGAGGCCAGTGGCAGCGGCTGGCAATGGCTCGCAACTTCTACCGGGATGCCTCGTTCATGGTCATGGACGAGCCCACATCAGCCATAGATGCCCTGGCAGAGCACCGCATCTTCACCCGGCTTTTCGCCGACCGAAGCAGTACCATCATCGCCATCAGCCACCGCTTGGCCACCATCGAGAAGGCTGACATCGTGTACATGCTCGAAGATGGCCGCATAGCGGAGCAGGGGACCCACAAGGAGCTGGTGGCGTTGAGGGGCCGCTACTTCCGGATGTTCGAGTCCCAGCTCTCGGTGGACGAAACCAGCCAGAACACTCCCTGAGACTTAGAGCGGTCCGTAAGCGGCATCGCCATAGGGGTCACGCCAGATGGCCAGGTCTTGTTCCAGCAGCCCCCGGAAATGGGGATCAGTTGCAGCCTTGCGGCGAAGCGACTCCCTCGAACGGCCCGCGATGGTGGCCGGGACGATGATCCCCACCACGAGGAGGCACACCATGAAGGCAAGAACCGTAGCCAGCGTCAGCAGCGCGGCAGGATCCTGCCACGTCGATTGCTTGGCCATGAGGGCGAACAGCCCTACGAAGGCGATCAGGATGAACCCCGCGAATGAAAGCGCCCCCCGTAAGCTCCCGGGCCCACGATTGACGATCGCCCGGCTGGTTCGCGGCAACCGGTCCCGTACCCGTAGGTAGAAGACGCAGGAGAGTACGGCGAGTGCCGCGCCGGGAAGGCTGAGGGAGGGAACCGGCGCCAGCGTGCCCAACCGGATGGCGAGGATGACACCCAGGAGGATGAGGACTGCCCCCATGCCAATGCCGGCGGCCCAAGCGCCCATGTAGGAACCTCTCGCATAAGCGATCTCGCGAAGACGGGAGCGCGCACCGGCCGGAGTAATCGCGGAGAGCTCCCTGGAAAGCCAATAGTCCAAGGGGCGGGCAGAGTGGGGAAGTGGGGCGGGGCCTGTCTGGTAGCTCACCCGGGGTATTCCTCCGGCGCAATGAAAGCAATGAGCTCATGGTCGGTGATGGCCGACGCCTGACATTCTTCGTTCTGGGTGGTCATTACTGCCTTCTCCTCAGCGGTTCTGTGTCCAGTTTAGGAAGTGGCGTGATCAGGTAAGCCATCCCGGGAGTTCATTGGCACACTTTGTGAAGTGATTATTTGTCGAATCGGGGTTCTGGGAGGGGTCCAGTAAAGTAAGAGCCGTGACTTATGAGATTGAGATTGGCCGTGGCAAGCGTGGGCGTCGTGCCTACTCCCTGGATGACATCGCGATCGTCCCGAACCGCCGGACGCGTGACCCGAAGGACGTCTCTGTCTCCTGGCAGATCGACGCCTACAAGTTCGACACCCCCGTGATCGCGGCACCCATGGACTCGGTGATGTCCCCGGACACCGCAATCGCCTTTGGTCGGCTCGGCGGCCTTGGTGTATTGGACCTTGAAGGTCTGTGGACCCGCTACGAGGACCCCCAGAAGGTGCTCGACGAGATCGCCGCCCTTGCCGATGAGACCAGCAGCCCGGCCGTCACCCGCCGCATGCAGGACCTTTACCAGGCGCCAGTCCAGCCCGAACTCATCAGCTCCCGCCTCGCTGAGATCCGTGCCGCAGGCGTCACCGTAGCAGGCTCCCTGACCCCGCAGCGCACGCAGGAACACTACAAGACAGTGGTGGCTGCCGGCGTCGACATCTTTGTCATCCGCGGAACCACGGTCTCGGCTGAGCACGTTTCCAAGAACCACGAACCGCTCAACCTCAAGCAGTTCATCTACGAACTCGACGTCCCCGTGATCGTGGGCGGAGCGGCCGGCTACACGCCTGCCCTGCACCTCATGCGTACCGGTGCTGCCGGCGTCCTGGTGGGCTTCGGCGGCGGCGCCACCACCACAACACGACGTGCCCTGGGCATTCACTCGCCCATGGCTTCGGCCATCTCCGACGTCGCTGCGGCACGTCGCGACTACATGGATGAGTCCGGTGGCCGTTACGTTCATGTCATTGCCGACGGCGGCATGGGAAGCTCCGGCGACATCGTCAAGGCCATCGCCATGGGCGCGGACGCTGTCATGCTCGGCAGTGCCCTGGCACGCGCCGAAGAAGCGCCTGGCCGTGGCTGGCACTGGGGCCCCGAAGCACACCACCTCGAATCGCCCCGTGGCGACCGCGTCAATGTTGGCACGGTCGGCCCGCTGGAAGAGGTCCTCTTCGGACCCGGCCACCACACGGACGGCACCTCAAACCTGATCGGTGCGCTGCGACGATCCATGGCTACCACCGGTTACTCGGACCTGAAGGAATTCCAGCGCGTCGACGTCGTGGTCTCGCCTTACGCGGGCAACTGACACCAGCTTTCCCAACCCCTGCAGGCTTCGATCTGATCGGAGCATGCAGGGGTTTTTGCCTTAAGCCGTGCCCTGCCCAAGGCGGCAGCCAACAAGTAGGGTAAGGGACTACCAGCTGTTGCGTTTGAGGAGGGGTCCGATGAGCAATGTCGCAGGCGGTCCACAGGTGAATGCCCCGGGAGCACTGAGCCCGGAATCCCGTGCCGCGTCGATCGAAGTCCTGAAAGCCACTGCGGAAGCCGGCAAGGAGCTCGACATCCTGATTGTCGGCGGCGGAGTGGTGGGTGCTGGAGCGGCCTTGGACGCCGTGACCCGTGGCCTCACGGTGGGCATCGTGGAGGCCAGGGACTGGGCGTCCGGCACGTCGTCGCGGTCTTCCAAGCTCATCCACGGAGGCCTCAGGTACCTGGAGATGCTGGATTTCGGACTGGTCCAGGAAGCACTCCAGGAGCGGGGACTGCTGATCCAACAGATCGCACCCCACCTGGTGCGTCCCGTTCCCTTCCTTTACCCACTGACCCGCAGGTTCTGGGAGCGGCCATACGTCGGCGCGGGCATCATGCTCTATGACACCTTGGGCCTGACGTCAGGGCACAGCCGCGGTGTTCCCATGCATAAGCACCTGTTCAGGCGCGGAACACTGCGCGCGGCTCCCAGCTTGAAGGACGACGCCTTCGTGGGGTCCATTCGCTACTACGATGCCCAGGTGGATGACGCCCGGCTTGTGGTGAACGTCGTTAGGACGGCAGCCCATTATGGCGCCCACGCCGCCAACCGCCTTCGCGTGGTGGACTTCCTGCGCGAAGGTGAGCGCGTGGTTGGCGCGAAGCTCGAAAACCAGGAGGACGGCAGCGTCTTTGAGGTAAGGGCCAAGCAAGTGGTCAACGCAACCGGCGTCTGGACCGACGAAACACAGGCCATGGTCACTGACCGCGGCCAGCTCAAGGTCCGGGCCTCCAAAGGCATTCACCTGGTGGTGCCCCGCGACCGCTTCCAGTCCACTGTGGGCCTGATCCTGCGCACGGAGAAGTCCGTTCTCTTCGTGATCCCGTGGGGCCGGCACTGGATCATCGGCACCACAGACACCGACTGGAAGCTGGACAAGGCCCATCCGGCGGCGTCCAGCAAGGACATCGACTACGTCCTGGAGCACGTCAACAAGGTTCTCAAGCGTCCCCTGACCCGTGAGGACGTCGAAGGGGTCTACGCCGGTCTTCGGCCATTGCTGGCAGGGGAGAACGACTCCACTGCCAAGCTCTCCCGCGAGCATGTCGTCGCCCATCCCGTCCCAGGACTCGTGGTGGTGGCCGGAGGAAAGTACACCACCTACCGGGTCATGGCCAAGGACGCCGTGGATGAGGCCACCAGGGCGATGGATGAACGTGTTCCGTCCAGCTGCACCGAAACCATCCCGCTGCTGGGCGCAGAAGGCTTCAAGGCGGCCTGGAACCGACGGGCCCGTTCCGCGGAGGAAGCCGGGGTGCACGTCGCACGGGTTGAGCACCTCTTGAACCGCTACGGATCCATGACCACCGAGGTGCTGGAACTGATCTCCAACCGACCGGAATTGGGTGAACCCTTGCCCGGTGCCGATGATTACCTTGCCGCGGAAGTTGTTTACGCAACCACCCACGAGGGAGCCCGGCATGTCCACGATGTTTTGACGCGTCGAACCCGGATCTCGATCGAATCGTGGGACCGGGGTGTGTCTGCCCTCCCCGTAGTGGCTAAGCTGATGGGAGAAATCCTTGGCTGGAGCGAGACTCAGCGCGAAAGCGAAATCAAGCACTACCTGGCGCGCGTGGAAGCTGAACGACTCAGTCAGCAGCAGCCCGACGACGAATCGGCCGATGCCGCGCGCATGGGAGTGGATGACATCGTTCCCCTTCGCTGACCAGCCCAAGGTAATGCGGCCGATGGCCACACTGGAGGGAACACGACTTGGCAGAACCACTTGACCGGTATGACGCGGAACTGACCACCCCGGACACCGTCATCCTTGAACTCGTCGCAGAGGACAAGATTGACGCCGCGGCCCAACTGGCCCATAAGCTTCACGCAGCCGGCAGGATCACCAATCTCGAGGGCTTCCTGGAGCAGGTGCACTCACGGGAGCATCAGCTCGCCACAGGACTCCCTGGCGGCATTGGCCTTCCTCATGCGCGCAGTGAATTCGTGGACAGGATTTCCATAGCCGTCGGTGTGACCAAGTTCGGCCATGCCCTGGACTTCGGAGCAACGGACGGCCCGGCCACCCTGATTCTTCTCATCGCCACGCCCGCCAGCTCCTTTTCCGACCACCTCGAGGTTCTGGCCACGTTGGCCCGGTCCCTGTCCAAGGAGTCCTTCCGCGAGTCCCTCCGGCGGGCCCATGACCCCGAAGTCATCTCCGAACTCATCAACTCAAGCCTGGTGTTCTTCGACCACTAGAGATTGAGGCAGGCCCTTTCGTGTCGACTTCGTCGCCACGTAGGGACCCTGCTGCCCCACTCTAGGGGCAGGCCCTTTCGTGTCGACTTCGTCGCCACGTAGGGACCCTGCTGCCCCACTCTAGGGGCAGGCCCTTTCGTGTCGACTTCGTCGCCACGTAGGGACCCTGCTGCCCCGCTTTGCCTCGTTTCGTTGTTCTACAGCCGGACGAAGTACGGTTAAGGGGTGTTGAAAACCGCGTTGAAACCCCGCTGGATCGCAGGACTGGTCTTTGCGCTTCTGTTGTCCGGGGTGTTTGTGCTGCTCAGCCAGTGGCAGCTCAGCCGGTCCGCCCAGCACGAGGCCCCTGTGCCGTCCAGCATCGAAGACGTGAAACCGCTGGTGGACGTCCTCCAGCCCGGCCAATTCTTCCCCGGTTCGGTCTCGGACCAGATGGTGACTGCCACGGGAACGTACGATCCCAGCAAGCAGGTCCTCGTTGAGGGCCGCCTGTACAACAACCAAAAGGGCTTCTGGATCGTCTCCGCCTTTGCCGTCAATAATGCGCCGAAGCTGAGCGGTGTCGCGGCATCGCCCCAAACGTGGATTCCTGTTGCGCGCGGCTGGGTGGCCGATGCCGCCCAAGCCGGCCCCCCGCCGTCGGGAACCATCACCTTGACCGGTCGCCTCATTCCTTCTGAAGCGCCCGTTCCAAACGTCGACGCCGGTCCAGGCCGTGCGTCCGCGGTTTCCGCTGCGGAACTCATCAATAAGTGGGAAGTCTCCAGCTACCCGGGTTTTGTGGCTGCGACATCGGAAATCTCAGGCGGCGTGACGATTCCCCTCGGCGATGACGTCAAGGCCCTCAATATTCCGCCGCAACCCCCTGCCGAGCAGGTCAATTGGCTCAACCTCTTCTATGCGGTCGAATGGGTTGTCTTTGCGGGATTCTCGATCTTTATCTGGTGGCGGCTTGTGAAGGACGACTACCGTCGCGACCTCGAAGAGGACGAGTACGAAGATGACGATTTCGATGATGTGGACCCCGAGCAGCCGCCCAACGCCGGGTCCTCAACAGAACCTACAAGCCCAGAGCCAGAACAAAAGGTGCAGCAATGATTGAGCCAAAACCGGCCATCCAGCCCGAACAATCAGGATCCAAGCCCAAGAAGCGCCGGTTCGGCGGAACGGAAGCCCAGATCCGTTCGGCGTTGAAGTTCTACAAAGTCATGGCATACCTTACGGGCGCCATGCTGCTCCTGCTGTGCGCGGAGTTGATCGCCCGGTACGGCTTTGGGGTTTCGCTCTTCGCCGGCGGTACGAGCGCTGTCACAGGCCAGCCGTTTGGCTTCGGTTTCGCGGAATCCGAGCCCAAGGGTGTGATCGGCGGCTTCAACATCTCCACCTCGGTGCTGATCGTGCACGGTTGGATGTACGTGGTCTACCTGGTGTCCAACTTCCGCCTGTGGTCACTCATGCGTTGGCCGTTCTCCAAAATGGTCCTGCTGGCACTTGGCGGAGTTGTCCCGCTGCTGTCCTTCATCGTGGAGAAGAAATTCCACGCCCAGGTCGAGGCCGAACTCGCCGCCAACCCGCAGGCATCGAAGCGCTACTAGGCTGTGGCGGCATCCGGATGTGAGATGCCTAACGGTAAGGACGTTTTTGGCCCCCGGCCGCCCTCGCCAACGTGCACCGGGGCTGCCCGGCAAAGTAGTCTTGTGTGGTGACTACTCCCACCGCACCCCAAACTTCCCAGAAGCCGGTGCTGGTTGTTGACTACGGTGCCCAGTACGCGCAGCTGATTGCCCGCCGCGTCCGCGAAGCGAATGTGTATTCGGAAATTGTTCCGCATACCTTCACCACCGAGCAGCTTCTGGCCAAGAACCCGGCAGCCATCATTCTCTCCGGAGGGCCCTCCAGCGTGTACGCAGAGGGCGCCCCGAGCGTCGGCGCGGACCTCTTCGAAGCCGGGGTGCCCGTTTTTGGCATCTGCTACGGCTTCCAGGCCATGGCCAACGCACTGGGCGGCAAGGTGGCCCAGACGGGTCTCCGGGAGTACGGCGCCACTGAAGCGCTGGTTGTAGGCGATGCCCGCTCCATCCTGGACGGCGTCCCCTCTTCCCAGAACACATGGATGAGCCACGGCGATTCCGTCCACGAGGCTCCTGAAGGCTTCGAAGTGCTCGCCTCCACGGCCGGCGCGCCGGTGGCTGCCTTCGCCAACGAGGAGAAGCGCCTCTACGGCGTGCAGTGGCACCCCGAGGTCAAGCACTCCGTCCACGGCCAGCACGTCCTGGAGAACTTCCTGTTCAAGGGTGCGGGCCTGAGCCCCAACTGGACCACGGGCAACATCCTCGAAGAGCAGGTGGATCGTATCCGCCAGCAGATCGGGGACTCCAAGGTCATTTGTGGCCTCTCCGGTGGTGTCGACTCCGCCGTAGCTGCCGCTTTGGTCCAGCGTGCCGTTGGTGACCAGCTGACCTGTGTCTTCGTGGATCACGGCCTCTTGCGTGAAGGCGAAGCTGAGCAGGTTGAGCGCGACTTCGTGGCAGCCACGGGCGTCAACCTCTACGTAGCCAACGAGCAGGAACGCTTCCAGTCGGCTCTTGCCGGCGTCAGTGATCCGGAGACCAAGCGCAAGATCATCGGCCGCGAATTTATCCGTGCCTTCGAGGAAGCGGAGCGGGCCATCATCGCCCAGGCCGCTGCCGAGGGCGAGAAGATCAAGTTCCTGGTACAGGGAACCTTGTACCCGGACGTCGTCGAATCCGGCGGCGGCGAGGGTGCTGCAAACATCAAGAGCCACCACAACGTTGGTGGGCTCCCCGAGGATCTGCAGTTCGAGCTCGTCGAGCCGCTGCGGGCCCTGTTCAAGGACGAAGTACGTGCCGTCGGTGCCCAGCTCGGCCTGCCGCAGGAAATCGTCGGCCGCCAGCCCTTCCCGGGCCCCGGCCTGGGTATCCGCATCGTGGGTGAAGTAACCAAGGAACGCCTGGACCTGCTGCGCAAGGCTGACGCCATTGCCCGCGCGGAACTGACGGCCGCGGGTTTGGACAACGACGTCTGGCAGATGCCGGTGGTCCTCTTGGCGGACGTTCGCAGCGTTGGTGTCCAGGGCGACGGCCGTACCTACGGCCACCCCATCGTGCTGCGCCCGGTGTCCTCCGAAGACGCAATGACGGCGGACTGGTCGCGCTTGCCCTATGACCTCCTGGCCCGGATTTCCAACCGCATCACCAACGAGGTGGATGGAGTAAACCGGGTGGTGCTGGATGTAACCAGCAAGCCACCGGGAACCATCGAGTGGGAATAGCATTGTGAGTGGCCGGCTTCCTTTGGGAGGCCGGCCACTTTGCTTGTATCCGGCAGCACTCCACGCCTGCGAATCCGGCGGGCGCCTGTGAAATGACGGCGAATTTCGCGTCGGAACAGCGTTGCGGAGCGGGCTGGCAGGGTATTCCCGCTACCCTCGAAGGTATGCCGGTATGGTCCAAGGCGTCTAAAGCTAGTACAGAAAAGAAGGCAGAAGTTGTGTCATTAGGTCAAGGCCAGGAAGAGGGCTCCGAAGAGCTCCGTAAATGGCTGTCTGGTCTTAAACCCGTCACCGGGGCAGACACGATGCTGCGTTTCGTCAAGACGCCCGAAGGCGCCATTGATCTCAGCAACGCCCACCCCTCGGGGCTGGCGCAGTTGCTGGCAGGCCGCAGGACACGCCTGTCCACCCTGATCCGGGACCGCCAACAGTATTTGGTTGCGGCGCGGGCAGCACGAAACATCAGGTCCAAGATCTTCGAGCTGAGCAACGATCGCGGTATTGAGGCCGGCTATCTCTCTGCCGGCACTGTCGTGTGGACCTCTGCTGTTGGCGGCAAGCCACAGCGCGTATCGGCACCCGTGATGCTCACGTCCATCATTCTGACCGTGAGGCCGGGCGAAGACGACTTCGAACTCCAGCTCACCGAGCAGGCCCGCATGAACCCGGCCTTGGTGCGTCACCTCAAATCAGTCCACGGCATCGTCTTTGACGTGAACGCCGTCGCGAGGATGGCCTACAACACTGCCAGGTTCGATCCTCAGCCGGTCTTGGATCGCCTATCTACTCTCGTCCAACCGATTCACGGTGCCGAGGTGGAGTTCAACTTGCTGGTCACCACGCTGGCGGACCTCTCCGGCAATCTGGATGATCCTTGGATCAATACGAACAACGCCACGGTTGCGGCGCTCTCCATTGCCGCCAACGGCGGTGACATTGAGGCCGAACCAATCAAGGCGGGCCGTTTCCCCAGCCTTGACCTTCGCGATCCGGCCGATGAGCTCCTCCTTCTCGACGCTGATACGGATCAGCAGTACGTGGTGGATGCCGTTCGTGCCGGGGATTCGCTGGTAGTCAGCACGCCGCCGGGCAGCGGACAGACGCAAACAGCCATCAACGCAATCGGTGCGCTGGTCAGCGAAGGCAAATCGGTGCTGGTGGTGGGGGACAGGCAGTCCAGCCTCGCCGGCCTTTCCTCGCACCTGGAATCCCTTGGCTTGGATTCGATGCTCTTCCGCCCCGGTAACGGAACAACCCCGCAGCAGCTCAAGGGTCAGTTGGTCCGGGCAATCATGCGCAATGAAAAAGCACTTGAACCACAACTGGGCAACCTTCACCAGACGCTGACCGGACACCGCCACGCCCTGATGGACCACGTTGCCTCACTGCACAACGTCCGTGAGCGCTGGGGTTGCTCGCCCTATCAGGCAATGCAGTCGCTCGCTGAGTTGACGTCCATCCACCCTGCGCCTTCCACGACGGTCCGTCTGAAGCGCAGCGTCCTGGACAACATCAAGGACCGTGAGGAACTCGCGGGCCGTTTGCGTCGTGCCGCCGAGCTGGGCAGCTTCAGCAGGGCTTCCACGTCAAGCCCTTGGTATGGAGCCCGATTGGTCACCCGCAAGGAGACCGAGGAAGCGCAGCAGCTCGCCCGCCTGGCAGAGGAAAAGTTGCCCGTCCTGCGGGATCGGATGAAACAGCTTTCGGACCACGCCGAGATCCGGTTGGGAGAGACCTTCACGGAGTGGGGTGCCCAGCTTGAACTCCTGATTGCCGTCCGCGAAAGCCTGGATAAATTCACTCCGGACATCTTCGACCGACCGGTGCACGACCTCATCTCCGCTACCGCCAGCTCCGCCTGGCGCCGTGAGCGCAACCTGGAGATGCCCTCCATGCAGCGCTCACGCCTCCGCCGTGTGGCCAAGGAATACGTGCGGCCGGGTGTCCACATCGCTGACCTCCACAGCTCCCTGGTTCTGGTCCAGGAGCAGCGCGCTCTCTGGGCTGGCTACGCCACTACCCAGCGCCATCCCGCGGTACCTTCCGGGCTTGCCGATCTTGGTGCGCTTTACCGGGAACTCGACGGCGAACTGCGTCGCCTCGGTGATGCGCTCAAACACACCAGTGCCGGGGGGTCGCTGCACGGTACGCCGTATCTGGAACTGATGGAGCGGCTGGAACGGCTCGTTGCCGACACGGCCACACTGGAAACCCTTCCCGAGCGCACCCTCCTGATCGAGGAAATGCGTGAGCATGGTCTCGGCGAGCTGCTTTCCGACCTGGCAGCCAGGGAAGTCCCGGCAGCCTCCGTGGCAGCCGAACTGGACTTGGCCTGGTGGCAGTCCGCTTTGGAAGCCATGATCAGTGGCGACGACTACCTTGCCATGTCCGACGGTGATTCGTTGCGCCGGCTCGAGGCCGAATACCGTCTTGCGGACCAGGCACACATTGCCAGTGGAGCCGCACGCCTCCGGTGGCAGTTGGCCCGGAAATGGCGCCAAGGCCTCCTCGAGCACCCGAGGCAGGCGGAATTGCTTCGCGCACTGCTGAAGGACGGCCGGGTGACGTTGCCGGCACTCAGCGCCCAAGCTCCAGAACTTGTGCCGCTGCTGGTCCCTGTTTGGTCCGTCAGCCCCTACCTTCTCACTGGTGTTCTTCCCGCTGAGCTGAAGTTTGACGCGGTTGTGGTTATCGACGCGGAATCCACGTCGCTGCAGGCCGTTCTTCCTGCCATCGCCCGGGCGCGGCAGGTTGTGGCTTTCGGTGATGCGAAGATCGCGAACGCGCGCACGTTCAGCGTGGCCGTGGAACCACCGGTTGCCGGTGTTGCCAGCCACGAGAACGTCGACAGTGCGTTCAAGGCTTTGGCCAGGGTTCTCCCCACGTGGCAACTGAACTGGGTTTATCGGGCCGTGGACGAAGACTTGATCCTGCAGTTGAGCAAGAACTACTACGACGGTGGCCTGCGGCGCCTGCCCGATGGCAACTCGGTCACTGGCCTGGACCGTTCGATCCTCGTTGAGTACATTCCTGACGGCACTGGGCTTCCGGGGGCTGACCATGAAGGTGTCGAGTCCGTCACCGCCGAGGTCAACCGTGTTGTGGACTTGGTATTCGAACACGCCAGACTCCGGCCCCGGACGTCTCTGGCCGTAGTGACGGCCAGCCTGCGTCATGCCGCCAGAATCGGCGAGGCCATCAGGCTGCAGCTGCCCAACCATCCCTTGCTGGCCACATTCTTTGGGGCTGGCCCCGAGTCCTTCCGCGTAGTGGACCTTGAGCGTGCCCAGGGGCTGGTGAGGGACCACGTCATCTTCTCCCTTGGCTACGGCCGCACACCTCATGGCCGGGCGCTGCACTCGTTTGGCCCACTGTCAACTGAAGGTGGCAGGAACCGGTTCGCCTTGGCGATGACCCGTGCCCGGCGTTCCATGCACGTCCTGAGTTGCTTCCGGCCCGAGGACCTCGACCTTGATCGCTTGGCTCACGGTGCGGTGGACTTCTACGAACTGTTGGACCGCGAACTCTCGGGAAACAGCAACCTCGGTACGCCTGCTTCCCGTGCTGTGGCCAGTGAGCAAGCGCTCGGCGAGGACCCTTTGGTGGCCGACCTTGGGGAACGCCTGCGTGCCCGGGGAGCCCGAGTCTGGCATCTCTACGATGGCGTGCTGGACATTGCGGCCGCCGCGGATCCAGTCCACACAATCGGCCGGGAGGGTGCAGAGATCCCCACCCCCGTCGCGATCGAATCCGATGGCACTGAACGCTACCGGCGGATGAGCGTGCGCGAACGCAGCCGGTTGCGTCCGCAGTTGCTGGAGCGCATGGGATGGCGCTATATGTCCCTGTGGACCATTGAAGTCTTCACTGATCCCTCGTCCTGCGCGGATCGCATTGGGTCCTACCTTGGGCTGGAGAACCACATCCCGCGGTCGACGTCGCCTCAGCATGGCTTCCTGGACATGGATGTTGAACAATTGAGTGTAGAAAAGGGGCAGCCAACGTTTGCTCCGAGTTCGGCACTTCAGGCAGCCGGCGCGCCTGAAGACGCTGCCGGGGACGCACGTGGCGTTGCCGGGAATGGGAAAGAAGCACCACTGATGGAACAAGCAACCGGTCCGGACAACGGGTCCGAGGCGGACCCCGACGCAACGGGCGGCCACGTTGCCGGAGAAGCAGACGTCGCCGAAGAAGCAACGGACTCCAAGACGACCGCGGCCAAGCCCGGCGCCAACGGAATTCTTCCCACTAAAGCTGCGGAAGACGATCCCCGCCGCTGGGGCGATGAGTCCGGCTATGACCATGAGCAGTGGCTCAAAGAGCAAAGGCCTCCGCATTGGGGCTGATCGGCCGCCTCTAGACGGTCCCGCATCACGGACTTACCAAAACAAAGAAAAGCTTGCCTTGCGTTGAAGCGCCGGCAAGCTTTTCTGCTTGTTGGGGATCCGCGGCCACCACCACCAAACCCTCGGTGTCGTTGGTGCCGAGCCATTCGCCGGTCTTGCCGCCCAGGGCTGAAGTCCAGAGAACTGGGACAGGGCCGGCCAACACCTGGCTTTGCCTGGATTCGTCGTAGGAGCCGGCCGCCGTGAGAACCACTGTTACCAACTGGCCGGGGGAGAGCAGCTGGATGGACGACGGGTCAGCCATCCGCAGCGGCACCGCGGCCGCCCCTGCCGGTGCGCCGGTGAGCAGCCCTGGACCAAGGAGACTGGATTCCGTTGGGACCTGCCCCCTGCCCAGGGGTGAGGCAAGTTGGCGCCCAACCAGGGCCTGAACGTCCGTCACGGCACCGGTAATGGCAAAGTCCGGCGGCACACCCTGGCTGGTGAAGTCGGACTCCACGAGGCTGGTGCCTGTTGGAAGATCGTGGGAGGCCACGAGGACATTGATGCGTAGTTCTGATGCCGGTGTCAGTTGTTGGACTGCCATCCCGGCGGCAAGGCAGAGCAGGAGGGCAACTGTGAGCCTGCGGTTTCGTCCGATCCAGGAGCCGAATCTTCGCATGTGGCCCCGGTGGTCAGCGCGATCCCGGGAGCGTGACCGGTTGAACCTTGCGGGAAGGCTGCCGGGGACACCGGATCGCCTCTTTCGTCCACGCGGGACCGGTGGCCAAGCGGTGTTGATTGATGCTGAGCGCTCGGCGCGGGCAAGGAGGGCACTGCGTGACTGATGTGGCATGCCGCCACGTTAGTCAGCTGCCAGGCCCGCAAAACAGTGGTCTGGTGCGCTATGTGGAAAAGGTGGAAATCTAGCTGGCTGCTGCGGCCGCTGCCGGCGCGGCAGCGGGGGCAGACGAGGCAGCGGCAGGGGCTGTCGGTGCGGCCGAAACGGTGCTGCCTTTGGCGTCGCGGGAATCAGTCCGGTAGAAACCCGAGCCCTTGAAGACCACGCCGACGCTGTTGAACTTCTTGCGGAGGGCACCCTTGCACTCAGGGCACTCTGTCAGGGAGCTGTCAGAGAAGGACTGGACGATGTCAAAGGCATGGTCACAGTCTTTGCAGGCGTATGCGTATGTGGGCACTGAGTTCCTCCTTCAGGACAAAGTTCAGGTCCTGTGCAGCGGCGGCGGAAACAATGTCCGCATTAGCAGTCGCAGGGCCTGAGTGCCAATTCTATCATCCGTCTCCCTGGCGTGC
Source organism: Arthrobacter sp. 18067 (assembly GCF_902706295.1). Taxonomy (GTDB): domain Bacteria; phylum Actinomycetota; class Actinomycetes; order Actinomycetales; family Micrococcaceae; genus Arthrobacter. The sequence continues at coordinate 121,884 of NZ_CACSJJ010000009.1, read as the reverse complement.
GCCAGCGGATGTGTTGGAGCTCTCCAAACCGGAAGTCATCAAGGAGACGGGGCGGTCAGGCTACGTCTACCGTGCCGTCGAGGCGGAGGACGCCGGAGGGCGTTAGTATCTCCCGCACGGGGCGGTCAAATGGTTCGGCGGGGATCGAACCTGTTGGCAACAGGTCGTCGTCGTACACCACTGCGATGGTGGGCGGCCGCTGGCCGGAAGCGTCGAGGCCTTGGAGGAGCCGGTCGTAGTAGCCGCCTCCTTGGCCGACCCGGTTTCCATCCATGTCCACTGCTGTGGCAGGCATGAAGATACCCGCACTCCCGGCGACAACCTGGCTTTCCAGGCGTTCGCCTTCGGGTTCGTCGATGGGGGCGTAGGCGGAGCGGACAAACACCGTTGAGGGCGTCCAGTACACCCAGCTCAACTGCCGGCCGGGCTCACAGACGGGAAGCAGAACGCGATGTCCGGCCTCGTGCAGCGCCTCGATGAGTGGCATGGTGGGCGGTTCGAAGGCAACCCCCACATAGACGGCAAACGTGGCGGCCGTGGCGGGGGAGGTCGATGCTGCCCAGGCCGTTCCGTGCTGTGCGATCGCATCCCCCGCGGCCGCGATCTGTTCCGGAGAGAGGGTTCGCCTGTGCCGGCGGCGGCTGCTGCGGATGTCTTCCTTCGATGCCATGGGTATCCGATCGTGAGGTGGGCCCGTTGCCTGTCCAGCAACAGCGGCCGCCGCGGGGGAGACCGAAATGTGTTCCCGGCACGGCGAGGGTTTAGCCGATGATGTATTCCTTCCGTTACATTAGTCCGGTGACTCTCGATAACAATGCTGTCCGTAAGGCCGTCATCCCCGCAGCGGGTCTTGGCACCAGGTTCCTGCCTGCAACAAAGGCGATGCCCAAGGAAATGCTGCCAGTGGTTGACAAGCCAGCCATCCAGTACGTCGTCGAAGAAGCCGTTAAGGTTGGCCTGCACGACGTCCTGATGATCACAGGGCGCAGCAAGCGTGCCCTTGAGGATCATTTTGACCGCGTGCCGGCGCTGGAAGCGACCCTGGCTGAGAAGGGCGATACCGCCAAGCTTGAGGCCATCCAGTCCGCCACCAACCTCGGCGACATCCACTATGTCCGCCAAGGCGACCCTAATGGCCTGGGCCACGCTGTCCTTCGTGCAAAGCAGCACGTTGGCCACGAGCCTTTCGCCGTTCTCCTCGGCGATGACCTGATAGACGCCCGCGATAACCTCCTGAGCGACATGATCGCCGTCCAGCAGAAGACCGGTGGTTCCGTGGTTGCCCTGATCGAGGTGGAACCCTCCAAGATCAGCGCCTACGGTTGCGCAGACGTCGAAGAGATCGGCGAGGACGGCTACGTCCGGATCAAGCAGCTGGTCGAAAAGCCGTCCCCGGAAGAAGCGCCTTCAAACCTCGCCGTCATCGGCCGCTACGTGCTTCACCCGGCAGTGTTTGATGTTCTGGAGAAAACTTCTCCGGGCCGCGGCGGCGAGATCCAGCTGACCGATGCCCTTGAAGTCCTTGCCGCCGGCGAAGGTGAGGGCTACGGCGTGTACGGCGTCGTTTTCCGTGGCCGCCGCTACGACACCGGGGACAAGCTCAGCTACCTCAAGGCATGCATTGAGCTGGCGTGCGAACGCGACGACCTCGGTCCCGAGCTGCGTGAGTGGTTGCCGACCTTTACTGCCTCGCTTCCCAAGTAACACCGGATGTACGGCTCTGCGATCTGGCCGGTGACGCTGGAAAGCGGAGACCTGCTTCTTCGCCCCATCCGATACCGCGACAAGCGGGAGTGGTCTGAAGTCCGTTCGCGGAACAGCGAGTGGCTTGCGCCATGGGAGGCGTCCAACCCCGCACCGGGTGGGCGCCTGCCCAGCTATCGGCAGATGGTCGGCTCGCTGAACGACCAGGCCCGTCACTCCACGGCGTTGCCTTTCCTCATCGTTGAGCGGACCCCCGGATTCCGGGAACCGCGAATCGTGGGGCAATTGACCGTTTCCTCCATAGTGTGGGGATCGGCCATGATGGCAACCCTGGGTTACTGGGTGGACAGGGAACGTGCCGGGCATGGCATCGCTCCGACGGCGGTTGCCATGGCAACTGATCACTGTTTCAGGGTGTTGGGCCTCCATCGCATGGAGATCAACATCAGGCCCGAAAACGCACCCAGCCTGCGGGTGGTGGAGAAGCTTGGATTCCGTGATGAGGGATACCGGGAACGCTACCTGCACATCAACGGCGAATGGGCTGACCATCGCTCGTTCGCGCTGACTTCCGAGGAAGTTCCGGAAGGCCTGTTGCGTCGGTGGCTCAGGGGATAAACGGGCAGGTCATAGGCCTTTTTGGCTGTATCTCCAGTCATTTGCGGACTCGCCGACGACACACCGGCCGCAATGCCGCCGCGCCCGGCGATTTGCTTCTACGGTTTTGAATGTGGACTTCCCTCTCAGCAGCTCAGTGATACTCGTGGTCACCGTCGCGCTGTGGATGGTCTGGGTGGCGCCCTACGTTTTACGGAACAGGCGCCAACAAGTCCAAACAGCCACTGTCCCGGCAGAGGCGATCGACGACGAACCAGACGAAACGCAGGCAGGGGTGGTACTGACTTTGGCACCTCAGCAGGAGAAACCGATGGAGACCATGCACAGCAAAGCACAGGCGTCGCCCCAGGAATCCCGTGTGGCTGAGTCGTTCCCTGGAAAAGCTCCCACCACTCCCTTCACCATCCGCTACGCCCGGCTCACGCTGGCGTTGGCAGGCCTTGCCCTGCTGGTGACGGCAGTAGTTTCCGGCGTCCTCCTCACCTTTGGCACCGGATCAGTATGGCTGCCGCTGGTATCCCTCGTTGGGGCTGTGCTCGCCGTCGTGACCTTGCGGAAGCTTGCCCTCCGGGATCTTCGCGAACGCCGGGCACGCCGTGCTGCCCAGGCGGCGCCCATTCCGACGCCGGCGCGCTACTTGCCGAAGGAGCCGGCAGTGGAAGCGAAGGAAACCACCGTTTTCGACGCTGAGGCCACCAGCCGTGAAGCTGCGCGGTTGTCCGCCGTTGAGCTTCGCCAGGCTGCTTTGGCAGTTGCAGTTGCCGCGGGAGACAAATCCGCCCAGGCCGCCGGGGACTCGAAGGGGTCCAGCTGGGAGCCGGTCGCAGTTCCCAAGCCGACGTACGTCGAAGCCGCCAAGGCTCCAAGGCCGGCTCCTGAGCCTTTGGATCTCCCCGAGGCTCCGAAGCCTGTAGGCAAGCCCGTCTTGAAGCAAGGCGCTGAGCAAGCCGAGGCAGCGGCCACTGTATCAGCCAAGGGTCAAAGCGCGCTCAGCAACCTGGACGACGTCCTGCAGCGCCGCCGCGCCTAGAACCTACATGACCAGCATCTGCGTCGCGGGTGGCACCGGGCAGGTCGGTCGGGAAGTCGTCCGGCTCGCGCTGGCTGCGGGGCATACGGTGACCGCCTTCTCCCGCCACGTACCGTCTTCCGACTCGGTGAAGCGTCACGACGGAGCAACGTACTTTACGGGCGATGTCACCACAGGAGAGGGGCTCGCAGCCGCTTTGGTGGGTGCCGACGTCGTCATTGACTGTCTCGAAGGCCAGTTCGGTAAGGCCCAAAAACGATTCGCCGACGGCGGTGCCCGGCTTCTTGCCTCGGCGCACCTGGCCGGCGTCCGTAAGGCAGTGGCGTTGTCCATCATCAACTGTGATCTGAGCACCTACTCGTACTACGTCTCCAAGGCGGACAAGGAGCGGAAATACGCTGCGTCTGCGCTGGAAACCGTGGTGGTTCGGGCCACTCAGTTCCATGGTCTGCTGGCGATGGTCTTCGCCGCTGGGGCCAAGGTGCTTCTCATACCTGCATTCAAGGCGACCAAGTTCCAGTCGATCTCGCCTGTGGACGTAGCTCGGGCGTTGCTCGACGCGGCGCTGGAAGCCCCGGGTACCGAGCGGCACCGCATGCGAACTGTGGGCGGTCCGGAGGTCCTCACCATGCGTCAGATGGCGGAGTCGTGGAAGACGGTCACTGGGAGGCGAGGCAAGATCGTGGAGCTGCCCTTGCCCGGGGCCATGGGGTCTTACCTTCGTGCCGGCAACAACCTGATCCCCGGGCGGAAGGATGGCGCGGAGACGTTCGTGTCGTGGTTGGAAAAGCACGACGAAACTTTGTAGCCTAGGGACACTGGCCAGGCCGTACAGCTTGGCCCAGGGGCTATAGCTCAGTTGGTAGAGCGCTTCGTTCGCATCGAAGAGGTCAGGAGTTCGAATCTCCTTAGCTCCACACACGTTGCCTTGGCGTCCTTTCGGAGCAGGTAGTGGGCGTTCCCAGTGCGAGGAAAAGACGAGTACCAACTACTCGTGTGCCTGGACCTCAGGTTCGCCTTTACTGAACACAGCGGATCCAACGCAACGGCCAATGATCCCCCTCGTTTGCCGGCGCTGCCCCAAGGTTCCGCGGCCGGGGCCGGACGGCATTACCCAGAAGTGCTGTCCGGCCCTGTGCTACAAGGTTCTTATCAAGGCGCGGTGGAATCGGCCGGGATGGTGGTCATCCCCATCCTGCGAAGAATCCTGCCACGATGACCCAGCACCTCCTCCTCTCGTTGCCTGCGCCACCTGCCCAAAGACCGCAGGCGGGTATATCGTTTAGTATCGTTCGCAACCCCAAGAGGTGAGCTTGATGCACAATTCATTCCCTGCAAACGGATTCATGGGCAACAATCTGGACGGCATGTGGCAGGCCGTTGAGGAGTTTCGCTCCCGGTTTGAAAAGCGCTCCGGCACCCGGGCCGGCCGGGGGGAGCTACGGACGGCTATTCTTGCCCTGCTTGCCGAGCGTCCGATGCACGGCTACCAGATCATTCATGAAATCGAAGAACGCAGTGGTGGCAGCTGGAAACCGAGTGCCGGTTCCGTCTATCCCACCCTTCAATTGCTGGCAGACGAGGGGTTCGTCAGTGCGGAAGAATCCAGCGGGCGCAAAATCTACTCCTTGACCGAAGCCGGCCGGGAGGATGTTGCGGGTTCTGAATCGTCCGCACCTTGGGACTCCTTGGGCACGTCGTCGAACCCGGGATTCGCAGCACTGCCCAAGGCCGGCGTGGAACTCGCTCAGGCCGCGGCGCAGGTTGGCCGTACCGGAACGCCCAAGCAAGTGCAGGAGGCTGTGACGGTGCTCGAGGAGGCACGTCGCCGCCTGTACTCGATCCTCGCCCAGGACTGAAGGGGTGACGTCGGTTCGGCGCGAGCGGGCAGATCCCATGCCGGGAACCGGGGATCCCCGCGTCCGCTACCGCCGAATCCTGCGATTTGCCGCATGGCATCTGGCAATGACGTGGTGGTTTGAGCTGTTCCTGCCACGGGTGGGCCTGCGGAGGCTGACCGAACGTAACCGGGCCACCAGGATGCGGCGCTTTGCCCGGCGGTTTCATGGCCTCGCAGTGGAGCTCGGCGGCCTGATGATCAAGGTGGGCCAGTTCATGTCGTCCCGGCTGGATGTGCTCCCACCGGAAATCACCGCGGAGCTGGAGGGGCTCCAAGACGAAGTTCCTCCCGTTGCCTTTCCTGCCATCCGGACGCTTGCCGAAGCCGAACTCGGTGCATCCCTGGAGGCGGTGTTCGCCTCGGTCGAGCAGACTCCCATTGCAGCAGCGTCGCTCGGGCAAGCGCACCGGGCAAAACTCCTCGCCGGCAATGCCGAGGACACAGGGCTCAGCAGCGTGGTCTTCAAGGTGCAGCGGCCTGGCATTGCCGAAATCGTCGACGTCGACCTGGCAGCCTTGCGGAAAGTGGGTGGCTGGCTCAGCCGCATCCGCATTGTTTCAAGCCGGGCAGACGTGCCGGCCCTGATCAAGGAGTTCGCGCAGACGAGCTTGGAGGAAATCGACTACTTGAATGAGGCGGCCAATTCTGAACGTTTTGCCGCTGACTTCGCCGATGACCCGCGGGTCACTGTCCCGGCTGTGGTCTGGGAACGAACAACGCGTCGTGTGCTGACCCTCGAAGATGTCACGGCCATCAAGATCACTGACGCGGAGTCGCTTCGCCTGGCCGGCATAGACCCGGCCGAGGTTGCTCCAGTCTTCGCCTCGGTGATGTTTGACCAGTTGTTCACCAACGGTTTCTTCCATGCCGATCCCCACCCCGGCAATATCTTCGTCACGCCGGCCAACGATCCGTCGAGTGAGCATCCCTGGAAACTCACGTTCATTGACTTCGGCATGATGGGCGAAGTTCCCGTGAAGACGCGCAGCGGGCTGCGCAAGCTCCTGATCGCTGCTGCCTCACGGGACGGCAAAGGGCTGGTGACCGCCATCAGCGACGTGGGGGTACTGATGCAGTCGGCCGACACCACTGAGCTGGAGCGGGCCATGACGCAGCTCTTCGCGCGCTTCGGCGGAATGGGTTTCGCGGAGCTTCGCGACGTTGATCCGCGGGAGTTCCGTGAATTCGGGACTGAGTTCGGCAGCGTGATTCGCTCGTTGCCCTTCCAGCTGCCGGAGAATTTCCTGCTCATCATCAGGGCCATGTCCCTGACCTCCGGTGTGTGCAGCTCACTGGACCCCCGCTTCAACCTGTGGGACTCCGTGGAGCCGTACGCGGCACAACTTCTGCGTGACGAGCGGGGAAACCTCATCAACGACGTCGCATCCCAGGCGCTCGATGGTGCCGCCATTGCCCTGCGCCTGCCCAAGAGGCTGGACGGGCTGGTCACGCGATTCGAGGAAGGGTCACTCCAAGTGGGCAACCGGCGCCTGGAGCGGCAGATGTCCCGGCTCATTCTCACGGCGCGGCGGGCAGTGGGTGCGCTGATCTTCAGCGCGCTGCTGATCGCTGGAGCCATTCTGCGGGCGGATGACCCCGCGCTTGGCAACGTGCTGATGATCGCTTCAGTAGTTCCGTTGATCTACGGCTTGTGGTCGGGTCGGCGCCATCGCTGAGCAACGGCTCTGGACTAAGCGGACGGTTGAGGAAACGGGATCCAGCAGGCAGGGTTCACGACCACCCCCGCATCGTAGACTTGCCCTGTGACAGAGACCCCCGTTCCGCATTACGAGGCCTCCAGCGGCATGTCCGGCCCCATCCTGGTAGGCGTCATGCCCGGGCAGCGCCCCGTGGTCCTTGAGCAAGCGGCCCACGTGGCCGCCAGTGCCGGGCTGCCATTGGTCTGTGCGTATGCCGACGTCACGGTGTACCCGGTGGACGGCACCATGGGCGGCCCGGCTGCCCCCATTGATCCGGACGGCGTTGATGACGATTCTTACAAAATTCCCGAATCCCTGAGACAGGCCATCGCCACACAACTGGACGGCAGCGGCATCGAATGGTCCGTGGTCCAGTTGGCCGGCGAACCGGCCCGTGCCTTGGCCCGGGAGGCCGAAGATAAAGGCGCGTCCATGATCGTGGTGGGCACGCGGGAGCACAAATTGGCCGCAGCGCTCAAAGAACTGACGGCCGGATCCGTGGCCCGCCACCTCTTCCATCGCCAAGCCCTGCCGGTATTGGTTGTTCCCGTCAACCCCCGGGTACCCATCGACGATGACGACGACTGAGGCCGAAAGCCCCCTCCACCTCCACTGGGGATTCATTGGCATCGTGGCAGCGGGTGGTGTGCTGGGGGCTCTCGCACGGTACGGCCTGGGGCTGGTCATCCCCGCGCCGGGAGCATGGCCACTTCCCACCTTGGTTATCAACCTTTCGGGCGCACTTGCCTTGGGCGCTTTGCTTGAGGGCCTCTCCCGCAGGGGTCCCGACGCCGGCAATCGCCGGGTGCTGCGGCTCGGGCTGGGTACGGGGTTCCTTGGCGCATACACCACCTACAGCACGCTGGCTTTGGATGCGGTGCACCTGTTCAGCGCTGGAGCGGCTCCTGCTGCCGCGGGATATCTGGCCGCGAGCCTGTTGGGCGGCGCTGGTGCCACCATTGCGGGTATCTGGCTGGGGGCCCGGCATCACAGGCGCGCTACTGGACGCCAATCGTGACGGTCATCCTTCTTGCCTTGGCGGGCGGCGTAGGTGCGGCCGTGCGGTTTGTGGTGGACGGACTTATCCGGGCACGCCTCAACACCGCATTCCCCTGGGGGACCGTTGCCATCAACATTTCGGGCTCCCTGCTGCTGGGCGCACTGGCAGGGTTCGTGATGCGTGGCCAGGCGCCGGAATCCCTCCTGCTGGTACTCGGTACAGGTTTCCTGGGCGGCTACACCACCTTCAGCACCGCAAGCCTGGAGACCATCAGGCTTGTTCAAAGCGGACGCACGGCCCTGGCAATCATCAATGGGTTGGGCACAATGGCACTCAGCGTGCTTGCCGCTGCGGCTGGCGTAAGTATCAGCCTTCTGGTGCCTTGAGCTGTGGCGAACCTCACCCTCAAAAGTGTCATTGCCCGCCTGTAGGATCGAGCCATGGCTAAGAAGACTTTCAATGATTTGTTGTCCGCCCAGGTCGCCAATGAGTTTGCGGCCTCCCAGCAATACATCGCAGTAGCTGTGTACTTTGACGGCGAGGACTTGCCGCAGCTGGCCCGGCACTTCTACCGTCAATCCCTTGAGGAGCGCAACCACGCCATGATGATGGTCCAGTACATGCTGGACCGCAACGTGCACGTTGAGATCCCCGGTATCGCCCCGGTGCGCAACAACTTCACCAACGCCAAGGAACCCATCGCGTTGGCCTTGGAACAGGAAAAGGAAGTCACTCGAAACATCGAGGAGATGTTCCGCGTTGCCCGCGCCGAGGGAGATGCCTTGGGCGAGCAGTTCATGCTCTGGTTCCTGAAGGAGCAGGTTGAAGAGGTCGCGTCCATGACCACCCTGCTGAACATCACCGAGCGTGCCGAGAACCTCTTCGACATCGAGAACTATGTCGCCCGCGAGACTGTAGGCGATGGCGGAAACGATGCCAGTGCTCCGTCCGCGGCCGGCGGCGTTATCTAGCCGTCCACCCCAGCCCACGTTTTCAGAGAGGCCGCCGGAAGCTCAGCTTCCGGCGGCCTCTTCCATTGACGCGGCATCATCGGGGTCTGAACGTTCCAGCAGGGACAAGCGGCTCGCAATACGTGCCAAGTCAACGGGCAGGACGCGGCCCGGCGCATCGATATCCCAGTTCAGAGGCCCCGCACCGACCAGTAACAGCGTGATGTCCTGGTCGTGGAGAACATCCACCACATTGCTGAACCGCTGCCATGCGGGTGCGGATGCCGAATCATCATCTTCCGGCGAAGGAACGTCGTCAATGACCCACGTCTTGTACGTATCGGCCAATACCAGGAAGTCCGATGTTGACGTCAGCCCGCCGCAAAGCTCCTCAAAACCGACCCAGAGCAAGTCGGCGTCTGAGTTTTTGACAAGTACTGGCTGGGTGGTGGGGCTCAGGATGCGGCTTTGGGAGGGCTGGGGCCGGAAGAGGCCAAGGCGCCCCAGCTGCCGGGATGTGCCGGGGGAGATGATGCGACCGGCGCGGAACGCCTCAAATCCTGTGGCCGGACCGGATCCGGCGGCGGGAAAGCGGCGGAAATCCGAGGCACCATTGATCTCCACGATGTCCATCATCTCCTTGATGGCTTCGATGGTGGGTAGGAAGTGGTCATGCCAGAGGGGATTGGGCAGGAGGTCGTCCGGGGCGTAGTTCGAGGTCACCACCAGGGGGATCCGGCGCTGGGCTGCGGACCGCAACAACCGGGCAATGAACATGCCATCGCCGACGTCATGGACGTGGAATTCATCGAAGAAGAGCACATCGATGTCATCCAGCAGAGAGTCCACCGACTGCTGGATGGCCGTTCCGTTGCCGGCTTCGAAGCTGTGTGTTCCAGAGTGGAGCGTGCGGAAGAAGTCGTGGAAATGGACACGCCTCTTCCGTGCCTCCAGCCGTCCGTAGAAGCTATCCATCAGCCAGGTCTTTCCGCGGCCCACCGGTCCGTGGAGGTACAGGCTTCGAGGCGCCCTCTTTGAGAGTGCACGACGGCGGCCGGTCACTTGGGTGGCGAAGGCCGCCAAGCGCTCAGCTGCTTTCCGTTGGCTGGGCTCAAGCTCGAAACCCGACCGCCCGGCGTCGTGCTCCATGGCCGCCACCAAAGTCCCGGCGATGTCCCGCGCTGTCCGCGGAGCAGGCCTCAAGAGAGGCGTCACAGCCAGCCTTTGCGCTTGAAGATGGCGTACATGAGCAGTGCGGCACCGACCATGAGTCCCACCGCCAGAGGATAGCCGAAGTCCCAATGCAGCTCGGGCATATGGTCGAAGTTCATGCCGTACACGCCTGCCACGAAGGAAGGCGCAAAGAGGATGGCAGCCCAGGAGGAGATCTTCTTGACCTGTTCGTTCTGCGCGGCGCTGGCTTCGTTCTGTCGGTTCGCGGTCAGCGTGCCGTCCAAAGTGAGGGCGTTCTGCAACAGATCCCTGAACGAGTTCACCCGCGAGATGACGCGCTGAACGTGATCCTCGACGTCGCGGAGGGAACGCTGCAGCTCGATGTCCACGCCATACTTTTCGAAGCCCTTTTCCAGCAGCGCCATCATGTCCGGGAGCGGCTGGATGGCCCGCTGGAACTGGATCACTTCGCGGGCGAGCTCGTAGATGCGACGCGACACCGTGCTATCGCCGCTGAAAAGCTGGTCTTCGATTTCGTCGATGTCGTTCTCAAGACCTGCCACCACAGGCGCGTAGTCGTCCACTACTTGGTCCAGGAGGGCGTAGAGCACGGCTTCAGGTCCATGGCAGAGCAGGTCCGGACGCGTCTCAAGCCGGTGGCGGACCCGGGCGACTCCACCGGTTTCAGCATGCCGAATCGTCACGACGAAGTTTGGTCCGGTGAAGATGTGAAGTTCGCCGAACTCCACTGTCTCGGTTTCGTCGAGGTATCTGGCCGGGCGGAGAACAGTGAACAGGTTGTGGTCGTACCGTTCGAGCTTGGGCCGCTGGTGTGCAGAAACAGCGTCCTCAACGGCGAGCTCGTGGAGGTCGAATTCCTGGGCGACGGCGGCCATCTCGTCCTTCGTGGGCCGATACAGGCCGATCCAGGCCATGCCACCGTGTTCCGCCAATGTTTCGAATGTTTGCTCGAGGCTGTGCGGGGTGGCTGTGCGGACACCGTCTACATATACGGCGTTGTCGATGATGGTCACTGGGTGAACGCTACTGCATGGCTCCGATGATGGCGCCCGCAACGGTCATGGCCACGAGGTCGTGGCCGGAATCGATCACGGTCACTGCGGAGGGGCGCCCGGCGAAGCCGTTGTGAATGACATGGCCGCCGGCGCGGAATACCAAGGCTGCGATCAGCGCGAAGAAACCGCCGGCCCAGAAAGTGTTGAGCTCCAGCGCGCTGATAAGCACAGCCAGGAGAATGCTGGTCAAGGCCGCGGCCACCATCATGGGAACCCAGATGCCGGCGCCACCTTCGATGTTTTTGAGGTCGTCTTCGGTCTTGCCGATCGCCTGCATCCACCTGCGGCCAAGGACGGCCGGCATGTACCAGACGAACCCAATGACCATGCTTGAAACGAAGGCCAGAAGAACAGCGAGCCAGTTGATCTGGGAGATGTGTGAGAGCCAATCCATGCCTGAAATCCTAGTCCGTTCAGGCCTGGGGGCCGGTGCTCTGGCTCTCCTGCCTTGGGCGTGTTGGTGCTGCAGACATCCGTTCGATAAGCGGCTCAGTGCGGTACGGGATATGCGTATGCAGGGCCAGGACGGTTTCCGTTCGGATGACACCCTTGGTGCGCAGCACCGAGCGCAACGCCGACTGCAGGTTGTGTGTGTCCGTTGCGACCACCCGGCACCACAGATCGCCGCGGCCTGATATCTCGTGGACTTCCAGGACTTGGGGGATCAGACGCAAGGCGCCAATGACGCCGTCGAGTTCCCGGTGGGTGACTTCAATCGTGACAAAGGCCACGACGTCGTACCCCACCTTTTCGAGGTCAACTTCCCGGCCTGCAGCCTGCAGCACTCCGGTCCGAAGGAGGCGCTTCACCCGGCTCTGGGCCGTATTGCGGGCTATGCCCAGGGCGTCGCTCAACTCAGCGATCTGGATGCGGGGATCCCTGATGAGTTCAAGAAGGATCTTCAGGTCCATGGGGTCAAGGGTGTTCAAATGGTCACTCCAGCTCACTTGGCTCGTACTACTTTGATTATTTTGCTCAATCCTTGCACTTTTGCAGCTCTTTGAGATCAGCGCTATTGCATTCTATTGCCATCAATACTTAGTCGGATTGCACTTCCCACAAGGAAAACCACAGCCGGCGAACGAGCCCGAAGGCATGGAAATGACTGTCTTGAGCGAACTCCGCATGCGTCCGGCCACCGCCGAACGCTGGGGATGGGATGCCTCCACCACCGCCCGGCTGGTCCTGACCGGGGTTGTGATCTTTACGCTCCTGGTTGGCGCCAACCTGGCCACGCCCTTGTACCCTCTCCTCCAGTCCAGGCTTGGCCTGTCCTCGCTTGACGTGACGGTAGCCTTCTCAAGCTACGTGCTTGCCCTGGTAGGAGTCCTCATGGTGGCAGGCCACTGGTCAGACCACATCGGACGCCGCGCGGCGCTGGTGCTGGCGGTCCTGGTTGGATTGGTGGGCGGAGTGATTTTCGCCAATGCGGACACCCTGGTGTCATTGTCCTTGGGCCGGGCGTTCCAAGGAGTAGCAGTTGGACTTGCAACAGGAGCCAGCGCCGCAGCCCTGCGTGAATTGCTGCCCCAACGCCCCGACTGGGCCTCCCGCTTTACCCTTCTGTCCTCTGCCGGAGGCGTGGCCGCAGGCCCCGCAATAGGTGGCCTCTTGTCACTCTTGCCGGACTCCACGCGCACTCCCTATTACATTCACTCGGCAGTGTTGCTTGCAGCGCTGGTTCCCTTGTGGCTTTTGAAAGCACGGCCAGCCATTGCACCCGCGGCAGGACCGAAGCCCCTGAAAGTCCTCGCCCCGCGGAGGCCGTCCATCTCGCGTGACGCCCGTGGAGCATTCTGGATGGCAGCGGCCACGGGATTCCTGAGCTTCGCAGTCTTCGGCTTCTGCCTGTCCTTGGCGCCGGGCTACTTCGCCAGCGTGGTGCACGCCGATTCGAGGCCCCTCATTGGCTTGCTTGCAGGGGTCACTTTGGGTGCCTCCGCGCTGAGCCAGCTGTTGGGCACACGCGGACGCTTTGTTGTTCCCCTGGCGTTGGTGGTTCTGGGCTGCTCCGTGGTTCTCATCGGAGCAGCGGCCGCATGGTCAAGCCCTTGGCTGCTGGTGGCTGCAAGCATCACCGCGGGCGTGGGCCAGGGCCTTGCATTCCGGAAAGTCTTCAATGAAGTTGCCGGCAGGGTTGAGGCCGCGCGCCACGCACAGGTCATCAGCACCGTCTACGTCATCACCTACTTGGGAAGCGCCGTTCCGGTGATCGGACTGGGACTTGCTGTCTCGGCACTCGGCCTGCAGGCCGCCGTCGTGGGTTTCACTGTTCTGTGCGGCGTGGCCGCGCTGACCCTTGCGGCCGTCTCACTCCGGAGCGTATTGCGTTCCTGAATCCGGCCTTATTCGGGCAGAGGTCCACGGTTGCCGGGAATGTGCTGGAAGACCATGGTGGTTTCCGTGTGTCCGACCACAGGGTCCGTGGCGAGGTTGTCCAGGAGCCAGTTGCGGAGGTCGTCGGTGTTGGCTACCGCAATGTGGAGGAGGTAGTCCACGGAGCCGGTGGTGTGGAAAGTGGAGATGACCGCAGGCAGCTTGGGGACGCGGGCAGTAAAGCGGTCGATCTGGTCGCGGTCGTGGGCACGAAGGCGGACGGCGATGAGGGCCTGTACCGAACGGCCGATGGCCGGCAGGCTCAAGACAGCTTCAAAGCCTTCGATGATTCCCCGTTCGGAGAGCGCTCTGGTCCGCATCAGGGCCGTGGAAGGGGCGATACCCACCAGCTCCGCCAACTGCTTGTTGGAGATACGGGCGTCGTCCACCAACGCTGCGAGGATTCGTTCATCGATCGCGTCCAGCGGCTCTGCGCTGCCGGTGCTTGACCGAACATTCTTCGTGGGGTTGCTCACGGATCCTCCTGAAATTGCCTTTCATCCATCCTAATCGGTGAATTCTTCAGGTGACTATCGTTGAGGGAGGGTCCGCCGGTCTCGTCGGTTGGCCAGGCGTTGGAGGGGTTCGCTGAGAAGCATCAGCAACAGGGGAAGGTTGCCGGCGTTCGGAAGGGCCAGGGCAATGACAAGAGCCGCAAGGAAGAGCCCGGAAACGATGGCGCCTGCCCGGATCCCTGACGTCATTTCAGCGGCATCCATGTCGTGCAGATCCGGGTGGGACCGCAGATAGACGCGCGCCAGAAGGAGCATGAGGCTGGTAGCGAACAGCGTTCCGATGTAGACAAGGGGCTGGGCCCAGTCGGACTTCATCTGGGTGGACAGTGATGTAGCTACGGGCATCACCACGATCGTAAACATCCAAGCAACCGTCAACCACAACAGTCCGGAGTCGACGTGCCGGACTTTCTTGAAGAGCCGGTGGTGGTGCATCCAGAACACGGCAATAAGGACAAAGCTAAGGACGAAGCCGAGTAAGGCGTACTGCTCCTCGGACAACCATTCGGCCGTCGTGCCATCGTGGTCCGCCAGCTCACCCACGCTCTCCATCAGCGGAAGGATCAACAACGTCAAAGCAATCGCCACCACGGCATCCGTAAACGCCTGCAAACGCTCCGGTGACGACAGTTCCCGGGGTTTCGTGACCTGTGTCATGCCTCTGATTGTAGGGGCAGGTCCGTTGAAATCAGCCGAGGTGTTGGGGCCTTCGGTGCACTATCAAGGTGACGGCCGCCGTCGTGCATGAGAGGACGATGACGCTCAAAGCCAACGCAGGCCAGCCAAACGCCTGGAACGCCAAGCCGCCGGCCCAGCCAATAAGGCTCGAACCCAGGTAGTAGGACAGGTTGTACAGGGACGCTGCCTGTGCACGGCCCGTAGTAGCGATTGCTCCGGTCCAGCCCGAACCCACACTGTGGGCTGCAAAGAAGCCGCCTGTGAAGATAACAAGCCCGGCCAGGGTGGCTGCCAGGTTCTCCACCAATGTCAACGCCAGGCCTGCGGACATGACGGCGATCCCGGCCACCAGGACGTTGCGCCTGCCAAACCTCGTGGTCAGCCCCGCAGCCCAGCGTGAGCTGACGGTTCCGGACAAGTAGGCAAGGAAGATGAGGCTGACAACCGTGGCGGGAAGTCCGAAGGGTTCCGCATGCAAACGAAAGCCCAGGTAGTTGTACACCGCCACGAAGCCGCCCATGAGGAGGAAGGCCTGCAAATACAGCGATACCAGCTTGGGATTGCTCGAGTGTCCTTTCAGGGTACGGAAGGCGCCGCGGAATCCCGTTGCCGGGGCTGGGCTGAAACGCCGTTGCTTGGGAACGAGGACCAGGAACAGGACTGCGGACACGGTGGCCAGCAGGGAGACAGCCAAGGCTGCTGCCCGCCAGCCCCAGAGCTCGCCTACTGGGCCGGCCACCAGGCGTCCGGCCAGCCCGCCCAAGGTTGTTCCGGCAACGTACGTCCCGGCCGCCAAGGCTGTGTGGACCTTGGTCACTTCCTCATTGAGGTAGGCGATGGCGATGGCTGGGATTCCGCCCAGGGCCATGCCTTCCAAGGTTCGAATGCCCAGCAGCAGCGGCACGGTGGGGGCCAGCGGAACCAGCAGCCCCAGGAGCGTCGCGGCTGCGATGCCTATAGCCATGGCACGTACCCGCCCAATCCTGTCGGCCACGAACGACCACGGCAGGACTGTGATGGCGAGACCCACGGTGGCGAGGGAGATACTAAGGGCGGCCTCGGCTGCTGTGATGTTGAGGTCGCTGGCCATGAGGGGCAGGACAGCCTGGGTGGAATACAGCTGTGCAAAGGTGGCAACGCCCGCAAGCGCCAAAGCGGCGAGCACCCGGCTGTAGCCTCGCGACCCCTTGGCATGCCCGTCCCATGTTTCTGTGCTGCCCAAGGCGATTGCTTTACTCACCCGGCAAGACTAGGCCTCGCCAGACACCACATTCCAATGCATGAATCATCTAGAATTGATGCATCAGAGCATGAATTGTAAGAGCTATGCAGGGGGATCACTGCTGACTGGAGATGACCGTGGAACCTTACCACCAGCAACTCATCCAGCTCCTTCCGCTCCTTCCCGTTCTGGCCGAACTTGGCCGCACGGAACATATGACGGAAACCGCGGAGATCCTTGGTGTTCCCCAGTCCACCGTCAGCCGGGCGGTGGCCCGGGCCAGCGCCATCGTGGGGGCCGACCTGCTGATCCGCGATGGCCGCGGCATCCGGCTCACCCCCGAGGCCAGAACATTGCTGCCCTACATCGAAGCAGCACTGGAGAATTTCCAGGCCGGGCTGGACAGGGTCAGGCATGAGTCTGACGTGGTGAGGGGACGCATCGGAGTTTCCTTCCAACACACATTCGGCGAAGCGACTCTTCCTCTGCTCATCAGCGCGTTTCGCGGCCGCCACCCCCATACGGTCTTCGACCTGTGGCAGGGTCCCCGCGACGACTGCCTGCAACAGTTGGCCAGCGGCGATATGGACTTTGCACTGATTGCGCCGATCGCACCCGAAGGCAGGGGCATCCACTCTCTGCCGCTCTACCGCGAACCGCTCAGGGTGGTCCTGCATTACCGGCATCCCTTGGCGGGGCGGTCCAGCCTGCATCTCTCAGAACTGCGGCACGATCCCTATGTGACACTTCCAGCCGGTGTTGGGCTGCGGGCCTTGGGCGAAGCACTCCTTCGCGAAGCGGGCTTCCGCCCGAGGATTGCCTTCGAAGTCCAGGAGTCCACCTCCGCCAGGGGCCTGGTTTCCGCCGGCCTCGGGTTCAGCATCCTTCCGCCTGCGGGTCCCGGCTCAGGTACCGGCCAGTTTCTTCCGAAGGCCGAACTCGGGCTCGTCGAAGTGGCCATTGAGTCCGAGCTGGCGTTCCGCCAGATTGGTATCGCCTGGCGGGAGCGAAGCTTCGAACCCGACGCCGTTCGGCTCTTCCGCGAACTTGTCACCTCGGAGGGCGGAGCGTTGCTCGCCGAACTTGTCAGTGCCCGCTCAGGTACTCCCTGACCACGTCTTTCGCCGATCCCTCACGGGCCGACCGCCAGCCGGCACCCGCCCACAGATTCAGGCGCTGCGGATCACCGGCCGCAGACGAGGCTGCCCGTACCGGTGCCGTGAGGTGATGGATGGCAGGGTAGCCTTCCGGAGCATCCTGATGGTCGCGGACGAAGGCGTTGACCAGCGATCGGGCCCAACGTCCGGTGAAGGCGCGGGTCATTGCCGTTTCAGTAAAGGCGGGATCACCCAATGCGTCCTTATGCAGCTGCCGGGCGCCGCTTTCGTGGGTGCGAACCAAGGCGGTCCCGATTTGCGCGGCTGATGCTCCGGCGTCCAGCACCTCACGCAACCCTGGGCCATCCATGATGGCACCTGCCGCGATCAGTGGAAGTCCGACGGCGGCACGCACCTGGGCGACCAGTTCCGCCGTCGTCCGGGCTGCCGGGGTTCCGGCTGGTTCCTTACCGCCCGGCAGGAACGCGGCCGAGTGTGCGCCTGCAGAGCTGTGCTGGACGGCGAGGGCGTCTGGTCCCTCCTCGGCAGCAGCCAAGGCTTCCTGGACACTGGTGACGCTGCAGATGACAGTGGTGCCGGCCTTGCGGAGCCCGGCCACCACCGGCTTCCCGGGGAGGCCAAAAGCGAAGCTGACGAACTCCACGGGATCGGCCAGTAAAACATTGATCTTCTCCTGCCACGCGTCGTCGTCGTCAAGGCGGAGCGGCGGCAGGGTCACCCCGTAGCGCGCCGCCTCGGGTTCCAACTCTGCGCGGTAGGCCTGAAGGCGCGTCTGCGCAGCCAGGCTGGGCGCGAGCTGGCGTGCGTCGGGCACAAAGACGTTCATACCAAAGGGGATGTTGAGGGACCGGGTGGCCGTGATCTCGGCAACCATTGACTCCGGGCTTTTGTAGCCGGCAGCGAGGAATCCCAGACCGCCGCCATCATGAACTGCCTGCACCAATGCGGGCGTCGACGTTCCCCCGGCCATGGGGGCTGCAATAAACGGTGTGCCAAACAGGGATTCGGACATGTGCGGTTTCTCCTCCGGACGCTCCAAGCTAGTCTTTCACGGTGAACAATCCTGACTCTGCCCAGCATTCCCAAGCCCCCACGGAAGCCTTGAGCGGCACCGTCATCGGGCTCGACATCGGCGGTACGAAAACCCGCGGCGTGCGGTTCGAAAACGGCGTGCCCGTCCGTGATGAGAGCGCAGGCAGCTCCAATGTCCAAAACGTCAGCCGCGAGCAGGCTGCTGCGAACCTCGCCGAACTGTTTGGCAAGATCGGTGGCGGCCGGATCGATGAGGTGTACGCCGGTGCGGGAGGCATCGACACCGACGAAGATGCCCAGGCGCTCGCCGACCTGATCGCACCCCATGCGCCCGGCGCCCGCATCACGGTGGTTCACGACTCACGGTTGCTGCTGGCGGCCGGTGGAGCCAGCACGGGAGTAGCCGTCATTGCGGGAACCGGCTCAGCGGCGTGGGGAAAGAACGACGCCGGAGAGGAAGCCCGCGCAGGAGGCTGGGGCTACCTTTTGGGTGATGAAGGCAGTGGCTACTGGCTGGGGCGGGAAGCTGTCCGGCACAGCCTGCGCCGGATGAACCAAGGCCTGGAGCCGGACCGGCTTAGCGCTGCGCTGCTGGACTCCGTCGGTGTGGAGGAACCCGGCAAGCTGATCGCCTTGTTCCACTCGCCGGACACTGGTCGTCGCTACTGGGCCCAGCAAGCACGCCTCGTGGTGGAAGCCGCCGACGCCGGTGACGAAACCAGCAAGGCTTTGGTGGAACAGGCGGGCCGTGACCTCGCTGAGCTCGCCGAGCAAGCCGTTCGGCAGTTGGGACTGGACGGGCCGGTGATTCTGGGAAGCGGACTTGGCATGAACGTGCCCCGGCTGCAGGAAGCGTTCAAGGCGAAACTGGCCGAAGACGGCATCGTTGATGTACGCATTCTTCAACAGGATCCCGTGTTCGGTGTCCCGCGCTTGGTAGCCGAGCAGCGGGCCTAGTGGAGCAGCGCCGCTAAAACCTAACCGCGGGTTCGTGGCCGCAGCTTGACGCCCGGAAGCGGGGGAGCGGGGATGCGGCCGGCTTCCGGTCCGGCATCGGGACCATGGCCTGGGACAAAGCCGAAGCGTGAGGTGGCGGCGGCGTCGTCGTCGAGGAGTCCCTCTGCTTCCCATTCCTCACGTGCTTGTTCGACTTCCTCGTGGGTACGCCCAACGAAGTTCCACCACATGAGCAGATCCTCGCCGAACGGTTCGCCGCCGAGGAGCATGAACCGCGTGCCTGGCTGCGCCTCGACCACAAGGCCGGACCTCCCGGCGCCCAAGTAGGCCAGCGGCCCGGCCTCGATGTCCTGACCGTCGATGATCACGTGGCCGTCCAAGACTAATACTGCGTGTTCAAAGTCCGGCCGCAAGGGCAGCTCGAGTGAGCCGGAGCCTGTGATGTCGGCCCCAACGATGGGGCTGAACATGGTGGCGGGGGAGCGCTGGCCGGCGAATTCGCCCACCATGACCGTTGCGGTGAATCCTTCGCCCACTGCCACCGGCAAATCCTTGACCTGCTCGAAGGACGGCGGACGGTGGCGGTGCTCCTCAGGAAGGGCTACCCACAGTTGGAGCCCGCGCGAAACGGGAATCTCTTGTACCTCGGGGCCCGGTCCTGCCCCGGTGGTGGCGGGCAGGACCGAGAACTCCGAGTGTGAGATGCCATGGCCTGCTGTCATGATGTTCAGCTCGCCCGGCCGTACCACTACGTCGCTGCCCACGCTGTCGCGGTGCCGCACTGCGCCTTCCATAGGCCAGGTGACAGTTTGCAGCCCACAGTGCGGATGGGGAAGGACGCTCATGGCCACGCGGTCGGGCCCGAAGCTGTCCAGGAAGCACCATGCGCCAACGGTCGGCAGCCCGCGCTGGGGCAGCGTCCTCATGACGTTCATGGCGCGGACGCCTCCCAAGGGGACTTCGCGTTCGGGCCACAGCTGAACGCACGGACCTTGATCTTCCGTAGCCGCCGGGCACACTTCCTGTGCCGGAGAAGTATCAAGATTGGTCATGTGTTCATCACCTGTGCATAAATGTTGGAAATTGAGCTAATCTGTTCCGTGTGAACAACGCCCTCTTGAGCTACCACGACGCCGTCCTTTACCGTTCGGGTGAACCGTATCGCATCCTCGCCGGAGCCATCCACTACTTCCGTGTTCATCCGGACCTGTGGCAGGACCGGCTGCGCCGACTCAAAGCGATGGGCGCCAATACCGTTGACACTTACGTTGCCTGGAACTTCCACCAGCCTAAGCGCGATCAGGCTCCGGACTTCAGTGGCTGGCGCGACCTGGGACGGTTCATTGACCTCGCAGCCGGGGAAGGACTGGACGTCATCGTCCGTCCAGGACCTTATATCTGTGCCGAATGGGACAACGGGGGCTTTCCCGCCTGGCTGACCGGCATTCCGGGCATTGGCCTGCGCTGCTTGGACCCGGTGTTCACCACAGCCATCGAGGAGTGGTTAGATCACCTCCTTCCCATCATTGCGTCGCGGCAGGCCTCTGCGGGTGGTCCGGTGGTGGCGGTTCAAATCGAGAATGAGTACGGAAGCTATGGCGACGACCATGACTACATCCGGTGGAACCGGCGCGTCCTCGAGGAACGCGGCATCACTGAGCTGCTCTTTACGGCTGACGGTGGCAATGACTACTTCCTCGACGGCGGCGCCATCGAAGGAACCTGGGCGACGGCCACGCTGGGAAGCCGCGGCGACGAGGCCGTAGCGACCTGGCAGCGACGCCGGCCTGATGAGCCGTTCTTCAACGTTGAGTTCTGGGGTGGTTGGTTCGACCATTGGGGTGAACTGCACCACCGCCGCGACGCCGACGATGCAGCATTGGAAGCTCGAAAAATGCTGGATCTTGGCGGTTCGCTCTGCGTCTACATGGCTCACGGCGGAACCAACTTCGGCCTCAGCTCCGGCAGCAACCACGACGGCACCATGCTGCAGCCGACTGTCACCAGCTACGACTCCGATGCGCCCATCGCTGAGAACGGTGCACTCACGCCGAAATTCCATGCCTTCCGCCGGGAGTTCTTCCGGGCGCAGGGCATGGAAGAGCTTCCCGAACTTCCGGTCGAGTTGCTGGCTGACGCACGTGTGCTCCCGGCTCAGTCGCTGTCTTTGACGGACGGGCCGGACCTGCTGGAGCTCGCCCGGAACGCCGGTGGGACCGTTGGCAGCGTCAAGCCACTCAGCTTCGAAGAATTGGGACTCGACGCCGGCATGGTGCTGTACAGCGCCGAAGCCATCCTGCCAGGTCGAGCTGATAGTCCTGCGGAGAGCCGACTAAAGATCACCGGCCTGAACGACCGTGCCTATGTTTGGGTGGATGGTGTCTTCGCCGGCGTCCTGGACGACGTCACCGGAGCCGAGGGCCTGACTGTTACCGGCACAGGCATTCCAGCCAAGCTTGAAATCCTGGTCGAGAACCTGGGCCGCATCAACTACGGACCCTTGACCGGCCAGGGCAAGGGAATCCTGGGCGGCGTCCTCATCAACCAGCGGTACACCTTCCACTGGACGCAGACTCCCGTTGCGCTCGCCGACTGGAAGCAAGAGGACCTGGAGTCCCTGGCGGGAGCCGACTTCGAGGTCGGCGAGCCGGCCGACACCTACCTTGCCTTGCCTGATTCCGGTAAGGGCTTCGTCTGGCTCAATGGTTTCCTGCTGGGCAGGTATTGGGAGAAAGGCCCACAGGTGACCCTCTATGCACCGGCGCCGTTGCTGAAGGCCGGCCGCAACAGCATCAAGGTGCTGGAGCTCGGGAAGCCGGGTACCGTCGTCGAGCTTCGCGAGGCGCCCGACCTTGGTCCCGAAGAAGCGGGTCCTATCGCCGCCGCCGAGCTTCCCTAGGGAGGCGACTCAAGGATTTATGCTGGCTCCATGACCCTGCAGTTCGATACCCGCCCAGCCGCCTACGCCGTCATTGTCCAGGAGGAGAAGATCCTGCTGGCCTATTGGAAGCAGGACGGCAAAGAAGGATGGACGCTTCCGGGCGGAGGCCTTGACCTTGCAGAACACCCCGTGGACGGGTGCAGGCGTGAGGTCTTCGAGGAAACCGGCTACGAAGCGCGCATTGAACGCATGCTGGGCATCGATGTCGGCCACTGGCCGGGCGAGACCAGACCTGACGGTTCCGTGAAGGACTTCCAAGCCCTCCGCTTGGTCTACGAGGCCACCGTGGTGGGCGGCGAACTGACCCACGAGGTGGATGGCAGCACCACCCACGCCGCGTGGATTCCTCTGTTGGACATTGGGAAACTCAACCGGGTGTCCTTGGTGGACACAGCACTGCGCTTGCACCGGGAGCGCCCGGCGGACGGGAAACTGAGCTAAAGCGCGCCGCGAAAGCCTAGCCAAAGCTCCACTGCTTGGCTACGCTGAACAACATTGCCGGCATTTCAGCTGCCGGCCCGGATGCCGAGGAGGTGGATTTTGATGATTGCCACGATCTTGCGTGCCCCGCACTCAGTTGCGGCGCGCCGTCATCAGCCCATCATTCCTGTCCCGGCATCAGCCTGCCGAAACTAGGCGGCCGGGCCTCATCAGAGGCATTTCATTGAATACTTACGCTTCTTCAAGCGACCTTTCTTTCAGTTCCACCCAGCAATTTCCCAGCAACCAGTTTCACGGACCGGTGGAGTACGGTTTCACGAATGAAACTGCGGAACTTTTCCGTGCCCACGCGGCCCCGGCCGCCCAGGAAACTGCCAGCCCCGGCCGTGTAGTTCGCCTGGACCGGAATCGGGTGCTCGTAGCGTCGGCCGACGGTCTCCTGCACTTGCCCTATCCAATGCATGGGCTAGTGCCAGCTACTGGAGACTGGGTATGGCTTGGCCACAACAACGCAGGTGAGCCTGCCGTCGTACAGGTGCTGCCGCGGCATTCCGCACTCAGCCGTAAACGCGCCTTCGAAGCCTCCTCGGAGGAACAAATCCTGGGCAGCAACATCGATATCGTCGCGGTGGTGGTCCCAGTGGACCGTCCCCTCACCCATAACCGCCTCGAACGAACGCTCGTGGCGGCATGGGATTCCGGTGCCACGCCACTTGTGGTCATCACCAAAGCGGACCTTACCCACTTGGCGGACGACGTCGTGGGTGAAGTCATCCTGCAAGCTGCCGGCGTGGATGTCGTCACAACGTCGGCGGAGCATGGCGACGGGCTCGATGAACTGATGCAGCACATTCCCGCTGGCACTACCTTGGTCCTGCTTGGCCCTTCCGGCGCGGGGAAATCAACACTCATCAACGCCCTGGCGGGCCGGGACGTCCAGCAAACCGGCGCGGTCCGGGCAGGCGACGGCAAGGGCAAGCACACCACAACCTCACGTGAATTGGTGCCCCTGTCCGGCGGTGCGGTCCTGATGGATACCCCCGGCGTCCGCGGTTTTGGTCTCTTCGATGCAGACGATGGCATGGACGAGATGTTCGGTGATCTTGAAGAACTCTTCACTCGTTGCCGCTTCGCCGATTGCGCACATCAAGCAGAACCGGGGTGCGCTGTTCAGGAGGCACTCGCCGAAGAAACCCTCGATCCACGGCGCTGGGCCAGCTACCAGAAATTGCAACGGGAGTTGGCAGCCCTTGCCAGGAAACATGACGCAGCGGCGCGGCGGGCCTACCAGCGCGAATGGCACCAGAAAGTCGTTTCAGCGGAGAGGGGCCAGCGTGCGGCAGAACGGTACAAGCACGACCAAGCTGAGGAACGGGCCGGGAAAGGCGGCAAACGACGGAAGCGCTGAACATTGCCGATTCATTACGGAAAACGTGGCGGCGCTGACATCGTCGGTGGTGCTGGTTAGGCTGGGTGAAGATTGCTTTGCAGCCAAGTAATAAGAGTGCATATGATCGTGTGGCTCTACCGATGTTCTCGACCACAGATAGGTAAGCCCGGGTATGGCCGAAGCCATGATTGAGTTCCAGAGCGTAACCAAGCAATACCAGGGCGGGCAGCCGGCGGTGGACGCACTCAGCATGTCCATCGACAAAGGCTCGATCACGGTGTTCGTTGGGCCTTCAGGCTGTGGCAAGACCACATCCCTGCGCATGATCAACCGGATGGTGGAGCCCTCCAGTGGAACCATCACAGTGGCAGGCGAGGACGTCTCGCAAGTGCCTGCGGCCCAGCTTCGCCGTTCCATGGGCTACGTCATGCAGTCATCGGGCCTGCTGCCGCACCGTTCGGTACTGGACAACATCGCCACCGTCCCGCGGCTCAACGGCGTTCCCAAGGCCGCGGCGCGGAAACGCGCGGCGGAACTGCTCGACGTCGTCGGATTGGCTTCAGTTCTTGGCAAGCGGTACCCGTCGCAACTCTCAGGTGGACAGCAGCAGCGCGTCGGGGTTGCCCGGGCGCTCGCTGCTGATCCGCCCGTCTTGCTCATGGACGAACCCTTCAGTGCTGTGGATCCAGTGGTCCGTGATGAACTGCAGCAGGAACTGCTGCGCTTGCAACGCGAGTTGGCCAAGACCATCGTGTTCGTCACGCACGACATCGACGAAGCAACCGTGCTTGGCGATAAGGTGGCCGTCTTTGCCGTCGGGGGAAAGCTGGCGCAATACGCTGCGCCGGAGGAGATCCTCCGTGCGCCGGCCAACGACTTCGTAGCCTCGTTCGTGGGACGCGACCGCGGCTTCCGGCACCTTGCCTTCAACCCCGCGGACGCCGTGACGTTGCACCCGGTGAGCATGGTCGGTCCTTCCAATGGCCGTCACGCAGGCCGGGAAACGGGCGAGTGGGCCTTGGTTGTGGATGAGGATTCACGGCCGCTCGGGTGGTCCTCGCCCCGTGATGGCGCCGGGTTGATTCCGGGCGGATCGCTCTTCCGCAAGGGAGACACCCTGCGTCGCGCCTTGGACGCGGCGTTGTCGTCGCCGTCGGGCCTGGGCGTTGCGGTGGACGACGACGGCCGGGTGGCTGGAGTCCTGAAGGCGCCGGAAGTCCTGGCGCTCATCGAAGAAGTCCGGCACCACAGGGAGGACGCCACCTGATGGAGTGGTTCCTCGACAACACTGACCTGGTCTTCGGATTGGCAGGGCAGCATATGGTGCTCGCCATCATTCCCATGATCATCGGCCTCCTGATTTCCGTACCGTTGGCCCAGCTGGCCAGGCGTAACGGCACCCTCCGATCAGTCGTGGCCACGGCTACCTCGTTGCTCTACACCATTCCATCGCTGGCGCTGTTCATCATTCTTCCCACCATCCTGGGCACCAGGATTCTTGATCCCCTGAACGTGGTGGTGGCGCTGACCATCTACGCCGTGGCCCTGTTGGTCCGTGCTGCCATGGATGCGTTTGATTCCGTGGACGACGACCTCCGAAACGCAGCCGTTGCCATGGGCTTCAAGCCCCTGGCCCGGTTCTTCCAAGTGGATCTCCCGCTGTCCCTGCCGGTGCTTTTCGCGGGGCTGCGCGTGGTGTCGGTCAGCAACATTTCATTGGTCAGCGTCGCGGCACTCTTGGGCGTGGGCAATCTTGGAGTCCTGTTCACCGACGGGCTGCAACGAACGTTTATCACCGAAGTGGTGGTGGGCATTATCGCGATTCTGGTGCTGGCCCTGCTGATGGATGCTGTCCTGGTGGTTCTGGAACGCCTCCTGACTCCTTGGACGCGGGCGGCCGGTGGAAAGTCGACCCGGCCGGACGCCAACGCCCTCGTGACCGAGCCCAAAGCAGGACCTGCCACCCCACACGCAGCCCTTCGCCCCGATCCGGGGGCGTCCGCATGAACATCTTCGCCGAGACCATTGCCTGGCTGACCGATCCCACCCACTGGACAGGGAGCGGCGGAATTCCCACCCGGATTCTGGAACACCTCCAGTACAGCGCACTGGTTCTCCTCATCGCAGCCGCCATCGCAGTGCCTATCGGTCTCTACATCGGGCACACTGGCCGTGGCCGGGTGGTCGCTGTTGCAGTTGCCGGGGCACTTCGCGCCCTCCCGACTCTGGGGTTGCTGGTCCTTTTCGCCTTGCTGGCTGGCAGCGGCTTGATGCCGCCGGTGTGGGCACTTGTCATTCTTACGGTTCCGCCGCTGCTGGCCGGCACCTACGCCGGCATCTCCAGCGTCGATGCCACCGTGGTGGACGCCGCCCGGGCGATGGGCATGACCGAACTCCAGATCCTCTTCCGGGTGGAATTGCCCAATGGGCTCCAAGTCATGTTTGGCGGCATCCGCACCGCGGTCCTGCAGGTCATCGCGACTGTTTCGGTGGTGGCTTACCTGCCGCTCGGTGGGCTGGGGCGTTACCTGTTTGACGGACTTGTCCTGCAGGATTTCCCCAGGATGCTCGGCGGCTCGTTGCTCATTGCAGGGCTGGCCATCGCCGTGGACCTTATTCTTGCCGGCGTGCAGAGGCTTATCCTCTCGCCCGGCCTGACCCTCGACTCAAACGGCCGCCAGAAGGCGGCCGATGATCTCACAGCCACAGCTCCCGCCGGGGCTGCCGTTCAAGGAGGTACACCATGAAAAACCCCGTTCCCATGACCCTTACGCGCCGTGGTCTCGGCGGCCTCGCAGCTGGACTGGGTGTAGCCCTCGCATTGAGCGCGTGTGGCGGCAGCCCGTTGGCCACGCCGTCCACCTCTGCGCCGAGCGGCTCCGCTGCCGGCGGCTCGCTGGTTGTCGGTTCCGCCGACTTCCCCGAGAGCCAGGTCATCGCCGAGATCTACGTTGGAGCCCTCAATGCCGCAGGTCTGACGGCTACGTCGAAGCCGAATATCGGATCGCGCGAAATCTACTTCAAGGCCGTCCAGGATGGCTCCATCGACCTCGTCCCGGATTACTCCGGCAACCTGCTCTCCTTCGTGGACACCGAAGCCAAGGAAGTTTCCGCGGAGGACGTCTATAAAGCCCTCCCGGGCAAGCTTCCGGATGGCCTCGCCGTCCTGGAGCCGGCAAAGGCCGAGTCCAAGGACGCCATGGTGGTTACCAAAGCCACGGCTGAGAAGTACCAATTGAAGTCCATCGAGGACCTGGCCAAGGTTTGCAAGGACTTCACCATGGCAGCTCCGGCAACGTTTGAAACGCGTGCCTACGGCTTCCCGGGTCTCAAGGCCAACTACGGTTGCGAGCTCAAGGGCCTCCAGCCCTTCAACGACGGCGGTGGCAACCTGACGCTCCAGGCCCTCCTTGAGGACAAGGTCCAGGTGGCGGATATCTACACCACCACGCCGTCCATCGCAGACAATGACCTGGTTGTCCTTGAAGACCCGAAGAACAACTTCAAGGCGCAGCAGGTTCTGCCGTTGGTCAAGGAAGCCAAGATGACGGACAAGGCCAAGGAAGCGCTGAACAACGTCTCCAAGATCCTCACCACTGATGACCTCATCAACCTGAACCGGGCCGTCAGCGGCGACCAGAAGCAGGCACCTAAGGACGCAGCAGCTGCATGGCTGAAGGACAAGGGCATCGTCAAGTAACACCTGAACAAAACCGCGTACGACGGCGGTGACGGACCCGTGCGGGACCGTCACCGCCGTCGTCGTATCTGTGAGTCAAGTCTCAGCTGAACTCCATCACCCGTGTGGCATATTTGAGGGATGGCGAATTTCAAGCAGTCCACCAAGCTTCATAATGTCCTTTACGACATCCGTGGACCGATTCTTCAGGCCGCCCAGCAGATGGAGGCAGAGGGTCACAGGATCCTCAAACTGAACATCGGAAACCCGGCTCCTTTTGGTTTTGAAGCGCCTGACGCCATCTTGGTGGACATGATCCGCCACCTGCCGAACGCCCAGGGTTACAGCGATTCCCGCGGTATTTTTTCGGCCCGGACCGCCGTCTCGCAGTACTACCAGACCCGCGGCATCCAGAACATCCACGTTGATGACATCTACCTTGGCAATGGTGTCAGCGAGCTCATCACCATGTCCCTCATGGCCCTCCTGGAAGATGGCGATGAGGTCCTGATTCCCACACCGGACTATCCGCTGTGGACTGCTTCGGTCGCCTTGGCCGGCGGCCGCCCGGTGCACTACCTCTGTGATGAAGACTCCGGCTGGCAGCCCGATCTTGAGGACATGGAAGCCAAGATCACGCCGCGCACCAAGGGCATTGTGGTTATCAACCCCAACAACCCCACGGGCGCCGTCTACCCGGAGGAAACGCTCAAGAAAATCGTGGCCCTCGCCGAAAAACATGGCTTGGTGCTGTTTGCCGATGAGATCTACGAGAAAATCCTTTACGAGGACGCTGTCCACATCAACCTCGCCGGGCTCACCGGTGACGACGTCCTGTGCCTGACGTTCAGCGGCCTGTCCAAGGCTTACCGCGTCTGCGGTTACCGCGCTGGTTGGATGGCTATCTCAGGGCCCAAGAAGGACGCCGCCGACTACCTTGAAGGCATCAACCTCTTGGCCAACATGCGTTTGTGCGCCAACGTACCCGCGCAGCATGCCATCCAAACGGCCCTTGGTGGTTACCAGAGCATCAACGACCTCATCCTTCCGGGCGGGAGGCTCCTGGAGCAGCGAAACAAAGCCTACGATCTGTTGAATGCCATCCCCGGAGTCAGCACCCAGCAGGCCAGGGGGGCGCTCTACCTGTTCCCCAAACTGGATCCCGAGGTCTATCACATCCGGGACGACGAGAAGTTTGTCCTCGACCTCTTGAAGGAACAGAAAATCCTGGTTTCCCATGGCCGGGCCTTCAATTGGGTTCGCCCTGACCACTTCCGCATGGTCACGTTGCCCAACGTCAAGGACATTGAAGAGGCCATTGGCCGCATGGCGGACTTCCTGTCGAGGTACCCGGGCAACTAGCCTGAGGTCCATGGCCGCGCCACGGGGGTGCGGCCGGGCAGAAAGGCACGCCGATGGCAGTCCCAGTTGAGTTCGCCAAGAGTCCGGCCGAGGTACTGAAGGTAGGGGCCGGGTTTTCACTTGCCAGGGTGGATCCCGAATCCACGCCTGGGTATCCCGGCGCCAAGGCTGACGGAAAGGCTCTGCTGATTGCCCAGGATGCGCGGCTTGCGGAGCTGCAGGAGAAACTCTTCGCCGAGGGCAAGTTCGGCAGCAGCAAACGGCTCCTGTTGATTCTGCAGGCCATGGACACGGCCGGCAAGGGCGGCATCGTCAGCCATGTGGTGGGTGCCATGGACCCGCAGGGTGTTCAGCTGCATGCTTTCAAGGCCCCCACGGATGAGGAGAAGTCCCATGACTTCCTATGGAGGATCGAGAAACAAGCACCCGCTGCCGGAATGGTAGGGGTTTTCGACCGTTCACACTTCGAGGACGTCCTGATCCACCGCGTGCATGGGTGGGCGGACACCACTGAGCTGGAGCGGCGCTACGCTGCGATCAACGACTTTGAGTCCCGGCTTGCTGAGCAGGGGACCACCATCGTCAAGGTCATGCTCAACATCAGCAAGGATGAACAGAAGGAACGCCTGATTGCCAGGCTGGATGATCCCAGCAAACACTGGAAATACAGCCGGAGCGACCTCGCAGAGCGGGCGTACTGGGACGACTACATGGACGCCTACAGCGCTGCGTTCGAGAAGACGTCAACGGACATCGCCCCATGGCACGTCGTCCCGGCCAACAGGAAGTGGTATGCGCGCATCGCCGTCCAACAGTTGCTGCTGGATGCACTCGAACGCATGGATCTGGACTGGCCCAAGGCCGACTTCGACGTCGCTGCGGAACGCGCCCTTGTGGTGGATTCCTAGGAGAATTCACGCAGTGAGCCCCGAGTAACCCGCGCTCAACGCCCCGACTACTCGGGGCCGGCGGCAGCCCCGGCGTCGTTCGCTGCGTCCCGGGCCGTCGCAAGGCGTTTGCGGGCACCCTCGAGCCAGTCCTCGCAGCGCTTGGCCAGCGCTTCGCCCCGTTCCCAGAGGGCCAGCGATTCTTCCAAGCTGGCGCCACCTGCCTCCAGGCGGCCAACGACGCCCACAAGCTGCTCGCGGGCTTCCTCGTAACTCAGGGAGTCGAGGGACTCTTGTGAGGGGGCCGCTGGAGTGTTGTCAGTCATGATGTCCTTTGTGTTTGGTAGTGACGTTGATGTCCGCTTCTTCAGTGTTCGACGATCTGTCCTTGGCCGGTTGAGACTGCGCGGAATCGACCGTCAGCTACGCGAATGGCCAACGCGGTTCCGTCCGGGGCATGCTCAGGGCTGCTGACCACTGTGTGACCGGCTTGGTCTTCACCAACAACCTGAACCACGGCATAGCCACGGTCGAGGGTCTTTTGCGGAGACAGCGCCCGCACCTGGGCGCGCAGGTGTTGTACCTGGTCCAAGGCGCGGACGACGGCAGTGCTCACAGCTGAATGGGAGCGCCGTTGCAGACGGTGGATGTCCTCTGCACGGGCATCCACCATCGAAGCGGGCGCGGCTAAAACCGGCCGTGACTTTAAAGCATGGAGCCGGTCTGTCTCCCGATCCACCATTCTGCTGATGCTTCTGCGGAGATGGTCCCGGGCCTGGCGGACCATTGCCAGTTCCTCGGCGACATCCGGAACAATCCGTTTGGCAGCGTCCGTGGGTGTGGACGCGCGGAGGTCCGCTACATCGTCCAGGATGGGGCGGTCGGCTTCGTGTCCGATCGCGCTGACAATTGGTGTTGTTGCCGCAGAAACAGCACGGATGAGGTCCTCGTTGCTGAAGGGGAGGAGATCTTCCAACGCGCCGCCACCGCGGGCAAGGACAATGACATCCACATGGGGGTCCGCGTCCAGCTTCTTCAGCGCTGCGATGATCTGGGATACAGCGGTGTTGCCTTGGACGGCGACTTCGCGGACGTCGAACTCGACGGCCGGCCAACGTAACGCTGCATTGCGCAGGACATCTTTCTTGGCGTCCGAGTCCCGGCCGGTGATGAGGCCGATGCGGTGGGGAAGCAACGGTAGTTTACGTTTGCGGGAATCCGCGAACAGTCCTTCGGCCGCCAGCGCCTGCCGAAGCCGTTCAATCCTCGCCAGCAAATCACCCAGGCCCACGGGACGGATGTCCTTCACTGACATGTTCAGACGACCTGTTTTGACCCAGAAGTCCGCCTTGACCAAGGCGACCACGCGGGAACCACGTTCCAAGGGGACCTTTTGTCGGTCCAGCACTGTAGACCACACGGATGCCGGCAGGGAAATTTCAGCGTCAACGTCACGCAGGGTCAGGAAGGCGTTTCCACCCCGACGGTTCAGCTCAATGACCTGTCCCTCGATCCACGCTGCAGGTGCCCGTTCAATGTGGGCCTTGAGCTTGCGGGACAGGAGTTGCAACGGCCAGGGATTATCCGGGCTGGTTTCGGCTGCAGTCCCCGGCAAGGTGGATTCCGGTGTCGCTTCAGCGGACATGGGCGGTCCGTGCCTGTTCCGGTGTCCGTGATTGTTGCAGCATGGTTTTGTCCTCGCTCAGGGATGCGGCCTTGGGTGCCGGCCGCCTTCCAACTCTATCCATAGCTTTAGTGCCGGGCCCCGACATTTTTCCTATCATGTGGACAGACCTAGGATGGTGGCACAGCCCCCGAGCCCCGAGGATGACCTTGCGTACTTTTGTTTCAGCATTGGGAGTGATCCTCGCCATTCTGCTCACAGCCGTCGCCGTGCCAGCAGCGTGGGTAGACCAGAACATAGTCAAGGAAGAGGGTTTCGTTCGCATCGCGGGAGCGTTGGGCAACGATCCCGACTTCCAGAGCCGCCTTGCAACCGCCGCCGTAGGCACCTTCGAATCCTCGGTGGATCTTCCCGGGCCGATCCAGTCCCTGGCGGCCGATGCGCTCCGGAATGCGGCCACAGGCATGCAATCGTGGAGCGACTATCCCCAAGCCTGGGAGGAAACGGTTCGGAACAGCCACAGGCTGAACTTCGGAGCTGCCACCCAAGCGGAAGAATCGGCTTCTTCCACGGCCTTGGTCCTGGATATCGGGCCCCTTGTCAGGCTGATTCGCGATCATTTTGCCGAGGCTACGCGGATCAGGCTTGATGTTCCCTCGGAGAGCCTCGTCTCTTTGGGGGAGCCGTCCCACCGGCAACTCGTTGAGCGCGTTGCTGCCTTCGCACCCTTGTGGTGGGTGGCCGCTGCCGGCGCCCTAGTGGCGGCGCTCCTGGCCTTCGTCGCTGCCCGACGACGCTCGCTGGTGCTGGTGTTCCTGGGGCTCGGCGGACTCGCGCTTGCGGCACTGTGGACTGCCGGGGCGGATCTGGCGGGCGGCATGATTGGGAACCTGGCCAGCGCCAATGGTGTGGCCGAACTGTTCAAGCAGGAGTTCCTCACTGCGGCGCGGACAGGCTTTGGACAGTGGGTCGTGATCGCAGCGATCGCATCGGGGGCTGTCCTGGTGGTTGGCGTCATAGCTTCCGTGGTGTCAGGGCGACAAGGGTCACGTTAGGCCCGGAGCTAAAGTCCGGGCCGGTAGCATGGAGGGATGACCAGCACAGCAGTTTCCATTCCTATGCCCACGGTGCCGCGCAGACGGCGTTCTCCCGAAGAGGTACAGGCAGCGGCCCCCGTCACGGGTCCCAAGAAGGTTCTGCTGGCCGCTCCGCGCGGATACTGCGCCGGTGTGGACAGGGCCGTCATCGCCGTCGAGAAAGCCCTTGAACACTATGGGCCCCCGGTCTACGTCCGCAAACAGATCGTCCACAACGTCCATGTGGTCAGCTCCCTGGAAGAACAAGGAGCCATCTTCGTCGAGGAAACAGATGAGGTCCCCGAGGGGGCCCTGGTCATCTTCTCTGCGCATGGAGTTTCCCCGGCCGTGGTCCAGTCCGCGGAGGACCGCGGTCTCCGCACCATCGATGCCACTTGCCCTTTGGTGACGAAAGTCCACAAAGAAGCTGTCCGCTTCGCCAAGGAAGACTACGACATTCTGCTCATCGGCCACGAGGGGCATGAGGAAGTCGAAGGAACAGCCGGTGAGGCCCCAGAGCACATCCAGATCATCAACGGTCCGCACGAGGTAGACAAGGTCACCGTGCGCGATCCCGAGAAAACCATCTGGCTGTCACAGACGACCCTGAGTGTAGACGAAACAATGGAAACAGTCCGGCTGCTCAAGGACCGGTTCCCGACCCTGCAGGATCCGCCCAGCGACGACATTTGCTACGCCACCACCAACCGCCAAGTGGCCATCAAGAAAATCGCACCCCAAGCTGACCTCGTCATCGTAGTGGGTTCGGCCAACTCGTCGAACTCCGTTCGGCTGGTTGAAGTGGCCTTGGAGTACGGCGCCAAGAGCTCCTACCGCGTGGACTTCGCCAACGAAGTGGACGAAGCCTGGTTCGAGGGCGTCGCAACGGTCGGTGTGACCTCGGGTGCCTCTGTCCCGGAAGTACTCGTCAAGGACGTCCTGCGGCTGCTGGCTGACTATGGCTACGGCGAAGTGCAGGAAATCGTGACGGCAGAGGAAGACCTCCTCTTCTCACTTCCCAAGGAGCTGCGGGCCACGCTGAAGAAAGCCGGCGATGTGACGCGTGCGCTCGGCGGTCGCGGAAACCGGACCACGTCCTAACCCGCTTCGCTCCACAACAGGAACTCAAAGAAACTGGCCCGCAGCCATCGCCTCCCATAGAGAAGGCGGTGCTGCGGGCCTGTTCGTTATGCCGCAGACTCTTCTTCCCCTTCAGCCAGAAGCTCAGGGGCTGACAAAGCGCGGGGGACTGCCTCAACCGACATGGGCGCGGCAAGGCCGGCGTCGTCCATGGTGTTGAGCTTGCGTGCCGTCGGTAGAACGCGGGCTTCAAGGGTGCCCACCATCGCGTTGTAGCGATCCACGGACGTCTTCAGCGAGCTTCCCAGCTTGCCAACGTTCTCTCCCAGCGTGCCCATGCGCTCGTAGAGCTGCTTGGCGAGCTCGAACAGTTCGTGGGCGCTGTCCGTGAGGACGTCCTGGCGCCAAGTGAAGGCCACCGACTTGAGGACCGCCAGCAAGGTTCCGGGCGACGCCAGTACGACATTCCGGGACAGGGCATATTCCAGCAGGGCCGGGTCTGCCTCGAGGGCTGACGCCAGGATGGACTCTGCCGGAAGGAAGCAGATCACCAATTCGGGGGAGTTGCCCGGGATGTCCCAGTACTTTTTACCCGCCAAAGCATCGATGTGGGCCTTCAAGGCCTTGGCGTGGTGGGCCAGCAAGGTCTTTGAGTCATGGTTGCTAACGGGTGCTACTGATTCCCCGAAGGACCCGTCGCCGTGCAATTGTTCCTGGGCTGCAAGGTAGGAGCCCAGCGGGACCTTGGCGTCCACTACCAGTTGCTTGCCACCGGGCAGCTGGACCACAAGGTCAGGGCGAAGCGTGTTCTCGGTTCGGCCGGAATGAACTTGCTCATGGAAGTCCACGTGCCGCAGCATTCCCGAGGCTTCCACTACCCGGCGGAGCTGAACTTCGCCCCACTGCCCACGAGCGCTGTTGGAGCGCAGGGCGGAGGCCAGGGCGTGCGTTGAACGCAGTAATTGTTCGTCAGACAAGCGGGCATCCTGCAGTTGCTGGGCAAGTTGGCCGTATTGCTCCACCCGGTCCCGTTCCAGCAGTGAAACTTGCTGCTGGACCGCTGTCAGCTTCTCAGCAACCGGGGCCAGCGCCCTTAGAACACTTCCGTCCGAGTTCCTGGACGCCGTCAACTCGCGGTTCTGTGTGAACAAAAGTCGTCGTTCGGCGTCGGCCGCTGCCAGCTGTGCGGTCACCTCCGAGAGGCGCGACGAAACGGCGTCGAAGTCTTCCTCCAAGCCGGCGCCCCGGCGTCGAAAGACAACGTAGCCCGCAACCAGACCCACGGCGGCGCCGATCAACAGCATGAGCAGGGCCAAAACCAATCCAAATCCATCCATGAGGCAACCCTGTCACAGGGGTACGACAGTTTTAGTGAAGGGACCGTCCGGGGCGCCTGCCGCGGATACGAACAAGCACTGGCAAGGCTTCAGCAGGTAGAATCAATGCTCGTGGCTCTTACTATTGGCATCGTCGGACTGCCCAACGTCGGCAAATCAACCCTTTTCAACGCACTGACCCGCAATCAGGTGCTCGCAGCGAACTATCCGTTCGCGACGATCGAGCCGAACGTCGGTGTGGTCAACCTGCCGGATCCGCGTCTGGCGAAGCTGGCCGAAATCTTCGGTTCGCAGAAGTTGCTGCCGGCTCCGGTGTCTTTCGTGGACATCGCCGGCATCGTGAAGGGCGCCTCGGAGGGCGAAGGCCTGGGTAACAAGTTCCTCGCGAATATCCGCGAGGCCGAGGCCATTGCCCAGGTTGTCCGGGTCTTTGACGACCCCGATGTGATCCATGTGGACGGCAAGGTTGACCCGAGCTCCGATATGGAGACCATCAACACCGAGCTCATTCTGGCCGATCTTCAGACCATCGAAAACGCCATCCCGCGTATCGAAAAAGAAGTCAAGATCAAGAAGCGCGAAGCTGCCGAGCTCGCAGCCATCAAGGCCGCCCAAGCGGTCCTGGAACGTGGCGACACGATCTTCTCGTCGATCAAGAGCGACAAGCTGGAGATGGCCCATCTCAAGGAGCTCGGCCTGCTGACCGCCAAACCCTTCATCTACGTTTTCAACGCGGATGAGGGCATTCTTGGAGACCCGGCGAAGCAGGATGAACTGCGGGCCTTGGTTGCCCCTGCTGACGCCATTTTCCTTGACGCAAAGCTGGAATCCGACCTCGTGGAACTGGATGAGGAAGAAGCCCGGGAGATGCTGGAGATGAACGGTCAGACCGAATCCGGCCTGGACCAGTTGGCGCGCGTTGGTTTCCACACTCTTGGCCTGCAGACCTACCTGACGGCCGGCCCCAAAGAAACCCGGGCCTGGACCATTCGCCAAGGTGACACCGCGCCCCAGGCGGCCGGCGTGATCCACTCCGACTTCCAGCGTGGCTTCATCAAGGCCGAGGTTGTCTCCTTCGATGACCTCATCGACGCCGGTTCCATGTCCGAGGCAAAGTCCCGTGGCAAGGTCCGTATTGAAGGCAAAGAGTACGTGATGGCCGACGGCGACGTGGTGGAGTTCCGCTTCAACGTTTAGGTCCACAGCCAAATCCACTAAAGCACCGGGGCATTGGCAGGCCGCAGGCCATGGAGTCTCACAACTTCATGGCCTGCGGCCTTTGCTGTTGAATTGAGGGCCCGACGGCGCCGTTGGAGCCTCCTAGGAGTCCTTGGGCTTTTCCGCGGAAGTTGATTTCGCGTCAGGCTCCGGCTCGTCGTCAACTTTCTTCGGGATCTTTCCTTCGACGTCGGCAGGTACGGGAGGATCCTTCTCTTCATCAGTAGACATGGGCCAAGCCTAATGGGCCTCGGCGCAGCGGAGCTGGGCACACTGGTGGCAAACGGGTGGGGTCAACCGACAGACCAAGTTATCCACATACGGCTATCGCCCGGTCCTCTGCCGCCAAGCTGATGACCACACTTGGCGTATGGGAATCAGATACTATGCATACGCCTTCGACGGCGATGTCACCGACCTTGTGCTTGCCGATCCGAGACGTTTCCTGTCCTCAGATCCATTGGCCGATGCTTGGGGCCTCGAATCTGCGGGCGGGGTCACTATCGCCGCCTTCGAACAATCAGTCCCTGAATGCGACATGCTCTACCTGGATAAGGCATGGCGGTTTCTGCAGGTGTGCACTGGCCCTCTCACACCGGGTGCGGAGGCGAGACCGGCCTTCCGGATGTTTGAAGGACAGGTGACAATGCACCACGATGGGTGGGAACCATGGTTGCGCGTCCTGACACCGGTGGACGTGGCGGTGGTTTCCCAGGACCTGGACCGTATTTCTGACGCAGACATGAGGCTGTGCCTGGGCCATATGCCCTACACCGACCAGCAATCCGACTTTCGCTACACCTCTCAATACCTCCAGCGGGCCAGGAGCTTCGCCGCGAACCTCAGGGCGGCCGGACGCGGCATGGTCTACCTGATCGGGTGAGCGAAAACCTGGTCTCGTGACGTGCCAGCCCGGTGTGGGCCTACTGACCATCGCAGGCTTTGCGGCTGAAGCCAGTGAGTTGCTGGGCGTCGAGATAGATGTTGTTGCCGACGGCGGCCTGCCCCCTGATCATGAGATTCTGACAACAGCCGTCGCAGTATGAACCCGAGCGACGTTGCAGCCGTAGGCGAGATCGTTCGTTTGTGCGGAGCTGGGGCAGCTCTCGCTGCGCGCGGGCCCGCGTGGTACGTCGGTGACGCTGACAACGTGCCTGACGCGGTGTGGGACACCCGCGTAACCGACCTGCCGGCAATAGGGACATGTATCCGATCAATCGGCTGGTTCCCAGCCGTACCAAGACCCCGTTCCGCTGAATGCCCAGGGTGAACCCGGGGTCCTTTTCTCGCGTCAAAATCGTCCTGTCCTGCTGTCAGACAGCGAATGCTACCACCGAGTAGCGTTTGACTTGAAATTCCCGGCAATTTAGGCATCTGTAGGTTGCGGAACGGTTACAGTTTGGCCAGCATGTCCCAACATCTGGACGCAATGTGGGTAGGCTTACACTCACATGTAGGCAACGTCACAGTAGGAAGCTGTGCCTGTGCCTGGGGGAAATCACGAATTTCCCCTGCTCAACTCCACGACTCATAGGAGGCGGAATGCGTTTCTCGCGCACTTCCAAAGCTCTAGGCGTAGCGGCGATCATCGCCCTCGCAGTGACCGGTTGCGGCGGCGGTGGCGGCAGCAACACGAACAGCTCTGCCGCAACTGACCCGAACAAGGTCCTTTCCGCATACAGCAACGAACCGCAGAACCCGCTGCTTCCGGCCAACACCAACGAGGTGTACGGTGG
Source organism: Arthrobacter sp. 18067 (assembly GCF_902706295.1). Lineage (GTDB taxonomy): Bacteria > Actinomycetota > Actinomycetes > Actinomycetales > Micrococcaceae > Arthrobacter. The sequence continues at coordinate 84,064 of NZ_CACSJJ010000009.1, read as the reverse complement.
CCGCGTGGTCGAGCTGCTGTTCGAAGGCCTTCGTGCCTACGACTCCGACGGCAAGCCCGTCAACGCTCTGGCGGAGTCGATAGAGACAACCGACTCGCAGAACTGGACCATCAAGGTCAAGTCCGGCGCCAAGTTCACCAACGGGGAAGCCATCACGGCCAAGACCTTCGTTGATTCCTGGAACTTCGCCGCGCTGAGCACCAACCTCCAGAACAACGGTTTCTTCTTCGAGTCCATCGAGGGCTACGCCGATGTCAGTGCAGTCACTGAGACCACCGGCGCCGACGGCAAGAAGACCTCCACCCCGGCTCCCACGGCTCAGACCATGTCCGGCCTGGCCGCGACTGACGACCAGACCATCACGGTAAAGCTTGGCCAGCCGGAAGCTGACTGGTCGCTGCGCCTTGGCTACTCTGCCTTCTACCCGCTTCCTTCCGAGGCATTGAAGGATCCGAAGAAGTTCGGCGAGAACCCGATCGGCAACGGCCCGTACAAGTTCGAGAAGGAAGGCGCCTGGGTACACGACCAGTCCATCTCCCTCGTCAAGAACGCTGATTACACCGGTCCCCGCGCTGCCAAGAACGGTGGCGTGACCTTCAAGTTCTACACCGATCCGGGCCCCGCATACACGGACCTTCAGGCCGACAACCTCGACATCACGGACGTCGTTCCGTCGAACGCGTTGAAGACCTACACCACGGACTTCCCGGACCGTAACTCCACGCGTCCCAACGCCAACAACTCCACCCTGAACATCCCGGGCTACAACCCGAACTTCCAGGGTGAAGCCGGCCTTCTGCGTCGCCAGGCTCTGTCCCACGCCATCAACCGCGATGAGATCACCAAGGTCATCTTCAACGGCACGCGTACCCCGGCCACCGAGTTCACGGCCCCCGTGCTCGACGGCTACAACGACGCCATCCCCGGCAGCGACGTCCTGAAGTTCGACGCCGCCAAGGCCAAGGATCTCTGGGCCCAGGCCGAGAAGATCAAGCCGTACGACGGTTCCAAGCCGCTCCTGATCGCCTCCAACACTGACGGTGGCAACAAGGAATGGATCGACGCCGTTGCCAACGGTTTCAAGAACAACCTCGGCATCGAGGCTGAAATCCAGCCGTTCGCTAAGTTCGCTGAAGTTCTGGACCTGCGCAAGTCGCAGTCCCTCCCGGGCCTGACGCGCGCCGGCTGGCAGGGTGACTACCCGTCGCTCTACAACTTCCTCGGACCTGTATGGGCAACCAACGCATCCTCCAACTACGAGAAGTACACGAACCCCGAGTTCGACAAGCTCCTCAAGGAAGGCCTTGCAGCCAAGACTCCGGAAGACGCCAACACCAAGTTCAACCAGGCACAGGAGATCCTGTTCAAGGACCTCCCCGGCCTGCCGTTGTGGTACCGGGCAACCCCGATTGTTTGGAGCAACAACGTTGTCTCAGCTGAAACCGGCTGGAACGGCGGCATCCGTTACTTCGACATCGAGGCCAAGTAGTCCTCAGGATCTGAACTTGCCTTAGGGCAGCGGGGGTCCGGCCAAAGCGCCGGGCCCCCCTTGCTTGCTTGGCAGGAAGGCACAAATGACACACCAACGCCCGACCAACGGAGAGGGGTGACCCGTGGTTCGCTTCATTTTCCGTAGGCTCCTCCAGGTCATCCCGGTATTCCTGGGGACCACGCTCCTCGTGTACTACATGGTCTTCGCACTACCCGGCGACCCGATTGCCGCCCTCTTCGGGGATCGCCAGCCACCGCAGAGCGTCATCGACGCCTTGCGGGCCCAGTACAACCTGGACCAGCCATTCTGGGTTCAGTACGGGCTCTTCATCAAGAACTTGTTCACCTTCAACCTTGGCGTTGACTTCACCCAGCAGCCCATCGCCGACTCCTTGGCCAGGGCTTTCCCTGTCACGGCAATGCTCGCTATCGAAGCGCTCATCATCCAGGCCGTATTCGGCATTGCCTTCGGCGTCTTCGCCGGCCTCAAAAAAGGCAAGCTCTTCGATTCCACCGTCCTCGTCGTTTCGCTCCTGGTGATCGCTGTCCCGACCTTCGTCTTGGGCTTCGTTTTCCAGCTTGTGTTCGGTGTCCAACTCGGCTGGGCCAAACCTACGGTGGGTGCCAATGCCGACTGGGGCAACCTGATCCTCCCAGCCGTCGTGCTGGGACTGGTGTCCTTCGCCTACGTGCTCCGGCTGACCCGCGCCTCTGTCAGCGAGAACATGAACGCGGACTACGTACGTACCGCAACCGCGAAGGGTCTCTCCCGGCCCCGCGTCGTGATGGCACACATTCTCAGGAACTCGTTGATCCCGGTGGTGACCTATCTGGGTGCCAACCTTGGCGGGCTCATGGGCGGCGCCATTGTCACCGAGGGCATCTTCAACGTGCCCGGTGTCGGTAACAAACTCTTCCAGGCCATCCAGCGAAGCGAGGGCCCCACCATCGTTGCGATCGTGAGTGTCCTGGTCCTTGTTTTCGTCATCACCAACCTCTTGGTTGACCTCCTGTACGCCTGGCTTGACCCGAGGATCCGCTATGACCAGTAATACTGAACACTTTGTGGCTCCCGTCGAGGAAACGCCGCTTCTGGCCACTGACGCTGTCAAGACAGATCAAGCGCCCCTGAGCCTGTGGGCTGATGCGTGGCGGAAGCTTCGCCGCCGCCCCATGTTCATCGTCTCCTCGCTGCTGATCCTGCTGTTAGTGATCGTTGCAGTCTTCCCAGGCCTGTTCACCAGTGTGGAACCCAATAACGACTGCCAGTTGGCCAACTCCGAAGGCGCGCCCACTGCCGGCCACCCGCTCGGTTTCACCCTGCAAGGTTGCGACGTCTATTCCCGCGTGATCCACGGTACGCAGGCCTCCTTGTCTGTCGGTGTCCTGTCCGTGCTGGCCGTCGTCCTCATCGGTGTCACCCTTGGTGCGCTGGCCGGTTACTACGGCGGCTGGCTGGACTCTGTCCTCGCCCGTCTCGGCGATATCTTCTTCGCGTTGCCGATCATCCTCGGCGCCCTTGTTATCACGCAGTTGCCGTTGTTCCGCGAGAACAGGAGCGTCTGGACCGTGGTCCTGACAATATCCCTGCTCGCCTGGCCCCAAATGGCGCGTATCACCAGAGGTGCCGTCATCGAGGTGCGCAACGCGGACTTCGTCACCGCGGCCCGGTCCCTGGGTGTGTCCAAGTTTGGCGCCCTGGTGAAGCACGCTTTGCCGAACGCCCTGGCGCCCGTGATTGTGCTTGCCACGTTGGAATTGGGCGTCTTCATCGTCCTGGAGGCCACGTTGTCCTTCCTCGGTGTCGGGCTGCCTGGCAGCGTGATGTCGTGGGGTAACGACATTTCCGCGGCGAACGCGTCCATCCGCACCAACCCCGGAATCCTGCTCTATCCGGCAGCCGCCCTGTCCATTACCGTCCTGAGCTTCATCATGCTTGGCGACGCCGTCCGCGATGCTCTTGATCCCAAGAGCCGTCAGCGCTAAGGAGGCGAACATGACTTCTGCCAACATCAGAATTGATGAAGCCACGGCACCAGTACGGCCCATCCTGGAGATCAAGGACCTGGCCATCACTTTCAAGACCGGATCCGGTGAGGTCAAGGCGGTTAAGAACGCCCACTTGTCCATCATGCCGGGCGAAACGGTTGCCATCGTGGGGGAGTCGGGCTCCGGAAAGTCGACGACGGCACTCGCCGCCATCGGTCTGTTGCCGAATAACGGACGCGTCTCGGGCGGCCAGATCCTGCTCGACGGCGAAGACATCGCCCACGCTTCGGAAAAGCGCATGATCGAGCTGCGTGGCAGCCACATCGGCATGGTTCCCCAGGACCCCATGTCCAACCTGAACCCGGTCTGGAAGATCGGCTACCAGGTTCGCGAGACCCTCAAAGCCAACGGTCGCCCGGATGGCCCGGAGGACGTTGCCCGCGTCCTCGCGGAGGCTGGCCTTCCTGATGCTGCCCGACGCGCCAAGCAGTACCCGCATGAGTTCTCCGGCGGCATGCGTCAGCGTGCACTTATCGCCATCGGCCTGAGCTGCCAGCCCAAGCTCCTCATTGCCGATGAACCAACGTCGGCACTGGATGTTACGGTGCAGCGCAGGATCCTGGACCACTTGGACAAGATGACCACTGAACTCGGCACCTCGGTGCTGCTGATCACCCACGACCTCGGCTTGGCTGCAGAGCGGGCCGACAAAGTCATCGTCATGTACCAGGGCAACGTTGTTGAGGCAGGTCCTTCCTTGGATCTGCTGCGCAACCCCCAGCACCCGTACACCCGTCGCCTGGTTGAGTCGGCACCTTCCTTGGCGTCGCGCCGTATCCAGGTGGCCAAAGAGCAGGGTGTGGAAGCTGAAGACCTTCTGGCACCCGTGGCGGCTGCGCAGGATCGTGCCCAGGATGAGGTTCTCCAGATCAAGAACCTGCGCAAGATCTACAAACTGCGTCAGGGACTGGGCCAGACCTCCGATTTCGCCGCTGTTGATGATGTCAGTTTCAGCGTCAAGCGCGGAACCACGACGGCGATTGTGGGCGAGTCGGGTTCGGGCAAGTCAACGGTCGCCAAGATGGTTCTCCAGCTTGAGAAGCCCACTGAGGGTCAGATCATCTTCGATGGTGTGGACACCGCTGGGCTGAAGGGCAAGGAACTCTTCAAGTTCCGCCGCCGCGTTCAGCCCATCTTCCAGGATCCCTACGGTTCCCTGGACCCGATGTACAACATCTTCAGGACCATCGAAGAACCGCTGCGCGTGCACAAGATCGGCAACGCGGCCAGCCGTGAGAAGAAGGTCCGTGAGCTGTTGGACCAGGTGGCTCTGCCGCAGTCCATGATGCAGCGGTACCCCAACGAGCTCTCAGGCGGTCAGCGCCAGCGTATTGCCATCGCTCGTGCTCTTGCGTTGGATCCTGAAGTCATCATTTGCGATGAAGCGGTCTCCGCGCTGGACGTGCTGGTGCAGGCACAGGTCCTGAACCTGCTTGCTGACCTCCAGGACAACCTGGGCCTGACGTACTTGTTCATCACGCACGACCTCGCGGTTGTCCGCCAGATCGCGGACCACGTCTGCGTCATGGAGAAGGGCAAGCTGGTGGAGACGGGCAGCACGGACGGGGTCTTCGACAACCCCCGTGAGTCGTACACCCAGGCTCTCCTGGATGCCATTCCCGGCGGTTCGCTGCTGCTGCCGCCCGCGGTGGCCTGACCGGCGTCGTACGTTCAGAAAGCAGTACAGCAAGAGCCGGTGGTTCCCGAAAGGAAACCACCGGCTCTTGCCGTTAAATCAATCTTTGTAAGGCCGCTCGGCAGGGAAAGAAGCTCACAAAGCACGCAGAGCAGGCCTCACAACGCCCGCTACTTCGCCGGGGCGCCGCTGTCCGGGCGGGCCGTGAGGCCCAATGCAGTGAGCTCACGGGCCAAGACCGCGCCAAGCTTGGCGTGTCCGGAAGGTTTCATGTGCACGCCATCCTGGAGATCGCCAATTGCGTCGTAGCGCGTGAGCCAGTCACCCGTGCCGACGAACGGAATTCCGTGTTTGGCAGCAATCCGCCCCAACAAAGCGTCCACTTCAGTGCGACGGCCGCCTCCGTTGCTTGCACCGCGTGCCAAGGTTCCGATCATGGCCAAGTCAGCGCCGGGGTAGCGCTTTTTCAGGGCGGCCAACAAGCGCTCGGCGTTGCTGGCGATCTGTGCGTCGGTGGCTTTCTGCGAGGCGTCGTTGCCGCCGCCTTGCACCACAATCAGGGGCGGGTCGCCGTACGGCAGTATCCAGTCTCCGCGCTGCAATGCATCGATGTAGTTGCCCGTCTTGCCATTGGAGGCCACGAAGCCGGTGCCACCCATGCCCACTACGTGCAACTTGTATCCGAGGGCCGCGATGCCCTGCTGTGGCCACGAGTCCTTGGGCATGGCCTGCGAGTCGCCGATCAGGACCGCTGTATGGCGCACGTCGGCGAGAACCAGTTCGTTGCGGTTGTTGGCCGGGTTTTTGTAGAGCGAGCCAACGGGCAAGTCCAAGGAGCTCGGAGACGGGGCCGTCCTTAAGGGCGAAGCGGCGGCGGCCGTCTGTGCGGGCCCGGGCGCGACGGAGCGCGTGGGGGCAGAAACGGGGGTAACTGGGCTGGGTCCGCAGCCCACCGACAGAACGCCGATGGCGATCAAAGGTGCGAGCAGGCGGAACGCGGCCGAAGATTGTCGCATCGATTGGTCTCCGTGTGGCACTGGTTCTGCAGCAATCATGGGGCACGACGCCGGGAAAATCCAGCATCTGGAGTAGCGGTTACTAAAGCGTGACGATATGTGAGCAGCGCCACATTGCAGCATCGAATGGCTTGCTTTTTAGGCTGGGAAATGCAACTGCGTTTAGACTGGATGCAGGTGCCCTGTGTCGCGGGGTCTTTTCGCTGTGTGTTCCGATCAAGTCGATCAGGTATGCGCGCGGATACAAACAGCTGACTTCACCACTGAAACGAGTCATTAACGCATGTCTGAAACCATCACCAACACTGCGTCGCGGAGCGATCTGCGCAACGTCGCGATCGTCGCACACGTTGACCACGGTAAGACCACCCTGGTCGACGCCATGCTCAAGCAGACCAACTCCTTCGCTTCCCATGGTGAGGTTGAGGACCGTGTCATGGACTCCGGTGACCTGGAGCGCGAAAAGGGCATCACCATCCTCGCGAAGAACACCACGGTTGCCTACAACGGCCCGTCGTCCAACGGCGAGACCATCACCATCAACGTCATCGACACCCCCGGCCACGCCGACTTCGGTGGCGAGGTCGAGCGCGGTCTGTCCATGGTTGACGGCGTCGTCCTGCTGGTCGACTCCTCCGAGGGCCCCCTGCCCCAGACCCGCTTCGTGCTCCGCAAGGCCCTTGCCGCGCACCTGCCGGTCATCCTCCTGGTCAACAAGACCGACCGTCCCGACGCCCGCATCGACGAGGTCGTCCACGAGTCCATGGACTTGCTCCTCGGCCTCGCTTCGGACCTTGCCGACGAAGTTCCGGACCTGGACCTGGACAAGGTCCTCGAAGTTCCCGTCGTCTACGCCGCCGCCAAGGTTGGCCGCGCGTCCCTGGAGCAGCCGGCCAACGGCTCAGCCCCGGAGAACGAGGACCTTGAGCCCCTCTTCAAGACCATCATCGAGCACATCCCGGCTCCGACGTACAACCCGGACGGCGTGCTGCAGGCACACGTGACCAACTTGGACGCATCGCCGTTCCTTGGCCGCCTCGCCTTGCTCCGCATCTACAACGGCACGCTCCGCAAGGGCCAGACCGTTGCCTGGGCCCGCGCCAACGGTGAGCTCAAGAACGTCAAGATCACCGAACTGCTTGCCACCAAGGCACTGACCCGCGTTCCTGCCGAATCCGCAGGTCCCGGCGAGATCGTCGCAGTGGCAGGTATCGAGGAAATCACCATTGGTGAAACCCTCACGGATGCCGAGAACCCGCAGCCGTTGCCGCTGATCACCGTGGACGATCCCGCGATCTCCATGACCATCGGTATCAACACCTCGCCGCTGGCCGGCAAGGTCAAGGGCGCCAAGGTCACGGCCCGCCAGGTGAAGGACCGCCTGGACAAGGAACTGATCGGTAACGTCTCCATCAAGGTGCTCCCCACCGAGCGTCCCGACGCCTGGGAAGTCCAGGGCCGTGGCGAGCTCGCGCTGGCCATCCTGGTTGAGCAGATGCGTCGCGAAGGCTTCGAGCTGACCGTGGGCAAGCCGCAGGTTGTCACCAAGACCATCGACGGCAAGATCCATGAGCCGATGGAACACATGACCATCGACGTGCCGGAAGAGTACCTCGGCTCCGTCACCCAGCTCATGGCTGCCCGCAAGGGCCGCATGACCAACATGGCCAACCACGGCACCGGCTGGTGCCGCATGGAGTTCATCGTTCCGGCCCGTGGCCTGATCGGGTTCCGCACCAAGTTCCTCACGGACACCCGCGGCGCCGGAATCGCGGCTTCCATTTCCGAGGGCTACGAGCCGTGGGCCGGTCCGATCGAATACCGCACCAACGGTTCGATGATCGCTGACCGCGCCGGCGTTGTGACGCCGTTCGCCATGATCAACCTCCAGGAGCGCGGTTCCTTCTTCGTGAAGCCCACCTCCGAGGTTTACGAGGGCATGATCGTGGGCGAGAACTCCCGCGCAGACGACATGGACGTGAACATCACGAAGGAAAAGAAGCTCACCAACATGCGTGCAGCTTCCTCCGACTCCTTCGAGAACCTGACGCCGCCGCGCGATCTCACCCTCGAAGAGTCCCTCGAATTCGCCCGCGAAGACGAGTGCGTCGAGGTGACGCCGGAGGATATCCGTATCCGCAAGCTCATCCTGGACTCCAACGAGCGCGCCAAGGCCAACCGCGCCCGCGCCAAGTCCTAGCCTGCGCTGACTGAAACAGTCGGGAACAGCTGAATGAAGAGAGGAGCCGCTGGTACGGTTCGTGGCATTGCTGCGGCCGTACTGGCGGCTCTTTTCGTTGCCGCAGCAGGTACGGCCCTACACCGCCAAGCAGGGCCGGTGGCTGGCGTCGAGGTTCCTTGGGGCGTCGTCGCAGCACTCGTTTTGCTGGCGTCGGTGCAACTGTGGCTCGCCGCCTGGTCGCGCTCGATAGTCCCGACGGCGGTAGCCGGCGTGGTGAGTTATGCCGCCGTCGGCGTCCTGTCATCCGCGGGACAGGCCAAACAGCTGGTCCTCGGTGACGCCGTAGGCAATGTGTGGGTCTTTGGCATCGCCGCGGTCACCCTTGTCATGCTGGTGGTGGCGAGCCGCCTTCGCGCCGGACGGCCTGCCGCCGCGGCGGTGGCGGTGGAACCTCTTTTGCCGCGATGACCTTCGCCAGGGGAATTTCGACGTCGGACGTGCGGGTCCGTACCGTGCAACTGTTTTCGCTGGTGTCCAGCAGGTAGCCCAAAGCGTCAGTTAGGCCGTCGTCGATCCTGTACCGGACAACCACTCTGATGCCTGGTTCTGCATCGAGGAGGAACTGTCGGGGCGGCAAATGCGGGGGAGTCACCGTTTCATACTAAGACGCGGGCTAGGTTCGCGTCAGAGCACTGTTGGATAATAGGCTCGGAACTTGAGTGCCCGGCATGATGCCGGCCGTATTACCCCGGCATCGCCGGGACAAACCGTGGAGAGGTCTGGGACGTGACGTACGTAATCGCGCAGCCGTGTGTGGATGTCAAGGACAAGGCATGTATTGAAGAGTGCCCTGTCGACTGCATTTACGAAGGTGAGCGTTCCCTCTACATCCACCCCGATGAATGTGTCGACTGTGGTGCCTGTGAACCCGTGTGCCCGGTTGAGGCCATTTACTACGAGGATGACACCCCGGAAGAGTGGGCCGACTACTACAAGGCCAACGTCGAATTCTTCGACGACCTCGGCTCTCCGGGTGGAGCTGCCAAGATCGGCAACACGGGCAAGGATCACCCGTTCATCTCGGCACTGCCCCCGCAGAACCAAGACCACTAAGGGCGGTACCTGCTTTGATTTCTGCGGCACCGGCTTTCGGCCTGAACCTGCCTGACTACCCGTGGGAGGCCATGGCACCGTATGTCGCCACGGCCGCCAAACACCCCGGCGGTGCAGTGAATCTTTCCATTGGAACGCCAGTGGATCCCACGCCGGGACTGATCCGTGATGCCCTCGCGGCTGCTGCGGATGCCCATGGCTATCCCACGGTTCATGGCACAGAAGCCCTGCGGCAGGCCGTGGTGGATTGGTTCGCCAGCCGCCGCGGCGTCCCGGGCCTGGACCCCAAGGACGTCATGCCGACCGTGGGTTCCAAGGAGCTTGTGGCCTGGCTGCCGTTCCTGCTCGGTCTGAGCGCCGGCGATGTTGTTGTCCGGCCTACCGTTGCCTACCCGACGTACGATATTGGCGCCTCACTTGCGGGCGCCACGGCGGTTGCTGCGGATGATCTGGATGAACTGGATACTGCCACCCGTGCGAAGGTTCGTTTGATCTGGATCAACTCGCCGGGCAATCCCACTGGCAGCGTCCGCGACGTCGAGTCGCTCCGCCGAATCGTGGGCCAGGCCCGCGAGCTGGGCGCCGTGGTGGCTTCGGATGAATGCTATGCCGAGCTCGGCTGGGGCGAATGGGACGCCCAGCGCGGGGGAGAAACTGTGCCCAGCGTTCTGGATCCCCGCGTTACCGGTGGGTCCACAGACGGGCTGCTGTGCGTGTACTCACTCAGCAAGCAGTCCAACCTGGCCGGTTACCGCGCCTCTTTCGTGGCAGGCGATTCTGCGATCATGGCCAATCTGGTCAACAGCCGTAAGCATGCGGGCATGATCGTGCCCTTCCCCGTGCAGGAAGCGATGCGCGTTGCCTTGGGGGATGTAAGCCATGTCCTCGCCCAAAAAGATCTGTACCGCGGGAGGCGCGGGAAAATCGTTCCTGCGCTGGAAAAGTTCGGATTGCAGATCCACGAATCCAAGGCAGGGCTATATCTGTGGTCGACTGCCGGCGAGGCCACCTGGGACACGGTGGCGCGTTTCGCTGAGCTTGGCATCGTGGTAGGCCCGGGTGTTTTCTATGGCGAAGCCGGCAATGGCTTTATCCGTGTCGCGCTCACGGGCAGCGATGAACGAATTGATGCGGCTGTGGACCGACTTCAGGCCAACGCATAACAATGCTGTGACTTGCACCACTAACAGCGTCATTCCGCCAGTAACCGGACGGCACGGATTAGTTCCGTAGGGTTACTGGCGGTAGCTTTTTAACTGACTATCAATGGTGGCCTTCACTAAGAAAGCACTTCGGCCGTTGGAGCCCTGCAACAGTAGGGCCGAAGGCGGCGGCACCAGAAGTTGGTTGGACAAGCGTTCGATAGAGGCCCAAAGGCCTCATGAAGGGGACTCCATGACTGAGACCACCAGCGCAACACTGCGCCATGCCGGCGGCGAACTCGAACTGCCGCGCATCCAGGTTGTAGAAGGAAACGAAGGCTACGACGTTTCCAAGCTGCTGAAGCAGACGGGCGCCGTTGCCTATGACCCCGGCTTCATGAACACAGCGGCCACCACCTCGGCCATTACCTACATCGATGGCGACGCGGGCATTCTGCGTTACCGCGGCTACCCGATTGAGCAGCTCGCGCAGCACTCGAGCTTCCTCGAAGTTTCCTACCTGCTGATCTACGGCAACCTCCCCTCTCCCACAGAGTTGGAAGAGTTTGACCAAAAGATCCGCCGCCACACGCTCCTGCACGAAGAGCTCAAGGGCTTCTTCGGCGGCTTCCCGCGTGACGCGCACCCCATGCCGGTGCTGTCCTCGGCTGTTTCGGCGTTGTCCACGTTCTACCAGGACTCGCTGGATCCGTTCAATGCGGAGCACGTGGAAGTTTCCACCATCCGCCTCATGGCCAAGCTGCCCGTCATCGCCGCTTACGCCCACAAGAAGTCCATCGGCCAGCCGATGCTCTACCCGGATAACTCCATGAACCTGGTGGAGAACTTCCTGCGCCTGAGCTTCGGCCTCCCGGCTGAGCAGTACGAAATGGACCCGGTAGTCGTCAAGGCACTGGACCTCCTGCTCATCCTGCACGCAGACCACGAGCAAAACTGTTCCACATCCACAGTGCGCTTGGTCGGTTCGTCCAACGCGAACCTCTTCGCCTCGGTGTCAGCCGGCATCAACGCTCTCTTCGGACCCGCCCACGGTGGCGCCAACGAGGCCGTTCTGAAGATGCTCCGCCAGATCCAGGCCGACGGCATCAAGCCCGAAGATTACATGGAGAAGGTCAAGAACAAGGAAGACGGCGTCCGCCTTATGGGCTTCGGACACCGCGTGTACAAGAACTACGATCCCCGCGCCAAGATCATCAAGGCAACGGCACACGAAGTTCTCGGCAAGCTCGGCGGCAACGACGAACTGCTGGATATCGCGATGCGCCTGGAAGAGAAGGCCCTGGCTGACGACTACTTCATCCAGCGCAAGCTGTACCCGAACGTCGACTTCTACACTGGCCTTATCTACAAGGCCATGGGCTTCCCCGAGAAGATGTTCACCGTGCTGTTCGCCATCGGACGCCTCCCGGGCTGGATTGCCCAGTGGCGCGAAATGATCAACGACCCCCAGACCAAGATCGGCCGCCCGCGGCAGCTCTACACAGGGGAGCCGGAGCGCAACTACCCGGCCAACTAATACCAGGCCTTATAACGACGGCGGCCGGCTCAGCAGCGTTGTACCCGAAGGGGTTGTTTTTCTGCCAGCGCCAGTGGTCCTCGCACATTTGGTCCACGGTCTTGGTGGTGGACCAACCAAGGTCGGCCAAGGCTGAGGAAGCGTCGGCCCAGAACGCGGGGAGGTCGCCGGCGCGACGGCCCGTGATTTCGTAAGGAATCGGCTGACCGACGGCCTTCTCGAAGGATCGCAGGACTTCCAACACTGAGGAACAGCGGCCGGAGCCCAGGTTCCAGCGGCGTACGCCGGCACGCTCGGCAATGTAGTTCAGGGCTGCTACGTGGCCATCCGCCAGGTCCACCACGTGGATGTAGTCGCGCTGCGCGGTGCCATCGGGGGTGTCGTAGTCGCCACCGAAGACCATGAGCTTATCGCGCCGGCCTACAGCAACCTGGGCGATGAACGGCACCAGGTTGTTGGGGATGCCCTGGGGGTCCTCGCCGATGCGGCCTGACGGGTGGGCGCCCACCGGGTTGAAGTAGCGCAGCAGTGCGATATGCCAGCGGTCGTCCGCGTTGCCCAAGTCCGAGAGGATGTCCTCGATCTGTTCCTTGGTGCGGCCGTACGGGTTGTTTGCGCCGATTTCCATCTTCTCGATGTAGGGGATCGGGTTGTGCTCGCCGTACACCGTGGCAGAAGAGCTGAAAACGATGGAGCGCACATTGTGCTTGTCCATGGCCCGGAGCAGGTTCAGGGTGCCCACGATGTTGTTGTAGTAGTAAGCCAGGGGTTCCTGAACGGACTCGCCTACAGCCTTCAACCCGGCGAAGTGGATCACGGCGTCGATCTGGTGCTGGTCGAACACGGCCTCGACTGCAGGCTCGTCTACCAGGTCCACCTGGTGGAAGGCGGCCGTCTTGCCGGTGAGCTCCGAGACCCTGCGGAGGGATTCCTCGCTGGAGTTTACGAGGTTATCAAGCACGACGACGTCGTGGCCGGCTTCCTGAAGGGACAAAACGGTGTGGGAACCGATGTAGCCGGTGCCACCCGTGACAAGAATTTTCATGGTTCCTACGGTATCGGAAATCGGAGCCACGCCGCTCTGTGTTGAGCGGTGTTGAAGCACGTTCGTGCTAAAAACTATTGGTGCCTAAAATTGTTGATGCCGAAGCCCGGCGCCTTGACGTTGTCCAAGCTGTATTCCGGATCATTGCCAGCGATGGCTTGGAACGGGCCTCCCTCAGGGAAGTAGCGGACGAGGCAGGACTGGCCGTGGGCTCCGTTCGGCACTACTTTGCCAGCAGCGACGACCTTCTGGTTTTCTCCTTTGGCGCAGTGATCGACCGTATTGCGGGACGACTTGAATCAGCGCTGACAGCAGTCGGGGACGAGGCGGGTGGCAGCCCGGAACAGCACGCCGCTGTCCTTAACCTGCTCGGACAGTTCCTGCCGTTGGACGAGGAACTCGCAGTGGATGCCTGCGTGTGGATGGCTTTCCGGCACGCCGCCCGGATCAAACCCGTCCTGGCAGCCGAAGCGGAGCGCAGCCACCGCACTGTAGCGGCCGTCGTCGGGCGTTTGATCATGCTCCTGAGCCCCGGGGGAGCGGACGTCCAGCAAACCCTCGTCACCGAAGCAGAGCGGCTCCTGGCCACCATGGATGGCTTGTGCATGCATGCACTGCTGCAGCCGGAGTGGATGACGGCCGAAATGTGCAGCGATGTCCTCACCGCGCACCTGCGATCCCTGGGTGCAGTGCCGGCGCACTAGGACGGGGTGTCTCCCTCAAGCAGTGCCGCCCTGCCACTACCGTCCAGACTCAACGGGAATAGACTGGGACTTGTCGGGAACCTGCCAAGGGAGGAATTCGGATGCATGAGTCAGGCGGCCCGGGATGGCGCATCACCATGGACACGTCCGGGCCGATGCTCATCGCTCTGTACTTGCGCGATGTAGCTGGCCTGGACGGTGCCGGAAAACCGAGCCTGTCCCACGCAGCACCCAAAATCCGGCATGCGGACCACACCCACCTCACCTCTGACGTAGGCGGCGTCCAGGCTCTCAAGACTGAATGGGAGGCTTGGTGGGAGAAGCTGGTGAGGTCATATCCCAAGCCGGCTCATGAGCTTTCACCACCAAGCTTCAAGGCGTTCGGCAATTCCCCTGCCCTCCAACGGGTCTTGCAGGCCCACTTTGGCTCCGCCTTGGGGTGGGCCACGGACCGGATTGATGAGTATGCCGCCCTGGAAGCAGCACGGGAAGCCAACGGCGTGACGCATGTGTTGAACGAAATGGTGGAGGACCGGCTCCTGGAAGTCGGCCGCAGCTCCCGCGACTTCGACCTCACGATCATTGAATTACCACTCAATGAACCCCGCGCGTGGTACTTGGAGCCCAGCACCATGATCATGAGCCACAGGCTGCTGTCAGAGCCCGATGTGTTCCGTAGCTACGTCCAGCCGGTGGTGGAGATCCTCGCCTGACCCCCTATGGACAGCATCGTTTAGGTGGTGGGCGCCGACACCGTTACGGTGACCGTTTCCGAAGGCGCGGCCGAGGCCTGCCAACCATTCCGCTTCTCGCGGTTCCACGTCTGTCCGCCCACGTCCACCTGCGTGATGGACAAGGACTTGGCATTCGCCACGGCCCAGTGGGCCACTGCCCACGCCTGCGTGCCGGTGATGTCCAGGTGGACCGTACGGCCCTGTACCGTGGCCGCCTGGGTGCCGAACGCCGTCGTGATTTCATCCACGACGGCGGCGGGGTCACCTGCTGCGTCGGGCATGCGCAATTCGCAGTCCAGCGATGATTCAGAATGCCCCGTCAGGGCCGACGCGAAAGCGCGGCCCATGCCCTCGTGCTGGGCGTAGGCGCGAGGGAAGGCCGACCGTTGGACAGCTTGGGCTGCCTGGGTGATTTCCATGGTCTCAAAGCCGGGCACTTTGACCAGGCCGTCGTAGAACGCGTTCGTTGCATAGACGGGGTCCATGACTTGGGCCTCTGTACCCCAGCCTTGTGATGGCCTCTGCTGGAACAGGCCACGGGAGTCTGGGCCCGCTTCATCGCCATAGTTGATGTTCCGGAGCCGGGATTCCTGCATGGCCGTGGCAAGGGCTATGCTCGCCGCCCGGGGCGGCAGCCCACGTTTGACAGAGATAGCGGAGATCAGCGAAGCGTTCGCGGTTTGGTCCGTGGCCAGCTCATGACTGTCTGAACCCACGACGGCGACGCAGCGCTCCGTGACCAAGGTCTCGGAGCGCTGCAGCACAGCAACGATCGCGTAGATGGCACCTGCTACGAGGGCCAAGGCCAGCACCGCAACCATGGCGCGGCGGAACCGGCGCACGAAGGTCCTCCTGCTAGTTGGCGTGAAGGGCCTCGTTGAGCTCTACCGTCTGGCCCTTGCGGGGAAGGACTTCCACGCCGCCGGTGGTGGAGTTTCGACGGAAGAGCAGGTTGGGAACGCCGGAGAGTTCCACGGCCTTGATGATCTTGCTGGTGTCCTCGCCGTTTTCGTCCTTGGGACCTGGGACGCGCACGCGGGTACCGGCGGTGACGTACAGGCCGGCCTCCACTACGGAGTCGTCGCCGATGCTGATGCCGACGCCGGAGTTGGCTCCGAGCAGCACGCGCTCACCCAGTGCGATCTTTTCCTTGCCGCCGCCGGAGAGTGTGCCCATGATGGACGCGCCACCGCCAACGTCGGTGCCATCGCCGGCAACGACGCCAGCCGAGATGCGGCCTTCCACCATGGAGGTGCCCAGCGTGCCTGCGTTGAAGTTCACGAAGCCCTCGTGCATCACGGTGGTGCCCTCGGCGAGGTGCGCACCCAGACGGACGCGGTCGGCGTCGGCAATCCGCACGCCGGTGGGGACAACGTAGTCAACCATGCGCGGGAACTTGTCCACGCCGTAGACCACCACGTTGCCGCGCTTGCGCAAGCGGGCGCGGGTCAGCTCGAAGCCATCCACGGCAGCCGGACCGAAGTTGGTCCACACAACGTTGGGCAGCTTGCCGAAGACGCCATCGAGGTTGATGCTGTTCGGCTTGACCAAGCGGTGGGAAAGCAGGTGCAGGCGCAGGTAGGCATCGGCAGTGTCTGCCGGTGCGGCGTCGAGGTCGATCTGCGCGAAGACCACTTTTTGCTCGGTGCCGCGATCGGCATCCTTGCCCTCATCGGCAAGTGCAGTGAGTGCGGGATCGGCGTTGTCGACGTCACGCAAGGTCTCGGCGGCAACGCCGAGCGCGGGTGCGGGGAACCAGACGTCCAGCACGGTTGCTTCCCCGGAGGCCGAGGTGGCGATGGTGGCGAGGCCGAATCCGTAGGCCGAACGGTCGTTGGCGGGCGCGTTTGCGGGCACAGCAGAGGAAGCAGTTTCAGTCATGGGCCCAAGTCTATCCAGCAGGCAGAGGTCGGTTAAAACCTGTCTCATGCCATGGAGGTCGCATTTTGGGTTGTTTCCGGGGATTAGGCTGGACGGGTGACCTTGAACCCTGCTCCCGCCCTCCTTGACCTGCGCCAGGACGTTGCCTTGCTGACGGCCGCGATCATTGACTTCAACAGTGTCTCCGGAAACGAGACCGAACTGGCTGACGCCGTCGAGACCGCATTGCGTGCCATCCCCGCCTACACGGTGGTCCGGGACGGTGACGCCATCATTGCGCGAACCGAACTCGGCCGCGCTGAACGCGTCATCCTCGCCGGGCACCTGGATACTGTTCCCCTGCCCACAGTTGACGGATCGTTGGGCACAGTGCCCGCCACGTGGGAGTCGGGCGTTCCCGGCGAAGGTGTGCTCTACGGCCGCGGGACCACGGATATGAAGGGCGGCGTCGCGGTGCAGTTGGCGCTGGCGGCAACACTGTTCGACGACGGTAGGCAGCCGGACAAGGATGTCACCTTCGTCTTCTACGACCACGAGGAAGTGGAGGCCGTGAAGAGCGGCCTCGGCAGGTTGGTGCGCAATCACGGTAACTTGCTGGATGGCGATTTTGCAATCCTCCTGGAACCCACGCACGGCACAGTGGAGGGTGGGTGCAACGGCACGAGCCGCTTCGAAGCCACCACCATCGGCGAGACGGCCCACTCCGCGCGTGCATGGATGGGCAGCAACGCCATCCATGCTGCGGCGCCCATCCTCGCCCGACTCGCAGCGTACGAACCCCGGACCATCAATGTGGACGGCCTTGATTACCGCGAAAGCCTCAATGCCGTAAAGATCAACGGCGGCACTGCGGGAAACGTCATTCCGGATCGCTGCGTGGTGGAGATCAACTACCGCTTCGCCCCGGACAAGACACCGGACCAGGCGGAAGCCCACGTCCGTGAACTGCTGGAAGGATTCGACGTCGTTCGCACCGACGCTGCCGCCGGCGCCCGCCCGGGACTCAACCACCCCGCCGCCGCGTCCTTCGTGGCCGCCGTCGGTGCCGAGCCCAAGCCCAAGTACGGATGGACCGACGTCGCGCGTTTCAGTGAACTTGGCATCCCTGCAGTGAACTTCGGTCCAGGCGACCCGCTGCTGGCTCACAAGGACAACGAACACGTCGACGCCGATGCCATCCGTGAGTGCCTCCGCGCACTGCGGACCTGGCTGGCTGGCTAAGACGTACTGCTGACAAAGAAGGTCCGCAGCCTTGGCGGCTGCGGACCTTCTTTTGTTTGTGCAGGAATTGCTACTTCTTATCCGGACCCTCAACGGAGTCCTTGGCGACGGGATCGTTACCACCCACCACGAGACCTGTCCGGAGACTGGGGGGAGCCACGCCACCCGCTGCCTTCTTGGAACCACGGCGCTCGATCAGGATCGCAATCCGTGAAACGGTCAGGTTGATCAGGATGTAGATCGCAGCGCCCACGAAGAATGCCGGGAACAGGAAGTCCGGGCCCAGGAAGTCTGCCATGATCTGGATTTTCCGCAGGAGTTCCTCATAGCCCACGATGTAACCAAGCGAGGTGTCCTTGAGCAGGACCACCAGCTGGGCGACCAACGAAGGCAGCATCCGGCGGACGGCCTGGGGGAATTCGATGGACATCCGCGACTGGAAGCTCCGCAGGCCAATGGCCAGGCCGGCTTCACGTTGTCCCTTCGGCAGCGACTGGATGCCTGCACGGAGGATTTCGGCAAAGATGGCGGCGTTGTAGAGCGTCAGGCCCACCACCACAGCCTGGAACTGACCGGTTGCGAAAACCAGCAGGACGAACAACATCATGAGGACCACGGGCATGCCGCGGAGGAACTCGAGGACCACCTGGGTTGGAATACGGATCCAGGCGATCAGGGAGATTCTCAGCAGGCAGAGCCCAATTCCCAAGGGGAAGGCAATGACTGCTGCGACTGCAGCTGCGGCCAGCGTGGAGAGGATGCCTTGGCCGATCAAGCTCCAGACATCCGGGGCCAATGGGCCGTAGAAGATCTCCCAGCGGTCCGCGTCGAAGATGCCCTGCTGAGCCAGTGTTGTGACGGCAATGGCAAGGACACCGAGAATGATCAGGATTCCGGCTGCGGATCCCAGGAGCGAGTAAAGGCGGGCTTTGGGCCCGGGGACGTCGTACAGGACCGAGGTCATCGGGCAATCGCCACCTTTCGTTCAACAAAGTGCGCCAGTAGGCCCAGAGGTACCGTGATCAGGAGGTAGAAGAAGGCCACCCCGAGCAGGATCCAGAGGACTTGGTCACCGTAGTCGTTGGAGAGCTGGCGGCCGTAGCCAAAAAGCTCGAGGACGAAGAACGCGCCCGCCACCGAAGAGTTCTTGACCAAGGCGATCAAGATGTTGATCAACGGAGGTATGACGGTACGGACGGCCTGGGGAAGCACAATGAAACCCAGGACCTGGGTGAAGGTCATGCCGATACTCCGGGCAGCTTCTGCTTGGCCCACCGGCACGCTGTTGACACCGGAACGGACTGCTTCGGCGATGAAGGCTGCCGTGTAGCTGCTCAGCGCGATGATGGCGGCGACTTCGAATTGTTCGAATTTGACGCCCAGCCGGGGGAGAACGATGGCTGCGAAGAAGAAAATGATGGTCAACGGGGTGTTACGTGCGACTTCAACATAGAACATGCTGAACCCGCGGAGTGCAGCCACGGGGGAAACCCTCATGGCCGCCAGGAGTGTGCCGACAAGGAGGGCAATGATTCCTGAAATTACGGAGAGATAAAGGGTTCGGAGAAATCCGTCCCAGTACTCGGGGAGGCTTGCTATGACGGCGTCCATGGCTTCCTTTGGCTGCAGCTAATCAGGGAACAGGGTCCTGGAGTCGTGAACTGCCGCCGCCCGGGGGGCGGCGGCAGTCAACGGATCCCGACTAGTAGCGGTTGACAGCAGGAAGTTCAGGAGTGGTCTTGATGACCTTGCCTGCAGTGGCTTCCCAAGCCTTCTTGTACTCGCCGTCCTTCTGGAATGCTTCGAGCTGGTCGTTGATCCAGTTGCGGAAGACGGTGTCGTCCTTCTTCAGGCCGATGCCGTAGGGCTCCTTGGTGAAGGTCTCGTCAGAGGCGAGCTTGAAGGCGTCCGGTTCCTTGTCCACGTAGCCGGCGAGGATCACGTTATCCGTGGTCACTGCAACTACCTGCTTGTTGCGCAAGGGCTCCAAGCAAGCGGTGTAGGTGGCGGCCGGAACAACCTCTGCGCCGTACTTCTCGGCGATGGTCTTTGCCGGGGTGGAACCCGTCACGGAGCAGACCTTCTTGCCCTTGACGTCCTCAGGCTTGGTGATGGAAGTATCGTCCTTGTTCACCAGCAGCGCCTGGCCGGCTTCGTAGTACGGTCCGGCGAAGGCAACCTTCTCCTTGCGGGCGTCGTTGATGGTGTAGGTGGCGATGACGAGGTCAACGCGACCCTGCTCGATGAACGACTCGCGGTTCTGGGAGACGGTCTCTACCCATTCGATCTTGTCGGCAGGAATACCCAGCTTGGCGGCGATCGCCTTGCCCATTTCGACGTCGAAACCGACAGGCTTGCCGTCCAGGCCCTTCTGGCCGAACAGCGGCTGGTCAAACTTGGTACCGATGGTGATTTTCTGCGCTTTGTTCAGCTTCTCCATCGTTGTGCCGGCTTCGAAGCTCGCCGAGGCAACAGGGGTGGAGGTGGTGCTGCTGCCGCCACATGCGCTCAGCGAGAGGGCGAGCACGGCAGAAGCGGCCACCAGCAGCGACTTCCTCCGGGTAATGAAAGCCTTCATGACATTCCTTTCTTAGGTTGGCCGTCGTACGGCCTGGGTGAGGTCTTTACGGCCTGGGCTACGGGCGGTAAGGAGCTAGTGGGTCAAAAGCTTGGACAAGAAGTCCTTGGCGCGGGTGCTCTTCGGGTTGGTGAAGAATTCCTCGGGAGTTGCGTCTTCCACGATCTGGCCGTCAGCCATGAACACCACACGGTCAGCAGCCTTGCGGGCAAAGCCCATCTCGTGGGTGACTACGATCATGGTCATGCCTTCCTTGGCCAGTTGGATCATGACGTCCAGGACTTCGTTGATCATCTCGGGGTCCAACGCAGACGTAGGCTCGTCGAAAAGCATCACCTTGGGCTTCATGGCCAGTGCTCGAGCGATAGCCACACGCTGCTGCTGGCCACCGGAGAGCTGGGCGGGAAGCTTAGGGGCCTGGTGCCCGACGCCTACGCGTTCAAGGAGAGCCATGGCTTCCTTGTCTGCGGTGCCCTTGGCCACCTTCTTTACCTTGATGGGGCCCAAGGTGACGTTCTCAAGAATCGTCTTGTGGGCGAACAGGTTGAAGGACTGGAAGACCATTCCGACGTCGGCACGCAGGTGCGCGAGGTCCTTGCCTTCCTCGGGAAGCTTCTTCCCGTCGATGGCGATATCGCCGTCGTCGATCGTTTCCAAACGGTTGATCGCACGGCACAGAGTGGACTTACCGGAGCCGGAAGGCCCGATGACCACCACCACTTCACCCTTCTTGACCTGAAGGTTAATGTCCTTGAGGACGTGCAATTGACCGTAGTGCTTGTTGACGCCATTCAGGGAGACGAGGGCATCGCCGGACGCTTGAGTAGTCATACGACGAATCTAGCGAACAAAGAAGCAAATATGACCACGGTCACGGCAACTTCCTGAAGATCGTGACTGAACAGAAACCTGCTCCCCAGCGATATACCAGACTGCAATGCAAGAACCGGGTCGCGGCGACGGAGCAAGCGCCCATAGGCGCTAGCCTTGGGCAATGAGCATCAGCCAGCACCCAGTACCCCACCCCGATGCCAACGGCCACGTCAAGGCAGCCCGTGTGCCCCTGCCTTCGGACATTGCCCCGGCCAAGCACAAGGGCTCCTTGGAGCTTCGGCGCAAACAAGCTGATACCGGAATGTCTGACCAGCATTTGCTGGATACCAGTGGTGCCGGACAGTTCATTCACACCGATCCGTGGCGTGTCCTGAGGATTCAGAGCGAATTCGTGGAGGGCTTCGGTGCCCTTGCAGACCTGGGCCCGGCTGTCAGCGTGTTCGGATCCGCACGTACAAAGCCGGGAACCGAGTACTACGAGATGGCCGTGGATGTTGGGCGCAAACTTGCC
The DNA here is from genome assembly GCF_902706295.1 of Arthrobacter sp. 18067. Taxonomy (GTDB): domain Bacteria; phylum Actinomycetota; class Actinomycetes; order Actinomycetales; family Micrococcaceae; genus Arthrobacter. Next base: position 62,390 of record NZ_CACSJJ010000009.1, on the reverse strand, counting down.
GAAGCGGGTGTCGCGGTGATCACCGGCGGCGGGCCTGGTTCGATGGAAGCGGCAAACAAAGGTGCCGTGGAAGGCAACGGAGTCTCCGTGGGCCTCGGGATTGAACTGCCGTTCGAGCAGGGCCTCAACCAATGGGTGGACCTGGGCATCAATTTCCGGTACTTCTTCGCCCGCAAGACCATGTTCGTCAAATACGCCCAGGGGTTTGTGGTCCTTCCCGGCGGGCTGGGAACGCTGGACGAACTCTTTGAGGCAATGGTGCTGGTTCAGACCCGCAAGGTGACGTCGTTCCCCATCGTCCTTCTGGGCGTGCGGTTCTGGGGCCCGATGCTCGAGTGGATAAGGGAAACACTGGTGGCAGAGGGAATGGTGTCTGAAAAGGACCTTGACCTGATCCAGTTGGTGGACGACCCCGCCGATGCCGTGCACCGCGTTTTGCACGGGGCGCCCCTTCCTCCCACACCCAACGGAAACCAGCGCCCGGAATAGGCCCTCGTTTCTGGCACGATGGACCTGTGAGCTTTTTCCTGGTGTTCCTCGCGATTGTCCTTCTCGGCGCTGCGCTGTACCTCGGAGCCGGGATGGTCCGGGGGCGCTCGATTGGAGCGGGCCTCGACGACCCCGTACCAAACCTGCCCCCCGTGGTGCTGCCGTCCCAGGCAAAGCCCTCCGATATCGATTCCCTGCGTTTCGCGCTGGGGCTCAGGGGATACCGGATGGACCAGGTTGACCAGGTCCTTGATGACCTTCGGGACCAGCTGCTGGCCAAGGACCGTGAGATCGAAAGACTCAATGCACTGGCACAGCCGCGGCTGGAGGATGGCGAAACCACGCGGAACAAACCGTGAGCCCGGAGGCTCCCGCCCAGACCGAAGGCGCGACATCCCGGGTCTCGCATGCGGTCTCAGCCGCAGTGGCTCGGATGGGCGCGTGGCCGTGGTGGCTGCAGGTTTCCTTGGTCTTCGTGGCGGCCAGGGTGGTCAGCGCCTGTATCTTCATGGCCGCGGCCATTCACCAGGGAACCAACCCCTGGTTCCCGCCCGCGCCGGACTACTGGAACTTCATTACGATCTGGGACGGACGCTGGTACCAGGAAGCCGCAGACAAGGGCTATCCCTCGGTACTGCCCGTGGATGCAAACGGCGTGGTCAAGGAAAATGCCTGGGCCTTCTATGCGCTGTTTCCCTTCCTGGCGCGCGGCGTGTCCGCAATCACCGGGATCGGGGCATTGCCTGCCCTCACGGCCATTGCGATGCTGGCCGGACTGGGTGCGGCATTAGTCATCTACAAGCTCTTCCGGGAGTTCGCAGGCAGGCGCTCGGCGATGTGGGGCGTAGTCTTCGTTTCCACTTTTCCGGTGTCCCCGATCCTGCAAGTCCCGTATGCCGAATCCTTGAACCTGCTGCTGCTGGCGGCGTCACTGTTGCTCGTCGTCAGGCGCCACTACCTTGCAGCCATTCCCGTCGTGCTCCTGATGTGTTTGTCCAGGCCAACCGGAGTTCCGTTTGCCGCCATGCTGGGGCTTCTGTTCCTGTGGCGGTTATGGGGCCGGTTGCGGCCGCCGGCATCGGCGCTGGAAACAGTTGGTGGGACGACAGCAGTCGGCACTGTAAAAGGTCCGAGCTCGACGCGCAGCTTGGTGTCACTGGCCGTCCTGGTGTTCGCGACGGGTCTTGGAGCCTTGGCGTGGCCGGCCATCGCTTGGGCCGTGACAGGGGACCCCGCGGCCTACACCCGCACGGAAACGGCATGGCGGGGACATGATCTTGTCCCCTTTAAACCGTGGTTTGATACTGGCCGGATGTTGTTCGGGCCCGTGCTGGGAGTGCTGGCCCCCTTCGTCTTCACCGCTCTTTTCGTGCTGGTGATGATCTCCAAGCCCGTCAGGGCCATAGGAACGGAACTCCGGCTGTGGTGCGCCTGTTATATGGGCTATCTGCTGGTATTCCTGCATCCGCAGACCAGCACCTTCCGGATGCTGCTACCGCTTTTCCCGCTGGCTTTGGGTGCGGCGCTGCTGTCCAGGTCCAGAGCCTATCGGGGGACCGTGGTGGTCCTGTTCGTTCTCCTCCAAATCGTCTGGGTGGTATGGCTTTGGGCATGGGCTCCGTTGCCCGGCGGTGGCGACTATCCGCCCTGACGTGGAGCTTTGCCCGGGAAACACAATATGTACAAAGCCCGGACAAATGGCCCGCTGATTCGCTACGGACGGGTAAGTACGGGATAATGGACTACGAGCAAGGACAAAGCACCTAAAAAGTGCCCGGCCAAGGCGGCCTCCCAAGCGGTGCCGCCGGCTGCAATTGCGACGCGGATCCAGCCCGGCCGGGTTGGGCGTGACTTGGGACAAATGGAGGGGATTTTCCTAATGGCGGCTATGAAACCACGTACTGGCGACGGCCCTATGGAAGTTACCAAAGAGGGACGCAGCCTGATCATGCGTGTGCCACTCGAAGGCGGAGGACGACTTGTAGTCGAGCTCAATGCCGCCGAAGCGGAAAACCTCAAGGAATGCCTCGTAGGTGTGACCGAATAGATTTAAAAGCAGGGCCCGGCGGGAGCCGGGCCCTGCTTTTGTTTAAGGCCGGTTATTGTTTGGTCCCGTACGGACCAGGACCGCAGGTTACTTCTTGACCGCTACCAGCAGGCCATCGCCGGTGGGCAGCATGGCTGAAGCCAACCGCTCGTCGTCGCGAATTGCCTTGCCAATCTGGCGCAGGACCACGGTGGTGGAGTCGCGCGCAGCGGGGTTGGCTACACGGTCCTTGTCCAGGGCATCGTTGATGACCAGCGTTCCGCCGGACTTGAGCAGGCGGATCGCCTGTTCCACGTACTTGGGGAAGTTCGGCTTGTCTGCGTCGATGAAAACGAGGTCGTAGGCGGAGTCGGTCAAGCGCGGCAGCACGTCAGCTGCGCGGCCGGAAATAGTGCGCGTACGGTTGGCAGGGCTGCCCGATTCCAGGAAGGCTTCCCTGGCGGCCTTGAGGTGTTCGACGTCAACGTCAATGGTGGTCAGGACGGCCTGGGGGCTCAGGCCACGCAGCAGGCAAACACCGGACACCCCAGCTCCCGAGCCGACTTCGACCACGGTCTGGGCCTTGGAAGCGGCAGCCAGGACCGTCAGGACCGCCCCGACACCCGGGCTGATGGGCGTGACTCCCAGCTCGAAGGACCTCTCCCGGGCGCGCAACAAGACGTCATCCTCAGCAGGCAGATCTTCTGCATAGGACCAGCTGCTTGACTTGTCGGCACTCATGAAGGGTTTCGCTTTCCGCGGGTAGGGGTGTTTGTACCAGACTACTGTGTCAGCCCACGTATCCCAGTTGTTGGAGCGACGCCCTGGAGCTGTGTCCGCAAGCGTATTCAGCCCTGCGGGAAAAACCGCTCCCAGTCAGGAAATTCCCAGACAACCTTGGGATGATAATGCTCCGGTCATCCATGAGGTGGGCGGCGCCGAAGACTCGGTGAACCACAGTTTGAGGGGAGTGGACGATGCCGGCATCGCATGCTGCGCCAGTCCAAACATCGGAAAGCCTTGAGGCCGTTACTGACTGGGTCATGCCCAGCTGGGAGGAAGTGGTCGCGAACCACTCCGCCAAGGTATATCGCCTCGCCTATCGCCTGACCGGCAACAAGTTCGACGCCGAGGACCTCACACAGGAGGTCTTTGTCCGGGTATTCCGTTCTCTTGAGAACTTCAAGCCGGGGACCTTGGATGGCTGGCTGCACCGCATCACCACCAACCTGTTCCTGGACCAGGCCCGGCGCAAGAGCCGGATCCGTTTCGACGCACTTGCTGAGGATGCCGAGTCGCGCTTGCCCGGCCGCGAACCCGGTCCGGAGCAGAGCTTCGAGCACAACAACCTTGACCTGGACGTCCAGCGCGCGCTGGAGGAGCTGCCGCCCGACTTCCGCGCCGCCGTCGTGCTGTGCGATCTTGAAGGCCTCTCGTATGACGAGGTTGCAGAGGCCCTGGGCGTGAAGCTGGGGACCGTCAGGTCCCGCATCCACCGCGGCCGGACCATGCTGCGCGAGAAGCTTGCCCACCGTGACCCCCGTCCCGCGGAGGCACGCAAGCCGCGCCTGAAGATGCCGCGCATCGCCAGCATTCTTTAGGACGTCGATGCCCCGACATCCTCAACGTCCGGGACCTTTGTCCCGGCGCAAATTAGCTGCCCTGCGCCATACGCGAAGCCCGGAACACGTGCAGGAATGCGCCGATTGCAGCACCGCCCAACGCCGGGAGCGGCAGTACCTTGAACGGCTTCGAAGTGCCGCCGTGCCCGAAGCAAGCCAGGATCTGGCCGCCCGGCTCATTCAGCACACCGAGAGGCTTGCCAACGAGCCGGACCAGGCGTTCCCGGCCCAGGCATCCGGGTCCGGGCTCCGTCGTGGCGTTCGCCTTGCGGGCGTAGCCGCGAGCACCCTGGTGGTAAGCGTCGGCGCCCTCGCAGTATCGGCTTATGTCGTATCAGGCGATGACCAAGCCCAGGCCCTCCCGGGAACCAGCGAAGTTGGTGCACTCGCCGGCGCGTGGACGGGAACATCTGCTGACACCACAGTGGGACCCACTTTCCGGGCTGGCAGCGCCGTCAGCTTGAGTGCTGCCCAGTTGGATATCCTGCGGGAAGACGGGTGGGCTTGCCCTGAACTGTCAGCCATGGGCTTCCACATCGTGTCAGCCCAGGCAACCATGCATAACGGTCATCCAGCTGTGGAGCTCAGGCTTGAAAGCCAAGGGCACTACGCCACCATCGTGGAAGAGCACCTGCCGGTGGATCAGGCCGCCACCGGACAAACCACGTCCGCACGCCTTTCCGTCACGCAGGGAAGCCCGTGGAAGGCTGTCTACACCATGCCTGCGGCCGTGATCAGCTATGCGTCCGACCTCCCGGCAGAATCCGCGGATGACGCCGTTCCCGAGATCGTCCGGGCCGGGGAGTCCGTGGCCGTTCCGCCTTCCAGTGAAGGGTCGGAGGCATGGTATGCGAGACTGCTGCGCGGCCTCCAGACCCTTCTCCGTCCCGCCGGTTTATGAGCGACACCACAGACAAGGTAATCTTCGTAGCGTGTTTGGAATCAACGGCCCGGAGTTCATACTCCTTCTGATTATCGGCGTACTCGTCATCGGTCCCAGCCGTTTGCCCGAATACACTCAAAAGCTCGCAAACCTGGTCAAGGAAGTCCGGCGGATGGCTTCGGGCGCGCGTGAGCAGATCAAGGAAGAAGTCGGCATCGATATCGATGAAGTCGACTGGAAGAAGTACGATCCCCGCCAGTACGATCCCCGGCGCATCATCAAGGATGCCCTCCTTGATGATGACTCCAAGCCCGTGAGTGCCGGTGCTCCTGCTGTTGCCGCTACTGCTGCCGCCACCGCGTCGACAGAGGCCAAGCCCAAGGCCCCGACCCGTGTCATTGAACGCCTGGCCGACGGCGAAGCCGCGCCTTTCGACTCCGAAGCCACCTGATCCGGGATACCCGGCTGCGTCGTAAACGCGGTGTCCGTCAGCGCGGCTGAATCCCCAGCGGCAGGCCTGACAATCCGCGAGGCCGTGAGGCCAAGGCCGAGGCGACTTCCTGCATGGCCTTGGCAGCGGCCGTTTCGGGTGCTGCCAGGACCACGGGCTTCCCGGCGTCGCCACCCTCACGCAACCGGATGTCCAACGGAATCTGCCCCAGAAGCGGAACATCGGTACCTACGGCAGCGCTCAACCGCTCAGCCAGGATGGCCCCTCCGCCACTTCCGAACAATTCCATCCGGCCGCCGTCGGGCATCTCCAGAAACGACATGTTCTCGATGACGCCGGCCACCTTCTGCCCTGTCTGGGTGGCGATGGTTCCGGCGCGTTCAGCGACGTCCGCTGCAGCTGCCTGCGGCGTGGTCACTACCAGGATCTCGGCGTTCGGCAACAACTGGGCTACGGAAATGGCAATGTCGCCCGTGCCCGGAGGCAGGTCCAGGAAGAGGGCATCGAGGTCGCCGAAATAGACGTCCGTCAGGAACTGTTCAAGGGCGCGGTGGAGCATGGGTCCACGCCAGGCAACCGGCTGGTTGCCAGCGACGAACATGCCGATCGAGATGACTTTCACTCCGTACGCCACCGGGGGCAGGATCATGTCGTCAACTTGGGTGGGCTTTTGGGTGATCCCCATAAGGGCCGGAACTGAGAAGCCGTGGACGTCGGCGTCCACAATGCCCACCCGCAGGCCCTGGGCGGCCAATGCACAGGCGAGGTTGACGGTGACCGAGGACTTGCCGACACCACCCTTTCCACTGGCAACGGCGTAAACCTTGGTCAGCGAACCAGGCTTGGTGAAAGGTATGCCTCGCTGCCCGCCGGGTCCTCGGAGTTGTTCCTTGAGGGCTTCGCGTTGGGCCGGCGTCATGACCTTCAGTTCCACGTCCACGCCGGTTACGCCGGGCACACTGGACAACGCCGCCGTGGCGTCCTCCGTGATGGTCTCGCGCAGCGGGCACCCGGCAATGGTCAGCAGGACAGCTACGTGCACGGCGCCGGCATCGTCGGCGGACACCGATTCCACCATCCCGAGTTCCGTGATGGGCCGGCGTAGCTCGGGATCAATGACGGTTGCCAAGGCAGCATGAAGAGCCTCGGCAGATGTGGTGCTCATACGGTCAGGTCCGGCTTTCAGGGTTCTCGGGAGTTGGCTTTGCGGTGGAGTGCTGCGGGCCGCTGGCACGGGCCTGGCGGACCTTCGGAATCTGCTGGGTGCGGGGACCACGCGACTTATCGCGCTTCTCCTTGAGCTTCTCCTTGACCTTCTCGCCCGGCGACTCCGAGCCATCAGCGGAGCCTTCGTTCTCGCGGAGTTCCTCCTGGGCATCGATGATGTCTTCCAGCAGGCTCCTGAGCTCGGTCCGGACGTAGTCACGGGTGGCTACTTCGCGCAGGGCTATGCGGAGGGAAGCCAACTCCCGGGTCAGGTACTCGGTGTCGGAGAGGTTGCGTTCCGCGCGCTGGCGGTCCTGCTGAAGCGAGACACGGTCCCGGTCGTCCTGCCGGTTCTGGGCCAGCAGCAGGAGGGGAGCGGCGTACGAGGCCTGCAGCGAGAGCATCAGGGTCAGAAGGGTGAAGCCCAGCTCCATCCGGTCGAACTGCCAGTCCGTGGGCGCGAAGGAGTTCCAGGCAAGCCAGAACACGCAGAACACCGTCATGTAGACAAGGAACGTGGGCGTGCCCATGAAACGGGCGAAACCCTCCGTCGCGTTGCCGAAGGCGTCCGGGTTGGGTGAGAACTTGGGAAGGATCCGCTGCCGGCCGCTCAGGGGCGTGTCCAGGCTGCTGCCTGAGCGTCCTGTGGTCTTGGTGGATCGGGTGGCGTTGTTATCAGCCAATGCGGCCTCCAAGTTTCCTTATAGGGGCATCGTCCTCGTGGGCGCGCCAGTCATCCGGCAACAGGTGATCCAGCACGTCATCAACAGTCACCGCCCCCACAAGGCGGCCGTCGTCGTCCACGACTGGAAGGGAATTCAGGTTGTACGTGGCCAAGGTCCGGGCAACTTCGCTGATGTGGGCCTGGTCCGAAAGTGGCTCCAGGTTTTTGTCGACGAGGTTGCCCAGAGGTTCCGGCGGAGGGAAACGCAGAAGCTGCTGGATATGCACCACACCAAGGAAACGGCCGGTGGGTGTCTCCAGAGGCGGGCGGGCGATGAAGATGGAGGAGGCCAGCGCGGGTGAGAGTTCTTCGCGGCGGACGTGGGCCAGCGCCTCGGCCACAGTCGCCTCCGGCGGGAGGATGACAGGGACAGGAGTCATCAAGCCACCTGCGGTGTCTTCGTCGTACTCCAGGAGGCGGCGGACATCCTCGGCTTCCTGGGGCTCCATGAGCTGAAGCAGCTCTTCGGCCTGCGCGGACGGAAGCTCGGCGAGGAGGTCGGCGGCGTCGTCGGGATCCATCTCTTCAAGGACGTCCGCGGCGCGTTCAACGTCCAGGGCGGAAAGGATCTCAACCTGGTCATCTTCCGGGAGCTCCTGGAGGACATCTGCGAGGCGCTCATCCTGGAGCTCACTGGCTACCTCAAAACGCCGTTTGTCGCTCATTTCCTGCAGGGCCTCGGCAAAGTCGGCGGGCTTGAGGTCCTCGTGGGTCGCAACGAACTGTGTTGCGGCCTGGGGCTCGTTGTGGGCGCCGGTCTGGGCGTCGGCCCAATCGATGATGAGGGTCTCGTTGCGGCGGAGCCTGCCAAACGGTGACAAAGAATGTCCGCGCCGTACGAACAGCTTGCTGACGAACCAGTCCTTGGACCGGTGCTGGTCCATGGCGATGTCCTCGATCGTGGCGTCTCCACTGCCGTCGGCCAGCGTCACCCGGCGATCGAACATCTCGGCCACCACCAGCGTTTCGGCGCCGCGCTGCTCGAAGCGGCGCAGGTTGACCAAACCGGTGCAAATGATCTGCGTCTGGTCGATGGACGTAATGCGGGTCATGGGAACGAAGACCCGCTTCTTGCCTGGTACCTCCACCACGATACCCACCACGTGGGGGGCTCCACGGGTCCCGCGCGAGAGCACCACGACGTCGCGCAAGCGGCCCAGACGATCGCCCAAGGGGTCGAAGACGTCCAAGCCGAGCAGGCGCGCGACAAAGACGCGTGAAGGATGTGTGCTCATGTTTACAGGCTACCGAGTCTGCTCTCTTTTAGCTGAATTCCAGCCGCCACACATGTCCATGAGACACAATGGGGCTATGTCTAACATTTTTGGTGCTCCCAAAGCCGTAGAGGAATCCCGCAGCGTCCCCCAAGGCGACACTGTGGGCTCATACACCTCGTATTTGGATGCCCAGAAGGCGGTGGACTACCTTGCGGACCAGCAGTTCCCGGTTCAGCTGGTGTCGATCGTGGGCAACGACCTCAAAATGGTGGAGCGGGTGACCGGTCGCCTGAGCTACCCGCGGGTGGCGTTGTCGGGCGCTTTGAGCGGCATGTGGTTCGGCCTTTTCGTCGGTGTCATGCTCTCCTTCTTCACCCCTGCAGGTGGTCCGTTCTCCATCATCACCTCCGTGCTGATGGGCGCGGCGTTCTTCATGCTCTTTGGAATCGTCACGTACGCCACGCAACGCGGGAAGCGTGACTTCACCTCCACCAGCCAGGTGGTGGCGACCAACTACGATGTCATCGTTGCCGTGGAGGCTGCGCACGAAGCCCGGCGGCTACTCCAGCAATTGCCCATGAACCCATCGCAGGCAGCCACGGCCCAGGCCCCAAACTACGGACCCCAGAATCCTCCACTGCAGCAGCCAGGTCAGGCTCCGGAGCGTCCTTCCACCTGGAACGATCCCTACGGCCAGCGCGGCCCCGAGCCCACCGCCGGCGTCCCGGAGGGACAGGACGCAGCGGCCGGGACAACGGCGCCTGCCGCCCAGGAGCCCGTTCAGAACCCGGCGCCGGCAGCCGTCCGTTACCCGGACCTGCCCGACGGCCGTCCGCAGTACGGTGTCCGCGTCACTGAAGGCCAGAACGCGCCGCAAGGGGATGGACGTGAGTCCGGCTCCGAAGGTTCGTCCAAGCAGTAGACCTGGATAAGCACTGGACAAGAATAAGTTCTGAATAAGGGAAGGCCACCGGATCTCCGGTGGCCTTCCCTTTTGCAAAGCAGTGCGGCCGGGCTTAGCCCTGCGCCTCCTGGTAGATGCCGGCCATCCAGGACTCAACGTCGTCGGCCTTGCGCGGCAATGCGGCGCTGAGGTTGACGGGGCCGTCGGCGGTCATCAGGATGTCGTCCTCGATCCGGACACCGATGCCGCGGTATTCCTCCGGAATGGCGAGGTCCTCATCCTTGAAGTAGAGACCCGGTTCGATGGTGAAGACCATACCCTCTGTGAGGATCCCGTCGAGGTAGAGCTCGCGCTTGGCCTGGGCGCAGTCGTGGACGTCGAGGCCCAAGTGGTGGCTGGTGCCGTGCGGCATCCAACGGCGGTGCTGCTGGCCTTCGGGGCTGATGGCTTCCTCGACGGAGACAGGCAGGAGCCCCCACTCAGCGAGGCGTTCTGCCAGGACCGTGGTTGCCGCTGTGTGGATGTCGCGGAACTTCACGCCCGGCTGGGCTGCAGCGAAGCCGGCGTCGGCGGCGTCGAGAACGGCCTCGTACACCTTGCGCTGGACGTCGGTGAAGGTTCCGGTGGCAGGAAGGGTGCGGGTGACATCGGCCGTGTACAAGGAATCGGCCTCCACTCCGGCGTCCAGGAGCAGGAGTTCGCCGGCGTTCACGGTTCCTGAGTTTCGGTTCCAGTGAAGCACTGTGGCGTTGTTCCCGGAGGCGGCGATTGTGTCGTAGCCGAGTTCGTTGCCTTCCTCACGGGCGCGGGCAAAGAAGGCACCCTCCACAACACGCTCGCCGCGCTTGTGGGTCAAGGCACGGGGGAGTGCACGAACGACGTCGGCGAAGCCCTCAACGGTAGCCGCAACGGCGATCCTCATCTGTTCGATTTCCCACTCGTCCTTGAGCAGGCGCAGTTCGGAGAGTGCTTCGCTGAGCTTTTCATCCAGGGCGTCGAGTTCACCGAGGTCCAAGGTCTCGGGGTCCTTGGCGGTGTTGTAGCGTGCCGTATCCACCAGGGCGTCGATGTTCTCATCAACCTTGCGGACCAGTCTGATGGAAATGCCACCGATTTCCGGGGCACCCACGTTCTTGGTGATGGCCATCTCGAGTTCGGCGATGTGCGCGGTGGGCAGGCCCAGCCGGGCTTCGAATTCGGCCAGGGTGGGACGGGCGCCGATCCAGAACTCGCCGGCGCGGGAGTCCGCGTAGAACTGTTCGGTATCGCGTCCGGCCAGCGGGCGGAAGTAGAGCGTCGCGGTGTGGTGACCGCCGTCGTCGCCCTTTCCTTCCGCAACCGGCTCCAGGATGAGGACGGCGTCGGGCTCGTGGTCCAGGCCCAAACCTGTGAGGTGGGCGAAACCCGAGTGGGGGCGGAAGCGGTAGTCGCAGTCGTTGGAGCGGACCTTCAACGGTCCGGCCGGGACAACTAGCCGTTCGCCCTTGAACAGTTCGGAGACGGTACGACGGCGGCGGGCGGCATGGTCTGCAACGGCGTCACGCGCAGGGGTCACCTGCGGGGCAGGCGCCCAATTGCTGGCCATGAATGCCTTGAAGGCATCGGACGTGGGCCTCTGTGAGCGGTTGTTGACGCGCTCTTGCAGCGGCTGGGAGTTTGAGGAGTCCATGTTTTGGGTGTTTTCGGCATCGTTCACCGTTACATCGTCCCACCAGTTCCGTGAGGAGGCCAACGGCGCAACGCTCCAAGCCGGGCTGCATCCCATAGGCTGGGAAAGTGAGGATAGACCTGCATGCGCACTCGAACGTTTCCGACGGAACCGAGACACCCGCCGGGGTGATTATTTCCGCTGTGGCGGCAGGCTTGGACGCCGTAGCTTTGACTGACCACGATTCCACGGATGGCTGGGAGTCAGCGGCTGCAGCTGCCCGGGAACACGGCATCGCTTTTGTTCCTGGCATGGAAATCTCCTGCCGGACCGAACAGGGCATCAGCGTCCATTTGCTGAGCTACCTCCACGACCCCGCCCACCCGGGATTGTTGGACGAGATCACCAAGTCCAAGGATGCCCGGCTCACCCGTGCGGAGCACATGGTCACTTTGTTGTCCGAGGATTATCCCCTGACCTGGGACGACGTCATCCACCATGTGGCACCGGGTGCGACTGTGGGGCGCCCTCACATTGCCGATGCTTTGGTCGCCGCCGGCGTTGTCGCCGATCGGACGGAAGCCTTTACGTCCATCCTCACCTCACATTCGCGGTACTTCGTGCAGCACTACGCGCCCAACCCGGCGTTCGCCGTCGAGCTTGTTCGTGCCGCCGGCGGCGTTCCTGTCTTCGCCCACCCGGTGGCGTCATCGCGGGGACGCATCGTGGGAGAGCGGACGTACAGGGACATGATTGACGCCGGACTGCTGGGACTTGAAGTCGAGCATCGGGACAACCCTGAGGATGGACGCGGGTTCCTGCGGGGCTTGGCGGCGGAACACGGCCTCCTCGTCACAGGGTCCTCTGACTACCACGGAGCAGGGAAGCCGAATCTTTTGGGTGAGAACACTACCTCGCCTGAGGTGTTGGCACTGATGGAGGAATTGGCAACAGGCAGTACGGTAGTTCGTTGATGGGGGTCCGCTGATGGATTTGCAGTTGCTCGCATCGGTGATCGTCACGCTGTTCGTGATCATGGATCCACCGGGAACTGTGCCGATTTTTATGTCGTTGACGGCCCGGATGTCCGCGAAGGACAGGAACCGCTCCGCATTCCAGGCGCTCTTGGTGGCAACTGGTGTCATCGTCGTGTTCGCGATCTTCGGCCAGTCCATCCTGAACTACATGCACATCTCCCTGGCGGCTTTGCAGGGAGCCGGTGGCCTGCTGCTGGTGCTGATCGCACTGCAGTTGCTGACGGGGTCCACCAGCGGCGAGGAAAACGCCGCCAAGTACAAGAACGTCGCGTTCGTGCCGTTGGGCACTCCGTTGATGGCCGGTCCTGGCGCGATCGTGGCGGTGATGGTCTTTGTCCAGCAGTCCACCGAACTGTCCGAGTATTTGGCCGTGGGACTTGGCATCGCGGTAGTGCTGGCCTCGCTGTACCTGGCAATGCGCTTCGCAGGGGTGGTCCAGCGCGTGCTGGGCGAGAACGGCGTGGAGCTTGTTACCAGGATCGCCGGCCTGTTGCTCTCCGCCATCGCCGTGCAGATGATCGCCGACTCCGTGACGGCTTTCGTCAAGGGCGTCGCCTGAAGCCCGCTTGGAACGCGTTCTAGGGGCTGGCCGGCTGGATCTCGTGGAAGACGGCCTTGTTGCCCAGCCGTTTCCGCATGACCTCGATGGCCTGCTCATTCTGGTCGACGCACACAAAGCTGCGGCCCAGTTTGGCTGCGACGGCACCAAGGGTCCCGGAGCCCGCAAAGAAGTCCAAGCACCAGTCGCCCTCACGGCTTGATGCGGAGACTATCCGGCGCACCAGTCCTTCGGGCTTCTGAGTGGGGTATCCGGTCTTTTCGCGGCCGGTAGGCGAGACAATGGTGTGCCACCACACGTCCGTGGGCAGCTTTCCGAGCTCGCGTTTGGCAGGCGTGACGAGGCCCGGGGCCATGTACGGTTCCCGGTCCACTTCGGCGTTGTCGAAGTGGTACTTGGTGGGGTTCTTGACGTACACCAGGATGTTGTCGTGCTTGGTTGGCCAACGGTTCTTGGCGCGGGCGCCGTAGTCGTAGGCCCAGATGATTTCGTTGAGGAAGCATTCCCGGCCAAAGATCGCATCGAGCATCACCTTGGCATAGTGCACCTCGCGGTAATCGAGGTGAAGGTACAGGGTGCCGTCGTCAGCCAACAGCCGCCAAGCCTCTACGAGCTTGGGTTCCAGGAACGACCAGTAGTCGCTGAAGGCGTCGTCGTAGCTGTGCAGGGCGCCCTTGATGGTGTCGTAGGAGCGGCCCTTGAAGCCGACGCGGTCGCCGTCACCGTCCGCGTTGCGGACCATGCGGGTTTCCTGGCGACGCTGGACCCGGCCGGTATTAAAGGGCGGGTCCACGTAAATGAGTGTGAAGGCGCCGTCCGGCAGCGTAGGGAGGAATTCCGCGTTGTCCGCGTGCACCACCAAGTTGCCGCCGTCCGGCGCCCAAACAGTTTCAGTCATTGAGGTTTTTAGGCCTCGGCGCTGCCGGACTGGGCAGCTGCAGTCTCACCGGAGACCACTTCGCCGTTGCGGCGGCGCGTGCGGGTGCGACGCGTCCTTGCAGGCTTTTCGGCGCTGTCCGTAGCGGCCGTGCGGGCGTCCGGGGCACCAGCAGCCGGGGCTGCTTCGCCTTCTGACGTACGACGGCGGCGCGTACGGTTGCGTCCACCGTCGCCCTTGGATTCGCTGGAGTCGGAGTCGCCGGACTTGCCGGAGCGTCCACGTCCCCCGTCGCGGCCACGGCCGCCATCGCGACCGCCGTCACGGCCGGAACCGCCGGAGCGCGCGTTCTTCTTGCCGGTCTCGCCGAGGTCTTCAAGTACCTCGGCGTCTACGCCGGCGAGGACGCGCTTGTTGCGCGGCAGCCTGCCCTTGGTGCCCTCGGGGATGTCCAGATCGGTGTAGAGGTGCGGTGAGGAGGAGTACGTCTCAACGGGCTCGGGAACGCTGAGCCCCAGGGCCTTGTTGATCAGGCCCCAGCGGGGCATGTCGTCCCAGTCGACGAACGTGACGGCAGTGCCCTTGTTGCCTGCGCGGCCGGTACGGCCAACACGGTGCAAGTAGATCTTCTCGTCTTCAACGCACTGGTAGTTGATGACGTGGGTGACGTCGTCGACGTCGATGCCGCGGGCTGCAACGTCGGTTGCTACCAGGACGTCCACCTTGTTGTTGCGGAAGGCCCGGAGGGCCTGCTCGCGGGCGCCCTGGCCAAGGTCGCCGTGGATGGCTGCAGCGGCGAATCCGCGGTCGACGAGTTCCTCGGCAACTTTCGCGGCGGTGCGCTTGGTCTTGGTGAAGATGATGGTCCGGCCGCGTCCGCGTGACTGCAGGATACGTGCCACGACTTCGGTCTTGTCCATGCTGTGCGCGCGGTAGATCAGTTGGCGGATGTCGCGCTTGGTGAGGCCTTCATCGTTCGGATCAGCAGCGCGGATGTGGGTGGGCTGCGTCATGTAGCGGCGTGCCATCGCAATCACGGGGCCAGGCATCGTTGCCGAGAAGAGCAGCGTCTGCCGAACAGCAGGGGTGCCGGCGATCAGGGTCTCAACGTCCGGGAGGAAGCCAAGGTCCAGCATTTCGTCGGCCTCGTCAAGAATCACCATCTTGACGTTCTTCAGGCTCAGGTGCTTCTGCTTGTAGAGGTCGATCAGGCGACCCGGGGTACCGACGACGATTTCGACACCCTTCTGCAGCGCATCAATCTGGGGCTCGTAGGCACGGCCGCCGTAGATGGTTGCGATGCGGGCGTTGCGCTTGCGTGATGCGGACTGGAGGTCGTTGGCAACCTGCACCGCGAGTTCACGCGTGGGGACGATCACCAGGGCCTGGGGTGCGCCCGGGACAGCAAGCTTTTCGTAGCCGGCGTCGTCGCGGCCGACCACGCGCTGGAGCGCGGGAATGCCGAAGCCCAGTGTCTTGCCTGTACCCGTCTTCGCCTGGCCAATGATGTCGTGACCGCTCAGGGCTACGGGCAGGGTCATTGCCTGGATGGGGAAGGGGTGTGTGATCCCGGCGTCGGCCAAGGACTCGACAATGTCCGCGCGGACGTTGTAGTCAGCGAACGACTTTTCTTCGATCTCGTGGGGCGTCTCATCCGAGGTGATCGTTTCCTCGGGCTCGATGGTTTCAGTTCCGGTGGAGTCCGTCAGGACTTCATGGGTATGCAATTCACTCACAGGGAGTTTCCTTATTCATTTGGGCATTGGCGCTGCATGCTCAACGGGGGCGGCGGAGCCGTACCGGAGCACGAACGGGCGCGCAAGCAAATCCAGTGGAAGCCGATCGCGGGCTATCTAAGTACTGGCACTGGTGACCAGTTGGTACATCTCAAGATCGCGTAGGGGCGGGCTTGTTGAGTTCAAAAATTAACTGAATCAACGACCGGGCATCCATTACTACAGGCTTAGTCTATCCTCTGGCGCCGGCAAAGCCCGGATCGCCGCCGGGAAGGCTGTCAGGGAAGCAACTGGAACCGGATCTCCCGGCTGGCAATATCGGCCTTCACCAGCCGTACCCGAACCTTGGTCCCGGACTCCAACTCGCCGTCGCAGCGGGCAGTCACGGCAGGTTCGGCAATCTGGACGACGCCGTACGGACCGCTCCCGTTTCCATTTCCGTTTCCATTGCCCGTTCCGTTTCCGTTGGCATTGCCGTTCGAAGGCTTGGACCCGGATATGACCACGGCGTCGAACTCCTGGCCGATGCGATTGGCCACCAGCGCCGCTTCCACAGTGTCCAGCGCAGCGCGCTCGAGGCGTCCGGCCAGCTGGTCCGAGGACGCCATGATTTCGGGCAGTGACGGCAAAGCCTCACGCGCCCAGGCCGGTATCTGCTGGTTATTGCTAAGGGCTTCGCAGATCACCAGGACAAAACGGTCAATGAGCCGCCGCAGCGGTGCGGTGGTGTGCGCGTAGGGAGCCCCAATTGCTGCCTGAACCACGTTGGCGGGCACGTCCCCGTCAAACGGGGTGTAGCCGGCGCCGCGGAACAACGTACCGGCCGAATGCAGGATGGCCAGTTGCTTGGGATCGGATGCGTCCAACGTCCGGAGGTATTCACCGTAGGTGATCTTGCCGTCCCAAGGCTTGCCCAGTGCAACCGTCTGCCGCTTGAAATGGAGCAGTGAACGGTCGTCCGGCGCGGGCATGGTCCGCAGGATGCCCACTTTTCCGTCAAGCATCATTTGGGCGGCGGCCATGCCGGTCATGAGGGAGATCTGGGCGTTCCAGTCCTCCACAGGCAAGGACGGGGCGGCAGCGATCCTGTACCCGCCGCCGTCGGTCGCTTGAACTATTTCCTGTTCCGGCATGTTGAGGCTTGCGCCCCCGCGCAGCCGTTCGAGCTCAACGCGCTTGAGGCCAACTTCTTTCAGGAGCTGCAGGACAGGTGGGGCTGTTCCGTCGTCGATCTGCTGCTGGGCGCCTTTGTAGCTCAGCTTGGCCGTGCTGCGAACAACAGCGCGGGCCATCGAAACTGCCACCACCTCCGCTTCCACATCCAGGTCGAATTCCCAGACGAAAGCACTGCAGACCTGGCCGGCCAGCAGGCTTCCGGCGTTTTCGCTGATGACCTCGGGGTGCAGGGGGATCCGCCCGTCAGGAGCGTAGAACGTCTGCCCGCGCTGCCGTGTTTCGGCATCCAGGGCGCCGCCGGGAACCACGAAGGCCGGCACGTCGGCGATGGCATAGAAAACCTTGTAGCCGTCACCGGAGCGGTCTATGAACAATGCCTGGTCCAGGTCTGTCGACGTCGCAGGGTCGATGGTCACAAAAGGGATATCGCGCAAGTCCCGGTCCGGCAACTTAAGGGTTTGCACGGCTTGGCGTGCTTCTTCCACGGCAGCTGCGGGATACGTACCAGGAAGCTCCAGCTCGGTCCTCAGGGCAGCAAGGGCGGCGGCAAGCTGGTCCGATGAATCGTCGACGTTGGGTGCAATCCGATGATGTGACACGAAAATCAGGTTAGCCCGAATCCGGCGGATAGTCTTGGATCATGGGCACTTCCCCGGACGCAGCAGCTTCAACCGGGCAACTCGCCGCAGAGCTGCTCGGAGCAATGGCATATGGCGAGTTGTCGGCATTCGGGCGGCTCTCCTTCGATTCCCGCTACGCCCCCACGCTTCATGACCGGTCAGTCCTCGCAAAAATCGCCGTGGGTGCCTACGGAAACTTTGCACTCCTCAACGATCGGCTGGCGGAGATGGGCATCGATCCCGAAGAGGCCATGCTGCCGTTCCAGCGCTCTTTCGACCACTTCCATGAGCGCACCAAGCCAGGGGACTGGTTCGAATCCGTCATGAAGGCCTATGTCATCGATACCGTGTCATCGGACTTCTACAGGGCCGTTGCGACATTCCTTGATGCCACGACCCAACAGTTCGTTGATCGCGTGGCTTCCCCCGATCAGGCAACGGAGGTACTGCGGGTCCTGCTCAGGCGGGCATTGGCCGACGACCCCCGATTGGCCTCGCGCCTGGCGTTGTGGGGCCGCCGCCTGGTGGGCGAAGCGCTGACGCAGGCGCAACGCGTCGGCACGGAACACCCGCACCTGGGGCCCGCGCTGAGGAGTGGCGGAGACGCCCGTGCGGCGGTCAAGAGGCTGACGGGCGAGCTCGCTGACAAGCACGCACGCCGGATGACAGGCCTCGGCCTGACTGCGTAACCACCCGACCGCTTACTACCGCTGGACGGTGTCCAGCGCCTGCAACAGCGACTTCGCGGCCGCCGTCGGATCCGTGGCCTCAGTGATGGCTCGGACGACGACGATGCGGCTGGCGCCCGCGGCAACCACCTGCTCCACATTGCTGTGGTCGATGCCGCCGATGGCGAACCAGGGGAGAGCCACTTCTGCGTGTTTGACCGCTTTCGCCGCAAATGTGACCAGGTCCAGTCCGACTGCTTCCCGACCGGGTTTGGTGGGTGTTGCCCAGACCGGACCGACACAGAAATAGTCCAGTCCGGCGGGGCTCGACGACGCGGCGATTGCTGCATCGATCTGTGTGGTGGAGTGCGTGGACAGGCCTATGCCCGCAACGTTCGGCAGGAGGGTTCGGGCGGCCGTCAACGGGAGGTCCTTTTGGCCGACATGGAACACCGGAGCCCCGGAAATACTGGCAACATCGGCGCGGTCGTTCACTGCCCAAAGCTTTCCGTGACGCTGGGCCACACTGCGTAGTACCGCCAGCATTTCCAGTTCTTCGGCCGCTTCCATCGCCTTGTCGCGCAGTTGGATGATGTCCACGCCGCCCTCGAAAGCGGCGTCCACAAAGTCTTCGAAATCGCCTTGCTGTTTGCGGGCGTCGGTGCACAAGTACAGGCGGGCGGAGGAGAGGGCATCAGGCTGGGTCATGGAAACCAGAGTAGTTCCTCTAAACTGGGCACGTACTGCGGGAGCCGCGACGTTCGTCATATGACCGTCCGGCTGAGAGGGCTTCAGCGCCGACCGCTTGACCTGATCCGGCTAGTACCGGCGTAGGGAAGGAAACGAATGGCAGATTCCCGCCATACCCCCATCCACGCAGACGTGGCGGTCATTGGTGGCGGCATTATTGGCCTTGGCATCGCCCACGAAGCCCGGCGGCTGGGCCGCTCGGTGGCGCTGATCGATCCCGCACCGGCAACCGGAGCCACCTATGCTGCGGCAGGGATGCTTGCTCCTGTCAGCGAACTGCACTACCAGGAGGAAGACCTCCTGGAACTGATGCTTGAGTCCTCTCGGCTGTGGCCGTCTTTTGCGGACACGCTGTCCCGCGACGGTACTGACACCGGATACCGCACGACGCCGACACTCGCCGTGGGTGCCGACGCCGCCGACCGCAGGGCGCTCGCCGACCTCCGCGCTGTACAGCTTGCATCCGGGTTGGCTGTTGAACCGCTGTCCCTGCGCGATGCGAGGGAGCGCGAGCCGCTCCTCAGCCCGCAAATCTCCTGCGCCTTCGACATCCCGGCCGACCACCAAGTAGATCCCCGGAAGCTGGCCGCATGCCTTTTGACTGAATTGGCGAACCATTCGTACCGCGAGCCCACGTGGGTGCTTGGAGCAGATGACGGGCACGCCGTCCGTGCCGGCGCCAGCCGATTGTTGTGGGACGGCGGGCGGGTTTCCGGAGTGGAGCTCGACTCAGGCACCACTGTCCATGCCAGGGAAACCGTAGTGGCCAACGGCTTGGGGGCGGCAGAGCTGTCCGGACTCCCTGAAGGTCTGGTCCTTCCAGTGAGGCCGGTCTACGGGGATATCCTCAGGCTTCGCGTACCCGAGCACGTGCGGCCACTGATCACTTCCACAGTTCGAGGCATGGTCCGCGGCGTACCGGTATACATCGTTCCCCGGGACGATGGCACCGTGGTCGTCGGGGCCACCCAACGCGAGGACGGCTTGTCTGCGTCGTCCAACGCGGTCTCAGCCGGCGGCGTGTACCAACTCCTGCGGGATGCCCAAACCCTGGTCCCTGCCGTGGCGGAGTTGGAACTCCTTGAAGCCACCGCCCGGGCCCGCCCCGGGACTCCGGATAATGCACCGCTGCTTGGTCGCGTAGCCAGTCCCACCGGAGACGTTGACGGACTGGTGATCGCCACAGGATTTTTCCGGCACGGTGTACTCCTGACACCCGTGGCCGCCAGGATCGTGGGCGAACTGATCAACGGTTCGGCAGACCCCCGATGGGCGCATTTCCGTCCGGACCGTTTCGCCACGAACACATCCCTATCGCGGGCTCTTGCCCCGGCACACGTTCCGAGTAAGGAAACAGCATGAACATCAAACTCAACGGATCCGACCACGCAGTGCCGGAGGACGCCTCCGTCAGCACACTCGTCACGGCTGTCACCGGCCGCGTCCTGGACCACCGCGGACAGGCAGCCGACGGCGGCAAGCTGGGCGTCGCCGTCGCACGCAATTCCGAGGTGGTGCCGCGAAGCCAATGGTCCGCAACAGCGCTCGCCGCCGGAGACGAACTCGAACTCGTTACCGCAGTCCAAGGAGGCTGAAGCATGACAACAGCAAACACTGAGATCCGCACCGCGGACGTAGGTACCGACGCGCTGGTGATCGAGGGCGTCGAATTTGGCTCCCGCCTGATCATGGGGACAGGAGGTGCCCCGAGCTTGGATGGTCTGGGCGCAGCACTCCTGGCCTCCGGGACGGAGCTCACCACTGTGGCCATGCGGCGCTACTCGCCGGCCGAAACCGGATCGCTCTTCCAACTCCTGGTGGACCATGGCATCCGCGTGCTGCCAAACACAGCGGGTTGCTTCACGGCCAAGGACGCCGTGATGACCGCTGAACTGGCTCGCGAGGCCTTGGAGACCGACTGGGTGAAGCTGGAAGTCATCGCGGACGAGCACACGCTGCTTCCGGACGCCGTGGAACTGGTGGATGCAACAGAACAACTGGTGAACCGCGGCTTTAAGGTCTTCGCCTACACCAACGACGATCCTGTCCTTGCACTGCGCCTCGAAAACCTTGGCGCCACAGCCGTCATGCCGCTGGGATCACCCATTGGTACGGGCCTTGGCATCCTGAACCCGCACAACATTGAGCTCATCGTGTCCCGGGCATCAGTTCCCGTGGTGCTCGATGCTGGAATCGGGACGGCGTCCGACGCCGCGCTCGCCATGGAGTTGGGCTGCGACGCCGTCCTGTTGGCCACCGCAGTGACAAGGGCGCAGAACCCCGTACAGATGGGCGAAGCCTTCAAACACGCCGTCATCGCCGGTAGGCTGGCCAAGCAGGCAGGCCGGATTCCGCGGCGAGAGCACGCCTTGGCGTCCTCAGCCATGGAGGGCCGGGCAGAGTTCCTCTAAGATGCAGGGTTCCCCTGTGTGGAAGGAGTAGTCGTGGCGGGCAACGATGACCAACTGACCCAGGCGGAAGTCGAAGGCGCCCTCCAGGACCTTCCGGACTGGAGATACCAGGACGGCCTCGTCACCGTCTATAAAACCCCGACGGCGGCCCAGGCCTTGGCTCTTATCGCCGCGATCGGACAGATCGCCGAAGAACAAAACCATCATCCGGATCTTGACTGGCGTTACAACCGGGTGTTCGTGCGCTATGTCTCCCACGATGCGGGCGGGCAGGTGACACAACGTGACATCGCCGCCGCAGCTTCCGTGAGTGTGGCTGCCTCCGGGATAGGTGCTGCTGCCCAGCCAGAGCGCTACCGGGGCCCCTGAACAGAGTGGACAGGCCGTTAAAGCAACAGTGACCATCACCCGAGAGCGTGATGGTCACTGTTTGTTTGGTTGGTCGCAGTTAGAGCCTCAGTGCCTTGGTCAGTGCGGCGGTATCGTGCTGGGTGCGCGTTCGGCCCAGGAAGACCACGACGCCGGCGGCGGCAGCGGTCCCCAGGACGATCGGCAGGACCCATGGGATCCACGTTGCACCGGGCTGGTAACCCATACCGGCACTAATGAACGCGATCCAGCTCAGGGTGCCCACGGCCGCCGAAACACCGGCAGGCAAAGCGATGCCGTACTTGCCGTGCCTCTTGTCGTTGGCCCACACGATGAAGCCGGTGGCAACGGTGGCCAGAACCACCACCACGAGTGAAAGCATGAAGACTCCTTTGCGGACGACGTTAGGTGGGCAAGGCCCTAGAGGGCGCCGAAACCAACGCGGCGGACTTCCTCGGCACCAATCTCCACGTAACCCAGGACACTGCCGGGAACGATGATCTGTCGGCCCTTCTCATCGGTCAAGCGCAGTTCCGAGCCCTTGGACACAGCCTCGGCCACGATCTTGGCAACGGCGTCGGCATCCAAAGCGGATTCGAGCACGATTTCACGGCCAACGTTCTGAATGCCGATCTTTACTTCCACAGCAAGGCCTCCAAGCCAATCAAGTGTTAAGTCAGTCCTCTATTTGTAGCCTAGGACTCTTTGGGGAATCGACTGATTCCGCGCCAAGCTAAACGATAGATCAGATCACTGGCCACATCGAGGTCCAGGTTTCCGTCCGTTTCAAGCCAGTAGCGCGCGCTGACCTGCGCCATTCCAGCCAGACCACGGCCAAGAAGCTGTGCCTCCAGGGGAGGGAGCTTCGTATCCTCAGCAATGACATGTGCCACCGCGTCCGCGAAGGTTTTGTTGAATGTCTCCAAGCGGGAACTGACATCGGGGTCGTTGATGAGGTCGGATTCGAAGACCAAACGGTGGGCTTGGTCGTCATCAGCGATGAACCTGTAATAGGCGCGCATCACGGCCTTGACGCGTTCCTTGTTGTCCGTGGTGGAGTTCAAAGCACTGAGCATCAGGTCCGTCAGCGTTGCCAAGTGGCTGTCCAGGAGGGCCATGTAGAGCTCTCGCTTGGATGGGAAGTGTTGGTACAGCACAGGCTTGCTCACGTGGGCAGCCTCTGCGATTTCGTCCATGGCAGCGCCATGGAAACCGTTGGAGACGAAAACTTCCAAAGCCGCATTCAGTAACTGTGCGCGGCGCTCGTCCCGCGGCAACCTTGGTGAACGCGTTGAACCAGCCCGTTCCTGCTTGGCTGGTGCCCCATCGTTTGCCCGTGTGCCGTCAGCCACAGTCTGCCGCCTTTCCTTTGCAGTTATGACCACTCTACTCGTGGGTAATATGACCGGGCGGCATCGGCAGGCATACATTGGGGTATGGCCTCAATTGTTGCTGCCCACACTGCTGCGCCCACTGTCCTGCCGCCCCTCGTTGAACCTGCCGCCGAACTCACGCCGGCCGAGGTGGAGCGATACTCCCGGCATCTCATCATTCCGGAAATCGGCGCCGTGGGCCAACGCAGGCTTAAGAATGCGAAAGTCCTCGTCATAGGCGCAGGAGGACTTGGTTCCCCGGCCCTGTTATATTTGGCGGCCGCCGGTGTAGGCACGCTCGGCATAATGGACGATGACGTCGTGGACCTCAGCAACCTGCAGCGCCAGGTCATCCACGGCGTCAAGGACGTGGGCATTCCCAAGATCGAGTCCGCCCGCAATGCCATCACCGAACTCAATCCACTGGTGAACGTGGTGCTGCACAACGTTCGTCTCGACGCCTCCAATGCCCTGGACTTGTTTGCGCAGTACGACCTCATACTGGATGGCGCCGACAACTTTGCCACCCGATACCTCGTGAACGATGCCGCAACAATTCTCGGCAAACCGTACGTGTGGGGTTCCATCTTCCGTTTTGACGGCCAGGTAAGTGTTTTCTGGGCCGAGCACGGCCCGAGCTACAGGGATCTGTATCCCGAAGCCCCTCCCGCAGGCTCCGTTCCGTCCTGTGGTGAGGGCGGCGTCTTCGGCATGCTGTGTGCAGCGGTTGGATCGCTCATGGTGACCGAAGCGGTGAAACTGATTACCGGCGTCGGGCGTTCATTGCTGGGACGCGTGGCGCTCTTTGACGCCCTGGGCGGCAGCTGGCGCGAGATCAGGGTATCGAAGGATCCGGAAGCCGCCCCCATCACGGAACTCACTGACTACGAGGCTTTTTGTGGTGTGACGCCCATGGCGCCTACTGACCGGGACCACACCGTGTCGGCCAAGGAACTCGCCGGACTGCTGGCTGAACGGGAGGCGGGGGACAAGGACTTCGAGCTGGTGGACGTCCGCGAATCCGGTGAGTACAGCATCGTGAGAATCGACGGTTCCGTCCTCATTCCGCAGGGCAGGATTCTCTCCGGTGAGGCGTGGGTGGACCTGCCGCTGGACAAGGACATCATCTTCCACTGCAAGGCCGGTACGCGCTCCGCTGCTGTGCTGGAAGCCGCGCAGAAGGCGGGCTACAGCCGCGTCCGGCATCTCGACGGCGGTATTCTCGCCTGGGTCCGCGACGTGGAGCCCGGGAAGCCGATCTACTAGTTCGTTGCTGCCTGGCCGGTGCGTCTGGGAAGCTCAACCATGAGCGAAATCACGGATACACCCCAGCAACCCCTTGGATCTGGATTCGGACACGGCTCCACGGCAATGGACGTTGTGTCGGGAATTGACCTCTCAGGCAGGACCGCCATTGTGACCGGCGGATACTCAGGCCTCGGACTGGAAACCGTGCGTGCCCTGGTTTCAGCCGGAGCGCGGGTGACGGTTCCGGCCCGCAGGCTGGAGCACGCCCGAGCCGTCCTTGCGGAGGCCGGTCTTGCCAACGACGTACAGATTGATCAATTGGATCTGGCAGACCAGGAGAGCGTGAAGGATTTTGCGGCCCGCTATCTGAAGGGGCACAGCACCCTGGACATCCTGATCAACAACGCCGCGATCATGGCAAGCCCGGAGCAGCGCGTGGGGCCGGGATGGGAAGCGCAGTTCGCCACCAATCATCTGGGGCACTACACGCTGGTCAACGTTCTCTGGCCGGCCTTGGCAGCTTCCGGAGACGCCCGCGTTGTTGCCTTGTCCTCCACCGGCCACAAGCTGTCCTCCATCCGGTTCGACGACATCAGCTTCACTACCGGCTACGACAAATGGCGTGCCTATGGCCAGGCAAAGACCGCCAATGCGCTCTTTGCCGTCGAGTTGGACCGGCTGGGCCGGGAGTTCGGCGTGCGTGCCTTCGCGGTGCACCCCGGGGGGATCATGACCGAGCTGCAACGTCACTTGCCCAAAGAAGAGATGGTGGCCGCAGGCTGGATGGACGCCGAGGGCAATCTTCGTGAGGGTTTCAAGACCCCGGAACAAGGTGCAGCGACTTCGGTGTGGGCTGCTACGTCCAAAACACTGGACGGCAGAGGCGGGGTCTATTGTGAGGACTGCGATATCGCCCACCCCACGGACAAGGAATCACCGCTGGCGCGGTATCAGGGAGTGGACGCCCACGCCGTCGACAAGGACGCGGCAAGGAAACTGTGGGAGCTGTCCGCTGGGATGACGGGCGTGAACGCCTTCGCCTAGCTGTTGGGTCAGGCGCTTTCGGAGCGGAGTTGCTGGTGGTCCACGGGGCATTCCGCGGCCGGGGTTGCTGACCGCGGCTGTTCCACCTGGATGCCGTAGAGGGCTTCAAGGGCGGCTACGTAGTCGTCTTGTTGGCCGTTGGCGGCGAGTTCGCGCGCACGGACCGTCGGGATGTGGAGGAGTTGCTTCACCATGCGGCGCAGCGCGAACTCCACCTCTTCGGCGGCAGCGGTACAACCGTGGCGGGCGCGCACCTTTTCCATCTCGGCGTCCAGGACATTCATGGTGTGGCGTCGCAGCGCCACAATGGCCGTGTCCACAGAGCGGGCCTCGCGCTCGGACTCGAAGGACGCGGCAGCCCCGGTAACGATTGCGCTGGCCTGGGACAGCGACTCCGCTTGTTCCTGGGGCGCGGCGAGACGAACGGACTCAAGCGTCAGGAGCTCAACGCCGTCGAGTTCGCCCACAGCGGGGTCGAAATCATGGGTGAGGGCGAGGTCGATCGCGATCAATGGCTTGCGTGAGTTTTCCCGGACGCGGGCCAGGTCAGCTGCCTCAACCCGATTGTCGGAACCGCTGCAGCCAATCATGACGTCAGCTGCGGCAACAGCAGCGGGGAGGGAGTCGGCGTCGAGCGCGGTTCCACCGCGGGTGGCGACGAAGCCTTCGGCGCGGCCGGAGGAAGAATAGACGGAGACGTCGGTGCAGCCGCGCTCCCTGAGGAGCGACATTGTGGCGCCGGCGTAGGCCCCGGTTCCGAAGACCACTACCTGCTTGGTGGACCAATCATCGTTTTCGGCGAGGTCGGTGGCGAGGTCCAACGCAACGGAGACGATGGAGAGGCCGCGGGAGCCGAGGGCAGTCTGCGCACCGACATCTTTGGCAGTCTTGGAAGCCGCCTGGAAGAGCCTGACGAGGCCGGAGCTCGCGGTGCCTTCCTGCTGGGCGGTAATCAGTGCCCGGCGTACCTGGCCAGCAATTTCCCGTTCGCCCACTACCGCGGAGTCCAGGCCGGCACTCACTGCGAAGAGGTGCCTGGTGACATCGGCTCCAGTGTGTGTGGCGAAGGAGCGGGAAACGAGTTGCTCGTTGAGGCCACTCAGCTCGCTGATCTGTGAAACGAGGGCGGAACGGGCTGCTTCAAGGTCGGCCCCATTGGCTGTTTCCCCATAAACCTCGTAGCGGTTGCAGGTGGCCAACACCACCGTTCCGGAAACCACAGGGGAATCGGTGAGGGCCGCGGAGGCAAGCCCAGAGGAACCGTTGCTCAACTGAGCGACAGTTTCGAGGTCGATGTCGGCGTGTGTAGCCACCAATGAGAAAAGAACCACAGCACCCCAATCATAGCTTTTTCGTAGCCCGGTAGAACAATGTGGCGCCGTGGTGATCCACACGCAGGCGAGTGATCCCGGCCACAACGGCCCGGGCGGGGCGCGACGTGACAGCTTGTCGTTATCTTTTGCCCCGGATCTTCGGCACAATCGAAGGCATGACTTCTAGCGCGGCAGCATCCAACAGTACGGCCTCCACCGCCCCGGCGGGAACCCTCGGCGCCAACCACCCGCTGAAGGACGGCCGTACCTCGGACTCACCGCTGATCACGGCCTACCGCGGTGGCACACCGTCCCGCAGGCCTGTTTGGTTCATGCGCCAGGCCGGCCGTTCCCTGCCCGAGTACCTGAAAGTGCGCGAGGGCGTTGCGATGCTGGACTCCTGCCTGAGGCCCGAGCTGGCCGCTGAGATCACGCTTCAGCCGGTCCGCCGCCACGACGTGGATGCCGCAATCTTCTTCTCCGATATCGTCATCCCCTTGAAGCTTGCTGGTGTGGGCGTGGACATCGTCCCCGGTGTGGGACCCGTCCTGGACAAGCCCGTACGCACAGCCGAGGACGTGGCGGCGCTTCCCACGCTGACGTGGGAAGCACTGGAGCCGATCCGTGAAGCTGTCCGCCTGACCGTAGCCGAACTCGGCAAAACGCCGCTGATCGGTTTCGCCGGTGCACCGTTCACTCTTGCGGCCTACATGGTTGAGGGAAAGCCATCCCGTGACCACCTCGGCCCGCGCACCATGATGCACGCCGATCCTGAAACCTGGACAGCGTTGGCCAACTGGGCAGCCGATACGTCCGGCATGTTCCTCCAGGCGCAGCTTGAGGCTGGCGCCTCGGCCGCGCAGCTCTTCGACTCATGGGCGGGCTCGCTGGGCCTGGCCGACTACACCAAGTACGTGGCACCGGCTTCGGAACGCGCACTGGACCATGTCCGGGGCCTTGGCGCTCCGCTGGTGCACTTCGGCACGGGCACGTCCGAACTCCTCGTCGCCATGCGTGATGTCGGGGTGGACGTGGTGGGCGTCGACTACCGCCTGCCCCTGGACGAGGCCAACCGTCGTCTTGGTGGGACTGTGCCGCTGCAGGGCAACATCGATCCCGCGCTGCTTTCGGCGCCGTGGGAGGTGCTTGAAGCACATGTCCGCGAGGTCATCGCCGCAGGCGCGCGCGCCCCGGGCCATGTCCTGAACCTCGGCCACGGCGTTCCTCCGGAGACGGACCCGACGGTCCTGACCCGCGTCGTGGAATTGATCCACTCGATTCCCGCA
The DNA here is from genome assembly GCF_902706295.1 of Arthrobacter sp. 18067. Taxonomy (GTDB): domain Bacteria; phylum Actinomycetota; class Actinomycetes; order Actinomycetales; family Micrococcaceae; genus Arthrobacter. The sequence continues at coordinate 34,753 of NZ_CACSJJ010000009.1, read as the reverse complement.
GAGTAGGGCCGATGCGCGGGGGACACTCAACTCCAAAGACGCACCCACCCAAGGAAACGGCTGTCGTGGTGGGTGGAGGTATCTCGGGCCTTCTCGCTGCGCGGGAACTCACCTTGGCGGGCATTTCCGTCACCGTTTTGGAGGCGCGCCAGGAGTGGGGAGGTTGCGTTGGTAGCCACGTCGTGGCGGGGTTGCACCTTGACAGCGGTGCCGAGTCCTTCGCCACCCGGTCTCCGGCTGTAGCCGACTTGGCGCGTGAACTCGGCCTGGCGGACCTTATCGTTTCCCCGCACCCCGGAGGTGCGTGGGTGCAATTGCCGGATGGCCCGCAGGAACTCCCGAAGACGGGCGTCCTGGGAATTCCAGCTAATCCCTGGGATCCGGAAGTCCGCCGATCCCTGGGGCTGATCGGCGCCATCAGGGCCTCCATGGACCGCTGGCTGCCGGCATCGGTTGGAGCCTCTGCCGAGGTCACAAGCGTCTCCTCGTTGGTTCGTGCCCGCATGGGCAAAAAGGTGCTGGAGCGCTTGGTGGCCCCGGTAGTGGGTGGCGTTCACTCCGCCGATCCAGGCCTCCTGGATGTCGACATGGTCGCGCCCGGGCTCCGGGCAGGACTCCGTAAGCATGGTTCGCTTGCTGCCGCTGTCGCGGCTCAGCGCAAGCCCGCCACCGGCTCCGCTTCCAGTCCAGCAAAGGCAGGGTCCGCCGTCGCCGGCTTGAAAGGTGGCATGAACACGCTGGTGGCTGCGTTGGTCGCCGACCTGCAGAAGCATGGCGTCGAACTGCTGACCGGCAAACACACCGATGCGGTTGTGAAGACACACGATGGCTGGCGGGTCACCGCGGGCGATTCCACGTACGACGCCGGCCGGTTGGTTGTCGCGCTCGACGGTCCTGCCGCCGTCGGGCTGCTGCAGCCGTCCGTGCCGGAGCTGTCCGGCTTACGTCCCGCACCGGGGCCGCTGGTGAGCCTGGTGACGATGGTGGTGGACCTGCCGGAATTGGATGGAAGGCCCAGGGGTACAGGCATCCTGGTGGCGCCGCAGACCCCCGGAATCAAAGCCAAGGCGCTGACGCACGCGACTGCCAAGTGGGATTGGTTGGCTGCGGAAGCCGGTCCGGGGACCCACGTCCTGCGCCTTTCCTATGGACGGCGCGAAGAGGCCGGTGGGGGAGTCGAATCGGTCATGGACGACGGGTCCCTCTTGGACGCGGCTCTGGAAGACGCTTCAGCATTGTTGACGGTTCCGGTATCGCGTGCGGACATTGTTGATTGGGATGTGGTGCGCTGGTCCGGCGCGCTGCCCTTTGCCGCCGTCGGTCATAAACAGCGCGTAGCGCAGGTGCGCAAGGCATGTGCCGAGGTGGATGGCTTGACTGTCGTGGGCGGCTGGCTGGCCGGAAATGGGTTGGCGGCCGTGGTGGCAGATACCCGGGTGCAGCTGGCAACGGGTTTGGCCCAAAAGCCCTCCCATCTGTGATTTGTGTCACTTCTACGCGTTGTAGAACTGATCCGTTTCGACTTAGGGGCTGGCACGGGGCAAACTTGAACCATGAGCCACACTTCTGCCGAATCTGTCACTAAAACTGCTGAAACCGAAGAACAGTTCTACACGCTGTGGACGGTCTTCAAGCGCTCGGCCGACGTCCTGCGCAGCGGCGATGCTGCCCAGGAATTCGAAGCCCTTGCGGAGAAGCTCGCCGAAGGCGGCGTGATCCTGCGTGGTAGCTACGACGTCTCGGCGATGCGCTCGGACGCTGACATCATGGTGTGGCTCCACGGACCCAAGCCGGAAGACCTGCAGTCCGCAGTCCGCTCCATCCGCCGCAGCAAGCTCTTTGCAGGAACCGACATCGTCTGGTCCGCCATGGGCGTGCACCGCGAAGCCGAGTTCTCCAAGAGCCACGTGCCCGCCTACGCCCGCGGGGTTGAGCCCAGCACCTGGCTTTGTGTCTACCCGTTCGTGCGCTCCTACGAGTGGTACCTGCTTCCGACGGAAGAACGCGGCAAGATGCTCCGCGACCACGGCATGCTGGGCCGCGAATTCCCGCAGGTCATCTCCAACACCGTCTCCTCTTTTGCCCTGGGCGACTGGGAATGGATCCTCGGCCTCGAAGCACCGGAGCTGGTGGACCTGGTGGACCTGATGCGTCACTTGCGGTCCACCGAGGCACGCCACCACGTGCGCGAGGAAATCCCCTTCTACACGGGCCGCCGCGTCACGGCGGCCGAGATTGCCGAGGTTCTGGCATGACCAGTCCCGTAGTGTCCACCGCACCCAACGCCATCACTGAGCGTGGCCGCCAGGAAGCCAAGCGCTACGATGCCGTGCTGCTCGCGTCCTTCGGTGGTCCCGAAGGCCAGGATGACGTCATCCCCTTCCTGCGCAACGTCACCCGTGGCCGGGGTATCCCGGACGAGCGCCTCGAAGAGGTCTCGCACCACTACCGCGCTTTTGGCGGGATCAGCCCCATCAACCAGCAGAACCGTGAGCTGAAGGCCGCCATCGAGGCTGAACTGGCCAAGCGGGACATTGAACTGCCGGTTCTCTGGGGCAACCGCAACTGGGATCCCTACATCGCGCCGGTCCTGCAGGACGCGTACGACGCCGGACACCGCCGGATCCTGATGCTCACCACCAGCATCTACTCCTGTTACTCCAGCTGCCGCCAGTACCGCGAAGACATCGGCATTGCCCTGACGGAAACCGGTCTGGACGGCAAGCTTGAGGTGGACAAGATCCGCCAGTACTTCGACCACCCCGGCGTGGTCCAGCCGTTCCTTGAAGGCACGGCAGCGGGTCTTGAAGAGATCCGTGGCAAGCTTGCCGCCGCCGGCGAAACCGACCCGGATTCCAGGATCCGCGTGCTGTTCGCTACCCACTCCATTCCCACCAGGGATGCCGAGGCGGCCGGAAGGTCCGACGACGAGCCGCGCGAGTTCGCAGAAGGCTCCGCCTATGCGGCCCAGCACCTGGCCAATGCCAAGGCCATCATGGATGTTGTGGCGCCGAACGTCGCCTGGGATCTTGTGTACCAGTCCCGTTCCGGTGCGCCGCACATCCCGTGGCTGGAACCGGACATCAACGACCACCTTGAGGAAATTGCCCCTGAAGGCGTCCGCGGTGTGGTCATTGTGCCGCTTGGTTTCGTCAGTGACCACATGGAAGTTGCCTGGGACCTCGACACCGAGGCACTGGAAACTTGCAAGAACCTGGGCATCGAAGCCACGCGTGTTCCCACCCCGGGGACGCATGCGGCCTTCGTGTCCGGCCTGGTGGACCTGATCTGCGAACGGACGGTGGAGAACAACATCGCCGACCGTCCGCACGTCACGGACCTTGGACCTTGGTACGACGTGTGCCGGCCCAACTGCTGCGAGAACTTCCGAGGCGCCAAGCCCGTCATTGCAGAGGTTGGCACCACCATTGGTATCGGCCACGATGCCTACCCGGCTTCGGAGGCAGCAAAGTGACCGTTCGCATCGGCACCCGGGCCAGCAAGCTGGCTTTGACGCAGACGCAGCAGACGGCAGACAAGTTGGCTGCGGTTGGCGGCTTCCCGGTGGAGCTCGTGCACATCAAGACCGAAGGCGACGTCAAGACCGGCTCCCTTTCCCAAATGGGCGGCACCGGCGTGTTCGTCGCAGCCTTGCGCGACGCGCTGCTGGCTGACAGCTGCGATGTCGCCGTGCACTCCCTGAAGGATCTGCCCACCGGGGCCGCTTTGGGCCTCAGCATTGCTGCGACGCCCCAGCGCGTTGATGTCAGGGACGTACTGTGTGCCCGCGATGGGTTGACCCTTGCAGACCTTCCAGGTGGGGCAAGAGTGGGCACAGGCTCCCCACGACGTGCTGCCCAGCTCAGGGCAGCGCGTCCTGACATCGAAGTGCTGGACATCCGCGGAAACGTGGACACCCGCCTTGGACGCGTCCCGGGGCTCCCCGGAAATGCCACTGATGAGGTTGTTCCCGGCAAGTCCTGCGATCTGGATGCTGTGGTGCTGGCTGCCGCTGGCTTGGAACGAATCGACCGGCTGGATACTGTCAGCGAGTTCTTCGCCACGGACGTCATGCTTCCCGCACCAGGACAAGGGGCGCTGGCCATCGAGTGCCGCACTGAGGATGCTCCGCGTCAGGCAGGAACCACTGAAGGTTCCAACGGCGTGCTGGCCCAAGCACTGGAAGCATTGAACGACGACGACACCCGGCTGGCCGTAACGGCCGAACGTGCCGTCCTTGCCAGGCTCGAAGCCGGTTGCGCCGCACCCGTCGGCGCCTATGCCTTCCGCAAGGGCAGCATGCTGCATTTGGAAGCTGTTGTCTGCGCCGTGGATGGCACCAAGACTGTCCGCGAGAAAAAGGCCACGGATGGGCTGACCGACGTCGGCGCCACGTTGCTCGGCATCGAAGTGGCAGAGCTATTGCTCGCTGCCGGCGCCGCGGAGATCGCGGACCTTGCCGCGTCCTGAACTGCATGATTCGTTGGGGCTGAACGGTCGGCGCATCCTGATCACCAGGAGCGCCGACCGTGCCAGGCCGCTGGCATCACTCCTTGGCAGCTTGGGCGCCACGCCGTTGGTGCTGCCGCTGATCGATTTTGAGCGGGCTGAGGACCAGACCTCCCTCGATGACGCCTTTGACCGGCTGGCCACCGGAGAATTCGATTGGCTGGTGATCAGCAGCGTCACCACAGTGCGGGTTCTTTTGGCGAAAGCTGCAAGGCTTGGGAAGTCCCTTGCGGACCTCGTCCCTGCCGGAACCAAGGTGGCGACCATCGGCCCATCATCCAGGGACGTCCTCGAATCCGTTGGCCTCACCGTTGCCCTGGCCCCTGCGGAAATCCAGTCTGCAGAAGGATTGCTTGCTGTGTGGGAAGCGGGCCTGGTACGAGTGCTGCTGCCCCAGGCTGATATCGCGGCACCGGGCCTGCGGGAAGGTTTGGCGGCGAAGGGTGCAGAAGTGGCCACGGTGGTTGCGTACCGGACTGTCGACTACCCAGCCCGGACGGGACGGACGCTGGAAGCGGAACTGCCCGCCGCCGTCGTGACTTCCGAAACTGAACTGGCGCCGATCCTCACCCCGGCAGACGCACTGACAGCGCTCGGGGCCGGGACAGTCGATGCCATGGTTGCTGCCTCACCCAGCGCCGCACGGCGCATCGCAAAGGTGTTCCCGTCCTTGGGCGCCTGCCGTCTGATCGCGATAGGGCGCCCGACGGCGGCAGAGGCCGCCCGCCTCGGTCTCACCGTCGCTGCCACAGCCAAAGAACCAACCCCGGACGGCATCGTGGCCGCCTTGGAATCTGTTTTCGCCAACGAAGGGAAACCGCAATGAGCTTTCCAAACCATCGTCCCCGCCGCTTGCGCACAACTCCCGCCATGCGCAGGCTCACTGCCGAGAACCGACTGGCTCCCGCAGACCTGATCCTGCCGGCTTTCATCCGGGAAGGACTCACTGAGCCCAGCCCCATCAGCTCCATGCCTGGAGTCGTCCAGCACACCACCGATTCCTTGAAGCGGGCGGCAGCCGAAGCCGTGGAGCTGGGCGTGGGCGGCATCATGCTGTTCGGCGTGCCCGCGGTACGCGACGCGCAGGGCACTGCGTCCCTCGACCCTGAAGGTGTTCTGAACAAAGCCATCCGCGATGTCAAAGCGGAAGTCGGCGATGACCTGGTGATCATGGGTGACGTTTGCCTGGACGAATTCACCGACCACGGGCACTGCGGTGTGCTGGATGCTGACGGCTACGTGGACAACGACGCGACCTTGGAGATCTACGGTCAGATGGCCGTGGCACAGGCTGAGGCAGGCGCCCACGTGTTGGGGCCGTCGGGAATGATGGACGGCCAGATCGCCGTGATCCGCCAGGCGCTGGAGGAATCCGGCAACAAGAACACCGCGGTCCTGGCTTATGCCGCCAAATACGCGTCGGCTTTCTACGGCCCGTTCCGGGAAGCCGTTGATTCCCAGCTCAAGGGTGACCGCCGGACCTACCAAATGGACGCAGCCAACCGCCGTGAAGCCATCCTGGAGGTTGAGTTGGACCTCGAAGAGGGTGCGGACATGGTGATGGTGAAACCCGCCATGAGCTACCTCGATATCCTTGCCGATGTCGCAGCCATGAGCCCCGTCCCGGTCTCGGCCTACCAAATCTCCGGCGAGTACGCCATGATCGAAGCGGCTGCCGCCAACGGCTGGATCGACAGGCGTGGTGCCATTACCGAATCCGTGCTCGGGATCAAGCGTGCCGGAGCCGATACCGTCCTGACCTACTGGGCCTCCGAACTGGCAGGCTGGCTGAAGGAGTCCTGATGACCTCCGTTCCCTCCGATCCCACTGCGCCCGTAGCGGCCAACCAGATCCTGCTCGGCCTGAACACCTTCGGCGACGCGGGGCTGGACGCCGAGGGAAACCCCAAGGAACATGCCCACGTGCTTCGCGAGTTGCTGGAGGAAGCAAAGCTGGCTGACGCCGTCGGGATCCATGCTTTTGGCGTGGGAGAGCACCATCGCCGTGATTTTGCAGTGTCGGCGCCCGAAGTGTTCCTTGGTGCCGCAGCCGCTGTGACGTCCCGGATTCGCCTGGGATCGGCCGTCACGGTCCTCAGCTCCGATGATCCGATCCGTGTTTTCCAAAGATTCGCAACCGTGGATGCCATCGCCAACGGCAGGGCTGAGGTGATGCTGGGGCGAGGATCGTTCGTGGAGTCCTTCCCGCTGTTTGGCCTGGACCTGGCAGACTACGAGGTCCTCTTCGAGGAAAAGCTTGAGCTGTTCGACAAGGTGCGCGCGCAGAAACCCGTCCACTGGGAAGGGCGGACGCGGCCCAACGTCAGTGGACTCCAGGTCTACCCGCGGTTGCAGCACCATCTTCTGCCGGCCTGGATCGGTGTGGGCGGCACGCCTGAGTCCGTTCTGCGCTGTGCTGAATACGGGTACCCGATCATCTTCGCCATCATTGGGGGAGAGCCCCGGCGCTTTGCCCCCTTGGTGAACCTGTACCGCGAAGCCATGGGCAAGTACGGCCACCCGATGCGCCAGATCGCAACCCATTCACCCGGATTCATTGCCGATACGGATGAGGCCGCCCGTGAGGAGCTCTTCCCGCACTGGCTTGAGCAGCGCAACAGGATCGGCGCCGAACGGGGTTGGGGTCCGGGTAACCGGGGTGAGTTCGATGCCATGTGCGGCCCCGAGGGCGCGCTATATGTGGGCTCTCCGGAGACCGTCGCGCAAAAGATCGTCCTGCTGAAGCGCAACCTTGGAGTGGACCGCTTCGACCTTAAATACAGCAACGGAACTCTGCCGCACCAGTCCATGATGCGCTGCATCGAGCTTTACGGCACCGAGGTGGCCCCGCGCGTCGCCGAGCTGTTGGCTGACGCCTCGTAGCTTGCGGCCTTGCCGCGGATGAATCACTGAAAGAATAGGAACCATGACTTCAAACACCCCTGTCTCCGATCAGCTCTTCGACCGCGCGCGGTCCCTTATGCCCGGCGGCGTCAACTCCCCGGTCCGCGCCTTCGGATCCGTCGGCGGAAACCCGAAGTTCATGGTCTCGGCCAAGGGGGCCTACCTCACGGACGCCGACGGCAAGGAATATGTGGACCTCGTGTGCTCTTGGGGGCCGGCGCTGCTGGGCCACGCGCACCCGGCAGTACTCGACGCCGTCCACGCAGCAGTGGACCGCGGGCTGTCCTTCGGTGCTTCTACGCCGGATGAAGCCAATCTTGCGGCGATCGTCAAGGAGCGCGTGTCCGCCGTCGAAAGGCTGCGCATGGTCTCCACCGGTACTGAAGCAACCATGACCGCGGTACGTCTGGCTCGCGGTTTCACTGGCCGTAACCTGATCATCAAGTTCGCTGGCTGCTACCACGGCCACCTTGATGGGCTGCTTGCCGCCGCTGGGTCCGGCGTCGCCACACTGGCATTGCCGGGTTCGGCCGGTGTCACGGCAGCTACGGCAGCTGAGACTTTGGTTCTGCCGTATAACGACCTCGACGCCGTCGAGGCTGCTTTCGCTGCCCACGGCAACAACATCGCTGCCGTCATTACGGAAGCCGCTCCGGCGAACATGGGCGTTGTCACCCCGGGGGAGGGCTTCAACGCAGGGCTGTCCCGCATCACCAAGGAACACGGTGCCCTTCTCATCCTTGACGAAGTCCTCACTGGATTCCGCACCGGCTACTCCGGCTACTGGGGGCTGACGGGCCGCCAGGAAGGCTGGGCGCCGGACTTGCTTACCTTCGGCAAGGTCATCGGTGGCGGAATGCCGACAGCGGCACTTGGCGGCCGTGCCGACGTGATGGATTACCTCGCTCCTGTAGGCCCTGTCTACCAGGCGGGCACGCTGTCCGGGAATCCTGTTGCCATGGCCGCCGGCGTGGCAACGCTGACAAATGCCACCCCTGAGGTCTACGCATTCGTGGATGCCCGTTCCCTGGAGCTCTCGGCGGCGCTGTCTTCGGCCCTGGACGCTGCGGGCGTGGACCACTCCATCCAGAGGGCCGGAAACCTGTTCTCCGTTGCTTTCGGCACCTCGGCCCACGGCGTCCACAATTACGACGATGCCCAGGGCCAGGAGACGTTCCGCTACGCGCCGTTCTTCCACTCCATGCTGGACTCCGGGGTTTACCTTCCGCCGTCCGTCTTCGAAGCCTGGTTCCTGTCAGCGGCCCACGACGACGCCGCGATGAACCGCATCGTCGATGCCCTCCCGGCAGCTGCAAAGGCTGCGGCTGCCGCTACCGCCTGATCGTGCTCATGCCCCGGGCAGCTGCGCGCGTCAGCTGCCCGGGGCATTGTTGCGTCCCCACGGGGTAGGCTCATAGTTGGAAACCCAACCCCAACGAACTAACGGTTTACCATGCGCAAGATCCAGACAATTGCATCCCTCGGTATGAGCATCGCGGCGGCTGGAGCTTTCGTCGCCATGGCGTCGGGCTGCTCAACCGGTAGCGGAAGCACCGCCCAATCCTCAGCGGAAGGGACGCCGTCGGCTTCCCCCTCCACCCCGTCAGGCACCCCGAAACCCAGCGCCGCTTCATCGCCGCCAACAAAGCCGTCTACGGTTCCTTCGCCCTCTGCCTCGCCGACCACAAGCGCTCCCGCCGTGGCCGAGCAACAGTTGGCTGCCTTAAGCCTTGAGCAGCGCGTGGGCCAGTTGTTCATGGTGGCAGCCAAGGCCACCGGCGCTGAGCCAGGAACCATGCAGGCGTTGAAGCAATATCACACCGGCAACGTCTACCTGAGTGGGCGTAGCAAAACAGGCTCTGCCGCTACTGCCGGCGTTGTGTCCGCGTTGACGGGAACGGTTTCGGCCGCCACCACCGGCGGAATACCCCTCTACGTGGCCACCGACCAGGAAGGCGGGTACGTCCAGGTTCTTTCGGGCCCTGGATTCTCGACGATCCCCACTGCCCTGATGCAGGCATCCTCCGGTCCGGCCAAGCTCCGCACCGATGCTGCAACGTGGGGCAGGGAGCTACGCAGCGTTGGCGTCAACGTCAACCTTGCTCCAGTCTTGGACACGGTAACCAGCCCGGAGTTCGCGCCGTCCAACGCCCCGATCGGCCACTTTCAGCGCGAGTATGGCTATGCACCCGCGACGGTTTCCTCACTCGGCAATGCTTTTGCCGACGGCATGAAGGACGCCGGTGTCGCACCGGTGGTGAAGCACTTCCCAGGTTTGGGCAGGGTTGTTCCCAACACGGACGTCTCCAGCGATGTCCGGGACACCTCCACCACGCGGAACGATCCCGCGCTGGAGCCTTTCCACGCAGCAATTAAGGCGGGCACGCAATGGGTGATGGTGTCCAACGCGTTCTACGACAAGATCGATCCGGCCAACATTGCGCCGTTCTCCCCGACGGTCATGGACACCATGCTGCGTGCCGATGCAGGCTTCAAAGGCATCGTTCTCTCGGATGATCTCTGCAGCGCCGCGCAACTGGAAGCCTGGTCCGATGCGGACCGTGCCCTGAACTTCTTTGGCGCCGGTGGAACCATGCTGGTGTGCGCGGATCCTGCGGCTATTCCTTTAATGCACCAAGCCGTGGTGAAGAAGGCGCAAAACGAGCCCGCGTTCCGGGCAAAAGTGGATGCTGCCGCCTTGACGGTACTTAGGGTCAAAGCCGGGCAATGAGCAAAGCAAAGAACCCCGCCTTCACATGGAAGGCGGGGTTCTCAACATCTGTCACTGCTCCGGGCTAGAGGACGTCCGAAAGGAAGCCTTGAAGACGTTCCGTCTTGGGGTCGGTGAACAGTTGCTCCGGAGGGCCGGATTCCACCACTACGCCCGCATCCATGAAGGTGACGATGTCCGAGACATTGCGGGAGAAACCCATCTCGTGGGTGACCACCACCATGGTCATACCTCCCTGGGCCAGATCCGTCATGAGGGCGAGAACGCCCTTAACCAGTTCGGGGTCCAGAGCGGATGTTGCTTCGTCGAAGAACATGACCTCCGGTTTCATAGCCAACGCGCGGGCGATGGCCACGCGCTGTTGCTGGCCTCCGGACAGGTTGGCGGGACGGGCATCGGCCTTGTGCTTCAGACCGACCAAGTCGAGCTGGGCCAGGGCCTCATCCCGTGCCTCTTCCTTGGACATGCCGCGGAGCTTGCGCAAGGCGAGGGAGATGTTCTCGGCAACCGTCTTGTGCGGGAACAGGTTGAACTGCTGGAAGACCATGCCGATCCGGCGACGCAGTTCGTCAGGGTTGTCCTTGAGAACGGAACGGCCATCCAGGAGAATGTCACCCTGATCCGGCTCGATGAGCCGGTTCATCACACGGAGAAGGGTTGACTTTCCCGAGCCCGAAGGACCGATCACGGAGGCCGTGGTGCCCTTCTCGACGTGGAGGTCAATGCCGCGCAATACATGGTTGCTGCCGAACGACAGGTGGATGTTCTTCGCAGACAACGTTCCTGAAGCGAATTCGCTCATGCCTGGGCTCCCTTTCCAACGACGGCTGCTGCTTCGTCCGGTTCCTTCTTCTCGGGTCGGCCGGCACGCATTCGGGCATCAATCCAGTTCACGAAGTGAGTGAGCGGGATGGTCAATGCCAGATAGAAGATCGCTGCAGCTACATACGGCGACAGGTTGCCGCTGTTGGCAGCGGCGTCCTTGCCGATCTGGAAGATCTCGCGCTCCGTTGCCAGCAAGCCAAGCATGAAGACCAATGACGATTCTTTGATCAACGCGATGAACTGGTTGACCAGCGCCGGAAGGACGCGGCGGATACCCTGGGGCACCACCACCAGCCGCATGGACGAACCGTAGCTGAACCCCAAAGCGCGGGTTGCCTCGAGTTGGCCCTTGTCCACGCTCTGAATGCCGGAGCGGAAGATCTCGCCGATGTACGCACCGGACATCAAGGACAATGCAGCAATCGCCATGGGGTACGGGCTCGTGGAACCGGTCAGTTCACGGATAACGGGACCGAAGCCGAAACCGATCACCAGGATGGTCAGAACGGGAGGAAGGCCGCGCAGAATGTCCGTGTAGATGCGGGCAATCCACCGGGCTGCTGCGTTCCGGGAGATCCCCATCAGGGCAAGCAGCATTCCGATCGCCGTTCCGATGATGCCCGATGTGACAGCCAGGATCAGCGTATTCGGAAGGCCGATGGCGAACATCTTGGGGATGACTTGGCCCATCGCCTCCCAGTCAAAGAAGGTGTCGGCCAGTTGATTGAGGATATCCATGGAACGCCCGGGTTACTTGGCGGGGACTTGGACGGCCTTGCTGCCCGGCGTCCAGCCCTGCGGGGTCTGCTCGGCAGCCGTCGGACGGTCCTTGTACCACTCAGCGGTGAGCTTGGCCCAGGTGCCGTCAGCAATCACGGCGTCGAGGCCGGAGTTCAAAGCATCGATCAGCGGCTGGTTGTCCTTGTTCACTGCGTAGGCGGTGAAGTTCTGGGTGTTGACAACCTTCTCGGCGATCTTGGTGTTGTCGCCTTCCTTGACCTGGCCTTCAGCCTGCTGCGAAGGTGCTACCCAAGCGTCGATCTGGCCGTTCTTCACGTTGCCATATACGGTGTTGTAGTCCGGGAAGCGAACGGGCTCAATCTTGAGGGTGTTCGTCATGTAGTCATCCTGGACGGTGCCCTGGACAACGCCAACCCGCAGGCCTTCCTTGATGTCAGCGAAGCCCTTGATGGCGGAGTCGTTCTTGGTGACGACAGCCATGTAGCCGAAGTCGTAGCCGTTGGTGAATCCGACGGTTTTGCGTCGTGCGTCAGTGGTGGAGATCGACGAGGATCCAACGTCGAACTGCTTGTTCGCAACCTGTGACAGGAGTGCCGAGAAGTCCGTGGAAGCGAACTCGACCTTGAGGCCGAGCTTGTCGCCGATGGCACGGAGAAGTTCATTGTCGTAACCGGTGAACTTGCCGGACGGATCGATGAAGATGTTCGGCGGAGCGTCGGAAAGTGTGCCCACGCGCAAGGTGCCGTCGGTGATGAGGCCGAGCTTGGACTTGTCGATCTTGTCCAGCGGCGTGACGTCGGCGGTGGTGAACTTGTCCAGCGTCTGCTGGTCACTGCCGGCGAGGGCGTCGGTGGGGGAGCCGCTGGGCTCGGAGGAGCCTCCGCCGCATGCTGCCAGGGAAATCACCAGGGCTGCGGCCACGGGGGCAACAGACAGCCACTTAGGAGCTTTGAATTTCATAAAGAAATCACTTTCATCGGGTCACGGAGACGTTTCGCGGTGGGCGGGGAATTCGGCAACCGAAAGAAGGTTGGCCGCCGTAGCAGACTTCAACCCGCCAAACTTAATTATGTCACCAGCCCGCTAGCGCACGGTGAATCGAACAAATGGTTGCTCACACTCAATTTGTCCGAATAAACTTCCCGCCTGAAGGCCTCCGAGCTCCGGACTATTCCGAGGGCAGCTCTCCGCATGGAATCCACGCACGACCAAGCCCAGGTTGGAGGTTCCCGAAATTGCTGTGACTTGCGTCGCAGAAAGTAACGTGCGGGATGTTTCCGACTTAGAAGCCGCCCCGGCTTGCGTCCTCGGGCGGAAGTACCGGCCATTCGCCTTCGATGACTGCCGTGGGTTTGCTGCGCCGCAAGTACTGCTGGAAATCGGCGGCCTGTGACGCGGCCCAGTCTACTTGGAGCTGATGCAGCGTGGATGCCGGCATCTGGAGTTTGGGGAATTTGCCGGCCATGGCATCCAAGACGCGGAGGGTGGCAAGCGCATCCGCAGCAGAGGTATGCGCGTTGGCCAGGTCCACTCCGTATTCCTCGCACAGGGCGGTCAGGGTGCGCTTGCCCTTGCGGTAGCGGTCAACTTGCTTGTTCATGACGTACGGGTCCAGAACTGGGAAACGGCTCAGTTGCGGGACGCCGTAGCGGGCGGATTCGGCGGCCAGGACCGTGAAGTCATAGCTTGCGTTGAAAGCGATGACTGGAGTACCGGCGTCGAACAGTTCCTGGAGAACCGCGGCGACTTCCCGCGTTACCTCCGCTGCCGGGCGGCCTTCAGCGCGGGCCTTTTCTGTGGTCACTCCGTGCACTTCACTGGCTTCGAGGGGAATTTCGACGCCGGGATCGGCCAGCCACTCATGTTCGGCGATGAGCTCTCCGTGTGAGTCCACGACTGTGATGGAAGCGGTGACGATGCGGGCTGAACGCGAGTTCTTCCCGGTGGTCTCGAGGTCGAATGCGGCGCGGGAGAGGGTGTTCCAGGAACTCATGGTTTCAAGTTACCGGGTGGCCCCGACAGTATTGGGCGCGACACTCCTGCCGTTACGCTGAACACATGCGGATGGAGTATGTGACGGCGGTTCTGGCCGTTGTGGACCTCGTGCCGTCGGGTTCAGCGGTCTCCTATGGTGACGTCGCGGAGCTCCTGGGAGCCGGTGGACCCCGCCAAGTTGGCGCAGTCATGAGCCACTATGGCAGTTCGGTGGCTTGGTGGAGGGTGCTTCGGGCAAGCGGGGAGGCGCCCCCCGGCCACGAGGCTGACGCCCTTCGGCACTACCTGGATGAATCGACCCCCCTCCATGGCGCTTACGAAGCATTCCAGAGGACGGGCGAAGGCCGCTGGCGGGTGGATCTGACGGCCGCGCGCTGGGCGCCTACGGACGCCGATTTCGATCAACTTGATGTGATCTCCGACCAGTTGGAGCGTCAACTCCATAAATTGTCGGTGCCCGATGATGAAATGACTGTGTGACCGCGACTCCTGCCAAAGCCCGCCAAGTACCGGCAGCTCTTCGCCTGCTGCCTCCGCGCGAGACCCACTACACGGCACCCGTTTTGTCTCCGGACCAAGAAGCAGTCGTTTCCCTCCGACAGGGGAGCGGCCCAGTGCTGGTGCCCGGAGGCCCGGGAACCGGCAAGTCCACCGTGCTCGTGGAATCCGCCGTCCGACGCGTTCGTGAGGATGGGCTGGACGCTGAACAGATACTGATCCTCGCGCCTGGACGGCATGCTGCCGCGGCCTTGCGGGACACCTTCACGGGGAGGCTTGACCGCAGTCTCAGTACGACGCCGGCACGCACCTGGGCGTCGTACGCTTTCGATGTCATCCGGCGGGCGAAAGCCGAAGGCGTCCTGCCCCTGGCCAGGCCGCCGAAACTTCTGTCCGGACCGGAGCAGGACCTGATCATCAAGGAGTTGCTCGAGGGGCACTCACGGCCCGGTTTCCAGTTGCCTTGGCCGGAGGACCTCGCGGCGGCACTTCCCACCCGCGGCTTCCGCCACGAGATCCGTCAGCTGTTCGACCGCATCATTGAATCGGGCCGTACCGCGGAGGACCTGGTCGGGCTTGCCTATGAATGCGGACGTCCCGATTGGATGGCCGCGGCCGAGCTCTACAGCGAATACAGGGATGTCCTGGACCTGCGCATGCCCGAGGCCTTCGACCCCGCGGGAATCATCACCACGGCGCGGCAGATCTTCCAGGATTCGCCGGCCTTCCTGGCAGCCGAACGCGAACGCCTCCAGCTCATTTTGGTGGATGACGCCCAGGAGTCCAATCCCGCGATTTTCGAACTTCTTGCCGATATATCCGAAGGCAAGGACGTTGTGGTGACGTACTCCCCGGATACTGTCGTGCAGGGCTTCCGCGGAGCACGTCCAGACCTTCTCGCTGAGCTGCCTTCCCTGTTGGGAGGCCTGCAGCAGGCAGTTAAAGAATGTCCGCTGTGGGTTACCCACCGTCACCGGCCCGAGGTAGCTGAAGCATGGACGCGTGTCGCAGCTCGAATTTCGCAGCGCTCCGGTGGTCAATTGGCCCGGAGGATGGAGCAGCCACCAATGGTGGAGCCCGCGCCGGCCGGCGAGGGCCGTGTGGAGGGGCATGTGCTGCCGTCCGCCGTCCATGAGATGCGGTACGTTGCCCAGCGGATTCTGGAAGCACAGTTACGGGAACACCGGGACTTCAGCGATATCGCGGTGATAGTGCGCAACGGAGGACAGATCTCGCAGCTGCAGCGTTACCTGAGCGGCCAGGGAATCCCGGTACGCGTTCCGGTGGCAGACTCAGCCGTCCGCGACGAAGTAGCTGTCCGTCCGCTGTTGGAGACCTTTGCGGTTGTCCTGGACCCAGCTAAGTTAACTCCCGAAACGGCAGTTTCCCTCCTGACATCGCGTGTAGGCGGAGCCACTGCCATCGAATTGCGCAGGCTCAGGCAATCGCTCCGACGCGAGGAACTTCTGGGCGGTGGCGGCCGATCCAGCGACGCCCTCTTGGTGGAGGCTCTGCTTCAGCCCGGGGCCTTGGCGTCGCTGGGAATAGAAGGGAGTTCGGCCCGCCGGCTGGCCCGCATGATAGCGGCTGGATGCGGGGCTGCCGCTGAGCCCGGTGCCAATGCGGAGTCTGTTCTGTGGGCCTTGTGGCAGGCCACCGGATTGTCGTCCCGATGGGCTGAAATGGCGCTTGAAGGAGGCAACGCCGGCGCACGGGCGGATCGTGACCTCGACGCCATGATGGCCCTGTTCCATACAGCCGAACGCTTCGTCGACCAATTGCCTGGATCCGGTCCTGAACAGTTCCTGGAGTATCTGTTGAACCAGGAACTCCCCATGGACACTCTCGCCGCACGGGCACAGCTCGAGGCCTGTGTTGAGATCATGACTCCGGCCAGTGCAGCGGGCCGGGAATGGCCGGTGGTGATCGTTGCCGGCCTCCAGGAGGGCGTGTGGCCCAATACCCGTTTACGTGGTGAGCTCCTGGGGAGCACGCTGTATGCCGACGCCGTGGAGCATGGAGTGGATTACGCTGTCCGTCGTGGACCGTTGAGTAGGCTCCGGGATATCCGATACGACGAACTCAGGAGTTTTTCGACCGCCGTGTCGCGCGCCCGTGAGGTCCTGATTTGCACGGCCGTTTCGTCCGAGGATGAGCAACCCTCTGCCTTCCTGGATTATGTGGCACCGCTGGATTCCGGCGAGTACAGGCGCGAGTACACCCCAGTGGACCGTCCCATGACGCTACGGGCACTTGTCGCGGAACTGAGGCAACATGCCCAGTCCGAAGATTCCGATACTGGCGCCGGGCAGGAGGCGGCGCGGTTGCTGGCCCGGCTCGCAAGTACGGAACCACCTGTTCCGGGCGCCCACCCGGACACTTGGTGGGGCTTGGCGCCCCTGAGTTCCGTGGAGCCTGTTGTTCCTCCCGGCGGAACAGTCCCTGTCTCACCATCCAAGGTGGAAGCGGTCCATAAGTCGCCACTGGACTGGTTTGTCCAGGCCGCTGGAGGTGAGGCTGCCACAGATTTTGCACGGAGCCTGGGAACGTTGGTCCACAGTATTGCCCAGGAATTTCCCGATGCTTCGGGGTCAGAGTACGTCGCTGAACTTGTCCGCCGCTGGCCCACGTTGGGCATGAAGGACAACTGGGAAGGCAGGCTTGACTTCCAACGCGCGGAGCTGATGGTCCGCAAGTTGGCCCAGTACGTTCTCATCATGCGCAACGACGGAAGAAGCCTGCTGGCGGTAGAGCACGACTTTGAGGTACAGCTTCCTGATGTCAGCGTGGATGCGGCAACCCCTGATGGAAGTGAGGGGGAGTCCACCCGGCGCGCGGTCCTCCGTGGCCAGGTGGACCGCCTTGAGATCGATCCCGAGGGCAGGCTCGTCATCGTGGACCTCAAGACCGGAAAGCGTCAACCTGGGAAGGCCGAGGTTGCCAAGCACCCGCAACTGGGTGCCTATCAGGCGGCAGTACTCAGGGGTGGCTTCCAGGATGCGGGAACCGGTAAACCAACGGCTGACGCCGTTCCCCTCGCCGGGTCCCCGAACGGCGTTGTCCCCGGGGGTGCCGTCCTGGCCCAACTAGGGACCAAGACCAAGAGTCCGGGGGTGCAGCAGCAGGATCCGTTGGACCCTTCCGACAATTGGGCAGAGAACCTGGTTAACGAAGCTGCTGCCCTGATGGCCGGGGCCACGTTCGAAGCACGGCACGATCCCAGCAAAGGGGGGCATGGCGGCCATGGGTGCCGTCTCCCGGATATTTGCCCGTTGTGCGCCAGAGGAAAGCAGGTCACTGAATGACAACTGAGCTCTTGGACGGCTTTGCCGCTGCTCCATCCGGCACCCAGGGCGTGGCAGCTGTTCCGGAGCCCCGCTTTTCACCCTATGAACTTGCTGACATTCTTGGCGAAAGGAACCATCCCACCTCCGAACAGTCGGACATCATCGCCTCCTCGCTGTCACCGCGTTTGGTGATTGCCGGAGCCGGGTCGGGGAAGACCGCCACGATGGCTGACCGGGTGGTGTGGCTCGTGGCCAACGGCTGGGTGCGTCCGGAGGAAGTACTTGGTGTGACCTTTACGCGCAAGGCCGCAGGGGAACTGGCCAGCCGGATCCGGACCAAGCTGGCCACTCTCCAGCGAGTTGCAGCCGAGGATGACGGCACCATCGGGTTCCCCGACGGACTCGTAGGTGCTGACGACCTTGAACCCAAGGTCTCCACATACCACTCCTATGCAAGCGGCATAGTGTCTGACTACGGTCTGCGGTTGGGCATCGAGCGCGACGTCGTCCTGCTGGGCGGGGCACAATCCTGGCAGTTGGCCAGCGAAGTTGTCGAGGCGTACGACGGCGACTATGAGCACTTCACTGCGGCCAAGTCAACGCTCGTCAATGCCGTCATTCAACTTGCCGGGGAGTGCGCCGAACACCTGCAGGATCCTGGCTCCGTGCGGGATTGGGTCCTGGAACGTGTAGAAATTTTTGGCCAGCTTCCCTACGTGGCCGGCGCAAAGAAGAACCCGACCCAGGCTGCTGCAGACTTGGCAGCCATGCTCCGGACCCGCGCCAGCGTGGCAGACATGGTGGTGCGCTACCAGGAAGCGAAGCGGCAGCGCGGAGTCCTCGATTTCGGAGACCTCGTGGCGCTCGCTGCCCGGATTGCGAGTGACATTCCCCTCGCGGCGTCAACGGAGAGGGCCCGCTACAAAGTGGTGCTCCTGGACGAATTCCAGGACACATCCCATGCCCAGCTGGTTCTCTTCTCCCGGCTCTTCGGCCATGGACACGCCGTCACAGCGGTGGGTGATCCCAACCAGTCGATCTATGGGTTCCGCGGTGCCTCGGCCGGACAGCTTTTCCATTTTGTCCAGGAGTTCCCCGTCAGGAACATGGACCCCACGGAGAGTGTTGAGGCCTATTCCGTGGCCCCAACGTCGTACCTGACTACTGCCTGGCGGAACGGTCGGCACATTCTTGAAGCTGCCAACACCATCGCAGCGCCCTTGAACAAAGCAGCAGCATCGGATGGCCCTGCGGGGGAGAGGGGGACGGCCGGCAGCGTCTCTGTCCCTCCGCTGGTTCCGAGCCCGGCAGCGGTCGACGGCAGCGTCGTGATTGGCCGTTTCGGTACGGACGAGGATGAAGCCGCTGTTGTAGCCCGGGATGTCCGCCGCTATCAGCGCACGGTCTTCGAGCAAGAGAAGGACGGGACGCCAGTCAAGCCAACCATGGCGGTCCTGTGCCGCAGGCGCGCGCAGATGGAGTGCCTTCGCCGGGAGTTTGAGTTGCAGGGAATTGCCTACGAAATCGTGGGCCTTGGCGGTTTGCTGGACACACCGGAGATTGTGGATCTGGTGGCCACCTTGCGCGTCCTCGCCGATCCAGGACGCTCCGATGCCTTGATGAGGCTGCTGGCTGGAGCCCGTTGGCGGATTGGCCCGGCAGACTTGATGGCGTTCAGCGACTGGTCCCGCTTCCTTGCCCGTCGCCGTTCAGCTCCGGACGCCCACTCCGAAACCACAGATGACAACGAGGAACCGGCGGCGGTAGTGGTCGAGAGCGACATTACAGATGCCGCCAGCCTCGTGGAAGCCCTGGACTTCCTCCCTAGGGCGGGCTGGACGTCCGGGCACGGGAGGAGCTTGAGTGCTGCTGCCTTGGAGCGGCTGAGCAGACTTGCCTCGGAACTTCGTTCCCTGAGGAGCTACATCGGGGACGACCTCACGACTCTCCTCGGCGAGGTGGAACGCGCAATGCTCCTGGACATTGAAGTAGCGGCAAAGCCTGGAATCAGCATTCACCAGGCGCGCCGGAACCTTGACGCCTTTCAAGATGCCGCGGCCGGATTCCTTCAGACATCCCAGCGCATCGATCTCTTGGCATTCTTGTCGTGGCTCGAGGCTGCGGCCTCCGAGGAGGGCGGCCTGGACGTTGCACCCGTCGAAACCAACCGGGAGGCCGTGCAATTGCTGACGGTGCACGCCTCCAAGGGTTTGGAATGGGACGTTGTCTTCGTCCCCGGCCTCAACGCAGGTTCGTTCCCCAGCAGCAGGGATTCGCGATGGAGCAGCGGAGCCGCTGCGTTGCCGTGGCCTTTGCGGGGTGACCGCGCCGACCTCCCCCAGTGGGACCTCGACCAGCCTGACCAAAAAGGGTGGCTGGACGCGGAGAAGGATTTCAAGTCCGAAGTCCAGCATCATGGCGAGGCCGAGGAACGGAGGCTCGCCTATGTCGCCTACACACGGGCGAAATTCGTCTTGTGGGTCTCCAGCGCGGCCTGGAACGGCTCCCGCTCAGGCATGGCCGGTATGTCTGCCTTCCTCTCCGAGCTGGCCCCGCTTGCCGGAGTCGACCCCGAGAGCGGTGCCAGCTGCTCCCACGCGCCCGGCTGTGCAGTGGTCCATCCGGAATCTGTAGCCGAGGAAGCACTCCCCGAGGAGAGCCCTCTGACCGCAGCGCTTGAGGTCGCCGGCTTCCCGTATGATCCCCTCGAAGGTCCTTCGGATCCCCGGAGCGGCGCCCGCCTCAGGTTGGTCCCAGGGCGCAGGCTGGCCATGGATCAAGCGGCGGCAAGGGTCCGTGCGTACATCGGTGATGCCCTGGGCCAGGCACCCTCCCCGGAGCTTAGTGGCCCTGCCCGTAAATGGTCCCAGGAGGCAGAACTCCTGCTGGACCGCCAACAGCAACGTAAGTCAGTTCAGGATGTTCACCTGCCGAGCCACATTTCGGCCTCGCTTTTCGTGGACCTCGGTGCCGACCCGGCTGCCGTCCTTAGCCAACTCCGCAGGCCGGTTCCCCGCGAACCCGGCATTTCAGCCCGCAAAGGTACGGCCTTCCATGCGTGGGTTGAGGAGTACTTCGGGACCACGGGCATGCTCGACCTCGACGAGGCGCCAGGCTCGGACTCCCACATCGACGAGGCATACGGCTTGGAGGACATGGTGGCGGCCTTCAAACAGTCCGAGTGGGCACAGCGCGCGCCCGCATTCGTCGAAGTGCCGGTGGAAACCCGGATTGGCGACGTCGTAGTCCGTGGACGCATCGATGCAGTGTTCCGTGACGCCGATGGACGCTGGCAGCTCATCGACTGGAAGACCGGACGACGTCCAGCGGGTCAGCAGTTGGCGACCCGGGCGGTACAGCTGGCTGTATACCGGCTCGCTTGGGCCCGGCTCAAGGGCGTGCCCCTTGAAGACGTCAGTGCTGCGTTCTACTACGTCGCGGACGACTCAGTGGTGCGGCCGCACGACTTGGGCAGCGCCGAAGAACTGGAGCAGATTGTCGCGAGGGCGTTGGAGAGTGCCGGATAGAGGGCTGGACCGCCGTTAAAGCTAGGACCTCTCGGCCGCATGGAGCGGTGTCACATTGACCACGCTGATCGCGGCCGTGGACGTGTCATCCGGGTCCACCGTGTCAGCGGAATCGCGGCCCTCCAATGGTGCGGACCTTTCACCGTCCCCGGTGTCGACGGCTGATTCCGGTCCGCCGCTTCCCTCCGGGATGGACGGAAGAGACTGCTCGGAAGGCCCCGCAACCGTCGCCGTAGCGGCCGGTATGGCCGCCACCGTAACTGTTGGACCGGCGTCGGGAATTGCCGCTACGCTGACGGGAAGCTGCTGGCCGGCCGGAGTTTCAGGCGCCTGCAGCACAGCCGCCTCTTCCTCGGCCGCTTGAGCGGCTTCTTCTTCGCGTCGCGCCTGCTCCTCGATGTCGTCGGCCAGTGTTTGGAGCATGGACTCAGCTTCGGCGGTCATGCTCTGGTGTCCGGCCGCCATGGCCTTGACCAAGTACTGGGCGAGGGCGAATTCTGCCAGCAGCGCTGCACGGCGGAGCAGGTGGACATCCGGGGTCTCCCGGCGTGCCTGGGTGTAATGGGCCAGGACGGCATCAACGAACGTGGCCTCATTGGACGCAACAAGCCACGCGAAGTCGTCCGCAGGATCACCAATCCGGAGGTCGGTCCACCCCGTCAAGGCAGTTACGGAGTCATCCTGCACCATGAGGTTGTCTTCATGGAGATCCCCGTGGACCACGGATGTATTGAACCGCCAGAGGGCAACGTCTTCGAGGGCGTGTTCCCAACGACGGAGGAGAGTGGCCGGGATCTTCCCGGTGGTTGCCGCTTGGTCCAGTTCATTGAGTTTGCGCTGCCGGAATTCATTGGCAGAGTAACTCGGCAGGTCCGCGTTGGTCACAAGGGTCAACGGGAGGTCGTGAATGGCGGCAAGGGCTGCCCCGATCTCCTGAGCCAGGGCGGGGCTGCCTGCGGAGAGTTCTTCGATGGACAGCATCGAGCCCTGCAAGTGCGCGTAGACAAACGTGGTGAGGGCGCCTTGACGCACAGTGCCGGCGATGGTTGGCACGTGGAAGGGCAGCTCGGCACGGATGGCAGGTGCGAAGGCACGCAGCACCATGAACTCGGTCTCCAGCCGCGTGCTGGCTTCCGGATGGCGTGGGCAACGGACCCGCCAGCGCTTGCCTTCCGAGTCGAGCAGCAGCGCCGAGTCGAAATCGGCGTCGTCGTCGGGGGAAAAGGCTGTAGCCGTCGGCGCCAGGCCAGGCACCGCCGCAGTTGCTATGGCGGCCAGTTCGAGCGGTGTTCTTCTCACGTTCTCCACGGTAGATTGAGTGTGCCCTGTGGCCATGATGCAGTGCGGCGAGTCTTCAGATCCACAGCAAAACAAGGCAATTTCGCCTCCCTGGCAGTCCGGTAATGACGCATCCACAGGGCGGGGCCCTTCCAAATGTTTTTTGTCGGTACGAGTCAGTACGGTAGATACATGAGTTATACGGAGTCGCGGGCGCTGGCCAACCACCTGATGGACACTGTTCTTCCAGTGCGCCCTGCCATGGTGGATCGCGGCTCCGGGGTCCGAATGAAGCCCGGCATGGTGGAAGATCTCATTGCCTCCGGGACGGCAAAGGCCATGGTGATCTCCCAACGTAAGGCGCTGGTGACTGCCGATGGGCTCTGGTTCGGGGATGCCACGCCGCTGTGGAACGCCCTCAAAGGAGCCGACGGCGGTGCTGCCGCGGCCATTTATCTGGGCACTACTTTGGGACCTTCTTCTTTGCCGGAAGGCACGTCCGTTCTGCTTTTCACGGTTGCTGAACCTCCGTCACCGGGCACCGCGACGGTGCCTGCGGACGCCCATTGGGCTGGCTTCCGGGATGTCGCGGCGCGTTTGGACGCCAATGACACCGCCTTGTTCATCGAGGCCAGCGCAATCTCCAACTGGCACGCGACACACACGCATTGCCCTCAGTGCGGCAATCCCACGGACGTCGAGGCCGGGGGGTGGGTGCGCCGTTGTCCCCGGGACAATTCCGAGCACTATCCGCGAACCGACCCTGCAATTATCGTCACGGTTGTTGGACCTGACGGCCGCATCCTTCTGGGCGGCGGCGGTCCCACAGACGCCAGGAACTATTCCACGCTTGCCGGCTTTGTTGAGCCCGGTGAATCGCTGGAGCAGGCTGTTGTCCGTGAAATCGGCGAAGAAGTGGGCGTCCGTGTATCGGCATGCCAGTATCTCGGTTCGCAATCCTGGCCGTTCCCTGCCTCACTCATGTTGGGCTTCACCGCCGTCACAGAAGACACGGTTGCCAGGCCGGACGGCGTTGAAGTCACCAGGGCGCGCTGGTTCAGCCGCGAAGAGCTTCAGGAAGCAGTCTCCAACGGCGAGATCACCATCTCCACGCGCCTGTCCATTGCGCGTTCACTGATTGAACATTGGTACGGCGGCGTCATCGAAGACTTTCAGCCGTGACCGAAGACATTTTCGACGCCGGCGGTTCACTTGAGGAACGCATCCTCGGCGGCTTGGATGACGAACAGCGGGAAGTAGCAAGTACCCTGACGGGGCCGATGTGCGTCCTCGCGGGTGCTGGCACGGGGAAAACGCGTGCCATCACCCACCGCATTGCCTATGGAGTCCACTCCGGCGTTTACAGCCCGCAGCGCCTGCTTGCAGTGACATTTACGGCGCGGGCCGCGGCCGAAATGCGCAGCCGGCTTCGCGACCTCGGGGTGGCAAACGTCCAAGCCCGTACCTTCCACGCAGCTGCCCTGAGGCAGTTGCAGTTCTTCTGGCCGCAGGCCATCGGCGGTACTTTGCCGAACCTGTTGGACCACAAAGCCAACATGATCGCAGAAGCCTCGCGCAGGCTACGGCTCAGTACTGATCGTGCGACCATCAGGGACCTGGCCGCCGAAATTGAATGGGCCAAAGTGTCCATGCTGACGCCGGCCAACTACCTCGAGAACGCCCAGGACCGTGGAACGCCTGGCGGCTTTGACCTCACGGCAGTGTCCAGGGTGTTCCAGGCATATGAGGACATCAAGACAGATCGCAACGTCATCGACTTCGAAGACGTCCTCCTGATCACGGTGGGCATTCTCCAAGAGGATCCGAAAGTGGCGGCAACGGTCCGCGAACAGTACCGCCATTTCGTGGTGGACGAGTACCAGGATGTGTCGCCGCTGCAACAGCGTCTCTTGGATTTGTGGCTCGGCGGCCGCAACGAGCTGTGCGTGGTAGGCGATGCGAGCCAAACGATCTACTCCTTTACCGGAGCTTCACCCAAGCACCTGCTAGGCTTCAAAGCCCAGTTCCCTGGGGCAACCGTCGTCAAACTGATTCGCGATTACCGGTCCACCCCGCAAGTGGTGAAGTTGGCCAACGAGCTTCTCGGTTCCCGGCGAAGCGGTGGACCTGTGGCCGATGCCGCGTGGGCGCCGCCGCTCAAGCTCGTCGCACAGCGGCAAGCCGGTCCGGAGCCGCGTTTCATGGAATGCCCGGACGACGAAGCAGAGGCCGCTGTGGTGGCAGGCCGGATCCAGGAACTGCTCAACACCGGAATCAAAGCCAGCGAGATCGCAATCCTTTTCCGCACGAATGGACAGTCGGAGGCCTACGAACAAGCCCTCGCTTCAGCGGGCATCGGCTACCAGTTGCGGGGAGGCGAGCGGTTCTTCGCGCGTAAGGAAGTCCGCGATGCCATCCTCCAGCTGAGGGCCGCAACCAGGGCAGTGGCCGAGGGGCCCCAAGAAGCACTGGGACAGATTGTTCGGGACATCGTCGCATCGCTTGGCTACACGGATGCCGCACCGCACAGCGGGGGAGCCCTCCGGGAGCGCTGGGAATCCTTGGCTGCCTTGGTCGCGTTGGCGGACGAACTTGCCATCAGCCGTGGGGAGTCCTTCACTTTGGCCGAATTCGTCAATGAACTCCAGGAACGCTCGGTGGCACAACATGCACCCACCGTCCAGGGTGTCACTCTGGCTTCCCTCCACGCTGCCAAGGGCTTGGAATGGGATGCGGTGTTCCTGGTGGGCCTCAGCGAAGGCCTCATGCCCATATCCTTTGCGGACACTCCTGAGGACGTGGATGAAGAACGCCGCTTGCTCTATGTCGGGATTACCCGGGCACGGGAGCACCTCAATTTGTCCTGGTCCACGGCCCGGACGCCGGGTGGCCGCGCAAACCGCAAACCCTCGCGGTTCCTTGACGGACTTCGCCCAAATTCCGTGGCATCGGCCAACGCCCGCAGCAAGACAGGTCCCACGCGCCGTAAAGCTGCTGCACCGGCGTCATGCAGGGTGTGCGGAAGCATGCTCGCCAGCGGAGCCGAACGCAAGGTCGGGCGCTGTAACCAGTGCCCCCCGTCATACGAGGAACAAACGTTTGATGCGTTGAGGCAGTGGCGCAAGGATGAAGCGAAGTCCGCCGATGTCCCGGCGTATGTCGTCTTCACGGATGCCACCCTCACGGCGATCGCAGAGGCCAAGCCATCCTCCCTTGAGGAACTGGCAGGCCTTGCTGGAATTGGACCGTCAAAACTTG
The DNA here is from genome assembly GCF_902706295.1 of Arthrobacter sp. 18067. Taxonomy (GTDB): domain Bacteria; phylum Actinomycetota; class Actinomycetes; order Actinomycetales; family Micrococcaceae; genus Arthrobacter. The sequence continues at coordinate 9,201 of NZ_CACSJJ010000009.1, read as the reverse complement.
AACGGTACGGCGAAGCAGTCCTGGCCGTCCTGGCTGAGAGCAGCGACCTCTGATGCCGCGCCCACCGGCCGGGTCGGCAGAAATTCCACTGGTCACCGACGACGGTGCTCCAGTAGTCGTGCGTCGTTCGGCCAGGCGGCGCAGGACCGTTGCAGCCTTCTGGGAAGACGGCAAGGCTGTTGTGGCCATCCCGGCCAGCTTTACCAAATCCCAGGAACGGGAATGGGTCCACCGCATGCTGGCCAAGTTGAAGAAACAGGGCGAGCAAAGATCTGGCCGGGGCAAGCGCCGTCCGGCCACCGATGAGGTATTGGCTGAGCACGCCGCCCACCTTTCGCGGACATACTTGGGCGGCCGGGCTGTTCCGACGTCGGTACGTTGGGTCAGCAACCAGAACTCGCGCTGGGGTTCGGCTACTCCGGCGGATGGCACCATCAGGCTCTCGAACAAGCTTCAGTCCATGCCGCAATGGGTCATCGACTACGTCCTGGTGCACGAGCTCGCGCACTTGCTGGTGGCTGGGCACAACGCCGACTTCTGGCGGCTCGTTGAGGCTTATCCCGAGACCCAGCGTGCGAAGGCCTTCCTGGAGGGCGTTGCCTTTGCCACGGCCCGAGGCCTCCCGGCAGATTCGGACTCGACGACTTAACGCAGCTTAACGAAGCAACGGCCGCCGTTGGAATGGCGGCCGTTGCTTACGAGGACTTATTTGGCTGGGGATTCCGGATCAGTGTCATCCGTTTCAGGTTCGTTGCCGGCGGGATCGCCTTGGGTATCAGACGCTTCTGAAGTGTCGGTGTCCTGGGCTTCTTCGGTATCGTAGCCGCCGCTCAGCAGCTTCTGCAGGGCGTCATCAACCTCGCTGTCACTGGCTTCCGCAAGCCTCCGGCGTTCGGAGAATCCCTTGGGGTCGTCGAGGTCTTCACCGGTTGGCAGCAGGTCCGGGTGGTGCCAGATGGCATCGCGACCGGCGATGCCGCGTTCTTCCTTCAGGGTTGCCCACAGTGTGGCAGCCTCCCTGAGCCTGCGCGGACGCAGTTCCAGCCCGACAAGCGACGAGAAGGCGTGTTCGGCGGGTCCGCCAGTGGCGCGACGACGCCTTACGGTTTCGCGGAGGGCGGTCGCAGAGGGCAGGACCTTGTCGGTAGCCTCAGCGGTGAGTTCGTCCACCCAGCCTTCAACAAGCGCCAGTGCGGTTTCGAGCTTCTCCAGCGCGGCTGTCTGAACCGGAGTGCGTTCCGGAGTGAAAACGCCCTGAGAGAGTGCTTCCTGTATTCCCTCGGGGTTGCTGGGGTCAAGATCCCTGGCCAGGTCTTCTATGCGGGACATGTCGATGTGGATGCCGCGGGCGTATGCCTCAATGGCACCCAGCAGGTGTCCGCGCAACCAAGGGACCTGGACGAACAGGCGGGCATGCGCAGCTTCCCGAACGGCGAGGAAGAGCCGGACGTCGTTTTCGGGGAGGCTAAGGCCCTCGCCGAACTTGGCGACGTTGGCCGGAAGTAGTGCCATTTCCAAGTCCGCCAAGGGGACTCCGATATCGGTGGAGCTGACAACCTCTGCAGACAGCGCGCCGATGGCCTGTCCCAGTTGCATGCCAAAGATTGCCCCGCCCATGTTCTGCAGCATGGACGATGCCCCGCCCATCATGGACTTCATTTCCTCGGGCATCTGCTGGGTCAACGCGTTGGACAAGGCGTTGGCGACGCTGTTCGCCACTGGCTCGGTCAGACGCTTCCACGTACCCAGTGTCGCTTCGACCCATTCCGCCCGTGACCACGCGCGGCCAATCAGGCCAGTTGCCGAGAGATCGGTTACGGGGTCGAGCCAAAGCTCGGCGAGCCTGAGGGCTTCGTCGATCTCCCGGGACTGTACGGCGTTGACGGAGGGATCGCTGCCGGCCGCTGCAACCCGCCTGGCATTCTCGTGGGCAAGCTGCCAGTTCACTGGGCCTTCGGAGGTGGAACTCATCATCGCTTGGACCTGCGCGAACATCTGCTGCAGCAGTTGGGGGTCGTTGGGCAAGCCTGCGGCTTTGGCCAGTTCGGCGGGATCGATGTTGCCCATGCCCTGGCCACCCATCAGGTTCTGCAGCATTTCTGCCAGCGGATCCTTGGGAGTGTCGTCGTCGTTGGACGGATTGTTGGGGTTGGATGTCATGGTGCCGCCGATCGTCGAACTGGCTGGTGATCTCTTTCACCGTACCCCGCGGCCGGAACGCTGTCTGCCCGGATGCGGCGTCGTTCGCTGTAGGCAAAGCGGCTGGGCAGGGTCGGACCGCGTAGTGTTGATATTTGGTATGTGCCGCTGCCGTCTTCGGCGGCGCGAGCCATGGAACCGGTCACGCAATGCCGGCATAGAGAGGCCTCAATGCTTACTTCGCCCAGCCCCGAGGGCTCATTGGATCCGCGTCAAACGCCCGACGCCGATTCCTCCTCAGTGCCTCCGGCACCTCCCCGCGACACCAGGTACATGATCATGGTGATCTCGGGCCTGCTGGCACTGGGCCTAGGCATTGGCGCTGCGGCCCTGCCCGTTCCCTATGTGATCGAGTCAGCTGGACCCACGTTCAATACCCTTGGCAAAGACGGCGATAAGCCGGTGATTAGCATTTCCGGCCGCGAGTCTTTTCCTGCCAATGGAAACCTGGACCTCACAACCGTCGTCATGACCGGCGGCCCCAAGAGCCCGGCCACCATCTTCGATGTCTTCCGTGCCTGGTTGGACAGCTCAAAGGCCATCTATCCCGAGGAACTCATCTACCCCAAAGGCACCACCGCGGAGCAGACGGTGCAAGAGGGCGAGATTGCCATGGAGACGTCCCAAGAGAATGCGTTCGCCGCGGCCTTGCGGGAGTTGGACATCCCGTTCGAGCAGAAGCTGAACGTCGCCGGTCTCTCGGAAGCATCACCATCGGCAGGAAAAATTCAGGAAGGCGATCTCCTGAAGTCCATTAACGGCAAGGCCATTACCTCCATGAGCGTGATCCAGGGTGAGCTGGCCGCCGGTGCAGGGGCGCCGGCCGTCGTCGTGGTGGAGAGGAATGGCACCCCCGTCCCGGTAACCATCACCCCCACCAGGAATGCGGCTGACCGCTACGTACTGGGCGTGCTTCTGGCCAGCGATTTCACTTTCCCGTTCGATGTCAGCATTTCCCTGGAGAATGTGGGTGGACCCAGCGCTGGCATGATGTTCGCCCTCGGCATCATCGATAACCTCACCCCGGGAGACCTGACGGGCGGCAAGCACGTGGCTGGTACGGGCACCATCACCGCCGATGGCGCCGTAGGCCCGATCGGTGGGATCGCCCAGAAGATGATCGGAGCCCGGCATCAGGGAGCCACCATGTTCCTCGCTCCGGCCGCCAATTGTGCTGACGTCGTGGGCCACGTTCCCGATGGATTGCAGGTTGTCAAAGTCGAAACGCTGGCCGATGCCACCTCCGCTGTGGAGCGGCTCGGGTCAGGAGAAGACACGACGGGCCTTCCCACCTGCACAAACAACTAGACTGGCGGTGGAACTTAGCTCCATCGCCACTCGTGGCATATATGACGGCCTCCGCCATATCCCAGCGGCAGAGAATGTCAACCACTCGCATACCGACTGTTCACTGACACCAATGAGGTACAGAGTTTGTCCCGTCCCGCCAGCTCCAACCCGCCCGGAAGATCACCGCTGAGACGAGGTGCCCTTACTCCGACTCTCATTGTCGTGGCAGTGGCCGTCGTCGGGTTCATTTTCTTCGCCAATGTGTGGACTGACGTCCTCTGGTACCAGCAGCTTGGTTTCTTCGAAGTCTATATACGTGAAAACCTGGCCAGGATCATCACATTCCTGATCGGTTTCGCCATGATGTTCGCTGCTGTTTTCTTTGCCATCAGGATCGCCTACCGCTCCCGCCCCGTCTATGCGCCGGACGCCGAGTCGCGGGACAACCTCAACCGCTACCAGGCCCAGCTTGAGCCTGTTCGCCGGGTTGTCATGATCGGCCTGCCCATCCTGTTCGGCCTTTTCGCCGGCAGTGCGGCGGCCAGCCAGTGGCAGAAGGCACTGCTGTTCTTCAACCAGGAGCCGTTTGGCCAGACGGACCCGCTGTTCAACCTCGACATCAGCTTCTACCTGATGTCGCTTCCGTTCCTGGGTTTCGTCACCGGGTTCCTGATCAGCATCGCCGTCGTGGCCGGTATCGCGGGCATCCTGACCCACTACCTTTATGGCAGTATCCGCCTGATGGAACGCGGCATCTTCACCAGCCGGGCTGCCCAGATCCACATCGCCGTGACCGGTGCCCTTTTCCTGATCCTGCTTGGTATCAATTTCTGGCTTGACCGGTACACCACCGTGCAGAGCAATTCGGGCCGCTGGGCCGGCGCGCTCTACACGGACGTCAATGCCGTGGTTCCCACCAAGGCAATCCTTGCAGTTGCCGCGGGTCTGGTTGCCATCTTGTTCATCATTGCGGCGATCATCGGACGCTGGCGCCTGCCGGTGATCGGTACCGCGATGCTGGTCATCACAGCCATCCTTGCCGGAGGTGTCTACCCATGGGTTATCCAGCAGTTCCAGGTACGCCCCTCGGAAAACACCTTGGAGAAGGACTTTATCGACCGGAACATCAAGATGACGCGTGCCGCATATGGCCTGGACCAGATTGATGTGTCGGCTTACAACGCCACCACCACCGCCACTACCGGCGCACTCGCTGCCGATGCGCAAACTACGGCCAACATCCGCCTGCTGGACCCGAACCTCATTTCTTCGGCCTTCGCCCAGTTGGAGCAATACCGCCCGTACTACCAGTTCCCCCAGACCCTGAACGTTGACCGCTACATGGTTGATGGCAAGGTCCAGGACACCGTGATTGCCGTCCGCGAGCTGAACCCGGACGGACTGAGCGCCAACCAGCAGACCTGGGTCAACCGGCACATCGTCTACACCCATGGTTATGGCGTGGTCGCGGCCAAGGGCAACAAGTTTACGGCTGACGGTAAGCCGGAGTTCCTGCAGTCAGGTATCCCTTCCAACGGCGTCCTCGGCAACGACACCACGTACGAACCGCGGATCTACTTCGGTGAGAACTCTCCTGAGTACTCGATCGTGGGTGCACCGGACGGTGCTCCGAACCGTGAGCAGGACCGCCCGGCAGGCAGGGAGGGTGGGGGAGAGACCCAGTACACCTTCAGCGGCAACGGTGGACCCAACGTTGGAAACTGGCTCAACCGGATCCTTTACTCCATCAAATTCCAGTCGTCGGACCTCTTGCTGTCCGATGGTGTGAACGCTGAGTCCCAGATCCTGTATGAACGCAATCCCCGCGAACGCGTCGAGAAGCTGGCTCCGTACCTGACCGTTGACGGCAACGCGTACCCGGCCGTCGTTGACGGCCGCGTGAAGTGGATTGTTGACGGCTACACCACCAGCCAGTACTTCCCTTACTCCCAGCCGCAGCAGTTGCAGAACGCTACTGCTGACTCGCAGACCAACGCGGGCCGCACAGTTGCCCTGCCGAACAGCTCGGTGAATTACATCCGCAACTCGGTCAAAGCCACCGTGGATGCCTACGACGGTTCCGTCAACCTCTATGCCTGGGACGATCAGGACCCCATCCTGAAGGCTTGGCAGAAGGTCTTCCCGACCGTCATCAAGCCGTACTCGGAGATGTCCGGCGACCTCATGAGCCACGTCCGGTACCCCGAGGACCTGTTCAAGGTCCAGCGCGAACTCCTTGGCCGCTACCACGTGACAGACCCGGACAGCTTCTACCAGAACAACGATGCTTGGAGCGTTCCGAACGATCCCACCGTTTCGGAAGCTGTAAAGCAACCGCCGTTCTACATGTCGCTGCAGATGCCTGACCAGGAAAAGCCGGCCTTCCAGCTGACGTCGTCCTTCATCCCGCAGACGGTAAACGGCAGTGCGAGGAACATCCTCTATGGCTTCCTCGCTGCCGACTCTGATGCTGGCAACGTGAAGGGCGTTAAGGGGGAGAGTTACGGAAAGCTGCGGCTTCTGGAGCTTCCCACCGATACGCAGGTTCCAGGTCCTGGACAGGCGCAGAACAAGTTCAACTCTGATCCCACCGTGTCCCAGGCATTGAACCTCCTGCGACAGGGAGCGTCCGACGTCTTGAACGGCAACCTGCTGACCCTGCCTGTGGGTGGCGGCCTTCTCTACGTGCAGCCCGTCTACCTGAAGTCCACCGGTGAGACGTCCTACCCGACGTTGCAGCGCGTGCTGGTGGCCTTCGGTGACAAGATCGGCTTCGCGCCCACGCTGGACGAAGCGCTTGACCAACTGTTCGGTGGCAACTCCGGTGCCACAGCCGGCGACGCGGACAATAACGGCCAAACGCCCACTGCGCCTCCGGGTACCACTACGCCGCCCACTGGCCCGACCGACGCGAAGGCCGACCTCAAGGCCGCCTTGGACGAGGCCAACAAGGCGATCCAGGATGGTCAGGCTGCCTTGGCCAAGGGCGACTTTGCCACTTACGGCGCCCAGCAGGCCAAGCTGTCAGAAGCCTTGAAGAAGGCCCTGGACGCGGAAACACGTTTGGGCGCCGCAACGGCTCCGACGGCGACGCCTGAAGCTACTCCCAGCGCCACACCGTCGCCTTCGCCGAGCAGCTAGCGGCGATAGCGACAGCAAAGGGCCGGTGCCCGCTCCTTTTCGGGAGCGGGCACCGGCCCTTTCGCAATGGGGGAGATGCACATCACGTAGCCAGGATTTGGTCTCCCATTCACCGGGCGGTAATGTTGTTCTTGCGACGCGGGGTGGAGCAGTTCGGTAGCTCGCTGGGCTCATAACCCAGAGGTCACAGGTTCAAATCCTGTCCCCGCAACTGGAGAAAAGGTCCGGATCAGTATTTACTGATCCGGACCTTTTGTTTTGCCCGAGACCGGCGGTTGTTTTGCCCGAAACCGGCGGACCCGATCACCGTCGTTTGCGAGGATCGAGTGGAAGCCGCACCCGCTGGAAGTGATCTGCGGCACCATTGCGGGCATTTGGTCAGAGGCGCTCTGAAGGTGCGGTAGAGTTGTTCTTGCGACGCGGGGTGGAGCAGTTCGGTAGCTCGCTGGGCTCATAACCCAGAGGTCACAGGTTCAAATCCTGTCCCCGCAACTGGAGAAAAGATCCGGATCAGTTATAACTGATCCGGATCTTTTGTTTTAAGGCCGGCTTCCCATGTTAATAGGCAGCTGGCATACCGGTGCTAGCATCGGATCCGGATTGCTGAGGCAAGAAAATGGATGGGACGGCCCAATGGTCAATGAAGCCTTCAACCCTGGCCTCAATCGTGAAGTCCTTCAAAGGGACGGCCCAGTTGCGGTCTACCAACAGGTGGCTGACGTTCTCACGGACCAGGTCAGCCGTTTAGAGCCCGGGTCACGTATACCCACCGAAGAGTCCTTGATGGACGAGTACGGGATTAGCCGCACCACGGTCCGCAAAGCGATCGAAACACTCGTGGTGAAGGGTCTGCTGGTCCGCAGGCAGGGCAAGGGGACGTTCGTGATGGCCCAACGTCCCGTCAAGATGCTGAACCGCCTGGCGCCATTCATGGAGACGTTCACGGCGGCAGGGATGAAGACCGTCAAGGGCCTCATCGAATACAAGTGGATGGAAAAGGACAAGTCAGTGCCGGCCAAACTGGTCTCTGATGACAACCTCGTCCTGGTGATCCGCCGTTCTTATTCAAGTGCCGGCTGGCCTTACGCCATTGCGGAGATTTTCATCCCGTCGCACATTGGACGCCACATCAGCCTTGCGGATGCCGAACGGAACTCCATCTACCAAGTCATCCAGGACAGGACACTGAAGCCGCTCCAGCGGGCGGAAATCACAGTCACCATGCATGAGCCGCCGGAGCATCTTGCGGACGCGCTCAACGTCCGTGGCTTCGCTATGGTGCCGCGACTGGAGCGGACGACGCTGGGCCCTCACGGCGAGGTCCTGGAATGTACTGTGACCTACTTCCATCCCAAGGGTTTTGAGATCCGCGCCGAAGTGGCAACAGATGTCAGTCCAGGGCAGGATTCAGTGGTGCAATCCCCGGCGGGATAAGTATATGAATTCAAAGAAAATGGGCCGGATCCTCTCCAGGATCCGGCCCATTTCCATGGTTCAGAGATACGTCACAGGCACTCCGCCCGCTGGGTACTAAAGCTTGTCGAAGTCGGCTTCGTCGAGGGTAGCGCCGGTTGAAGCAGGAGCACCGGCACCGATGGCCGGCGTGGAACCACCGGACTTCAGAGCTGCAAGGCGGGCTTCAATCTCCGTCTGCTCTCCGAGGTCCTCGAGCTGGTTGAACTGTGCGTCAAGGCTGGAGCTGGCGAGTTCCTGCTGGCCCAGGACCTTGGCTTCTTCGCGGCGGATCTTCTCTTCGAAGCGTCCCACCTCACTGGTGGGGTCCATGATGTCGATGCTCTTGAGGGCGTCGTGTACTTGGGACTGGGCCGCTGCGGTCTTGGAGCGAGCCACGAGCTCGTTGCGCTTGGCCGTCAGCTGGTTGAGCTTGTTCTTCATCTGGTCAAGCCCGGTCTTGAGCTTGTCCACGACCTCTGTCTGGGACGCAATGCTGGGCTCAGCCGACTTTGCTTCTGACTCCGCAGTCATCTGGCGCTGGATGGCCACCTTGGCAAGGTTGTCGAACTTCTGGGCATCAACGGAGTCGCCGGCGGAACGGTACTCGTCGGCCTTGCGGGATGCCGCGAGGGCCTTGTTGCCCCAGTCCTGGGCGTTCTTGATGTCCTCGTTGTAGTCCGCCTGCAGCATCCGGAGATTGCCGATGGTCTGGGCCACGGCTGACTCGGCCTCGGCAATGTTGTTCGTGTAGTCGCGGACCATCTGGTCCAGCATCTTCTGCGGGTCCTCAGCTTGGTCCAGCAAGGCATTGATGTTTGCCTTGGCGAGCTGCGAGATCCGACCGAAAATGGACTGCTTAACCATGGTGTTGCCTTTCGTCCTGCTCAGTGGTGCCACTGAAGTCAGTGATCAGTTGTTGTACCGCTTCTATGCGGGGCATGGACCCCACCTGTCTCTTATACACACTCCAGCCCACGAGACGGACTCCTATCTCGTATGCCGTCTTCTGCTTGAAAAAAAAAAAAAAAAACAATACTGTTCCCAATCTAAGGGGTTATCAGTAACAAAAGATTTTTAAAGTTTTAATACCACTTCTAAATTCCATGAGCTTTACGT
>NZ_CACSJJ010000008.1 GCF_902706295.1 Arthrobacter sp. 18067 | reverse complement strand
GAGCGATTTGCAGTGCGCTTTCTTTTTCTTTTTGCTTTGATTTTTATTGTTTTTTTTTTTTTCAAGCAGAAGACGGCATACGAGATAGGAGTCCGTCTCGTGGGCTCGGAGATGTGTATAAGAGACAGGTTTGGTGAGAGAGGGTCGGGGGACGGGTTACAGGACGGGCAGTTCCCAGTCGATGGGGTCCGCTCCCTGTCCCACCAGCAGCTCGTTGCTGCGGCTGAAGGGCCTGGAACCGAAGAAACCCCGCGACGCCGACAACGGACTCGGATGGACCGACACGATCGACGGCGCTCCACCCAGCAACGGCACCACGCCCTCGGCGTCCTTGCCCCACAAGATCGCCACCAACGGGCTCTGGCGCCCCGCGCCGTCCGTACGGTTGGCGACGGCGGTGACTGCCGCCGTCGTGATGGCCTCCCAGCCCTTGCCGCGATGTGAGCCGGCATCTCCGGCTGCGACACTGAGAACGCGGTTCAGCAGGAGGACGCCTTGCTCCGTCCAGGCGCTGAGGTCGCCATGGATTCGGGGCGGCAAGCCGAGGTCGTCGTGAAGTTCCCGGTAGATGTTGGTCAGGCTTCGCGGGATGGGCCTCGTTTGCCGTGACACCGCAAAGGAAAGCCCGACGGCGTGTCCCGGCGTTGGGTAGGGGTCCTGGCCCAGAATCAATACCTTGACGTCGGCCAGTGGTTGCTTGAAGGCCCGCAGGAGGTTTTCGGCGGAAGGGAGGACCTGGGTCCCCTTACCGGCTTGGGTGGCTACGAAGGCCAACGCACTCCGGAGTTGGCCTTCGACAGGACGCAGCGCATCGGCCCAGTCGGGGGCCATCAGTTCTTCGAGCGGGCGGTCAGGCAGCCCGGCAAATCCGGCCTCGCCCACGTCTGCTGGTTCAAGATCAAAGAGTGCATCCTCGCCATTCACCACGCTATTGTCTCCCGCGCGGCCCGGCCCGGCGAATGACAGCGTTGTTATTCGCCCGTAACATGGGGGTAGGACATTTTCCCCTAACAAGCGTCGAAGGAGTGTGCCGTGGCCGAACCAGCACCGGAACCGATGGCGTCGCAGTCTGCCGGTTTTGCCCTTGAAGACCTCGCCGCAGAGACCCGTAGTGACTCTCCGTTGAGCGAGCGGGACCAGCAGATGCTGGCCCTGGAGCGGCAGTGGTGGAAGTACGCCGGCGCTAAGGAACAAGCCATTCGTGAGCTCTTCGATCTCTCGGCTACACACTATTACCAGATCCTGAACGCGTTGATTGATACCGAAGACGCGTTGGCCCACGATCCCATGCTCGTCAAGAGATTGCGTAGACTACGTACGTCCCGCCAGCGTGCGCGGACGGCACGTCGCTTGGGGTCCGACGCGTAAATCGCCAGGCTGATCTGTCAGCAGCAACCAGCAAGGACAACGCTTCACCATGACCAAATATGCCAAGGACGAATTCGACCAGGTCCCGCAGAACACCTCCCGGCAGGGCGTTCACCGCGACGCCCAGGAGACCGCACGCCCCACGTTGTGGCCGGTCCTGACTGTTGGGGCGGTGGCCTTGGTCCTCGGATTGGTGGCCTTCCTGGTCCTTCCGAACCTCGGCGTGGTGGCACCCGGTGCAGCGCCCAGCGTTTCGACGCCGGCACCGCAGCAGAGCGATGCCTCGCCATCAGCGACGCCGACTGAATCCAGCAGCGCGCCCACCTCATCCGGCGAGCCGACCCCGTCCGACAGCCCGTCTGAGACGTCGTCCGCCGCGCCCGTGGACAAGTCCACGCCGGTAGCGGTCTACAACGGCGCCGGCACGGCCGGTCTGGCTGGCCGTGTGGCCGGTCTGGTGGAGGCCGATGGATGGACGCTCAGCACTGTGGGTAACTGGGGTGGGCTGCCGCAGCAGACGTCCGTGATCTTCTACAACGCCCCTGAGCAGAAGGTGAACGCCGAGGCCCTGGGTGCTCTGCTGGGTATTCAGTCGATCGTTGAATCTCCCGAGGTCCAGCAGCCCCTGGTGGTTGTGGCAGGGCCTGGTTACCAGTAACACCCGGGCTTCCCAGAGCCCGGAAGGCCCAACTCGGTTAAGCCTCAATAACAAAAGTGATGCCCTGGCCCTTCATGGGAGCGCCGGGATAGTGACAGTGGTTACAGTGGATTAATTCCGGTACGGAGATCCCGGCAACCGGTCTTGGCTACTGCGAAAGTGTGGGCATCATGGCATTGGGAACCGTCAAATGGTTCAACGCCGAAAAAGGCTACGGCTTCATCACTGTGGATGAATCGGGCGACGACGTCTTTGTACACTGGTCCGCCATTCAGATGGATGGCTTCCGCGCCCTTGAAGAGGGTCAGCGGGTTGAGTTTGAATTGGGCGAAGGACAGAAGGGCCCGCAGGCCGAAGGTGTCCGTGTCGCCTAGTTCGAAAGGCATGTCCCCGTCAGCCCTCGGCTGAAACCCCTTTGTTTATAGAGCAAAGTGGCATCTCTGCTTGCACTCTCCCCAGTCGAGTGCTAATTATTGATTTAGCACTCCTATGGTTCGACTGCTAAGTCCGGCCCGGGCAACCCCGGCGGTGGACAGCTTGCGGACCACTGGAGGATCAAGAAACACCTTGGTGGGGTGAGGTCCGGAGCGCGGGGCATACAGAGGCCGCGAGCAATGGACCGTCCGTCGCGGGCACCCCATCTGACAGGTACCTTCTTAACGACTGTCCCGAAAGGACTACCGCCGTTATGGCCAAGATCATTGCATTTGATGAAGAGGCACGCCGCGGCCTCGAGCGAGGCCTGAACATCCTCGCAGACGCCGTCAAGGTCACCCTCGGCCCGCGTGGACGCAACGTCGTCCTCGAAAAGAAGTGGGGCGCCCCCACGATCACCAACGATGGCGTTTCCATCGCCAAGGAGATCGAGCTGGACGACCCTTACGAGAAGATCGGTGCAGAACTGGTCAAGGAAGTTGCCAAGAAGACGGATGACGTCGCTGGCGACGGTACTACCACTGCAACCGTCCTCGCCCAGGCACTGGTGAAGGAAGGCCTGCGCAACGTTGCCGCCGGCGCCGACCCGCTGTCACTCAAGCGCGGCATCGAGAAGGCTGTTGAGGCAGTCATCAGCGAACTGCTGGCCTCCGCCAAGGAAATCGAAACCAAGGAAGAGATCGCAGCTACGGCTTCCATCTCCGCCGGTGACCCGGAAATCGGCAGCCTCATCGCCGAAGCCCTGGACAAGGTGGGCAAGGAAGGCGTCATCACGGTCGAGGAGTCCAACACCTTCGGCCTGGAGCTCGAGCTCACCGAGGGTATGCGCTTCGACAAGGGCTACATTTCCGCTTACTTCGTCACCGACGCAGAGCGCCAGGAAACGGTCCTCGAAGACCCGTACATCCTGATCGTCAACTCCAAGATCTCCAACGTGAAGGAACTCGTCACGGTTCTGGAGAAGGTCATGCAGTCGAACAAGCCGCTGCTGATCATCGCCGAAGACATCGAGGGCGAGGCCCTGGCCACCCTGATCGTCAACAAGATCCGTGGCACCTTCAAGTCCGTTGCCGTCAAGGCTCCGGGCTTCGGTGACCGCCGCAAGGCCCAGCTCGCCGACATCGCCATCCTCACCGGTGGCCAGGTCATCTCCGAAGAAGTTGGCCTCAAGCTCGAAAACGCTGGCCTGGAACTCCTCGGCACCGCCCGCAAGGTTGTTGTCACCAAGGACGAGACCACCATCGTTGAAGGTGCCGGCGACGCCGAGCAGATCGCAGGCCGTGTGGCCCAGATCCGCGCCGAGATCGAAAACTCCGACTCCGACTACGACCGCGAGAAGCTGCAGGAGCGCCTGGCCAAGCTGGCCGGCGGCGTTGCAGTCATCAAGGCCGGTGCCGCAACCGAAGTTGAGCTCAAGGAACGCAAGCACCGCATTGAGGACGCAGTCCGCAACGCCAAGGCTGCTGTCGAAGAAGGCATCGTTGCCGGTGGTGGCGTTGCCCTCATCCAGGCCGGCGCCAAGGCATTCGCCAACCTCACCCTCCAGGGTGACGAGGCAACCGGTGCCAACATCGTCAAGGTTGCCATCGACGCTCCGCTGAAGCAGATCGCCTTCAACGCCGGCCTCGAGCCCGGCGTAGTGGTTGACAAGGTTCGCGGCCTGCCTTCCGGCCACGGCCTGAACGCTGCCACGGGCGTCTACGAAGACCTTCTGGCTGCCGGCGTCAACGACCCCGTAAAGGTCACCCGCTCGGCTCTCCAGAACGCTGCTTCCATCGCTGGTCTCTTCCTGACCACCGAGGCCGTAGTTGCCGACAAGCCTGAGAAGAACGCTCCGGCTGCCGGTGGCGACGACATGGGCGGCATGGGCGGCTTCTAAGCCTCCTTGCTGTAGCGATACAGCGCCAAGCGTCACGCTTTAGAGCAAACGACGGCGGTCCTCACCTTTGGTGGGGGCCGCCGTTTTTGCTGCCTCACCCAACTAGGTCGCAGTTAAGCACCTTTGGAGTGCTCAAAACGGCCTGTGCTGCTACCTACTTGGGTACCTATCACGGTTTCAGTGTCGGTGGGGTCTGGCAGGATTAACGCATGACGATTATTGCTGCCGCTGATGGGTCCGCCCTCGGCAATCCTGGGCCGGCCGGTTGGGCCTGGTACGTTGATGACTCCTGTTGGCGCGCAGGAGGTTGGCCGCACGGCACCAACAACCAGGGTGAACTCATGGCCGTCCTGGACCTGTTCCGGTCCACGGCACACGTGCCGGAAGAAGAATTGCTGATTCTTTGCGACAGCCAGTACGTCATCAACTGCGTCACCAAGTGGATGCCGGGCTGGAAGCGCAAGGGTTGGCGCAAGGCCGACGGCAAGCCTGTGCTGAACGTGGACCTGCTCAAAGACATCGATCAGGCGATCGTTGGCCGCAAGTACAGGTTCGAGTGGGTCAAGGGACACGCCGGGCATGACCTCAACGAGGCCGCTGATGAGCGTGCACGTGCCGTAGCCACGGCCTACCAGCAGGGTGTGGCGCACCGGGCCGGACCGGGGTTCCCCGGTGCACGGGGGCAGGACCAAGCGGAGGTGGAGACCCCGGCACAGGCCAAGACGCGGACCGCAGAACAGGCAGGTACTCAGCCCCGCGCGTCAGAGCCCGTTCCTGCGGGTGCCGCTGCCGCCTCTGCGGGGGTCGCGGCAAAAGCCTCCCCCAAGTTCGAACGCAGCCCGCGGCCCCATTTCGAGCCGACGCTCTTTGGGGAGTCCGGAATCTTTGGCCAGCCCGATCTTTTCAGTGAACTCGAAGGAGCTTCGGCCCAGGAGCTCTCCGCTGAGGACACCGTCCTCGCCTTGGAACGGGAGTTGCTCAGGCCCGACGTGCGGGCTGACATCGGCCGGATTGGCGTGCTGCTCCACCCGGATTTCGCGGAGATCGGCAGCTCGGGCCGTTTTTGGACCCGGGACGCCATGATGATGGCGCTTGAAGAGGACCCGGGCGAACCCACCGAACTTGAACTTCTCAGCGCCGACCGTCTCAGCGAAAATACCATCCTGCTGAACTACCGCAGCCTCGCCCATACGGGGTCAGCCCTTCGAAGTTCTGTCTGGATGCTGGACCGCGGTCAATGGCGGCTCCGCTTCCACCAGGGGACTGTGGAGAGCTAAGCACTCTCGATAAATGACCTGCAGGGCCGGGATGCACAGGGGGAAGACACCCGGCCCCGCAGGAGCTCAATGGGCGGAAAGCCTAATACGTGAAGCGCTGGGTGTTGCCCTGCTCCACCTCCGAGTAGCTTGTGGCGGCTGAAGACAGTGCCATGTTGATGGATGCGAGCGAGGCTTCGACTTTGCTCTGCGTGAGGGACCATTCCACGACGAGGGACTGAAAGTTGGTGGCTGCGGACCCCCGCCACGTCGCCTGGAGTTCCTCCAAACCGCGTGTCATGGCCAATACATCGGAACTGATGCGATCAACGGTTCCTTTGACAGTGGCCGACTTGAGCTGAAGCAACTCGGTATCGACGGAGATGACGCTCATGGGTAATGCCTTTCGACGAAGATGTTCCGCAGGCTGCGGCGGGATGCGTGGGCCACAACATCGAGCCTAGGCAGGGCACAGCAACCGCGAAACGCGGCTTCGCCGCTATGTGGACAACACCGCTATGTGGAAATACTGCCAGTAGGGCAGCAGCATCGGCCGGGCGGCAGGGCTATTGGGACACCAGCTCTGCCGGCTCCTCACGGAACGGAAGGCTGACCACCAACGTGGCGCCGCCGCCGTCGGTCTCCGAGACCCGGACCGTACCGCCGTGCGAGCCCACAATCGCCGCAACAATTGCAAGGCCGAGTCCGCTGCCACCGGTTTCCCGGGTGCGCGAAGTATCCGCCCGGTAGAACCGTTCGAAGATCTTGTTGGTTTCCGTCTCCGGGATGCCGGGTCCATGATCGCGGATCTCCACGACCGACACTGAGCCGGCGGGGGTGGTTCGGACACCCACAGCGAGTTCTATCGGGCTACCTTCCGGCGTGTACCTCAGGGCATTGCCCACCAGGTTGCCGATGACCTGCCGAAGTTTGGCTTCGTCGCCTTGGACGGGAGCCGCGGCGGGGGAGTCGCCGTCGAGCCCTGCGAGGGTGATGCTCCGGTCGCCGGAGGAGGCCCTGGTGTCCACCATGGCATCGTGGGCCAGGAGTTGCAGGTCCACCGGTTTGAGCTGAAGCGGGCGCTGCTCGTCCAAACGGGCCAGCATCAACAGGTCCTCCACCATGGAGCCCATGCGCTTGGCTTCGCTTTCGATCCTGCCCATCGCCATCGCCACATCTTCCTGGGAGGTCAGGGCGCCGTGCCTGTAGAGCTCAGAGAAGCCTCGGATGGTCACCAAGGGCGTGCGCAGTTCATGGGAAGCGTCGGCTGCGAAGCGGCGCATCCGCCCCTCGGAAGCAGCGCGGGCCGCAAATGAGGCCTCAATGTGCGCGAGCATGGCGTTCAGGGAGCCGCCGAGCCTGCCGACTTCGGTGTGCGGGTTGTCGATTTCCACACGGCGGGAAAGGTCGCCGGCCGCGATGGCAGCAGCCGTCTTTTCCACCTTGGCCAGTGGCCTGAAGGATCGGGCCACGGTCCAGGTGGCAATGAAGAAGGCAAGCACCAGGGTCAAGAGGCCAACGCCCACCACCACCAGGACGGCATGTTCCATGACTTTGTCCACGGGGGTCAGTGGAAGTCCGATGATGACCACGCCGTTTAGTCCATCATTGGTCACCACACCTACGGCAACTACGCGCCAGTCTGTCCCGCCTGTGCCCCTGACCTGGAACGGGGTATTGCCGCGCTGTTTCGCCTCAGCAAGGGTGATATTGGCAATGGCGGGACGGTCAGTCTGGCTGCCGCCCAATTGGTAAGCATCAAATCCGGGGACATACAGCGTGAGCGAGTAGTCCGTGGGCACGGCAGAGTCGTTGGGCGCCGTGGGGTTCGGACGGGACAGATTGTTGAAACCACCCTGCTGTTGGGCCAATGCGACCGCGGCCTTGAGTTTGTCGTCCACCTGGCCCTGCAGGTAACTCTTGACGAGCGTCAACGTGCCCGAGCCCGTCGCCGCCAGGGCCAGCAGGAGCAGGCCCATGATGATGGCGACGAGCTGCGACCTCAGGGACGCCGATTTCCAGCGTTGCAGCAAGGTCAGCGCTTCTCTGCCGTTCGCAGCACATAGCCCACGCCGCGCTTGGTCTGGATCAGGGCAGCGGCATCGGGATCGATGTCCACTTTGCGGCGAAGGTAGGAAATATAGGACTCAACGATCGAGGCGTCGCCGTTGAAGTCGTATTCCCAGACGTGGTCCAGGATCTGGGCCTTGGAAAGTACCCGGTTGGGGTTCAGCATGAGGTAGCGCAGGAGCTTGAACTCGGTGGGGGACAGCTCGATCACGGTGCCGCCGCGGCGGACCTCGTGGGCGTCGTCGTCGAGTTCAAGATCGTCGACGCGGATCACGGCGTCGTCATCTTCCAGCGGCTGGGTGCGGCGGAGGACTGCCCGGATTCGTGCCACTACTTCGTCGAGGCTGAAGGGTTTGGTGACGTAGTCATCGCCACCGACGGTCAGGCCGGTGACTTTGTCCTCGGTGTCATCCTTGGCAGTAAGGAACAGGACGGGGAAGTGCTTGCCCGCGGCGCGGAGGCGGCGGGTTACCGTGAAGCCGTCCATGTCAGGGAGCATGACGTCCAGGACGGCGAGGTCGGGAGCATGGAGGTCGGCTGCGGCGAGGGCTTCGCGACCATTGGACGCGGCAACGACCTCGAAACCTGCAAAACGCAGGGACGTGGAGAGCAGCTCGCGGATGTTGGGTTCGTCATCGACGACAAGGAGCTTGGCTTCGGGGCCGTTCTTTTTCATGACATCCATGATGCTCCCAGAAACTGGGAGTTCTCTGGATGCTGCATGTGAGCGCACTGCGTGGCAGGGTTGCGTCGTCTGACCTTGCCGGGAACCGCCCTCAAGCACCCAAAGCCAGGCCCGCCCCCAGCGCCACCATGGTCACGGCGATGCCGCCGTCCAGGAACCGCCACGACAACGGCCGCGCAAAGAAGCCGCGGAGAAAGCGGGCACCAAAGCCCAGCGAGCAAAACCACAGGATGCTGCCCAGCATCGCGCCGGCACCAAACCACCACTGCAGGGGAGTGCCCTGCGCGCTGGCGATAGAACCGAGAAGGGCGATGTCCAGGTAGACGTGCGGGTTGAGCCAGGTCAGTGCAAGGACGGTGGTGACGGCCGCTGCAAGGCCGCGTTTCGCGCCGCCGTCGTGGCCTGCTCCCTCGCTGGCAGTCAGCGACTGCCGACGCAGTGCCCGCCGGGCAGCCAGCAAGCCGTACGTCACCAGGAATGCGGCGCCAATATAGCGGAGAACGACGACGGCGGCAGGGGCTGCCGTAATCACGGCGCCGGTGCCAAGGACACCGGCAGCGATCAGTACTGCGTCGGATAATGCGCAGACGGCCACGATGGGAAGGATGTGCTCGCCGCGGATACCTTGTCGCAGCACGAAAGCGTTTTGTGCGCCAATGGCGACGATGAGAGCCAGGCCTGTAGCAAGGCCGAGGCCCGCGGAATGGAAGAAATCAGTGTAAGTCACCCTTTGAAACTACGGTCGATGCACGCTTCAGGCCAGCTAATGATTCTGATGCCACATAAGATTTCCTTATGCCCCAGTTTCCTTCCGAACAGTTGCTGACCTTCGCCACGGTCCTCTCCGAGGGGACGCTGGATTCCGCGGCGCGACTCCTTCACATCACGCCCTCTGCGGTCTCCCAGCGGTTGAAGGCGCTGGAACAATCAGCGGGCCGGGTGCTGCTGCAACGCAGCAACCCTGCTCAGGCCACCGAAGCAGGTGAGGTAGTTCTCCGTCTGGCCCGCCAAGTCGCGCAACTGGAGGCCGACGCAGGCCGGGAGCTAGGGCTGGGCACGGACGGTGCGCAACTTGCGGTGCCGATCGTGGTCAATGCGGACTCGCTGGCTGTGTGGTTCCTGCAGGCGCTGGCCCACGTGCCCGGTGATCTCAACGTCACTTTCGACCTCCACCGGGATGACGAGCAGCACTCAACGTCCTTGCTGCGCTCCGGCACGGTGATGGCTGCCGTGACGGCAACCCCGGAGCCCGTGCAAGGGTGCCGCGTGGAAAGCCTGGGCGTCATGCGGTACCGCGCAGTGGCCGCACCGGGCTACCTGGATAGGTGGTTCCCGGATTTTCCGGACGGTTTGGACCGGGCCGCACTCAACGCTGCGCCCACCGTGGACTTCGACCGCAAGGATACCTACCAGTGGGCCTTTGTGCGCTCGTGGCCCGACGCTTCGGGTGATCCTCTGCCTGAGCGGCGGGGGCCTCGGCACTACGTGCCGGCTTCGCAGGATTTCGGCGACGCGATCCGGCTGGGCCTGGGCTGGGGCTTGATCCCTGAAGTCCAATGCGGACCGGACATAGCCGATGGCAGGCTGGTTGAGCTGGCACCGGAGAGGCCCTTCGATGTGCCCCTTTACTGGCAGCGATGGAAGACAGCCTCCAGGGTGCTGGACGTACTGAGCGATACGGTGCGTGAGGTGTCCGGCCGATACCTCACCACGCCCTGAAAGCGGCTAAATCCGAACACGCCCAAGGATGCTTCCAATAATGTCAGTGCCCCGTTCCACACTTAAAACATGGCAAACACAGCAGCTCCAGTCAGCATCCACCACCGTCAGGTCGCCGAAGACATCGAGTTCCACGTGACCTACCTGGACAGCGAAACGGGCCGGGTCCGGCGTGAGGACTTCCACGACCTCGCGGCGGCCGAACGCTTCGCCAGTGCCCAGCTCCGCGACGAGGATTGCTGGGCTGTGGTGGACCACGTCAAGGTCCAGCACACCAGCCGGATGGTTGCCTAGGCACCAAGTTCCTCCGGCCACGCTACTCAGGCCGGTTGTGCGAATGGCCCCCGTGGACGAACGGCGATGACACGCCCTGGTACTTCAGGAGCATCATCATTCCTTCGGCAGCATGATCCAGGTTGTGGCAGTGATCCATCCAGATTCCGGGGTTGTCAGCGTGGAGCAGCAACTCCCACACTTCGCCCGGCAGGACGTCCACGGTGTCCAGGACGAGCGGCGACCCACTGGGCGCCACACCGTTCCTGCTGAGCACTTGGACATGGTGGCCATGGGGATGCATCGGATGCGGGTCGGCGGTGCGGTTCACCACCGTCACTTTCACGGTGTCCCCAATCGCTACGTCCATGGACGGCACCAACGGATAAGCGGCACCGTTGACTGTAAAGGCGTAGCGCGGAATGCCGTTAACAAAGCGGAATTGCCGGTCCAGGACAACTACCTCTTCGCGGGTGATGGCAGCGCTGCCTGAACCAGCCTCGTTCCCGACCAACGGTTTGCCATATTCCAGCAGGTCGAGCACAGGGGTGGTGTTGAAGACCCCCGGCGGAGCTTTCTCAGGGACGTCCATCGGAGCCGCAGCCGCGCCGGCCCCTGAGGCACCCGATGGAGCAACCACCACAACGGCGCTGGAAGCAGCATCGGAGCGAAGGGTCACGGTCTTGTCCGGCATGGTGAAGGAGATGTCCACCCGTCCACCGGCCCCGAGGCGTACCACCTTGCCGGACACGTCTTCGGGCTGATTCACCTCGGTTCCGTCCACCGCGACGGCCTTGAAGGACGTGCCTTCCACAAGGTAGCGCTGCGGCAGTGAATCGGTATTGATGAGGCGCATCCTCACGCACGTACCTGGCGGGGCCGGGTGCATACTGCTGCGGTCTGAGGAGCCCAGCAACCCCAGACCGCTGAGGTCGTGACCGGCCACTACGATGTCCGTTTCAGCACGGGGCAAAGTGGGGTCGTGCACGACGAATGTGCCGTAGAGGCCCTTGCGGACCCCCTCGGCCGAATCCTGGTGGGTGTGGTACCAGTAGGTACCCGACTGTGCTGCAGTAAAGCGGTAAGTCATGGATTGCCCCGGCATCACGGCGTCCTGGGTTGCTCCGGCCACTCCGTCCATGGCATTGGGGACGTCGTACCCGTGCCAGTGCAGGGTGACACCGGCCGCCACATCACGGTTCGTGAGTACCACCTCCATCACCTCACCCAGCTGGGCTTCCAAGGCAGGGCCGGGAAGGCTGCCAAACGTCCAAGCCTCGGTGCTCTGGCCGGACGGCAATGTCACCTGTTCCACCCGGGCCGTCAGTTCATAGTGCCGGACCGCGGCATCGGCAGGGGATTCACCCAACAGGCTGGTCACCGGTGTCGCGTCCGCAACAGCAGCGGCCTTGCCGCCGTCGTGATGTCCGACGGCGGCCGCGATCACCGCGCCGTCGGCGGACCGGCTCCCAAGCCAGGCAAAGACTCCGGAGCCCAAAGCGGTACACGCCATGAGTCCGGCGACTGCGGCAACCGCCGTCGGACGCCTTCCTGACGGGAAGGCACCGCGTCCTGCCCGGGCAACGCGTCCGGGCGTGAACAGCGCGAGTTTGGCCAACAGCACCGCCAACGCCACCATGGACAGGAGCACCGCGATGCTCCATGGAGCCGGGAACGGACCCAGGATGAACGTCAGTGCCAGCGAGGCAACGGCCGACGCCGCGGCCGCGACCATGGCCAGTATTGCCCACTCCCTGGACCGCGCCGAACGTCCCGGTCCGCCAGGTTTGAAGCCGGTGTTCCGTCTCCTCAGCAAGAACGGAACACCGGCCATCGCGGCCCAAGCCGCGGGGATGGCGGTCAGAGGCAGGTTGATGGTTATGCGTTCGCTGGCAAACCACCAACTGCCCGCCACCAAAGCTGGAAGCAGGGCGTAACGCGCCGACGTCAGTGCGACGGCGGCACATACCAACAGCAGTGCCAGGCCTGTCACCCGGGTCGTGGCTGGATTGCGGTCGGCACTGGACGTCGTTGAGGCGACGGCCAACCAGATCGCGGTGATCCATGCGCCGGCCGCGAGGACGGCAAGAACAAGGTCCACCGCGAGCAGCTGCGAGGTGCTCACAGCTGCCGGCAGTCAGGCCGTTGTGGGCGAGGTGGAAGCATCCGTGGACGCGGCCTTGGGAGGCAGCGGCTGCGGGTTGAGGGCTGCCGCCCTGGCACGGTTGAAGAGCCAGTAGGACATGAAAATCATCAGTACGCCGACGATGGGGTGGATCGAGACAACCCATGAGCCCGCCGGTGTGATGAATTCGGGTGAGGAGCCAGTCAGCATTCCGCCGATGATGAAGATGAACAGTTGGAGCCACGTCAGCAGGAAAATGCCTGCCGCCAGCCAGATTGTTCGGGATCCAACCCGGGCAATCGCAGCGACGATGGCGGCTAGAAGTGCTGAATAGCGGAGTACGTACTGTCCGTTCGCCGCGTGGAAGACGCCCGCTTCACGCTGGGCTTCGATGGTGTTTTGGAAGTGGAAATATCCCGCGAAGAACAGCTGTGCGAGTGCTGACAGCAGGACGATCGCGGAGAGGACCAGGAGGGCTTTGCGCATTGGGGAATCCTCTGGTGGAAATTCGCAGATTCTTCTAGGCCTTCAAACCGCCGGCTCCCTGGCTGCGGGCTTCCCCCACCGCCGACGGCTGGCCGCCAGGATGCCTGGACCAGGGGCAACCATTAAGGGCGGAGAGCTTCACTTGGAATCGTAAATTCGCTGGAGATGAATAGCAAGGGTTTATTGCTTCCCAGCCGGCTTTACTGTTCGTGCCCCACGTCTTTTCCTACGTCCTTTGCATCCATGATCCGGTAGGCGTAGCCCTGTTCGGCCAGGAACCGCTGGCGTTTGGCTGCGAAATCCTGGTCAAGGGTGTCGCGGGCCACCAGGGAGTAGAAGCGGGCAGCGCGGCCATCCTGCTTGGGACGCAGGAGCCGGCCCAGACGCTGTGCCTCTTCCTGGCGTGAGCCAAAGGAGCCGGACACCTGGATGGCTACCGATGCTTCCGGAAGGTCGATGGAGAAGTTGGCCACTTTGGACACCACCAGCGTATGGATCTCACCCTTGCGGAAAGCATCGAAGAGCTTCTGCCGGGCTTTGACCGTGGTTTCACCCTTGATCAGGGGAGCGTCCAAGCGCTCGGCGATTTCGTCCAGCTGATCGATGTACTGGCCGATCACCAGCAACTGTTCGCCCTTGTGGACCGCAACGAGCTCTTCCACCAGTTTGGTCTTGGTTTCGGAGGTGGCGCAGAGGCGGTACTTGTCAGCGTCGTCGGCCATGGCATAGGCCACGCGTTCGTCCCGGGGAAGGTCCACCCGGACTTCCACGCAGTCGGCGGGTGCGATGTACCCCTGGGCCTCGATGTCTTTCCACGGTGCGTCGTACCGTTTGGGCCCGATCAGGCTGAAGACCTCACCTTCGCGTCCGTCTTCCCTTACCAGGGTTGCCGTGAGGCCAAGACGACGCCGGGCCTGCAGGTCGGCGGTCATGCGGAAGATCGGGGCGGGCAGCAGGTGGACTTCGTCGTAGATGATGAGTCCCCAATCGTGGCCGTCCACGAGTTCCAAGTGGGGATACAAACCCCCGCGCTTGGTGGTGAGGACCTGGTAGGTAGCGATGGTCACGGGGCGGACTTCCTTGACCGCTCCGGAGTATTCGCCGATTTCGTCTTCGGTCAGGGAGGTGCGCTTGAGGAGCTCGTCCTTCCATTGCCGTGCAGAGACTGTGTTGGTGACCAGGATCAGCGTGGTGGTGGAGGACGTCGCCATCGCTGCCGCGCCCACCAGCGTCTTGCCGGCACCACAGGGAAGCACGACGACGCCGCTGCCGCCGGCCCAGAAGTTCTCCGTGGCCAGCTTCTGGTAGGGACGCAGCTGCCAGCCGCTTTCGTCCAGCATGATGAGGTGCGGTTGCCCGTCCACGTAGCCCGCCAGATCCTCCGCCGGCCATCCCAATTTGAGGAGCAGCTGCTTCAGCTGGCCGCGCTGCGAGGAGTGCACCACCACGGTTTCGCCATCGATCCTCGGCCCCAACAGGGGAGCGATCTTCTTGGCACGGATGACTTCCTCCAGCACGGGGTAGTCATCGGTGCGCATCACCAGCCCATGTTGGGGGTCCTTCTCCAGCCGCAGACGACCGTAGCGGGACATGGTCTCTTCAATGTCGATCAGCAAGGCATGCGGCACAGGGAAGCGGGAGTACTTCAGCAGGGTGTCCAGCACCTGCTCCGCATCCAGCCCCGCAGCCCGGGCGTTCCAGAGCCCCAGTGGGGTCAGCCGGTAGCTGTGCATGTGTTCCGGTGCGCGTTCCAGCTCTGCGAAGGCCGCGATGGCGTGTCGCGCCTCGGTAGCGAGCTCGTGGTCGACTTCCAGCAGGATGGTCTTGTCACTCTGTACGATCAGCGGACCGTCGGTCACTGTTGAATCCTTACTGCGCTTTTTTGGAATGGCGGTCTTGGCAACGGCGCGGTTTTCATGACCGCAGTTCGCCCGCGGGCTCCACATCGATGATCCGGTGGATGGACAATACCCGTTCGGTGTCCTTGGCGGGATCGAACACCCTGACTCGTCCACCGGATACTGATACAGGAACAACGGTTTCCGTGTTGGCATTCCCCAGGCTGTCCACCACGTTCATGGTGACCGCCTGTTTGAGCCGGATGGCCGTTTGCAGGGTCTCCAGGCCCAGCTGCGTGGACGCCTCGCCGGCCGCCTCGGCCGGAACTCCGCGGTGTTGCCGAAGTACCGACAATTGTGCCTCGACGTCGTCGTCCGGGGGTGCCGTTCGTGGCGCCGTGTACACAGGGCGGGCACTGCCGGGCACCGCTGTTGTCCGTTTGAAACGCACGACGGCGGGCTCGGCCTCTTGCACGGCGGGTGACAGTCCCAGCTCGCGCAGAACGCGCGCAGTTTCGCGGGGGCTCGCAGACGACGTCAGGACGGTGGGAGCTATGCGCACCAGGCTCAAAGCCGACGTCCGGGCCTCGCGCAAGAGATCGGTGATGGCGGTTTCATCGTCACTTTGGATGAAGCTGGCACTTGTGCCGATCCGAAGGCGGCCATGCCGCGACGCCGTGTCCTGCACGAGGTACGCCAGCGGTTGCGGTACGTCCGTGGCCGAATGCTCACGGAGGAACGCCAACAGCGATTCCGCATCTTGTCCGGCGTCGAGCGCCCTGCGGATGGTGGTGGCAGAAAACCGGTAGATCGACGCCGGACCCTGCCCCTCGGCGTCGGCCATCAACAGGAGCGTCTCGCTGAGCTCCGGTGCGAGGTATCCGGGTGCCACGGCTGTCAGGTCGGCCTGAAGGAGGATGTGGTTCACCGCGGCGGGCAAATGCTCGCCCAGGATGGTCAGGGCATGTTCGGGCTGGGCATCGGCGATAGCCGAACCCAACTGAGTCAAGGCACCCGAACCCATCAAGCCAAGGAGCGTGGCTTCCTCGAGGATGCCACGGACCAGGGAACTGAACCGGCGGGACATCCGCGGCTGCGACCATTCCGCCCGTTGCAGGACGGCCCTGGCATCCAGGACAGGAGCTTTGCCGTCCGGTGCAGCAGCTTCCACGGTGAGTTCATTCAGGATCTCAAGGACCCGGCGTCGGACGACAGGAGCGTCAGGCCGCTGCGCTTCTGCGGACAACGCATTGATGGTGGTGCCGGCGGCTCCCTGATGCGCGGCCGACGACGGACCCGTGAGTGGCTGTCCCACCAACGAAGGTGCGCGCTCGCTGGCCAGCCAGGCATTGACCAGCCAGAGCCATTGCTCCTGCCGGGGAAGGTTGAGCCATTCAAGCGACGGTGGCTGCACCCATGTGGAGCTGTCTACATCCAGTCGCAGCAGCCCGGCCATCGCGCACAGCTCAAGGATGACCGCCGTCTCGTGCACGCCCATGCGGATGGACTCGGCCAGGCGCCGCAGTTCGCGCACGCCCACACCGCCGCTCCGGAGGGTGGACAGGGGCTGCTCCCGCACAGCGAACAGCAGCTCGCTGGTCAGTCGCAGGATCTCGGCTATGGCACCCATCGCAGCGTTGCGTCGAAGGGCCGCGCTGGTGTGGCCCAGCTCCGGAACGGGCGGCGAGAGCGTGAAGTCATCAACGATCGCGCCCCCACGGAGGGCAAGTCCCACGCTGTGGGGCAGTTCCACGTGGCCGGCATCCAGGGGAACCAGCAGTCCGCGCGCCAACAGCCAGTCGATGGGCCCGACGTCGTGACTTTCGTGGGTGACGGACGCCCGCCGCTGTGCTTGGGGTACTGCGCCCATGGCCCAACTGCCGAACTTATCCAGCAGACCGACGGTCCGTTCCGGTGCCGTCGCCAGGATGGCGCGCAGGTTCTCCGGTGTGGAGGTCCAGCGCTGGAGTGCAAGGGCG
Source organism: Arthrobacter sp. 18067 (assembly GCF_902706295.1). Lineage (GTDB taxonomy): Bacteria > Actinomycetota > Actinomycetes > Actinomycetales > Micrococcaceae > Arthrobacter. The sequence goes on along the minus strand of NZ_CACSJJ010000008.1, from coordinate 179,332 downwards.
GCATCCATGGGAGTGCTGGCAGGGTGGATGCCGGCGCCGCTTTGCTGGAGTTCGGCCACCAATTGCACCACGCGCTGGGCAAAGGCCGGCTGCAGCCGGACCAGTTCCGTATAACTCCTGCCCAAACCTGCCGGATAGATTCCGATGACGTCCTTGAGGCTGCCCACGGGAAGGTAGAAGCGCTGGCGGGACGAAGTGGCAGGCGAACCGGCCGGCGGATCGGCACGGTGGATGAGGGCCAGCTCCTGCAGCTTGGCAAGGATGGGGTCCAGCGCCGAAAGGGTGGAGCCGGCAATGACCTTCTTGAGTCCGGCTGCGGAAATGCTGTGCCCGGTATCGGCGTTGGTACACAGATGCAGTGTCTCCAGGACCTGCATTTCGGGCTTGTTCAGTCGTTCCAAGGCCCGCTGCACACTGACACGGGCACTCGCCCTGGCAGCCAAAGCGGCAAAGTCCGGCGCCATGGGGGAGATCAGGTCCGGTCGCGCAGCAAACAAGGCCCGCAGCGAATTGTCGCTGCGCGCTTCCAGTTCCTTGCTGAGCGCGCGTATAAGGGACATCAATCCAACGTTACCGCCCCGGGGCCGCTGGTGCCCGCCGGCAGCTCACATGGTTACTGACGGCGACGCTGGCGAACCGCGTCCAATACCCGGACTACCGCCAGCATGAAGGCCACGGGCAAGCCATAAAGGGCTGTGTAGGTGACCCAAACCGGTGCCGCGCCACCGTTGTAGGCGATCGCCATGACGGCCCCGACGGCGGCCAAGGAGGCCACCGCGATCACGGCGGCGATGATCATGAGGGGGCGGCGGTAACCCTGGGAAGTCATGCCCCCAACGCTAGCAGCAGCGCCGGAACGGGATGCATTATGGCCGCCTCGGTGCTGTTCGGGTACGGCTGCTGCCCTCCGTGATCGCGGCAAAGCGGGAATAGCGGGCCAGGCAGGATAACCTTGAAGGAACAGACCAACACGGACCGGGCTGTCACCCTCGATCCCGCAGAACCCTGCGGATGCGGTGTTTGGCCCGACGTGTCTCCCAAAAGCAAGAACGAAGAAGGTTGATTACGTGCCTACCGGCAAGGTCAAGTGGTATGACAAGGAAAAAGGCTTCGGATTCCTCGCGGCTGAAGACGGCCAGGAAGTATTCCTGCCCAAGACGTCCCTGCCCGCGGGCGTAACGGAGCTCAAGGCCGGAACCCGCGTGGAGTTCGGTGTGGCCGATGGCCGCCGCGGCGCGCAGGCGCTGGGGCTGCGTGTCCTGGAAAAGACGCCGTCCATCGCCAAGGCCAAGCGCATGAACGCCAGGGACCTCGCGCCGATGGTCCAGGACCTGGTGACGGTACTGGACAACCTCTCCGGTTCTTTGTCGTCCGGCAAGTACCCTGACGGCAACAAGGCAAAAGCCATCAGCATGGCGCTGCGCAAGGTTGCCGACGAGCTGGAAGCCTAGGACCGGCCATGACATCGGAATCCGCACAGGATACAAAGGCCGGAAGGGACGCCGAGGCAAGCCCTGCGGCCGGTCCTGACGCTGCCCAGGCTCCTGGCGTCGGGGAAGCCCCCGCGCGGAAGCCCGTTGCGGACAAGTCACGGACCGGCTTGCCTGTCTGGCGCACCGGGAAGCCGGACGCGTTCCTTGCTGCCGCCGTCGACACCGCGCGCGAGGCCGTGGAGGGCATTGCCAATCCCGGTGAGGTCGGGCCGCACCTCGGTGCCAAATCGGAGGGCGACCGCGTTGTCACCCACCTCTTTGAGTCCAGGCTTGCCGGGTATGGCGGTTGGCAGTGGTATGCCGTGGTGACCCGCAATTCACGATCCAAGATCGTGACCGTGAGCGAACTGGGCCTGCTGCCCTCAGAGGATTCCATCCTGGCCCCGGAATGGGTGCCATGGGCCAAGCGCGTCCGTCCCGAGGATGAGACGCCTTTGGTGGAGGAAACCGTGGGGGAAGTCACCGAGGAGTCCGTCCAAGCGGACGAAGACGAGGCCACGGAGCCGGCCGACCCGGACGCCGATTCCGACGAACCCGACGCGGACAGTGCGGATGACGACGACGAAACCGGTGCCGAATAAGGGCTGCGGAAATCCCGGGGTGAACGGAGCTGAAGGTGGACACTGATGTCCACCTTCAGCTGTTTAACCACTGGATTGCGCCTTGGAGAGCGGGCTGCGCCTTAAACGGCGGCGGCGCCGTCCGGACTTACCGAACGACGCCGACCACAGCCGGTGTTGCTACTTCTTCAGTTCGCCCACCACGTAGTCGATGCTGGCGAGCAGTGCGGAAACGTCGTCCGGTTCGATGGCGACGAACGTCGCAATGCGCAGCTGGTTGCGGCCGAGCTTGCGGTAAGGCTCGGTGTCCACCACGCCGTTGGCGCGCAGGACCTTGGCGATGGCTGCGGCATCAATGGAATCGTCGAAGTCGATCGTGGCGATGACATTGGAGCGGTCTTCGGGCTTGGTGACAAACGGCGTCGCGTATTCCGAAGCCTCTGCCCACGAGTAGATGCGGTTGGCCGAGTCCGCAGTGCGCTTGCTGGCGAAGTCCAGGCCGCCGTTGCTGTTGAGCCACTGCACCTGGGCGTCCAGCGTCACCAGCGTGGACAACGACGGCGTGTTGTACGTCTGGTTCAGCTTGGAGTTGTCGATGGCAGTCTGAAGGTCCAGGAAGTCCGGGATCCAGCGGCCGCTGGCCTTGACCCGTGCGGCGCGTTCCAGGGCGGCGGGGGAGAAGAGGCCCAGCCAAAGTCCACCATCGGAGGCGAAATTCTTCTGCGGGGCGAAGTAGTAGACATCCGACTCGGCAACGTCAACGTCCAAGCCGCCGGCAGCAGAGGTAGCATCCACCAGGACGAGGGAGCCCTCGTCGGCTCCCTGCACGCGCTTTACGGGAGCAGCTACACCCGTGGAAGTCTCGTTCTGGGGCCAGGCGTAGACGTCGACGCCCGTTTCGGCCTGCGCCACAGGGCGGGTGCCGGGCTCGGATTTAATGATGGACGAAGCATCAAGGAACGGTGCCTTGTTGGTGGCGGCGGCAAACTTCGATCCGAATTCGCCGAAGGAAAGGTGCTGTGCCTTCTTCTCCACCAGTCCGAAGGCAGCGACGTCCCAGAATGCCGTGGAGCCGCCAACGCCGAGGACAACCTCATAGCCCTCGGGTGCGCGGAAGAACTGGCTGAGCCCTTCACGGACGGAACCCACCAGGTTCTTGACCGGTGCCTGGCGGTGGGACGTGCCGAGGATGGTGGACGACGCGGCAGACAGGGCCTCGATCTGTTCCGGACGGACCTTGGACGGTCCTGCGCCGAAGCGTCCGTCCTTGGGCAGCAGATCGGCGGGAATGGTGATGCTGTTGTCGCTCACGTGTGGCTCCAATGGGTATCGGCTAGAGATGGGTCGTGGCAGGTGGCATCAACTGCCCCTTCGACACCCCAATTCTGCCTGACGGGGCCCGGGGGCAGGAACCTGTGGCCGTCATAGTCCGCCACGTGGAATATGGGCGAACCATATGCGACCGGAATTATCCAGAGTAATTCCAAATAAGCTAGGCTGGGGGTTGGCGTTCATGGGGCGGCGGTGCACACCGTCCGCACCGGTAAGGGACGCGGTACGGTGGAGATTACGCAAGGAACTGCGTTCGAGGAGAGCTGAGCTGGATGACGGATCTGATCGATACCACTGAGATGTATCTTCGGACCATTTTGGAGCTTGAGGAAGAAAACATCGTGGCTCTGCGGGCCCGCATCGCCGAGCGACTGCGGCACTCCGGGCCTACGGTTTCCCAGACCATCGGACGCATGGAGCGCGACGGCCTGGTGGTTGTGTCGAACGACCGCCACCTGGAACTCACCGAGGTTGGGCGGAAGCGTGCCACCGAGGTCATGCGCAAGCACCGCCTTGCTGAGCGGCTCCTGGCGGACGTCATCGGCCTGGACTGGGCCTACGTCCACGACGAAGCGTGTCGGTGGGAGCATGTGATGAGTGAGCGGGTGGAGCGACGGTTGTACGAACTTCTGGAACACCCCACCGAATCCCCGTATGGAAACCCCATCCCCGGACTTGAAGCGCTCGGCGGCCTTGCCAGCCAGCCCTTGTCCCGGCTTGACGTCAACCTCCTGCAGGCGATGGACGGCTATGCCACAGATTCCAGGGTGGCGGTCACCCGCCTCGCGGAGCCCATCCAGGTGGAACCTGAGCTCCTCACCCAGCTGGACGAAGGCGGAATCCGTCCAGGCGCAACAGTCTCGTTGGAGCGCGTCGGGGAGTACATCTCCGTCCGGGTCCCCGGCATCGAGGGCGCGCTGGAGCTTCCGCCGGAAGTAGCGGCGCACGTCTTCGTATCCGTCAGCTGACGGCGGGCCTGTACCCAAGCCGTGTCATATCTCACTTTCATGCGTTTGCCGCGCGTGTGACCTGCGGTTTTCCAGGATTGATGATAAGGGCCTGCCGCGCCACGTGCGTTTCTGTTGATAACGAATTTATTACTGCGGGGCTTAATCCCCTATAGTTATCTACTAGCGCTGATACCAAAGCGTTACCTGTTCCGGAGCCGAGCTCTGCCAGCGGAACAGGTGTGTCATCCACCACTGGCAGAGGCGGGGGAACCACAAGCGGCTGTCTAAAGAAGCAGCCTTGGGGTGAAGTCCGCAGCAGAAGTGCCCACTTACGCATGTCCCTCCTTGGATACCTGTGTGCCGTGAGCGCCTCGTGCGGACCGGGTCTTTGAACTCTCTGACCCGAATCCGACAGCTAACTTCGCAGGCTTCTTAGAGAGGAACAGAGTTTGACAACGCAGAACGTCAGGGGCCGCCGCCGCGCGTCCGGCCCCGCTGCTGAGCTGCGGCCAGCCCGCGTCGTATCGGAGATCCGGCCACGCGACACCGAACGCCAGGTGCGTCGCCGTAAGAGCCCGTTGCGCCAGGTAGCCGACTTCGCCGCAGCCAGTGGCGTCGGGCAGAAGGCCGGAGTTGCGCTTGCCGCCACCGGACTCGCCCTGACTGTCGGTCTGCCGGCCACGAGCCCCGTCATGGCCACCTCGGAATCAGGCCAGACCGAGTCGGCCCTTGCCGTCACCGGTGGCAGCCAGCCCGAGGTTTCCGCAGCCGCATCCGCCAAGATCGACTTCAGCCGTGCTGCTGTTGCCACTGCAGCCGACCCCGACGGAAAGCTGAAGCAACTGCTCAGCGCGCAGTCCGCCGGCAGCATCCAGAGGGCATCGTCAGCGGGCACCATGGCCAGCCCGCTCGACACGCTGACCACCGCATCCCCGTTTGGCTACCGCGTCAGCCCCCTCACGGGAGGCTCAGGTGACTTCCACCGCGGCCAGGACTTCGTGGCACAGTGCGGCACTGCCGTGCATGCAGCAGCCAGTGGCAAGGTCACCTTTGCCGGTTGGCACGAGTACGGCGGAGGCAACCGCGTGGTGGTAGACCACGGGAACGGCCTCGAGACCACGTACAACCACCTGTCGTCCTTCACCGTCAAGGTGGGCCAGACGGTCAGCCGCGGCGATACGGTCGCGCTGAGCGGCACCACGGGCGCTTCCACCGGCTGCCACCTCCACTTTGAGGTCCAGGTCAACGGTGAAGTTGTCGACCCCATGGGCTGGCTCTAAAGCCAGTTGATGGTTGTCTCTCGCATTCGTGACACACCCCGTGACCTGAATGTGACATTCGCGTTCAACTGTTGTACCGTACAAAGCGCATCGGCTTTTTAGGGGGCCGGTGCACTTGAGTGGATTGCCTAGCTCTGCCACCACTCGAGGTCCGTTCGCATAAATCGTCTGGCAGGGGCGGGGGAACCACTTCTGGTCTTCGAAAGAAGGCCTTGGGGTTAAGTCGCAAAGCTTCCTTGAAGCAGCGCGGCCGGATGACTCCCATCCGAATCCGACAGCTCACCTCGCAGGCATTGGGAGAGGCTACCTACGTGTCATCACGCACTACCCCTGCGCGCCACCGCGCCGAATCGGTTCGTACGAACCCCTTGAACACGCTTTCCAAGGCTGTCTCATCGAATGCCGGTACCGTCGGCCGCCAGGCTGTCGTCCTGGCAGCAGCATCAGGCCTCGTCCTCAGCGTCGGCTTGCCGGCACAGGCAGCTGACACCGACGTATCCAAGTCGGAAGCCTCCAGCACACAGCAGATGGTTGCCACCGCCGTCGTCACCGCGGAGCCCACTGCCACCGTTTCCTTCGAAAGCCCCGTAGTGGCCACCAAGGAAGCCCCCAAGATCCAGCGCGCTTCGCAGACCACCCAGCGGGCCACGGCAAACGGCACGCAGGACGCAGCAGGTGCTGTCACCGCCAAGTCGTCCGAAGCCAAGGACGCTGCTTCCAGCGCCGCGGCCTCCGGCCTCGCTGCGATCGCCTACACCGGCATTGGCCACCCGTACGTTTGGGGCGGCACCACGCCCAACGGCTGGGACTGCTCCGGCTTCACCCAGTGGGTCTACGCACAGGCAGGCATCAGCATCCCGCGCGTCAACGCCTGGACTGCCATGAAGCCCACCAGCACTCCTGCGCCCGGTGACCTGGTCATGCAGAACGGCGGAGCCCACGTAGGCATCTACGTTGGCAACGGCATGATGATCAGCGCTTTGAACCCGGGCCAGGGCACGCTCCTGCACTCGGCTGCCTCCACCGGCACGTCCTCCTTCTTCACCCTCCGCTAGAAACAATCCGGTTCGAGGTTCGCCAGCATGCCCCCCAAGTGCTGGCGCACCGATTAGCCGCGTGTACCCCAACTGCACGCGGATACGAAAAGAGAAAACCATGACCAGTGCACACAAAGTTGCACGGCATCGCGCTGAGGCCCCCAAGACCAGCTCGCTTGCCGTCATTGCCAAGGCCGTCAGCGACAACGCCGGTGGCGTTGGCCGCCAGGCAGCAGTAATCGCCGCAGCTTCAGGCCTGGTCCTGACCGGTAGCGTTGCTGCCAACGCTGCCGACACCAACGTGGACCGCGAGTCCACCGCGACGTCCACCCTTGACGTCCAGTCGGTAGTCCAGGCGACCATCGCTGCGGACTCCACGGTTGCCATCTCCTACGAGCGCCCCGTGGTTACCACGGTGGAAGCTCCGGCTCCGGTAGTGAAGAAGGCTCCGGCCAAGGCCGAAACCAAGACGGCCGCGGAGAGCACAGCACCTGCCGGCAACGCTACGGTCGCCGTCAACACCGCGACTCCGGCTGCAAAGGCTCCGGCAGCTGCCAGCGGCCTTGGTGCAGCAATTGCTGCTGCCGCCTACGCACAGCTCGGCGTCACCCAGGACTGCACCATGTTGGTGACCAACTCCCTGGCCGCCGTTGGTATCAACTTCCACGACTGGCCCGCTGGTTACCTGTCCCTGGGCCGCACCGTCAGCGCAGCGGAAGCACAGCCCGGCGACCTCGCCTACTACGCCAACGGCGGTTTGGCCGGACAGGCGCACATTGCTGTCTACGTCGGCAACGGCATGGCAGTCCACGGTGGATGGAACGGCTCCACCACGGCACTGTTCAGCGTGAACGTCGGCTCCGGCCCGGTTTTCATCCGCGTCAACGGCTGATCCCAGATCTCAGGAACACCCCGCAGGCTCCGGCCGGCGGGGTGTTCTGCTTTAACCACGCATGAACTCTTGCCGACACTGCACGCGAAACCGCAGAAAGATTCGTTGATACGGCATATAAGTGCTTACCCTTATGTTGTCGATCCACAGCCCGTACAAGCAGAGGGCAGCCGGCCCTCGTGCCCCTGACGGGTGCGGCCGTGAAGAGGTACGTGCATGCGCACACTCGTTCTGAATGCTGGATATGAACCGCTGGCGGTAATAACATTCCGCCGGGCGCTGGTCCTTGTGCTGACTGGGAAAGCTAGCGTTGTGGCCGAAGGCGACGAGCCTGTCGTCGGGCCGCAGGAGATTCTCGGACGACCATCCGTGATCCTCCTTAACCGCTACATCCGTCCCAGGTACAACAGGATTACCGCCGTGAGTCGCCGCGGGGTCCTTCGCCGCGACGGTCACCACTGCGCCTACTGCGGGAAAACAGCCCACACCATAGACCACGTCCACCCCAAGTCCAGGGGTGGCGCGGATTCCTGGGAAAACCTGGTTGCGGCGTGCTTGAAATGCAACAACGCCAAGAGCGACCACACGCTGGCCGAAATGGGTTGGAAACTCCGTTTCAAGCCCGGTGTGCCCCAGGGAACCATGTGGCAGATCAAAGAACTCGAGAAACCTGCGCCGGACTGGGACCCGTTCCTGTTGCCGGAATCCGCTGCCTGATCGATTTCTGCTGACCTCCGGACGTCCGGGTAATCTGGGCGGATGGAGTTCAACGCCGTGATTTTGGCGGGTGGCAGGGCCACCCGCCTCGGGGGCGTGCCCAAGCCGTCGCTGACATACGACGGCGCGTCGCTCCTTTCGCATGCCCTGCAGGCAGTCCGGGGTGCTGCAGCCGTGGTGGTCGTAGGCCCGGATGCGTCAGGAACCGGCGGTGAGTTGGTGCCGGACAACGTGCTGAGGGCTCGGGAGGAGCCGGCGTTCGCGGGTCCGGCCGCGGCGATTGCTGCGGGCTTGGCAGCGCTGAAAAACAACGGCATGGGCGCTGCATGGACGCTTGTCCTGGCTTGCGACATGCCCCATGCGTCCCGTGGGGTTGCCCTCCTCTGGGAAGCACTTGCCTCACAGCCCGGGGTGGAAGGGGCCATGGCAGTCTCCGCGGACGGACGGAAGCAACCGCTGTTGGGGGCCTACAGCACCGCAGCCATGGAACGGGAGGTGGCCGTAGCTTCGCAAGGTTCCGGGTTAACGAACTCTTCAGTGTTCCGGCTGCTTGCTAGGCTGAATGTGCTGGACGTTGCCGTCCCCGCAGGCTCTACGGATGACGTGGATACGTGGGCGGACGCAGCGGCCTTGGGCATTGACTACGAGTTGGAGGCGGACGTGAAGAGCCAGGAAGAGACGCTCGAGGAATGGTGCCGCACATTGCTGCAGGCGTTTGAGCTTGAAGGCGTTGAAGTGGACATCAACGAGGTCCTGGCGGTGGCCGGAGTTGCTGCGCATTCAGTGGTGCGCCCCGCCGCACCCTTGACCACCTTCATCGCCGGTTACGCCGCCGGCATGGCCCGCGGCATTGGCCAGGCCAGCGACGACGCATCCATGAACGCTGCCTTGGACCTGGCCCGCAAAGTTGCCCAGGAGTATTCGGAGTCCGGGGCTGGCGCCGAATGACGGAGGCCCCCAACGAGGGCCATCACGCGGCACACACGTGGCATGAGGCTCGGCAGCGCGCGTTCGATGGTGCTGCTCCCATCCCGCCCGGCCCTGTCCCGCTGCGTTCAGCCCTCGGCCGCACCTTGGCAGCGGATGCCCTGGCCGTGCAGGACATGCCCCACTATGCTTCTTCCGCCATGGATGGCTGGGCCGTCAATGGAAGCGGCCCGTGGATACTGAGTGAGCCGGGCCAGAGGCTTGCACCACACCAGGCAAGTCCCATTGTTACCGGTGGGATGATACCTCCCGGGGCCAAGGCCGTGCTGCGCAGCGAGAGCGGCGTCATCACCACGGACGACGACGGCCTCCCGGTCCTTGCGTTGGGCGGCACCGCCAAACCGGGGGAGCCGCGCAACGGCCAACACATCCGCAGGGCTGCTGAAGAGGCCGCCGAGGGCGATGTCCTGCTCAAATCCGGGACAGTGCTCAACCCGGCGCACATCGCGCTGGTGGCGGTGGCAGGCCTGGATCACGTCGAAGTCATGGGCAAACCACTGGTCAGGTTCCTTCTGACGGGTTCGGAAGTGGTGGCCCAAGGTATCCCGCGGCCCGGACAGGTGCGGGATACGTTCGGCCCGCAACTCGGCGCCGTGGTGGAACTCCTGGGCGGTATCGCCGGGGAACAGCTTAGGGTGGGCGACAGCTATGGGGAATGGCTCGCCGCACTTCAGGACACCGAGCCGTCCCTGGACGAACTCACAGCGGACGAGCCATATGCAGAAACTGAACCGCCTGCCGACGTCGTTATTACTACGGGTGGGACAGGGCGGTCTGGGACTGACCACTTCAGGCGGGCTGTGGCCGAACTTGGTGGCCGGTTGCTGATCGACGGTATTGCCATGCGGCCTGGACATCCGGCCGTACTGGCAGAATTGCCCGATGGCCGGTTCGTCCTGGGTCTGCCGGGAAATCCGCTGGCCGCGATGATGGCAATGTTTACCTTGGGGGCGCCCTTGCTGGCCGCGTTGGGCCATGGAAGCCTCCAGGAAGTGGGCGAAGTTCCGTGTGGAGCGATGATCGAGGCGGATCCCGGACGAACCCGCCTGATGCCGTTCAAGCTGGTGTATGGGTTGGCGTCGCCGGCACAGCACGCGGGCCCTGGCATGATGCGTGGCCTGGCCGGTGCGGACGGGGTCATGGTGGTACCGCCGCACGGAGTCCAACTGGGCGAGCTGGTCCCGGCCTTTGCCTTGCCGTGGGGCAAACCGTTGCCCGCGCCGAAGACACCGGAAGACAAGCCCCGCAAGGCGCCGCAGCGGAGCCAAAAGAAGACCCCATCAGGTCCGGTGGACTGGAGTGCCCTGGACTCATGAGGGCAGGGGGCAGCCTCATGGGCGGCGCCAACAAAGTGCAATGATGGACTCATGAACAGGCATGCTCCCGAACAGGACATCAACGAAGATGACCTGCAAATCCATCCGCCCAAACAAGCTGCGGCAGGCCTCAAGGCCGTCACTGTTGCCCTTGAACGGGGCTACGCCCAGGCCGGAGTAGCCCGCACTGTCCGATCCATGCTCAGGGTCAACCAGCATGATGGCTTTGACTGCCCCGGATGTGCGTGGCCGGAATCGATCACCGGAAGGCGCAGTCCCGCGGAATTTTGCGAGAACGGGGCCAAGGCGATCGCCGAGGAAAGCACCACCCGGACTGTCGGTGCCGAATTCTGGGCGAAACATTCCCTGGCCGACCTCGAGGACAAGACGGAGTACTGGCTGGGGAGCCAGGGAAGATTGTCGGAGCCTGTGGTCATCAAACCGGGCGACACACACTACTCGCCCATCAGCTGGACCGAGGCATTCGCCCTGATCGGCGAGCACGTCAACGCCACCACGCCGGACAAGTGCGTCTTCTACACCTCCGGCAGGACGGCCAATGAGACGGCCTTCATGTATCAACTGTTCGCACGAAGCCTCGGCACCAACAACCTGCCGGACTGCTCCAACATGTGCCATGAATCCTCCGGGAGCGCGCTCAACCCAACCATCGGCATCGGCAAGGGCACCGTTTCCCTGGAGGACATCCACCACGCCGAGTTGGTGTTGGTAGTAGGCCAGAACCCGGGAACCAACCATCCCCGCATGTTGTCAGCCCTCCGCGACTGCAAGAACAACGGGGGAAAGATTGTGGCCGTCAACCCGCTGCCCGAGGCCGGCCTCCTGAACTTCAAGGACCCGCAATCCCTCAACGGCGTGATCGGTGGCGGCACCACCATCGCGGATGAATTCCTGCAGATCAAGGTCGGTGGCGACCTCGCGCTGTTCCAGGCGCTGGGCCACCTGCTCCTGGAGGAAGAGAAACGAAACCCGGGCACCGTCGTCGACCATTCCTTCATTGAGGAGCAGACCGAAGGGTTCGCGGCCTACAGGGAAGCGCGTTCGGTGCTGGACTGGGCCGAAACAGAACGGGCAACAGGCCTGACCAGGGAAGAAATCACCAAAGCCGCCGACATGATGGCGGCGTCCAAGGCGACCATTATCTGCTGGGCCCTGGGCCTGACCCAGCAGCCGCATTCTGTGGATACCCTGCGGGAAATCATCAATCTCCTGCTGCTCCAAGGCAACTTCGGCAAACGCGGGGCCGGTGCGTGCCCCGTCCGTGGACACTCCAACGTCCAGGGTGACCGGACCATGGGCATTTGGGAGAAGCCCAAGGAATCGTTCCTGGCCGCGTTGGACGCGGAATTCGGCTTCCACATGCCCCGCGACCACGGCTATGACTCCGTGGAAACCCAGCACGCCCTGGAAAAGGGCGACGTGGATGTGTTCGTTTCCATGGGCGGAAACTTCGCAGCCGCGGGATCGGACACCGCGGCCCTGGAACAGGGGCTGAAGAACGCAGGGCTGACCGTCCACATTTCCACCAAGCCCAACCGCGCCCACGTGGTGCACGGCAAGACGTCCCTGATCCTGCCCACTTTGGGCCGGACGGACACGGATGACAAACACCCCAAGGGAAAGCAGTTCCTGTCGGTGGAGGACTCCATGTCAGTCATCCATAAAACGCAAGGCCGGCTGGAGCCGGTCTCGGAGCACCTGCTGAGCGAACCGGTGATCGTGGCCCGCATGGCCCAGGCGACGCTGGGTGACAACCACAGCGTCGGCTGGCGGGCCATGGCAGAGGACTACGACGTGATCCGCGACCACATTGCCAGGGTCATTCCGGGCTTTGAGGACTTCAACGCCAGGGTCCGCACCAAGAACGGTTTTGTCCTTCCCAACCCGCCCAGGGATACCCGCACCTTCGCCACGGACATCGGCAAGGGGCGGTTCTCGGTGCGGCCACTTGAGTACCTGGAAGCCCCTGCCGGTCACTTGATCCTGCAGACGGTCCGCAGCCACGATCAGTACAACACCACGTTCTATGGCTTGGATGACCGGTACCGCGGCGTTTCCGATGGCAGGCGGGTGATCCTGGTGCACCCCGGAGACATTGAGGATTTGGGATTCCAGGACCGCGATCTGGTGGACGTCATCTCCACGTTCGCTGGGACTGAACGGCGTGCCAACAAGTTCAGGCTCGTCGGGTACCCCACAGCCAAGGGATGTGCCGCAGCGTACTTCCCGGAGGCCAACGCACTGGTGCACCGCGAGCTGGTGGCCAGGGAATCCAACACCCCTGGCTACAAGGCCATGACCGTGCGCTTCGTTAAGAATGAGGAGAACGGATCCTGACATGGGACGAGTGACGCAGCGCCGCAAGGTGCACAAGTTTGTCCTGGACGGTTCACCGCAAGCACTGGAGCATCCCGTCCGCTTCAAGGAGGACGTGCTCGCGGTGGAGGAACCCCTGGAGATCCGCCTGGGGGAGATGTCCTTCTCCGTGACCATGCGCACCCCCGGGGACGACTTCGACCTCGTGGCGGGATTCCTTGTCTCGGAGGGCATCGTATGGGAGGCCTCGCAGCTGATCTCCGAGCGATTCTGCGCGGGGGAGAACGAAGACGGTGTGCAGACCTTCAACGTGGTGGACGCCCAGCTCAGGCCGGACGTGGTGAGGCCGGACACCGGGCGCAACGTCTACACCTCCAGCTCGTGCGGGATTTGCGGCACTGATTCCATTGACGCCGTCCGCAAGTCCTCCCGGCACAGCCCCAAGGAAGACGATGTCACCATCCCGGTCCGGGCGCTCGCAGCCCTGCCGGACCGCCTCCGGGAGGCGCAGGCGGTCTTCGACAAGACCGGTGGCGTCCATGCTGCGGGCCTGTTCAGGATTCACGACGACGGCACCACCGAGCTGCTGTGCCTCCGCGAAGATGTGGGCAGGCACAATGCGGTGGACAAGGTGGTGGGCTGGGCCTTGCGGGCAGGAATGCTGCCGTTGAGGGGCACAGTGCTCCAGGTTTCCGGCAGGGCATCCTTTGAACTCGTCCAGAAAGCTGCCATGGCCGGCATTCCTGTCCTGGCCGCCGTCAGTGCGCCGTCCAGCCTCGCAGCGGAACTGGCGGAGGAAACGGGAATTACGCTGGCAGGGTTCAGCCGCGGACTCAGCCTGAACGTGTACGCAGGACGGGACAGGATCGTCGGGGAAACAGCCGAATCGGAGCGACAGGCCGTTGGGGGATAGCAGTCAATCACTTGGCTATTAAGCTGGAACAACGTAGATTTTATCCATCGATTGGAAGCGTGGCGACCCCAGAATCGCCGCCCGTGCCCGGCACCTTCGGGGCGCGGCTACCAACCTTGTTATTCAGCCCAGGCCCAAAGGGGAATTAATTGCACGACGACCGCCGGATCACTGAACAGCGTCTCGACCGATTCGTTCGGGAACGCATTCTTCCGGCCATTTACGGCAGGGCCATACCGCTGCAGCTCAGCAGCTGGGATGCTCCGGGGGAGCCCGTGCCGGCTGCGGAGGCCATGCGCCAGCTCTTCACACCTCAGGAGCATGGCGCCCCCTGGGGAAAGGCCTGGAGCACCAAATGGCTGCACCTTCAGGGCGAAGTTCCGCAGGACTGGGGCATGGCCGAGTCCACGTCGGTGGAGATCATCGTTGACCTTGGCTTCAACAGCGACGTCCCCGGTTTCCAATGCGAAGGCACTGCCTGGCGTGCGGACGGCAGTATCATCAAAGCGATTTCCCCCCGGAACTTCCACGTCCCGCTCAAACTCCTGGGTGGAGGACTGTCCGTCGATTTCTATGTCGAGGCCGCGGCCAACCCGGATGTTGCGCAAGGCTGGTCCTTTGCACCCACGCCGTTGGGGGATAAAGCCACCTCCGGCGACGATCCCCGGTACCGCCTGGGCCGCATCGCCATGGCAGAGCTGAACGAAACCGTCTGGGAACTGAACCAGGACATCTGGACGCTCAGTGGCCTCATGCATGAACTCCCTACGGAACTTCCCCGCCGCCATGAAATCCTGCGGGCACTGGAACGGATGCTGGACATTATGGACCCGGACGATGTCGCCGGGACTGCGGAGGCAGGTCGCGAGGAGTTGAAAGTGGTCCTGGGCCGTCCCGCGTATGCGTCCGCGCACCAGCTTCTGGCCACAGGCCATGCGCATATCGACTCAGCTTGGCTGTGGCCTGTCCGTGAAACCATCCGCAAGTGTGCCCGGACGTTCTCCAACGTGGTGGCCCTGATGGATGAGGATCCGGATTTTGTGTTCTCCTGTTCCTCGGCCCAGCAGATGGCTTGGATCAAGGAGTACTTCCCGGAGCTCTTTGTCCGGATCCGGGAGAAGGTCAAAGCCGGTCAGTTCATTCCCGTAGGCGGCATGTGGGTGGAATCGGACACCAACATGCCCGGCGGCGAGGCGATGGCCCGCCAGTTCGTGGAGGGCAAGAGCTTCTTCCTGAAGGAGTTCGACGTCGAGTGCCAGGAAGCCTGGCTGCCTGACTCCTTCGGCTACTCCGGCGCCATCCCGCAGATCGTGAAGGAAGCCGGTTCCCGTTGGTTCCTGACACAGAAGATTTCCTGGAACAAAGTCAACCGGATGCCGCACCACACCTTCACCTGGGAGGGCATTGATGGCACCCGGCTGTTTACGCACTTCCCGCCGGTGGATATGTACAACGCTGAACTGCATGGGCGCGAGCTGGCGCACGCAGAGCGCAATTACCGGGACCACGGCCGCGGGACCATGTCGCTGGTGCCTTTCGGTTATGGCGACGGCGGTGGCGGACCTACGCGGGAAATGGTGGCCGCTGCGCACCGCACGGCAGACCTCGAGGGTTCTCCGAAGGTCCGCATGGGCACCGCCAAGGACTTCTTCACCAAGGCCGAGGCCGAGTACACCAACATGCCGGTCTGGGTGGGCGAGATGTACCTGGAAATGCACCGCGGGACGTACACCAGCCAGGCCAAGACCAAGCGTGGCAACCGCCGCAGCGAACACCTCCTGCGTGAGGCCGAGCTGTGGTGCTCCACAGCTGCCGTCCGGCTCGGTGCTGACTATTCGTATCCCCAGGGCGAGCTGAAGCGGCTCTGGCGGCTTGTCCTCCTGCAGCAGTTCCACGACATCCTGCCGGGCAGTTCCATTGCTTGGGTCCACCAGGATGCCGAGCGCAACTATGAGGCCATTTCCCGTGACCTCGAGGCCATCATCAGCGACGCCGCACAGGCCTTGGTGGGGGCCGGGGACACAAGCTACCTGCTCAATGCGGCTCCACATCGGCGCAACGGGGTGGCCGCCCTGGGTATCGCTGAAGGGACCGGATCCGGCGCAGGCGTCCAGGTGGACCAATCCCGGGACGGCTTCATCCTGGACAACGGCGTCATCCGCGCAGTCCTGGACGGGAACGGGCTGCTCACGTCATTGGTGGATCACGCCAGCGGCCGTGACGCGATCGCCCCCGGACAAAGCGGCAGCCTGTTGGAGCTTTTCCGCGACACCCCTAACGAATGGGATGCGTGGGATATCGAAGAGTTCTATCGCCGGAACGTCACCCAACTGACCCAAGCGGACACCATCGACCTCGAACGAACGCCGGCCGGCGTCGTCGTGGTGGTCAAACGTAAGGTGGGTGCCTCCACCATCACCCAGCGCATAACCCTCGACGCCGGCGCCAAGTCGCTGGGCATCGCCACCACCGTGGACTGGCAGGAACGCGAAAAGATGCTGAAGATCGCCTTCCCGCTGGATGTGAGGGCGGATCGCTCGGCATCGGAAACGCAGTTTGGCCACGTCTTCCGGCCCACCCACACCAACACGTCCTGGGAAGCGGCAAAGTTCGAGATTTGCGCCCACCGCTGGATCCACGTAGCCGAACCCGGTTATGGAGTCGCGGTGAGCAACTCCTCGAGCTACGGGCACGATGTCACCAGGGCGGTTCGCCCCGACGGCGGAACCACGACGACGGTCCGCACCTCCCTGCTGCGGTCCGCCCGCTTCCCCGACCCGGAAGCAGACCGGGGAGAGCACACCCTGGAACTGTCCATCAGGCCAGGGGCAGCGATTGCCGACGCCGTGGAAGAGGGGTACCGGACCAACCTGAAGCCGAGGTTCGTCACCGGCGGGCACGCTGTGGATCCGCTGGTTTCGGTGTCCAACCCCGCCGTGGTGGTGGAAGCCGTGAAGCTGGCCGAGGACGGTTCAGGCGATGTCATTGTCCGGTTGTACGAATCGCTGGGTGAACGCTCAGCTGCCACTGTCAGGCCTGGTTTCGAGGCTGTTGGAGCGATGGCTACTGACCTGCTGGAACGGCGCGTAGAGACGCCTGGGGTGGCTGTGGAGGACAGCTCGGAAGTTAAGCTGTTGCTTCGTCCGTTCCAACTGGTGACACTGCGCTTCGCGCGCTGACGGGTACCCCCGGCGCCGCATGCCGCCGGTGGACTATTCGACCAGTTCGACGTCCACTGCGTCTTTGAGGATTTGAACCCGCAAGGGGATCACGGCGTCGTAGCTCTTGATTTCGGCCGCGATCTTCTTCGAGAACACTTCCTCTACCAGGACAGGCATGTCCTTCACGCCCGACAGGTAGCGCTTGGCTGCGAAGTCAAACTCTGACCTGTTGTTCTTGATCCGGGTATTGAGGGCCTTGGCCTCGTCGGCAATCTTCAGCAATTCCTCATCGGAGGCGTTGCGTGCGGTTGCTTCATTCGTCTTCTGGACCAACTGGTCCTTGAGCTGGACAAACTCGTTGTAATTCTCTTCAGACTTTGCCGTCACCTCGGCGTTCGATTCGAGCTGCCCCACCCGGTTATCGAAGGTGCGGGCAAATTCGACATAGGCGACGTTCTTGGATTGCTTGAGCTGGTCCGCGGCTTCCCTGCAGGGGGCCGCGGCCTGTCCGAGCAGGGTTTGGCGCTCCCGAAGGGTGGCGGCCTTGGAACCGACAAACAGGCCGTTGCAGCCTGCACCGTCGGCCCTGAAGAGGCCTTCAAACTGTGGGTATGACTCCACCAGGCCTTCCATATGGTCGATGAAGCCTTCATACGAGTCTTCGAGTTGCCCGATGGCGACGCCGATCCCGTCTGCACGGGACTCGTGGGCCGACTGCACTTTCTGCAGTGCGGACCGGGCCTCATCTGCGGCTTTCTGGAACTCGCCCCGTTCCTTCTGGGAGTTCTTCTCGGCCTCTTCCTGTGAGGCGGGGGCGTTCCGTGCCTTCTTGTAGGCAGCGAGGTATTCATTGGCTGCCGGCTGAAGCTTGGCCCGTGAGTCCACCAGCGCAGTGAGCTGGCCTTCCTTCAACAGTTGCAGGCTTTCCTTGCGTTGCTGCCCGGAGATTTGGGTCACGGTCACAACGGCGGCCGCGGCAATCACCAACAGGACAACAACGCTGGAGATCAGGATGAGGGCCAGCTTGCGCTTCCTGGGCGCGGGCTGCTGCGAGGGGTTGGGCTGTTCCGCGGGGCCTTCGTGTTGCGTGGGGCCGGGTTCAATCGTCATGGCCTATTCCCCGTCCTTGCCTGCAGCATCAAACTGGTCCGTGCGCTTCTTGAGAGCACTTTCAAAGGTCTTGTTCGAGTCGTTGGCGTCGGCGACCAGCTGGTTGTACTTCACTTTCACGGCACTTTCGTACTTCGTTTCCGTCGTCGACAGGGCCTCATTGATGTCCAGCATTGCCAGGGCGGCCAGCGTCCGTTTGGCCAGGCGCTCAAAGTCGTCCTTGGCATCGAGGACTTCCTGTTGCTTATCCCGCTGCCCGCGGATAATGCCTTCCACTGAGGTCAGCAACTCGGTGGTTTCGGCGTCGGTATTGTCTTTGGCAGTGACAACTGCGGCGAGGCAAGCATCAGCACCCTTGACGTAGTCTTCGGAATACGTCTCGGCGCCGACATTCAACGTTGAATGCAGCGGCGCGCAGGGACCGCCAATGGACTGGGTGATGTTTGATGTGTTGACCAACAATTGGTCGTTGTAGGAAATCACCGCACCGTAGTGCTCCTTGAAGCGGTTGAAGGCGTCGCTGACTTCCTGTTCCTTCACAGTCGGCGAGGAACCCATTCGATCCAGCCGGTCCAGATTTATCCGTGACTCACTTTTCAGGCGGCCACCATCCTGGTTGAGGACCTGGTCCTTTACCTGCTGTTCCGCATTCTCGGACATCACGCTTGAGTAGCGGACCGAAAACTGGTTGAACAGTGGATCGTAGAGGTTCATTGAGTTGTCCAGTATGACGCGTTCCTTGTCCAAACGGACCACATCTGCGCGCTGGAGGCCTGCTGGGCGGGAGAGGGCAAACCACGTGCCGAGTCCTCCAGCCAGAACAGCGATGACGACCACCGCGACGACGATGACAGTACGCCGGGACTTTCTGCGGCCTGGTTGGGCTGCTGAATCCAAAGTCTCTTCCCCCATTTTGTTGAGTCTCCTAGACGTCGTGCTGTAGCCGTTTCACAAAAAGCTTGGTCCGTTCCTGCCGGGGTGCGCGCAGCACCTCGGCAGCGGGACCCCGTTCCACCACTACGCCGCCGTCCATGAAGATGACCTCGTCCGCCACGTGCTGGGCGAAAGCAAGTTCATGGGTCACGATCACCATGGTCCAGCCCTCTTCAGCGAGTTCCTTGATGACGCCCAGGACCTCTCCCACCAATTCAGGGTCCAGTGCCGACGTAGGCTCGTCGAACAGGAGCAACTGGGGCTTGAGGGCCAGGGCCCTGACAATTCCCACACGCTGCTGCTGTCCGCCGGAAAGCTCAAAAGGGTACGCGTCGCGCTTGTCGGCAAGACCAACCCGTTCAAGAAGGCGTTCGGCTTCGGCGATGGCTTCGGCACGCGGCCGCTTCTGGACCTGGACGGGGCCCTCAATGATGTTCTTCAGCACCGTCATGTGCGGGAACAGGTTGTAGTGCTGGAAGACCATGGCGCTCCGGTCCCGCAGCGCGGCGATTTCCTTCTTGCCAACTTTGGCGTCGAAGTCGATGGCGAGCCCGCCTGAGGCATCGCTGTCGCCGAAGGTGACCGTGCCGCCGTCGGGAATTTCCAGGCCGTTGAGAGAGCGCAGGATGGTGGTCTTGCCCGAGCCTGAGGGCCCGATCAGGGCCACCACCTGACCGCGGCGGATATCGATGTCGATGTCCCGCAGCACCACGTTGCTTCCGAACGCCTTGGCGAGGTTCCTCGCTTTCAGGACCGACGTGGCGCGCGGCTCCGGAATGGATTCGTTAGTGGGCGACATAGCGGTCCAATCTCTTTTCCACGGCGGACTGCGCGGTGGAAAGGACCAGGCAGATGACCCAGTAGACCAGGGCTGCCTGCAGGTAGAGGATCAGGAACTCGTTGCTGAACGCCGCGATTTGCTGGGCGTTGCGGAAGAGTTCGGTGACCAGGATCAATGATGCGAGGGACGTGTCCTTCACCAGCGAAATGAAGGTGTTGGACAACGGCGGTACTGACACCCTTGCAGCTTGGGGGAGGATGATGCGGACCAGGGCCTGCGGGCGCGACATGCCGATGGTGTGGCCGGCTTCCCACTGGCCCTTGGGCACGGACAGGATGGCGGCGCGGATGATCTCGGCCGCGTAGCCGCCCACGTTCAGGGAGAACGCGATGATGGCGCTGGGCCAGGGATCCAGCCGTACCCCGATGCTGGGGAGCCCGAAGAAGATCACGAAGAGCTGCACCAGCAGGGGAGTGCCGCGGATGACCGATACGTAAAAGCGGCCCAGGCCCGAGAGGATCCAGTTGGGGCTCAGCCGCAACAGGGCAACCACCAATGCCAAAACCAGCCCGAAGGCGAACGAGGCGAGGGTCAGGGGAATGGTGCCCGTGACGGCGCCTGTGATGATCGGCCCGAAGGAACTCCAGATGAGGTCCCAGTTCATTTACTTGGTGACATCTGCGCCGAAGTACTTATCCGAGATCTTCGCGAGGGTGCCATCGGCCCGGAGATCGGCCAGGGCTTTGTCCACCGCTGCCGTGAGCTCAGTGGACCCCTTGCGGAAGACGAACGCACTCTCGGTCTTCTCCGGCGCTTCGGCCGCGACCTTCAGTCCGGAGTCCGGAGTGTTCTTGGCGTAGTCCAAGTAGGTGAGTTTGTCGTTCACGGTGGCATCCACGCGTCCTTGTTGCACCAAGGTGGCGGACTGTGCCCAGCCTTCCACCGCCTGGACGTTGGCGCCGGCTTCAACGGCCATCTTGTAGAAGTTGCTGGTCAGTGACTGTGCAGTGGTTTTTCCCTTGAGGTCGGCGAAGCTGTTGATGCTGGTGTTGTCCGACTTGGTCACCACCACTCCGGTGGAGATGGTGTAGGGCGTGGAGAAGTCGTATTTGGCCTTGCGCTCATCATTGATGGAAATCTGGTTGGCGATGGTGTCAAAGCGCTTGGAGTCCAGTCCGGCGAAGATGCCATCGAACTGTGTTTCCTGGAAGGAGGCCTTCACCCCGAGTTTCCCGGCCACAGCCTGGGCGATCTCGACGTCGAATCCGGTCAGTTCGCCTGCACCGTCAGCGTGGAAGCTGAAGGGACGGTACGTGCCTTCGGTGGCGATCACCAGTTCGCCTTTGGACTTCACATCGGACAGGGACGTGTCGCCGCCCGACTGCGCGGGCGCGGACCCGCCACCGCACGCAGCAAGTGCAAGGGCGGCCGAGGCCAGCGTAGCTGCGAGGACAGAGCGGCGGGTGCGAAGGCTGTTCATGGAGCCATCTTAGTCACGGACGGAACCGGGCCCGGGTGGGGCGTGCGGGCGTCCGCCAAAGTACCGTTAAAAAGGCTGAGTGGGGGCGGTCCCCAACAGCCCGCCACCACTCATCCCCCCAATTGTGTTCACGTGGGCGCCACATCCACCGGAAACCCGTTCTCTGATTCCGGTGTCAGGCTGCAACCGCGTTCACACATTCATGATTGTGCCACGATCTAATGGTTTTGTGAAAGTCTTACGCTGAGAGACGTCGTTTTCGGCGCGAATAGGCTTTCGAGAACCAGATCCCGGCCAGGCCGATGGCCGTTGCCAGCACTGCGGAGTAGTTGATCAGCGAACGCAACCACAGGTGGACCAAGGGGATCAGGGGGAAGAGCTGGGAGATCAACAGCAAGGCCAGTCCGACGAAGAGCAGGGCAGAGGCGCCCCTCAGCAAAACAGGGTAGCGGCCAACGATGGTCCGCCAGATCGCAGGCAATAGACAAGCCGACACATAGCCGGGATAGAAGCGCCCCAGTGCCGCGTATGCCTCCATTGAGGGTCCCCACGTCAGCCCCGTCATGCCCACGGTGGAACCGCGTGTGTCCGTGATGACGAAGAAGAAAATGGTCAGCGCCACCGTGAATCCCAGGACGGTCAGACCCCAGGGGCCGCGTATGGCGCGGACGGCTGACTGCGAGCCGAACCCCATGGCGATCTTGATGCCCATGAGCAGGAACGTTCCGTAGAGCAGGAACCGCAGGATCAGGTTAGTGACGTTGATTCCGCCCAAGAGTGCGTCGATGGCAAGGTAGGGCCCCTCGATGCTGAGGAGGATGTCCAGGGTGATCAACGCGAAGATGTAGAAAACCACCCGGTTCTCACCCTGGATCAGACTCGGGATCCGCGCAATCGTAATTGCCAGGCAAACAACCAGCGTCACCCAAGGCAGGACAGCCGTCATCCGAGGTTCTCCCATATTCGTTCAGTACGTTCGTGGTCTTGTTCCTGGCGGCGCAGTGTCTTGCCGAGTGCCAGGAGCCGTTCGCCGGCCAGGGTTACCAGTTCGCTTTGGGACATTTTGTCCAGCGCCTCCTGGCGGGCATTGGGTGGCCATCCGGCCTCGGCTTCGGTGATGAGCCCGCCCGCAACAAGTCCTCCGGCCGGTCCTACTCCTGCTGCGCGGGAGGTGGCGATGGCGAGTTCGGGTGGAAGCCTGTTGGCCGTCAAGTGTGCCGAGAAGTTCTGCGGGGCGATCCCGGTGGTGTCGCTGACCCGGTGGCGTAACTCGCCGTCGTCGATCGCGTCCACCCAGTTCCGCACCGACGTAGGGTGCGGTGGTTCGGAAAGGTGACCAGCGGGGGCGGAGCCTGGTTCGCTTCGGTCCACTACCGCGCGCAGCAGATCGATGGTGGCGATCTGGCTCACGAGTTCGCAGCCCGTGGGCGGGACAGGGGCGCCGCGGAGTTCAGAGTAAAGATCAAAGGTGGACAGAGCTTCCACGGGGCTCACATGGAAGCCGCGGCTGATACTCACCAAAGTGGACTCGGCGACCTTGCCGCGGACCAACTGCTGGGCCAATGTTGTCCGCTTGATGCCGGCGATCCTGCAGACGTCAGCTGTACTGGCATCGGGCGCAACGCCGTGAAGCCAGCGCTGGAACGCCTTGGACTGTAAGGGCATGTAGAACTTTCCGGGACGGGTCGCGGGGCAGGACAAGAGTAGGCCGCAAGTGGGAGTACGAATCGATTTTACGCCGACGCCACATTGAATTATGCTTGATGCTTGAACCCGTTGGTCCGTACACCCCCCAAGTCCGGACCAACGGGTTTTTCCATGCCTGCGGGAATCGCGGCCTGAATTCCTGCGTTTTCCCTGCTGGAGGATACACACATGACAGCAACTTTGGTGGCCAAGGATCTTGCCGGTGGCCACGGCCATCGAACACTTTTTTCCGAGCTTTCCCTGACGGTGGCTCCCGGCGACGTTGTCGGCGTCGTCGGCGCGAACGGTGCCGGCAAATCCACACTGCTGCGCATCCTTGCCGGTGTGGACCAGCCCCAGGCGGGCAGCGTCAGCCTGGCTCCGTCGGATGCTTTTGTTGGCTGGCTGCCGCAGGAGCACGAGCGAACTGCCGGTGAAACAATCGAGGCGTACATCGCCAGGCGCACCGGCTGTGCCCAGGCAACAACAGAGATGGAAACCACCGCTGAGGCCCTCGGCTCCGGGGCTCCCGGAGCCGATGATGCCTACTCCTTGGCCTTCGACCGGTGGATGGCATCCGGGGCGGCAGACCTGGAGGACCGTATCCCGGCCGTGCTGGCCGACCTCGGGCTGGAGCTTGGCGCAGAGGTCCTCATGACCGGACTTTCCGGCGGACAGGCCGCGCGGGTGGCATTGGCTGCTTTGCTGCTCGGCCGCTTCGACGTAGTCCTCCTCGACGAACCCACCAACGATCTTGACCTCGACGGACTGGCCAGGCTTGAGGCCTTCGTCCAGGGTCTTCGTGGCGGTGTTGTCCTGGTATCCCACGACCGTGAATTCCTGGCCCGCTGCGTCACTACCGTGGTGGAACTGGACCTCGCCCAGAATTCCGTGGCCGTATATGACGGGGGCTACGAGGCCTTCCTCGAAGAGCGTGCCGTGGCAAAGCGGCACGCCCGTGAGCGCTACGAAGAGTTCGCCAATACCAAGGCAGACCTCGTATCCCGCGCGCGCACCCAGCGGGAGTGGAGCTCCCAAGGCGTCCGGAACGCCATGAAGAAGAACCCGGACAACGACAAGATCCGTCGTGCCGCGAGCAGCGAATCGTCAGAGAAGCAGGCCCAGAAGGTCCGCCAGATGGAGTCCCGCATTGCCCGGCTCACAGAGGTGGAAGAACCTCGCAAGGAATGGCAGCTGCAGTTCAGCATCGGCCAGGCACCCCGCTCGAGTGCCGTCGTCGCCACCTTGCGCGACGTCGTTGCCCGGCAGGGTGACTTCACGCTGGGACCGGTGAACCTGCAACTCAATGGCGGCGAGCGCATCGGCATCACTGGACCCAACGGCGCCGGCAAATCGACGCTCCTGCGCCTGCTGCTGGGAACGCAGGAACCGGACGACGGCGATGCCTCGATGGGCGCCTCCGTAGCCATCGGCGAAATCGACCAGGCGCGTGGACTGCTCGACGGCGGGCGGCCGCTTGGCGACGCTGTCGAGGCCGTGTTGGTGGACTGGAACGGTGCGGACGTCCGCACGCTCCTTGCCAAGTTCGGCCTGAAGGCAGACCACACCGCGCGGACAGTGGATTCGTTGTCCCCGGGGGAGCGAACGCGTGCTGCCTTGGCCCTGCTGCAGGCCCGTGGCGTGAACCTGTTGGTGCTGGACGAGCCCACCAACCATTTGGATCTCCCTGCGATCGAGCAGCTTGAAGAGGCGCTGGAAAGTTACGAGGGCGCGCTCCTGTTGGTCACTCATGACCGACGGCTGCTGGAAAACGTCCGTCTTGATTCGCGCTGGCACCTCGAAAACGGCCAAGTCCAGGAACTTCACCACATCCCAAGCCAGGAGAAGTAATCATGAGCATGGACCGCGTGGCGTGGAGCTCGCTGTACAACATCACCACAGCCAAGAGCGGATCGAAGCCGTTCTCCAAGGAAACACTCAAGCGCGTCCTGGCTTTTGCTGCCCCGCACAAGGCCAAGCTCATTGCCTTTGTCATCGCTTCCATTGCCGGCGCCTTCCTGGCTGTTGCTACGCCAGTGCTTGCCGGTCAGGTGGTTGACGCCATCATCGCCAACGCCGGTGTTGGAACGGTGATTTGGCTCGCCGTCCTGATTGCCATCGTTGCAGTGGGCGAGGCCGGTGTCGGACTGCTGACGCGCTGGCTTTCTTCCATCATCGGCGAGGGCGTCATCGTTGACCTCCGGACCCGGGTTTTTGACCATGTGCAACGAATGCCCATCGCTTTCTTCACAAGGACCCGCACAGGTGCACTGGTCAGCCGCCTGAACAATGACGTCATCGGGGCGCAGTCCGCCTTCGCCGGCACGCTGTCCGGAGTGGTCAGCAACGTGGTGGCTTTGGCCCTGACGCTTGCGGTCATGCTGAACACCTCTTGGCTGGTTACTGTTCTGGCCATGGTCCTGCTGCCGATCTTCCTGATTCCCGCCCGCCGGATGGGCTCCAAGCTGGCCGACCTTCGCCGCGAGGCTGCGGCAAACAATGCGGCCATGGGTACGCAGATGACCGAGCGTTTCTCCGCGCCGGGAGCCACCCTGGTGAAGCTGTTTGGGCGGCCTGATGAGGAATCCCGTGAGTTCGCTGCCCGTGCCGGCCGCGTCCGGGACATCGGAATCCGGACCGCCATGCTGCAGTTCACTTTCGTCACGGCGCTGACCTTGGTGTCGGCGTTGGCTCTTGCCCTGGTCTACGGCCTGGGCGGCTGGTTGGCGTTGGGCGGACAGTTGGCGCCAGGCGATGTGGTGGTCCTGGCACTGCTCCTGACCCGCCTCTATGCTCCGTTGACTGCCCTGTCCAACGCCCGCGTGGAAATCATGAGTGCCTTGGTCAGCTTTGAGCGTGTCTTCGAAGTCCTGGACCTGCAGCCTCTGATCACCCAGAAGCCGGATGCCGTGGAAGTTCCGGCCGGACCGGTGGCCGTGGAGTTCGACGACGTCCGCTTCTCCTACCCTTCCGCCGATAAAGTGTCCCTTGCCTCCTTGGAAGAGGTAGCAACCCTGGACACCCGCGGTGGCGAGGAAGTCCTGCACGGGGTCAGCTTCAGGGTGGAACCCGGCCAGACCGTGGCATTGGTGGGCTCCTCCGGTGCAGGCAAGTCCACTGTGGCGCAGTTGCTGTCCCGTTTGTACGACGTCGACTCAGGCGCCGTGCGCCTTGGCGGGCAAAAGCCCGGAACCGGCGTGGATGTCCGCGATCTGGGTTTCGATTCCCTGCGGGACACGATGGGCATGGTGACCCAGGACGGCCACCTGTTCCACGAAACCATCGCGTCCAACCTGCGCCTCGCCCGTCCGGATGCCACCGAAGACGACATGTGGGATGTACTCCGGCGGGCACGCCTGGAACCGATGATCCGGTCATTGCCTGACGGCTTGGAAACGGTAGTGGGGGAGCGCGGCTACCGGCTCTCCGGCGGTGAACGCCAACGCCTCACCATTGCCCGCCTCCTGATCAAGCAGCCGCGTGTTGTGATCCTCGATGAAGCCACCGCGGCCTTGGATTCCACCAACGAAGCCGCCGTGCAGGCGGCCTTGGGTGAGGCGCTCAAGGGGCGTACCGCCGTCGTGATTGCGCACCGGCTGTCCACCATCCGTGCGGCGGACGCCATTTTGGTGGTTGAGGACGGCATGATCGTGGAACGCGGCACGCACACCGAACTGCTTGCGGCCGACGGACGGTACGCCGAGCTGTATCAAACCCAATTCGCCGAAGCCACAGCGGTGGCCCAGGAAGCCGTCCCGGAGCTCTAGCTATTTCAGCAGCGGGATGACGTGGTCCGTCAGCAGGGGCGCAAGGTCCGTGGGCAACGGCCCGTTCAGGTCCAGCCAACGAATCTCGGCGATCTCCGCGGAAGGGTGCGCCTCCCAGGTTCCGGGAGCCGTGAAGACTGTGGCCTCAATGTTCGTCGCTGCTTCATTGGCAGCCACTGCAAGCCAGACACCAAGGGGCTGGAGCCGGTCCGCTGCTACTTCGATGCCGACTTCTTCATGCAGTTCCCGCGAAGCTGCTTCAGCCGCTGTTTCGCCGGGCTCGGGCTTGCCGCCCGGGTGCATGAACTTCTCCGTCCCGCGCTTGCGTACTGTGAGCAGGTGGCCTTCGTCGTTGTAGACGCAGACGGCGCTGACAACGATGAGGTCCGTTGCAGTCACAGTTGCCTCCCGGCGTTGAGTCTTGCCAGGTGCGATTCCAGGAGCAAATCCTTGGCGGGCCCATGGACATCCCACGTAAAGCTGAACGAATCCGGGCCCTCATAGACGTAGTTGACGCGGTAATCGTCGGGATCGCACCAGTGCTTGTCCTGGTTGCCCAGCTCAGAGAAGCTCATGATGTGGAAGGGCCTGCCGTCGGGAAAGAACACATCCATCGAATCCGGGGCGGCGCCTGGTTTGAGGACATACTCGCGGAAAGCCGGGCCGGAATGGGTAGGCCAGTGCATGGTGCCGTCTTCGCGGTAGTCCAGACCGCCGTCGGGGTTCAGCGCATAGCGCACGACGCCGGTAAAAGTACCGCGGGTGCCGGAGGCCCGGTCCAGGAGTGTCCGCTCCACACTCCAGCTGCCGGCCAAGTAGGCCTGCAAGTCCTGGGTGGGTTCCTGGTGGTTCAAGTGCCCTCGATTGGAATCGAACCAACGACACCGGCTTTAGGAGAGCCGTGCTCTATCCACTGAGCTACGAGGGCCTGTGTGTCCATGGCTCTGAATCCCACTGCTGGAGCTCGAGGGCCCGGACACGACTACAAGCATACAAGCTGCCGGGGCGCTGCCCGAACACCGCTAGGCTGGCGAGCATGAAAGGGCACTCGACTGCACCGGCGCCGGCCGGATCGTTCCTCCCCAACCTCCGCAGCGTCAGGGCAAACATTGGCGGTTGGGCGCAGCTGAGCGTCGTCCAGTACTTTGTTGCCGAAGCCGCCGTGATCCAGGCCTGGGCAGGTCCGGAGCCTTACAGCAGGGCCACCGGCTACATCAGTGACCTTGGAGCCGTGTCTTGTGGTGTGTACGAGGACAGGGCCGTCTGCTCGCCCTTGCACTTGCTGATGAACGCCTCGTTTGTGGTCCAAGGACTGGGCCTGATCCTGGGGGCACTCTTCCTGACCGCCGGGCTCTTGTGTGTTGCTGCCCGGCCTGGTGTTGCTGCCCGGCCTGGTGTTGCTGCCCGGCGTTTTCGGTCCGTTGCAGCTGATTCCGCTCCAGCCCGCTTGCTGACCGTGCCGTGGATACTGGCTGTCGCAATCCGCATCCTGACTGGAGCCGCCGGCGTCGGGACGGTCATTGTTGGCCTGGTGCCTGAAGACCTCGACTCGCCATGGCATTTTGCGGGTGCCTTGATGTTCTTCATAGGGGGAGGTTTTGCGCTGCTCCTGCTCGGCATCCTGTGGTTTCGACAGACTCCGGTCAGCTGGTTCCTTGCCCTGTGCGGCCTGGTTTGCATCGGTGCGCTCATCACTGGCGGGGTCACCGGGATGGAAGTGCCCCTGCCCGGCCTCTTGGAGCGGCTGATGGGGTACCCGGTGACTATCGGGTTGGCCGCAGCCGGCCTGGTGATCGCCCAGCGGGTGCACACGGAACGCAAGGCAGCACGGTTGGGCTGAGGGCAGGCTGTGATGCACGCAAAAGCGAACAACTGGTGCGCCGGTCCGTGGCGGGGTCTATTCTGTCGCTATGACGACGGCGGCTGGTCCGCGCGGCACTGACCGCGGGCTTCTGCCCGACCTCGCCGGGAGACGCGAGCTGGTTGGGGGATGGGCAGCGATCACGCCCATCCACTACTTCATTGTGGAAGCCGTCGCGATAGCTGCGTGGCTGGGCAGTCCCGGCTATGAACGGCGGGCGCACGTCATCAGCGATCTCGGCGCGGCCCACTGCGGACCCTTCAATGGGTACGAAGTCTGCTCCCCGCTCAATTGGCTGATGAATGTCTCGTTCGTGCTTCAGGGCGTAGCCATGATTCTGGGCGCCGTATTGGTGAATACGGCTGTGTTGTCCATCGCAGCCGAGCCGGGTGCGCGGGTCATCACTCCCCGGATGGCCTCGGAATCCCAAAGGACGGCCGAGTCTTTTCCCTGGATCGCGGCGGGCGCGGTGCGGGCCCTGATCTTCGTGGCGGGCATAGGCCAGGCAATGGTTGGCCTGGTTCCCGAAGACACTGACCTGGCGCTGCATCTGGTCGGTGCGGGCATGTATTTCATCGCCGGCCCACTGTCCTTGGCGATCCTGGGCGTCGTATGGCGCAGGCATACGCAGATGTCCTGGTTTGTCCTGGTGTGCGGCGCCGTGTCCCTGGGAACCACCATCTACATCCTTGCAGTGGGGCTGCGCGTGGAGGAACCGGGCGCGATCGAACGCACCATGGCCTATCCGATCATCATGGGGCTATCCATGGTGGGCCTGGTGGTGGCACGACGCGTGACCAAGCAGAGGAAAGCTGTCAGGGCTGCCGTGCGTTCTTCCGTCCCAGGAACACCGCAGCCACGCCGCACAGGAGGCTGATCAGGAACAGCACCCACGACGCAATGGTGAGCGAAGAGGCCAAAGCCACCGCACCGGCGTCGGGCGTGTCCGCGGAGAGCATCGAATCGATGGCGACATTGGACCACAGGTGGGCCACCGCGAACAGCAGCGGAGCAGCCCACATGGCCCAACGCCATGACTTCCGTGCCACATTCGTGCCGATCAGCAGGAGCCAGCTGAAACCGAAGATCAGCGGAAACAGCGTGCCGGCTGTCTTGTGGACGTAGTTCAGCTGGCCGCGCGCGGACTCGTCCATGGCATCGCGGAGCTGGGTTGCATAGTCCTGCGAGAAACCGCCGATCAGCGAGTCCGGCATCGCCAGGCCACCGGAGAGCTGCGTCATCTGGTTCAGGGTCAGCAGGTGCAGGTACCAGAACAGGAACAGGCTGGCCACGACTCCCGCGATCTCAATGAGCTTGGAGTTGCTCTGTGCCTTTTGCGGGGTGCGCTGGGTGGTGGTG
The DNA here is from genome assembly GCF_902706295.1 of Arthrobacter sp. 18067. Taxonomy (GTDB): domain Bacteria; phylum Actinomycetota; class Actinomycetes; order Actinomycetales; family Micrococcaceae; genus Arthrobacter. The sequence continues at coordinate 149,380 of NZ_CACSJJ010000008.1, read as the reverse complement.
TTGATCACGGGAGGCAACGTGTGATCGGGGACCACTGCCTTTGCTCCGTGCTTCTTGATGCGCTGCGCTGGTGTCTTGGCCATGTCATCCATTATCCCGCCACCTAAGCTGGAACCATGACCACCGGCAGGCACACCGCAACTGAACTCGATCCCTCACTCGACGACTACCAACTGGCAAGCGCGCTTGTCCGCGAAGCAGGCCAACTGGCGCTGCTCATGCGGATGGGCGGCCTGCAGGGCGAACGCAAGACGTCGGTGTCCGACGTCGTCACGGCAGCCGATCACGCTGCCGAGGCTTACGTCCTGGAACAGTTGCGGCGCTGCCGCCCCGAGGATGGCATCCTCGGGGAAGAAGGTGCATCGGTGGCCGGTACAAGCGGCCGGACCTGGGTGATCGACCCCGTGGACGGCACCTACAACTTCCTGCACGGCTCCACGTACTGGTGCTCCGCCATTGCCCTGAAACGGGACGTTTCAGACCGTGGAGGCAACGCGGTTGTGGACCCGCACGTACTGCTTGGCGCCATCTACCAGCCCGAATTGGACAAGCTCTGGCTTGGCGGCGAGGAACACCAGGCCACACTGAACGGAGAACCGATCTCCGGCTCCGGCGACCGCTCCGTGGGGGAAATCAGCGCAGCTACCTACATCCACCCCACCTGGCTGGCGGATCCCCGCACGGCCATGCCGTGGCACGCTGCCGCGATCACCGCGGCGTCCCTTCGTATGTTCGGCTCCGGCTCCTGCGACCTTGGCCGGGTTGCCGACGGAGAACTCGGCTGCTGGTTCCAGCACAGCTGCCCCGAATGGGACTGGCTCCCCGGTAAGGCGATTGTGCGTGCTGCAGGCGGGGACACCGCCGTCGTGAAGGTCAACGGACTTAACTGGTTCGTCGCTGGAGGCCCGACGGCGGTGCGCGAGTTGAGCGCCGCCCTCACCTCTGTTCCCCAATTTGCCTAGGTGCTGAAACCGGGTTAACCCCTTCGGGTACCCCTGCGAAGCTCCACTGTTTGCCCTTGTTATTTTGCACCGGGGGGCGTTTGCCCCCACGGTCTCAGCTGCAGGCCAGCCCTGTCCTGCAGCGTTCGCAAGGGGGAAGTACTTGAACAGCAAGAGCAAGCTGTGGCCCACAGCCGTCGGCGTTACCGCCGTCTCGGTTTTGGCCATCGGCCTCGTGGCCGCACCGGCAGCCAACGCAGCACCTACTGACGTGATTTCCGTCGGCAGTGGGCAGATCATCGATGGCTCAGTCCTGGCCATCCCGAACTTCGCCGGCCTCGCAGCCAACGGCGCAGCCAAGGCCGAGCAGATCGGCACACCGCCGTCCGGCCCGGCCATCATCGAAAACACCACCCCGCTGGATCTCAGCGCGGTCTTCGGCGTAGTCAACGTCGGCGCGGGCAACATCCCGCTCCTGCAGGACAACGGCATCATCCAGGTTGGTGCAGTCAGCCAGTACGGCAAGGCCGTCAACGACGGCTCCTCCGAAGCATTCTCAGGCACTGTCTCCGGAGCCCCGGGGCTGGTAACCCTGCCCGCCGGCCTTCCGACCTCGGGTGATCCGGCCATTCCGGCAGCCCGCATCTCGGCCGGTACCGCAGACATCCTTGGCGGCACCGACCTGGTCAATGTCCAGCTCGACATCACCACCCTCGCGGCAGCAGCCAAGAAGGACCAGGGTGCAGCGCCGCAGGGCGCCTACGCCCTTGCCGGTGTTTCGGCTGAGGTCGGCGGCACAGTTGTGGGAGGCGTTGCCGGCACCGTCAGCACCGCGATCAACACAGCCAACCTCGTCCTGACTCCGCTCGGCGTGACGGTTGCCAACCCGGTGGCCGGCGGCACCATCGCCATCACCGAAGCTGACCTCCTGGCCGCGGCAGGCGTCGCGGACCTGAATTCACTCGCGCCTGGAACGGATTTGGTTTCCTTCCTTCCGCAGGCTGTCGCCACGAAACTGACCTCCGTGGTCAGCAGCACGCTGGCGACTGCCACCGCCGCCGTGAATGGCCTTGGGCCAATCGCCCAGATCACCGCCGGACCCGCTCTGGCACTCCTGACCACGGCACTTAACGGTGTTGTCGCAGGCGTGGCAACCACCATCGTCACCCCGCTTGGTTCAGCCCTGACCGCTTTGGTTTCGGCCAAGGTCAACGTCCAGGAAACCGCACCGTCGGGCGCCTTCACCCAGCGCGCCCTGCAGGTCGGCATTGCCGGCGGCGCCATTGCCACCGTCAACCTCGCCAACGCAACTGTTGGTCCCAACCTTGACGCAGCGGCGATCCCGCTGGTCAACGCCGACACCATGGCCATCAGCGGTGGCGTGGCCCTCCTGGCACTGCTCACCTGGCTGTTCGTTCGCTCGCGCCGCCGGTCTGCGGTAGCTGCTGCCTGATCGCCTTGAGCGCATCAAGCATCAGCGAAAGGAGAACTCCTTATGTACGGCCATAACTGGACTGCAGGCGGCACAGCAGCCGGCGGTACCGCCCTCGCTGTCACCGGAGCCCCCACCCTTGGTTGGGTCATCCTGGTGGGTGTTGCCTTGCTGATCACCGGCTTCGTGGTCCTGCGTAACAGCAGGCTCAAGGCTGCGAAGCGGGATACGGGCCCTAACCCGTAGCACCACCGGCGGGACGGCTCCTGCAAGGGCCGTCCCGCCACCCTTAATCTTTCGAACAGGCCTCCCTTGGCCACGCCCCAAGCATGGGAAGTAAATGTCGGTACTCGAATCCGCGCAGGCGCTGGCTTTTGTGCTCCTGGTGGTTTTTCTGTCGTATATCCTCGTGATCCTGGTGCCGTTCCTGCGGCGCAAACCCGATCCCGAGGGCGATCCCGGCTCTTTCTCCTGGCATGTGTTCATTCCCTGCCGTGACGAGGAAGTGGTCATTGGGAAAACGCTGGAGCTGCTCCGTGCAAAGTTTCCAGAAGCCCATGTCTGGGTTGTGGACGATGACAGCGACGACGCCACCGCGGCCATTGTTGAAGCAGCTTCGGATCGCGACAGCATGATCCACCTCGTCCGCCGCCGGCGTCCGCTGGCCCGCACCGGCAAGGGGGACGCCCTCAACGCCGCCTACCGGACCCTGGACGGATGGCTGCCCACCGCCGTCGACCGTTCCTCGGTGATTGTCCTGGTAGTCGACGCCGATGGTCACCTTGCCGACAACGCCTTCCGGCAGGCCGCCGGTCCCCTCGCGTTCGGCGACGCAGAAGTGGGCGCCGCCCAAACCGCCGTCTGGATGTCCAACCTGGAGGACCCGGAGCTCAAGGGTGGCCAGGGGCTCCAACGCGTCAGGAAAGCCTTCGGCCGCTACCTGGTCCTGATGCAGGACATGGAATTCCGCACCACCATCGCAGCCATGCAGTCCCTCCGGCGCCACACACTGACTGTGGGGCTGGGCGGAAACGGGCAGTTCACCCGGCTGTCCGCCCTGGACGCCATCGCCAGGACGTCGGGACAACCGTGGCACGGCGCGCTCCTTGAAGACTACGAACTCGCCATCCACATCATGCTGGGCGGCTACAAGACCGTGTATATGCACGACACCCACGTGGCCCAGGAGGCCCTTCCGGATCTCCGCCGCCTCCTGACCCAGAGAACGCGCTGGTGCCACGGAGGCATGCAATGCAGCACCTATTTGAAGCGGATCTTCGAGTCGCCGTACTTCAGCAATGTTGGCGCGATCGAATCCAGCTACTTCCTGATCCAGCCGTTCATCCAGATTGTTGGCCTGGTCCTCTGGCCGACGCTGTTCGTCACCATGGTGGCCCAGGGTGCACTGACCATGGGCAGCTTCGCAGCTTGGATCTCCGCGGCCTGGTTCATCATTCCGTTGATCTTCGCCACCGGCGTGCTGCCCTTCGCCCTGTGGGGACTGGTGTACCGGCGACAGGTGACGCCGGAAAAGAACTTCATGCTGGGCGTGGTGTGGGGCCTTGGCTACTGGCTTTATATGTACCAAAACTACGTGACGGTCCTGCGGGCAACGTACCGTCTCATCACGGGCCGTCAGGGCTGGGCAAAAACCCGCCGCAACCATGAGTCCGACGTCAAACTCCTAGCGAAGGAAGCCTAGTGGCAATGAGCGCCGACATCAGCAACATCACCGTCCCCCGTGGACCGCGCGCCATACCCGTCCGGAAGGGCCGCGGCGGAGGCGTGATCGGGCTGGTCTTCATCGCAGCGGCCGTAGTGGCGATGCTCCAACAGGAAAGCATCCGGGCAGCCGAAGCCTGGCTCATGGCCACCGTTTTTGACGGGATCCTCGGCGGGGCGTCCTACAGTGTGGACGACATCATCTTCCACAACGTGGGCGGCGGCCAGCCCTACGCACTCATGGTCACTGGTCTCTGCTCCAGCGCAGTCCTCCTGACACCCATCGCCGCACTGGCCGGAGTCCTGTTCCTCATGGGCCGCATCCCGGTTGCGCGGCTCATGCCCGCTGCCATGACGGCCCTGGTCATCGTTTCTGTCAGCAACGCCATCCGATACTTCATGATCGCGGCGGCACAGCAGAGCTGGGGCCAGCAAGGTTTCGACCTCATGCACCACTTCTTTGGTTCCTTCGTGGTGATTCTGGGCTTCGTGGCCGCCATCATCGTCCTGGTGCGGGCCGCCGTCGTCCGTAAAGGCCGTGCCGTTCCGGGCCGCAGGGGCCGGCGTGCGTCGTAGGTTGCCACTGGTATTCGCCGCTGTTGCGCTCGCAGCCCTTGCCCTGTCCGGGTGTGCACCCACTGATGCCTCGACAGATTACGCAGGTAACGCCACCACGGTGTCGTTGGATAGCACCGCTGTGGGCCAATGCCATGTGATCAGCACCCCCGAGGAATACGCTGCAAGCAGTGACTCGCGTCCGGCCGTTGCGTGTTCCGGGCCGCACACCACTCAGACGTTCCTGGTTTCCACAGTCCCCGAGCCGTTGGCAGGCCAGTCCGAGCGCCCGCTCCACGAGCAATTGCAAAACCTCACCACTCGTCTCTGCCCGGCGGCAGAGCTGCGCAAGTACCTTGCCGGCAACGACCGCGACGCTACGGCGGGCATGGCCGTCACCGGTTTCTATCCGAGCCGGTCCGAGTGGGCTGCCGGGAGCCGGACTGTCCGCTGCGACGTCCTGCTGACCTCGCCCGACCAAGCTCCGCGGGAAACCACCATGGACCTGAAGGACGCGCTCGCGGGGCCGGATTCAGCACAGATCCGCCTTTGCTATGCCCAGGAAGTCAAGGACGGCGTGCTCAGCTCCGAAGGTTCGGATACCACCTGTTCCGAGCCCCACACCACCGAGGACGTCAGTGCTTGGTTCGGCCAGGACGCCTCGTTGCTCAGCCTCGCCGCACAGCAGGAACGGTGCCTGCCGTTTGTTCTTGACTTCCTGAAAGTGGACGTCCTGCCTACGGACGTGGAAGTTCGGCCAATTGTCAGGATCGACGGCGGTGCAAGGGCCGTGCGTTGCGGCGTGGCACCGCTGCAAGCCGGCCCGGAACCGTGGACGGGAACGCTTGCGCCCCTGGTTGGAACACTGAATGGGGGAGCGGCCAATGGTTGAGACCCAGACTGTAGAGCCGAAACCGGTCACACCGGAAGCGGAGGAGTTCGCTCCCACGCCTGTGCGGTCCGGCAAGAGCCCGCATTCCGGACCGCTTCGCAGGGTAGCGGGATATCTTGCCAGGCTCTTCGGACCGGGAGAGCTGGCGATTGGAGGAGTCCTCGTCCCGGCTGTCCTTGCCGGCGTGGTGTCCGCCGTCGCCATGTTGGTGAGGCTCTTCGTTCCATGGCCCGTAGGCATGGGGGACCAAGGAGACGGCCACGCGCTGGTCTGCTCACTTGGCGTAAGCAATGTCCGGCCCTGGGATTATGCCGACTTCACAAGATTCATGTACCCGAGTTGGACCCCGCACCAATTCGTCGGTGAGGCGTGCGGGGCTGTTGGCTCGGGTGAAGCTGTGTACTCGTCCCAACTGGCCTTCCTATGGTTGGGCAAGTTGATCACCCCGTTGTTTGGTTGGGGTCCCGGCCTGGATATGCGGGCCGTGGGGATTGTCTGCTGCCTCGTTTTCGGTTCGCTGATTGCTGCGCTGGTTGCTGTGCTGCCGGGACGCGCCAGCTTCCGGCTCTTGGTGGCCGCGCTGGTCACTGCAGTGATGGCTGACGGTGTCTTTGCTGATTTCTTCATTTCCCCCTATCCCGAACCGGCCGCTTTCCTGGGGACGCTGGCATTACTGGTGGCGCTGCTGCACTACTGGAACGGCAGTGGAAACCGCTGGTTGGCCATCCTGTGGGTAGTCGCGGCAGGTATTTTCACTGTCGCGGCCAAGCCCGAGATGGTCTCGTGGCTGCCCGTGCTCGCAGTGGCGTTGTTGTGGCTGCCGTACGTTCGTTCGCAACGTTCCGGCCGCAGGGCACCGGCGGCAGGCTGGTGGCGGCAGCGCATAGTGCCGCTGGCCGCGATTCTGGCAATCGTAGCCTTCGCGGTGGCATTCCTTGCCGCTCAGCCCAAGCGCACCAGTGACGTCAACCTCTACAACGCTGTCTTCGCCGAAATCCTGCCGTACAGTCCGGTTCCTGAAGATGATCTCAAGTGGCTGGGCTTGGACCCGGGTTTCCTCGCGGCAAGCGGAACCACTGTTGCGTCGCCGCGTTCAGCTGCGTTGAACCCCAAGTTCCACGAGTTCCAGGAGCAGGCCGGACCGGCAAAGCTCGTTGGGTTCTACCTCACGCACCCTGAACGGCTGATCGGTATGGGTGAACGGGGGATCACCGCCATGCTGACACCCGAACTTGGCTACATTGGTTCGTACATGGAGGGGCAGGGGCATGAACCTTTCGGCAAGGACCGCCGCTTCCCGGTGATCCTGGGCCTTTTCACCGCCATGAAAGCCGTGCCTGTGGCCTTGGTGGCCATGCAGTTGCTGACTCTGTTGCTGGGCTTTGCCGTTGCCTTCCGGAAGAAGGCAGCCGTGGGTCGCCTTGCGGTAGTTGTTGTGGTGGGCGGGTGGTTGCAGTTCTGGGTGGTCATGCTGGGATCGGGACAGCCCGAGATTTATCGACAACTGTTGCTTTCAGGGTTCCATGCTGCGCTGTGTGTGCCTTTGCTGGTGGCGTTGATCAGCATCCTGGCGTCCCAACCGCAAAAGCCGGTGCTTCAGCAACCGGAACCCGAGGGTGCCTCAACAGGCGACGCCGGAGCCACGACCTGAGAGGCTACGAGACCCAGCCGTCAGCGTTTAGCTGCTTGCGCAGGCTGATCACATTGCCGAGCTTGATTCCGGCCGCGGCGTAGCGCTGCCGGATCCTGTGCAGGTGGGCCTTGACGGTTTGTTCGCTGATCCCCATGGCATCGGCGACTCCGCGTACGGACAGGGCTTCGCTTCCGAGGTAGAGCTCTGCCAGCCGCTGCTCCCGCAGGGATAACTTGATCCGAACGGGTGCCGTATCCACCATGATGGCGGCGGCGTCGGGGTGCACGTACGGCTGCCCGTCAGCCGCGGCCCGGATGGCCGTCTCGGTATGAGCCGGACCAGCAGACTTTGGCACGTATCCCAGGGCACCGGCGGCGCGGGCTGCCCCTGCTTCCCATCCGTCCAAGGCGGTGGCAAGGACCACCACCCGGAGGCCGGCGTCAATAAGCCAGTGGACCGCAGGGATCAGTTCAGCATGGTGGTCCAAGGTCCCCAGGACGGCAACTGAAATGGACTGGTCACAAAAATCGGGCTTTTCCGGGCGGAGTGGAATGGCGTTGAGCCCGGAGGCAACCACCAAGTCCGGAGCGTTGCAACGCAGCCATGCATCCAAGGTGTCGATCATCAGCTGGTGATGATCCACCACCACCAATCGTGTCACCATGATTTCGGCGCCTTGGTACGAACCATGATGCTGGCACCTCCTGGATCGGTGTGGACGCGGGGGGCACCCAACAATTCGAGCTCGCTCCACAATGCCGGAGTGCATCGGTTGGGGTTCAGCTTGGTCACCCGCCATGTAATGAGCACCATGGAGTCCACATCCGGCTCCACAAAGATGTGGATCCGGCGGGGCTGGCCAATCATTGGTTTGTCCGGCTCGCCTGCCGGTGTGGCCAGAAGCATGGTTGCCGCCAAGACAGCTGACCGCGAAGCCTGCGGCATCCGGTCCACCAGGTCCGATTGCGCCACGACCATCACGGTGGATTCCAGGTCGGCCAACGCCAAGGACTCAGTGAGCCAAGTGGTGGATTGCGACAGCATCAACTGGCTGCGCAACTGCCTTGCCAACGCCTGGGCCTGTTCAGTGAAGTGCGGGTCGAGGGGGAGTTCACGCCCCTGCGCAACCTTGGCGAACAACTGCTGGATCTGTTGGTGCGTTTCGGCCAGGCCCTCCACCCTCTCGGAGTCGCGGGACACGGATTGTTCGGTCAGCGTGTTCAGGGCCGCCAGGGTCCTGCGCTCCATGGCGCCGTGCATGTGGCTGTGGAGGATAAAGACAGACAGGCCGCCCAGGAGGCCGGGGAGAAGGGTGATGAAGAAGATGAGCAGCCCTTCCCCGGAGCCGAATCGCGGGGTGGTGGCGTAATAGGCGCCGCTAAGGACGGAATTGGCGGCCACCAGGACCAGGAAGCCCAGCAGGTCCCAGCGCATCGCAACGAGGAATACCAATGCTGTCCCGAGGAGGACGTTCAACGCCAGGGACAGGTAACCCGAAGTGAGCGTGACGAATTGGGCGGTCATGGATCCGGAAGCAATGGATGACGCCAGCCAGATGAGGCGCAAGTGGGGCAAATGGCGGCGAGGAGTCTTCGGGTCTGAGGCGATGCTGGCCACGGCAAGCCCCAAGAGGTCGAACGCCAACGCGCCAAGCTTCAAACGGTCAAGGCTGCTTCCATCGAGGGAGCCAGCGTTGAGGATAAGGGAAATGGTCCAAATGGTCAGGCTGGTGATCACTACGACGGTCCGGGAAACGAACAGTGGTCCGTCCCTTCGGGCTGTATTGAGGTGGGCCAGGCTCATGCCGCGTCCGCTTCGAGGACAATTGTGGTTCCACGGCCGGGTGCTGACATCACCTGGACCCGGCCGCCTACCCCGCCCATGCGGTTCACCACGGAATTCTTCACCCCGAAGCGTTCCTTGGGGATGGAGTCGGGGTCGAACCCCACCCCGGAGTCGCTGATCAACACCGACACCAGGGAACCGGAACGCGATACGAGCACGTCAACATGGTCGGTTCCTGCGTGGCGGGCGGCATTGACCATGCATTCTTCGGCGGCATCGGCAATTGCCAACTGAATCGGCGCCGGCAAAGTCCCCCCTTCGCCGAAAACGTCGACGGCGAATCCGTCACGGCAGTGGTGGAGGGCACGGTCCATCAGCAGCAGGGCAAGTTCGTTGCAGGGTTCGACGCCGGCCACCGCACCTTGACCACGGACGGGACCGTCCAAGTGCCTCGTCTCATCCCTGATGGGAGTTTCGGCGGCCGTGGTCCACGAACCCGGCCCACCGGCGTCGTGCGTTTCAACAGTGAGCATTTCCCGCAACTCGTCCGGGACCGCTCCTGCTCCGCCCCTGGCCAGGAGCGTCAGTGAGCGCAGGACTGTGTCATGCAGGACCCTGGCCTCGGCTGCGGTGGCGTCGATCCTGGCGCAGGCTACAGCCTGGGCTGCCGCCGATTCAGCCCTGACGGCCTGATCGCGCCAATAGGCTGCGAGGGCCTTGGGCGCTGAATGGCCCACCACGAACATGACGTACCAAGCACCTGCGACCATCAGCATGGTGGAGGGCCCCAAGCCATGAACCATGGATGACATGAGGGTGTGTCCCAAGACCAGCACTGCCAGAATTCCCGTGAACACCGCGGATTGCCATGAATCACGCAAGGACAGGACCAGTGTTGAACTCGCTGCAAGGATGAGGCTGTGCGCCAAGAGCAATGAGTCTGAATCCTGGCGGTACGTGACACCGGCAAGGAGCTCGGAAAGGATGATCAGTGCAAGGACGATCGTCAGCCTGAGAGGCCAGACATCACTCCGCCACATCGCCGTCAGGCAAGCGAAAACCAGCATCACCAACCCGGCGGCAACCATACGGTGCCATGCCGGCCCGCCCATGGTTGGCCCCAGGTACAGCCACGAAGCCGCGACAAAGGCGAAGCTGACCACGGCACCGCAACGGACCAGCACGTCGGAACCATCCTGCACCGGCCGCCCAGCTGCCGGCCGGTTAATCCATGCCCCCATGAATGTCTCCCCCGAAACCGTGTCACCTAAAATGGTGACGACATTTCCAAATCATATGGGGGGAGGGGCACGTTGTTGCGATACCCGGTGTCCCAACCCACCATTGAAGTCGACATCGTGGAAGACCACGCCGTGCTTCTTGAGGGATTGGCTCAATGGCTCGAGGCCAATGCCCCCGGGATCAGGGTGGTGGGGCGGTACCGTTCGTGGGCCGAAGCAGCGGCGAACCTGCGTGCATTGTCCGACGTCGTGGTCCTGGACGTACTGCTCGGCGACCAAGTACCGCTTCGCGCCAAAATCCAGGCGATCGTCTCAGCCGGGCCACAGGTGGTGGTCTGCAGTTCAGTAGTTGACCCTGCCGTGATGCGCCAAGCCATTGCGGCGGGCGCACTGGCATACGTCCCCAAGACGGCGCCCGCCGGGGTGGTGGAAACCGCGCTCCGCCAGGCTGCGCAAGGGATCTCTTACATTACCGAGGAAATTGCCGCGGCCTTGCAAGCCGAGCAAGCCGGGCCGCAATTATCGGCGCGGGAGCATCAGGTGGTTTCCGTGTATCTGGGCGGGGTTGCCGGCACCCTTGCAGAAACCGCGCAAGTCCTCGGAATTTCCGTCGATGGGGTGAAGAAACACCTGGCGGCGGTGCGGCGGAAATTCCAGGACGGTCCCGAACCGTTGACCCGGCTGGCACTCAGGGAGCGATTGGTCTCGGGCGGTTGGCTGCTCGAGGACCCTAACCAATGACCTCGATGGCCTTCGATCCGGCCACTGTGGATAGCGCGCCTTATAGTGTCGGAGCCACCGCCTAGACTGGTAGGCACCATGGATATGTTGTTTGACCCCTACGCAGACGGACCCTTCAAAGCAGGCACCAAAGCCGCAGTCAAGGCTGCCCCGGAGCTTTCCCACTCAGGCGGAGGCGCTGCCGGCGCCCGCCTCCAGGCAGGCAACAGCGGGTCATCGGGTGCTCCTCAAGGACCAGCTTCAGGTGGATGGGGCAACCAAAGCGGCTCCGGCCTGCCATCTGCTGACGCCCTCCTCCAAGGTCTGAATCCGCAGCAGGAAGAGGCAGTCAAGCACGCAGGCAGCCCCTTGTTGATCGTGGCTGGAGCCGGGTCAGGCAAGACCCGCGTCCTCAGTAACAGGATCGCTTACCTCATCGCCACCAAGCGGGCCCACCACGGGGAAATCCTGGCCATCACCTTCACCAACAAGGCGGCAGCGGAAATGCGGGAACGCATCGAAGCACTGGTTGGCGGCCGCGCCAAGAGCATGTGGATTTCCACCTTCCACTCCTCCTGTGTCCGCATCCTGCGCAGGGAAGCCACCACGGTCGGGCTGAACTCGAATTTCTCCATCTACGACTCCGCCGACTCCCTGCGCCTGATCACCCTTGTGGCCAAGAACCTGGACCTTGATCCAAAGAAGTTCGCGCCCAAGGCCATCCAGCACAAGATCTCTGCCCTCAAGAACGAACTCATCGACGCGGACTCCTACGCGTCGTCCGCGAATTACAACGACCCCTTCGAAACGGCCGTGGCCGAGGTCTTCAAGGGCTACACGCAGCGCCTGCGCCAAGCCAATGCCATGGATTTCGATGACCTCATCGCGGAGACCGTTTACATGTTCCGGGCTTTCCCGGCGCTTGCAGAGTCCTATCGGCGCCGGTTCCGCCATGTCCTGGTGGACGAATACCAGGACACCAACCACGCCCAGTACGCCTTGGTCCGGGAAATCGTGGGCCTGGGGACGGATACCAGCGTCCAACCCAGCGAACTTACCGTGGTGGGCGACTCGGACCAGTCCATTTATGCCTTCCGGGGTGCGGACATCCGCAACATCGTGGAATTCGAGGCCGACTACCCCAATGCCCGCACCATCAAGCTCGAACAGAACTACCGCTCCACGCAGAACATTCTCAGCGCCGCCAACTCGGTGATCTCACGCAACCCCAACCGCCAGGAAAAGCGTTTGTGGACCGCTGAAGGGGATGGCGAAAAAATCGTCGGCTACGTTGGGGAGAACGAGCACGACGAAGCGCAGTTCATCGCCAAGGAAATCGACCGGCTGCAGGACGAGGAAGGCCTGCGTCCGGGCGACGTCGCCATCTTCTACCGCACCAATGCCCAGTCGCGCTCCATCGAAGACGTGCTGGTCCGGGTCGGCTTGCCGTACAAAGTTGTTGGCGGCACACGCTTCTACGAGCGCAAGGAAATCAAGGACGCCCTGGCTTACCTGCGTGTACTGGTGAACCCGGACGACGACGTCAACCTGCGCCGCATCCTCAACGAACCAAAGCGCGGGATCGGTGATCGGGCCGAAGGCGCCGTTGCTGCCCTCGCCGAACGTGAGCGATCCTCCTTCATGGCCGCCGCGCGCCGTGCGGACCAAGCGCCCGGAATGGCCAGCCGCTCCGTCAATCTGGTCCTGGGCTTCGTGAAGCTGATGGATGATCTCTCCGAGGTAGCGTCGGGTTCCGGTGCCGCTGCGGCCTTGGAAGCCGTCCTGGAGCAAACCGGCTACCTTGCCGGGCTGCGCGCCAGCACTGATCCGCAGGACGAATCCCGCGTGGAAAACCTCGCCGAACTAGTGGCAGTGGTCCGTGAGTACGAACGTGACAACCCGGAAGGCTCCCTGGGAGAGTTCCTGGAACAGGTTTCCCTGGTGGCGGACGCCGACCAGATTCCGGATGCTCCCGGTGCGGACATCGATGCTGCGGTGGCAGAGGCCAAGCGCATGGGAGTGGTCACGCTGATGACCCTGCACACAGCCAAGGGCCTGGAGTTCCCGGTGGTCTTCCTGACGGGGATGGAGCACGGGATCTTCCCGCACCAGCGTTCGGCCACGGATCCCAAGGAGCTGGCAGAGGAACGCCGGTTGGCCTACGTGGGCCTCACCCGCGCACGCAAGCGCCTCTACGTCACGCGCTCGGAAGTCCGCAGCATGTGGGGCCAAAGCCAGTACAACCCCGCCAGCCAGTTCCTCGAAGAGATCCCCTCCGAGCTGGTGGAATGGAAGCGGGAAGGCATGAGCCGCCAGGCCGGTGGCTGGGGCAGTGCCCCGATCGGCTCCAACCGCTACGGCGGTTCGTTCTGGGGAGCGGGCACCTCACGCGGTGTTGCGGCCAGCCCCACCGCGGGGTTCGACGCCGACGTTCCTGCCGCCGTCGCACGCAACCGGGTGCAGCCGCAGAAGGAAGTCATTTCCGTGGTGGTGGGGGACAAGGTCAACCACACGAGTTTCGGTAACGGCGTGGTCCTGGGCGTTGAAGGGTCGGGGGACAAGACGGTGGCCAAAGTGAAGTTCGACGTCGGAGAGAAGCGCCTGCTGCTGCGTTACGCACCGCTGACCAAGCTTGATGCCTAGCCTCGGTCCAGTTCGACACCGCTACCCATTGTCCTGAGTCTGCAGCACGCCTAGACTGACCGGGCGTTGCGCTGGGGCGGACGTCTCTTTGCTGCCCCACCTTGCAACGCCAAAAAGGTTGCATTCCTGTGGGGGAGGACGCGCGTGGGCGCTTTTGTTTGGGAACGTCGATTATTTGGTAAGGCCACGAGGCTGCTGCTGGTTGGGGCCGTGGCGAGCGCCTTGGCGCTTCAGTTCGCGCCGCCCGGGATGGCCGATGCGGAGGTTCCTGCGCCGAGTGCAGGGCTTGCCTCGCATGACGATCGCGGTGTCGTCGAGCCCACACTGGGTCCCATCGCGACACCGCCTGCGACCCCGGAGCCCACGCCGTCGCCCTCTGTCACATCGCCGGTCGATGCAAAACCACAGCCGGCGATCACCGAGCCGTCCACCCCGATCACGACTGAACCCACGCTCCCGGGCGGGGAGCCGCAGGCCACACCTGCGCCCACCACGGGGGTAGTCCATGCCGCGGCCGGAGAAGTGCCGGCCGCGGAGGCTGAACCTCTGGCTGTCCGCAGCTACGTGGAGTATGGGTATGTTGGCAAGCCCTACGACGCTCCGCTGGTGATATCTGGTGGAACCGCGCCCTACACCGCAGCTGTCACCAATCTGCCGCCGGGTGTGACGTTCGACGAATCGACCTTGAGTTTCGTCGGGTCTCCGACAGCGGAGGCATTCGCCACGGCGGTGGTCACAGTAACGGACTCCTCGGCCCCGCCGCAGGTGATCACGCAGGACGTGTCAGTGACTGTGTGGGACTATTTCCAACCGCATGTTCAGGCCGTGAGCTACACGGGTGAATTCCAGGATGGCATCCTGGGCGTGCCGTACAACGCGGAATTGCGGATCTACACCGCCGGTTCGATGCCCTACACGCTTACCTGGGTCTCCGGAGAGCTTCCTCCCGGCCTGTCGCCCAGCGGCAAAATAATCGCAGGTACCCCCACCACTGTGGGAACTTATTCATTCACGGTCCGCGTAGCCGACGAGTTCAGCAGTACTGAGGCTTCGTTCAGCATCACGGTGCGGGCCTCGGCTCCGTTGGGGATCGGGTACATCGTTCCTCCCGCCGTGCTGGGGGAGCCGTACTCCGCGAAGATCGCCGAAGTCACTGGCGGCGCGGCCCCGTACGACTTCTGGTGGTCCACGCCGCGGCACTCGGCTGGCAGCTTGTGGTGGCACGATCCAGGTCCTGACGGGCTCCGTATCGACGCCAACGGGATGTTGAACGGCACACCCACCAGCGCAGGGACATTCTGGGTCCAAGTGGGTTTCCGCGACGCTGGGCTGGTTGAGCGGGAGATCTTCTGGACAACCGTGACGGTGCTGGCAACCCGGCCTCCCGTCGTCGAACAGCCGCCCGCACCGAACCCGCCCGCGGCTGTGGACGCCCCCGCACCCCCAGCAGCGGTGACTCCGGCCGGTGCGCTGGCGTCGACGTCGGGCACTGAACTCGCGGCTACCGGGCTGCCGTCCGGAAGCTTGACCTCGACTCTTTGGGTCGCAGCGGGCTTGCTGGCCGTGGGTGCGGCACTGGCCGCGGGCGCTCTTCGCCGTCCGTGGCGGAGAACCCGGGCGTGAGGTTACCGGCATAATTGGTGGCATGCGACGGACTGTTCTGGGGATTCTTGCTGCCGCGCTCTTGGTCTTGACCACAGGGTGCTCCTTCGCCACCGAGGATCCGGACTACGTTCCTCCGGCCCCGTTGGCGCCGCTTGAGCAACTGCAACAGGTTCCCGTCACAGAGCAGACCACCCTGTCCGCGGGCGAAGACGTCACCGCTTTCGTCACGGAGGACCGGAGCATTGTGTGCGCCATGACGTCCTCACGTGGTGGCCACCTCAACCTGCCCTACGAGACCAATTCGTACTCGGACGCCGCCAACAACAAGTTTGCTGTCATCCCGGTGGCGCATTGCGAACTGGCGAAGTATGCCAAACCGGAGCTGGCTGACATTGCCGATGACTGCGCCGGAACCGGTCTCGGCTACCTCGGAGGGACAGTGCTCCTGTCCCCGGACAAGGCCGTCTATGGCTCGTGTCGTTCCGGCGTAACACAAATGGAGTCGGAGTTCGGGCCCAAAGGCAGCCGAAGCGGTCCGATCTCCAAGCTCCGGGAATTGGCGGATGGGCAGAACATCGAGCGCAACGGTCTGCGGTGTTCGGCGTACAACGGCGGTGTTGCCTGCGGAAACGTCTCCGGTGGCGTCGCCTTCTTCGTGACTTCCAAGGGTTACCAGTTGATTTCCGACGGCGGCAAAACAGTCAGCGGGAGCCTGAAACAAGCGTCTTAGCCACAGGTGGACAGGCGAAGGGCGGCCGTTGAACGGCCCAAAAACCGCGTCATTCTGCGGTTTTTCTACAGCCGATAGAAGTGTAAGGTTACTCACTTAACAGGTAGTGTGTAGCTGGCGGGACTCCTCATAGGGCTAAAGTTCCGAGAGGACCTTACGCAATGTGACCGGCTTCAATCCTGGTTGTTTACCGCGTACTTTCCGCAGCTGGCTATCGCGGTCATCGCGGTTCCCGGCTGAACAGAAAACTACTTCGACGTAGAAGGACACTAAACCGTGGACCTGTTTGAATATCAGGCGCGCGATATGTTCGAAGCGCACGGTGTACCCGTGCTCGCCGGCATCGTGGCGCACACTCCTGAAGAAGCAAAGGCAGCTGCCGAGAAGATCGGCGGCGTAACTGTCGTCAAGGCACAGGTTAAGGTTGGTGGCCGCGGCAAGGCTGGCGGCGTCAAGGTTGCCAAGACCGCCGAAGAGGCGCTTGAGCACTCCACCAACATCCTGGGCATGGACATCAAGGGCCACACCGTCAACAAGGTGATGATCGCCCAGGGCGCGGACATCGCCGAAGAGTTCTACTTCTCGGTCCTCCTGGACCGCGCCAACCGCAACTACCTGGCCATGTGCTCGGTAGAAGGCGGCATGGAAATCGAGCAGCTTGCTGTCGAGCGTCCCGAGGCCCTGGCCAAGATCGCCATCGACCCCGCTGTGGGCATCGACCAGGCAAAGGCTGACGAGATCGTCGCAGCTGCAGGTTTCGCTGAAGAACTGCGCGGCAAAGTGGCCGATGTCATTCTGAAGCTCTGGGATGTCTTCAAGAAGGAAGACGCCACCCTTGTTGAGGTCAACCCGCTGGTTCGCACCGGCGCTGGCGACATCGTTGCCCTCGACGGCAAGGTTTCCCTGGACGAGAACGCTGACTTCCGCCACGTGCACCACGCACACCTGGAGGACAAGGACGCAGCTGACCCGCTGGAGGCCAAGGCCAAGGCCCAGGACCTCAACTACGTCAAGCTGGACGGCGAAGTAGGCATCATCGGCAACGGCGCCGGTCTTGTGATGTCCACCCTCGACGTCGTTGCTTACGCCGGCGAAAACCACGGCAACGTGAAGCCCGCCAACTTCCTGGACATCGGCGGTGGAGCGTCCGCCGAGGTCATGGCCAACGGTTTGGACGTCATCCTTGGCGATTCCCAGGTCAAGAGCGTTTTCGTGAACGTCTTCGGTGGCATCACCGCGTGTGACGCAGTGGCAAAGGGCATCGTGGGTGCACTTGCTGAGCTTGGTACCTCCGCGAACAAGCCGCTGGTAGTTCGCCTCGACGGCAACAACGTCGAGGAAGGCCGCCGCATCCTGACCGAGGCCAACCACCCGCTGGTTACCCTGGCCGCCACCATGGACGAGGGCGCCGACAAGGCCGCCGAGCTCGCCAACGCAGCTAAGTAAAGGGACGCGACAATGTCTATCTACCTCAACAAGGACTCCAAGGTCATCGTTCAGGGCATCACCGGCGGCGAGGGCACCAAGCACACCGCCCTGATGCTCAAGGCCGGCACCAACATTGTTGGTGGCGTCAACGCCCGCAAGGCCGGCACCACGGTCCTGCACGGCGACAAGGAAATCAACGTTTTCGGCACCGTCAAGGAAGCCATTGCTGAAACCGGCGCAGACGTCTCCATCGTCTTCGTTCCGCCGGCATTCACCAAGGACGCCGTGGTTGAAGCCATCGAAGCCGGCATCGGCCTCGTAGTCGTCATCACCGAAGGCGTTCCGGTCCAGGACTCCGCCGAATTCTGGGCACTCGCCCAGTCCAAGGTGGACGCTGACGGCAAGCAGATCACCCGTATCATCGGGCCGAACTGCCCCGGCATCATCACCCCGGGCGAAGCCCTGGTTGGCATCACCCCGGCGAACATCACGGGCAAGGGCCCCATTGGCCTGGTGTCCAAGTCCGGTACCTTGACCTACCAGATGATGTACGAACTCCGTGACCTCGGCTTCTCCACCGCAATCGGTATCGGTGGCGACCCCGTCATCGGCACCACGCACATCGACGCCCTGGCTGCGTTCGAAGCTGACCCCGAGACCAAGGCAATCGTCATGATCGGCGAAATCGGTGGCGACGCTGAAGAGCGCGCAGCCGACTACATCAAGGCCAATGTCACCAAGCCGGTTGTCGGCTACGTTGCCGGCTTCACGGCACCCGAGGGCAAGACCATGGGCCACGCAGGCGCCATCGTTTCCGGCTCCGCGGGCACCGCACAGGCCAAGAAGGAAGCTCTCGAAGCCGCAGGCGTGAAGGTCGGCAAGACGCCGTCCGAGACCGCCAAGCTGCTGCGCGAAGTTTTCGCAACGCTCTAGGTTCATCGCCGAAGGGCAAAAGAAGTACGACGACGGCCCGGCGCCTTCCCCACGGAAGGTACCGGGCCGTCGTCGTACTTCAACGTAGCTGACGCGGGCCGAAGAGTCTGGGGGAAAACTCCGACCCGCGCCAGGTTTATGGGGCAGGCTAGGCGATGACTTTCATGGCCTGCCAGCCGGTGCCGAGGCTGATCGGCGGTACGTTGCTGAGCGCTCCGCCTCCCGATCCGGGATACAGCCACAAGGTGTCTCCGATGCGGCCCACGACGTCGTTCCTGCCGTCGCCGTCAAGGTCCCGCGGACCGGCCAGCGCAGTGCGGGTTCCCCAGCCCGTCCCGATCTGCGTCCATTGCAGCCAGCCCCCGGAGCCGTTGCCCGGATATAGCCATAATGCGCCTGTGTCGGTACGCCGCGCCAGTACGTCTCCTTTGCCGTCCCCGTTGAAATCACCGGTGCTGAAGATGGCGTTCATGACGTCCCAACCCCAGCCGACGGTGTAGGGAGTCCGCTGTCCTCCGGTTCCGTTTCCTTCGTAGAGCCGGAGCTCGCCGTTGCTTCGCCGGCCGATGAAATCGGGGATGCCGTCGCCGCTGAAGTCTCCGGGGGAGAAGAGCTGCGTCATGGTGCTCCACCCGGTGCTGACCTGGGTCCGTGCACCAAAGCTGCCTGCGCCGTTGCCGGGATAGAACCAGAGGATGTCGCCGGCCCGGGCCAGGAGGTCAGGCTTGCCGTCCTTGTTGAAGTCACCCGGGGTGACAGTGTCCGTGATGGTGGACCAGGCTGGTGCTGCCAGGGCGATTTGCCGCGGATCGAGTCCGCCGGAGCTGTTGCCGGGGTAGAGGTACAGGTTGCCGGCGGTATCAGCGGCCAGCACGTCCGCACGGCCGTCACCGTTGAAGTCATGGGCCGACGGCGGTCCGGCTGCGGGCACTGTGTAGGTCTGGGTACCCACGGCCGAGGTGTTGCCGGCAGTGTCCACGCCGATGTACTTGAGCACCAACGTGGTGCCGCCCATGACGATCGGGTTGGCGGGGTTGTACTTGATGTTGGTGGCTGATTCCGTAGCCGTTGGCGTGCTGCCGTTGGTGGTGTAGTAGATGGCAGCAGGCTCATTGGCGGACAGCGCGATGGTGGCCCCACTGGCCAAGGCCCTGCTGGTGGGATTGGCCGATACCGTGGGCGCGGTGGTATCCGGTGGCACGGAGTACGTCTGCGTGGCTACCTCGGACACATTGCCGGCAGTATCCCGGGCGAAGTACTTCAACATCATGGGACCGGGACCGTTGAAGGGGATCGCCGCGGTGTACAGGAGTCCGGCGGTCAGGGGGTCGGTGCCATCTGTGGTGTAGCGGATGTCGGCCGGCTCGTTCGCAGCCAAGGTGATGGTGGTGCCTGGTGCGTACTCACCTCCCAGGGGCGTGGCTGTCACAACGGGTTTAGTGACATCCGGGCCGGTGGAGTACGTCTGGGTGACCACAGCTGACGAATTGTTCGCGCTGTCCACAGCGAAGTACTTCAAGGTCAGCGGACCGTTCAGAATCAGCGGAGCGGTGTACTTGCTGCTTGCCGTAGTGGGGGTGCTGCCGTTGGTGGTGTAGTAAATGGTTGATGTTTCATTGGCGGTGAGGGTGATGGCCTGGCCCGCCGTGTAGCTTCCGCCTTGCGGCGCCGCGGTGACTACCGGAGCCACGTTATCGGTGCCCAGATACGCCTCAAACTCGGCCAACCCGGCGTTGGTGGTGCCCGAACTGACTGAGGTGATGTTGAGCCGCACCGAGCTCACTGTCTTGGCCGGGAAGTTGATGGTGAGGCCGGACCCGTTGTTGGGCAGGGCTGGAACGGCCACGGTAGTTCCATCAGAGAACTGCAGGTTGCCACCGGTAATCTGATCGGTCAGGAGAGGCCGATCGGACAGGGTGACCGCATTGATGGTCCGGGTGGGGGAGAAGTTGTACTGAATCCAACTGCCGGCCTTCTCACCAGCAGAGACCCACTCCCGCGTGGCATCCATCGGAGCACCCCACTGGTAACCGTCCCGGGCCTTCTCCGGGCTCTGGGCGGCGGCCTTCTGCGAAGACGCCGTGACGGTGGTGCCCGCCGATTTAGCAGCGTTGCCCACCCACTCAATGGCTGTGATGTATTGCCGCTTCAGCCATTCGTCATAGGGAGAATCCGGGCACCCTTCGCCGGGGCTGCTGCAGACGTACATGTCGAAATCGGCGAACCGGACAAACGTGTCCACTTTGGCCGTGAGCTCGGCCCCGGTCACGTTCTGGGCATATTCATCGATGACGTAGGCATCGTAGGCCAGGGACGTGTGCGGCCCGGTGTAGCTGCGGGTCGCCAGCTGGGCGAACTTGGCAGTGGCCCAGTGGTCACTGTGGTCGTAGGGGTTGTTGAAGTTTCCGGTCCAGTCCTGGGTGCGGAAGGTGGTGGGCTGGAAGTTGGCCACCATGCGGTTCAATGCGGTTTGGAACTGGGATTTGGTGAAGGTCGCTGCATTGTCCACGGGCCGGATGGAGGAGAGCCGGCCGTCCCAGAGTTTGAGGATGCTCTGGCTGTTGTAGGCGGCGCTGCCCAAGCCGTTGGGAAAGCCATCGGGAAGCCTCATATAGACCACCGAGACGTTGGGAGCACCGTTCAAGGTCCGCAGGGTCAGTGGACGCCCGGGCACTCCGGCATCGGACGTTGTCCAGCTATTGGCAACACCGGCCATTTTGGCGTAACTGGCTTGGATGCCTGACTCGAGGCTCCGCCAGTAGGTGGCTCCCTCACCGGCTTCTCCCGCCGTGGTAAACACCGTTTGAACGCATCGTTTGGCTTGGATGTCCCGCATGAAATCCGGGCTGAGGAAGAGCAGGTCGTCGTCCGTGTGGGCAACGATCTGCATGGCGCCGCCAGTTCCCGCACAAGGCGGTTCAGCGGCAGCGGCAGGCGATGTGGAGGTCAGGACGAGTCCGCCCATGACCAAAGCAGGCCCGAGGAGCAGGCTTAGCAGGCGCGTGGGGAAGGAAGGGCGGCGATTCGGATGAGAGGATCGGCTGACGTGTTTTGGACGGTCCACAACCATGCTCCTTTGAGCAGATGTTGGGCCCCCCAGCCGGCAAACTTACGACGCCACCTGGACGTCATTCGAATGAAATTAGGCTCTTACTGAACTTTCAACGGGGTTGAAAGCGATGCAGTGAGCGCTACTGTACTCCACCGGGAGGAGCCTGGGTAGGGTTCCGGCAGACTTCCACGAAGGATGTGAAAGGCAGCAAGCGATCCGAATCGGGAAGCTGGGACACCTCGGGGTGCCACTGCACGGAGGCAACCCACCGTGACGGGTCTTCCAGGGCCTCCACCGTACCGTCGTCGGCGACGGCCGCGACGATCAGGCCTTCGCCCACCCTTGCTACCGCTTGGTGGTGCCCGGAAGCAACCTTGATGGTGCTCCCTTCGGGGGAACCATACAGCGAGGCAGTCTTGGATCCGGCTGTGAGCAACACATCGTGCCATGCCCATTCGCTGGCCCCGGTATCGTGTGGATCCAAGCCGTTGTGGGTCACAGTAGTGGGTGCCATGTCCTGAATCAGCGTTCCACCATAAAGAACGTTCAGCAGTTGGTGGCCGCGGCAGATACCCAGCAGCGGCAGGCCGGCGTCGATGGTTGCCCGGGCAACGTCCATGTCCAGATGGTCCTGCTCAGGGTTGACGTCGTACAGCGAGTCCTGCGGATCCTGTCCATAGAGGCGTGGATTGATGTCGCCGCCGCCCGGCAGCAGCACGCCGTCGAGCCTTTGCATTTCAATGGCCAGCCTCCCGGCGCTGTCCGCAGACACCGGAGTCAGGAGCACCGGCCGCGCACCGGCCTCACGCAGCAGGTCCACGATGAAGGTGAACAGCTGGTTGGCCTCACCCACACGGGCGTCCGGGCCGTCCGAACTGCTGAGACGGACCGGAACGCCGATACGCGGACGGGCAACTTCTGAACTCTTCATCCTTCATGATGCACCGCAAAACAGCCGGGTGCGCAAACGCCTGCGTCATAGCCAGCGATACTACGCTGAAGCCATGAACCGCAGCGCACCCTTGAACCCGAGTCCGCGAACTCTCGATATCCAAAGCGTTGTCCACTTTGAACACCTGGTGAGTGCCGGGGCGGGGTCCATGAACGGTTGGCACGCGCAGTCGTTGGACCTTCGCGGCCACGCCCGGGATCTTAAGGCCCTCAAACCTCAAGGCGCGATCTTCCTGGGATGCACTTTCGACGACGGCGTGGAAGAGAGCCTCCGACGCCGCGGAGCACTCATCTTTCCCAAACTGCAGGGCGTCCCGTTCGACCCCTACCGGAGCACCCTCTACAGTGCTGCGGAGCTCTACCAGGACATCTCCTCCACGGAATACGAAGCCACCCTCGACGCACAGGTCTACCAATGGAGCATCCTCCCCGGACAGCGGGCAAGCCTCGACGCCACCCTCGCCGCGGCCCTTCACGACCACGCAATCGGCGACGCCCTGGATGAGCTGCTGGACCACGGGGCGCTCGCCGGGACCAAGATCGTGGGAGTCATGGGTGGACACGCCGCCCAGCGTGGCACCAGCGAATTCGCCGACGCCGCGAGGTTGGGGCGCCTGCTCGCCCAGGCCGGTTTCGCTGTCGCCACCGGAGGGGGACCCGGTGCCATGGAAGCGGCCAACCTGGGCGCCTACTTGAGTGGACTGCCCGACGCCGACACGACAGCCGCGCTTGGAACCCTCGCCGAGGTACCGGGATTCAGGCCCTCGGTGACGGCCTGGGCGCGGCAAGCAGCCGCCGTCGTCGAACGTCATCCGGAAGGCACCCCGACGCTCGGAATACCCACGTGGTTCTACGGCCATGAGCCTCCAAACCTCTTGGCCACCCACATCGCCAAATACTTCGCCAACGCCCTCCGGGAAGCCATCTTGTTGGAGCTTTGCAACGGTGGGACCATCTTCCTTCCAGGTGCCGCAGGAACGGTGCAGGAAATCTTCCAGGACGCCTGTGAAAACTACTACGGAGCGCCGGAGACCATCACTCCCATGGTGCTGGTGGGACGCGAACATTGGGAACGGACACTCCCGGCGTGGCCGATGTTGCAGGGCCTCGCCGCTGGCAAGCCCATGGAGCACAGGATCTTCCTGGTGGATAGCGTGGAGGAGGCGCTTGCAGTCGTGGCCGGCCAAGGGGTGAAGCGCCGCTAGAAGTCCTTGCTGCAAGGACCTTGGCCGAGTTGGGCCAGGCCCGTCCGGTCGCCGGCAGCGTACTGCCGGACCCACGACGCCTGGTCAAACATGAGCTGCCGGGGATCGTCCACGTGGTCCAGGCCCAGCAGGTGTCCCAGCTCATGCATGATCACCGCGATGCCGATCTCCTTGCCTTCGGAAGTGTCCACAATGCCGGCGAACTGGGGCGCGTCCAGGGACACGGTGCCTGTGACATAGGCTTTATAGCCGTTGCTCAGGCCAATCGATGAGCTTCCGCCCAGCCCCACGGTCTGGCCCGTCAGGCGCGGCACTTGCTCCGGAGTGGTCCAGGCGATCAGGACGGGTGCCCAGCGGTCCCCGTACCGGGCCGGCTGGTATCCGGATCTGTTGGTGGAAGGGACTTCGGAACTGGGACCGTCGTAAATGAACTTCAATCCGGTGGCCACGCTGGCTTGCCGGACGGCTTCTTCCACCAGCGGCTGCCAGGAAGGATCCGCCTGGTCCGAGTTCACCACGTAATGGATGGGCCTGCACGGGGAGTAGGCCAGGGGGGTTCCGTCTTCTTTGACGGCGAGGAACTTGTAGGAGGTACTGGTCCGGTTTACTGGCGCAGGCGTTCCAAGCGGCGCGTCGGCTTCTTCCAACCCCGGTAACGGGTCCTGGCGTTGTCCGAACGGTACCAAACCGGGGCGTGGAGCCTGGCTCTGCGTGGCGGACGATCCGTACAGGAACCGCTGCAGGTCGCCGCTGAAATACGCGCCCGCGCACACCAGGCCGAGGACGCCGAACAGGAACAAGATGGCGGCGATGCTGCTGTGCTTGATCGGTGGGCGCGGCGCTGGGGGATCGGGGTCCGGCCACTGGGGCGACCCGTAAGGTTCCATGGAACCCCCTGACGTGGAGGCCGCGGACGGGAGGTGGGGCGCCGCCGTCGGCCGTAGTCGTCAGCATAAGTCCGGACGCCACGGGAGTCCATGATGGAACTGATCGGCTGCTAGAGGTCCTTGCGGCAGGGTGCCGACGCGAGGAGGCGCAGGCCGTTCAGGTCGCCGGCCGCGAGGCCGTCCGGGGCGCCGATTTCCGGGTACATGAGCTGGACCGGATCATCCACGTGGTCCAAGCCCATCACGTGTCCCAGTTCGTGTTGCATGACCGCCAGGACGTAGTCGGCACCTTCAGGGTCGGCCAGTAGTTCGGCCACCTGTGGAGTGTCCAACTCGAGGCTGCCGGTGATGTAGCTTTTGGGTCCGTTGTTGAGCGAGTACATGGTGCTGCCGCCGGTCCCAATGACCTTGTCTGCCAAAGCCGGCACGGCCTCCGGGGTGGTCCATGAGATCAACAGGGGAGCCCATCGCTCGCCGTATTTGGCGGGCTGGTATGGTTCGCGGCGGTCCACCGGCAACTCATCGGTGGTGCCGTCGTTGACGAACTGGATTCCCGAAGCGGCGGAGACATTGGCGATCGCAGCCTCCAGCAACGCATCGGAGCCAACAGGCGCGGATGCGTTGTTCACTACGTAGTGCAGCGGCCGGCACGGTGAATAGCCAACCGGAGTGCCGTCGTCGTTGGTGGCCAGGAACTTGTAGGAATCGTTCGCCGTCCCGGGCGCCGGCGGGGAGGCGAGCGGGGCGTCCGCCTCATCGACGCCCGGCGGCGGGGCATCGGCGGCACGGGCAGGTTTTGTCTTGCTCGGCCCGTCCTGGGCTGCGCCGGGGACACTGACGCCAGGGAAAAGTGCGGTGATGCGGGGGTCGCCGTGCAGGAATCCGCTCACCAGGACAGCCACTGTTGCGGCGATGCCGGCCATGAGGAGGCCGCGAAGGACCCGCCAAGCAGTTCCCGCACGTCGGTGCTTTGGCGCACGCGTTTCCCGCTCCGAGTCCACGGTTCTCCAATCCTCACGCCCTGGTCACGCGGGGCAGCGCGGAGGACGAACCAACATTACGGGCTGCGGAGGGAGCCGTCCAAACCTAGACGATCGTTGCGCCGAACACCAGGCCCAGCCCGTACGTGGCAGCCGCCGCTCCGAGACCAATGGCGAGCTGCCGCAGCCCGCGGCTCAGCGGCGACGTTCCGGACAGCAAGCCCACGACGGCGCCAGTCGCCAGGAGCGCGATGCCCACCAGCACACCGGCTACCAGCAACGCAGCCACACCCGTCATGCCGAAAATGAACGGCAGGATGGGCACGATGGCGCCCGAGGCGAAGAAGCAGAAGCTGGACAACGCGGCGCCCCACGCCGAACCCACGGATTCATGCTCATCGGTGGCCGGTTTCTCCGGCTGCAATGAGAGGCTGGGGTCGCAGTCGCAGCTGAACACGCCCATGCGCTCCGCGGCGCGGTGCTCCGCGGCTTCGTGGGTCATGCCCCGCGCCAAGTACACAAGAACCAGCTCGTTGTGCTCGATGTCCAACGAAGGTGCCGCTGTGAGCGTGGCCTGGGTGGGCAATGTGGCGTTGAGCAATTCCCGCTGGGAGCGGACTGAGACGTACTCGCCGGCGCCCATGGACAACGCCCCGGCCAGGAGACCTGCCACGCCGCTCATCAGCACAACGGGGCTGGGCACGCCGGTTGCAGCCATGCCCATGACCAGCGAGAGGTTGCTGACCAAGCCATCGTTTGCGCCGAAGACGGCAGCGCGGAAAGTGCCGGAGAGCCTGTTGCGTCCACGCGTTGCCAGGCCCCGGACTACTTCTTCGTGGATCTGCTCATCGGCCACCATGGCCGCTGTTGCCGCCGGCTCGGTGCCGTAGGGGGAGCGGCCCTCTGCACGCTGGGCCAAGGCGAGCACAAAGACTGACCCGAAGTTCCGGGCCAGGAAGCCGAGGAATTGGCTGCGGGCCGATGCTGCCTTGGGCATTCCGGCGTGCTCGCCAAGGAGCTTGAGCCAGTGTGCCTCGTGCCTGCCTTCGGCCTCGGCCAAGGCGAGCAGGATTTGGCGTTCTTCGCCGTCGCGCCGTTGGGCGAGTTCCCGGTAGACAGCGGCCTCGGCGCGCTCATCGGCCAGGTACTGACGCCAGCGGCGGATGTCCGACGCCGTGGGTGAGGCCGGTAACGTTCCGGCGTCTTCGGGGGTGTTTTGTTCGGGAGCAGGGTCCGGAGCTGGGCTCGACGAACCGGGGGATTCCTGGTGCTGTTGCACTTTCTCTCCTGTGCTGGGTGGGGTAGTTTCGGCCCCATTGCACGCCCCACATTACCGCTTATTGGCGGGGATTTTTGGCTGGTATTCCTCAACTGGAATGTTCGGCGCACCGTAATTCCGGGCACCCTTGACCCTCGACTGGGCCGGTGCTCAGATGGAAGGACAGGAGCGGGGAGCTCCCCGCATTCCGGTTACCGGGCTTTGACCGGCCCACGAGACGGAGGTTGCATCATGGACACCACCGAATCACACGCCAGCCACCCGCGGGCGACCATCGAGTCGGACCCAGCCTATGACTACGCCGAGGACCAGGAAGTGGACGAAGCCTGGGTTGAAGAGGTGGATGCCCCGGAGGATGACGAGCGGGTGGTCCCGATCGATGAAACCGAGGACTTCCGCGAGGAGGAAGAAGGAAACTAGGCCTGCTCGCCGTGGCAGAGGGGGAAGTGCCGCTGCACGCCCTCGCGTTTTCCGACGGCGGCAACGGTCACCGTGAGGACCCTTGAGGCCGCACACCATTGTGTTGGCCGGACCGCCTGCGTCAGGGCCTGGGTGATCAGCCGCGGTTCGGGATGCCTGAACCGCGCCGTACCGGCGTGGGACATGATGGTCACCGTGCCCAGGAAAAGGTCGACGGCGGGAATGACCGTGACCGTGCGGGCTGCGGTTTTGGAGGGGGTGCTTGTGGTCGGCGCACTTGCGGCCGGCGCGCTGGGTGCCTGGGTGGTATCGCCTTGGTACGGCAAGGGACTGCTCCTCGGTGGAGTGCTCTTGCCCGCTCGGTTGTCTTTGGTCCGGGGCGGGCCGCTTCTTCATCCGAACCACCCGTGAACATGGGGTTGGTGTGTGGCCAGTCGGAGCTTGGCACCACATCTCTTGAAGCTGGGACAACCCTACCGCACCGGGTGTGTGCTTCCGGGGACAAGACAACGGCGGCGCTTCCCCGAAAAGGGGAGGCGCCGCCGTCGAACGTTGCTGTGTTACTTGCTTTGCACGCTTACTTGTGGCTGCTGACCGGATGGGCTTCAGGCGGAAGCTCTTCCGAGACAGCACCTGCGACGCGCTTGTCCCATGCCTCGCGGACCGCGGGGTCAGTGGGCGGGGTGAGCAGTGAAATCACTACGTAGACGATGAACGACGCCGCCAGGCCGAAGTAGATCGGCTCATTGGCGTAGACGCCATCAGCGCTGGGAATGACTCCAACGGCGAAGAGGATCAGCAGGACAAGCGTCAGAACCGAGCCCACTGCCATGGACCACGCTGCGGCGATGCCTGTGCCGCGCTTCCACACCAGTCCGCCCAAAATTGCTACCAGGAGGCCACCTACCAGGATGTCGTAGGCGATGGTGAGGGCGACAACTACGTCCTGCGCAGCCATGGAAATCAGCACGGCTACGATGCCGAGACCAAGTACCCAGTAGCGGTTGGCCTTGACGTCGTGCTCGGGGTTTTCCGTGTCATCAGTGTTGATGGTCTTGCCGAACCAGCTGGCCACGAATGGAACAACGTCTGCGCGTGCCACCGTTGCCGCAGCAATCAGGGCTCCGGATGCGGTGGACATCATTGCTGCAACGGCTGCAGCCATGACCAGGCCACCAATGCCGACGGGCAGGATGTGCGTTGCTACCTCTGCGTAAACCACGTCCTTGCCGAGGTTGGCGACGTCGATGTCCGGGAGGGCGACGCGGGCAGCCAGGCCGATCAGGGCGCCGGCGACGCCGTAAAGGATGCAGTAGACGCCTGCGGTGGCGCCGCCCCAGCGTGCGACGGTGGGGGTCTTGGCCGTGAAGACGCGCTGCCAGATGTCCTGGCCGATCAGGAGGCCGAGCGTGTAGACCACGAAGTACGTGATGATGGTCTGGATGCCGATGCCGTCGATCTGGAAGAAGCTGGCGTCAAGGCGCTCACGGATGCCGTCCATGCCGCCGGCAGCGTTCATGACGAACGGGAGCATCAGGAAGAAGATGCCTACGGTCTTGATGATGAACTGGACCTGGTCGGCCAGGGTGATGGACCACATGCCGCCGATGGTCGAGTAGACCAGGACGATCGCGCCGCCAACTGCGATTGCCAGCCAGCGTTCCCAATCGAAGAGGACCACAAAGATGGTGGCGTAAGCGCCGGTGGACGTGGCGCACAGCATCAGCGTGTACGCCAGCATCACGATTCCGGAAGTCTGCGTGGCCTTGCTGCCGTAGCGAAGGCTCAACATCTGGGAGACCGTGTAGATCTTCAGGCGCTGGATGGTGCCGGCGAACAGGAGGCTGAGCAGCAGCACGCCCGAGCCGATTGCCACAACCAGCCACATGCCGGAGATGCCGAACTTGTAGCCGAGGCCGACGCCGCCAACGGTGGATGCGCCACCGAGGACCACTGCGGCCATGGTGCCGGTGTAAAGGAAGGGGCCCAGGCGGCGGCCGGCCACCAGGAAGTCGCTGTTGTTCTTGGTGCGGGACTTGCCCCACCAGCCGAATGCCAGCATGGCGAGCAGGTACACCACCACGATTGCGATGTTAATAGCCGAAGATTCCATGAGAGGTCCTTGGAGCTGATGCACAGAGGTTGGGGTTTCCGACGATACTCCTGCGAAGCGTCGAAGTCTCTGTGCTGATGATTGGAGATTGGGGATGTGTTGTGTGCCTCACAGACAACACTTGTTGCCTATGAGGATATGTTGTGATCGGAGTAACAGTCAAGATGCTTTGGTCATGGTTGCGCCGATTCTGGCCTTGTTGGCCTGTCTCCCGGCTACTATTGCTCCAATGACAGGGCCACATGACAGGCCTGAAAGGTTCGTGAATGAAGGCTCTACCCGTTGAACCGAGCAATGTTCCCGTTGCCATCGGTTCCAGAATCCGCGCAGCCCGGCAGGCGCAGCGTCTCACCATTGAGCAAGTGGCGGACGCTACAGGGCTGACCAAGGGCTTCCTCAGCCGTGTGGAACGCGACCTGACATCGCCGTCGGTCGCCTCCCTGGTTACTCTGTGCCAGGTCCTGTCGGTATCGGTGGGCGACTTGTTCGCAGCTCCGGAAACCCACCTGACCAAACGCGACGACGGCCCACGGATCTCCCTGGGTGGCCAGGGCATAGTGGAGCGCTTACTGACCGCCCGCTCGGAGCGGCGGCTCCAGATCCTCCAGGCAACCATCGAGCCCCGAGGCCGCGGTGAAAACGAACTTTACGCCGTGGACTGCGACGTCGATGTTCTGCACGTGGTCAAGGGTCGGATCAAGCTCATCCTGACCAACGAGGAATACGACCTCGAAGAGGGGGACACCCTCTCCTTCCCGGGCCGCGAACCCCATACCTGGATCAACCCCACGGACGAAACCGTCGAGGTGCTCTGGGTGCTGGTTCCAGCGGCCAGCCGCTAGTTTCGCGCCAACGCGCGGGGGCGGCGGTTAGCCGACGTGCACCCACGGCCGGCGGGTGATGTCCGGCTCGGCTTCCCTCAGGACTTCACGGGTTACCGGCGCGATTTCGCCTTCGCCAAAGAACAGGAACTTGCTGAGGTTGGAGATCGGGTTGCCCTCGGTCCAACGGAAATAGATGTGCGGCATGAACCCGGTGACGTCGCGGATGTGCAGGAGGACGGCGGCCACGGTGTTGGGCACGTTGTTGCTGTGCACTTCCAGGATTTTGAACCCGTGCCTCTGCTTGCCTACAACCTGGAGTTCCTGCTCGAAGTCCGAGCTGTCGTCCACGATGACCTCGATGAACACAGCGTCGCAGTCAACGGGCAGGTGGTTGGCCTGCTGGGCGTGCTGGAGCTTCTCCCGGTAGCGGTTTGCACTGAGATGCTTGGGCTCGTGGGCGATGATACGCACTGGTCCTTCGGCAGCGTTCGCCGTGAATTCGAGGGCTTTCTCGTCCATCTTGATGTGTGTGGCGCGGAGTTCGAAGGCACGCCTCATGCGGGATATGAAGCTGACCACCATGATGCCCAGAATGAACAGGGCCGCGATCTTCAGGCCGTCGGGGCGCTCGATCGAGTTGACCACGGTGGTGTAGACGAAGACCAGGGAGATGATTCCAAAGCCGATGGTTTGGCCCCGTTGCTTCCGTCGCCTCGCGGACAGCGTCACTGCGATGGACGCGGAAGTGATCAGGACCAAAACACCGGTGGCATACGCGCCACCCTGGGCGTTGACGTCCGCCTGGAAAATGACGGTGACAATGAAGGCGATGACCGTGAACACCAGGACCAGGGGGCGCAGTGCACGTGCCCACGCCGGCGCCATGCCGTAGCGGGGCAGGTATCTCGGGACAAGGTTGAGCAGTCCTGCCATGGCGGAAGCGCCGGCGAACCAGAGGATGGCGATGGTGCTGACGTCGTAGACCGTTCCGAAGCCGTCGCCCAGGAATTTGTGGGCGAGGTAGGCAAGCGCGCGACCCTCGGCCTTGCCGCCGGATTCGAACTCCGCCGCCGGGATCAGCATCACTGTGGTGAAGCTGGAGGTGATGAGGAAGGAGCTCATGATGATGGCGGCGGTGGTGAGGAGCTTGTGGGCTCCCTTGATCCGGCCCGCGGGGTTGGCGTCGGTGTCAGAGGCATGGCCTTTGATCTGGGGCATGACGGCCACGCCGGTCTCAAATCCGGAGAGGCCAAGTGCCAGGCGCGGGAAGACCAGCAGTGCCAGGGCGATCATCATGATGGGGTCACCGTGGGATGTGGTGAGGGCGGTCCACCAATCGGTGATGACGCGGGATTCAGTGAAGACATGCGTGATGGAAACCATGATCACCACCAGGTTCAGCGCCAGGAACGCCGCCACGAGGACCACGGCCACGTTGATGGCTTCCTTGAACCCGCGGAGGAAGACGACGCCGAGCCCTGCGATCAAGGCCAAGGTGATGACTACGTGCTGGCCTTCGAGGAAGTGCGGAGCGAAGGGGTTCTCGATGAGGTGGGCTGTGGCGTCGGCGGCCGAAAGCGTAATGGTGATCATGAAGTCCGTTGCGGCGAAGCCGAGGAGGGCCAGGACGAACAGCTTGCCTCCCCATCGGGGCAACAGGCGTTCCAGCATGGCGATGGAACCCTCGCCGCGCGGGCTTTCCTTGGCAACGCGGCGATATACGGGCAGTGCGCCGGCAAGGGTTGCGAACACCAGGAGCAGTGTGGCCAGCGGGGACAGCAGGCCTGCCGCCAGTGCGGCGATGGCCGGCTGATAGCCAAGGGTGGAGAAGTAGTCCAGGCCGGTGAGGCACATGACTTTCCACCAGGCTTGGGGCTTATGGGAGTCCGTGGGGCGGCCGTGAGGGCCTTGCCGCTTTCCTGAGGTTTCCGGCATTCCTTCCAAAAGCCATGCTTTGAGCTTGAAGGAATTCTTTGGCCGGTTGGCCGGGTCGGCCGGAGGCCTCGTCAGGGTGGTCACGTTGTCCTTTCGCGCAGCACGGTACTGCTTCCGCTAGGAGCGTATGGCCGCATTCGACGCCGGGACCCCGGTTTTTATGGAATCTTTACGCCCGCTGTGACCGGCATCTCACCCTCTGCAGTTTCAAATCAAACTTGTAAACAGGTGATGCATATTAGACAACTTCGAGTGTATGATGGGTGTCACAGCTAGTGATCCAATCCCCCCAACGATTACAAGGAGTGGCACATCTTGGAAGAGCTCCGTATTGAAGCCAACGGGAACCTCGGCCCCATCGATTCGTCCCGCATCCCGCGCTACGCCGGTGCCGCCACCTACGCCCGACTGCCCCGCCTGGACCAGGTCGCCAAGGCCGACGTCACGGTGGTTGGCGTCCCCTTCGACTCCGGTGTTTCCTACCGTCCCGGCGCCCGCTTTGGCGCCAACCATGTGCGTGAGGCCAGCCGTCTGCTGCGCCCGTACAACCCGGCCTGGGACGTCAGCCCGTTCGAGAACATCCAGGTTGCCGACGCCGGTGACATGGCCGTGAACCCGTTCAACATCAACGAGGCCATCGAGACCATCCAGCAAAATGCCCTGGACCTCACGGCCAACGGCAGCAAGCTGGTCACCCTCGGTGGCGACCACACCATTGCCCTCCCGCTCTTGAGGGCAGCAGCAGAGCGCGCCGGCGAACCCATCGCCATGCTCCACTTCGACGCGCACCTGGACACGTGGGACACCTACTTCGGCGCCGAGTACACGCACGGTACGCCGTTCCGTCGCGCAGTGGAGGAAGGCATCCTGGACACTGAAGCCATCAGCCACGTCGGTACCCGCGGTCCGCTGTACGGCAAGAAGGACCTCGACGACGACCACCGCTTCGGCTTCGGAATCGTCACCTCCGCTGACGTCTACTACCAAGGCGTCCTGGAGACGGTAGCTAAGATCCGTGACCGCATTGGCAACCGTCCGCTGTACATCTCGGTGGACATCGACGTCCTGGATCCGGCGCACGCTCCCGGCACCGGAACCCCCGAAGCCGGCGGCATCACCAGTCGCGAACTCCTGGAAATCATCCGCGGTTTCCGTGGCATGAACCTCGTGGGCGCGGACATCGTGGAAGTTGCTCCGGCCTACGACCACGCAGAAATCACCGGTGTTGCAGGCAGCCACGTTGCCTACGAACTGGTGACCCTCATGGCTGACAACGCCGTGGAAGGTGACCGCCTTGGCACCCCGAACGGCTACGCACAGCAGGCCCTCGGTGCCCGCATCGCCGAGCTCGCCAAGGCAACGGGAGACCAGCGATGATCGACTTCGATCCCGGCACGGCAGCCCCGACGAAGGGCACCAACCAGCGCAACGGCGGGGACCTCGTCGTCGAGACCCTTGAAGCGCTTGGCGCGAAGACCGTTTTTGGTATCCCGGGCCAGCACGCGTTGGGACTTTTTGACGCCATGGGCCGCGGCAATCTGCACTTCGTATCCTCCCGTGTGGAGAACAACTCTGCCTTCGCAGCTGACGGCTACTCCCGCGCCACCGGTGAGGTGGGTGTGCTGTTCCTGTCTACAGGGCCGGGTGCGCTGACGTCCCTCGCCGGTCTGCAGGAGGCCTACGCCACGGGTGTTCCCATGGTGGTTGTTGCCAGCCAGATCCCGCTCGACGGCCTGGGCGCACGCCGCAAGGGCATGCTGCACCAGCTTGATGACCAGAAGGCCTCGGCTGCGAACGTCACCAAGAGCCAGCGCCTGATCCAGCACGCTTCCGGCATCCCGTCGGCCATCCAGGACGCCTGGACCGAAGCGATCTCCTCGCCGCAGGGCCCGGTCTGGATCGAAATCCCACAGAACGTCCTGCTGGATCCGATCATGGTTCCCCCGGTAGAGGACGCCCTCGCCGAGGCATTCGATAACCCGCCGCGCGTGGAGTTGATCCGCGAGGCCGTGAAATGGCTTTCGACGGCGGAACGTCCGGCGATCATCGCAGGCGGCGGTACGCGTCGTGGCCGGGCCGAGAAGTCGCTCCTCTCGATCGCCGAGCAGCTGCGCGCCCCGGTGATCTGTACTCCCGGCGGCAACGGTGCGTTCCCTTGGACCCACGAGCTGTCCTTGCAGTCGTGGATCGAGGACCGGTACATGACCGATATCCTCGAAGACGCCGACGTCCTGATCGTCATCGGCTCGTCCTTGGGTGAAGTGACGTCGAACTACTTCACGTTCGAGCCCCGTGGCAGGATCATCCAGATCGACGCCGAACCCCGCGTCCTCGAGTCCAACCGGCCCGGGCTTGGCATCCGCGCCGACGCCGGCCAGGCGCTCGCTGCGCTGGACGAAGCCCTCGCTGAGGCAGGTGCAGCGGACGCGACACAGCGTTCCTGGCACGGCACCAGCCCGGAAGACGTGGTCAAGGAGTCCTTGGCCAAGGTCACTGCACGCCTGGAATCACAGGACCTTGCCAAGGAACTGAAGTTCATGTCGGACATCCGCGAGGCTGTGCCGGCTGATATGCAGACGTTCTGGGACATGACCATCTCCGCTTACTGGGGCTGGAGCTGCTGGGATGCCCGGCAGGGCCAGTTCCACTCCGCCCAGGGCGCCGGAGGCTTGGGCTACGGATTCCCCGCAGCCATCGGCGGGGCGGTAGGCCTGGAAACCACGGGCAAGCCGAGCCGGGTACTCGCAGTATCCGGTGACGGATCGTCCATGTACTCCATCTCCGAACTCGCCACCGCCAAGCAGCACAACGTGCCGGTCACCTGGTTGATCGTGGACGACGGCGGCTATGGCATCCTGCGCGAATACATGGTGGGTGCTTTCGGCCAGGCCACGGCCACCGAACTCGCCCGCCCGGACTTCGTCAAGCTGGCCGAGTCCTTCGGTGTCCCGGCCCGCCGGGTTGCCCCCGAGGAAGTGGGGGACGCGCTCAAGGCGTCCTTCGAAGCGGACGGCCCCAACGTCGTCGTGGTTGAAACGCTGCTGAAGATGTTCGGCCCCACGCACTTGGACGACTGACAGCCCAAACAGCCAGCCCCCGCACGGTCATCCGTGCGGGGGCTGGCTGCTTTAAGGAAACTCAGTCGAGTTCGCGCTGGGTGCCCTCAGGAGTGAGTTTCACAGCGACAACCGCGGCAAGCATCGCGGCGATCCAGAACACCGCGATGAGCCACAGGCCACCGCCGGCCGCGAGGCTTAGGCCGGCGACGATCATGGGAGTGAAGCCGGCACCGATCATCGAGGCCCCTTGATAGGCCAGGGAAGCGCCTGTGTAGCGGTTGCGGGTGGGGAACTGTTCGGCCACGTAGGCGGCAATGGGCCCGTAAAGGAAACCTTGCACGAGGCCATTGCCCAGCACGATGGCCAGGGCAAATGCCCACAGTTCGCCATTGTTAATGAGCAGCAGGATGGGGTAGGCAAGGGCAGCGCCCAGCAGGGACGCGCCGATGAGGACGCGGCGTCGGCCGATCCTGTCGCTGAGGCGTGCCGAGTAGAAGCAGATGATCAGCGTGAGCAGTGCCGCGAACGCCTTGATGTTCAGGACACCGTTCTTGTCAGCGCCGTTCTCAACGGCAACCGAAACACCCCACACCGTGGTCATTGATTGGCACACATAGAACGCTGTGGTTGCCAGCAAGCCGAGCACCACGGCTCGTCGGTTGTTCTTGAGGACGTCGAGCAGGGGCACCCGCCGTTTGGATCCTTCCGCTTCCAGTTTCTGGAAAGCAGGAGTCTCGGACACTTTGAGGCGGATGACCATGCCGACAGCGATCAGCGCGGCACTGAGCAGGAACGGCACGCGCCAGCCCCATGCCAGGAAGTCGTCGCCGGAGAGTGCTGCGAACAGTGACAGCGCGAGGGTACCCAGGATGGCCCCAGCCGGGCCGCCCGCGTTGGCGAAAGCAGCCGCGAATCCGCGGTGCTTCTTGGGCGCGTGCTCTATGGCCATGAGTGCAGCGCCACCCCACTCGCCGCCAACCGCGACGCCCTGAACCAGCCTGAGCGCCACCAACGCGATGGGCGCGGCAATGCCGATCTGGGCCGTGGTTGGCAGCAATCCGATCATCGTGGTCCCGAAACCCATGATGAGCATGGAGAGGACCAGCATTTTCTTGCGGCCCACCCGGTCACCGAAGTGGCCGAAGATGAGGCCGCCGAGGGGGCGGGCAACGTAACCGACGGCGAGCGTGACAAAGGACGCGAAGAGCGCGAAGCCAGGGCCGAGATTGGCGAAGAAGACCTTATTGAAGACCAGGCTGGCGGCTGTGGCGTAGAGCATGAAGTCGTAGTACTCGATGGCACTGCCGATGAAGCTGGAGGCAAGGATGCGGCGCATGTCCTTGGACTTCATGAAATTTTCAGGTGCGAGGGGCGCAGTTCCTGGCAGGATGTCCTGCGGCGATGCTGGGCTCATGTGATTCCTCAGGTGGCTAGGGGTCCGGCTATCAGCGTTGACGGGCGAACGGGATGACGTCGAGATCGTTGGGGACGGTGAACTTTCCCGTGAAATGTTCTGCGGCCTCGTGCCAGACGGATGCGGAGGCCGAGCCGGGTACGAGGTGATGCAGGGCGAGGTGCCTGGCGCCGGCGGCTTCGGCCAGTTTCGCTGCCTCGCGGACGCTGGTGTGGGATTTGTAGTGGTGGTCCCGCGCGGCCCGGCTGCCGTCGTCGGTCTTGTCCGCGTAGAGCGATTCCACCCAGGCGAAGTCGATGGCCTCATGCAGCAGCAGGTCCGTGTCCCGGGCCAGCGTGATCATGTTCCGGGTATAGGCGGTATCGCCGGAAATGGTCACGGAGCCCTCAGCGGTCTCGAAGCGGAAGGCGAACGCAGGAGCAACCGGCGGGTGTTCCACCAGGATGGCCGTCACAGTGACAAGCTCATCCCGGTAAACCTCGAACGGCTCCATGTCCGGCGTCGGATTGCTGTTGGGGTGATACCGGGTTTCGACTGGTATCCGGATATCCTCGGCCTTGAATATTTCCAAGGGGCTGGGCCGGAGACTGTCCAGAATGCGGTCATTGAGGTCCGTAGCGTGGGCGGCCATCAGTTGCTCGAACATCTGCCGGGTACCCGGCGTCGGATTCTCCGGCGCCAGCGGAAGGGGTTCGACGACGGCGCGTGGCGACACCGGGGGAAGCTCGCCCCGGTTGCCCGGACCAATGATCCTGACCGGGTTGTCGCTGCGATCGGCTAGTGCGTACAGCCCGAAAATGCCAAGGCCTGCGAGATCGTAGACGTGGTCCGAGTGCAGGTGCGTGATGAGGAGAGCGCGAAGGTCCTTGAGCTCAAGCCCGGATTGGCTGAGCCTGCGCCCCGCCCCCTGACCGAAATCGACCAGGTAGAAGGCGTCTCCCACCACCACGGCCGTGGCGATTCCCGTGCGCTCGCCGGAGTCGGCTTCCGTCCACCAGCGGGGGCCGCCTGCCGTGCCCAACGTGATCACGTGTGGTTTCAGGGATGACGTCGTCGTCATTGTTTCTCCTTGCAGTTCTTGGCTTTCTTCAAGTGTGGTCGGGCTCATGCGACTTGTATAATCAATCAATTCTAAGAAGTTCATAAGGAGAACTGATGGGTGAAGTGACACTGCGCCAGCTCGAATACTTCGTGGCTGTGCTTGACCATGGGTCCTTGACCAAGGCGGCCAGCGAAAGCAATATCTCGCAGGCGGCTGCCTCCATGGCGATAGCCCAGCTGGAGAAGAGCCTGGGGCTTGACCTGCTGATCCGGACCCGCGCCAAGCGTGTGGAGCCAACACTGGCCGGCATCGAGCTCGGTGTTCGGGCGCGGCGGATACTGCGGGAAACAACTGACCTGCAGGGCGCACTGCTGGGTTCCCATGAAGAAATGCGTGGCCGCGTGTCCATTGGCTGCATGATCGCCATTTCGCCCCGGGTCATTCCCGGCCTGGTCCGCTACTTCGCCGGCAAGTGGCCCGGGGTCGACCTGGATTTCGTGGAGGGAACGGCCGAGGAGCTCCAGCGGGCCGTGGGCGAAGGGGAGCTGGACCTTGCCTTCGTGTACTCCCTCCAGGTGGTTCCCGGTGTCGATGTTGTGGAGGTGGTGGAATCCAGGCCGCAGTTCATGCTCGCTGCCAGTCATCCCCTGGCGGGCAGCGCCTCACTCCGGTTCGCAGATCTGGCTGACGAGGATGTTGTCCTGTTCGACGTGCCACCCAGCGCGGAGCGCGTAACGGCGATGTTCCGTTCGGCCGGAATCGAGCCCAAAGTGCGGTGGAAAAGCGTTGTCGCCCAAACGATCCGGGGCATCGTGGCCAGTGGGGTAGCAATCTCGGTGACCCATGTATGGCCGGGCATGGCGTCCCGTTACGCCGCGGACAAGGTGGTCCTGATTCCCATTGAGGGTGAGCTCCCGGAGAACTGGCTGGTTGCCGCCGTTCCGCCAGGTGTGAAGCGGCCGCGGCGGGTGGACGAAGTTATTGCGGCTTCTCGAGAGATGGCGCTCTGACCCCACATTCCTTCATCTTTAGTTTCCCAAAGCAATCAAATTAAGTTATGGTTGCTTTAGGCAAACAAAAAGAGGGGTGTTTCCCATGTCCGTCGGTTCTGCCACAGCGACCGATCTTGTGCATCAAATCTTCGACCTCCAGCGCACTCTGCGCTGCGTGGTGACCGCCCACATGGCCCGCGTTCCCGACGTCGGAATGGCAGTGCAGGGCGTCATGAGGTTCATCGGCGAGGGGGAGACGCGCGCAACGCAACTGGCCACGCGCCTTGGCGTCAGCGCCCCGGTCCTGAGCCGGCACATCACGGAGTTGGAGGACCTGGGCTTTGTCGTCAGGAGACCCGATCCCGCGGACGGACGGGCCCAACTCCTCGCCCTCACGGACAGGGGCACGGCGAAACTGCGCGAATTCGAAGAACAACGCAGCGTGAGACTGCGGGATTACCTGGCGGATTGGAGCGAGGCAGACGCCCTCGAGGCCTCCCAGGTCATCAACAAACTCACCGAGTCCCTCAAGGACTCAATCCGGGCAACGGCGGCCGGCTCCATCACAACAAACCAGACAGCCTAGGAGCCAAGCATGGCCACACCAGCAGTTCAGAACACCAAGGCGGTGGACGCCTCAGTTAACAAGGCCGCCGCGCCCATGACGCACCGTCAGATCATGGAAGCCCTGACGGGCCTCCTGGCGGCCTTCTTCACGGCGATCCTCAGCAGCACGATCGTCGCCAACGCACTGCCCACCATCATGTCCGAACTCAAGGGCACGCAAACCGACTTCGCCTGGGTCATCACGGCCGCGTTGCTGGCGAACGCTGCAACCACACCCATCTGGGGCAAGCTCGCGGACCTCTTCGACAAGAAGCTCCTGGTCCAGCTGAGCATCATCATCTTTGTGGCCGGTTCCGTCATGGCCGGCCTGTCCGAAACCATCCCGTTGCTGCTGACCGCACGCGTTATCCAGGGTGTGGCCATGGGTGGTCTTACCGCCTTGGCCCAGGCCATCATCGGCTCCATGATCCCGCCGCGTGATCGCGGTAAATACTCTGGCTACATGGGCGCAGTCATGGCCGTCGGCACCGCCGGTGGCCCGCTGCTGGGCGGCTTCATCGTTGACAGCCCGTTGGGCTGGCGCTGGACGTTCTTCGTCTGCGTGCCACTGGCCGTCGTCGCGCTCATCCTGCTCCAGGTGACCTTGAAGATCCAGCACATCAAGCGCCCCGCGAAGATCGACTGGCTCGGTTCCATTCTGCTGACCTCGGGCGTGAGCCTTCTCCTGATCTGGGTTTCCTTCGCCGGCAACCCGGACTACTACGACTGGTTCTCCTGGCAGTCAGCCCTCATGGTGGGTGGTGGCGTAGCGCTGCTGGCCGTGCTGGTGTACGTGGAAACCAAGGTTGCGCAGCCGATCATCCCGCTGAAGATCATCTCCGAGCGCACCACGGCCCTGGCCATCGTCGCGTCGGTTGCTGTCGGCATCGCCATGTTCGGTTCTTCCACGTTCCTGGGGCAGTACTTCCAGGTTGCCCGCGGCGCCACGCCCACCGAGGCCGGCCTGCTGACGCTGCCGATGATCGCCGGCAACCTGATTGGTTCCGTGGCGTCGGGCATCCTGATCAGCCGCTTCGGTAAGTGGAAGAGGTTCCTGATCGCCGGCTCCGTCCTGCTGATCGGCGGCCTGGCGTTTGCTGGAACCATGGACCACACCACTGAACTGTGGATCGTGGCCATCTACACCGGCGTGTTCGGCCTTGGCCTTGGCATGCTGATGCAGAACCTGGTGCTGGCCGTGCAGAACACGGTCCAGGCCAAGGACATCGGAACCGCGAGTGCCTCCGTGGCGTTCTTCCGCTCGGTGGGTGGCGCGATCGGCGTTTCCGTCCTGGGCGCCATCATGTCCAACCATGTGAAGGATTTGGCCGTTGAAGGCATGGCCGCCGCAGGTATTCCGGTCCAGGGTGGCGCTTCCGGAGCAAGCATGGACCTCGCCGACATGCCTGCTCCCATCGCCGAGATCATGCGCGCTGCCTATGGCGACGCCACTGCACAGATCTTCCTGATCTCCGCGATCATCAGCGTGGTGGCCCTCCTGGCCGTGCTCTTCATCAAGGAGCGTCCGCTGCGCCGTACGGTGGATGCGGCTCCTGAGAAGGAACTCATCGCCACGGCATCGGGAGACGCCGGGATGTCGCTGGACACTTCTTCTCTGGACGCAGTGAAAGCGGACGACGACGGCGGCAGCGCCATGGGTGCCGGACGTACAGTTTCCGGGGCCGGACGTCAGGCTCCCAAGCAGGACTCCGGGGCTGACCTCGACCTCGAGTTTGCCCGGATCCTCACACAGGAACGCCCGCACGCGCCGGCCGGTGTCAAGGATGCAGCCGATGTGAAGGAAGTGCAGGAGCAACTGTCCCGCACCCAGTACGTCCTGGCCGAACAGCAGTTGCAGCTCAGCCGTGCCAATGTGGAACTGCAGACGCGGCTGCGGGAGCAGCAAAACATCGCGGAGCAGCAGGCCAAAACCGCGGAGGAACTCGCTGCGATCCGGAAGGAACTCAAGCGCGAACGCAGGCAGCAAGAGCGTATGGCGCTGTTGCTCCTCCAAGGCGTGGAAGCCCGTCCGGACCACGGCAAGCACGCAGGCTGAATCCGGCTTCAAATCCCGGTCCCGTTCGAAATTCCCGGTGTACTAAGCCCGGTGCAGCCGTACTAAGGTGCAGCGAACGAGTGTGGGACGCAAGGCGCCGGCTGGAATTCCAGCCGGCGCTTTGCTGCCTCTACTGCTGTCCCGGCACCCTGGGTGCTCCCTCAGCGGATGCCCCTCAGCGGGAGCATCCGCGACACGGCAGATACTCCGCTGGGATGATCTTTTCCGTAAGTTGTTTCGCCGGGGCAACGGATTTCGTAGAGTAGGGAGGCTAATACTGTCAGCCCCTGCTGCAACACTTCTCTTATCTCATTCACGCACTCTTTCTAAGGACCCGTGGGCATGCTTGTCACCCTTATACGGCGCTACTCCAAGCCGTATTTGCCGCAGATTGTGGCCGTGCTGATCTTTCAGTTGGCATCCACCATCGCCACGCTCTACCTTCCCAGCCTCAACGCCAAAATTATTGATGAGGGAGTTTCCCGCGGCGACACCGATTTCATCTGGCAGACCGGCGCGCTCATGCTCGCCGTCGCCCTTGGACAGGTGCTCACTGCCATCGTCGCCGTTTACTTCGGCTCCCGCGTGGCCATGGCCATTGGGCGGGACCTGCGCCGCGGTGTATTCCGCCAGGTCAGCAGTTTCTCCGCCCAGGATGTCAACAAATTCGGTGCACCCACGCTGATTACCCGTGGAACCAATGATGTCCAGCAGGTGCAGATGCTTGTGCTGATGGGCTTGAACTTCATGGTGTCCACGCCAATCATGTGCATCGGCGGCATCATCATGGCGCTTCGCGAGGATCTCAATCTTTCCTGGCTCGTGTGGGTTTCCGTCCCGGTCCTGGTGGCGGTTGTGGGTTACCTCGTGGTCCGCCTGATGCCGCTGTTCCGTTCCATGCAGACCAAGATCGACGCCATCAACGGCGTACTGCGCGAGCAGATCATCGGTATCCGTGTGGTCCGCGCCTTCGTTCGTGAACCCCACGAGGCAAAGCGCTTCGGCGACGCCAATGAGGAACTCACTGCCGTGTCAGTGAAGATCGGCAACCTGTTCGTCCTGATGTTCCCGGCGATTGGCATGATCCTGCACCTCTCCACAGCGGCGGTGTTGTGGTTTGGTGGACAGCGCGTGGATTCGGGCGAGATGCAGGTGGGCGCACTGACGGCGTTCCTCCAGTACCTGCTGCAGATCCTCATGGCTGTCATGATGGGCACGTTCATGGCCATGATGATTCCCCGCGCTTCTGTCTGTGCAGACCGTATTGGCGAAGTGCTCGACGTCGAGCCTTCCATCCACAACCCCAGCTCGCCAGTTGTGCCTGCCGAGAAGAAGGGACGCGTCGAGTTCCGGGACGTCACCTTCAAGTACCCCGGTGCCGAGGCTCCGGTGC
The DNA here is from genome assembly GCF_902706295.1 of Arthrobacter sp. 18067. Lineage (GTDB taxonomy): Bacteria > Actinomycetota > Actinomycetes > Actinomycetales > Micrococcaceae > Arthrobacter. Next base: position 106,912 of record NZ_CACSJJ010000008.1, on the reverse strand, counting down.
TGAGCAACATTTCCTTCACGGCTGAGCCCGGCAAGACCCTGGCCATCATCGGCTCCACGGGCGCCGGCAAGACCACCCTGGTTTCGCTGCTGCCGCGGCTTTACGATGTCGCTTCGGGTGACGTCCTGCTCGACGGCGTCCCCGTCACCGACATGGACGCCTCCGAGATCACCAGCCGCGTATCGGCCGTGCCGCAGAGGCCGTATCTGTTCTCAGGAACCATCGAGCACAACCTCCGCTTCGGCAAGCCGGACGCCACCGACGAGGAACTGTGGGACGCGCTGGAAACCGCGCAGGCCAAGGGATTCGTCGAGGAGAAGTCGTCGGGCCTGAACCGGCGTATTGCCCAGGGCGGAACCAACGTCTCCGGTGGCCAGCGCCAAAGGCTGTCCATTGCCAGGGCCTTGGTGACGAAACCGAATGTGTACCTGTTTGACGATTCCTTCTCTGCCTTGGACGTCGCCACGGACGCCCGGCTTCGAAAGGCCTTGAAGGCCAAAACCCGGGACGCAACGGTCATCATAGTGGCCCAGCGCGTCTCAACCATCGCGGATGCGGACGAAATCCTGGTGCTGGATAACGGCCGCATCGTTGACCGCGGAACACACGACGAACTCCTGGAGACGTCACCCACGTACCAGGAAATCGTTGAATCACAGTTGAGCGTGGAGGAAGTGGCATGAGCGAGCAGGGCCAGCAGAAGAAGCGCGGCTGGGCTGCCAAGGCAGAGGCCGCCAAGGATGCCAAGGCAACGGCCGAAGCCGAGGTGGCGACAGAGCTGCTTGACGACGAGGATTTCGTCGAGGAGGAGTACGTCCCCTCGGAAGCCGACGGCGGCATGTTCGGCGACGTTCCGGCTAAGAAGGCCAAAGCGTTCTGGCCGTCCGCCAAGCGTCTCATGGGGCTGTTGAAGCCCGAGAGCGTTGGCGTATACATCGTGATCGGCCTCGTCGTGGTCTCGGTAGTCCTCAACGTGATTGCTCCCAAGGTCCTGGGCAGCGCCATGGATGTCATCTTCGGTGGCGTGATGGGCAAGCAGGTCCCCGAGGGCGTCTCCCAGGATCAGTTCGTGGAGCTCCTGCGCCAGCAGGGACAAGGCAACTTTGCGGACATGGTGTCCAAGATGGAACTCACCAACGGGATCGACTTCCCCAAGCTGACGTTCCTGATTTCGATCGTGCTCCTGATGTACTTCGTAGCCAACATCTTCTTGTGGGCCCAGGGCTGGTTGCTCAACCGAATTGTCATGCGGGTCATCAAGAAGCTCCGCAATGACGTGCAGGCCAAGCTCAACCGACTCCCGCTGAACTACTTCGACACCCGCCAGCGCGGCGACATCCTTTCCCGCGTCACCAACGACGTCGACAACGTCCAGCAAGGTCTCCAGCAGGCTTTCTCCCAGCTGGTCAGCTCCGTACTGACAGTCCTGGGTATCACGGTCATGATGTTCATCGTGTCCTGGGAGCTGGCTCTGATCGCCTTGATCGCGCTTCCACTCTCCGGCATCGTGGCGGGTGTCATCGGCTCACGCAGCCAGAAGCTCTTCGCAGCTCAGTGGAAGAACACCGGCTCCCTCAACGGCCAGATCGAGGAATCGTTCTCCGGCCACGATCTTGTGAAGGTGTTCGGCCGTGATGCCGACATGCTGGAGCGCTTCGACGCCAAGAACGAGGAACTGTACAAGGCATCCTTCGGTGCGCAGTTCGTGTCCGGTGTGATCTTCCCGGCCATGAACTTCGTTTCCTACCTGTCCTACGTCGGCATTGCCGTAGTGGGTGGCTTGCGCGTTGCTTCGGGTTCCATGAGCCTGGGCGACGCCACGGCATTCATCCAGTACTCGCGTGAGTTCACCCAGCCGCTGGGCCAGATCGCCGGCATGGCGAACATGCTCCAGTCCGGCGTGGCCTCTGCCGAGCGCGTCTTCGAGTTCCTTGATGCTGATGAAGAAGTCGAAGAGAACGGAACTCGTCACCTGCCCTCCAAGACCGACGGCCACGTCGAGTTCGAGCACGTCTCGTTCAGCTATGTGGAGGACAAGCCGCTCATTGAAGACCTGTCCTTCGCTGCGGAACCCGGCCACACTGTTGCGATCGTAGGACCCACGGGCGCCGGCAAAACCACCTTGGTGAACCTCGTGATGCGTTTCTACGAGCTCAACGCCGGCCGGATCACCTTGGACGGTGTGGACATCAAGGACCTCACCCGTTCCGAGCTGCGCTCCAAGGTGGGCATGGTGTTGCAGGATGCCTGGCTGTTCGGCGGCACCATCTACGACAACATCAAATACGGCAAGCTGGACGCCACCGAAGAGCAGATCATGGAGGCGGCCAAGGCCACCTACGTGGACCGCTTCGTACGTGCGCTCCCGGACGGTTACCAGACGATCATCGACGAGGAGGGCAGCAACGTCAGCGCCGGTGAGAAGCAGCTCATCACCATCGCCCGTGCCTTCGTCTCAGATCCTTCGCTTCTGATCCTGGATGAAGCCACGAGCTCCGTGGACACCCGCACCGAGTTGCTGTTGCAGAAGGCCATGGCCGCCCTCCGCACGGACCGGACGAGCTTCGTGATCGCCCACCGCCTCTCCACTATCCGCGACGCCGACACCATCCTGGTGATGGAGAACGGCAAGATCGTGGAGCAGGGCAACCACACCCAGCTGCTCGCCCTCCAGGGCGCGTACTACCGGTTGTACATGTCGCAGTTCGCAGGCGAGGAAGAGACCGCAGTGGATGATTCGACGGCGGTGCACAGCTGAGTACCGATTCACTGAAGACTGGGCCAACGGCCCAGGATTCCGTTGCACCCCAGCGCATTGAGGTCCTCGTGCCGATGCGCTGGGGTGACATGGACGCTTACGGACACATCAACAATGTGCAGATCGTCCGTATGTTGGAAGAAGCCCGCATCGCAGCCTTCGGACCACCCCGCGGCGCGGGCCTTCCCGGCGTAGAGCCTCCGGCGGCCCTGTTCAACGATGTCGAAGAGGGCACCATGACGCTTGTGGTGGAGCACAAGGTCCGGTATGTCCGGACCTTGGAGTACCGCAACATTCCGGCCGTCGTGGAGATTTGGGTTGGTGCCGTCAAGGGCGCCAGCTTCGATCTTCACTACGTCATCAAGGACCCCGTCACCCGGGAGGACTGCGTCAAAGCCACCACCCACCTGGCCTTCGTGGCCGAGGCCACAGGGCGGGTGCTCAGGCTCACCCCGGAACAAAAGGAAAAGCTGGAGCTGTACCGCGCGTAGAGTTTCAGCATGAAACTTGAAATTGCCGTGGTTAGTGCGGCCGGTGCAGGTACTGCCGCCGCCGAAGGAGCCAACCGCATTGAGCTCTGCAGCAGCCTGGAACTTGGTGGAATCACGCCCAGCCAGGGACTCATGGAAGCCAGCGTGGAGCACGTTGACGGCCGCTTGGAAATCCATCCGCTGATTCGTTCAAGACCCGGTGATTTCCGGTACACAGCGTCGGACGTGGACACCATGGTCCACGAGATACGGCACCTTCTTGCGCAGGGAGCACACGGAGTGGTGGTGGGGGCTCTGACGCCGCAAGGCGACGTGGACATTCACGCGATCCGGCGGCTGGTGGACGCGGCCAGGGAGGCCAACGCGGACGCCCAGTTGACCTTCCATCGCGCGATCGATCAATCCCGCGATCCGTTCGCGGCACTGGATCAATTGCTGGATCTCGGCTTTACCAGGGTCCTCACGTCGGGGCACCAGGCCACTGCCGGCGCTGGACTGGAAACGTTGACCGACATGGTGGATAGAGCAGGTGGCGCTTTGGAGATCATGGCCGGCGGGGGACTGTCCTTGGAGGACATCCCCGCGATGCATGCAGCGGGCCTCTCCGCCGTTCACCTTTCTGCCAAGAAGACAGTCTCCACGCTGGGGGATGGCGCAATCTCCCTTGGTGCCCAGGATGGTACAGATCCCACCGCCTACTGCGTCACCGACCGCGAGATTGTCCGGGCAGCCAAGGCGAAGGTCAACGCGCTGAACCTGGCCGCCACGAAGTAGCCCGGGCGTCCAGTGTCTTAGGGCAGAAATGCCAGTGAGTACGCATCGCAATAACTCTTTACGGTTACAGGGAACGCCGGAATGATGTAAGGATTCACCAACTCGGTGAACAGCCTCGGAAGCAACCTTCAGGAGTCCCAGCGATGCCGCTGCCCACGCCGGATTCACCGGCCGTCATGTCCCCTCCAACAATCTCCCAAAACTTCAGGACGACGGGCCATCCGGAGGTGGCATGTGGCATCGGAACCTGGGACAAGCTGCTCTACGGAAACCACCGGTTCGTGGTGGAAGCGGTGCGTGGTGGAAGTACCGGAGCAGCCCGCGCACACAGGGTAGTCCTTCCTTGGCGTCGGCAAGACCAGGACCCGGCATCGGTGGATGTCATGGTCGTCTCGGAAGAGTCGGGCACCAGGGTGCGAAACGTGATCGTGGAAGAGGCCACCCGGGAATCGGGGACCCTGCTCTTCGAAGCCATCGACGGCCCCGGGATCTACTACTTCTACTACCTGCCCTACGCGATGCTGGGGAAACCCCACTATCCGCAGGCGCAGTACCTCCCGGGTCGCCCGGCGGCAGAACCCGCGTGGGCTGCCGCCGTCGTGCGTTCTCCATGGGCACCCGCAGGGCAAGTCGAGCTGCCCCAGGCACGTGTCCTCCGCTATGAGGCCGCCAGCGAGCGGGACTCCTTCGCGCCGATGAACTTCACGGCCCGCGCTGATGAGCTGGATGAACTCCACAGCAGCCACGCGGGCGAGGCCTTCCTGCTTTTCCCTGAGGACCGGCTGAATCCCGTGTCCATGCGTGATGAACTACCGGCTCACTGGGTGATCGCTGGCCCGTCGCGGACCGTCCATGGAGCTGCCCAGCCCGGCGAGGACTTCGTGGTCCAACTTGGGCTGTACGCCCTGGAAAACGTGGACGGAGTGAACGTCCACGTGGCCTCGCCAGGGGGCGGTCACTGCATCAACACCGATGGCGTGGACCGACTGGGTCATCCATGGCAGAGGACGCTGAGCGTTCCGGTCGGGAAGGTGCAGGCACTGTACGTGGTCCTGCCGGTGCCTTCGGAGAGCGCGGGAAGCACGATGGCAGCGGCCGTGACCGTCACGGCCACCGGGCAAGCGGCTCAAGAGGTTGAAATCCGCTTGGACGTGGCTGCCGAAAAGGACGCAGACCCGTCGATTGCGGCGGGCGGTTTCGGCGACCCCCGCTTCCTGCGGAGGCTGGCATGGCTGGATTCAACGGTGGCCCAGGATGCGGAGCTCGTGAAGCCGTTCACTGCCATCACGCTGGATGAAACGAGCAGGAGTTTGGGAATCCTGGGCAGGACCCTTCGGCTGACCGCATCGGGGCTTCCGGCGCAGGTGACGTCCACCTTTACCGCAGCTGTCACGTCAACCGACGGCCCCGCCGTCGAGCTTCTTGAGGCTCCGATCAATCTGGAGATAGCGGGGATCGACTGGAGCTACTCACCGCTCAGTTTCACGGTGGAAGGGGCGGCGCGAATCTCCTGGCGCTGCCACTGGAATGGACAACAGGGCGGCAAGGCCGCCGTATCCGTGGACCTGACCGGCGTGCTCGACGCCGATGGAACACTCTGGTACTCGCTGCACCTCACTCCGGAGCGGACTGTGGAGGTGCCCGACGTCGGCCTGCAGCTTGAGTTCCACGAGGCTGCGGTGCCGCTCGCGATGGGCTTGGGCGTCCCGGGCGGACGGCGGCCGGGAAACCTGGACTGGACGTGGGACGTGGCAGCGAAGAACCAGGATGCGCTGTGGCTCGGTGGGGTGAACGCCGGAGTTCAGCTGGCCCTTCGGGATGGCAGCTACGAACGACCCCTCAACACCAACTTTTACCGGGAGAAGCCCCTGGTGGAGCCGGCGTCGTGGGCCAACCGGCAGCCCGGCAACGGGAACGGCGACGGGACCCGCGGCGGTGTCACGTTGCGAACTGACGATGGCAAAGTGACGGTTCGCGCGTTCAGCGGCGCACGGACCTTGATGGCACATGAACCGGTGGACTTCAATTTCCGCCTGCTCCTGACCCCGTTCAAGCCCATCGAGCCCGGTAAACACTTGGCCAAACGGTACTTCCACGCCCCTGTGAACCCGGCGGACATCAGGGCTTCAGGGGCCACCGTGGTCAATGTCCACCACGCCACGGCCCCGGCGCCGTACATCAACGACCCCCTGCTGACCGGGGACTCACTGCGCGAATACGTAGCTGCGTGCCATCGGCAGGGATTGAAGGCCAAGATCTACAACACTGTCCGGGAGCTCACGTTCCACAGCCCGGAGCTGCTGCCGCTGATGCAACTGGACCATGAGATCTTCAGCGATGGCCCGGGCAAGGGACACATCTGGCTCCAGGAGCACGCGGGGAGCGGCTACGTGTCCGCCTGGTTCGCACCGAACGTTGAGGACATCGCAGTGGTGACCACGGGCGAATCCCGGTGGGAGAACTTCTACGTTCGCAGCCTGCAGGAGCTGGCCAGTGGCGAGGACGGGATCGATGGTATCTACCTTGATGACATCGCCTATGACCGCCACGCCATGCTGCGCGTCCGGAAGGTCCTGCAACAGGCCTGCGAGGCCCGCGGCGTGCACGGCCCGGAAATAGACCTGCACTCCGCCAACCAGTTCACAGCGCATGACGGCTACGCGTCCTCGGCCAATCTGTACATGGAACAGCTGCCCTATGTGGACAGGCTGTGGCTGGGGGAGTACTTCGACTACGACACCACCGATCCCGATTATTGGCTGGTGGAACTGTCCGGTATTCCCTTTGGCCTTATGGGCGAGATGCTGGAGGGCGGCGGCAACCCGTGGCGTGGGATGGTGTTCGGCATGACTGGCCGGGCGCCCGCCGTGGACAACCGGCCGCTCTGGGAGTTCTGGGCCGAAACCGGGCTGGAGCACGCGACGATGCAGGGGTTCTGGGACCACCACGCACCGGTGCGGACAAGCCACCCTGATGTCCTGGCCACCACGTGGATCACCGACCGCGGAATGGTCGTAGCGCTGGCTTCATGGGCCGGGCAGACTGAACATGTGAGGTTGATATTCGACGACGAAGCGGCCGCCTCCAGCGCGAACGCCCCAGCGATCCCAGGCTTCCAATCCGCCGCGAGCTACGCGCCCGGCGATCCCATTACTCTTGAGCCGCAGCGCGGCCTCCTTCTCACGATCGGATACTGACGTGCCCCTTACCGCCGGCTCCAACCTCACGATTACCACCATTTCCCTGACCATGGCCGAGCTCGGTCCGCTCAACCCCTTGCCCGTGGTTGCTGCCGAGCTCGACCAGCCCTACACCGTGGGCGAGGGCGTTCCCGAGGATCTGCAGGCCTCGGCGCGCTACGGAGTGGTTCCCAACGTTTACCCATACTTGATGCAGGACGGTTACAGCCGCGAGGCGGCGCCCAAGGACGTGCCCGCCGTCGTGCTGGAAAACAGCAAGCTCAAGGTGACGGTCATCCCGTCGCTGGGCGGCCGCATCTGGGAACTCTTCGACAAAGCGACCGGCAAGCAGCTCCTCCACACCCACGATGCTCCGCAACTGGCAAACATCGCGCTGCGCAAAGCGTGGTTCGCGGGCGGACTGGAATGGAACATCGGTACCCGCGGGCACTCGCCCACCAGCTGCGATCCGTTGCACACGGCCATCGTCCACACGTCTGACGGCAAGCACATCCTGCGCATGTGGGAGTTCGAACGGCTACGGGAAGTGGTCTTCCAAGTGGACATCTGGCTCCCCGCGGACTCGCCTGTGGTGTTCGCTGCGGTGCGGATCCGGAATCCCAATGACCACGACGTCCCCATGTACTGGTGGAGCAACGCCGCCATCCCGGAGACGGACCGCACCCGAGTCATCGCCCCGGCTGACGAGGCCTATGGCAGTGACTACACCACGGACATCACCCGCGTCCGGCCCACCAGCCACGAAGGCTATGACGGCACGTGGCCGGTCAACAGCCCGCACGCGGCTGACTTCTTCTTCGACATCGACCCTGCCGAACGGCGCTGGGTTGTGGCAGCGGACGACGACGGCGACGGGCTGGCGATGCTGTCCACGGGCCTCCTGCGGGGAAAGAAGTTGTTCGTGTGGGGCCAGGGACAGGGCGGCAAACGGTGGCAGGAGTGGCTGAGCCCCGGAGCGGGGCCGTATGCCGAGATCCAGGCCGGCCTCGCGCAGACGCAGTTTGAACACCTGGTGATGCCCGCCGGCGCTGAATGGGCGTGGGTTGAGGCCTACGGCAACGGGCACCTGGATCCGGACACATCGCACGGCACCAACTGGGACGCCGCCGTGGCCCATGCCGGCGAGAGGCTGGAACAGCTCCTGCCGCACGAGGAACTCGAGGCCATGCTGTCCGCAGCCGTCAGCGATGCCGACGTCCCTCCGTCCAAAATGCTGCTGCACGGCAGCGGCTGGGGAGTGGTGGAGCGCGCCCGACGGCAGAAAACGGGCAAGCGCTGGGTTGACGAGAGCGGAACTCCGTTCGTGGATGAAAGCGTCACGGAGGAACAGGAACCGTGGCTTGGGCTGCTGCATGGAAAAGCGTTCGACGGCGCGCCCAGCTTCGTGGCGGGGGCGGACTGGGCCGAGTTGCTGGCGGGGGAGGACGGCCCGGACGCCAAGCTGCAACTCGCCACCATGAGGCACGGCCGGCAGGACCTTGAGGGCGCCAAAGATGGCTATCGGCGCGTGCTGGCCTCGGACGCCGGACCGGGGACAATGGCGTTGGCGTACCGCGGACTGGGGCTGGCCCTGCTTGCGGGCGGACAGGACACCGCGGGACTTGCTGAGCTCCGGAAAGGCGTGGAAGCTGACTCAACCAACCCTTCGCTGCTCACGGAGGCCATCACGCTCAGCATCCGGCACGGGGACCCGGTGATGGCGCTGGAACTGAACGATGTGGCACCCAAGGAGGGTGCCGCCGTCGGACGTTTGAGGTTCCTCAGGGCGTTGGCGCTCGCAAGGACCGGAAACCCCGGTGGGGCGGCTGCGATCCTGCGCGAGGGCGTCGAGATCCCGGACCTCCGGGAGGGGGAGGATGCGCTCGCGGCGCTGTGGCAGGAAGTCTGCCCGAACGAGGCGGTGCCTGCCGCGTACCAATTCGGGATGCATTAGTCCCTTCGAAGGATAAAAAGTCCCGGGGATAGTGGGTTCCAGTGGGAATGCGCTATCCCCGGCGGCCGGGTGGCAGACGTTGGGCGGCCAGCAAAAATCACCACTTGACGGGTGACGTGGGTCACTGTATGTTTACGTAAACCTCTTCTATGTTCACGTAAACATGAACGGATTGGATTTAAGACAATGTTGTCGAGCTCGCACGCATCGTCGCGTCATCGTTTGGTCGCGGCCTTAGCTGCTTCAACCCTCGCCCTAGGCGCCCTTCCCCTGCTGGCCTCGCCGGCATCCGCCGCTGAGGACCTTGTCCTCACCCCCAACCCGGCCCAGGCAGGCCCGTCGTTCAAAGGCTGGGGCACCAGCCTCGTCTGGATGGCCAACGCCACCGGACAGTATCCGGAAGCCATCCGGAACGATCTGATCGACAAGGTCTTCGGTGACGACGGCCTGAACCTCAACATCGCCCGCTATAACGTTGGCGGTGGCAACGCCACGGATATCCCTGACTACCTTCGTCCCGGCGGAGCTGTTCCCGGCTGGTGGAACCCGAATGCCGGCCTCTCCGACCAGGATGGGCCGATCACCACGAACTACGCTGACCGGGACCGTTTCCTGGCCGCCTGGACCGGCGAGAACGCCTCGGATTACAACCTCGACGCCGATGCTTCCCAGCGTGCCTGGATCGCGGCCATCAAGGACAAAGTGACCACCTGGGAGGCCTTCAGCAACTCGCCGCCCTACTTCATGACCGAAAGCGGCTACGTCAGCGGTGGTACAGACCCTAACGCCGACCAGATCAAGCCCGCAGCCATCGGTAAGTTCGTCAACTACGTCAAAAAGGCGGCTGAGCACGTCGAAGAAACTGAAGGCATCAGCTTCGACACGATCAACCCCCTCAACGAGCCCAACACGAATTACTGGAAGACCACCTTCGGCGGCAACGGCCTGCCAAATGGAGGAGGCCAGGAGGGTGCCCACGCAGGCCCCGCACTGCAATCCCAGGTGCTGACCGCCATGGCTGCAGAGCTTGCCGAGCCAGGTACCACCACCGAAGCAAAGGTCTCTGGTCCGGACGAGACCTCCCCGAGCCGGTTCCTGGAGGATTGGAACGGGTGGACCGCGGAAACCAAGCAGGCCGTGAGCCAGCTCAACGTCCACACGTACTCCACCGGCGACCGTCTTGCGGTTCGCGACATCGCCAAGGCAACGGACAAGCCGTTGTCCATGAGTGAAGTGGAAGGCAACTGGGGCGGCGACTCCTGGAACCCGGACAGCATCGAGAACGGCCTCGGCATGGCCACCCGCATCACGGACGATCTCCGTGAGCTCGACCCCGAATCCTGGGTGCTGTGGCAGCCGGTCGAAGACCTCTACAACATGGAACTCGGCGAGAAGAAGAACTGGGGATCCGTCTTCATCGACTTCGACTGCAACGCCGATGGTAACTCCGTGCGGCGTCTGGCTAACGGTGCCGCCGATCCTTCATGCCGCACTGCTGTGAACTCGAAGTACAACGCCATCCGCAACTTCACCCACTACATCGCACCGGGTGACCGGATCATTCCCACCAGCGACGGCAAGACCACATCTGCGCTGAAGGCCGATGGTTCCGGCCTGTCGATGGTGCACACCAACGATTCCGATCAGGCCAAGACCATCAAGGTGGACTTGTCCAAGTTCGCAACGATCGCTGCCGGTGCCACGGTCACCCCGGTAGTTACCACCCAGTCTCCTTCCGGAAATCCGACGGCCAACGCGCTCGTCAGCGGCACCGCCGTCGCCATCGACGCCGGAACGCGCTCCGCGACGCTGACCGTGCCCGCCAAGTCAGTTACCACCTTCCTGGTCAACGGTGCATCCGGCGTCGCCACCGATGCGCCGGCAGTCCAGGACGGCCAGTCCTACAGCTTCGTCGGAGTCCAGAGCGGACGCGCAGTGACGGCTTCGGATGGCTCGCCGAAGACGGTTCTCAGTGATTCGATCGCAGGCGAGAACCAGGTGTGGAAAGCAACCCTTATCGCTGATGAAGACGGCACCACCCGTGACCGTTTTGTTTTGAGGCTCGCCGATGGCCGTGCTTTGGCGGCCGATACCAACGGCACTACGTTGCGCACCATCACTGACGAAGAAGCACGCACGGATAGCTCGGCCCAGTGGCTGTTCAGCACCACGGACGGTACCTCGTTCAGCCTCCTCAACGCTGGCGTTCACCAGGTCCTGGACGTCTCGAACCAGTCCACGCATGAAGGTGCCTGGATTGGGTTGTGGACCTCCAACGGTGGGGCCAACCAGGCCTTCACCCTGCGGAATGCCAGTGAGGGCACCGGCTACAACAGCTTCCGGCCGGGCCAGGACTGGCGGGATAACAACGGCAACCTGATCCAGGCCCATGGTGGTCAGGTGGTGACGTCCAAGGATTCCGAAGGTAAGACGATCTACTACCTGTACGGGGAGGACCGCACCAACGGTTACCACTCCGCACCGGGCGTGCACGCTTACAGCTCCTACGATCTGTACAACTGGAAGGACGAGGGAGTTGCGCTGAAGACGTTGTCCTCACGCGGGCAAATCGACTCGGATCCGTACTTCCAGAATCTGTACTCGGGCTACACCACGGAGCAGAAGGACGCCGTCTACCGCGACCTCGGAACAGTGCCTGTGAATGGCCAGACCCCGCCGATCCTTGAGCGGCCCAAGGTCATCTACAACGCTGCCACCAACAAGTGGGTCATGTGGGTCCACGCTGACGGGCCGTCGTCGTGGTCTACCGCTCAGTACGCCAAAGCCAACGCAGGCGTAGCAGTTTCTGATTCACCGTTCGGACCGTTCCGGTACATCGACAGTTACCGCCTCCACAAGGCAACGGCCGGCGATCCCACCAACAAGGCTCCCAACAACCCGGGCATGGCCAGGGACATGAACCTCTTTGTGGATGACGATGGCACCGGCTACATCATCTACTCCAGCGAAGAGAACGCCACCATGTTCATCTCCAAGCTCAACGCTGACTACACCTACCTGTCCGCTTCGCCGGACACTGCGGTGGAGGGTGTGGACTTCCGGAGGGCCTTCGTCAACCAGTCCCGTGAATCACCGGCCATCATGAAATACCAGGGCCGCTACTTCATCATCTCTTCGGGAACCACTGGTTGGTCGCCGAACCCGTCCCGGTACGGCACGGCCACCAGCATCCTGGGGGAGTGGACTGACATGGGAGATCCGTTCAGCAGCGATGTTTCCTGGAACTCCAACAACTCCCAGCCCACGTCGGTGATCCCCGTTGATCCGGCCAATGGCAAGTTCATCTACATGGGTGACCGCTGGAACGGCGGATCGGATCAGGCCCTGGCCACCGCACCCATGGTGTGGTTGCCCCTCCAGATGGGCGAGGGCGGCAAGACCCTGGCCGTGAAGTCCCCGTCAGAGTGGAAACTTGAGGACCTTGACGCGAACGCGGTCTGGAACGTCACCGGTGTTCCTGCCAGCTTGGCTGTCGGCTCAACGTTCAGCGTCAATTCGGTGACGGTCACCCAGAATGGCCAGAGCTCCACCCAGCCCGTGACCTGGCAGGTTACCGGCAACACGAACACTGTGGGCGTCATTACTGCCACGGGTACGCTTCCCGGTTTCGGGAACCGGACGTTCACCCGGACCATCCCGGTTGTTCCGGACGGTGTTCAGTACGCAGTGAACGCAGGTGGGCAGCAGACCGCTGATTGGACCGCGTTGATGGCAGCAGCGGCCCAGGACGGTCCTGTCCTGAACAGCGCGGCGGACCAGCCGTTCGGCGCTGATCCGGCTACGGGCAAGCGCTGGGGTTACGAAAGCCAGGACAGTGGAGTCTCCGGAACCGCGGATGGCAATATCTTCACCACCCTCCGCTACGCCAAGGCTGGGAGGGACCTGACCTACAAGTTCAACGATCTGGCTCCGGGCACCTACACGGTCTACGCCGGGTACTACGATCCTTGGGCCCAGTGGGACGACCGCGGGGCCAAGGTCACCGTCAATGGTGCAGTGGTGGAAGCTGACCATGACTACAGCGGCGACTACCAGTCCGCGGCCTACCAAAACGTCACGGTGGGTTCCGACGGCAAGATCACGTTCTCGCTTAGCCCGACGCGGGGTCCTGACGTGCAGCTGAGCTGGCTGATGATCGCCAATCCGGTACCGGCCGCACCGCAGCTGAACGTCACCGCAGTCGCCAGCACCAAGTGTGTTGCCGGCAAGGTCACCGTGACCGCGCAGCTGACCAACAACGACACCAAATCGGTCCAGGCCACCTTTACCTCGGCCTACGGAACCAAGTCCTTCGCTGAGGTGAAGCCGGGCAAGAACGCGGTCCACGCCTTCACCACCCGTGCCGCTTCGGTACAGGCAGGCACCGTAGCCGTCGAAGCCAAGACCACAGTCAACGGCCAACCGGTAACCGTAAATGTGAACGCCGCTTACGCGGCAGCATCCTGCAACTGACGTAGAACTGGTGGCCCGCCTGATGGCGGGCCACCACCCTCTTCGTCCCACCAAGCTCCGGCCGTCCAGCCGGACTTTACTAAGGAATCAAGAAATGACCCGACATAAGAAGGTGGCCCGCTGTGCCGCCGTCGTAACAGCTACGGCCTTGTTGCTGGGTGTCGCCGGTATGGCGATGGCCGAGGAAAACCACGGTGACCAGGACGTGGACGTGAACGTTGGCATTACCGAGCTGGCTGATGGCGGTGTGCTTGCCATGAGCGTTGCGGGCACTGCTACGGCTCTCACCGAGGACGGTTCGACGCCCACCGTACGGCAGTTCAAGGGAACGTTGCCCACGGTGACTGTCACCGATACCAGGGCTGCCGATGAAATCCCGGCGGGTGCCGGTTGGTATGTGTTGGGAACGTCGTCAGACTTTGCCGGGGCTGCTGGTCAGCCGGCCATCAGTGCCTCCCACTTGGGGTGGCAGCCGCAGATTATCGACGGCGGGGCCTCAGGTCAGGTGGCCGAGGGCGACCAAGTGGATACGGTCATGGATTCCGGACCGGTCGCCGTTGGCCTGGTGGACCAGGAGTTGCTCGCCTTGGCTATCGACTCCAGTGCCATTGCCTCTGAAGGGCAGTGGACCGCCAGCGCGGACCTCTTCCTTCGCACGCCCGCCACAGTGGCGCCGGGAAGTTACACGGCGAAGCTGACCCTGTCCCTGTTCGAATAGAGCGCTGATGGCAAGCCCGGCAACGTGGCCGGCTGAGAGTGAAATCGTGAAAATCGCCAATACCCCCTTTAACCGGCGTGGCTTCCTGGCAGGTACGGTCCTGGCCGCAGGCGCCGTCGCCTTCCCCTATTCGCAGCGCGCTGCGGCCGCTCCACCAAGTTCTGCAGTCCTCCCGGAGCGTGGAATCTTTGACATCAGCCCCGCGTCGTCCTGGTCCGACGGTTTCCTGTCCGGCAATGGTGAGTACGGTGCCATCTTCCACGGGACACCTGCCGCGGAAAAGGTAGTCATGAACCATCACCGGTTCGTCATGCCAAACGGAACCCGCGGGATGCAGGCTCCGTATTTGGCCGATCGCCTCCCGGCGGTCCAGGACAAAGCCCTCGCTGGTGACTATTGGGGAGCCGCTTCAACTTTTGCGTCCGACTGGGATCTACAGTGGACACAAAGTTTCCACCCGGGTTATGAACTCCAACTTTCCAGTCCTGGTCTGACCACTTTCAGCGACTACGCCCGGACTACGAATTTCCGGACGGGCGAGGTAGTGACCACATGGTCTGACAATGCCGGACTCTGGAAGCGCCGCGCCTTCGTCTCCAGGGCGAGCACGGCTGTAGTGCAGGAGCTGCTGCCCGCGGCCAACGGCAAAATCAACACGGTCCTGAGTATCAGCACTGACCTTGAGGGCGTGCCGTCCTCCGTGACCTATGGTGTCGAAGCGACCGTCAGTGGGCGGAACGGCTATTTGGGACTCCGGGGAACCTACCCCGCCGGGCTGGGGGCTTTCGGATACGAAGGCGTAACGCGGGTGGTCATTACCGGTACGGGCTCCTCCATCACCACCGACGGCACCACGTTGACCATCACCAACGCCACCAAGGTCATCCTGCTGACCAAGCTGGGCCGCTACGAATCGGCCAGCGAATGGAACAGCAAGCCGCTTCACGCTGCACTTAGTGTCCTGCTGACCGACTACGACGCCCTGCTGCGCAAGCACACGCCGAAGCACCAGGCACTGTTCGATAAATCGACCTTGCAACTGGACGTTTCCCAGCAGGACCGTGAACTCTCCACCAGCGAGCTCACATCGCGTCAGAATTCAAACCGATCCACCATCGACCTCGCCCTGCTGGAACGCATGTACGACTCCGGACGGTACTTGTTCGCGAGTTCCAGCGGTGTCCTGCCACCGCGCCTGACGGGCATCTGGACCGGGAGTTGGACAGGCGCCTGGGCCGACGACTTCACCACTGACGCAAACATCAACCTGCAGGTTGCCGGCGGAAATATCCTGAACCACGGCGACGCGATGAAAGGGTACTTCGATCTGGTCCTCGGGCAACTGAACGACTGGCGCAGCAACGCCACCCGGATCTACGGAGCAAGAGGATTCCTGGCCCCCACCCGGACCGATGGTGAGCATGGGCACATGCTCCACTTCAACGGCTCCGATTTTCCGGGCCAGGCCTGGACCGGTGGCGCGGACTGGATGTTGTATCCACTGCTGGAGTACTACCAGGTAACTGGCGATCAGGCCTTCATGCGCGACAAGCTGGGGCCGGCCCTCATGGAACTGGCGCTGTTCTACGAGGACTATCTCTCCCGCACGGACGCACAGGGGAACGTGGTTTTCGTGCCTTCCTTCTCCATGGAGAACTCGCCGTCCTCAACTGGCCAGATGCTGTCCACCAATGCGACCGGTGAAATCATGGCCGGCCGGCACGCCCTGGAATCGGCCATCCTCGCTGCCAACGCGCTCAACCGCGAACAGGGAGCCGGCCAAGGCGTGGCCCGTTGGACCGCGCTTTTGGCAAAGCTGCCCAGCTACGGCATCAACGGCGACGAAGCATTGGCCGAATGGTCCTGGCCCGGGCTGACGGACCGCTACAACCACCGGCACGTCCACCACCTCTACGGCGCCTGGCCACTCCACGAGGTTAATCCGGAAGACAAGCCTGAACTGGTGCGGGCCTCCCACCGGGCGCTGGAACTTCGCGGCGACGAGAACTACTCCGCGCACGGCAGCTTGCATCGCGCACTTGCTGCGGCACGCCTGAAGGACGGGGCCGGGGTTTACACGAACATCAAGAAGGTTCTAGGCAGCAACATGGTGTTGCCCTCGCTCATGACAACCCACAATCCCGACCTGCACATCTACAACTCCGACGCGGCCAACTCCCTCCCGGCGATCCTTGCCGAAGCATTGATCTACAGCCGTCCCGGAGTCCTGGAGTTCCTGCCGGCCCTGCCAGAGCAACTGTCGAAAGGATCCATCACCGGCGTTCGCGGACGGAATCGGGTCCTCGTTGAAAACCTGGTATGGGACATCGTGGCACGGACCGTCAAAGCCACCATCGTCTCAGATATCAGCCAGAGCCTCGAAGTGGTGTGCCGCAGGGGAATCACGTCCATCACCGCATCAGGGGGAGTGGTGGGTGGCTCCTCGCTCGGAGACCACGCCAGGACACTCCAATTGGCTGCCGGCCAGCGCAGCGAAATCCTTATTGGCCTCCTGCCCACCACCGTCAAGCTGGTCAACCGCAACAGCGGAAAAGTCATGGACGTCGATGGGCAGTCCCACAGTAACGGCGCTTCGGTCATCCAATGGCCTTGGAGCGGCGGCGCCAACCAGCAGTGGAAGATGATCCCCGTCCACGACGGATCGTTCAGGCTCGCCAGCGTCATGACCGGAAAAGTCCTGGACAACCCCGCGAATTCCACCATCAGCGGCCAAGAATTGGACCAGTGGACTGACACTTACGGTCCCAACCAATGGTGGCGGCTGGTTCCCTCCGGCAACGGTGCGTTTTATCGCTTGGTCAATGTGGCGAGTGGGCTGTGCCTGGATGTCAAGGATGGCTCAAGCTCCGATGGTGCGCGGCTGGTCCAGTCCACCACAAGCGGCTCGCCGAGCCAGGAGTGGGGCATCGAAGCTGTGCAGGCGTAGCAGCGGCCGTCCCTGTTCGAATAACTACTGCGGAGGTATCTTCGTCCCATGAGGTCCCCAACCCTCAAACTGTCCGATCATGGACTCCTACGACGCTGCGTCATCGCCGTTTGCATCCTAGGGGCAATCGTGTGCGCGAGTTTCGCTTCTGCGACCACGGGCTTTGCCACCACCGGTGATCCCCAAGACAGTCCTGTAACTTGGGCTGTGACTCCCGCTGATGCGGCCGGTCCCGATGGCCGCTCTTGGGTTGAACTCGAACTCGACCCAGGAGCCAGCATCGATGAGCACTTGGCGGTCAGAAACCTCAGCGACAGGGACGTTACCTTTGCCCTCACCGCGGCAGATGGGTACTTCACTCCAACAGGGCGCTTCAACATGTTCCCCGCCGACAAACAGTCGGTTGCCGCAGGTACCTGGATCTTGATGGACAAGACTGTCACCGTGGCGGCCGGCGGCACCGCCGTCGTGCCATTTAAGGTGACGGTCCCTGATAAAGCCACACCAGGGGACCACGCAGCTGGAATCGCTGCCTCGATCTTTTCGCAAGGCGGCTCGGACGGGACGCAACTGGGCGTGGAAAGCCGCGTTGGATTCCGTGTCATGACCCGGGTGAAGGGCGAGGTCAAACCTGGGCTCAGCATGAAGGCAACCGCGAGTTACGACACGTCGTGGAACCCCTTGCAACCAGGATCTGCGGACCTCACCGTTGATCTGGAGAACACAGGCAACGTCCGCCTGTCGGTGGACCCCTCCGCCATGGTGAATGACGCCCGGTGGCCGGCTGCCGGAACCGACGAAGCCCGAAGTCTCGAACTGCTGCCAGGTGACCGGCGAACCGTCAGTATCCACGTTCCGAATGTGTGGCCGCTGGGCATCATGACGTTGCCCTTGATGGTCTCACAGGGGGTGATTGCTCCGGACGGCTCCACCCAGCCCGTGGATCCTGTCCAGGAAAGCGTGGCCCTATGGGCGATTCCGTGGCCGCAGCTGGCCATCCTCGTTGCCTTATTGCTCCTGTTTGCCGGCCTGTTCCGTGGCCGCAGGCGCCGGCAAAAGGAGCTGGTCCGGCTGGTTGAGGAGGCCCGGGAGGCTGGGCGCCGGGAAGTCGAACGGCGCTGATTCCCGGGCGCGTGCCTTGCTCTCGAAAAGTTTCGGAACGCAGCCAAAAT
Source organism: Arthrobacter sp. 18067 (assembly GCF_902706295.1). GTDB lineage: Bacteria > Actinomycetota > Actinomycetes > Actinomycetales > Micrococcaceae > Arthrobacter. The sequence goes on along the minus strand of NZ_CACSJJ010000008.1, from coordinate 88,446 downwards.
ACCCTTGCCAAAGAACGCATGTTTACGTAAACTTCTTCCAACTCGATGTTTACGTGAACATTCACGGGAATGTTGATGAGATCCGGCGACTTTCTGCTTCCACAGGCCCACACTTGAGCTATCTCACAGTCGACACAGAGCGCACGCGGATGTTGGACAGTCTTACGAAGAACCACGATCCAAAGGAGTAATCATGGCTACAAATCTTGGCCCCTTCCAGGCGGCGGAAGGCGCTGGTCCAGGACGGCGTACCTTCCTCAAGACGCTGGGAATCGGCGCAGTTGCTGCGGCCGGCATCCCGCTGCTTTCTGCTTGCACCGGCGGCTCGGGTCCGGCTCCCGGTGCGGCATCGAAGAGCCTCACGTTTGGCTCAGGGTCATCGGACGAGGTTCCCCGGAATGCCTACAAAGCCGTAACGGATGCCTTCACGAAGAAGTCGGGATTCGATGTGGTGACCAACGTGGTACCCCACAACGACTTCCAGAACAAGATCAATTCGTACTTGCAGGGCAGCCCGGATGAGTCCTTCACCTGGTTTGCCGGCTACCGCATGCAGTACTACGCCGAGAAGGGGCTGCTTGCCCCCGTCGACGACGTGTGGGAAAAGATCGGCGGCAACTTCTCCGACGCCATCAAGAAGGCGTCCACCGGCCCCGACGGCAAGATGTACTTGGTCCCCAACTACAACTACCCGTGGGGCTTCTTCTACCGGAAGAGCTTCTGGGCGGAAAAGGGCTACTCAGTTCCCGCTACCTTTGATGAGCTGACCACGCTCGCTGCCAAGATGAAGGCCGATGGCATCATTCCAATCGGCTTCGCCGACAAGGACGGCTGGCCCGCCATGGGCACTTTCGACTACATCAACATGCGCCTCAACGGGTACCAGTTCCACATCGACCTGACCGCGCACAAGGAAAGCTGGGACCAGAAGAAAGTCAGCGACGTCTTCGATACCTGGAAAGCACTCCTGCCGTTCCAGGACCCTGCGGCCCTGGGACAGACCTGGCAGGACGCGGCCAAGGCCCTCGAGGCCAAGAAGACCGGCATGTATCTCCTGGGTTCGTTCGTGACACAGCAGTTCACGGATCCCGCAGTACTGGCGGACATCGACTTCTTCCCGTTCCCCGAGATCGCCATGGAAGGCACTGACGCTGTGGAAGCTCCCATCGATGGCCTGTTGCTGTCGAAGAAGGGTGGCGAGAACCAAGCTGCCCGAGACTTCCTTGCCTTCATGGGCACCCCGGAGGGCCAGGACGCCTACGCGGCCGTGGATACCTCGAATATCGCAACGGTGAAGGGCGCTGACACATCCAAGTACTCCGCCCTGAACAAGAAGTGTGCGGACACCATTGCCAACGCCAAGTACATCAGCCAGTTCCTGGATCGCGACGCTTTGCCTGCCATGGCCAACAACGTGATGATTCCGGCCCTGCAGTCCTTCATCAAGGACGGAAGCATCGACGTAAAGAACCTGGAAGCCCAGGCCAAGTCGCTGTACGCGGCCCAATAGAACAGAGCCGTTCCGGCTACAGGGTTGATGGCTAAACGGCCAGTCATCCCCGGCAGGGGCCGGCCGGACAATGCGTGAGGGCCGGCCCCTGACATGAAGACAAAAGGAATCATCCATGAGTACCACAGCCGAAAAACCGGCCTCTCAAAACGGCGGACCCCCAGACGACGGATCACGCAAAGCAGCATCGCGTGCGGGGGAGCAAGTTCCCGGAAGGACGCGGACCAAATCCAGGAAGGTTCGCCGCCTCAGCCGCAGGGACAAGATTGTCCTCGGGGTCATGGTTGGCCTCCCTACCTTGATCCAGCTGCTGTTCGTTTGGCTTCCCACCCTTTTCTCCATCGGGCTGAGCTTCACGCGATGGAACGGCCTGGATGTTGCGGATATCAAGCAAGCCGGGTTGGACAACTATGAGTTCATCAGCCAGAACTATCCACCGTTCTGGCCGGCAATCCAGCACAACGTCCTGTGGCTGGCATTCCTTGCACTCATCGCCACACCCCTGGGACTGTTGCTCGCTGTACTGCTTGACCAGAAGATCCGCGGAAGCAAGATTTACCAGAGCATCTTCTTCACTCCGGTCATGCTCTCACTGGCGCTGATCGGCATCATTTGGCAGCTGTTCTACAACCGCGACAGCGGACTCTTGAACTTCCTTCTGGGGACGGCCGGCACGCCCCAGGCCGTGGACTGGTTCGGTGACTCGAATGTCAACATCTGGGCAGCCATGATCGCGGCTACCTGGCGCCATGCCGGGTATGTCATGATCCTGTACTTGGCCGGCCTCAAAGGCGTGGATCCCTCCCTGAGGGAGGCGGCGGCCATTGACGGCGCAAATGCTGTCCAGACTTTCTTCCGTGTGGTCTTCCCGGCCATGCGCCCGGTGAACATCGTGATCGTGGTTATCACGATCATCGAGTCCCTCCGCGCCTTCGACATCGTCTATGTCATCAACCGTGGCACCAACGGGCTTGAACTGCTCAGCGCCTTGGTGATCCAAAACCTGATCGGTGAAGGACAGGTGATCGGCGTCGGTTCAGCATTGGCCGTGGTACTGCTGGTGATTTCCCTGGTGCCGATTGTCTTCTACCTCATCCGCACCTTCGGCAAGGAGAAAGAGGCATGAGCACCATCGCCCGTACCCTTCCTGTCCAGACCGGCAGGACCGGCAAGACCGGCAAACGCCACTATGGCACGCACATTTTCCTCATCGTCATGGCCGCCATCTGGTTGGTACCGCTGGTCTGGTCGCTCTATACGGCGCTCCGGTCCAAAGAGGACACCGACAAATACGGCTACTTCAGCATCGGCGGCACCTTCAGCTTCGATAATTTCATCCAGGCCTGGAACCAAGGTGGATTCTCGAAGTACTTCCTGAACTCGGTCCTGATCACCGTTCCAACAGTTCTGCTGACCCTGCTCTTTGCCTCCATGATGGCGTTTGCTGTTTCCCGTGTGAGCTGGAAGTTCAACATCACCTTGCTGATCATGTTTACTGCCGGCAACCTCCTGCCCCCGCAGGTCCTGGCAGCGCCACTGTTCGAGATGTTCAAGCACGTGTCTTTGCCGTATGCCGTCAGCGATTCCGGCAATCTGTTGAACACCTACATTGCGGTCATCATTGTGGACACTGCTTTCCAGATAGGGTTCTGCACCTTCGTGCTCTCCAACTACATGAAGGCGCTCCCTGATGACCTGACAGAGGCGGCCATGGTGGATGGGGCGGGCATCTGGCGGCAGTACTGGAGCATCATCCTTCCGCTGTGCCGTCCAGCGCTCGCTGCCTTGGGAACGTTGCAAGTCATTTTCATCTACAACGACTTCTTTTGGCCGCTGTTGTTCATCCAGAGCGGTGACAGGCTCCCCATCACAACCGCCATTAACAACCTTCAAGGCCAGTTCCTGAGCAACTACAACCTGATTGCGGCCGGCGCCATGATCACACTGATTCCAACCCTGCTCATCTACCTGGTCCTGCAGCGGCAGTTTGTGGCCGGGCTGACGTTGGGTGCCAGCAAGGGCTAGGAGTTGTCCAAGCGTTGCTGCGGGCAGGGGTTATCCCTTGTCTGCAGCAACGTTCTTTCTCCGCGCAGATGGCCGCCGTGCTCCCTCCATGGGAGCGGCGGTGCTCTTGCGCACCACCATGCTGGTAGGCACGGTGGTGAAATCGTCCACCGATCCGGTACCGGCAATCTGCTGAAGCAGGTTTTCGATGCTCAGACGGCCCACGGCGTAGAAATCCTGGTGGATCGTTGTCAGTGGCGGCCAGAAGGACGTGGACTCGTCCAGGTCGTCGAATCCAACGATGCTGACATCCTCCGGAATGCGCCGACCCTGTTCATGCAGTGCACGCATCGCTCCCAAGGCCATTTGGTCGTTGGCGGCAAAAATGGCGGTGAGGTCCGGGTTCCGGGAAAGTTCCAGACCGATTTGATAGCCGGATTCCGTAGACCAGTCGCCATGGAGAACCGCGGGGGCCTCGATACCGGCTTCCTTCAGCGTCCGCCTCCACGATTCTTCCCGGTGCGTCGCGGAGAAGGAGGTGGTGGGTCCACCGATATGCCACACCTGTTGGTGGCCAAGGTCGAGAAGATGCTGGGTAGCGAACCTTGCACCCTGAGCCTGGTCAGTATCCACCATGGGATAGCCAAAACCGGCGTTGGAATCGATCACGACGGCTGGCAGGTCCTCAGGAAGCGTTATGTCAGCGTCGTCCAGCAGGTGGGCCTCGAAGATGACAACCACACCGTCGACCTGCTGTTCCCGCAGCCTTTCGTAGGCCCCGGAAACCGTTCCGGTGGTGGGGTCCTGCACAGGGATGAGCGTCACGGAATAGCCGGCCAGCGAGGCAGCAGTTGCGATGGCATCCAGGGTTCGCATGTTGCCGAAGCTGGAAAGAGTAAACATGATGACGCCGATGGATTTAAACTGGCCGCTTTTGAGCGCACGCGCTGCCCGGTTGGGTCGGTAGCCGAGCTGCCTCATGGCGTCGAGGACCCGGTTCTTGGTGGTCTCTTCGACGTTGGTGAGTCCGTTGGAAACCCGGGAGACCGTTTGTGCCGATACGCCCGAGGCCTTGGCCACGTCCCCGATGGATGGACCTCGTTTTGCGCGCGACTTGGCAGCAGGCTTTCCGGACTCCCCGGGCGGGGCCGCCGGAGCCTTGAGGCTCGTGTTCTCTTGATCCATGTTCACCTAAACAGGTTACTTGCAATCGCTGCATATTTGCGTCAGGAACGTCCCGTGCCCCGGGATTCCCCACGTACGGTTGGCTACGGGAACACTGCCCTACCGGGCCGGCGCGGCCGTGCTTTTGCGCACCACGAGTCGCGTTGGCACGGTGGTGACGCCGCTACCCGGGCTCTGTCCGGCCATCTGCTGGAGCAGGTTCTCAATGCTGAGCCGTCCCACGGTGTGGAAGTCCTGGTGGATGGTTGTCAGGGGTGGCCAAAAGGACGTGGATTCCTCGAGGTCGTCGAATCCAACGATGCTGACATCGTCCGGAATGCTGCGTCCCAGTTCATGAAGGGCGCGCACTGCCCCCAAGGCCATTTGGTCGTTGGCGGCAAAGATGGCGGTCATAGCGGGATTCCTGCCGATCTCAAGGCCTATCCGGTAACCGGATTCAGTGGACCAATCGCCATGGCAGACCGGCGGGGCCTCGATGCCCGCCTCCTCCAGCGTCTGCTTCCAGGACTCTGCCCGGTGGGTTGCGGAGAACGACGACGGCGGGCCGCCTATGTGCCACACCTGGGCGTGCCCGAGGTGCAGCAGATGTTCGGTGGCCAGCCGGGCGCCCTCGGCCTGGTCGGTGTCCACCATCGGGTAGCCATATCCGGCGTTGGAGTCGATCACCACAGCGGGGAGGTCGTCGGGAAGTGCGATATCGGCTCGGTCCAGCATATGCGCCTCGAAGATAATGACCACGCCGTCCACGTCCTGCTCCCGCAGTCGGTTGTAGGCCCCGGACACCGTTCCGGTGGTGGGACCGTGCACTGGGATCAGAGTCACGGAGTAACCGGCCTGTGAGGCAGCGGTGGCAATCGCATCCAGGGTACGCATGTTACCGAAACTGGACAGCGTGAACATGATGACGCCGATGGATTTGAACCGGCCGCTCTTGAGCGCCCGCGCGGCCCGGTTTGGCCTGTAACCGAGCTCCTTCATGGCGTTCAGGACCCGGTTCCGGGTGGACTCTTCCACATTGGTGAGCCCGTTGGACACCCGGGAAACGGTTTGGGCTGAGACGCCGGCAGCCTGGGCTACGTCCGCAATGGACGGGCCCCTGGATCCCCGGGCTGTTTCTGGAATCGGTTTCCGGGTTCCTGCGGCCGTGGCGGATTTGGCTGTCTTCCCTCTGCTGCCCTCTTGCATGTTCACCTAAACATGCTAATCTTCTTTCAAGAATGTTTGCGTAAACATAGCGAGAAGAGAAGAAATATCATGACAACGACGTCGCCCGTGGCGGACGCCCCACCGTTGGTCCAAAACCGGAAATGCGCAGGACGATGGATGGGGTGGGCATTCGTTGGCCCATTCATGGCTGTCTTCCTGCTGGTGTTCGTGGCACCTGTCCTCTACGCGTTCTACTTGAGCCTCTTCCAGAACCAGATGGTGGGCGGCGACAAGTTCGTCGGGGGAGCCAACTACCTTCAGGCGCTTGGCGATCCCCAGTTCTGGGATTCCGTGACCAGGGTGGCTGTCTTCCTGGTGGTCCAGGTCCCCATCATGTTGTTCCTTGCCCTTTTCGCAGCCTTGGCCCTGGACAGCGGGCGTCTCCGCGCGTCGTCGTTCTTCCGTATTTCAGTGTTCCTCCCGTACGCGGTCCCGGCAGTAGTGGCGACGTTGATGTGGGGATTCATCTACGGCCCCCGGTTTGGCCTGTTCGGCAGCATCAACGATTTCTTCGGGCTGGACCTTGCGGAGCCCCTCTCTTCCAGCTGGATCCTCGCCTCGATCGGGAACATCAACACCTGGGAGTTCACGGGCTACAACATGTTGATCTTCTATTCAGCGCTGAAGGTCATCCCTGCGGAACTGTATGAGGCAGCAAACCTTGACGGAGCAGGCACGTTCCGGGTGATCCGGAGCATCAAACTTCCCTCCATCCGCGGAGCCATCGGCATTGCGAGCATCTTCTCGGTCATCGGCAGCTTCCAGTTGTTCAATGAGCCGAACATCCTCAAGGCGTTGGCACCAAACTCCATCAGCTCCTACTTCACGCCGAACATGTACGCATACAACCTCTCGTTTGCAGGCCAGCAGTTCAATTACGCCGCGGCTATCTCCATCATCATGGGCGTCCTGACGGTCATTGTTGCCTACGTCGTCCAGCTCTCCGGCTCGCGAAAGGATGCCTAGCCCATGTCCGTACGTTTGAGCCCAGCCCATTCCAGCGATACCGCGCCCAAACCGTCACCGGCGGTGAGGCCCCGGCGGTCACCTGCACCCAGGTTGAACACCCGGCGCCACGGCGTCAGCCGGAAGCGCTCGTCCGTCCTTCTCACCATCCTGATGGGGGTCATGGCAGTGTACGCACTGCTTCCCTTGTTCTGGTTGCTGGTCAACTCCACCAAGACGCAAACCTCCCTTTTCAGCTCCTTCGGCCTGTGGTTCTCCGGGGACTTCGCACTGTGGGACAACATCGTGGGTACCCTGACCTACAACGACGGCGAATTCCTGCGCTGGCTTGGAAACACCGTGCTCTATGTCGTGGTGGGTGCCGGCGGGGCAACATTCCTTGCCACCCTGGCCGGCTACGGACTGGCGAAGTTCGATTTCCCCGGCAAACGCGGCGTCTTCGCAGTCGTCCTGGGCGCAGTGGCAATTCCGGGCACTGCCCTGGCTGTCCCGACGTTCCTCATGTTCAGCCAGATGGGACTCACCAACACCCCATGGTCGGTCATCATTCCGTCCCTGATCAGCCCATTCGGGCTCTATCTGGTGTGGATCTACGCCCTCGAGTCCGTCCCCACCGAAGTCCTGGAGGCAGCCCGCATGGACGGGGCAGGGGAGTTCCGGACGTTCTTCACCATCTCACTGAGAATGCTGGCGCCGGGCTTCATCACCGTTCTCTTGTTCACCGTGGTGGCCACGTGGAACAACTACTTCCTTCCCTTGATCATGTTGAGCCAATCAACCTGGTACCCGCTCACCGTCGGGCTCAACAGCTGGAACGCCCAAGCGACCACGGCCGGAGGCGAAGCCATCTACAACCTCGTCATCACCGGATCACTGCTCACCATCGTGCCCATCGTGGGGGCTTTCCTCTTCCTCCAGCGCTTCTGGCAGTCGGGACTGTCCGCCGGAAGTGTGAAGTAGCCAGACCCGACGACGGCGACCTCCCGCCGTCGTGAATTTCCAAACCGCATCTGAAAGGCACCAATTCAATGAAGAACAACCATCGCTTCCGGCGGGTGGCCACTGCCGCCCTGGCGGCCAGCCTCCTGGTGGGCGGCCTTGCCGCCTGCAGCGGCTCCAGCACAACGGCCAACGCCGGGGCCGAAGGCGCCAGTGCCGAAGACATCGCGAAGGCACTGGACACCGAAACCACACTCACGGTATGGGGTTGGGCGCCCCAGCTCGAACCGATCGTGGAGGCCTTCGAGGCCAAGTACCCCAAGGTCCACGTCAACCTGGAAAACGTGGGCACCGGCAACGCCCACTACACAAAGCTCCAGAACGCCGTTAAGGCCGGAAGCGGTGCTCCGGACGTTGCGCAGATCGAATACAACGCCTTGCCGCAGTTCGCCCTTTCCGATTCCTTGGTCAACCTGAAGGACTTCGGTGCCGAGGAGCTTAAGGACAATTACACCCAGTCCACGTGGGGGTCCGTAAACCTCAACGATGGCGTCTACGCCCTCCCGCAGGACTCCGGCCCCATGGCCATGTTCTACCGGGCGGACGTCTTCGAAAAGCACGGCATCAGCATCCCCACCACCTGGGATGAGTACGTTGAAGCCGGCAAGAAGCTCCACGCTGCGGATCCCAAGGCTTACATCACCAGTGACACCGGCGATGCCGGCTTCACCACCAGCATGATCTGGCAGGCAGGCGGCAAGCCCTACACGCTCGACGGAAGCACCAAGGTGGCCGTTGACCTCCAGGATGAAGGCGCCAAGAAGTGGACCGGCACCTGGAACCAGCTGCTCAAGGACGACCTCCTGTCACCCGTCACCAGCTGGAGTGACGAATGGTACAAAGGCCTGTCGGACGGCAGCATCGCCACGCTGATCATCGGCGCATGGATGCCGGCAAACCTGGAATCGGGCGCGGCAGGAGCCAGTGGTCAGTGGCGGGTCGCCCCGATGCCGACGTACGAGAAGGGCGCAGCCGCAACGGCTGAGAACGGTGGCGGCGGCGACGCCGTGCTGAAGCAGAGTAAGAACAAGGCTGCAGCCTACGGCTTCCTCCAGTTCGCCAACGGCCCTGAAGGGTCCAAGATCCACGCCGCAAACGGTGGCTTCCCCTCCACCAAGGCTGATCTTGAGAGCGAATCATTCCTGAACGCCGAAAGCGCCTACTTCGGCGGCCAGAAGATCAACGAGGTCCTGGTCCAGGCTTCCAAGGACGTTGTTCCGGGTTGGAGCTACCTTCCTTTCCAGACCTACGCCAACAGCATCTACAGCGACACCGTTGGCCAGGCTTATGGCTCCAAGGGCGATCTGAATGACGGCCTCAAGGCCTGGCAGGACGCCACCGCCAAGTACGGCCAGCAGCAAGGCTTCACAGTCACCACCAAGTAAGACGTGGCGCGGGTCCAGGGTCACCCCCCTGAGGCCCTGGACCCCGCTCCACCATTCCAGATTGGATTTCACCCCATGCCAACCTTCACCATCGGCGAGCAGGACTTCATGCTTGACGGTCAACCCCACCGCATCCTCTCAGGCGCCCTGCACTACTTCCGCGTCCATCCGGATCAATGGGCGGACCGGATCCGGAAGGCCAGGCAAATGGGGCTCAACACCATCGAGACCTACATTCCGTGGAACGCCCATGCTCCGTCCCCGGAGGTCTTCGACACCTCAGGTGGTTTGGACCTGGGCCGTTTCCTGGACCTGATCGCTGCGGAAGGAATGCACGCGATCGTTCGCCCTGGGCCGTACATCTGTGCGGAGTGGGACAACGGCGGGCTCCCTGCCTGGCTGTTTGACCGCGGCGCTGCGGCCATCCGGGCCGATGATCCCGTGTATATGGCAGCACTCACTGAGTATCTCGAGCAGCTCGCACCCATCCTGGTTCCCCGCCAGATAGATGCCGGCGGTCCCATCATCCTGATCCAGATCGAGAACGAATACGGAGCTTACGGCGCCGACCGGTTCTATCTTGAGAAGCTCGTCAAGGTCAACCGGGAAATCGGACTGACCGTGCCGTTCACCACCGTGGACCAGCCCCAGGACGACATGCTGGCCAACGGCAGCCTGCCGGAACTGCACAAAACGGGCTCGTTCGGCAGTCGCTCTGCGGAGCGCCTGGAAACACTTCGCCGCCATCAGCCCACAGGTCCCCTGATGTGTTCCGAATTCTGGGTGGGTTGGTTCGACCACTGGGGCGCGCACCACCACACCACCACCGTGGAGCAGTCCGCCAACGATCTGGAGGTGCTGCTGGAGCTTGGCGCGTCCGTGAATATCTACATGTTCCACGGCGGCACCAACTTTGGATTCACCAACGGTGCCAACGACAAGGGTGTTTACCAGCCGATCGTCACCAGCTACGACTACGACGCCCCTTTGGACGAAGCTGGAAACCCGACGCCGAAGTACTGGGCCTTCCGCGAGGTCATTTCCAAATACACAACCCTCGACGACGACGACGTGCCGGCACCTGCGCAACTCGGTTCCAGTTTTAGCGTCCCGCTGGCGCAGTCCCTCCCGCTGTGGGATTGCCTGGACCGGCTCGGGAAGTGGACCTCGCACGAGGGAATCCGCTCCCACGATGAGCTGGGCCACTACTCCGGCTTCACCCTCTACCGCAGGGAAATCGAAGTTTCCGGTCCCGCTGTGCTGGAGTTCGACGAAGTACGTGACCGGGCCCAGGTATTCCTGGACAGGGTGCCGGTGGGAATCCTCTCCCGGGATCACCACGAAAGTTCCCTGGCGCTGCCCCATGACGCGGTTGGCACGCTGGAAATCCTGGTGGAGGACCAAGGACGCGTGAACTACGGTCCCCGTTTGGGGGAGTCCAAGGGCCTGATCGGAAAGGCCCGGATCAACGGAGAAACTCTCTGGAACTGGGACATCCTTCCCTTGGAACTCGACGACGCAGTTCCGGTCTCAGCGGCGTTGGAGGGACAGCCCTCCCTTCCTGACGTACCAGTGTCCGGGCCGGTCTTTGTCCATGGGACTTTCGACCTCCCCGGCGGCGGCGATACCTTCCTTTCCACCATGGGTTGGACCAAGGGCGTGGTGTGGATCAACGATTTCTGCCTGGGACGGTACTGGTCCCGCGGACCGCAGGCCACGCTCTACGTTCCCGGCCCCCTCCTGCGAAAACACGGCAACACCATCACCGTGCTGGAACTCCAGGCGGCCACCCACAGCTCGGTTTCCTTCGTGGCCAGCCACGACCTTGGCCACACGGAGTTCTAACCATGACGCTGACTCAAGCAACAACGGCAGGTATTGCTGCTCCGACCGGCCGACAGTTTCGGATTTCCGCGGAGCCGGAGGCAGATGGCCGCGTGGTCGCGGCGGTGATCACGGAGATCGGCGGCACCATCCGCAGCCTCACAGTGGACGGCGAGCCCTTGATCGAGGAGTTCCCCGAGTTCGGCATCCCCAAACACTGTGAGGGCGAGATCCTCATTCCTTGGCCCAACAGGGTCCGGGATGGGCGATGGTCGCACGACGGGAAAGACCTCCAACTGGCCATCAGCGAATCCGAGCGCGGCAACGCCATTCATGGCCTGGTCAGGTTACGTCCCCACACCCTGGTTCACCGATCCGGAAGCGAGTTGACTCTCCAGGTACGGATCTACCCGAGCGAGGGCTACCCGTTTGCCGTGGATGTGGAGACGACATATTCGGTGTCTCCGGAGGGGCTGACCGTCACCCATGCGTTGACCAACAAGTCGGCCGTGCCCGCCCCTGCCGCCATTGGCTCACACCCGTACATGCGGGTTGGTGCAACGCCCATGCAGGACGTTTCACTGACCATCAACGCTGCCTCTTATGTGGTGGTGGATGAGCGCCTGAATCCCGTGGGCACGTCCCCTGTGTCCGGAACCCCCATGGACCTGTCAGCGGGACCCAAAGTGGGCTGGCTGCACCTGGACACAGCCTTCCTGGATCTCACGCCGGCGCCGGACGGAATGTACCGGCACCTCCTGGAGGCGCCCAACGGAGACGCCGTGGAGGTCTGGGGCGATGCCAACTACCAGTACGCGCAGGTGTACACCACCACGAGCTATCCAGCGGGAGGCCACCGGACTGCGGTAGCGGTGGAACCCATGACGGCGCTCCCCAACGCCTTCAACTCCGGAGCCGGCCTGCGCTGGCTTGAACCGGGGGAGGAGTGGATCTCGACCTGGGGGATTTCACACCGGCTCCGCCCCGCACAGGGCAACCACCATAGAGGAGAGAACTGACCATGGCATGGCTAGTAACTGGAGGAGCCGGCTACATCGGCTCCCACGTAGCCCAAGCACTCATGGATGACGGCCACGACGTGGTGGTCATCGATGACCTGTCCAGCGGCAAGCGCGGATTTGTGCAGGAAGGCGCAGCCTTCGAACAGGGATCACTGCTGGATACTGGTTTCCTTAAAGACGTCTTCGCACGCCACGACGTGGCCGGCGTGATCCACTTAGCGGGTTTCAAGTACGCCGGTGTATCGGTTGAATGGCCGCTTCACACCTATTTCCAGAACGTCACCGGTACAGGAAACCTGCTCGCCGCCATGGAAGCAGCCTCTGTGCGGGCGATGGTCTTTTCCTCCAGCGCCGCCGTTTATGGAAACACGGACGTGGACTTGGTGACCGAAGCGACGCCGACGAGGCCGGAATCTCCCTATGGCGAATCCAAGCTCATTGGTGAGTGGCTCATCGCAGACCAATCACGGGCAACCGGGCTTCGCCATACATCCCTCCGGTATTTCAACGTTGTTGGCTCCGGGATTCCGGACGTGGTGGATGTCAGCCCGCACAACCTGTTCCCCTTGGTCTTCCAAGCGCTGAAGGATGGCGCAACGCCAAAGATCTTTGGTACTGCCTACGCCACACCGGACGGCAGCTGCGTCAGGGATTACGTCCACGTTGCCGACGTTGCCGCGGCCCACGTGGAAGCTGCCCGGAAACTCCAGGAGGGCGTTGACCTTGAACCGGTCTACAACCTTGGCAGCGGTACCGGGGTATCTGTCCGTCAGATCATGACCGAAATGGCGTCTGTGACCGGCATTCAGTTCGCTCCACAAATTTGCGCAGCCCGGCCGGGTGATCCTGCCCGGATCGTGGCTTCCGGCGAACTGGCACGCCGGGACATCGCCTGGGAACCGAGGCATACGCTCCGGGACATGATCTCCAGCGCCTGGGCGGCAGCCGGGAACCAGAAGTTATCCACCCACTAGCACTGCAACGCACTATCCCAAAGGAACATCATGATCGACGCCCCGGAACTGCTGGCTACCGTCACGGCTACCAGCAAGACCACCATGGAAATCAACCTCAACGCCGCCATCCAGGCTGCGGAGCAGCGTGCGCGCAATGAAGGCCGCTGCGGGATCCTGGTCACGCGGCTGGACTATGCGTCCTACACGGTGGAACTCTCACCGGACGTGCCCTACGGCTACACCTATGAGAAGCATGACGCCTGAGGCGAAGGGATCGCGGGGCACGCCTCGCTCCGCCCGCCGGCGCTTCACTGTTCGAATTCGTTCAGCGGATTCTGCCAGGATCCTGTTGTCATGCGTGCTGGTCGGCTTCAGCCTGGTGCTGGGGCTTACGCCGGGTTGGGCTTCGGAGATCAACGGCTCCAACATCAAGATCAGTGTTGACATTGCGCCGCGCACACAATGTAGCGGCCAGTGTCTTCCGAACGGACTCCCCGCGACGGGCCTCGACCCCGTAGGGGCCCTCGTGGCTGCCGGGCTCTGCGGCGGGACCGGGGTGCTCCTCCTGTTCGTCGGGCGCGGGCAAGCCGCTACGCGACGCATTACCACGGGCCGCTAAACGGGTGTGCGACATCATGGATGCACGCACCACCAAAAGGTACAAAAAACCCTTGCTGGGCGCCAATATTCCGTGTAGGTTTACGTAAACATTCTTAAGAATCCTTGCACCTGGTTACCTGAGTCACCTGCTTCGGTGCGCACAGCCGCGCATCGCCCAGCCTGCCCACCCACCCCCGAGGCAACCGCTCATAGCGGGCGAGGGAGGGTGGAATTTCGCCCAACTGGACTCTGTATACGAGCACGGAGTCCGCCCTGGCGCTTCCCTTACCGACACATCTGGATATGAATCTCCCCGCATTGCAATGAAGGAGCAAGACGATGGGCAAAGCAAGCTTGATCGTAAGAATTTCGGCAGTTGCCGCTGGCACTTCCATACTGGCCGGCGTGGCCGGGGCCGCAATGGCTGAAGAAAACCATGGCGACCAGGACGTCGACGTGAATGTGGCGATTGCGCAGATCGATGAGCCTGGAATTCTGGCCATGAGCGTGGCAGGAACCACGGCCACCCTGACGGAAGCGGGCTCGTCTCCAACTGTCCGCCAGTTCACGGGTTCGCTGCCCACGGTAACGGTGACTGACACGCGACTCCCGGACCAGATCCCGGCCGGGGCCGGCTGGTACGTCATCGGTACATCAACCGACTTCACGGGAACCACGGGCCAGCCGGCGATCGGAGCTGGACATCTGGGTTGGTCCCCATCGCTGATTGACGGTGGCGAATCGGGCCAGGTCGCCGAGGGTGACGTAGTGGAGACGGTCATGGATTCGGGCCCGGACGCGGTGGGCCTCGTCGACCAGGAACTGCTTGCGCTGGCCCTGGATTCAGCTGCGATTGCGCCTGAGGGCCAGTGGACGGCAACGGCGGGCCTGTTCCTCCGCACGCCAGCCACCGTCGCGCCCGGCGACTACACCGCGAACCTGACGTTGTCGTTGTTCGAGTAGACGCATTGGTGGTCCGGCTCCTGGGGGAGCCGGACTATTTTGTGTCCAGTATGCAAAAGTTGCAGAGAAATGTCCTGACTGCCGAATACAAGGAGCGCCCATTGATTCCCGAAATAGCTGGACTTCCTTCCCTGGAGTGGACGTCATCGCCCAGTCACGCGAGCTACGACGACGCCGAGGGAACACTCACGCTCACGGCGGCGCCCGGCGTCGATTGGTCCAACGATTCCCTCGGGGGCGAACAGCAGCACCGGGCCTCGGCCCTGGCTTTCACGGCTCCCACGTCCTTCTCGCTGTCGGCCAGGGTCATGGTCGCCTCGCCACGAACAACGTTCGACGCCGGCGTGCTGGCTTTGTGGGTGGACAACGACCATTGGGCCAAGCTCTGCTTCGAATACTCCCCGCAAGGGGAAGCCATGGTTGTCAGCGTGGTGACCAATACTTACTCTGACGACTCGAACGGTCCCGTGGTGACCGCACCGTGGATCTACCTGCGGCTCAGCAGGGTGGGCCCCGCGTGGGCGTTTCACTCGTCAACGGACGGCCAGGAATGGTCCTTTGTCCGTCTCTTCAGGCTGGACACGGACAAGCCAGTCCGCGTTGGGTTCATGTCGCAGGCGCCCATGGGGGACAGCTGCGAGGCGCGGTTCGACAGCATCGACTTCATTCAGACAGCTCCGGAGAACCTCCGCGACGGCAGTTAGTTCGCCTACGGCACGGCGACCATGGATGCAGACGACGCCGGCGCAGTAGTGGCGGGGGCAGGTGCTGTGGGCGTTGGTGTCGGTTCAGGCGATACCACGGCTTCCGCAGTAGGTTCAGTTGTTGGTACAACGGGTGCCGTGCTCGGCAGCACGACAGGCGGGGCAGTGTCTGTGGTTGGCGCTGTGGTGGGCGTCGGCGTTGGTGCGGCAGGTGCGGTGGGCGTTGGTGTCGGTTCAGGCGACACCACGGCTTCCGCAGTAGGTTCCGTTGTTGGTGCGGCCGGTGCTGTTGGTGCTGGCGTCGGTTCTGTAGTTGGCGGTGAGGTGGGCGTCGGCGTAGGTGCGGCAGGTGCTGTTGCTGCTGGCACAGGCGGAGGCGATGCCACGGCTTCCGCAGTCGGTTCAGTTGTTGCTGTGACGGAAGGTGTCGGCGGTGTCGATAGTGTCGGGGGTTCGGCGGCAGGTGCCTCCTGGTCCCCAAGAGCGGTAGTGAACGTCCACAGCGGCAGGTTCCAGGCCGGCGTCGTACCTGTTTGCGGTGTGAAGCTCGTCAGTAGCAGGGCATCGACGGAAGTCTCGAGTGTCAGGGGCACCAGGGTCCATGCTGATGGATCGGTCAGTGTTCCGTTCATGATTGTTTCAAAGTGCAGATGGCACCCGGTGGAAGAACCGGTGGAACCGACCAACCCGACGACGTCGGAAGCTGAGACCATTTCTCCCTTGCGCACCGCGACGGACTGCATGTGGTTGTAGGTAGTGACCAGGCCGTTACCGTGGTCGATTTCCACCCGGTTTCCTCCACCCCAGGGGTGCCAACCGACCTCGCGCACGGTTCCCTCATCGGCAGAATGCACCGGTGTGCCACAGGCCGCGGCGTAGTCCTGCCCCGTATGGAATTCTCCTGCCGAACCCGTGACCGGGTTGGTGCGGGGCCCGAAAGGTGAACTCGGATGCAACTTCCCAAGCGGAGATATCAGGGTTCCTGGGCCTGGCCGCGCTTGTCGGCCGGCGCTGACGCCCACGGTTGCGATCCAGGAGCCGCGGCCGGTGGAGCAGGCTGTAATACCTTGGGCGTCCACCAGGCCCACGATCTCCTGGGCCAACTGCCGGTACTTGGTGTAGTGGTCTGGATCCTGGTTCCGCTGCACACGGTGGATGGCGATGCTGGAAGGCAGGAGTTGCCAGTCCTTGATGTCTTTCAGTGCCACGAAGAAGCTGGTCGCGCTGACAAAAGGATCCATACGATCGGAGTAGGAGGCCCATGCTCCGTTGGCGCGCTGCTGGAACAGGCCCCTCGAGTCCGGCCCCGCGGCGTCTCCGTAATCCTTGCTTTCAAGGGACGATTCGCCGAGCGCGGCTTGGACGCCGAGGATCCGGGCATCGATCGGAAGCGCCAACTTGTCCGCCGCCGCCACAATCGCCGAAGCATTCCGGAGTTGGACGTCTGAAACGGCACCGACGGCGGGGAGGCTTCCGCCTGCGGCGGCTGTTCGCTGACAGGGCGTGGCCGCTAAAGCATTCGTGGGTGCGAAGGCTGCCGGGGTGGCCTTGGTGGATACGCTTGCGGCCGGGGATGCCGGTTCGTTCGAAGAACCGATGGCTCCTGGAGGGGCAGGGGCGACGGCCTGGGCCTGGACTCGCTCCGTGGCTGGGGGCAGCGTCTGGACGCCGCTTGGATGCAAGCTTCCTATCAAGGTTGCCGCGGACAGGACTGCCAGGGGTAACCGGATCCCTTTCCACGGCTTAGGGCGAGGAACGTGGGAGGTGGTCCCCGCGCCGCGTCCTTGATCAAGCTGGCCGGTATTCACGGCGCTCATCATGAAGGGCTGGCAGTGGCCCAGCCAATAAGTTGGAGGTCGACGACACTGTCTTATTCCGTTCATGTTTACGTGAACATCATGTCAACGTAAACATACCTCTGGCCGGTGAGATGGTCAAGGTTTGTGCTGCTGGTGGATTGACAATTCCAGGTCGATAAACGCCGCGATCATGGCCCGGTACATTCGCTCGACCACATCCGGTGCCGCCCCGGACTCCTCAGCGATTGCCCGTACCTTTGCAATGACCTTTTCGACTCGTTCAGGCGCCCGGACGGCGGCCCGATCCGCCTTGAGCTTGCCGGCCTCCTCTACCCAGTGTTGCCGCCGGGAAACAAGCCCCACGATCTCCCGATCCAATTCATCGATCTCCGCGCGAATACTCTCAATGTCCAGGCTCTTCATCCCACCAACCCTACTCAGGCCCTGTGGATATCCGGATGCTTAGGTAAGCCAAACAAGGTAAGTTGGCATGGTGATTCCCTCCGTGAAACCTGCCATTGACCGCGCCCCCGGAGTCTCCAAGGAGATCGAGGACGCGGCTTGGTATGTGCTCGGTCCGGCGCTGCAGGGGAGACCTTCGGCGCTGGACGGCGGGACCTTGACGTGGACCGCGGATGCCGCCGGAGAGTTGCTGGAAAGGCTTGAGCGCGGGGTTGAGGACTCCAAAGCGCCCATGATGACCAACCTCCGGCAGAACCTGGACGGCGCGTCCAGGGAAGCCAAGCTGCTTGCCGTGGAATTGCTGTTCCTGCAGTCGCTGCCGCTCGCCCATGAGGTCAAGTCACTCAGGGTGAAGCGCGCCCGCGTTGCCGAAGCAGCGTCCTGGGTTGAGCCGCCTATTGACCTGCCGGATGAACTCTACGAGGGCATGACGGACCACGGAGTCATCCGCGACCGCACTGCCGAATTCAACTGGACCATCTGGGACCACTTGAAGTGGTTGTGCCGATTTGTGGCCCATGTGGACAGCCAAAACACCGACGCCATCAACCAGGCGCTCGCGGACCCCCTGAAATTCCATGAGCTCGCGGCGGCAACGCCCGAGGACCAGCCCGCCCTGCGCCGCAGCATCGAGTACCTGGTGTGGCCCAGCTACTTCGAACCCGTGGTGGCGGATGTGGAACGCCAAGAGATCCGGGACGCTTTTGCTTCGCTTGTGGGCGGCGCCAAGGGTGACTCGGATGAAGACATCACGGCGGACATCCACCGCATCCGCCTGCACCTGGACGAGCAGGCCGGGCAGCGCATCGACTGGTACGCCCGCCAACTGGTGAGCCAGTGGCGCAAGGTGGGAGACCCGGGCCGTCGTTCCTGGCTCCTGCGCACGCATCACGACAATGCGGACCTCCTGGCGGCCTGGGTCGCCGAAGAAAAGGCCACCCTGGACGTGGAGCACCTGCGCACGCTGACCGCAGGCGTCACGGCAGGAGTGGTTCAGCATGCAGTGGACGAGGATTACAAGCACCTTGGCTACGTGGAGCGGGAGGACACCAAGACAGCCGTCTTCGCCTTCCTCACGGTGATGAAGCCCGGCGACCTCACGCTCTACCAGCACGCCGGACGGGTACGGGTCGGCGTGGTCCTCGGCGAGCCCGAACATCACGAGGACAACCGTCGGATCCGCCGCAAGGTCCGCTGGTTCGATGACAGCTATGCCATTCCCGAGCTTCCCCGCCACGCCCAGCGGCAGCTCTCTACCCCCGGCATCCTGGTGGATGTCACCAGGGTCATCCAGGCACTGCAGGAACTGCTCCCGGTAGAAGCTGAAACTGACGGCGAGGACGAGGCCCCGCCCACCGCCGTCGTCGAGGTTGTCCAGCAAGGCTTCCGGCCCCTGACCGAGGAGTTCGCAGCGTCCCTTCACATGGACCTCGAGCCACTCACGGAGATCGCGGAACTACTCGAGGAGAACCGGCAGCTGGTTCTTTATGGTCCTCCGGGCACCGGCAAGACCTACCTTGCCAAGCACCTCGCCGCCGAACTGGCCGGCGATCATACCGACGAACGCGTGAAGCTGGTCCAGTTCCACCCGTCCTACGCCTATGAGGACTTCTTTGAGGGCTACCGGCCGGACAAGACCGACGACGGCCAGGTGTCCTTCAAGCTCGTCGCCGGGCCGCTGCGACGGCTCGCCGAGGAAGCCGCCAAGCCGGAAAACGCGCACAAGCCGTACTTCCTGATCATCGACGAAATGAACCGCGCCAACCTGGCCAAGGTGTTCGGCGAGCTCTACTTCCTGCTGGAGTACAGGGACGACCGGATCTACCTGCAGTACAGCCCCAACGAGCCTTTCAGCCTGCCTGACAACCTCTACATCATTGGCACCATGAACACGGCGGACCGCTCCATCGCCATGATGGACGCCGCCATCCGCCGCCGTTTCGCGTTCATCGAACTGCACCCCAACGTGGAACCGGTCAAGGGATCGCTGCGGCGGTTCCTGGAGGCGCGGGGACTGGACACGCTCAACGCGGACCTTCTGGATGCGCTCAACGCCGCGATCGATGACTGGGACCGGGACCTGATGATCGGGCCGTCGTACTTCATGAAGAACGCCGCCCAGAATCCGACGGGCCTGCGCCGGATCTGGAAGTACGAGCTCATGCCGTTGCTGGAGGAGCACTACCACGGGCAGCTGAACCGGGCACAGCTGGAGGAGCGCTTCGGCCTGGACCAGTTACTGGGACGTCTTGCAGCCCGCTAAAGCCATCCCACCCCGGCCCGGCCGGGCGCCTGCCAGCGCTTCTCGGGCACCTGCCAGCGCCGGCCGGGTCACGGGCCCCCGGCATATCGTCATGGACGAGCTGTCCGGCGGCGTGGTGGACAAGCTCGATCCCGAATCTGCAGCGTTCCTCAATGCCAGCGGCCTGGCCAAGGCCTCTCCCATGGGCATGGGCCTCTACAGGATCGAGCCAGTGGGCAAAGTAGGCTCCGTCCGCACTCCCACAGTGCAACTGGAAGTCCGGCCCAAGGACCGCCTTGGCCTGAGCCGGCTGCTGTTCCTTCTGAGCTACGCCGGGGAACAGGGTTTCCGCGACCATTCGGTGGAAGCCGTGGAGCATCCGGACCTGTGGAGTGCCCTGGCTGAATCCCTGGCGCAGTTGGCGGACCGGGCCCTCAGCCGCGGAGTCCTGCAGGGCTACTTGACGGTGGAGGAATCGCTGCGGACCGTCAAAGGCCGGATTCGGATCTCGGACCAGATCTCCCGCCGCCCGGGAATGATGGTGCCCCTGGAGGTGTCCTACGACGAATTCACCGAGGACATCGCCGAGAACCGCATTCTGCGTGCCGCGTTGGAGCGGATGGGAAAGGTGCCCGGGGTGCGGCCCGACGTCCTGATCCCACTGCGGCAGCTCAAGGGAAAGCTCGACGCCGTCACACGGCTTCAGTCCGGAGCGCCGCTGCCGCCGTGGCGGGCCAGCCGAATGAACCTCCGGTACCACCCCGTGCTGAGGCTGTCCGAAGTGATCCTGCGCAATGCCTCCGCCGAGGCGGGCGAGGGCAAGCAACAAACGGCGTCCTTCGTGGTGGACATGGCCAAGGTGTTTGAGGAGTTCGTGGGGACCGCACTGCGCGGGGCCATGGCCGCCCATCCCGGGGAGATGCGCCTCCACTATGGAGCCCTCCTGAACGAGGCAGTCAATGACTCAGACCGTCTGACGGTCCGCCCCGACGCAGTGCACTTCCTTGGCGGCCGCCCCGTGGTGGTCTACGACTCCAAATACAAAGCAGCCTCCGACGCCGGCGCCTCGCTCGGTGCCGACCATTATCAGCTGCTGGCGTACTGCACTGCGCTCCGGGTTCCCACAGCTTGGCTGGTCTACGCAGGTGCCGGGGAAGTGAAGCTTCGTAGAATCCTCAACACGGACATCGACATTGTGGAATACCCGCTGGACCTCGCGCTGCCGCCGTCGGAGATTCTTGCGGCCGTGGCCGACCTCGCTGAGCAATCGTGGGGCGAAGTAGTACGCCAGGCCGTAGCGGGCCGGTCGGCGTCGGACTAGCCTGAGACATAAACCGTTCGGCGATAAGGAGGCATCATGGCCGGCAAGAAATCGTGGCGCGACATGAGTCAAGCTCAACGCATTTCAGTCGTGGTCAGCGGAGTGTTGAACCTGGCCCTGCTGGTGGCCGCGCAGCGCAGCATCGCCAAAACCCCGGACTCAAACATCAGGGGCAAGAAGGCAGTCTGGCGCGCAGTGTCCTTCATCAACTTCTTCGGCCCGGTCAGCTACTTCCTGTTCGGCCGCCGTCGGGATGCAGCAGGGCTCAAGAACTAACCACTCAGGCTGGCATTTTCACCGTAAAGGTGGTGCCCCTGCCCGGTTCGCTGGTAAGCGTGATGGTGCCGCCGTGGGCTTCAACGATTGCCTTGCTGATGGGCAGCCCAAGGCCGACGCCGGGGATGGTGCTGTTACGGACGCCGCCGGCACGGAAGAACTTGGTGAAAGCCTCGGCCTGCTCCTCTTCGTTCATGCCCATGCCAGTGTCGGTGACCCGGCAGAACACGTAGTCCTGGTCCTCCCAGGCAGCTACTTCCACGTCGCCGCCGTCGGGTGAGTACTTGATCGCATTGGACACCAGGTTGTCCAGCACCTGGGCAATGCGGGAAGAATCAACGTGGGCTTCCAATGCTTCGGGAATATCCATGGAGAGCCGGATGCCGGCCTTGGCTGCGCGTGGTTCGGCGGAGTTGACGCTGCCACGCACCAGTTCGGCAACGTCCACCGCGTGCGGCTGGATGACGATGTGGCCTGAGCGCACGGCCAGAAGATCGGAAACGAGGGTGAGCAGTCGCTCGGCGTTGCGCCGGACGATGTCGAGTTGCTTGCGGCCCCGCGCATCCAAAGCGTCGGGATCGTCCATGATCAGTTCCACGTAGCCCAGGATGGACGTTAACGGTGTGCGGAACTCATGGGACACGTTGGCAACGAAGTCGTCCTTGGCTGCCAGCGCGTTAACCAGCTCCGTCACGTCGCTGAAGACCACCACGGAGCCAGCGAACTTCCCGGCGTCGTCCGCCATGGGACGTGCGCTGGCGGTGAAGGCGCGCTGCTCCTGTCCTGCTCCGAGCCACACCAGCTGGTCGGTGAACCGTTCGCCCAGGACGGCTCGGCGCACAGGACGGCGGTCCGTGGCCAACGGAGTGGTCCGGTCCGTGTCGAAGATCAGCAATTGGGACTCGTTGGGGTCCGCGTTGTCCGGGGGAGTGGCCAACGTGTGGGTTTGGCGTTGGCGGCGGTTCATGAGGATGTCGTGCCCGTCGCCATCCACGGCCACGACCCCCAGAGGCAGGGCCTCCATAACGGTATTCAGGAGCCGTTCCTGCTTGGTGCTGACACCCAGTGCTTCCTTGAGTGCCTCGTCCTTTTCCTCCATGGCACGTTGCTGGCGCACCATGCTCAGGGTCAGGACGCTGACGGAAACTCCGATCCCGAGAATGAGGATGGGGAAAAGGAGAGGCTTGGTGAGGGCCTGTTCGGTCACATCACCCCGGATAAACAAAGGAACCCAGACAATGCCGAGGGGCCCAATGAAGGATAAGGCGATGGCCAGCTTTGGATAGAGGCCCGAGGCACACAGCCAAATAACTGGAAGGACCACCAGGACGCTGAGGCCCGTGAGCGCTTCCTGCCCTCCCTCGCGTCCGAACGCTATGGAGAACATATCCAGGATGGGGATCACCAGGAAGCTGGCAAAGGGCAGCCGATGCCAAGGCACAATGACGCACAGGGCAAGGAGGAATGCCTGACTCAACAGGAATATCAGGAACTGCGGATTTTCCAGCGTGGCCGGGAAAAACAGCCAAACCAGGATGGCGGAAATACAAACACATACCGACAACGGCAGTTGGCTGAGGACAACACGCATACGCAGGGTATGTTCGTGGAACGAGCGTTGGAAAACCAAGAGTTTCTTCTTTTCACCAATATCCCAAGTCGAAGGGTGGGTCATGGCACATCCACCACGGATGCAGAAGAAAGTCGGTTCATGAGATCAGCCTAACCATAATGGATATACTTCTGAGGTTATCGAAGGGGCTGAGGGGCAGCGATGAGTGAAGTTCGTGTGGGGCTGGTCATTGAAGATGACCAGGATATTCGGGAATTAGTACGTGTGGTCCTATCCCAGGCGGGGTTTGATGTGCACACTGCGTCCACCGGATCTGCAGGTGTGACGTCGGCCCGTGAACTGAATCCGGACGTCATTACGTTGGACCTGGGCCTACCCGACATCGACGGCTTTGAAGTCGCACGCCAGATCCGCAAATCCTCCGACGCCTACATCATTATGTTGACGGCACGCGCCGAGGAACTCGATACCCTCATGGGTCTGGAGGCCGGTGGCGACGACTACCTGACCAAGCCGTTCCGACCCCGCGAACTGCGCGCCCGTGTCGAGGCCATGATGCGAAGGCCCCGCGCGTCGTCGGACTCCAGGAGCGTCCCCGAAGCCGCGGACCCCGAGGTGAGCCACAACGGCTTGGCCGTCTCGGCTGGCTCCCGCACCGCCGTCCTGAACGGCGCCGAGCTGAAACTCACCCGGACCGAATTCGACCTCCTGCTTGCCTTGCTGGAGACCGGGCGGATTGTGCGGACCAAGGCAGACCTCGCCCGTCGCCTCCGCAACGAACCGTACGACGTCGGAAGTTACGTCAGCGACGCCGACGAACGCGCCGTTGAGGTGCATATGGGGAACCTGCGGAAGAAGCTGGGCGACAGCATCCAGGCGCCCCGCTGGCTTGAGACGGTCCGCGGCGTCGGTTACAGGCTCGCGCCCGCCTCAAGCAACTAGGTGACACGCAACAGTTAAACCACACGCAGGGGCTCCGCCGCGACCACCGGGTGGTCGCGGCCCAGATTGCCCAGCTCGCCAGCACCCTGCGGCGAGCCCAGTTCCTCGAAGAACTCCGCGTTCGCCCGGACGTAGTCCGCCCACTCATCCGGGACGTCGTCCGCGAAGTAGATCGCTTCCACGGGGCACACGGGATCGCACGCACCGCAGTCCACGCACTCGGACGGGTGGATGTAGAGCGAGCGATCGCCCTCGTAGATGCAATCCACCGGGCATTCCTCAATGCATGCCTTGTCCTTCACGTCTACGCAGGGCTGGGCGATCACATAGCTCATGGCGCGCTACACACCCGTGTAGACGGTCTTGCCCCAGGTGTAGAAGTCCAGGGCGGACCTGCCTTGCTCGCGGAATGTATTTGTTGAGGAGTCCTTCACGCCACCGAAAGGCACGTTGAGGTCCAGCCCCGCGGTGGGGCGGTTCACTTTGACCACACCGGCCTGCGCCCTTGCAGCGAAGTCCGTTGCGAGGGCCAGCGAGTCCGTGCAGATGCCGGCGGTGAGGCCGTAGCGGGAATCGTTGATGGCAGCGAGGCCGGCCTCGTAATCGGGCACCTCAAGTACCGCAACCACCGGCCCGAAGATCTCCTCCGTTACCGCTGCGTCGTCCATTGGCAGGTCCGTGAGTACCGCGGCCGGGAAGAACAGCGGGCCGTTCGGGTCGCCGTCGTAGCTTCCATGCAGGAGCGTTGCGCCGCGTTCGACGGCGGTACGCACCGCGGCCTGGTCCTGCCCGAATTGCTGCCTGCTCACCACGGCGCCCATGCGGGCATCCGGGTCAAGACCGTCGCCGGTGCTGTAGGCCGCAGCCTCCTGGACCAGTGCTTCCAGGAACGCAGCGCGGATGCCCGGCGTCACGTAGACACGGGACGTCGCCGTGCAGGCCTGTCCGGTCAGGCCGAAAGCACCTGCGGCCACCACCTGCGCGGCTTTGCGGGCATCGGCGTCGTCGAGGACCAGGACACCGTTCTTGCCGCCCATTTCCAGTTGGACCCGGGCACGACGGGCGTTGAGGATTTCCTGCAGCCCGAGGCCGATTTTGGTAGAACCGGTGAAGGACATGCCGGCGATGCGCGGATCCCGGGCCAGGGCATCGCCCACCACGCGGCCCTTGCCGTGCACCACGTTGAAGACGCCCGCAGGCAGTCCGGCGTCCTGGAGTGCACGGGCCAGGTGGGTTGCCGACAACGGTGTGAGTTCCGCCGGCTTGATGACCACGGTGTTGCCGCTGATCAGTGCCGGGGCGGTCTTCCATGCCGGAATGGCGATGGGGAAGTTCCACGGGGTAATCAGCCCAATGACGCCCAGCGGCTCGCGGCGGGTAGTGATGGTGGTGTCCGGCAAGCCGCTGGGCAGGACCTCACCGGCAGCGGCCCAGCCGAGGGAGCCAAAGAAACGCAGGACGTCGGAGGCGCGCTTGACCTCGCCCTTGGCCTCGGCCAGGGTCTTGCCTTCTTCGCGGACCAGGTCCTCGGCGATGGCTGCCTGGCGTTCTATCAGGAGGTTGCCGGCAGCGATGAGGATGGCGCCCCGCGACGGCGCGGGCATGGCAGCCCACCCGGGCTGTGCCGCAGTGGCGGCGGTGATGGCAGCGTCCACGTCCTGGGCTGAGCCGCTGGGGGAGAGGGCCGCGAGCTCTTCCGGACGGGCCGGGTTCATCCGCTGCGTGTTCGCCTCGCCCAGCCATTGGCCATTGATGAGGTGTTGTGCGGTGATGGTGGCGTTCAAGGCAAGGGTGGTTTCCAAGGCTGTTGACGTCATTGTTTTTCCTTTGAAAGTAGGGGGGGTTAGAGGCTGCGGATCAGGCCGCCGTCGCACCTGAGCGCGACTCCGGTGATGTACGACGCCGGGGCGCTGCACAGGAACGCGGCAGCCGCACCGAACTCGGCGGGCTCTCCATAGCGGCGGGCGGGGATGGTCTTGCGGGATTCGAGTTGGATGTCTTCCGTCGTGGTGCCGCGTCGTTTGGCGGCGGCTTGGTCAAGCTGGGTGACGCGGTCGGTGGCGATCCTGCCGGGAAGGAGGAGATTCACGGTGACTTCATCCAACGCCACTTCGGCGGCGAGCGTCTTGAGGTAGCCGGCCAGGGCGGCCCGTCCAGTGTTGGAGACGGCAAGGTTGGGCAGCGGAGCGACGACGCCGCTGGATCCGATGGCCAGGATGCGGCCCCAACGCCGTTCCCGCATGCCCGGAAGGACGTGCGATACCAAGGCGTGGTGGGGTTTGACGAGGAGATCGAAGGCCGCAGCGATGTCGTCCGAGCCCAAGGTCGCGGCGGCGCCGGGCTTGGGGCCGGGGCCGTTGAGGACCAGGATGTCGATGGCCCCAAGGTCCGCCACGGTTTGTTCAACTGCTGACTCGATGCCTTCGGGGGTGGTGAGGTCGGCCTCGATGGCGATGGCGTCAAAGCCGCTGGTACCCAGTGAGCCAGTCCCGTACGCCGCCTGCAGTTCACCGGCGATCTCCTTGGCGCGGTCCCTGCGGCGGCCAACGATCGCCACCCGTACTCCCTCGGCAGCCAGGGCACGCGCCACGGCCAGGCCCAGCCCACCCGTGGACGCAGCAATCAATGCGGTCTTGCCGGCGATTCCCAGGTCCATCAGAAACTCCCCACTGCAGTTTTTACGGTTTCCAGCGCTGTAGCGGCTTCGCTAAGGTGCGTCCCCATGCTGGTCCGCAGGTTTTCGGGGAAGCCCGCCGCTGGTGCCCGGACGCCCGAGTCCTTGATCAGGCCTCGCTCGCGCAGACATTCCTTGCGGATGGCCAACGCCACCTTGGCCTGCTGCTCAAAGTTGATCAGCGGCAGGTAGGGCAACAACTCGCGTTGGGCGGCCTCGTAGCCGTCCTGTTGCCACGCCCGTACGCAGGCGATCAAAGCTTCGGGGTAGGAGAAACCCGTCATGGCTCCCGCGGCGCCGGCCATGAGTTCGTCCAGCAGCCCTTGCCCGCCAAGACCACCAAAGATGGAAACCCCGACGGCGGCACTCAACTCCGCGATCGCGACGCTGGTGGGCGGTGCCTCGGCCTTGACGGCGATGACGTACTCGCAGGCGTTGACCACGGAGATCAGCGCGGACGTGGCGATGCTGACACCGCTGGCCAGTGGATAGTCCTGCAGGACAACGTTGGCGCCGGTAGCGCGGTGAATGGCATTCAGATGGGCAATCACCATCTCGGCTCTGGCAGAGTTGGCCTGCACCATCACGGCCGCGAGCCGGCTGCCGGCCACTTCCTTTGCTGCAAGTACTTCCTCGATGGCAGTGCGGGTGGCCAGGGCGGTCACTCCAACGACCAAAGGGAGTGAGGTGCATTCGACCACGGTTTCCAGGACATCGCGGCGTTCCTCGGCCGTGAGCGCGGCTGCTTCGCCGAAGACTCCCAGGACGGTGAGCCCGGTGGCGCCGATGGCTTCGTAGTGCTCCACAAGCCCGGCCAGACTGTCCAGGTCCACGTCGAGGGTGCTGCCTTGGAACGGTGTAGCGACAACGCCCCACACGCCTGCCGGTAGGGATTCTCGGTTTTTGGGCGCGGAAGATTCAGTCATGGTTGGTTCCTTTCAGTGCGAACCGCAAAGTACGGGAAACGGATTGCCTAGCACCCTGGCCAGACGGGCGTGCGCTTTTCCTGGAAAGCGCGGACGCCTTCGGCTGAGTCTTCGCTGTCCAGGGCAGCCATGAGGGCCGGCAGCCGAAGGCCGCGGGCTTCCTTCGCCGTGAGGTGGGTGGTCTGTGTGACCATCTGCTTCACTGCCCGGACCGACGTGGGGGCGCAGGCAACGATGTGGTCCACCCAGCGCTGCACCGCGGCGTCCAGCTCTTCAGCCGGAACCACCTCGTTGACGAGTCCCATGGAGTGCATTTCCGCGGCGTCGGCTTTTCGACCGGTCAGCAGCATGCCCATGGCCTGCGTGTGCGGGATCCGCCGCACCAACTGGTGGATGCCGCCGTCGAGCGCCAACCGCCCAACGCGGGGCTCGGTCAAGCCGAACTTCGCGGTATCGGCCGCCACCACGATGTCTGCGCCGAGCACCATCTCCATACCGCCGCCCAGGGCGTAGCCGTTGACTCGGGCGATCACCGGGATGTCGAGGGTGGTGCGCAGGCTGAGGCCGCCGAAGCCGTTGGGATCCAGTGCGGCCCAGTATTCGAGGCCCGTCTTGTCCACGGCGGAGGCAGACATGTCCGCGCCCACCGAGAAAGCACGGGATCCGGCGCCCGTGATGACCACGGCACGCACTGATGGATCGCTCTCCAGCTGGTCCCAGATCCCGTTGAGTCGGGCTTGGGCGGTGGCATCGACGGCGTTGAGCACGTGCTGGCGATCGATAACCACCGTTGCCACGTGGTTCTCGATGGTGAGAGTGACAGTGTCAACGAGCTCCTGTACCGAAGCCGTCATCGGAGGACCCCCAGCTGCTGCAGGCGTTCTATGGTGTCCCGATCGAAGCCGTTCTCCAGTAGGACCTCCACGTTGTGCTCGCCCAGGCGGGGCGCTGCACGCCGGATGGTGGGAGGCGTTGCCGAGAGCCGGATGGGCGCGTTCAGCATGCGGACCGTGCCTACAGAGGGATGTTCGGCTTCCACGATCATGCCGTTGGCTTCCGTCTGTGCATCCGCCAGTGCCTGCTCCAAGGTGTGCACCGGGGCGTTGAGCAGCCCTTGCTCCTCGAGCTGGTGCGTCCAGTACTCGGTGGAGTTGGTGGCGATGTGCTCACGGAAGATCGCCTGCAAAGCCGGCTTGTTCTTGAACTGTTGCTCCAGCGACGCGAACTCCGGACGCTGCGTCAGGTCCTCGTCCAGGCCCAGGGCGTCGGAGATCCGGGCCAGCGGGTCCGGCGTGAAGCCGCCCACCATGCACACGGCACCATCGGTGGTCTCGAAGACGCCACTCAGGGGCATGGCACCCCAGTTGACCTCGTAACCGCGGTTGAGCTGCATGCACGCCTCCTGCATCTGCAGGTGCAGCATGGAGTCATACATGGTCACCTCCACGCGCTGGCCAACCCCGGAGGTTTCCCGGGTGCGTAACGCCAGCAGGATGCCCTGCATGAGGTGCATGCCGGTGATGTAGTCGCAGAGGGTGGTGGGGTAGATGGCCGGCTTGGTGTCCTCGGATTCCCTGCGCCACATCACACCGGAGTATGCCTGGGCGATCGCGTCCTGGCCGCCCTTGTGCGAGTAAGGCCCAACCGGTCCGAATCCGGTGCCGGAGGCCCAGATGATGCCGGGGTTGGTGCTCTTCAATTCCTCGTACCCGAAACCCATGCGTTCCATGACGCCGGAGCGGAAGTTGCTGACCACAACGTCTGCATCGGCCAGCAGCCTGTGCAGGACCTCGCGGCCTTCTTCGGTGCGGGTGTCCACGGAGACGCTGCGCTTGTTGCGGTTGATGGACAGGAAGATCGGGTTGTCCTGGCCGTCCTGGTCCGGGAAGGAGTTGCGCGAGATATCACCGGCGCCCGGGCGTTCCACCTTGATGATGTCCGCACCGTAGTCGCCCAGCAGCTGCGTGCAGGACGGGCCCATGAACACTTGCGTGAAGTCGACGATCTTGATGCCGTCCAGCGGGAGCGGCACCGTTGCGGGCGATCCGGTGGCGAGTGCCGCCGTCGTGCTGTCCGCTGTCTGTTCGAGTTCCACAGTCACGGCGCTCATGCCGGCACCGCTGCGGTTGCGTCGACTGTGGCGTTCGACGACGGGACGTCGCCCGGGTCTGCACCGTGGCGGCGCATTCCCTGCTGGATGTCCAGCGCGGAGACGTCGCGGACCAGGAGGTTGTTCTCCACGGCGAGGGCGGCTGCGATGCCGACGGCCTGGCCCATGGCCATGCAGGGCGGGATCTCGCGGGACATTTTCTGCGCCTCCGGTGTTGCGGAGTAGTGGCGGCCGGCCACCAGGAGCTGGTCCACTTCCTTGGGCAGGAGCGAGCGGTATGGGTAGTAGTAGTCGCGGCCGCGGGCCACAGTGTCCGCGAAGTGGCGGCGCTGCGTGACATCGTCCTTGGTCATGACGTATTCGCCCTGCAGGAGCCGGGTCTGGCGGACGCCCATCTGGGAGGCGACGTCCAGCATGTAGCAGTTTTCGAAGCCCGGCAGGTTGGCGCGGACGTAGTCCACGGCTTCGGAGATGCGGTCGCGGGCGGCGAATTCCGCGGCAGTCATGTCGGCGGGATCGACGCCGTCGAAACCTGACATGTGCGGGGCGTTGCACCAGACCACGCCGTCGATGGGCGTCTTGAGCCACCACAGTTCCCAGGCGCCGCCAAGGAGGCGCTTGATTTTTCGGTTGATGGCGCGTGCTTCCTTGGGGTTGGCCTGTTCGAAGGCCTCTGCGGCGTTGGTGTCCACATTGCCCAGGCGGAAGACGAGGGTGGTGAGGTAGTTGTCCTTGGCGTAGCTGGCGCCGGCACGGGAGGCGACGTCGATGTCACCGGTGGTGTCGATGACGACGTCGGCCATGAAGGCCTGCGGGCCAAGCTTGGTTTCGCAGATGACGCCCTTGATCACGCCGTTGTCCACGATGGGGCGGGAGAACCAGGAGTGCAGGCGGAGGTCCACGCCTGCCTCGCGGACGAGGTCGTTGGAAACTCGCTTCCAGCCGTCGGGATCGAAAGCCGCGGCGTAGCAGATGGGCTTCGGATTGGTGTGGGAGTGGAAGTCGAAGGTGCCGTAGCGGCCCCACTTGTTCCAGAGTTCCTCGGAGGTCTTGCGGTCATCGGCCGGTGGGACGATTGCCAAGCCCAGTTTCTGCAGGCGTTCCACGTACTCGGAGACGATGCCGGTGACGGTGATCTCCTGGCCGTTGATCATGTCATCGAGGACCAGGACCATGCCGCCGGATGCCAGGCCTCCCAAGGATGAGTAGCGTTCCAGCAGGGTGACCTTGGCGCCGGAGCGGGCCGCGGTGACGGCAGCGGCCACGCCGGCGGGACCACCACCAACCACAAGGACATTGGAGCGTGAGATGACCGGGGCGGTGAGGTCCGCCGTCGTGGTGCTGAGTTCGATGGACGAGCTGTGTTCAAGCGAGTTCATGGTGAGTCCTTACTTTCCGACGAAGATGCCGTTGGAGCGGCGTGCGGCGAGGTAGAAAACGATGCTGAGGATGGAGAGGGCGGCTACGTAGACCGGGAAGACCCAGCTGATGTTCAGTGATTGGAACCAGACCAGAAGATAGGAAGCCGTGCCGCCGAAGAGGGCGACGCCGATGCCGTAGCCCAGGGCCACGCCTGTGCCTCGGATGTTCTTGGGCATCAGGGACGAGCTGACCACGTTGTAGAGGGTCATGTTCAGGACCAGGACAATGGAGCCGCCCAGGAGGACTGCTGCGAATCCGCCGATGCCCGGCTGGACGTACATCAGCATGAGGAACACGGACGGGATGGCAAGGATTCGCGTGACGAGGAACCACTTGGACATTGCCTTGCCATCGGCCAGCTTGCCGATAACCCAGCTGCCGACCACCAGGATGACGCCCAGGACGGTGGTGAGGGCGAAGACTGCGGTGGGATCTTCCTTGAACCCGCTGCGTGCTGCGCTGGGGAGCCCGACGTTCCAGGCGTAGTTGTAGGCCTGGGCCGCGCCCACCACGAAGATGATGGCAAGGACGGACAGCCAGTGCTTACGGACTCCGGACCAGACGGCGCGGGGAGTGTTGGTGGCCATTTCCTCGGCCTTGAGCGTTTCCGGCAGGGAGCGGCGGAGGTAGAGGACCACGAATCCGAAGAGGGCTCCGATGATGAACGGTACGCGCCAGCCCCAGTCGGCCATGGCGGCTCCGCCGAGGACCAGGCTGCAGAGGAAGCTGATGAGCGAAGCGAGCAGGATACCGATGTTGACGTAGAAGGACATGATGCCGGCCACGTAGCCTTCCCGACCCTCCGGGGCGAGTTCAACGGCGTGCGAGGTGGAAAGCGGAGCCTCGATGCCGGTGGAAATGCCTTGCAGGACGCGGCATACCAGCAGGATGATTCCTGCAGCGGGTCCGATGGTTGCATAGCTTGGAGTGACGGCGATGATCAGCGTGGTTCCGGCCATCAGCATGATGGAGAGCAGCATGACCCGCCGGCGGCCGATGCGGTCGGCCAGGGTTCCCAAGAGGATTCCGCCCAAGGGACGGAAGGCGAATCCGACGGCGAACACGGCCAAGGCGTTCAGCGTTGCGGAGAGCGGATCGGTGTTGGGGAAGAAGTTGGGGCCGATGAAGGCGGACAGGAGTCCGAAGACCATCCAGTCGTACCACTCCAAGGCGTTTCCGAGGCCCAGGCCGAGCAGGCCTTTGCGGACCTCCGGGGTGAATTTTGCGTTCTTTTGGGAAGATGAAGGGGTGGTGCTTGGTGACGGGACTACGTTGTCCGTCGTTGTGGTGTCGAGCATGGAAGTGTCCTTACGCTGACGCCCCGGAGGGCGTGGGAGGGTATGACGCAGGAACGCCTGTTGGAGAAGGCGCTTGATGCGAAAGTGGCAAGGATTGTCAGCGGCCACGGTGTCGTGTCCGGACAGTTAAGGGAAAACGCTGGCGCCGTGTCGGGGCGGCAGGGCTACCACGCGTGTGGTGCGTTGACCCAGATGGCTACGCATACCTCTTCGTAGCTGTTCTTGTACCAGTGGGGGATCTCTGAGGAGTAGGTGATGGAGTCGCCCTCTTCGAGGCTGTAGCAGACGCCGTCGAGATAGACGTCCTTACGGCCGGAGATGATGTAGCAGAACTCTTCACCGCTGTGGGTAAAAGGGGTGTCGCTGGTGTCGTGCCCTGGGGGCGTACTGATCCACTGCGCTTCGATGCTGCCGTCGCGGTTCGGGGTGAGCAGCTCGTGCACTGCTTCACCCACGGATTCGCGGGTGACGTTCTTAAGGTTGCGTCGATCGGACCTGCGGACCACGGGAGACTTGGATTCTTCCTGGCCGATGAAGAATCTTCCCACCGGGATGTCCAGGCCGTGGGCCAATTGAGCGAGTGTGGTGAAGGAAGGGTTGGCCATGCCGCGTTCGATTTGGCTGACAATCGCCTGGCTGAGCCCGGTGATGTCCGAGAGTTGGGCCAAGGTCATTCCCTTTGCCTTGCGCATGGTGCGCACCTTGTTCCCGACGGTCGCCAACAGTTCGCTGGTGGCCGGTGGAGCAGGAGTCTCGGTAGTCATTGCCGCATCCTTCGTTGGTGAGCTAACTCACACAACTATAGTGAAGATCTTTAGCGAGTCAATGGTTTCTCTTCAATAAGGTGAAGAAATTTACAGGAGTGGTGTTTCGAGCTCACTGATGGTCCCGCGAACATACCGGTCGATTTCGCTGACCTGCGGAGCGAGTTCGTCCAGGTGGTCCGCGTTGGGCAGGAGCCGGATGCTGATCTCAAGCTCGGTGGCCAGCCGGTTCATGCAGATGGCACCCACCATGTGGCTGGACGTCTTCAAGCTCAGAACAGCGTCCATGGCTTCTTCCATGTCCAGGTTTTCCAAGGCACGATGAAGCCGCGAAACCCGCCACGGCAGGAGGGCTACGTAGTTCCGCACGAAGGCGCAGATGATGGCTTGGTCTCCGCCAAGCTCGGCCTGGAGTTCGGTCAGGACGGTGCGATCCACCAGGGCGTCTGTGCACTCGTCATACTCAGACACCAGACTCCTCCCGCCTCCAAACAATAGATTCACGATTCAACAGTAGGACCCGTTGAACTGCGGACGCGCCATAAAACGAAAGCTTGATCCAATCTTGAGCGGACTCAGAGGGAGTCTTGATCGCAGGCCCACAGAGTAGGGACGAGCAGATGAAAGAACGCGGATCTGGGGGATTCCAGGCTTGAACCAAGGAACGGGAAACAGCATGAACAGTAGTGCTCGTCCAGCACCAGGCCTCATGGTCATTATTGTCTTTTGCATGACCGTTCTCCTTGGCATCGGTGGCACCGCAGCGTTCGCACTCTGGGAACAGAGCACCCACCCCGCTGCCACTGATCAGTCGGTCAAGTCCGCCCCGTCTGCTCCGTCCACGCGGTAGCCGGAAGGGTTTGCAGGCCGCCCATCCAGAAACTCCGTCAGCCGGTCTTCCAGTACTGACCGGTCCTTCAGCTGGCACTCCCATACCGTCAGCACGTCCCAGCCTCCCGCAGCCAGCTGCTCCCGCTGCTCGGCGTCGCGTAGGCGGGTCCGGGTCCGCTTGGCTTCCCAGAACCCAGCATTTGCCGCTGGCGCATGCTGCCCTACCCGGCAGTCATGGAAATGCCAGAAACAGCCGTTGACGAAAATGACCTTGCGCCGTCCCGCGAACACCAGGTCCGGGCGCCCCGGCAGCTTCGCCGCCCCGGCCTGCCCGTGAAGCCTGTAACGGTACCCTTTCGCGTGCAGGAGCTTGCGGACCAACAACTCAGGTTTGGTGTTCTTGCCGCGGATTTTGGACATGTTGCGGCTGCGCTGCTCAGGCGTCAGGAGGTCCCGGCTCTCGCCCATACCCCCAGCCTACCCAGGCGCCACCACCACTGTCCGGGGCGCCTGGAAAGACAACAACCGGAGCCACTCCGGGTTTGAGTCCCGTAGTCGGACACCCTTGAGGGCAGCGGCCGTTTCATGAACGACGACGGCGGCCTCCAGCTCGGCGAGTTTGGCGCCCAGACACCGGTGGATCCCGGAGCCGAAGGCGAGTCCGAAGGGCGTGGGGCCCGGACGTTCGGTACCGGCTGTTTCAATGCCGGCTGTTTCAGCCCAAGGGAATCCGTGATTGCCCGTCAGCTCCAAGAGAATCTCCTCTCCCGCCCGAATACGCTGACCGTCCAGCTCCGTGTCCTGGCTGGCCACCCGTCGCCACGTGGGCACGGAAGACTCAGTTGCAAGGACGTGTCGGACCAGGTCGCGGGCCTTGGGAGCTGTAGCGGCTTCGCACCAGGAGATGCCACGGGACCCCTCGGCCAGGCGGAACAACGTGGTGCTGATCAGTTGCGTGGTGGTCTCCTGTCCGGCGATCAGCAGGAAATAGCCCAGGGAGCAGATTTCGGGTGTGCTGAGACCGTGGCGGGCCAGCGCTTTGAAGAGATTGTTTTCCGGCGAAGCCACGGATTCCAGCACCAGTTCCCTGAGCCAGGAGTAGAAGTCTGCGGCGCTGTGGGCCAGCTCAAGTTGCCGGTCCTCATCCGGCCAACCCCAGAACAACTCCAACGAGTCCAGGCTCCACGCTTTCAACGCCGGCACGTCGCGGACCGGCAAACCCAGCATCTCCAGCATCACGATGGCCGGGGGATCGGCGGCCACGGCCTGCACCAGGTCCACACTCCCTCCGGAAGCCAGCCGTTGCGCGGCACGGGCAGCTGATTCGCGCGCCAAGGCGCGGACGCGCGGTTCCATCGCTGACACTTTGGCTGGCGTGAAGAAACCCGCCACTACCTTGCGGATGCCTGCGTGTGTCCCCGTGTCGTTGCTGGCCAGGACCGGCGGAAGCGCAAACCGGGCCTTCTGCAGCACCCGCAGCGCCCGCCCGCTCAACGGCGTCACGGCCAGCAGCGCGTTGGCCGGGCTGAAATCCTGCGGCCTGTGCAGCACTTCGCGGACAGTATCCGGGTTCCGGAGCACCCGGTAAGGACAGACACCGGACTCGGAAAGACCCACTTCGGTGGTTATTGCCGCGCTCATGCCGGCAACCCCTCAAGCCAAGCGGACGCACGGGCACGGAAATCGGCAGGATCCAGTGCCGACGCCCCAGCGCCAACCGCACCAAGGAGTGGAACAGGCCACGAGTTGATGCTCGCGCGATTGCTCCGCTCCACCGCTCCTGGCGTCACTGGCCAGCTTCCTAGAACCACACCCACCACAGCTAACCTCCTGCGGTCCAAGGCCTCCAGCGTCAGCGCCGTGTGGTTCAAGGTGCCCAGGGCGGGCCGCGCGACCACAACAAAAGCAGCCGCATCACCAAGGTGCGTGCCGAGGTCAGCCAGCGTCCCGCCGTCGTGGTCCAACTCCACCAGCAGACCGCCGGCGCCCTCCACCAGCACGTGATCGTGTCCCGCTGACAGCTCACGGATCCGCTCGGCATGAACGTCCAGCCGCGGCAGGGTGACCTCGTCCAGAGCGGCTGCAGGGACGGGCGCCATGGGTTCTTGGAGAACGACGCCGGCCTCCGCCGTGAGCGGATCCGCCAAGCGTGCCACCTCGGCGCAATCCGAATCGCCCAGCACATTACCGCTCTGGCAGGGCTTGTAAACGGCAACCGTCCGCCCCCTGTGATGAAGGGCGGCGGTGATGGCCGCCGTCGTGATGGTCTTGCCGACACCGGTATCTGTGCCGGTGACCAGGATGATGGGAGGCAGTTTCATGAAGTTCTCTCCAGAATGCCGCGCAACGTTGCACAGGCGTGGTCGATGTCAGCAGGGGTGAGGGTGGCCCGGGCCGTGAGCCGAAGACGGGACACCCCATCCGGGACGGACGGTGGACGGAAGCAGCCCACAAGGACGCCCTCCGCATGGGCGGCCTCGCTGGCAGCGAGAGCCTTCGCAGCGGAGGGCATCGGGAAGGACTGGACTGCTCCGGCGGAACGCTCGACGGCGTTGCCGAGCCCCTCCAGCGCAGGCTGAAGTTGGGCAGCAATGGCAGTTGCGTTGCGGTGGACGGCCGCTGCCCGCCACGGTTCGGAACGCACGACGCCGATGGCAGCGAGCGCAGCGGCCGCCGCCGGGGGAGCGAGTGCTGTGTCGAAGATGAAGCTCCGGGCCCTGTTCACCAGGTGTTCCCTGAGCAAGGACGAGCCCAGGACAGCACCGCCTTGGCTGCCAAGTGCCTTGGACAGGGTGGCTGTGACGATGACGTTGGGATGGCCGGCCAATCTGGTTCCTGCGATTGCGCCACGTCCGGCGTCTGTCCCGGAACCCGCGACGCCCAGGCTGTGGGCTTCGTCAACCAGCAGCACGGCGTCATGTGCTTCCGCCAGGTCCAGGAGTTCCAGAAGCGGTGCCGCATCCCCGCCCACGCTGTAGATGGACTCCACAACGATGATCCCCCGCGGCTGGGTACGGTTGGCCAGTTTCTCCGCCGTGTCCGCCACGCTGTTGTGCCTGGACTCCTTCACCTCGGAGCGGCTCAACCGGAAGCCATCGATCAGCGAGGCATGGCACTGCTCGTCGGCAACAATCAATGCCCCGGGGCCGCCGAGGGCGGTGGTGACTCCAAGGTTCGCGAGGTAACCGGAGGAGAAGACCAGCCCGGCGTCCATCCCCGTGAGCTCAGCGAGCCCGTGCTCCAACTCCAGGTGCAGCTGGGTGGTGCCCGCTACCAGTCGCGACGACGTGGCGCCCGTGCCCCACTTCGCGATTGCTTCCCGTGCGGCTTCGGCCAGCCTGGGATCCGTGGCCAAGCCGAGGTAGTCGTTGCTGGCGAGGTCAATCATCCGGTGGTTCACCCGGCGAACGTGGGGAGTCCTCACCAAGCCCCGGCGCTCGCGGACCCTCGCCTGATCCTGAAGCCACTTGGCCATGGCGATACTCACGCGGCCACCCTCTGGTGGGAGGTTCCCGCCACGGCGGCCACCATCCCTGCGGCCATCGCGCGCACTTCCGCGGCCGTGGTGATGTATGGCGGCATCGCGTAGACAAGGTTCCGGAACGGCCGAATCCATACGCCGTGGTCGACGGCGGCCTTCGTCACCGCGGTGACATCCACCGCATCCCTCAACTCGATGACGCCCACGGCGCCGAAGGTGCGGACGTCGGCAACGGCGTCGAGCGTCAACGCCGGAGCCAAACCCTCCGCAAGTGCGGTGCCAACGCGCTCCACATCCTCGCGCCAGGCTCCCGTGGCAAGGATGCCAAGGCTTGCGTTGGCGGCGGCGCACGCCAGGGGATTGGCCATGAAGGTGGGGCCATGCAGGAGCGCACCTGTCCCGCCGCTGGAGATTCGCCGGGCGATTTCCCCCGTGCACAGGGTCGCGGCCAGGGTGAGGTAACCTCCGGTGAGCGCCTTGCCGACGCACAGGATGTCCGGGA
The DNA here is from genome assembly GCF_902706295.1 of Arthrobacter sp. 18067. Classification (GTDB taxonomy): domain Bacteria; phylum Actinomycetota; class Actinomycetes; order Actinomycetales; family Micrococcaceae; genus Arthrobacter. The sequence goes on along the minus strand of NZ_CACSJJ010000008.1, from coordinate 50,499 downwards.
CAACGCTTGCATGGTCCGCAGCAAGAAGTTCACCGGTTCGCCCCAAGCCCGTGGCGATCTCGTCCAGGATCAGCAGCAATCCGTGGTGGTCCGCGATCCCGCGCAGGATCCGAACGCACTCGGCCGGGTACATGAACATGCCGCCGGCGCCTTGAAGCAGTGGCTCCACGATGATCGCGGCGAGTTCGTTGGAATGCTTCCTGGCCAGTTCCTCCACGGCTCTACGCCATTGATCAATGGCCGCTGGCGTGGCCGTGGCAGCCGCGGGTGGCCGGGGAGCGAAGACGTTGCTTGCCAGCAGGCCGGGGAACGACGAATGCATGCCGTCCACGGGATCGCACACGCCCATGGCCGCGAACGTGTCCCCGTGGTAGCCGCCGCGGATGGTCAGGAAACGCTGTCGCTTGGGCCGGCCGCCCGCGGTCTGGAATTGCACCGCCAGTTTGAGCGCGACCTCCACGGCGATGGATCCCGAATCTGCCAGGAACACCCGTTCCAAGCGCCTTGCCGGTTCGCCCGGTGCCATGGTCAGGAGGCTTTCCGCGAGTTCCACGGCAGGTTGGTGCGTGAGCCCGCCGAACATCACGTGGCTGAAACCCGCGAGTTGGCGTTGGATGGCGGCGTCCATGACGGGGTTCCGGTATCCATGGATCACCGACCACCACGATGACATCGCGTCCAGCACCTCATGCGTGCGCCCCTGTTCGTCGCGAAGCCGCAGCGCCACGCCGTCGGCCGCTTCCACCTCCCACAGGGGAAGCGTCGCGGAGGCAGGTGCGTAGGGGTGCCATAGGCTCGCGCGGTCACGCTCGATCAGCGAGCTCATGATGCCAGCCTTCCGTGCCTGGAACACTCCGCGGTCCACCCCAGCGGAGTCACCTGGACCTTCATGCGGCGGCGGCACTGCGGGCAGAAGCGCGGCGGCTCCATCGCCAGCCGCTGTTGGCAGTTTTGGTGGGAGTTCGACGTCGGGCCCTCACCGCTGCCCTCGCCCCCACCGCCGCAGTGGCCGCAGTACTGCTGGCCTAGTGCGCTGGTCACAGCGACTTCTGGAATTCCTTGATGGGCATGTTGAGCTCCACCAGCAGGTTCAGGTCGGCGTTGGCGGGGCGGCCCAGTGTGGTGAGGTAGTTGCCCACGATGACAGCGTTGATTCCGCCGAGCAGGCCCTCGCGGGTGCCCAGGTCGCCGAGGGTGAGTTCACGGCCCCCTGCATAGCGGAGCACTGTGCGGGGCATGGCGAGCCGGAACGCAGCAATGGCACGGAGGGCGTCCTTGCCGTCCATGATGCCTTGGTTCTCCAGAGGTGTTCCGGGGCGCGGGTTGAGGAAGTTGAGCGGGACTTCGTGAGGTTCAAGGGCGGCGAGTTGGGCTGCGAGTTCGGCGCGCTGGGCCACTGATTCGCCCATGCCGATCAGGGCGCCGCAGCACAGTTCCATGCCGGCAGCCTTGACCATGGCACAGGTTTCCAGGCGTTCCTCATAGCTGTGGGTGGTGACCACCTCGGGGAAGTAGCTGCGCGCGGTTTCCAGGTTGTGGTTGTAGCGGTGGACGCCCCATTCGGCCAGCTGGTCCACTTGGCGCTGCGTCAGCATGCCAAGCGAGCAGGCGATGTTGATGTCAACTGCTTCATTAATCCGGTCGATCGCGAACTTGATCTGGTTCATGAGCTTGATGTCGGGCCCGCGCACGGCTGCGACGATGCAGAACTCCGTGGCCCCCGTGGCGGCGGTCTCCTTGGCGGCCTTGACCAGCTCCGGAATGTCCAGCCAGACACCGCGGACAGGGGAGTCGAACAGGCCGGACTGACTGCAGAAATGGCAGTCTTCGGGGCAGCCGCCGGTCTTGATGGAGATAATGCCTTCCACTTCCACGTCTTCGCCGCAGTGCTTGAGGCGAACCTCGTGGGCGAGTTGCAGGGCCGCGGGGATGGCGTCGTCGGGGAGCTCAAGGATCTCGATGAGCTGGGCCTCGGTCAGGCCCTCGCCGCGTTCGAGGACCTGCTCGCGGGCGGCGTCCAGGATGGCGTAGGTGCTGGTTTCCCGGGATTCTTGGGTTGCTTGGGTGCTCATGTCCTTGACGGTATCCGCGCTGGTGAAGGGCGATTTTGTGGGGTGCGTACAAACGCGGGTGGTTGATTTTGGACTTGACGACCCAAAGCCCTGGTGCAGAAGTTACAGCTGTGAAACATGGACGTGACTGAATTGACGCGCTGCGTGACTAGCGTCGGGGGCGAGGCACAGACCCCGACGAAAGCGACCACGAATGATCGACGACAAGACGAGTACCGCCACACTGGAGCCAACGACGGCGGCAAGCACCGCCGTCGGAATCGGCACTACGGGTGCTCCAGCAGCCGCCAACACCGACGCAATGAGTGCAGCGAAGGAGAGCCTGGAGGATTACACGCTCCGCTTCGCCCCGCGCTCCTATCGGAAGTGGAGTGCCGGTGTTGTGGCCACGAGCGCGCTGGGTGGTATTGCCTACCTGGCCGACTTCTCGATCGGCGCGAACATCGGCATCGCGTACGGAACAGTGAATGCGATCTTTGGCATCATTGTTGCGGCCGTGATCATCTTCGCCACGGGCTTCCCGCTTGCCTACTACGCCGCCCGATACAACATCGACCTTGACCTCATCACCCGAGGCTCGGGCTTTGGCTACTACGGCTCGGTGGTCACCAACATCATCTTCGCCACCTTCACGTTCATTTTCTTCGCCCACGAAGGTTCCATCATGGCCCAGGGGCTGCAACTTGGCCTGGGCATCCCTCAATGGATCGGCTACGCAGTGTCCACCATCATCATCATTCCCTTGGTGATCTATGGGATGAAGACGCTGGCCACGTTGCAAGTGTGGACCACGCCGCTCTGGCTGCTGCTGATGGTGGTTCCCGTTGGCTACCTGCTGCTGTCGCACCCGGAGAGCATCGATGCCTTCTTTGCCTTCACGGGCGCGTCCGGCGAGGGTGGACCCAACCTTGCCTCGGTGATGTTGGCCGCGGGCGTCTGCTTGTCCCTGATGGCGCAGATCGCTGAGCAGATCGACTACCTTCGCTTCATGCCGCCCAAGACCGCCGAGAATAAGGGTGCCTGGTGGCGCGCAGTGATCCTCGCCGGACCGGGCTGGGTCATTTTCGGTGCCATCAAGCAGATCATTGGCCTGTTCATCGCGATCTACCTCATCGCCAAGCTCGACCCCGCAGCAGCGTCTTCCGCCAACGAGCCCGTCCACCAGTTCCTGGGCGTCTACGAAGAAATGATGCCGGCGTGGCTCGCGATGACACTGGCCGTGGTGCTGGTGGTCATCTCCCAGATCAAGATCAACGTCACCAACGCCTACTCGGGTTCGCTGGCCTGGACCAACTCCTTCACCCGCATCACCAAGACCTACCCGGGCCGCATGGTGTTTGTGGTGGTCAACCTGGTCATCGCGCTGATCCTGATGGAGTCGAACATGTTCGAGTTCCTCAACACCATCCTGGGTTTCTACGCCAATTGCGCCATGGCCTGGGTGGTCACGGTGGCCTCCGACATCGCGATCAACAAGTACCTGCTGAAGATCTCGCCAAAGGTTCCGGAGTTCCGCCGAGGCATGCTCTACGCCGTGAACCCGGTGGGCTTCGTGTCCATGCTGGTCTCAGCCGGGGTCTCCATCGCGGTGTTCTTCGGGGCGTTCGGTTCCGGTGTCCAGCCGTTCTCGCCCATCTTCGCGGTGGGCCTTGCCCTGGTGTTGCCGCCTGTGCTCGCCCTTGCCACGAAGGGCCGCTACTACCTGCGCCGTACTGACGACGGCATCGACCTCCCCATGTTCGACGCCGACGGCAATCCGAGCGATGAGAAGCTTCTCTGCCACGTCACGGGCCTTGAGTTCGAACGCCCGGACATGCTCCGCTCAGCTCAGGACGGGCCCGACGGCGAACCCCAGTACATCTCGTCCCTCGCCTTGTCCACGGATAAGTCGGGCGAGCTGGTGCTCCCGGCCCAGAAGTAGGTTCCTTACCCAACTGAGTCGCAGTTAAGCGCGTTTTGAGAGCTCATAACGCGCTTAACTGCGACTTACTTGGGTCCACGCGAACGCCCCGGCTTCCATGAAGGGAGCCGGGGCGTTTTGCTGTGTGTTTTCGTGCTGTGTATTGCTGTGAGGCTTACTTGTCGAAGGCGTCCTTTGCGGCGTCCTTGACGTTCTCGCCGGCCTGCTTGGTCTTAGCGGCCGCTTGGTCAGCGACGCCCTCGGCCTGCAGTTTCTCGTTATTGGTGGCGTCGCCCAAGGCTTCCTTCGCCTTGCCGGTGACTTCCTGTGCCTTGTTGCTGATCTTGTCTCCGAGTCCCATGGGCCCTCCTTCGATGTAATCCAACGTTGACAATTACTAGGCTATCGAGCAATTCTGGGTACTTCCTGAAAGGACTCCAAAAATAGTCAGGATGCTTACACTGAGACCATGGCTGAGGAGATCCGGAACGACCAAACGGAGAAGACCGACCTGGACGAGGACATCGCCATGGCCTTGGTCAACACTGTGGCCTCCGGGTCCTACGATCCTGACGAGGAGCCCTCGGATCCCCGCACCAAGTACCCTTCGGGAGAATTCGAGCCACAGTCCCAGGATTATCCTGGCTGGACCGATGCCATGAACCCACGGCCCGACCACGGCGAGCAAAGTTATGTTGGCCACCAGCGCCTGCTGGGTCGCCGGACCCTGATCACCGGAGGTGACAGCGGAATCGGTAAGGCTGTGACCATCGCCTTTGCCCGGGAAGGTGCCGATGTGGCGTTCACATATTTGCCCGAAGAAGAGCAGGACGCCGAGCACACGGTCCAGCTGATTGAAGACGCCGGCAGCAGGGCGCTGGCATTACCAGGCGACCTGCGGGACGAAGAGTTCTGCCAGGAAGTCATTGCCCAGACCATTACGGAATTCGGTGGGCTCAATGTCCTGGTGAACAACGCAGGGTTCCAAATGACAACAGGCCGGGGATTCGAAGACCTCAGCAGCGATCAGTTTGACCGGACGTTCAAGACCAATGTCTATGCCCTGTTCTGGCTCACCAAGGCAGCCCTGCCTCATCTGCAGCCCGGCTCCGCAATCATCAACACCTCGTCCATCCAGGGCTACCACCCAAGCCCAACCCTGATCGACTACGCCGCTACCAAAGCAGCGATCAACAGCATGACCTTTTCCTTGGCCGAATCACTGGGGCCGAAGGGGATACGGGTCAACGCGGTGGCCCCCGGGCCGGTGTGGACCCCGCTGCAGCCGCCCACCCAGCCCGCGGAAAAGATCCAGACGTTCGGGCAGGACACTCCGCTGGGCCGTGCGGGGCAGCCTGCCGAACTGGCCTCAACGTACGTGTTGTTGGCCAGTGAGGATTCCAGCTTTATCTCGGGATCGGTCATTGGCGTCACGGGTGGGAAGCACTTGGCCTGACCGTCCAGGTTTCAAGCGTCAGTCTCAGGGCTTGAGGACCACCTTGATACATCCGTCCTGCTTCTTCTGGAACTTCTCGTACAGGGCCGGTGCCTCATCGAGCGAGCCTGTGTGGGTGACCAGATGCATGACTCCCAGCGGATCGGCGTCGTCCTCTACCAAGGGGAGCAGGTCATCAATCCAGCTGCGCACATTGCATTGGCCCATGCGGAGCTGGATTTGCTTGTCGAACATGGTCATCAGCGGCATGGGGTCCGCTTGGCCGCCATAGACGCCGCTGAGCGAAACCGTCCCGCCACGGCGCACCATATCTACTGCGGTGTGGAGTGCGGCGAGCCGATCGACGCTCATTGTCTCCATCGCAACCTGCGCCGGCTTGTCCGGAAGCAAAGAAACCGCCCGGTGGAGGAAGGACGCCACGGGGGATCCGTGAGCCTCCATGCCCACTGCGTCCACCACGCCATCGGGACCGCGTCCCAGTGTTTGCTCCCGGATCTGCTTGGAGACGTCCGAACTGTAGTCCATGGTTTCCACGCCATGTGCCTCGGCCATCGCACGACGCTCGGGAACCGGGTCAACGCCGATCACCCGGAAGCCTTTGTGGACGCCGATCCGGGCGGCGAACTGCCCCACCGGACCCAACCCGAGGACTGCCAGGGTGCCGCCCTCGGGCACGTTGGCATATTCAACTGCCTGCCATGCGGTGGGCAGGATGTCCGAAAGGAACAGGAAGCGTTCATCGGGGGCATCCGAGTCGATTTTGATAGGGCCGTAATCTGCGAAGGGAACGCGCAGGTATTGAGCCTGCCCACCGGGAACCGAGCCATAAAGCTCCGAATACCCGAAAAGTGCCGCCCCTGATCCTTTCGCCGTGACCTGTGTGGTTTCGCATTGCGATTGGAGGCCTTGATTGCACATAAAGCAGTGACCACAGGAGATGTTGAACGGAACCACTACGCGGTCGCCCTTCTTGAGCCGGTGAACCCCTGAGCCGACTTCTTCCACGATTCCCATAGGCTCATGGCCAATCACGTCGCCTTTGTGCATGTAAGGTCCAAGGACTTCATACAAGTGGAGGTCTGAGCCGCAGATGGCTGTGGACGTGATCCGGACTATCACGTCCGTTGGCTCCTGGATGGTGGGATCAGGGACGTCTTCGACACTGAGTGAGCGCCGGCCTTGCCATGTCACTGCTTTCATGATTGGTTCTCCCTGCGTTTCGGCTGGGTGGGTCCCGCCCTGCTGGAGACCCTTCCAGCGAAGCAGAGATGTCACCTGCGCACAAGGCTCGGGAGCCTTCCGGGAGCATCCCGAAACGGCAGCAGTTAAAACCCATAAGTAATCTGACCATCGGTGTTAACATGGTGGGCAAGGGAGAGTTTCGGGCAGAGATGACCGAGGAGTGTCCGCATTGCCGTCAATGAAAAACCCTCTGGTTCCAGGGGATGCAATCCGTCCCCACGCCGAACCCCTCCGGTGCCGCCAATGCCGGTCCGCTGATCATTTGGATCTGGAAACCATCGAATCCATTGACCCGCATGCCGGCGATTTGATGGTCTGGGTGTCCTATAGATGCCTGGCGTGCGAGGCATCATACGCCCACAACGCTGCGTTCCATGACGTTGCCGCGGTCCTTAACCGCAGCGGAAGCGTGTCCGGATTGCTCCAATTCGGTGGGATGTATTTTCACTGTGGCGAACCCATGACGTTCGCGAAATCGTCCACCCGAAGCGTGTACGCACCCATAACCACCGACGACGTGGACGACGGCCTGCTGGACGTATACCTGAAGACGCGCGTGATCCAATGCCGCTGCGGCTTCCGGATGGAGCTGCCGGCCTGAGGGCCCGTCGTTTCGAGGTCCCCTGATCGGGGTACACCTCGAGGATCAAGCACAGCGTGGGCCACGAGCGGCGCCTATCAAAGCCGCCCATCAGGAGGTAATGCATATGGACACGGGACAACTGGTTCTCATCATCGTGGTGGCCGTCGTCGTTATTGCTGTGGTGATTGTCGCTGTGGTGATTGGGCGGCGTAAGAAGACGGAGATGAACCGACACCGGGCCGAGGAATTACGTGAGAAAGCAGCCGAGGAAGCCATCGGAGCACACCAAGCGAAAGCCGAATCGGCACAGGCTGAAGCGGCCGCGCTCCAGGCGGAAGTCGAGGCGAACCGTCTCCGCAAGGACGCGGAACGCCACGCGGAGAAGGCCGGCGAAGCGCACGAGCGAGTCGAAGAGCACCTTCGTCATGCTGACAAGCTGGACCCCAACGTCAAGGATGACGGCGGTACAGACCGGGATCGCGCTGGCCATACCGACCGCGCGACTGATCGGGACCAAGCAAGGGGCGACGACGGTGAGCGCCTGACGCGCGACCGCACCGGACGTGACAGTACGGTGCGTGACGGTTCGCCCACTGAGGGTTCAACGCGCGAGGGTGACAGGAATTCATAGTTCAGTGGAGGAGGAAAGGAGGCAGGAAGTGAGCATCGTGGTGAGACGAACAGGTCAGGCGGTGCGTTCGGCTGAGTCGAAGGCGAGCCGGCACGCGGTTGATGTCGTTCTGGGGCATTTGGGGGAGATCGGCCCGGCAGTAGCGGCCCTGCGGCGGGAATCTTCCAGGCTTGCCGAATGGGGCGAGGAGCTGGCACTTGTCAGACTGCGCGGTGGAACTGTCTTTGCCGCGGGCAGCGATGGGTCTTCGCACGAGGCCCAGAGGTTCACCTCTGAGCTTGCCGCCCATGATCCCGGAGACGGTTCCGGTTTCAAAGCGATCTACATCCCCAAAGGCGCCGGCGGACCTGATGGGGCCACGGGAAGCATTGGTGCCCAGATCTCGGCTCAAGTCCGCCGGGGAGACATCGTGGTGCTGCTCGCCGCAAAAGGAATCACCGACGACCTCCGGGATGCTGCTGCCGCCGCGAAGTCGGGTGGAGCGCGGGTATGGGCCCTCACCGGGAAGGAATCCAAGGACCTGGCCCAGTCGGTCAATGAGGCCATCTGCGTCAACACGGACCCCGCCCACGCGGAGGAAGCGCACCTGGTCGCGGTGCTGGCCCTCTGTGAGTGCTTCGACGACGCACTGAAACAGCGCAAGTTGGAGTAGCCCCCGCCCTGACGCGGACGTGTGATCTGCGCCTCCATCGGAATAGTTGCAGACGCCTTGCAGTTGGGCAGAGTGAACCTGATTCATTCTGAAAGGAACTGCGCATGCTGTTTTCCCCTCTGGCCCTTGGCGAGCTTGAACTTTCCAATCGACTGGTGATGGCGCCCTTGACGCGTCTTCGTGCGGGTCAGAATGGCGTGCCAGGTCCGTTGATCGCCGAGCATTACAGGCAGCGGGCTTCCCTGGGGCTGATCGTCAGCGAGGGTACCTACCCGGTTCCGGCAGGCCAGTCATACCCGGGACAGCCCGGACTCGTCAGTGAGGAACAGATCGCCGGCTGGAAGACAGTCACCGAGGCCGTTCACTCTGAGGGTGGGCGCATCTTCGCGCAGGTCATGCACGGCGGCCGCGTTTCGCACTCGGACATCACGGGCGGCAATGAGATCGTCGGTCCCAGCGCTGTCGCCATCGAAGGCGAAGTCCGCACCCCCAGCGGCAAGCAGCCGTACCCGGTCCCGCGCGAACTCCGTACCGACGAACTGCCGGGTGTCATCCAGGAAATCGTCACCGCATCCAAGAACGCCATCGAGGCAGGATTCGACGGCGTGGAACTCCACTCCGCCAATGGTTACCTGCTGCACGAATTCCTGGCCCCGAATTCCAACATCCGCACGGACAGCTATGGCGGCTCCCCGGAGAACCGGGCCCGCTTCGTGATCGAGACCGTCAACGCCGTGGTGGAAGCCCTCGGTGCCAACCGTGTGGGCATCCGGATTTCTCCGGAGCACAACGTGCAGGGCATCGCCGAAACTGACGCCGCCGACGTCCGGGCAACATACGAAGTGCTGGTGGACACCATCGCACCGCTCAACCTCGCTTACCTGAGCATCCTGCACCACGACCCCAAGAGCAGCCTGGTCCAGGACCTCCGGGAGCGTTTCAATGGGACGTTCCTGGTCAACACCGGCTTCAGCGAAATCACGACCCGCGACGAAGCCTTCGCCATCATCGAAGGCGGCCTCGCGGACGCCGTGGTGGTCGGCCGCCCCGCCATCGCCAACCCGGACCTCGCCCGCCGCTGGCGCGAGAGCCTGCCGCTGAACGAGCCGGATGCCTCCACCTTCTACGCCGACGGCGCCGAGGGTTACACCGACTACCCGTTCTACGCGAACTAAGTTCTCCACCGGTTAGTAGCCCAAAGCACCTCAGCAAAACGACGACGTCGGCGCCTGCCCGGGTGCCGACGTCGTGGTTTAACCTGTGGCAGCCGCACGGAATGTGACTGGCTCCGCACCTGCTTTCCTATAGGATTTGTGGCATGTCTGATCCTTCCCCGGCTGTTGCCCGCGCTGGCTTTCCCGTCAGCCGCCAAGTGTTGGCCGACCACGTCTATGAAGCGCTCCTTGAGTGGCTCATGGACGGCCGACTGGAGCCCGGGGCGGCAGTGAGCATCGACGGGATGGCGCGCGAACTCGACGTTTCGCCCACTCCGGTAAGGGAAGCCCTGGCTCGCCTGGAGCACACGGGCATGGTCCGGCGCGTTGCGCTGAAGGGCTACCGGGTGGCTCCAGTGTTCACCCGGGAGGACTTTGCGGAGCTCATGGAAGCCCGCCTGTCCATCGAGCCTGTTAATGCCAAGTTGGCATGTTCCCGGATGACGCCCGAAGGATTGGATGCCCTGAAGCGGGCCGTCGAGGATCTCAAGACCGCCCCTCGTGGGGGCACGTTTGCCGAGTACCGCAGCTACCTTGAGGCAGACGAACGATTCCATCAGCTCATCGCCGCGCAGGCCAACAACCAGTTCCTGCTCGCGGCCTACAACACCCTCGGCGGCCAGATCCAGCGCTTCCGACTGTTCGGGGGAGTGGGCATCACCGATGCCGAGCAAGCCATTGCAGAACACCAGGCTGTGCTCGACGCCCTGACCGGCGGTGACCCGGAAAAGGCCGCGGAGATGATGGTTGACCACGTTGAAAAGGTTCGTGGCCGGGCCATGGCTGACGCGCCGGAGGACTAACCCGCGGCTGAACTGGGTTTAATAAGGGGCTAGATAGGGGGCTCGCCGGCTGCGCCGGCGGGCCTTCTTTGTGCGTTCAGTGACCCCCTTCACATGCATATGTAAGACATATAGGATCTAGGAAGTTCCGGAAAAGGGTTGACAGTCTTGCTTGATTCGTAAATCCTATAGGAAACAGGATTCCACGAAGGAGTGATCGTCATGGCGTACACCGCCGAGAATTGGCCCATTACCGCGGCCCTCCTGCAGTTCCCCGGCACCGACGCCGCGGGGCAGCAGGTCAACGACGCCGACGCTTCCGTTTGGGCTTCGGTCCTCCAGGAAGTGAAGGACGCAGGTTTCGCCAACGCGGACCTCACGGACAGCTGGGTTCGCCCCGGCGATCTCAGCAAGGATCGCCTCGCCGAGTTCAAGCAGACCGCTGATGAAGTGGGCATCGGTGTTCCGGTCATCTCCGCCATCCGCCGCAGCGTTATCCACGCGACGGACTGGGCCGATAACCTGGCGTACAGCCACCGGACCATTGACGCCGCCGCGGAGCTCGGTTGCGAAGTCGTATCTTTTGGACTCCACCAGGCCATCACGCCGGAGCAGCAGAAGCAGCTGTGGTTCTGGACCGTCGAGGGCTACAAGGACCCGGTGGGGGACAAGGAAGCTTGGGGAAACGCCGTCTCCCGCCTTCGCGAGCTCGGCCAGCACGCAGCTGAGTCCGGGGTGCTGATCTCGCTGGAAATGTACGAGGACACCTACCTCGGAACCGCTGACTCCTCGGTTCAGCTGGTCCAGGACATCGGCTTGGCCAACGTGGGCCTCAACCCGGACCTCGGCAACCTCATCCGCCTGCACCGGCCCATCGAGGACTGGCGCGAGATGGTGGCCAAGACCCTGCCGTACTCGAATTACTGGCACATGAAGAACTACATCCGGGACGAGGATGTAGCCCGCGACAGCTACATCACCATGCCCGCCCCGATGGAAAGCGGACTCATCAACTACCGCGAAGCGTTCAAGCTGGCACTCTCCGTGGGCTTCCAAGGCATCCTCTGCACCGAGCACTACGGCGGCGACGGCCTCAGCGTCACAGCCAGCAACCAGGACTACCTCCGCCGCCACGTCCTGCCCAAGACCGAGGGCTATGAACTCGGCACGAGCCAGGTAGCGCAGGGACGCCAGGAACCGGCCACGCAGCTCGCAGGAGTCTAGGAACATGACACAGATTTTCGACAACCCGGCAGACTTCGCCGATGAAGCGTTGGACGGCTTCGTTGCTGCCAACCGTGGCTATGTTGCCCGCGTTGATGGCGGCGTCGTCCGCTCCACGGAGGTCCCGGCCGGTCAGGTGGCGTTGGTGGTCGGCGGCGGCTCGGGACACTACCCGGCGTTCGCCGGACTCGTCGGACCCGGACTCGCGACGGGCTCGGCGTGCGGGAACATGTTCGCCTCCCCGGCCGCCGGCCAGGTGTATCGGGTGGCCAAAGCTGCCAACGCCGGAGGCGGAGTCCTCCTCAGCTACGGCAATTACGCCGGCGACGTCCTGCACTTCGGCCAGGCTCAACTCCGGCTTAACGCCGAGGGCATCGAGACACGCACGGTCACCGTCACTGACGACATCGCCAGTGCTCCGATCGGGCAACTCGGGAAACGCCGTGGCATTGCCGGTGACCTGACGGTCTTCAAGATCGCCGGGGCCGCGGCTGAAGCGGGACTGGACCTTGACGACGTCGAGCGTTTGGCCATCAAGACCAACTACCGGACCCGTTCGCTGGGGGTGGCCTTTGACGGCTGCACACTGCCCGGCGCCAAGGATCCGCTGTTCCACGTTCCGGCCGGACAGATGTCGCTCGGCCTCGGGATTCACGGCGAGCCCGGCATCTCCGAGCACGCGATGCCTACAGCATCCGAGCTGGCCGAACTTCTCGTCTCGAAACTCCTCAACGACAAGCCCGAGGACGCCGGTAACCGCGTGGTCGCCATCGTCAACGGCCTTGGCACAGTGAAGTATGACGAACTCTTCCTGCTGTTCGGCAAAGTGGAAAAGCTGCTCACCGCGGCCGGGCTCACCGTCGTTGAACCGGAATGCGGCGAGTTGGTGACAAGCCTGGACATGTCGGGGCTGTCCCTTACCCTGCTGTGGTTGGACGAAGAACTGGAACAGTACTGGGCTGCACCCGCCGACACCCCGGCGTTCCGCAAGGGCAGCATGGCGCCCCGCGCACCTCGCGCTGACGCGGTAATCGACGACGTCGAAACAGCCGACGCAGAGCAGGCCACCTCGGCTGCGGCTGAACTCGGGCGGTTGGCTGTTGCCATCCTCAACCAGGTGCGGGACGTCGTCGTCGAGCATGAAGAGGAACTCGGCAAGCTTGATGCCATTGCTGGCGACGGCGACCATGGCATCGGTATGCGCCGTGGCGTGGATGCCGCGGCGGCGGCCGCGGAAAGCGTGTCCGGTTCGTCCGCAGCGCGGATCCTGACCGCTTCGGGCGAGGCCTGGAGCGAACGGGCCGGCGGTACGTCCGGAGCCCTGTGGGGCTCGGCGGTTATCGCCGCCGGACAGTCACTGGGCAACCGGGACGCATACGGAGCGCAGGACGCGGCGGCCGTGGTCCAAGCCTTCGTCCGCGCCATCACCGAACTCGGCAAGGCCGAGCCCGGGGACAAGACCATGGTGGACGCGCTCCTGCCGTTCCGGGATGCCTTCCTGACGGAGCTCGACGGCGGCGCCCCCGTTGACCGGGCCCTGGCAGTTGCCGCTGCTGCGGCCGAGTCAGCTGCCGCGAAGACCTCGGACCTGCGTCCACTCAAGGGGCGGGCCCGTCCCCTCGCGGAGAAGAGCCTGGGCCATCCCGACCCCGGGGCGGTCTCCTTCGGGCTCATCGCAGCCAGGATTTCGCAGTTCATCGATTCACAACTGGCCACGGTTGCCTCAGCCGGAGAGCTGTCGGCAACGGCCGGAAACGGAGCCCAAGCATGAGCAACACCCAAGGCTGGCGCATCGTCGTTGGCAATGACGAAGCCGGAGTCGAGTACAAGCAGGCACTCCTCGCCTTGCTGGAGGCGGACCCGCGCGTGGCATCGGTGACGGACGTCGGCGTCGGTTTCAACGACTCCACCGCGTACCCGCACGTCGCCGTTGACGCCGCCCGCAAAGTGGCCGAGGGCGAAGCAGACAGGGCACTCCTGATCTGCGGCACGGGGCTCGGTGTGGCTATTGCAGCCAACAAGGTCCCCGGAATCCGCGCCGTCACCGCCCACGACAGCTACTCCGTGGAGCGTTCGGTGCTCAGCAACAACGCCCAGGTCCTCACCCTCGGCCAGCGGGTGATTGGCTTGGAACTGGCCAAAAAGCTCGTAGGGGAGTGGCTGGGCCACCGCTTCGACCAAACCTCATCCTCCGCCGCCAAGGTGGACGCCATCTGCTCGTACGAGCCCGACTACACGAAGGCAGTCTGATCATGACCACTCCCGAGACAACCGACGCTACAACCGACAACGCGGCCCGGAAGATCGCCGTCGTAGGCTCCGGCTACATGGGTGGAGGCATCGCCCAGGTATTGGCGCTTGGCGGGGCACGAGTTGCGCTGGCCGATGTGTCCGCCGAAATCGCGCAGAAGAACTTCGATCGCCTCCTGGTGGAGTCGGAGCAGTTCATCGCCGACGGACTCTTCCCCGCCGGGTCCACCGAAATTCTCAAGCAGAACCTGTGGGCTGCCAAGGACATTGAAGAAGCAGTTGCGGACGCCGACTTCATCGAGGAAGCCGTTCCCGAGGTCCTGGAAATCAAGCACCAGACCCTCGCACGGATCAGCGCCGCGGCCCGCCCGGACGCCGTGATCGGTTCCAACACCTCCACCATCTCCATCGCGTCCCTTGCCGAAGCCGTGACCAACCCGGAGCGCTTCCTTGGCGTGCACTTCTCCAACCCGTCGCCGTTCATTCCGGGCGTCGAGGTCATCCCGCACGCAGGCACGTCTGCGGCAACGGTTTCTGCTTCCCGCGAGCTGGTCCACGCGGCCGGCAAACAGACCGCCGTCGTCAAGGACGTCACCGGTTTCGTGCTCAACCGCCTGCAGTACGCGCTGTTCCATGAAGCGGCACAGCTGGTGGAGCAGGGCATCGCAACAGCGGACGACGTCGACACCCTGGTCCGCACGACGTTCGGCTTCCGCCTGCCCTTCTTTGGTCCGTTCGCCATCGCGGATATGGCCGGCTTGGACGTCTACAACTTCTGCTACAAGTCGCTGCAAACAGGGTTCCCGGAACGCTTCGCGACACCGAAGATCCTGTCGGACCTCGTCGAAGCAGGCAAGCTCGGTACCAAGACCGGCGCCGGCTTCCTCAACGTTCCCGCCGAGCGCACGCCCGAACTCATCGCTTACCGAAACAAGGCCTACGTCGCCATGCAGAAGCTCATTGAAGAGCTCGGCCCGGCCCCCATCAACTAACCCTTCCTTCAGGAGAAACCACATGACTTTCCCCGCAGAACGCACCGCTATCGTCACCGGCGCCGTTTCCGAACGCGGCATCGGCCGCGCAACAGTCAATTACCTGGCCGCCCAAGGCTGGAACATCGGCATCATCGACCTGGATGACGCCGCCTGCAAGATCGCAGCCAAGGAAATCGCCGCGGAATACGGTGTCCAGGCCCATGGTGTTGGCGCCAACGTGGCCAGCGAAGCCGAGGTCCGCGCCGCCATCGACGAACTGGAAGCTGAACTTCCGCAGATCGTCGCCCTGGCCAACGTCGCCGGCGTCAGCTCGCCTGTTGGTTATCTGGAACTCGAACCGGCCGAGTGGGACCGGGTCCTCAACATCAACCTCAATGGCGTCCACTACGCCACCCGCCGCGTGGCCGAGTCCATGGTCAAGAACCGCATCGGCCGGATCGTGAACATCTCCTCCGTTTCCGCCCAGCGTGGCGGCGGCACCTTCTCCAAGACCCCGTACTCGGTGGCCAAGGCCGGCGTTATTGGCCTGACCCGCGCAACCGCCCGTGAACTGGGTGGATACGACATCACCGTCAACGCCATTTCTCCCGGCCCCATCGACACCGACATCATGGGCGGCACGCTGAGCCAGGAACGCAAGGACGAACTCACCAAGGACCTTGTGGTGAACCGGGTGGGTTCCACCCGCGACATTGCCGCCGCCATCGCCTTCCTCATCAGCGAGGACTCCGGATACATCTCCGGCCAGACGCTGAATGTGGATGGCGGACTGTACATGCACTAGGCCCTCATGCGGACCTGGACAAGAGAACGCAAGATCTACCTTGCCGTGGGCGTCCTTGCCTGCGCAGTGGGCATGGTGCTCATTTTCTTCCCGCGCTGACCGCGGCTGTGCGCGGCTCACCGCGCTGCATAAGTCATTTCCTGTCACTCAAAGAGGAGTTTCAATGTCTGTTGCCACCAATTCCACGAAGGAGTTGCTGGATACGCCGGTCCTCAAATCGGCAATTTCCAAAGCGTCACGGCGGCTCATGCCGATGCTCGTTATCCTCTACGTGGTGGCCTTCCTGGACCGCACCAACGTTGGCTTCGCCGAAGCAGCCTTGGAAGTGGACAAGGGAATCACCGCAGGGGCCTATGCCCTGGGCGCCGGCATCTTCTTCATCGGCTACGCCCTGTTCGAGATCCCCAGCAACCTGCTGCTCACCAAATTCGGGGCCAAGGTATGGCTCGCCCGCATCGCAATTACATGGGGCATCGTCTCGGCGTGCTTCGCCTTCGTGCAGGGCGAGACATCCTTCATCATCCTTCGCTTCCTGTTGGGCGTCACCGAGGCCGGACTGTTCCCGGGCGTCATCATGTTCCTGGCGGCGTGGTTCCCCAATAAGGTCCGCGTGAAGATGTTCGCCATCTTCTACCTGGCCCAGCCGTTCTCCCAGATGATGGGCGCACCGTTATCCGGCTGGCTCATCAACATCGGCGACCAGGTTCCGGGCGTTGCCGGCTGGCAGGTCATGTTCTTCGTCGAAGGCATGCTCGCCGTTTTGGCCGGTGTCGCCGCATACTTCTTCCTGATCAACAGCCCGCAGGACGCCAAGTTCCTGACCAAGGAAGAGAAGACGGCGCTGTCCGATGTCATGGCCCTGGAAGACACGGTCAAGGAAGAATCCGGCCCCCGTGGCGTCCTGGCTTCCATGCGGAACGGCCGCGTCTGGTACTTCACCGTCATCTACTTCTGCCTGCAGGTCGCCGTCTACGGCGTGACGTTCTACCTGCCACAGCAGGTGGCTCAGTTGACCGGCCAAAAGGTGGGCTTCGCCGTCGGACTCCTGGCAGCCATCCCGTGGTTCTTCGGAATCTTCGCCTGCTACTTCATCGGCAAGGCCGCCAACACGGTGGCTCGTCGACGCCGCTGGGGTACTGCACTGTTCATCTCCACGGGGCTTTGCATCTTCGGATCCGCTTGGGCAGGCGCCAACCAGCTGCCCGCGCTCGGCATCATCTTCATCACCTTGGCGGTGTGCAGCTTCCTGTCCGCCGGTCCCATTTGCTGGTCATACCCGACGGCGTTCCTCACCGGAACTGCCGCGGCTGCCGGTATCGGGCTGATCAATTCCCTCGGAAACCTGGGCGGGTTCGTCGCCCCGATCCTGCGCACCACGGTCAACCAGGTCACGGCGTCGGACACAGGGACCATGGGTGTCTACGCCTTGGGCGTCCTGCCTTTCGTGGCGGCACTGCTCATGTTCGGCACCAAGCGCTTCAGCAACAAGGCCGACGAACTGCTGGGCAAGTAGACCGTGATGCTTTCTGCTCCTGACACCCTGTTCATTGGCGTCAGCACCAAGATGTACATGGGCTACGCGCAGAGCCTGGCCTGGTTGGAGCAGTTGGTGGCAGAAGTGGACGCCCGTCCGGCCCTTGCGGCCGGGCGGGTGGTCCCGTTTGTGATCCCGTCTTTTCCGGTTTTGCCTGCGGCCGCGACGATGCTGGAGGGCACATCCTTGGTGCTCGGCGCGCAGAACTGCGGCTGGTCTGACGGGCCGTGGACAGGTGAGGTTTCTCCGTCGATGCTTGCTGAGCTCGGGGTTGGCCTGGTGGAAATCGGTCACTCCGAGCGGCGACGCTACTTTGCCGAGGACGAGGCGATGATCGCGCTCAAGGTTGGTGCCGCCGTCGACTCCGGGCTGACACCGCTGCTGTGTGTGGGGGAGCTGGAAGTCAGCGAGCCAGCGGTGGCGGCCGATACAGTGTTCCGGCAGATCAAGGCAGCAGTGTCAGGCGACTGGTCCGTTGCCTCACACCTGGTTATTGCTTACGAACCTGTGTGGGCGATCGGCGCCCCGGAGCCTGCCTCGGCCGGGTATGTTTCGAAGGTAGCGGCTGCGCTGCGAGGAACGCTGGGCCAGCACGGACTGGCGGGGATGCCCATCATCTACGGCGGCTCGGCAAAACCAGGCCTGATGCCACAGCTGGACGGAGTGTCAGGGCTTTTCCTTGGCCGCTTCGCGCACGACGCCACCAACTTTGGCCGGGTCCTGGACGAAGCATTCGCTGGCCGAGGTTAGCCCACAGCGCGCTGGCAGAGGGCCACGAAGCCGCCGAGGTTCTCCAGGCCTTCCGGATGCGTCGGCAGATAGTTGGTCAGCTCGGGCGAACGCACGACGACGGCACGCCACTGCCCGCGCGACACCGCCACGTTGATCCGGTTGCGGGACAACAGGAATTCCATGCCGCGGGGAACTTCGCCGGCTGCCGATGCAGCCATGGAGACGATGACTATTGGTGCTTCCTGGCCTTGGAACTTGTCCACGGTACCCACACGCACCTTGCCCAGCCCGGCTGCCCTGAGCTCGTGTTTGATGAGCTGGACCTGGGCGTTGTAGGCGACGACCACCAAGATGTCGGTCTCTTCCAAGGGCCGGGGATCCGGGGAGTCCGAAGGGTCCAGCCACTTCAGGCCGAGGTGTGCTTGGACCTGTCGGACCACTTCCACCGCCTCCTCGGGTGAGGACGTGGAGTTACCGGTATGCGGCACGTAAACGCAGGAAATACCCGGAGCTGCACCCTCCAGGTGTCGTTCCTTGGCTGCGGGGCCAGCCTCAAGCCGGTTGTCGTAGGACAGCTCCGAGACGGCGCTGCACAACTCGGGATGCATGCGCCACGAGAGCGCCAGGAAATAGCCCAGCTCCTGCGGCAGCGTGTTAAAGCCATCTGACAACCAGCCAAGGGCCGATTCATCCACCGGCTCAGGGTGCTTGCCCTGGGTGACCTGCGGAAGTTGCTGTGGGTCGCCTAGAAGGAGGAGCCGCTTGGCTGCCCTGCTGACGGCCATGGTGTTGGCCAGCGAGAACTGTCCTGCTTCATCGATGACCAGGAGATCAAGCGAACCGGCCGGAACTGAGCTCCCCACCATGGTCCAGGCTGTGCCGCCAATGAGGGCGCCGCCCGGCTTGGACAACAGCTCTTCGACATCGCCTTTCGCGCACAGCGGCCACGGCACGGGGTCGTCGTGTTTGACCTCTTTAGCCACCCGTTGGGGATCCACGCCGGCTTTTTCCACGGCAGCGCAAAGCATGTTCTCTACGACGGCATGGGACTGGGCCACCACTCCGACCTTCCAGCCCTTGGCAACGAGCCGGGCTACGACGTGCGAACCGACATACGTTTTGCCGCTGCCCGGGGGTCCCTGGACGGCCAAATAGGAGTCATCCAGGTCCACCACGGCGTCAGTGATGGCATCGACGTAGCCTGTGTGCCCGGCCCCAACTGCGGGCAGGGCGTGCAATGTGCTGAGCTTGGGCGGCTGCCTTCGAATGAGGTCCAACGAGCAGTCCCGGGGCCATGACGGAAGGGAAGCGCTGAGCTTGGTGGCCAATGCCGCCAAGGCAGCACGCTGGCCGTCGGTGGAAATGGGACTGTCCGGGGTCAATGCCATGGGAAGCCCGGTGTACTCGGCAGCGCCGCGGGGGAGCCGTTCGGAGATGGTGACGGTTTCGGCGTCGTCCATTTCCCCGACCTCGATGACTTCCGTACCGCTCAAGCCCGCACGGCCGAGCACTGACGATTCCTTCTCCGCCAAGGCCTCCGGCAGCGGAGGGTCA
This sequence comes from Arthrobacter sp. 18067, assembly GCF_902706295.1. GTDB lineage: Bacteria > Actinomycetota > Actinomycetes > Actinomycetales > Micrococcaceae > Arthrobacter. The sequence goes on along the minus strand of NZ_CACSJJ010000008.1, from coordinate 30,894 downwards.
TACATACGGAAGTACTTCTTGCCGGGCTCCAATCCTGAGCCGTCGCCGGAACGGCCGATCAACGTGGAGATCCGTACTGGGTTCTTCCGGGGACCCGGTTTGGCCCAGTCCTGCAGCACCATGGCACGCTCTACGGTGAAGATGTCACGCCCGTCCTCCCACTGCGACACGGGCTTCTCCAAGCGGTCGAAATGACCCCACCAGTGCTGCTTGTCTTCGCGTCGGTGGTACCCAACGCCGGCGGCGACGATCGTTACCGCACGGGCATCAGCGGAGGACTGTTCCGCCGGGGACAGGCCAGCCACGTAATCCAGCAATGCGGTCTCTTCCGGCGCGGCCTCGTACTTCGCAGGCTCATCGTCTTTCGCAGGAACACCGTCAATCGACCCGCCCGGAAAGATGTCGCGCTCCGCAGCACGGGCTAGCAGCCAGTTGCGCAGCTCCAGTGTTGAGAGGCAGTCGTATTCGTTGTAGTCCCGGATACCTTCGAGAATGGCCGCTGCTTGCCCGGCTTGGCCGGTGTCCCTGGCAGTGCAGAAGTCGGCGTAGGCGACAACGGAGGCACCGGCGTCGGTGACATCACCCGAGCGCAGATGCTGCCCCATGTACAGGGGCTCCAGCTTCTTGATGCTGTACGAGTTCTCGGAGACCCGGATGCTGTGCCGGACGGTGTCGTAGAGGTCCACCAGGACGCCTTGGCGCAGGAGGTCGTCGACGGCGGTTTCGCCCACCACATGCGTCAGCGAAAGATTGCGCAGGGCTGTCTTTTCGTAGGCCGCGTAATGGTAGATGTGCATCCCGGGGTAGATGGCGCGGCGCTTGTCCACGTATTCCAGGAAGTCCACAAACGCTTGACCTTCCTCCACCCGCGAGTGCGCCCAGAAAGGCCGGAAAACAGGCTCGGCACCCGGTTCCTCTGGGTTCTCGATAACCCCGAACAGATACTCGAGGCCCCACTTTCCAGTGGCGGGATCCTGCCAGAGGGGATCTCCCTCGAAGTCGAAGAAGATGTCGCCCGGATCCGGCGCGGGGAGCCTTCCAAGCGTGCTGTCCGGCAGCACCGTGTAGCTGATGGCCTTGGCCTCACCGGTTTTGTCCGTGTAGTTGACCGTGCCGTCCGGGGTGCCTGTGCCCGTCTGGAGTTGGGCTTGCTCGCGGAGCCTGAGCAGCGTGGCGTCGCCAGTGGCTGGCATGGCTGCTAGCTGATCGATGGTGGTAACCCCGGTTTCGATCAGCTTCTTACGGCGGCTGATTCTCATGCCAGCCACCATGAGCAGGTCCCGGTGCAACTGGACCTGCTCGGCGCAGTAGTCACAGCGGCCGCAGGCGGAGTACCGGGAGTCCCCCCACTCCACGGACCCGGCCTCCGAAACATGGGCAGCTGTCATGCCGAGGAAGCGCTCCCGGCGTTCTTTGAAGACAGGAAGGATCTGCGCAAGTGGGTGGTCGCTGTGGACGCGGTTGCCCAGCACCAGGGTGACGGTTGGATCCGGGGTGATCCCGGCCTTGAGGAGTTGGTCTCCATAGGCGGCAAGCTGCAAAAGCGCAGTGACCTTGGCATGGCGGGCCAGCTTGGTATCGAACACCGCATACAGCCCGCCGGGTTGCTTGACCAGAAAGTCCGAGCGGCCGTGGAACTGACCGTCGAAGAAGGCTGCTTGGAACACCACATCCGCTCCTGAGCGCAGGGCGTCGACGGATTCCGCATGTTTGGCCGAAAGAGTGGCGCGGTCCATCGAAGTGGCGGGGACGACGTCGTAAACGCCTTTTCCTGTAGCCGCATCCCAATGCCCAAATTCAGCTACGAACTCCTCAAGGACGCGATGCTCGTGCACGTCGCCCAGCTTGGCAGTGCGATCCAACATGGCGTCCGCCGCGAAGTCCGGTTTGGGTGATCGGCCGAGTTTTTCGTCGAGCTTCCGGAGCAGTTGGTACTCGCAGGTGGCAGCGATAACGAGGTCGCTGGCCGAGAAGACCAGGTCCTGAGGGGAGCCCGCTGTCTCTGGATCGAGAAAGAACACAGCGACCCACCTTTCTTCCAAGCCAGTTGAAATCCTTGTAGCCAAGCTATCAGCGGGCTGTGACATTTTGGCTTCGGACAATTCAGACCCGGCAACCTTAGACTGCACCCATGACCGAAACAGCCCCAAGCATTGACCCTGCTTTCGAAGCCGCGTACCAGGCCGCACAGAAGAGCCTCAGCGAGGGTGGGATACCCATCGGAGCCGCCTTGGCCCGCAACGGCGTGGTGGTCGCCAGCGGCCACAACGAAAGGGTGCAGCACGGCGATCCGATTGCGCACGGCGAGATGTCCGCGCTTCGTGCCGCCGGACGCCAAAAAACATACCGTGACACCACGCTCTACACCACGTTGGCGCCCTGTGCGATGTGTACGGGAACCATCATCCAGTTCAAGATCCCGCGCGTAGTGGTGGGCGAAGCCGAGACGTTCCCCGGCGAATTCGACCTCCTGCGTTCACGCGGCGTCGAAGTAGTGGTCCTGGACGATGCTCGCTGTGTGGACATGATGCGCAGCTTCCAGGCCGAACACCCCGAGTTGTGGGCCGAGGACATCGCGGAGTAGCCGCCGCGACCAAGCCGCCGCAAGAAGAGAGCGACGGCGGCACCAAGGGCGGGGTGCCGCCGTCGCCGGCTACAGAGGATCCAGATACCAGCTAGCCATCCGACGGCTTTTTGGCAGGCTTCCTCGGAGCCGACCGGCGGGAACGGGCCGCCGGAGTTGATGGGATCAGTTCCTTGACTTGGGCCAGTACTGCGGCATTGGCGCCACGGGTGCCCAGGTCCTTCGCGAGGGTCTCAACCTCGGATTTTGCGGCCGCGGTACTGTCCGCTTTGGCGTGGAGTTCGGTACGCAGCTCCACCAGGCCGCGGTAGGCGAGGTTGCTTGCCGCGCCAGCGCCTTGCTGGTAGCTGGCCAGGCCGGCATCAGTCAGCGCCAGTGCACGCTCGGGGTCGGCGCTGTGGTGCTTGACCATCTTTTCGTCCTTGCGGCGGTAGAAGTCATCTCCCACGGATTGTGCGACGGCGGTGGCAGCCTTGACGCCCAAGGGCTCGCCACCGAAACGCCCGGCCGCCTCGGTCAGTGCGTCCAGGCCCTTGCTCAGATACGGCGACATGGAGCCCTCGAACGCCAGGGTCAGGCCTACCTCGCGGGTGAAGAACTCGGGCGCGAACCGGTCCTCTTCACGGGTGACGGGAAACCCGACACGAAGAGGCAAGGTATTGGACGCTTGGACGATGCCGTCCGTGGAGTAGACGGCGCGGACCAGGTACTGCCCTGGCTCGTCGAAAGCGAAGCCTCCCACTCCGTAGGCGAGCTGGACGAGTTGGCTGTAGCGGTCGCTGCCGTCATCGTCGCCCACCGGCGCAGGAGCCAGCGTTACGATCTCCGGAAGGCCGTAGAAGCAGACCACCGATTCATGCAGCACCACAGTTCCGTTGGGCTTCTGCACATAGACCGTGGTGTTGCCGTACCGGGGATCGAGCCTGCCATCCACCATGACGGGCACGTCGGTGGTATTCCGCAACCGGAACTCGATGGACACGGGCTCCATGTAGTCGAAGTGGTCCTTGGCCGAGAGCGTCAGTTCCACGTCGCTGCCCGGCCCGGAGACTGTCATGGCGCCGGCAGGGGATTCCAGATGCCCGCCGGAGGCCCACGGATCTCCACCCATGATGACGGAGGCCCGGTCACCGTGGCGCATGTGGAGGAGTTCGTCGTCGTCGAAGCGGAAACGGAAGTTGGCCCAGAAGGTGTCCGTGCCGTTGCGCTGATCGTATTTCCAGTCGTAGTTCATCCAGGACAGTGCATCCGGGCGGGCTTTATCCCAGGCGTGCAGGAAGTTGAAGGCGTGCCCGGCTTCGTGGACCCAGGTGTAGAGGAAGTGCCGCATGGCCCAGGCCTGATCCTGGGTGCTGGGGTTGGAAACAAGGTTGGTAAACCAGGAGTGGTTCCGGAATACCGCAAAACCCTGGCGGTCGGGTCCGCGACCTGCGCCGCCAAAGCCCGCAGCGGCGTCGAACATAATGCCACCCACCCCGGCGCTGTCAAAGATGCCGGCCTGGATGCCCCACATGTTCCACGCAGGCCAGCCCGAGTTGTACTTGCCGAACGAGGTTTCCATGGCGTCGTGGAGTTCGCCGACGTTCCACGAAGCAAAGCCGGCGGCGCTGTCGTCGATGACTGTATGGACCGGATCAATGGTGACGGCGATTCCGGCGTCCTTGTACGACGACTCGATGGTGACGGTCCGGTTGGGCAGGTCCGCGGGTCGGTTGTTGTGGGCATGGCTGTTGTAGACGGGAACCTTGGGTTCGATGTCCACAGAGGAGCAATAATCCAACTCCAGGTTCATATCGCGGAAGGCGTCCGAACGGTAGGTACACGCGTAGGGCTGGCCGAGGACTCCGCCGGACGTAAACGTGGCAACCGCTCCCGTGACTGCTCCGTGGGACCACGACACCACAATGTCCACCGTGGTGGCAGGGTGGGTTCCTTTCCAATAGCGGACGGTTCCGAGGATGTGCACGTCGGTATCGGTGAACGTCACAAGGGGTGTGTCCACGATCCATGACTCAACGTACGTCTTCACAAGTTGGTTGACGCCCGCCACCTTGACGAAGCGGGTGCTGTAGAAGTCACCGCTGACCTTGTTCATGACAGGAGACTGGACGCCGTCGCGGGAGTCGATGTCCAAACGGAGGTCCAAGGCGCTTCCAATGGGGCCGGGGTTGCCTTGGAAGCCTTCATATCGCCCGCTGACCGCTGCGGGTCGCCGGCACCTCCAGAATTCCGTTGAGGGGAGGGATTGGGTGGTGGCTTGGGCAGGGTTGTAGTAGGTGCTGGGGACGTTGGGGGTGTCCATGGGGAGATCTTTCTCGCTCTTCAAGCAGTCAATATGCGTTCGTTCATGGATCTGCGCATGAACGGCATGACGGTTCAGGGCGAGGCGGGTGCGCGTGATGAGTGCTCAAAATGAGTCCGAATGGCCAATGCCCAGAAGCCGTGTGTAACCCAAACCGAGGATACTCCAGCGAATGGATTATATCCATAGGAATGATGCTGTTTTCTGCCTTCCCGAAGAGGCTGGATCGTCTGGTCAGGTGTTCCCGCCGAGCGTAGGCTGGCATCATCGGCGCCCGGAGCCGAAGGACCCGTGCCGAAGGCCCCGCGTCGATAACCCCATTCGATGAAGGAGGACCCATGAGTGCCGTACGTGAATTCATGACGACGAATGCACAGTGCATCGCCGAGGATAAGACTCTTCAGGAAGCCGCCATGCTGATGAGGGACCTGGACTGCGGTTCACTTCCCATCTGCGGCAGCGACGGCAAGCTCACCGGCTTCATCACCGACCGCGACATCGTGGTCAAGTGTTTGGCCGAAGGCAAGGATGCCCGTGAAGTCCTTGCCCGCGAGCTCGCAACCGGCAAACCGTACTGGGTGGACGCTGATGCCAACGTGGACGAGGCCGTCACCATGATGGAGGACCGCCAGGTTCGCCGCCTGCCCGTCATCAGCGACCACAAGTTGGTAGGAATCATCAGCCAGGGCGATATTGCCCGCAACCACTACGCGGAAGAGCGCCTCGGTGAAATGGTTGAACACATCTCGGCCAAGGAACACATGGCCCACTGAGCACCGCAACCAATCTGAGCCCCGCAACCAATCTGAGCCCCGCAACCAAATCCAGCCGCCGCGAGGCCTTCCTTTAGAGGAAGGCCTCGCGGCCCGTTCCTTCACGCAGTACGAGTTCGCCTTCCTCTATGGAGACGATCAGGCTCTTTGGCTTTCCCGCGAGCTTCTTCGTTGCGCTGAGTTTTCTGCTGCTGACTTCCACTCCCACCGTGGCGCCCTTGGCCGGCAGCTCCACCGTGACTTCGTCGGCCATCCCCAACAACATTTTGGTGGAGATGCCGCGCTCGGACACGGCTTCCTTGCCGTTGACGGTCACGGTCACGTCATCGGAATCGAACCCGTCCTGAAGGATGATGAGCAGTTCCTGCATGGTCCAACTACAGCACTAACGGCGCCCCCGGGATAGGGCTTCCCGGTACCTCCCTTCGGAAACTGTCGGCCACGTGAGGCAAACTGTCATGGTGACTTCAAATCTCCAACACCAGTCAGTCGATTCCGCCATCCACGCCCAGATCGCCGCAGAACTCGGCGTCAAGGCATGGCAGGTCAAGGCCGCGGTGGAACTGCTCGACGCCGGATCCACCGTCCCCTTCATCGCCCGCTACCGCAAGGAAGTCACCGGGACGCTCGATGACACCCAGCTCCGCGACCTCGAGGAACGCCTCAGATACCTCCGTGAGCTGGAGGAGCGGCGGAAGTCTGTTCTCGAGGCGATTGCCGCCCAAGGCAAGCTCACTCCGGAACTGGAAGCCGCCGTCGTCGGCGCTGATACCAAGGCACGGCTGGAGGACATCTACCTCCCCTTCAAGTCCAAGCGTCGCACCAAAGCCCAGATCGCCCGCGAAGCCGGGCTGGAGCCGCTGGCCGACATCCTGCTCGCCAACCCGCAGCTGGATCCGGCTGCCGAAGCTGCCAAGTACCTGAACGCCGAGCACTCCATCGACGACGCCACCATGGCGCTAGCAGGCGCCCGCGCGATCCTGGTGGAGCGGGTGGGGCAGGATGCCGACCTCGCCGAGGACCTGCGCGAACGCCTCTGGAAGCAGGGACGCATGGTCTCTCGCGTGAAGAAGGGCATGGAAACCGAGGGACAGAAGTTCAAGGACTACTTCGAGTTCACGCAGGTGCCGTCCGGGATGCCATCGCACCGCGTGCTCGCACTGCTGCGTGGCGAAAAGGACGGCGTCCTGGAGTTGGATCTCGCCGAAGCAGACCCGGCCGACGACGACGCCCTGGCCGCCGCCCGCGGGAAGTACGAGAATGCTGTGGCCAAGTGCCTCGGGGTCGCCAACCAGGGCCGGCCCGCCGATACTTGGCTGACGCAGACAGCCCAGCTCGCATGGCGCGGACGCATCCTGGACCGGCTCACCACCGACCTTCGCGGACGTATGTTCGCCGATGCCGAGGATGAAGCTGTGCGCGTTTTCGCTGCCAACCTGCGCGATGTCCTGCTGGCCGCTCCTGCCGGTAACCGCGCCACGCTCGGCCTGGACCCGGGACTCAGGACAGGCGTGAAAGTGGCCGTCGTGGACGGCACCGGCAAGGTGGTCACCACGGACACCATCTACCCGCACGCCCCTGCCAGGAAGTGGGACGAGGCTTTGGCCACCCTCGGCCGGCTCGCCAAGCAGTACAACGTGGAACTCGTCGCCATCGGCAACGGAACGGCTTCCCGCGAGACGGACAAGCTGGCCACGGAACTCATCAAGTCCCTCGAAGCTGCCGGTTCCAAGGGGATCCAGAAGTTGGTTGTTTCGGAGGCCGGGGCCTCCGTGTACTCCGCTTCGGCACTGGCAGCCTCTGAACTTCCGGGCATGGATGTCTCGCTGCGAGGTGCCGTGTCCATCGCCCGCCGCCTGCAGGATCCGCTGGCGGAACTGGTCAAGATCGAGCCGAAGTCCATCGGTGTGGGTCAGTACCAGCACGACGTCACTGCCGCGAAGCTGGACCGTTCACTGGATGCCGTGGTGGAAGACTGTGTCAACGCCGTGGGTGTGGACGTCAACACTGCGTCGCCCGCATTGTTGAGCCGGGTGGCCGGCGTCGGGCCTCTGCTCAGCGAGAACATCGTGGCGTACCGGAACGAGAATGGGCCTTTCGCCAAGCGCAGCGACCTCAAGAAGGTGCCGCGACTGGGTGCGAAGGCCTTTGAACAGTGCGCTGGCTTCCTCCGGATCACCGGCGGAGCGGAGCCTTTGGACGCCTCCAGCGTGCACCCCGAGGCTTACTCCGTGGCCCGCAAGATCCTGGTCGCGGCCGGTGGCGGACCTGCTACGTCCTTGGATCCGCAGGGATTCGTTGATGGCACCTTCGGCCTTCCCACGGTCAAGGACATCATGTCCGAACTGGAGAAACCGGGCCGCGATCCGCGCCCGGCTTTCAAGGCGGCGTCGTTCTCTGAGGGCATCGAGAAGATTTCCGACCTCACGCCCGGCATGATCCTGGAGGGTACTGTCACCAACGTGGCCGCGTTCGGAGCCTTCGTTGACGTCGGAGTGCACCAGGACGGTCTTGTCCACGTGTCGGCACTGTCCAACAAGTTCGTTTCGGATCCCCGTGAAATCGTGAAGTCCGGACAAGTGGTCCGCGTCAAAGTCCTGGAAGCAGACCCTGAGCGCAAGCGCATCTCCCTGACGTTGAGGCTCGACGACGAACCCGGCACCGCGGGCGGCCGCGGCACCGGCGGTCGTGCTTCGGGTGGACGGGATTCTGGAGGGCAGCAGGGACAGCGTGGTGGCCAGCCCAGCCAGCGCGGCGGCCAACCCGGTCAGCGTTCCGGCCAGCCCGGCCAAGGTCAAGGTTCGTCGCGGCAGAGTCAGGGAAACCCTCGCCAGGGCAAGGCCCAGCAAGCTCCTGCTGCTCCCGCCAATACGGCGATGGCCGAAGCGTTGCGCCGGGCCGGACTCGGCAAGTAGCTCCTACAGGCCCGCAGTCCTGGCTTCCCACACCACTGCATCCGAGGGCTGCAGTGCCGTGGGAAGCCAGCGGCCGATGCGCTGGAAAGCCTCGCGTCGAATGGGTTCGGGGGACAGGAAGATGTCGTGGAAGGCGTTTGGCAGCCGGCTCACGGTGACGGTGTCAGCCAAGGACAGCGAGCGGTGGGCCACCGCGTCGACATTCAGCGCGACGTCAGCTGTGAGTGCATCGGCTGACCATTTCGGCTGCAGGTAGCTCTTGTCCGAGAGCATGACGAGCACCGGTACTTCGATGCCGAGGCCGGCCGCAACGGTGGCCTGGCCGCGGAATACGGCGTCAAGGAATGCAGGCGTAACAGGGAAACCCCTGTCCGGCCGCCAGTCAAGGTTGTACTCCCATTCGCCGTCCAAAGCGGCTGACACGGCGCGGGTGTAAATGCCCGGATCCACCGGTGGCAGGGGTGCCAGCGGATGGAGCTTTGCGTGGAGCCCAACCAAGGGTGCGATTGCCCTCCTGCCGAGCTCCGTGGCTTGAAATTCCAGCCACGGGCTGTTGAGTATCAGCGCCGACGCGATTCCCGGGTGCCGGGAAGCCCAGAGGCTCAGGGTGAGTCCGCCCGTGGAGTGGCCCAACAGAATGAGTGGGCGGTCCTCGCCAGGAACACCGGAGCGGCCCATGGCTGACAGGGCCGCGGCGATGTCGGCGTCGTAATCGGACAGGTTGGTGACGAAACCCGGAACCAGTCCGGGACGCAGGCTGCGCCCGTAGTTGTGCAGATCCAGGGCGTAGAAGCGCGCGCCGGTACGGTGCCAGAACTGAGCCAGATGACGTTGGAAGAAGTAGTCGGACCAGCCGTGTACATAGAGGACATCGGCATCGATTGGCGCACCGTCCGGAATATCCAGCCACTGCTCTCCGCCGCCGACGTACCGTACCAAGGTGGCGGGAGCACCGCCGTCGAGCTCTAGCGTTTGCTGCTCAAAGCCTTCGCCAAGAAGGTCCGGGGTCCATGGCTGCGTCATGGTTTCGATCGTAGCCTTCGGCCACGCTCATCCCCTCTATAGGGCTCGGATGGCCCGGCATCGCGCGGCGAGACTGCGCTGGGTTACGTCCATGTCAAAGCTCAACATGTCATGCCCGTGCATGATGCCGGCGTTGACGTGCAGCTCGCATTTAATACCAGCCCTGAACAGACCCTGTGCGAATGCAATGGATTCGTCCCGGAAGATATCGAGGTCTCCCACTTCGATGTATGCGCTGGGCAGCCCGTCGAAGTTTTCTAAACGGCCCGGCGCCGCAACCGGCGATACGTCGTCAGTCCCTATGGTGTCTCCGAGCACGGCGTTCCAGCCGGTCCAGTTGGCGTCGTGGCTCCATGTCACCAGACCTTCCAGCTGAGGATCAGGGGAGGTGTTCCGGTCATCGAGCATCGGGTAAACGAGGATCTGTTGAGCAACGTGAACGTCGTGCTCCCTGGCAAGGATGGCGGTGCCCGCAGCAACGCCGCCACCACCACTGTCGCCCATGACCCCAATGCGGTTCTCGTCCACGCGAAGCTCGTCGGCGTTGGCCATGAGCCATTTGATGGCCACGAGGCCATCTTGCTGGGCAGTACTTCCCGGGTGTTCCGGGGCCAGTCGGTAATCCACCAAGAGCATGGGCGTCCCAGTTTCTCCGACGTAGTGCTGGATGACGCCGTCGTAGTGATCCAGCTTTCCCGCTATTCGCCCTCCACCGTGGAAGTAGACCACCGCAGGCCGATCCGTTGCTTCGTCGTCGCCGCGGACGTACCAGCGGAGTTCAAGGCTGGAGCCGTCGGACGTCTGGGCAGCATGGGACGTCACCTCGACGTTCGTGGTCTGTGGGCGGGGGATGGCGCTGAGTCCGGTATCGATCATTTCCCTCAGTCCCAAGGCATCGCCACGCAGGGGTATGGCGGTTGCCGGCGTGGCGGCGGAGGCCGCGGCGAGGGTCTCAAAGAGTGCCACTATTTCCGGATCGAATCTGTCCATGGCTGGCATGCGGGTCCCTTCAGTGGTGATCGCCCAGGCGCTGGCGCCCGGAGCGCTATCGGACAACTGTACGATAGATGCACTTGTTGGGCAACTGTACGATAGATCCAACGAGGATTGAGGAGGAGCAGGCATGGGCCTCACTGGCACGCCTCCCGCGGTGTTCATGCGCGAGGGCAACGCGGCTGATCCGCGGGCCGTGCGGACGCGGCAACTGCTGCTGGACGCGTTCGAACGGCAACTTGAGCGCGGTGAATCCGCGCCCACGGTGTCATCCCTCGCGCACGAAGCCGGCGTGAGCCGGAGCTCGTTCTACAACCACTTTTCCGGCGCGGAGAACGTGGGCGTTGCGGCTTTCAGGGAACTGCTCGACGAGTTCACGCCGTCCTCAGGCGGAGCGGCTGAACGGCCAAGTGAAGCCGGACGGTCCCGCGTTGGCTTCGCGGAACTCTTTGGGCACCTCGGTCACCATAGGGTGCTGTGCCTTGCGGTGCTGGTCCCTGATACACAGACGCCGGCGCTCTTTGAACTCCACGGGACACTTGTTGCCCACCTGACTGAAGCCATTAGCACTGTGGAAACCAAACCCACCGGGCTGGAGGCGCATCGGGCAGCAATCTTCCTGGTGGGCGGCATCCTGTCGCTGCTGCTGGATTGGCTTCAGGAGCCCACGGAGACCGCTGAGGAACTGGCCAGGACTGTTGAGAGCATGCTGCCGGGATGGCTGAGGGAATCGGAATCGTTGGACGCTCCAATCCTGATTACTCCGGCTTCGGAGCATCCTTCTGCCACGGCCAGCGGCCGGTAATTTCAAGCTCAAGGGAGAAGCTAAGGAAGGTCCGGATCAGCACGATGATCGCCAGGACACCAACGCTTTCGAACGTTGGAGTGACTGCGACCGTGCGGATGATGTCGGCGGCCACCAGGAGTTCGAGCCCCAGAAGGATGGACCGTCCCAGCAGTTGCCGGTACGAGCGGTACGGAGAGAACGGCGTGAGCCCGCGCGCCCGTTTGGGTTGGTAGCCGCGCAGGGCCAGCGGGACGGAAACCAGGGCACCGATCACCATGACTGCCACTCCGGCGAAGTCCATGTATCGGCCGACTTCTTCGATGACGTGCTGGAAATCCATGGCCCTCCTCCATAGCTGCGTGCCTCCACCGTCTCACACAACAAATAACGACGGCGGCAGCCTAGGTTCCCTTGAAACGGAACCCGGCTGCCGCCGTCGTGCGTTGTTCGAAAGTGCCGCTACTCCGCGGGCGCCGGGACCGGGAAAAACACCCGGGGGTCCTGCAGCAGAGCGGGGTAGTCGAAATCGGAGCGCTTGATCACGTTGGTGACCTCAAAGTTGCGGGCGAACCGGCCATCCACCGTGATGGGCCGGCCCTGGATGAGCCCAATGGCGAAGGTCTGCCCACCGTCGAACGGAACTGCGAGCTCAGTCTTGCCGGGCAGGGTGTTGAAAGCCTGCTCCTGTGCCTGGCGCTTACGGGTCGGCTTCTTCTCCTTCTGCGCCACGGGGCGCTTCTTGGCAGCGCCGACGTGCCTGCGGGATTTCTCCTCGGCGTACACAAACTGGTACTCATCAGGGTCTGCCGCCGGGGCGGCCTTGGACTTGCCGTGCGGGGGCATGCTGACCGTGGTGAGCTGCTCCGGGCGGACGTCCTCCACGTTGGCACGCAGGATCAACAGGGCGTCGTCCTCAGGATCTTCGGGGTGGAACTCGTGCTTGGGTTCCGGCCAGATGTACTCGAGCTTTTCCTCGGTGCCCGGGAAAACGTCGGTGTAGAACTTGGGGTCCTTGCCGAGCAGCTTGGAGCGGTGGCTGAGGTGCAGGTCCTCGTGTCCGAGCCATGGCGGCATGATGATCCGGGACGCGTAGTCGGGGTGTGCCGCCTGCGGCGCGAACTCCGCGATGTTGTCCCGCGTGTTGTCCGGGTGGCCGCGTTCCATCCACTCGTCAGCCATCGCGAGGCCGTAAAGGGTCAGCGCCGGGACGTGGCCCATCCACATGCGGACGGCGGGGTGCTGCTGCCAACCGTACTCCGGGATCACCAACGCGCGGAGGACCTGGAGTGCTTCGACGCGTTGTTTGCCGAGCCTTGAAGTGTCGAGCGCCGCGGCACTCTCACGGAAATCGGCGAAAGGGAGGAAAGTCTGCATCCTTTCAGTTTGAGGGTGCCGGGCGTGAGAACCAAGTTGAGTGCTCCGGGACACGTGCCATTGTTGGGGCCTAGAGTTGCAGGGTGGAAACTTTTGACGAGAAAACTGTCACCACGGCGCCCCCGGTTGCCGAACTGCACCTGCACATCGAAGGGACTCTCCAGCCAGAGCTGATCTTTGCCCTGGCCGAACGAAACGGCATTGAGTTGCCGTACGAAGACATCGAAGAACTGCGCGAAAAGTACGAGTTCACGGACCTGCAATCCTTCCTGGACCTCTATTACGCCAACATGGCTGTCCTGCAGACTGAGCAGGATTTCACCGACATGACGCGCGCCTACCTGAAGCGGGCAGCCGCCGGGGGAGTGCGCCACGCGGAAATCATGATGGACCCGCAAGCCCACGTATCCCGGGGTGTTGCACTGGAAACCTGCGTCAACGGTGTAGCCAACGCGCTGGCAACCTCAGAAGAGGACTTTGGTGTTTCCACCCTCCTCATCGCCGCTTTCCTGCGGGACATGTCCGAGGAATCCGCCCTCGAAGTGCTGGACCAACTCCTGGCCATGCACGCCCCGATCGCGGGCATAGGGCTGGACTCCGCAGAGGTGGGCAATCCGCCGTCGAAATTTGAGCGCCTGTACCAGCGCGCCGGCGAGGCCGGGCTGCGCCGGATCGCCCACGCGGGCGAAGAGGGTCCGGCGTCGTACATCACCGAGGCGCTGGACGTGCTTCATGTCGAGCGGATCGATCACGGCATCCGCTGCATGGAAGACACTGATGTAGTGCAGCGGCTCGTAGCCGAGCAGGTGCCCCTTACGGTTTGTCCTCTCTCCAACGTCCGGCTCCGCGCAGTGGATACGCTGGCTGACCACCCGTTGCCGGAGATGCTGGCCATCGGTTTGAACGTCAGCGTGAACTCGGATGACCCCGCCTACTTCGGCGGCTACGTTGATGAGAACTTTGAGCAGTTGGCCAAGGTCCTGGAGTTCTCGGTTCCGGAACAGGCTACGTTGGCGGCCAACTCCATCCGATCCTCCTTCGCCAGTGATGCCCGGAAATCGGTGCTGTTGGACGAGGTTACGGAGTGGGTCAAAGCCTCGGTGCCGCACGCATAGGCGCCGACAGCCGAGACCCGTAAATCATTTGCGGCGCTTGGGCTGTCACACTCGGTCACGACACACGGTGTTTACCAATTGCAGTCGCGGGAATTAACAATTCATTGGCAAACTGCAAGGGAGTATCCACCGTTGAAGGAGAAGCATGGGCGCGAACACCGCCGAAAACACCAACCTTCGTCTGAAGGCCGTACTGGACATCCTCGCTGAAGGCGTGTGGTCCGGGACAACCCTCAACGCCGGCGAAGTCCTGGCCGAAGCGATCGTCCGCGTACCTTTCAATGACCACGAGGCTGAACTCCTCAGTGGCGGCATTCCCCGCGGCCACAAGACCCTCACTTCGGCTTCGGCCAAGCTGGTCAAGGCCGGCTGGCTGGTCAAGGGCCGCTCGGGCTGGACCATTCCGGAGGACGGCCTGCGTGCGACGGTCGCCTTCCCGGACGCCTCCGTCTTCGGATCAGCGCTCGACGCCGGAACTCCGGTACCAGCCGACGTTCCGGTTCCGACGGCCCCGCCAGCCAAGCCCCAGGCCAAGAAGGCAGCGGCGTCGAAGCGTGCTGTTTCGAAGAAGGCGGCTGAACCCAAGGTTGCGGCTGTGAAGGCCGCACCGGCAGCAAAGAAGGCCACCACCCGCAAGGCGCCGGCCAAGACCAAGACGGCTGCCGCCGTCGAGACCGTGCCGCAGCCCGGAGCTGTGGCGATTGCCGGTGACTTCAACAAGATCCTCGGTGCGCCCGAGGACTGGGCTCCGCAGTACGACGAAGCCCAGATGGAGTTCAATCCCTTGGTTCAGGTGTGGACCCTGACGGCTGAACTGCCCGCCGGCTTCTACACCTACAAGATCGCGCTGAACCGGTCGTGGGATGAGAACTACGGTGCGTTCGGTGCCCGTGATGGTGCGAACCACGAGTTGAACCACGACGGCGGCCCCGTCACCATCACGTACAGCCACGTGACGCGGGACATTGTGATCGGCTGAGTCTGCCTGGCTCGACACCTGCCCTTGTTCGCTTTGCTCACCGTTGAACGGCGAGTGGGACGACCAAGGGCTGGTTTCGTTAAGGTGGGTCCATGACTGACGAAACCGTTCGCCTCACGGCCCGCGTCACCGGCGTTGTCCAAGGTGTGGGTTTCCGTTATTGGACTGCCCGGAAAGCGGACGAGCTCGGCGTGAAAGGGACGGTCCGAAACAGCCACGACGGCTCTGTGGAGCTGGTGGCCGAGGGCGATGTTTCGGGCGTCAGTGACTTCACAAGTTGGCTTCACTCGACGCGCACGCCGGGCCGGGTCGAGAATGTTGACTTCGAAGTCTCGGCCGCCACAGGGGAGTTCGACGACTTCCGGATCTCCGACTAACGTCAGCAAACCCAGGGGAGAACGGCGAAGATCTCGCCTCCGTCAGCGCTTGACATAAAATATATAGACTGGTCTATTATTCAGGTATGGCTTCCTCGTACCCCAAAGGACTCGCAACACGGCAGCGCTTGATCGACTCCATGCTCGCCCTCATCCAGCTTCACGGCTATCACGGAACGGGGCTCAACACGGTGCTGGCGCGATCCGGGGCCCCAAAAGGCTCCTTGTACTTTCATTTCCCGGAAGGAAAAACCGAACTCGGGATCGCCGCTGTGGGGCTGGCGGGCGATCAATTCGCTGAGCTGATCGGCAGCGCGACAACCACGGCCTCCTCACCCAACGCCGTGGTCGACGCCCTGGTCGCCGAACTCAAGGGCATTTTGGAAGCCAGCGACTATCAAGCCGGTTGTCCGGTGTCATCCGTTGCCTTGGACGCAGGGTCTGGGAACGAGCCGCTCAGGGAGGCATGCGGCCAGGTCTATGACGCCTGGGTCAGCGCAGTGGTCAGCTATCTGGCGACGTTCGGGCTCGAGAAAGAGCAGGCGCAACCTGTGGCGACATCGATGATCTGCCTGGTGGAGGGCTCCCTCATTCTGTCCCGCGCCCACAAGTCCACCCAGCCCCTGGACGCTGCTGCCGGGACGCTCAAAATGCTGATGAAAGCAGTTCACAGCGAGGCCAGCGCATGAGCTCCCGCCACGCTCTGGTATTCGGCGCCACGGGCCACATCGGAAAATGGCTGGTCCGCGAATTATTGCAGCAGGGCGTGACTGTCACGGCTGCCGTGCGCACGGAGGATTCCTTCCAACGACTGGCTGTGTGGCTGGCGGAGCACGACGCGGGCGGGCGCCCAGCCTTCGTCCTCGTGGACTTCAGCCGTGATGACCTCGGCCAGGATCCGACGTCGAACGCTTGCAGCTCGGTAATTGAAGTCCATAACGTCGCTGGTGCATTCGCGTTTGGCATGACTGCCGAGGCGGCCTATGCCGCGAACGTGACCAGCGCCGAGCGTGTGGTTCGCTTTGCCGCGAAGCTGCCGGCGCTGACCAGGTTGGTGCATCTGTCCGGTTACCGGGTGGGCGGCCAGGACCCGGCCGAGGTGCCATGGGATGACTCCCGCCGCGCCAAAGACTACAAACGCCTGGGCGCTTACGAGGGGTCCAAGGTGGAATCGGACGCCGTAGTGCAAGCAAACGCGCGTTCCTTGGGCGTTCCGTTCACCATGGTCAACCCGGCCACCGTGATCGGGGATTCCGTCAATGGCGAGTCCGGGCAGGTGGTGGGCCTCGCCGCCAGCGTGCTGGACCTCTTCCGTGGAAAGCTGCCCATGCTGCCGGGCAATGAGCGCACGTTCGTCCCGGTGGTCACTGCTGACTATCTGGCTTCCTTTATGGCGCTGGTCCCCACCAAGCCCGAAGCGGAAAATGCCTCATACTGGGTGCTTGACGACGCCACACCGCCGTTGCCTGAGCTGCTGGGGATGCTCGGGGAGCACCTCAATGTTCGGGTCCCATGGCTGAAGATCCCCAGCGTCTGGCTGAAGAAACTGCCCGCCAAGCTGACTGGGGCAGACCCGGAGACATTGACGTTCCTGTCTGACGATAGGTATCCGACGGCGGACGCGGTCGCCTTGGCGGAGGCGGGCGGGTTGCACCACCCGCCTGTCGAGACTGCCTTGAAGCGCTGGGCCGACTATTTGGTGGCGGCCGAACCTCCAGCAAGAGAGGGCCGCGTCGCGTCGATGTAGTGCTCCAACGGCTTCAAAGCCGGCTGGGACGAAGCATCCCGAACAGCGTCCGCGCCAACAGCGTTGGCCACGGCCAAAGCATGCGCATACTCCAGTCCGGACTGGAGTGCCAGGACCAAGGCGGCGCAGAAAGCATCCCCGGCACCGATGGTGTTGGCAATATCGGTAACGCGCACGGCCGGAGCCCCGGCGACCCGATCGCCGTCGACGAAGATAGCCGAGCCATCGCCCCCGTAGGTCACGGCCACAAGCGGGGCATGACGAAGGGCCGGGATGAGGTCATACTCTGTCTCGTTCACGATCACCAGGTCGCACCGCTCCAGGAGTTCAGGCAGGATCGGCGCGGCAGGGGCGGCGTTCAAGGCGAAGAATCCCTTGGCCAGCCGAGCGGCTTCGAGAACAACGTCCTGGTCCACTTCGAGTTGGCAGAGGACGGCCTCGTCGGCGCCGAAAGTGACACCGTCCAAGGCCACGGAGCCGTTGGCGCCGGGGCAGACGACAATCTGGTTTTCACCCTCGCTGTCCACCAGCACCAGTGCCGTTCCCGTGGCAGCATCCACCCGGGCAATGTCCTGAACGTCGACGCCGGCACCCGACATGGCGCTGATGAGGCTGAGTCCGGCGTCGTCCTGGCCTACTGCCCCCACCATGCGGGACGTGCCCGCAAGCCGGGCCGCCGCTACCGCTTGGTTGGCGCCCTTGCCGCCGGGCTGCTGGCGGAGGACGCCGCCGCCGACGGTTTCACCCGGCGATGGGAGCCGGCCCGCCGTGGCCGTGATGTCGAGGTTGATACTGCCCACCACGGTGAGGGAAGAGGGCGCAGGAGACTGAGGGGACGTGCTCATGGAAGGTCCTTTTCGGGAGTAAAACGGGGAAGGAATCAGGAGGACTGGATGACGGAGAGGTGGCCGGCCTTGGCTGCCACGAGGCATTTGGCGAGGTAGAACTCTTTGCCGTTCCGGCGTACGTATTGGGTGAGGACCAGTACGGGGTCCGAGGGGCGGAGGCCCAGCAGCTTGGCGCGGCTGGGGCCGGCGGTGCTAAGGCTGATCTGGCATTCGCCGGGACCAAGGGAGGCGCCGGGAAGTCCGGCAAGGACCTCCAGCAGCGTGGAGGCCGAAAGAGTGGGAGCCTCTGCCGCTTCCGCGAGGGCCTCAGCTTCGGGGATTCCCTGCGAGACATTTTCCTGCAGGTGAGCCACGGGCTCGCCGTTCCGGATGAGCACGCTCTCCCAGAACCACACGTCTTCATCGGGCTGGACACCGAGACCAGGCGCCACGAATTCAGACGCCGGTTGCTTGATGGCGGCTACGCGTTTGACTTGGATGTCCTGGTCGGGGCCGCCAAGAAGCTGATCGAACGGGCGGATGTGTTCAATGCCGATGCGGGGGAGTGAATCGGCAACGAAGCGCCCAACGCCGCGTCGCGCCCGGGTCAAGCCGTCTTCTTCCAGCAACATCAGGGCTTCCCGGATCACGGTGCGGCTGACGTCCATCATGGTGCCCAGTTCGGTCTCCGTGGGCAGTAGAGACCCGGGCGGCAGGATCTTGGTCCGGATGGCTTCGGCGATGCGGGAGTAGGCCGCGACGCGCAAAGGCTGCCCTGGCTGGGTGGCGATGGGGCGGGACAGGAATTGGACGGCGTTGTCGGTCAAGGGTGCCTCACTTGAGATGGGTTACCGATACTGTACCGGATGACTGTGACAGGTTGCACAAGCTCGTAATACATGCTTGTATAACAACTCACATCTCATGGCGCCGCCCCGCGCCTCGGACAAAGGAGTTTGATGTGAACATCCCCACCGCCACAGGCCAGCAGACTGTGGAACCGCAGGTCCCAGCCTCAACCGAACCTGCAAAAGCCTCGGACGCAGGCCGCTTCCAAGGCAAGGCCGCCGCCCTGCTGATCACCACGTTGGTGCTCGCCGTGCTCGCTTTCCAGCTCAATGCCAGCATGATCACCCCGGCGCTCCCGCACATCGGCTCCTTCTTCGGCGAGACACCCGAGGCCGTGGCTCAAGTGCAGTCGATGTTCTTCCTTGCTGGCGCCATCTCCGGTCCTGTGATCGGGCGATGGAGCGACTTCATCGGACGCCGCAATGCTCTGCTGCTGGTCCTGGCCATCATGGGTGCCGGCACTGTGCTCTGCATCTTCGCGCCCACGCTCCCGTTGCTGGTCACCGGCCGCTTCATGCAAGGTGTCTCCAGCGCCATCTTTGCGCTCTCCTACATCGTGCTCAACGAATACCTGCCCGCCCGACTCTTCGGCACCTCGATCGGCATCATCGCGGCCATCAACGGTGGCGTCGGTGGCGTTGACGGCTACTTCGGCGGGCTCATGGCCGAAACCCTTGGCTTCCAGTCGATCTTTGTTGCCGTGCTGGTACTGGCCGCGATCGCCGTCGTCTGTGTCATCAAGGTGGTTCCCGGCGGCAAGACCGCCGTCGCTCCGGGCCGGATGGACTGGTGGGGCGCAGGCTCCTTGTCCGTGTTCCTGGTCTTCATCACCTACTTCGTCTCCACGGGTTCCTCCGCCGGGTGGACTTCACCTGCCGCACTCGGCTTGCTCGCCGGCAGCATCGCGTCCTTCACGGCTTTCTGGCTTATTGAAAAGAAGCGCGAAACCCCGCTGGTGGCAGTCCACCACCTCCGTTCACGCCAGGTCTGGCCTGTTATCGCGACCACCGTACTGACGCTCGCGGGCATCTTCGCCATCATCAACTTCACCGTGGTGCTGCTGAGCCAGGACAAGGAAAACGGCTTCGGACTGACGGCCTCGGTGGCCGCGCTGCTCTTCCTCACCCCTGCTGCCCTTATTGGTGTGTTCGCCGCACCTCTGGCCGGTTGGATTGCCGACCGGCGCGGCTGGATCAAGACGGTCCGCGTCGGCACCGCCACCAGCCTGGCCTGCGCCATCGTTGCGGCACTCTTCGCCCACAACCAGATCGCTGTCCTCATCGCTATCGCCGCCCTGGGCATCTTCTACAATGGCTTCTTCCTGACGGCTATCAACGGCCTGTCCGTCCTGCTTTCCCCCAAGGAAGCGCCCGCCGCGTTGCCGGGCATCAACGGCGCCTCCTTCGGCATCGGGGCGAGCCTCGGCGTCGTAGTCGTCGCCCCGTTCGCGGGTCTGGGCACCGCAGCCGGGTACTCGACGGCCCTCTGGATTTCGGTGTCCATCACGGCCCTCGCCTTCATCGTCAGCCTGTTCATCGCGGCTCCCAAGGGCGAAAAGATCTAACGCACGACGCCGGCACGCGGCACCGCGTGCCAGTCAACTCAGCTTCATCCCACTCCGCTACACCTGAAACGAGAGACCATGACACAGCCCGCCCCCTTCTTCCTTGACTGCGATACCGGCATCGACGACGCCCTGGCCCTCGCCTACCTCCTGGCCTCGCCGTTGGCGGACCTCGTGGGTATCGGCACCGTAAGCGGCAACGTCAGCGCAGCCGGCGGCGCCCGGAACACCCTGGACCTGCTGAACCTGGCCGGCCACCCGGACATCCCCGTGGCGATCGGTGCACACGATCCGCAGGTGGGTACTTTCCACGGCGGTGCCCCGCACGTCCACGGGGACAACGGCATCGGCGGAGTGGACCTGGTCCCGTCCGACCGCGAACCGGTCCAAGCCACGGCTGCGGAACTCCTTGTCCAGTTGGCCCACCAGTACGCGGGGGAATTGCGTCTGGTGGCCATCGGTCCGCTGACGAACATCGCAGAGGCCCTGCGCCTGGAACCCAAGCTGCCTGAGCTGATCGCAGACGTCACCATCATGGGCGGAGCGGCGCTGGCCCCGGGAAATATCACCCCGGTGGCTGAAGCCAACATCGCCAACGATCCCGAGGCTGCAGCCGAGGTCCTGGCCGCCGACTGGAACGTCACCTTGGTGCCCCTGGACGTCACCATGACCAACGTCCTGGAGGAGAACCACCGTCAGGAACTTCTCGCCTCGGAGCACCCGGTCTCGCAGGCGCTCGGTGAAATGCTGGGCTATTACTTCGGCTTCTACGTGGATATTTTTGGCCGGGCATGCTCGGCGATGCATGATCCCCTCGCTGCGGCCATTGCCGTCAGGGGAGTCGAGCTTGCCGTGGCACCCACGGTCCGGGTCCAGGTGGACAGTACCGACGGACCGGGCCGTGGCCAGACGGTCTGCGATCTTCGCGGCCTCTACGTCGGCCTGCCGGATCAGCGTGGTGCCCGTTGCCGAGTGGTCCTGGAAATCGGCGAAGACTTCGCGCCGCACTTGCTGGGTACCCTGCAGGCAGCCTGGCTTACGGAGGCGGCAGTAAGAGAGACCGCGGCGCCCGTCGCCTGACTGGCGGGAGACTGAAGGATCGACGACGACGGCGGCAGCGACCCGCCGTCGTCGTCCGCGTTTAAGCTGTGCTGTCCTTGGCCGGCTACGCGTACATGAGCGAACCGGGTGTGGTCAGCGTTTCGCCGGTTTCGAGCCAGGTCTTGAGGCCGGAGAGGATCATGGGCCAGCCGCCGTAGAGCTGGTCGTTGGCGCCTTCGCGGAGCTGATCGTGCGTGACGGTGAGGTGGCATGAGTCGCCGACGGGTTCGATCTCCCAGGTGATCCGCGATGTTCCCTCGGCCTTCACATCCTCGCCCCAGAGCGCACGCATGGTCTGGACGAGCCGGCGCGGGGGATCAACCTCGATGTTCTCGCCCTCACCCAGTGGTGCATCGGCCTTGGGATTCCGCATTTCGAACCGGCTCCCGGGCGTCCAATCCGAGGTCAGCGTGTTCCCGAACTGGTACTTGCTGCGGATTTCGCTGGTGGTGATGGCTTCCCACAGCCGTTCCGGAGTGGTTTTGATGTAAATCTCGAAGATCTTTTCCATGGGACTTTCCAATCTGGATTTGAGGTCGCTGAGGGCAGCGGCCCATGGTTCTGCGTATTTACTCACCCAACGATCGTGGATGAGGCGGATGGGTACCGGGTTCAGGAAGTGCAGCTTTTCGCGTCCCCGACGGCGGGTGACCACTAACCCCGCATCCTCCAGCAGCTTGAGGTGCTTGGCGATGCCGAAACGGGTCATCTCGAACCTGGCTCCGAGGGCGGTGGCAGATTGGCCGTCCTCGCGGAACAGCTCATCGAGCAGTTCTCTGCGGGTTGGGTCTGCCAAGGCCTTGAACACGGCGTCCATGGCTTCAGAATAGGTGACTGTTTGGTCACGTGTCAACGGTTTTTGCTGCAAGGTTTCGCAGGATCTTTAGGCTCCGATAGTTTCCATACAACATCGGAAACTTACCAGCACCATGACTCCCTTCCGCCCGTAACTACGGCAGAATCTCACTCCGAAAGTCCCCGCATCAGGCTGCAATCCTTGAATTTGAGCCTTTCATGTCACTTCCAGGTTTCCGATACTCATCTGTTGTTATTGCGTAAACTTTACGATAGTTTCTCTCTGTGATGTGCGTCGCACTATGGTTCAGGGCGACGAAGGCCGAGTGAAGGACAATGATGACCATCCACCCTGACGACTTGCAGGCTGCCGAGGCGCGGCTGCGACGATTGCATCAACGAATAGGCGGCACTGCCTACGGCGGGGATTACAACCCGGAGCAGTGGCCCCGCGAAGTGTGGCACGAGGACGCCAAGCTCATGCAGCAAGCCGGAGTGAACCTGGTGACCTTGGCGGTCTTCTCGTGGAGCCGGCTGGAAACCAGCGATGGAGTCTTCGACTTTGGCTGGCTGGACGAGGTCATGGACCTGATGCATGGGCACGGCATCGGCGTGGACCTGGCAACACCGGACGCTGTACCGCCGGCCTGGCTCGTGGAGCAGCACCCGGACATCATGCCTGAGCGCGCCGATGGCAGCATCTTCGGCTTCGGATCGAGGCAGCACTTCGACGTCTCCCATCCCGTGTACCGGGCCAAGTCACTGGCACTCGCGGAAATGATGGGGGAGCGCTACTCCAGCCATCCTGCGCTGCGCATGTGGCATATCGGCAACGAATACGGTCCTGCCTCCTACGGTCCGTGGGCGGAGAAGGCCTTCCGCGCATGGCTGCAGCGGAAGTACGCATCGCTGGAGGAACTGAACGAGGCGTGGAGCACCGCCGTGTGGGGGCAGCTCTACTCTGACTGGACCCAGGTCCGCGTCCCCGCCCAGCCCCGCACATGGTCCAACCCGTCACGCCGCCTGGATTTCCACCGCTTCACCTCGGACAGCATGCTGGAGCACTTCAAAGCCGAGCGGGATGTCATCCGCCGGCACAGCCCGGACTTGCCGATCCTCACCAACTTCATGCGCTTCTACAAGACCAACGACTATTGGGCCTGGGCAGCTGAGGAAGACGCCGCAGCGCTGGATATCTACCCGGATCCACGCGAGGAAGATGCCCACATTGCCGCCGCGTTGAATTTCGACCTCATGCGATCATTGCGTCACGGCCAACCGTGGATGGTCATGGAGCAGGCCACGGGGGCGGTCAGCCAATGGTCCGTCAACGTCTCCAAGCTTCCCGGCAAGATGCGCCTGGGCTCCTATCAAGCCATTGCGCAGGGCGCGGATTCCATCCTCTTCTTCCAGTGGCGCCAAGCCAAGGGCGGAACTGAGCGGTACCACTCGGCCATGGTGAACCACGCCGGCCCGAACACGCGGATCTTCCGTGAAGTGTGCGGGCTCGGGCAGGAACTCAAAGCCATCGGTGATCTAACGGGGACCAGATCCACGGCCAAAGTAGCGATCGTCTTCGATTGGGACTGCTGGTGGGCGCTGGAGTTGGGCAACTCGCCGCGTTCGGACCTGAACTATGCCCAGGAAGTCCTGCGTTTCTACCGCCCTCTCTTTGACGCCAACATCACCGTCGATTTCGTCAATGCCAACAGCGACCTGTCCGGGTACACCCTGGTGATCATGCCCGCGTCGTACCTCCTGACGGACGCCGCCGCTTCGCGGTTTGAGAACTACGTGGCCGGTGGCGGACGGCTGGTGGTCTCATACCTGTCAGGCATCGTGGACCAGGACAACACCATCCGACTTGGCGGCTACCCAGGTGCCCTGCGGAACGTTCTGGGCGCGTGGAGCGAGGAAATGCATCCGCTCGCCGGGGACGGCGAACAAGTAAAGCTCTCAATGCCCGACGGCGGTACCTCCTCCGCGAGCTACTGGACTGAGCATCTGCACGCCGAGACGGCCGAAGTCCTGGCCAGCTACTCGTCGGGCCGCTTGGCGGGTTCGCCGGCCGTCACCCGCAACTCCTTTGGACGCGGAACTGCGCTGTACCTGTCGGCAAGGGTCGACGACGGGCTCCTTAATCAGTTCCTCGACGACGAACTCCTCGCCGCAGGTGTGGAGCCGGAACTGAAGGCACCTACGGGAGTCCAGGTCCGCCGTCGTACCGGCGCCAATGCTGACGGCATCGCCAAAAGTTTCCTCATGGTGCTCAACCACAACGACGCACCGTCCAGCGTGGACGTGCTCGACGGCGGCACGGACCGGATCAGCGGACGCGCGGTTAAGGGGTCGGTTGAGCTCCCTGCCAACGGCGTCCTGATTCTCGACGAAACAGCAGAATAGGCGGACGAACCATGGCACTACGACTGGATGTCCCGCCCGAGGTGGTCCCGGGCGCGCAACCTGACAAAGCGAAGAAGCGTCGCGACAAGCCCGGAAGCTGGAAGCTGGCCATCAAGCGCGACTGGCGTTTGTACACGCTGCTGGCGCTGCCGCTGCTGTACCTCTTGATCTTCAGGTACTTGCCGATGGCGGGCAACGTGATTGCCTTCCGTCAGTTCCAGCCCGGTGGCAGCATCTTCGGTGAGAAGTGGGTCGGGCTCAAGTACGTCACCCTCTTCATCAACGATCCCAGCTTCTGGCAGGCCTTCCAGAACACCATCATCCTGGGTGTCCTGACCCTGGTGTTCTGCTTCCCGATGCCCATCATCTTCGCGCTTCTGCTCAACGAGTTGAGGTCGCAGAAGTTCAAGAAATTCGTGCAGACGGTGGCCTACCTGCCGCACTTCATGTCCGTGGTGATCATCGCCGGCATGATCCTGCAGAACTTCTCCATGAACGGCACCGTGAACCAGATCGCGGAATCCCTGTTCGGCACCACGGTGAATTTCACGCAGGACCCAGGCTGGTTCCGTCCCATGTACATCAGCTCCGAAGTGTGGCAGACCATGGGCTGGGGAGCGATCCTCTACCTTGCCGCGCTGACGAGGGTGGACGAGTCCCTCTATGAGGCGGCGCGCATTGATGGCGCCAACCGCTGGCAGCAGACCTGGCACGTAACGCTTCCTGCCATCAGGCCCACCATCATCACGCTGCTCATCCTGAACATCGGCACGTTCATGGCGGTGGGCTTCGAGAAGATCCTCCTCATCTACAACCCGCTCAACTACGCAACCTCAGACGTCATCTCCACCTACCTGTACCGGGTGGGATTGGAATCCAGCAACTTCAGCTATGCGGCCGCCATCGGAATGTTCGAATCCGTCATTGGCCTCACGCTGATCCTCTCAGCGAACGCGATCTCCAAGCGCGTCGCAGGAACGAGCCTGTGGTGAACAAGACAGCTACTGCCATTCGGGGCGTTGCAGCCCAAGGTGTCCTGTTGAAGGACATGAAGGTTTCCCGCGGCATGCGGATCTTCCGGGCTTTCAACCTGGTGTTCCTGCTGCTGGTGGTGTTCCTGACGGTATACCCGTTCCTGAACATCATTGCGCAGTCGTTCTCCAGCGAAGGGTTCATCAACGCCGGGCAGGTCAACCTGTTCCCGATGGGGTTCAATACCGAGACCTACAAGTTGATCCTGGCCGACTCCACGTTCTGGAACAACTACGGCAACACAGTCCTCTACACGGTGGTGGCCACGGCGATTTCCATGGTGCTCACCACGGCCTTCGCGTACGCCATCGCCAAGAAGGACCTCAAAGGCCGGAGCGTCTTCATCGGCCTCGCGGTATTCACCATGTTCTTCAACGGTGGGCTGATCCCCAACTACGTGCTCATCAGTTCCATGGGAATGCGGGATTCCATCTGGGCCGTGGTGCTGCCAAACGCCATCAGCGTGTTCAACCTGCTCATCATGAAGTCGTTCTTCGAGAACATGCCCCGCGAACTGGAAGAAGCGGCATCGATTGATGGGCTCACGCAGTACGGCATCCTCTTCCGGGTGGTGCTTCCGCTGAGCAAAGCCATCATGGCCACCATGGTGTTGTTCTACGCCGTGGCCAACTGGAACTCCTGGTTCCAGGCCTTCCTCTACCTCGACAATCCGGATCTCTTTCCGGTCACCATCTACTTGCGCAACATGATCGCCGGAGTCACCACAGCGGGCTCGGCCGGCGGCACAGCGGAAAACGTCGGCCAGATCGCCGCCAACATCCAGTCGGTCACCATCGTCCTGACCGTCATCCCCATCCTTTGTGTCTACCCCTTCGTCCAGAAGTACTTCTTCTCGGGCGTGATGCTCGGTTCCGTCAAGGAATGAGCCTTATGAAAGGACATCCAATGATCCACAAACCTCAGGTCCGCACACGAGAGTTCCGCCGGCGGGATTTCCTTGGACTCGCATCCGTTGTCACCATCGGACTGATGATGACCAGTTGCGACGCGGAAACCACCGAAAAGGTGGACACGTCCAAGTCGCGCAATGGCGCTATGGACAGCTTCGGCGTCGGTGACACGTTCAAGGCGACGACGCCGTTGACGTTCACCTTCCTGTTCTCTGATCAGCCAACCTACCCGTACAAGAAGGACTGGCTGCTGCTCACCAAGATGGCCAGCGACAACAACGTCACGTTGGAACCCACCATCGTGCCCAACAGTGACTACGAACAGAAGCGCAGCCTGCTGATCAGCTCCGGCAGCGCCCCGGAAATCATTGCGAAGACCTATCCGGGACAGGAGTCCGCGTTTGTATCGGCCGGGGCAATCCTGCCGGTCAGCGACTATGTGGACCTGATGCCGCATTTCCAGGAAAAAGTGAAGAAGTGGAAGCTCGAACCTGAGATTGAAGCGCTGACCCAGGAAGACGGTAAGTACTACGTCCTGCCCGGCCTGCACGAGGAACTGTGGCCGGACTACTCACTGTGCTTCCGCAAGGATGTGCTGAAGAAAGAGGGCCTTTCGGAGCCGACCACCTGGGACGAATTCCGCGAAGTGCTCCGGTCGCTCAAGAAGGCCTATCCCGACGTCGTGCCCTTCTCTGACCGTTTCAAGGGTGACAGTGTCCTCAATATCGGCGCCCCTTCCTTCGGAACCGTTGCAGGCTGGGGGCTTGTGGACGGACTGCTGTTCGATGAAGACACGAAGGAATTCGGCTTCGCAGCAGGTTCGGACAAATTCAAGGAACTGGTTACCTACTTCAATTCGCTGGTCTCAGAAGGGCTGATGGACCCTGAGAGCTTCACCCAGACCGACGACTCCGCGATCCAGAAGTTCGTGTCGGGCAAGTCCTTTGTGATCAGCGCGAACTCGCAGAACGTCATCACATACCGCACTTCCATGGAGCAGTCCTTGGGCAAGGGCAACTTTGAGATCGGCAAAATCACCGTTCCCGGAGGCCCCGCCGGCGACATCATCGGTGGTACCCGTCTTGAAAACGGACTCATGCTGAACTCGTCAGTAAAGGACAAAGACAGCTTCGTGGCGCTCGTCCAGTACATCGACTGGTTGTTCTATAGCGACGCCGGGCAGGAATTCAGCAAGTGGGGCGTGGAAGGAACCACCTTCACCAAGTCCGGCTCTAAGCGTCAACTCGCGGCCGATATCAACTTCCAAGGCCTCAACCCGGCAGGTACCAAGGACCTTCGGGTGGACTACGGCTTCTCCGGTGGCAACTTCGCCTACGGAGGCGCCACCGAGTTGCTGCACTCCACCTTCAACGACGAAGAACTGGCTTTCCAAAAAGCCATGAAGTCCAAGAAACCGCGTGCGGTTGCTCCTCCGGTGCCGTTCAGCGACGTTGACCGCGAGCAGGCAACCCTGGCCCTCACTCCGCTCAAGGACCACGTCAAGCAAAATGCGCTGAAGTTCATTACCGGACAGCGCAGCCTCAGCGAGTTCGATGCCTACGTCAAGGAGCTCGACAGCAAGGGACAGAGTAAATACGTTGAGCTGGCCAACAAGGCCTACAAGGCGTACGCGGACAAGAAGTAGTTCTTCTGATGGCTGCGAAGGAGGCACAGTACGGATCCGGTCCGTTGTTCAGGGCGGCTGGCACCGTGTACGGCGTCATGATGGGTGGCGCGTTGCTGGTGCTGGCCAACCTCTTGGTGGTGCTCGCGCCGCTGCTGCTGGGGGTGGTTGGTCCTGCAGCGTTGCTGGGCTTTGTGCTGGTGGGACCCTCCGTTGTGGCTTCCTGCTACGCCTTTAACCGGCTTTTGGCAGGTGAGGACAGCGGTGTATTCCGCGATTTCGTGAAGTCGTATCGGAGTAACTTCGTCCAGGCGGTGGTGGTGTGGCTGCCGTACGCCGCCCTCCTTGCAGTCATCGGCGCGAATCTCACCAGCCTGCCGGGCAGCAATCCTGAAACGGTTGCTGCCCGGATCGGGCTGGTGGGGCTTGGGCTCCTGGTGGGCACGGCCGCCGTTCACGCGATGCTGCTGCTGGCCCGTTTCAGTTTCCGCACAGTGGACATCTACCGGCTGTCCATTTACAGCATTGGTGCGCGGAAGCGGGTAGCACTCGGGAATGCGGGGATCCTCTTTGTTGCGGGATTCGCGCTGATCTCCACCACCGCGTGGCTGATCTTGTTCTTCTGCGGCCTGATCGTCCATCTGCTGTGTCTGAATTCCCGGCCACTGCTGGCGCTTGTGGAGGAAAGGTTCACCATGGCCGCAAAAGTTTCCGCAGCCGGATCCTCCCCGGTGGGCTAGAGGTTCGTCCGCACCACAGCACCCTGGGCGATCACTGTGCTGACCTTTTCCAAAGCCGAACCATCGGTCAGGGGATCCGAATCCACCACCACGACGTCGGCCATGGAACCGCGAACCAAGCGACCAACGTTGTCGCCGCGTCCCAGCAAACGCGCCGCATTGGTGGTGGCTGCCTGCAGTGCTTCCAAGGGTGTCAGTCCGGCTTCCGCGAGCAAGCGCGCTTCCGTGCCGATCGGCGTCACGTCTGTTCCGAAGGAATCGGTGCCGGCCACAATCGTGACTCCAGCGTCCTTGGCTGCGCGCACTGCGGCCTGAAGAATCGGAGTGTACTCGGTTCCTCGTGCGGCCAGGATCGGGTTGGAGGAGCGGGCCATGCTGGTGATGGCGTCCATGGTGGGTGTGAAGAAGGTGCCGCGCCGGGCCATCTCCTGGATGGTCTTTTCCGTCATGAAGACGCCGTGCTCGATGCTGCGCACTCCCGCGCGGACTGCTCCATCGATTCCTTCGGCGCTGTAGGCGTGGCAGAGGACGCCGGCTCCCTTGGCTGCCTTGACGATCGCACCGATCTGGTCCACGTTGTAGACCAATTCGCGGGGATCCTGTTCGGGAAGGCCAGCCCGCGGGTTGGCGCGGGTTTTGATGACCTCGGCGCCGCGCTTGAGGTTGATGCGGGTCAGGTAGGCGAGGTCCTGTGGCTCCTTGACGCCACCACTGAGCGTCGCCAAGGGGGCCAAATCCGGATCAGCCAGGAGGGAATCTCCCTGATCCGGTGAGATAAACAGCCCCGCCGGAGTCATCCGGGGGGAGAGGCCAGGAGCCCACGACGGCAGGGCGGCGAGGGCAATGTCCTGGTAGAAAGTGCTCGAACCGCTGCGTACGCTGGTGGCTCCGCCTTGCAGGAGGGCACGGGCGTCGGCCAGTGCGTTGGCGTGGACGTGGGCATCGACGAGCCCTGGAAGGACCCATTTGCCCGAGGCATTGAGTCGACGGGCACGGTTGGCGACGGCGGCAACAGCTTTACGTGTTTCGTCCCGGGTGCCGACGGCGGTGACCTTGCCGCCGTCGAGCACTACCACCCCGTCTGTCACAGCACCGCCGGTCTTCGGGTCCACGACTGTTCCACCCTCGATGATGAGCGCCTTCGTGGTCAGTGGACGGCCGGGATAGTTCGGGCCCGAGGGGGCGTTGTCCGCAAGGGCAGCAGGCGCCGATGCCAGCTGCGCAGCGATGCCGGCCACGGAGATGCCAGCCAGAGCTGCAGCTCCCGCGAGGATGCCTCGGCGGGGCAACTCACCTTGGGGTTTGGGTGCTGAGGTGTGATCGTGAAGGCACATTGTTGGACTCCTGGGGAACGAGCTGCTGGGCCGCTACTTGGCTGCGGTTTAGCATTTGGTATTCCAGAATGCCTCACCTTCGTGGTGTAACGCAAGCAATAGCAATGAACTTTGCGCTGCTATTGAATGCTTGGTATGCCAAAACGTGGGTCGGATTGTCGGGGACGTAGGGATCCTCTTCATCGCGGTTTCGTCCTGATCCCCACAAGCCTGTGGGCTGACGCTGTTCGTGGGCGGCTCCATCGTCAAGCTGCTGTGCCTGAACTCCCGGCCGCTGCGGGTACGTGGAGCGGAAACGTTCCCCGTGGCCGCATCAGTGGTTGGCGAGTCACGCCGCAGGACTCGGCGCTGTCTGCAAGTCGCAGGTCGCATGTCGCAGGTCGCAGGTACGTGTTCGGGGCGGGCACGCGCCGCTGTTTGCAAGTCGCAAGCATGGCGCAGGTCGCAGGTCGCAGGTCGCAGGTACGTGTTCGGGGCGGGCACGCGCCGCTGTTTGCAAGTCGCAAGCATGGCGCAGGTCGCAGGTACGTGTTCGGGGCGGGCACGCGCCGGCACGGGGAAGGCAGCCCGGAAGCGAACAAAGTGTCGCCTGGCCCTCCCAATAATCCGACCCCAAAGTTAATCCGCCCCCAAAGTTCGCTCGCACTCACGCCCGCGGCGCATCCCCCGCAGCACCCTTATGTTCTGTGGGGTGTGTGGTGGTGGTTGCGTCGGGGTGTTTGGTTTGGGTCGATGTGGGGTGGGG
>NZ_CACSJJ010000007.1 GCF_902706295.1 Arthrobacter sp. 18067 | reverse complement strand
CGCTCTGAATTGCTTTCCCGGGGCAACAGCCGCGACCCGCTGGATTCATTCCGTGCCTTCCGTGGCCGGGACGCTGAGCTGGAACCCCTCCTGAAACGCCGCGGACTGGAATAGAAACGACGGCGGCCGGTCACCTCGGAAGGTGACCGGCCGCCGTCGTCGGGCTGCTTTGCTTGCTACCAGCCGCGTTCTGCGAGGCGGTGGGGCTGGGGGATTTCGTCGACGTTGATGCCGACCATCGCTTCGCCGAGGCCGCGGGAGACCTTGGCGATGACATCGGGGTCATCGTGGAACGTGGTGGCCTTCACGACGGCGGCGGCACGCTCGGCCGGGTTGCCGGACTTGAAGATCCCCGAACCAACGAACACGCCGTCAGCGCCGAGCTGCATCATCATCGCAGCATCAGCCGGGGTCGCGATGCCACCGGCAGTGAACAGGACCACGGGGAGCTTGCCCGTCGCAGCAACTTCCTTGACCAGTTCGTACGGGGCCTGCAGCTCCTTGGCCGCAACGTACAGCTCGTCCTCGGGCAGCGCGGCGAGCTTGGCGATCTCCGAACGGATCTTGCGCATGTGCCCGGTGGCATTGGAAACATCACCGGTGCCGGCTTCGCCCTTTGAACGGATCATCGCCGCGCCCTCGTTGATACGGCGCAGAGCCTCACCAAGGTTGGTGGCACCACAGACGAACGGGACGGTGAAGTTCCACTTGTCGATGTGGTTGATGTAGTCGGCCGGGGTCAGGACCTCGGACTCGTCGATGTAGTCCACACCGAGGGACTGCAGGACCTGGGCTTCGACGAAGTGGCCGATGCGGGCCTTGGCCATGACCGGGATGGACACGGCAGCGATGATCGCATCGATCATGTCGGGATCGGACATGCGGGACACGCCGCCCTGGGCGCGGATATCGGCCGGGACGCGCTCGAGCGCCATGACGGCGACGGCACCGGCATCCTCAGCGATGCGGGCCTGCTCGACGTTAACGACGTCCATGATGACGCCGCCCTTGAGCATCTCCGCCATGCCCCGCTTAACGCGGCTGCTGCCCGTGACGCTGTTCGCGGACGAACCGGCTTCGTTGCTTACATCTGGTGTAGACACAAAAACCCCTATGGGTAGATAAACGACCTTCTTGCCGGAGGCACGCGCAGCCACACGACCGCAATCAGCGCACACCGGGTTTCAGGTCAAGGTGACCAAGTACTAGTAATAGTAGTCGCACGTTGCACGGTGGCAGTACATTCATTACTGCCTTGACGGGCAACAAAAGGGGCTGTGATAGGACAGCTGCACAACCGTCGGGGAAGGAATCTGGTCGGATGCCAGTTCCCTCGGGAGAGTGTGGCGCGTAGGCCCCTATCCAGCTGCCGTTCCATCGGCCTCGGCCATGGCCTGCCTGCGCACAGTGGACATCCGCTGAATGATGGTGACTACGCTGGCCAGCGCCAGCAGGATCAAGGTCCCGAACAACACAACGGGCGGCAGCCCCAATCCCGTGAGCCCTGCTATCAGGAGCACCGACGCCAAACGCTCGGCGCGCTCGGCGATCCCCACGCTCGCCTGGTACCCCAGGGATTCTGCTTTGGCCCTGGCATAGGAGACCACCATTCCAAGGACAAGGCAGACGACGGCGGCTGTACCGATCGCGGAATCCTCGCCTTGGGTGAAGAACCAGATGGCGAGGCCGGCGAAGATCGCACCATCGGCCAAACGGTCCAGGGTGGAATCCAGGAAATTGCCCCAGCCACCGCTCCTGCCCTGCAGACGCGCCATGATGCCGTCCACCACATCCGAGAACGCGAAGAAGGCCACCACGACCGAGCCCCACCACAGCTGGCCCAGCGGATACAGCACAAGACCGCCCAGGATTACGCCGGCAGTTCCTGCCATGGTCACAGCGTCAGGAGACACACCGATCTTGAGGAGCCAGCGCGCAAGTGGGGTGAAGAGTGAAGTGAAGAAGCCGCGCGCATGCCTATTGAGCATTCGACTCCCCCGGCCAGGCTTCGGCCACTAGCTTGCGTACCTCGTCGAGTGTCTGGGTGATGGCCTTGGTCTGGGCGATGATCGGGAAGAAGTTTCCGTCCCCGCCCCAGCGCGGAACCACATGTTGATGAAGATGCGCCGCGATTCCCGCGCCGCCGGTGACACCCTGGTTCATGCCCAGGTTGAAGCCACTGGGGTTCGAAACCTTCCGGAGCACCCGCATGGCGGTCTGCGTCAGTTCGGCGAACTCGGCTGTCTCCTCCACCGTGATGTCCGTGTAGTCAGGCACATGGCGATAGGGACAGATCAACAAGTGCCCCGGGTTGTACGGGAAAAGGTTGAGGACCACGTAGCAGGTCCTCCCCCGGTAGACGATCAAGGATTCCTCGTCGGAACGCGTGGGTCCTACACAGAACGGGCAGTCATCCTTGTTCTTGAATTGATCCTGCCCGCCCTTGATGTAGGCCATGCGGTGCGGAGTCCACAGGCGCTGAAACGCGTCCGGTACGCCCGCCAATCCGAAGTCATCGGTTACGTCGGCGTCGCCTGGTAGGTCAGCTGCCGCGCCTGTGTTCTCCTGCACCGTCTATGTGTCCGTTCCGTCAGCTCTCGCGGTTCTTGACGGCGTCCACGATCCTGCGGACGGCTTCCGCCACCGGCACCCCGTTGTCCTGGCTGCCATCGCGGAAGCGGAACGAAACCGCGCCGGCCTCGGCGTCCTCACCGCCGGCAATGAGGACGAAGGGGATCTTGTCCTTGCTTGCAGTGCGGATCTTCTTGGGGAAGCGGTCCGACGAGATGTCCACTTCGGCACGGATGCCCGCTGCCTTGAGTTGGCCCACGACGTCGAACATGTAGTCGTTGAATGTCTCGGCCACAGGGATGCCAACCACCTGGACTGGGGCGAGCCAGGCGGGGAACGCCCCGGCGTAGTGCTCGGTCAGGACACCCATGAAGCGTTCAACGGATCCGAAGAGGGCCCGGTGGATCATGACGGGGCGTTGGCGCGTGCCATCCGCTGCCTGGTATTCCAGTTCGAATCGTTCCGGAAGGTTGAAGTCCAACTGGATGGTGGACATCTGCCAGGTCCTGCCCAAGGCGTCCTTCGCCTGGACAGAGATCTTGGGACCGTAGAAGGCCGCTCCACCCGGATCCGGCACCAGCTCCAGGCCGGAAGCAGCAGCAACTTCGGACAAAGTGCGGGTAGCTTCTTCCCAGGCGGCGTCGTCACCAACGAATTTTTCTTCGTTCTTGGTGGAGAGCTCCAGGTAGAAGTCATCCAGCCCGTAGTCCTTGAGAAGGCCCAGGACGAAGTTCAGCGTGGTGGTGAGCTCGTCCTTCATCTGCTCGCGGGTGCAGTAGATGTGGGCATCGTCCTGTGTCATGCCCCGGACGCGCGTCAGGCCGTGCACTACGCCGGATTTCTCGTAGCGGTACACCGAACCGAATTCGAACAGGCGCAGTGGAAGTTCGCGGTATGACCGGCCGCGGGAGCGGAAGATCAGGTTATGCATGGGGCAGTTCATCGGCTTCAGGTAGTAGTCCTGGGCCGGCTTGCGTACGCTGCCGTCTTCGTTGTATTCGGCATCCACCTGCATCGCCGGGAACATGCCGTCCTTGTACCAGTCCAGGTGTCCCGAAACCTCGTAGAGGTGTCCCTTGGTGATGTGGGGGGTGTAAACGAATTCGTAGCCGGCATCCACGTGGCGCTGGCGGGAGTAGTCCTCCATGGCCTTGCGGATGATGCCGCCCTTGGGGTGGAACACCGGAAGACCGGAGCCCAGTTCGTCCGGGAAGGAGAAGAGGTCAAGTTCGACGCCGAGCTTGCGGTGGTCGCGGCGCTCGGCTTCGGCGATGCGTTCCTGGTAGGCCTTGAGGGCTTCCTTGGTGGGCCAGGCGGTGCCGTAGATACGCTGCAGCTGCTGGTTGTTCTGGTTACCCAGCCAGTAGGCGGCGGACGAGCGGGTCAACGCGAACGCGTTGGAGATGATCTTGGTGTTGGGCAGGTGAGGGCCGCGGCAAAGATCGCACCAGACACTCTCGCCGCTCTTCCGGTCCACATTGTCGTAAATAGTGATGTCGCCGGCGCCGACCTCAACGTTGACGCCTTCAGCGGCGTCGCTTGCGTCGTTCTTCTTGCCCAGCAATTCCAGCTTGTAGGGTTCGTTGGCCATGGCCTCGCGGGCTTCAGCTTCGGTGACCACGCGGCGTACGAACTTCTGGTTCTGGTTGATGATCTTTTGCATCATCTTTTCCAGCGTGCGCAGGTCTTCCGGGGTGAATGGCTCAGCGACATCGAAGTCGAAGTAGAAGCCGTCCGTGATGTAGGGGCCGATGCCGAGCTTTGCGTCGGGCCGCAACTGCTGAACCGCCTGGGCCATGACGTGGGCCGTGGAGTGGCGGAGCACGTTGAGTCCGTCGGGTGATTCAATGGTGACGCCATCGACGTTTGCACCTTCGGCGAGGACCTGGTCAAGGTCCGTCAGCACACCATTGACCCGGGCTACAACGACGTCGCGGCGCTCGAAGAAGAGTTCCGCGCCGGTAGTCCCTTCCGTCACCTTGGTCTCTTCGCCATCGACGATGAGGGTGATCTGTTGGGCATCTGACACGGGTGTCTCCTATTCATAGTTAAGGCTTCATAGCTTGTGGCGTACGGGGACCACAGCCAGCCACCGTCAATCGTATCTGCTTCGGCGGGGGCGGCCAAAGCAGCGCGCCGACGCCGGATTCAGAGGCCTGATCAGCTTCCAAGACCAGTGATGGCAAGGTTCCGGGAGATGCCATGCAAAGGCCCTCGATGCATGAATTCATCAGGCAGGCCACCTCCGGCAGGGCGAAGGTCTGCGTATGGCAACGTTTCAGGCTGGCCGAGGTCCCAGGCCTTGGTGGCGCTCAGGCTGATTCCCTTGGGACCGGTCCGCCTTGTGGTTCCACGGATCAACAGAAGGCGGGTACCAAACAACAGGGGCCCGGATTCCTCCTGGGCTTCATGGAAGAAGACCGAATCCACGCAACCGGTGCCGTCATCGATGCTGATGAACACCACGCGCCTTCCGCCACGCATCGGCGGAGTTTGCGTTGCTACCCGAACCCCTGCCACCAACACTTCGGTCCCATTGCGAAGCCCGAGGAGTTTATCGGCAGTAGTGACTCCCAGCTTGTCCAGAAGGGGCCTGTGGCTGTCCATGAGGTGCTCACTGACATCGACGGCCATCAGGTCCAGCTCAGCCCTGACGTTGTCCACCATGGACGGCTCGGGAAGCTCCGGAGCCAGGTTCCTCAACTCAACATCGCCCAGCGCAAAGGACAGCTGTCCATCAATAATGTCAGTGGTCTTTTTGCTGGTCCTGCTTTGAAGGGCCTGCAGGTGCTGTACAAGGTCCGCCCGGTTCGCTTTTCCACCGGAGTCCTTATGAAGGGCATCAAAAGCCCCAAGTTGGGCAAGCCTCTTAATGTTCGGCTTGCTGACTCTTGCCCGCGCCCTCAGGTCTGCCAGGGAATCGTACGGCTGCCCTGCCACGATCCTCGTCAATTCAGCACCTGATAGCCCATAGATCCCAGTGAGGCTCAAACGAATACCAAGTTTGCCCTGATCAGTGCCCTGCTGGATTTTCTCCACCCGGTATTCGGCATGGCTCCGGTTGATGTCCAAGGGCAGGATGGGTATGCCCAGCCGACGAGCTTCGGCCACCAACAGTCGTTTGGGATACATCCCGGGATCGTGCTCCCACAATCCTGCAAGGAAAGCTTCCGGATGATGGGTTTTCAACCAGGCAGATTGGTAGGTGGGCACGGCAAATGCAGCTCCATGGGCTTTGCAAAAACCAAAGCTGCCAAAGGCCTTGAGGGTTCCCCAGACTTTGTCCACTACTTCCGGCGGGTACTTCTTGATCGCTTTACGCCGGAAGTATGCCTCAACCCCTGGTTCATGGATTTCATCACCCAAAGCCCGCCGGAATTCATCAGCCCTTGCCAGTCCACAGCCGGTCATGACCTGGAAGGTCTTCAGGATCTGCTCATGGAAAACCGTGACCCCATGGGTCTCTTGCAATACCGGTTTCAAATCCGGATGAGGGTAGATCTCAGGCGCAAATCCGTGCCTGTGCTCAAGGAAGGGCCGCACCATGTCCGATTTCATGGGCCCGGGCCGGAACAGCGAGATATCGATAATGAGGTCGTTGAATTCCCGGGGAGCCATCTTTCCTATGAGCTCACGCTGGCCCGGGGACTCGATCTGGAAACAACCAAGCGTGTGGGTGCTGCGGATCATCTCATAGGTGGGCTCGTCGTCGAACGGTACGGCGTTGAGGTCGATCCTGCCGTCCGCGGCGATAAAGTCCGGCCCTGTCCCGCCCGGCTCAACAGGATGCTTACCTGCGGCCACCACTTCAGCTTTGGACGGATGAAGGCGAATGACTTCCCGCACGGCAAATGCCATGGCGCTTTGCATCCGCACGCCAAGGACATCCAGTTTGAGCATTCCCATGGGGTCCATGTCGTGTTTATCGAACTGGCTCATGGGCAATCCCAAGCCGCTGGGTTGGACCGGAGTCCGGTCCAACAGCGTGGCATCGCCCAAAATCACGCCGCAAGGATGCATTGAGATATGCCGGGGCAGGCGGTCCAGCCTTTCGGTGAGGTCCACCAGAAGATCGAGTTGCTGGTTCTCCTCCAACCCGCCTCTTTCCACCCGCCCGGCAAAATCACGGAGCTCCGGCTTCTCCACCAATGCTTCGCGGAACTTGCGCGCGGAGAATCTCCACAGTTGTTTTGCGATCTCACCTATTTCGCCGTCGTCCATCCCCAGGGCCAGGCCTGCGTCCCGAACAGCTCCTCGTGCCCTGTAACCGTTCTGCATGCTCATGAGGGTGACGCGCTCGGATCCGAAACGCTCAAAAATCTTTCGATAAACGTTGTGCCGTTCAGCGCTTTCGACATCGATGTCGATGTCAGGAAGCGTTGAACGGCGGCCCGACAGGAAGCGTTCAAAAATGAGGTCGTGGCGGATCGGATCCACCTGGCTGATTTCGATCAGGTAGTTGACCAGGCTTGACGCGCCAGATCCCCTGGCGGCAACCCTGACGCCCATATCAAGGATCATCCGGGATACCTCCGCCACAGTGAGGAAGTACGATGCAAAACCCAGCCGGGCGATGATTTCGAGCTCATGGTCCAACCGCGAGCGCAGCTGCTTTTCAGCTTCTCCCTTGATGCCGGGGAACCTTCTGGTGATTCCTGCTTCGCAACGTTGGGTCAGTTCGACCATGGGGTCGCAGTCAATGCCGATGATGGAGGCCTCTGGAACCACTGGTTTCTTCCATCCCATGTCCAGGACGGGGTCAATTCGGCATTTGTCTGCGAGCGCCTCTGTGTTGGCGAGCAGTTTGTGCAGGTCGGCTTTTCCCTGGCCTGCCGCGTTCATGATTTCTTTTCCGAGTTGGAGCATTTGCGGGGAGGTCTTCAGCCAGCCCTGCCCTGTTGGTTGCAGGAGGGGTTCTGTTGAGAGTTCCGGGAGGGATTTGAGGGAGCGTGCAGAGTCCAGGACGTCTGCGGTGGCGGCGCCGTCCTCGGCGCAAAAGCGTACTGCGTTGGTGAGGATGGCGGGGACGTTGTGCTCAAGGGCAAGTTTGAGCATCCGCACGGCATGTGCCGTGCTGAGCGGTTCGCCAGGTGCGCTGAGGTGGGAGACGGTTTCGGTAACGATGGTCCCGGGGGGCATGGCATCGATCCATTGCTTGAAAAGGGTTCTTGGCCGCAGGTACTTGCGTCCACCCATGGCTCTTCCTACATCTGAGTCGGGGCCGATCAGGACTGTTAGGACCTGTTTGAGGGTTTTGGGGTCCAGGGTTCGTGATGCGAGTTCACCTCGGGTGACTGCGATGGGGACTGCTCCGCCGGCTTTACCTGAGGTGCGTGCGTGGGCGTCGGATATGAGGCGGCACAGGGCCGTGTAACCGGCGCCATTGTTGTTGCCGTGGGCGAGGACGACGACGCGGCCCGCCACTTGGGTGCGATGGTCGCCGTCGTCGTCGAATACTGCCAGGTCCACCCCCACGATGGGGTCGATGCCCGCATCCATGCATGCTTTGAGGTGCTTGATGGTGCCGTAGAGTCCGTCCCGGTCTGTGCAGGCGAGCGCGGTTGCGCCATCTGCTGCGGCTGCTTGGGCCAGTTCATCCGGCCAGGAGACGCCGTAGTGTGCACTGAAGGCTGTGGAGACATGGAGGTGGGTGAAGCTCAAGGGTCACGCTGCTTCGTCTGGCTCTGCGGCCTGTACTGGTGCTGCGTCATGGATGCGAAGGACCCTCCAGCGTCCGCTGCCCACGTGGCGGACCAGGTCAAGTGTGATGGTCCCGGTGACAGGTTCTTTTTCCTTGAGGCGCTGAAGCTGAACACGCCAGATCTCGTGGTCTACCAGTCCGGCTCCGCTGCCCAGGGGTGCGCGGCTTTCTTCGAGCCACCATTGGCGTCTCTCGTACCATCGAACAGGCTCGTTGGAGACTGTGTACTGCGTCCCTTTCCATTGGACTTCCCGGGGCTGGCCTGTGTCCGTGCAGATGACGCCGACGGACTCACTGAACAGCCCCATTTCCACACCTCGTTTGCGTCGGAGATCTTTATTCGAATGTATGTTCGAATAAATTCAGTTTACGCCGACGCCTCGACAAAACCTACTTCGAAGTTCCAGCCCCGTCCCGGGCTCTTGATACGCGCCTGCCCACCTGTTTCAGCAAGGCATCGCGCCAGGGTTGCGGGCCTTGGGAAAGGGCGATGCTCCCCATCAGGGAGGAGGCCATCCGTAGTTGCTGGGTGCGCCGTACCCGCTTCCTGCCATAGGCGGCGAGCGCTTCCTTCAACGGCAGTTCGTTGAGCAGTCCGCCCAAGGTCACGGCATCGATCAGTGCTTCGCAGGCGCCCCTGCCCAGGTTGGGGGTCATGGCGTGCGCAGCATCCCCAACCAGCACCACATTGCCGCGCGCATAACGGCCCAGTGGTGGGGTTGTCCAGATGCGTTGCGCCAGCGAATTGTCCGGGTTTGCCCGGGAAAGAACATCCCGCACAGCTGGCGAGTAATTGGCATAGCGGTTTCGAGTCACGTCGAGTGCTTCCGCGACATTCACCCTGTCCGGACCGAGATCGGAGCGGAAGGAGGCGTACCAGTTGGTTCCACCCCCGGCAGGCGCCAAGCCAAAGATCTCTCCGTGGCCCCAGTACTCGCCGGTTTCCTCAGGCGAAGGGGTTCCGGAAACGACTCCCCGGACAGCCAGGAAGGGTGTGGGCCTGGCTGCACTACGCTCACCCCAGGAGTCCCGGCGAACAACGCTGTGGACGCCATCCGCTCCAACGGTCAGCCAGGCGCCGCCGGGCAAGCGTTCCACCCTCCCCGTAACCCGACGCACGGTTTCAGGCACCGCCGAATCCAGCAATGCCAGCAGTTCAGGTCGGGAGACCCCCATTAGCCCTTCCCCCTCCATGGACAGCATGGGTTCTCCTGAAGGGCTTCGGAGTGCACCGGTCTTGATGATGGCTCCCCGGCTCCGCGCGGCACCAAGGAGGCCCAGGCCGGACAATGCTTGCTGGGCTTCGGTCCACATGGCCAGGGTTGTTCCCACAAGGGGGAGTTCCGGCCGCTGTTCGTAAACCGTGACGTCGAACCTGCCGGGATCGAGCCGGGCCGCGAGTGCCAGGCCGGCGATTCCGCCGCCAATGATCACCACTTTTTTCATGCCCACACTGTACTACTACATTTGTAGTGCCGGTAGGGGTTTGCAGCTAGACTTTCGCCATGCCTGACCGACGAACACAGATAGCCGATGCTGCGCTCGCAGTGGTCTCGGAGCAGGGCCTCAAGGGCCTCACGCACCGGGCCGTGGACGCCCAGGCCGGCGTCGCCGTCGGGACTACCTCGAACTACTTCCGCAACCGCGCCGCACTGGTGGGTGCCGCCGTCGACCGTGTTGAAGAACTGGACCGCCTCCTGCTGCAGGAGGGGAAGCTGGAATTCCCGACGTCGGCAGCGTCCTTGGCGGAGCAAATCGCCGGAGCAGTCATGGGACTCGCCGGGGACAACGCCGAACTGACCCGGGCCCGTTTCGTTTTCGCGCTGGACCAACCCGAGGTCGTCGCCGACGGGCACGAGCGTTTGGTGACAGCCTTGGCGCAACTGCTCGAAGCCATGGATATTCCTGAAGCACGAGCAAGGGCTGAGGCAGTTTCCGACTACGGCGACGGGCTTGCGCTGCATCTGCTCACGGCCCGAAAAGGGCAGGTCATGGACAGATCCGCCGTGGCCCGCAACATCCGGCGCCTGTTGGAAGGATGAGTCAAAAGGGGTGGACGCCGGCGGGTCCACAGAGCAGGATTGTGGCATGAGCACCAATGACGCACTCCTGAAGCAGGTCAACATCTCCGCCGAAGACGACAACCTTGTGGCAAGGTTCGAAATCGATGGCAACATACCAGGCTCCGGCGCTTACGTCGTGGGCCTTGTTGCTGCCAGCGAGGACTATTCCTCACAGCGCAGGCTCGGCATCGAATTCATGAATGGCGAGGCGATCTCGTTCTACTCCTTCAACCACTCCCTCAGCGCCGAGGAAAACTACGACATCAAAGGCGTGGAGCATTCGGGCAACGTCATCACGGGGAACTTTCCGATGTCGGCCATCCACGGGCTGAGCAAGGGCCACGTCATGACGGGCTTCAGCGAGGCAGACGGCCGGGAGTTCCAGTCCGGTGTCCCGGTGACCGAGGCTCTCTGACCGCTAGAAGAGACCTTCCACCGGCTCAATGAGTTCCGGGGAGTTGTTCCGGACGTTCCCCACGGCACTGCCCACAGGATCCAACGTCCAGCCAGCAGCGGCATCGTGCGCCCTGGAACGGACCATCTCAACCAGTCCCCCGGCGTCCTTCTCCCGCGGATCCAACCAGGCTTCCATCGTCTCTGTGCTCATGGGCAATGGAACACGGTCATGGAGCGCTGTCAGTTCATCAAAGACCGAGGCGCTGCGCCGGGTCCGGGCCGACTCGGCCGTCGGGGTGTCCGCGGTCAGGATGGACATGGACAGCAACCAACGTCCCGGATCGTCATCAGATGCCGACTGGTCCCGCCACCACTCATACAAGCCCGCAAAGACCAGGCCTTGGCCATCTCCCGGGTGTACGTAATAGGGCTGCTTGTTCTTTCCTTCGCCCTTTTTCCATTCGTAATAGCCGTCAGCGGGAACTGCGCAACGACGTGCAACAGCAGCCTTCTTAAAGGACGGTTTCTCCAGGAGGGTCTCGCTGCGGGCATTGATCAGGCGGGCACCCCCCTTGGGATCCTTCGCCCATGACGGCACCAGGCCCCACTTGGCAACGTGGAGCTGCCGCTTCGGGTTGTCATCGACGAGTCTTTCCAACACGATGGGAACAGCATCGGTGGGTGCTACGTTCCACGACTTTTCGAGTGCAATCTCGTTCTCAAGTTCGGCGTCGAAATCGGCAAGCAGGTCCCCCACCGCACGGGCCATTACATAACGTCCACACATGCGAACAGTCTGCCCTTTCCTGGAAGAACGCACCAGCGCAGGCGTGTGACGTAACCCGGCTTCGCCGCTGGAAGGGAATTATTCGGCCCCGGGTTACCGTTGTTACGAATGAACCACCCCCGTGAAAACGACCAATACTGAGGAGAGCTCTGTGGATTTCACTCCCGACTCCGGCACCATCACCATGTTCTCGACCACGTGGTGCGGTTACTGCAACCGCCTGAAGAAGCAGCTGGACGCCAAGGGCATCGGCTACACCGAGATCAACATCGAAGAAGTAGATGGCACTGCCGAACTCGTCGAGAAGCTCAACGGAGGCAACCGCACAGTACCCACCGTCCTGTTCCCCGACGGCACTGCGGCCACCAACCCCTCCGCCTCCGAGGTTGAGAGCCGGCTCGCCGCCTAGGAGCCATCACCCGGCTGCTGTTGGGCCCGCACGGAACAATCCACATCCTGTCTGCCACCTGTGATAGACAGAATGGGAATCCGTAGCGGGCCTGCTCCATTTAAGGGCCCTCTCTCCGCGAGCCCGAAGGGAATCTCTCAATGGTCCACGCTGTCAAAGGTGTCGTCGTCCGCTCCAAAGGCGCACCAGCAACCCTCGAAACCATCCTGGTCCCTGAGCCCGGACCCGGCGAAGCCCTGGTGGACATCCTTACCAGCGGCGTCTGCCACACCGACCTCCACTACAAACTCGGTGGCATCAGCGACGACTTCCCGTTCCTGCTCGGCCACGAAGCCACCGGAGTGGTCAGCGCAGTAGGACCCGACGTCACGGACGTGGCCCCCGGCGACCGCGTGGTCCTCAACTGGCGCGCAGTCTGCGGCAACTGCCGCGCCTGCAACCGCGGCCAGGCCCAGTACTGCTTCAACACACACAACGCCACCCAGAAAATGACCCTCGAAGACGGCACTGAGCTCTCGCCCGCACTGGGTATCGGCGCCTTCATCGAAAAGACCTTGGTCGCCGCGGGGCAATGCACCAAGGTCGACCCCGACGCCGATGCCGCCGCCGTCGGCCTGCTCGGCTGCGGTGTCATGGCCGGTTTGGGAGCCGCGCTTAACACCGGCGGAGTCAAGCGCGGCGACTCGGTTGCCGTCATTGGCTGCGGAGGCGTAGGCGTTGCAGCCATCGCAGGAGCAGCGCTCGCAGGCGCCACCACCATCATCGCCGTGGACATCGATGCCAAGAAGCTCGAACGCGCCAAGGAACTGGGCGCCACACACACCGTCGACTCCTCTGCAGGGGACCCCGTAGAGGAAATCCGTGCGCTCACCGGTGGCTTCGGAGCAGACGTGGTGATTGACGCCGTCGGACGTCCCGAGACCTACAAGCAGGCCTTCTACGCCCGCGACCTCGCCGGAACCGTGGTCCTGGTGGGCGTCCCCACCCCGGAGATGACCCTGGAATTGCCCCTGCTTGACGTCTTTGGCCGCGGCGGATCGCTCAAGTCTTCATGGTACGGAGACTGCCTGCCCTCCCGGGACTTCCCCATGCTCGTGGACCTGTACAAGCAGGGCAAGCTCGACTTGGATGCGTTCGTCACCGAACGCATCACCATCAACCAGGTCGAAGAAGCGTTCGACAAAATGCACCAGGGCGCCGTCCTCCGATCGGTGGTTGAACTGTGAGCACCCTCAAAATTGATCACGTTGTCACGTCCGGCACTTTCTCGCTCGACGGCGGTACCTGGGACGTTGACAACAACGTCTGGATCGTCGGTGACGACTCTGAATGCATTGTGATCGACCCCGCGCACAATCCTGACGCCATCCTGCAGGCTGTCAACGGCCGCACGGTCAAAGCCATCCTCCTGACCCATGGCCACGACGACCACATTCGCTCGGCCGGTCAATTCAGGGAGCTCGCCAAGGCCCCCATCCACCTGCACCAGGACGACTGGATGCTGTGGCGTGCGGTGTTCCCCGAGGTTGACCCCGACGCAGCGATCGTCGACGGAGAGGAGTTCACCGTTGCCGGCGCCACAGTGAAGGCCGTTCACACCCCCGGGCACTCACCGGGGTCCGTGTCCTTCCACCTTCCCAGCGAAGGCACACTCTTCAGCGGAGACACCCTCTTCCAAGGCGGGCCAGGCGCCACGGGACGCTCCTACAGCGACTTCCCCACCATCATTGAGTCCATCCAGACCAAGCTTCTCAGCCTTCCGGATGAAACAGTGGTCCGCACAGGGCACGGGGACTCCACCACCATCGGAGCAGAGAAGCCGCATCTGGACGAATGGATCGCCCGCGGGCACTGACCATTCTCAGGACCCTTGGTCGGCTGCCGTTCCGTAAACCGGTTCGGCAGCCGGCTCAAGCCGGATAATCACAGACTTCGACGCCGGGGTATTGCTTTCCTCCGCCGTCGACTCCAA
The DNA here is from genome assembly GCF_902706295.1 of Arthrobacter sp. 18067. Classification (GTDB taxonomy): domain Bacteria; phylum Actinomycetota; class Actinomycetes; order Actinomycetales; family Micrococcaceae; genus Arthrobacter. Next base: position 193,133 of record NZ_CACSJJ010000007.1, on the reverse strand, counting down.
CGGCACCAGCACATTGGCCTCCGGAAAATATGCAGCGGCGCAGCCCCGCGCAGTGGGGTACGACACCAAACGCAACTGGGGCAGGACACGGTCCACGCCGTCGTCGGCCTCGCCATGCACGTCTACGTACCCGCCGTCCTGGTAGCCCAACTCGTCCAAGTCCCGCGGATTGACCAGCAACACCATGCGGCCTTTCTTGATACCCCTGTACCGATCATTCATGGAGTATGTAGTGGTGTTGAACTGGTCATGGGACCGAACGGTCTGCAAGAGCAGCCGACCTGCGGGAATCTGAATGGTCTCAAGCTCGTTGACCGAGAGCATCGCCTTACCTGTGGTGGTCGGGAAGGTCCGGCTGTCCCTGGGCCCATGGGGCAGCACGAAGCCATCCTGCTCCCGGATGCGCGTGTTGAAATTCTCGAATCCCGGCACTACGCGGGAGATATGGTCCCTGATGGTGTCGTAGTTGGCGTGGAGCCCAGCCCAATCCACCGGCACCTTGATGCGCAGGACCGCTTGGGCAAGATGACTGACAATAGCCACCTCGGACATGACGCCCGGAGCAATAGGCTCCAAGGGACCCGCCGAGCGGTGTACGGCACAGACCGTGTCCTCCACCGTCACGAACTGCTCAACGCCGCCTTGCCTGTCCACCTCGGTTCGCCCCAAACAGGGCAGGATCAGCGCCTGCTCACCCACCACCGCATGGGACCGGTTCAACTTGGTGGAAATCTGGACAGAGAGCCGGGTTTTCCTCACCGCTGCTTCGGCAACCCCGGTGTCTGAGATCGCGTGGACGAGGTTGCCGCCCAAGGCAAACAAAACCTTGATCCTGCCATCCCGCATGCCCCTGATGCTCCCTACTGCATCCACTCCGGACCGCCTTGGCGGGTCAAAGCCAAACTCCGCCTCCAAGGCATCCAGGAACCGCGGCGGCATCTTCTCCCAGATACCCATGGTCCTGTCACCTTGGACGTTGCTATGACCCCGGATCGGGGACGGGCCTGCCCCTGGTTTGCCGATATTGCCGCGCAGCAGGAGCAGGTTGATGATCTCCTTGATGGTGGAGACGGCCTTCTTGTGCTGAGTCAATCCCATGGCCCAGGTGATGATGACCTTGTCGGCGCGGAGATATCTCCCAGCGAGTTCATCGATTTCCGCACTGCTCAGACCCGTAGCAGCCAACACGTCGCGCTCATTCAACGTGGCCAGATGGGCCGCAAAGCCCACGAAACCCTGACAATGCTCATCGATGAAGGCACGATCCAGGACTGTTCCCGGTGCCGCCCTCTCAGCGTCGAGGACGCGCTTGGACAGAGCCTGCAACAGTGCCATGTCCCCGGCAATCCGGATCTGCAGGAATTGATCGGCAAGGTCGGTGCCTTTGCCAATGAGTCCGCGCGGCCTCTGCGGATTCCGGAAGTTGATCAGGCCGGCCTCGGGCAGCGGGTTCACCGCAACGATGGAAGCCCCGGCCAGCTTGGCCTCTTCCAGTGCTGTCAGCATCCGCGGGTGGCAGGTTCCCGGGTTCTGACCCATGATGATGATCAGGTCAGCCTTGGCGAAATCCGTGTAGGTGACGGCCGATTTCCCCACCCCGATGGTCTCCCCCATGGCAACACCTGTGGATTCGTGGCACATGTTGGAACAATCGGGAAGATTGTTGGTTCCAAAGGCCCTGACAAACAGTTGATAGAGGAAAGCCGCCTCGTTACTGGTCCGCCCGCTGGTGTAGAAAGTGGCCTGGTCCGGGCTCTCAAGAGCGTTCAGCTCCCGGGCGATGATCTCAAAAGCCTGGTCCCAGCCAACCGGAACATACAGGTCCGATCCCGCGGCTTTGTACACCGGTTCCACCAGCCTGCCCTGCTGCCCCAGCCAATATTCCGATCGCTGTTCCAAAGAGCTGACGGCGTTCTCCGCCCAGAACTCGGTGGGAATCCTCAGCGGCTCGGCTTCCCACCCGATGGCCTTCGCGCCGTTCTCGCAGAACTCGGCAGCCTTTCGCCCGGGCGGGTCAGGCCAGGCACAGCTCATGCAGTCGAAACCGTCTTTTTGGTTGACGGCCTTCAAGGTCTTCCATGCCCGGGAAGGACCCAGGGAAGCCATGGCATGCGGAAGAGTCTCGCTCAGGCTGGGTAAACCGGCCGCGGACCTCTTGGGCGGACTGACGCTGATGCCTGCGTCAGAATCCTCAATCGGGTGTCTCTTCCGGCCCATCTGTTTCACCGCGATCCGCGTGCTTGGGTACCCTGCTTACCCCAGCCTAGACCCGGGCCCAAACACGCTCAACGGTGCAGGTGCCGCTAGCCCACCAGGCTGCGGAAGTCGCCGTCGACGACGTCCGCATAACCGCGGTAGGCCTCAATGACTGCTTCCTCGACAGTCTGCACATCCAAATGCGGCAGCAGGTCGTTGGCCGCACCGGCGGTTGCGGCATCCCATTCGAGGCCAAGTGCGGCGTAACTCGCCGTCAGGACGTCACGGATCGGTTGGGAGTTCTCCACGACAATCACTGAGCTGAACAGCCAACCACCCGAGACGACCCGCTGCGCGGTGCCTATCAGTTTGATGCTGTGCGCCGGGAAATCGGGATCTTCGCCATGGACGCTGAACTCGCCAGGGCAGTACTCTCCCGGGATTTCGCCGACGGCGGCATGGACACCGACGCTGCGAAGCGCACCAGCCAGCAACTCACCAAACTCGGAAAAGCGAGCCTTGGCCCGAACGATCGCGTCAGGATGCGGCTCAATGTGGTCAATCACCAAGGTGCCCTGGTGATATGCGGCTGCCCGTCCTCCGGCTTTCCGTATCAGGGGTTCGAACCCAAGCTCCCGACAGGCCTCCTCCGCTGCAGGGAAACCAGGAAGGTTCGCGTCCCGCTGCCCGAACGCCACCGTGGGCTGCGGACGATACAGGCGAAGGGAAGGACCCAGCCGCCCGCTGCGGGCACGCTGCAACAGTTCCAGGGCGAAATCGAGGTCCTCTGCCGCACCCATCGATTCCGGTTGGCGATACGCCGTGAGCTGGCCGCGCGCCTCGGCCGGCATCAGCTCTTCCTCAACGTCAGGATTTGCTCGGCCCTGCCGAACGGTCCGCTGACGTCGTGGAGCACAGTGGACGTCAGGCCGATGCCGTCGGATCCGAAGGAGACTTTGTTGTCCAGTCCCAGCCATTCACCGGACGGTGCCCGGTACATGTGGATCTGCAAGTCAACGTTGGGGAAGATATAGCTGTTCTCCCCCGGAGGAACCCGGGCGGCAATCCCGTTGGCGGTGTCCACCAGGCCCATCAACCGCGCAAGATCCGTGCTGTCCTGCTGGTCCGTCAGCGGGTGGGAGGTCCGGATCCACACCTTGCCGGATCCCGGGCGATGCCCCTCCGCCAAACGCATCTCCAACGAGCGGATGTAACCGCCGGGCCACACGCTGGCTCCGTCCCAAGGCTTGCACTCATCCGGGGCGGGCATGGGTTCGTCTTCCACCGCGGCTACCGCACTCGTATCGCTGGTGACCATGCGCCAAGCTGCGGCGCGGATCGCGACCCTGCCTCCGGCGGTGAGTTCGGCCTGGATGAGCTCAATCGTCCGTCCCGGCCTCAGTGTCGAGGTGGTGACCTGGAACTCGCCGCCTGGAATCAGTCCGAGGATTTCGTAACTGATCCGCGCCAGGCGGACGTCGTCCCTGGGCTCATGCCTGACAAGGGCATCGGCAAGGATGCCGGAGGCCGGAGCCATGTGTTGTTCATGGGGATTCCAAGCGCCCTGGGCATGGATCGTGGAACGGTAGCGTCCCTCGCCCAACGATTCGTAGTAGGAATCGCCATCCGCCAGTTCCGGTAATACAGTAGTCAACCCCGAGCCTTTCGCCGATCCAGCAGTAGAACTCAGACCACTGTATCCGCTGATTTGTCCGCAGAACGACGCCTGCGAACCACCACCACCCAGACAATGACGGCAGTCAGCGCGACAACTCCCACACCTGCCCCAACGGGCGACGCCGCTGCTACCGCCAGCCACGCCTCCAGGGCGGCAAGTCCGACGGTCGCGTAAAGAAACGCCCAGATGACAGACCCGGCGACGGCGGCCGGCAGGTAGCGTCGCAGCGGCATTCGAGCCGCGCCGGCTGCAAGATTAATGGCTGTCTGGAGGCCGATGGTCAGGAAAGAAAGTACGACGGCGTACGGACCCCATCGCTGGATCAGGGCTTGGGCACGGGCTGCTTTGGGACGCTCCAAGGACTTCCCGAAGCGGGTGTGGGCGAAACCGGCCACGGCGCCCCGGCCAATCCAGTACGTAACATTGACGCGGATCATGACAATCGCGAAGAGCACCGCGAGGGCGACACCGAAGGGCAAGCTCGTGATCTGGTCCACCCGACTTAGGCTACCCTAAGCATCGCCGGAACGCGGATTCGGTCCCATGCGCCCCCGGGATGAAACCCTAGGATGAGTTCATGGACCTCCGCGACGCCGCCCAGGAGCTGTACGCCGTAGCGCCCCGTGACTTCACAACTGAGCGAACTGCCCTGGTCCGCAAAGCCAAGGACGACGGCGATAAGGACCTTGCGAAAGGGATCGGCAGCCTCCCCAAGCCTGCCGCCGGCGCCTGGGCAATCAACATGCTGGCCGTTCACAAACCCGAGGTGATTGACGGCGTCGTGCGTTTTGGCGTTTCCCTCCGAAACGCCCAAGAGGAGGGCGACGCGGAGGCATTTCGCGAGCTGGGTCAGCAGCGGCAAGGACAGCTGACCGCGGCAGTACATGCAGCGAAGGACCTCGCCGGCGAACTGGGTGCACCGTTGAGTGCCGCCGCAGCTGCAGATGCGGAGCAAACGTTCAGGGCCGCGATGGCTGATGCCGGCGCCGCCGCCGCCGTGGCAACGGGCCGGCTGGTACGCGGGCTGAGCGGCAGCGGCTTTGAAACCGTTGACCTGACCGGTGCCGTTGCTGCGGCTGGCCCCGAGGACCAAGCTGCGCCCGGACAAGAGACCACCGCGAAGCCGGCGGCCAGGAGAAGCCCCGCGAGTTCCGGCACAAAGACCCCAAAATCGCGGGCCCAAGGAGCGCCTGCGCCGGAGAAGGCACAACAAGAGCAGGCGACATCCCTGGCGGATCGCCGTGCAGCCAAACAACAGGCAGCGCTGAAGGAAGCACGGAGCGAATTCGAAGACGCCAACAAAGAGGCTCGCATTGCCGAGGAAGCTGCGTCCCAAGCGTGGGACCTCGTCAATGCGCTCTCAGCCCGCAGAACAAACCTCAAATCCGACATCGAAGACGTTAGGAAGCGCTTGGCGTCCCTGGAAGCGGAACTGATTGGACTCACCCGTGACGCGGAAACCGCCGAGTCGGGGAAGAAGCTCGCGGTGCGGGCAGCCACGCAAAAGCGACGCGCAGCAGACCAAGCCAAGCGGCGCGTCGATCGACTCAGCTAATCCTTCTTCTTGCCCACTGACTTTTGAAGGTGATGGGTTGCCGGCCCTTCGAGATACTTGCCCTCGGCCGTGAACCGCGAGCCGTGCAAGGGGCAATCCCAGGACTTCTCCGCGTCGTTCCAGCTCAGGAGACCGCCCAAGTGTGCGCAGCTGGCGGATACGAGGCAGACCTTGCCCGCCACAGTGGACACGGCTGCTGGTTCACCTTTGTAAAGTCCGACGACGCCAGTCCCCTCGGGCGGGCGGGTTTCGTCGGTGATTTCGGGGTTCTTCCTGAGCCTGGTCCTGTCCTCGATCATCCGGCGGGCAATGTCTGCGTTATGCCGAATGGCCTCCGCCGCGCCCTTGGGCGATGTGACGCGATGATGAATGACGGTGGCCCAATCTGATTGGCCGCCAAGGATGTCCGAGGTGATGGAGAGGGCGGCGGCCACCCCGTTGCTCATACCCCACTTGTTGTAGCCGGTACCGAAGAAGATCCGTCCGTGTCCCCGCGGCAGCTTCCCGAAGAAGGGAACAAGGTTGGTCGCCTGGTAGTCCTGGGCAGACCATGCGTGGGTGACTTCGGCGCCCGGGTAATGGTTGTTGGCCCATCCCAGCAACTCGTCAAGATGTGACTGCGGGGAAATCGCCCGGCCGCCCGGATGTCCGTAACCACCCACCAGGAGCAATTCACCGTCAGCGGTAGGCTGTGTCCGCTGCGACCGGGTGGGCGCGTCAATGGAAAGGTACATGCTTTGTGGAATGTCGCCCGGCACTCGAAGGGCCGCCGCATAGGAGCGGTTCGGCTCGAGCTTGGCGAAGTACAGGCCACGGTCCAAAATGGGTGTCCCCGTTGCGAGCACAACGGTGTCGGCAGTGAAGTTGCCCTTCCGTGTGGTCACGTCCAGGGGAAGTCCTGATCCCACATCCTGAACTTGGACACCCTCAACAATGAGCCCGCCATGCGCCCGGATGTCCTTCGCGAGGGTCTCCAGCACGTCCATAGGGTGTATCTGTGCCTGGTCTTCCAGTTCCAGGGCTTCGACCACTGGGAAGGGCAGGCCGGCATCCCGGCTGAAATGCACATCCAAACCCGCATCCCGCGAATCGGCTGCTTCCTTGCGAAGCCGCTGGCCGCCGTCGTCGGTGGTTGCGAACGTAACAGCTGTGCGGCGCTGGAAGGGGACGCCTTGCTGTTCCATGTACTGCGTGAGCCAGGCCTGTCCGGACTTGTTGGCCTCCACGTAGGCCTGGACCACTTTGAGGGAGTACTGGCGGCGCAACGCGGAGAGCACACCACCTTGCAGGAGGCTTAGCTTTCCAGTGGTGTTTCCCGTTGTGACGGCGCCGAGTGTCCTGGCCTCGAAAACCACCACGCGCTGGCCTGACCGGGACAACAGCAGCGCTGCGACCATTCCGGTGAGGCCTGCGCCCACAACGATCGTGTCAAAGTGCTTTTCATCAGGAATTGAGTCGGACGTGAAAGCGGATTCGCGGTCCAACCACAGCGATTTCATCAAACAACCTGCCTCTCAATTCACTGGCATGTGTTGAGGGAAACGCTAGGCCGGTCGCCGATGCTTATCAAGGGGTGGGGCCGCCTGTGGCGAGGGCTGCGGCATGGCGCAATTCAGGGTCCGCATCGGTCCCCCAACGCTCCAGAACGCGCTCAGCGCGGTCCTTCGCCAGCCCTTCGAGCCGGGCCAGCAAGGGCCCCACCACATCGTTGGCCAGAGGATCCACTAGTTCCCGCGTCCCGGCGTCCCGGATGAAACCTTCGATGCGGGTCAGGTCCGTGTTGACGAGGAGCCCCACTTTGGTCTGCAACAGAACCACAGCTGCGAGGCGCCTTTCGAAGACCGGCTCCTCCCAAAGTTCCGAGCTCAAGGCGGTGATGTCGTCATGGTTAAGGTTCTTGTACCGCTTCAGGGCATCCCGGATTGTTCCGCGAACTGCGCCCACGGACGCGCCGTATACCTTCATGGCTTCGCCGAGGCGCTCACTGGCCTCATCGGCCTTTTCCCAGGACGACTCACGCTGCAGCGTGTAGTCCACAAATTCGGCGGCTTCACTCACCCGTCTATTTTGTCAGTGCCTCACCATAGCGTGATGCCAACAGCAACCGACAGGAGCAATATGCCGTCCCAAGAGCTCGCCACCGAGGCATCTTTTCCGGGTGTCCCGGCTGCTTCGTCCATGCCCGACTGGTATCCCACCTTGCTCAATACCGTGGCTCAGGAAGTGCGCGTCGGCAGGACCCGGGCGCTGGCAGCCGCCAACAGCGAGGTGTTGAATTCCTACTGGAGCATCGGTCGTCAGCTCGCAGAACGTGAATCCGAACAAGGCTGGGGTGCCAAAGTGGTGACGCGATTGTCCGCCGATATCCGGACCCGCTTCCCCGAAGCAAAGGGCTTCTCCCCCAGGAACCTCCGGTACATGAAGAGCTTCGCGCAGGCCTGGCCGGACTTCCCAATGTTGCAAGCGCCGCTTGCAACATTGCCCTGGTATCACCAGATCGCCCTGCTGGAGAAACTCGACGACGCCGCCACGCGCCTCTGGTACGCAGCGGCGGCCGCCCAACACGGATGGTCCCGCAACGTCCTGACACACCAGATTTCTACCCGCCTGCACGAACGATCAGGGCAGGCCATCACCAACTTTGCCTCCACGATGATCCCTGCAGATTCGGATCTCGCGCAGCAGGCGACCAAGGACCCCTACGTCTTCGATTTTCTGTCCATGAGTGATCGGCACACTGAACGGGACCTGGAGCTGCAGTTGGTGAAGCACGTGGAGAAATTCCTGCTTGAACTGGGGCAGGGCTTTGCCTTTGTTGGCGAGCAGGTTCGATTGGAGATTGCCGGGGACGAGTTCTTCGCAGACCTGCTGTTCTACCACCTGAAGTTGCGCTGCTACATGGTGATCGAGCTCAAGGCGGTGAAGTTTGAACCCGGGTTCCTCGGGCAACTGGGCATGTATATGGCAGCCGTGGACGACCTCATGGCACACCCCGATGACAAGCCCACCATCGGCCTCCTGCTGTGCAAGGAGAAGAACAGTGTGGTCGCGGAATACGCGCTGCGGGGGTTCAACGCGCCCGTGGGCATCGCTGAGTGGAGAACCTCCCTGGCAGACTCCTTGCCGGATGAATTAGTTGCGAGCCTGCCGAGCATCGAGACGTTGGAAGCCGAGCTGGCAAGTGAGGCTGCACGGCTAAACGGGTGAGGTCTGGCTGGGCTAGACATTGTCCCTGAACCACGTCAGGGTGTCGTTCCATGCTGCCGTCGCCTGGGCCTCGACGTAGCGTTCACTGGTGTCGTTGTGGAACGCGTGGTCCACGCCCGGGTAGACCTTCATCTGATGTTTGACGGTTGACGCGTCCAGTGCTTCCTGGAATTGGGGCATCGCGCCGGTGATACGTGCGTCATTCTCCGCGTAGACACCAAACACGGCTGGCTTGATGGTGGGTACCTTAGCCAAATCCGGCGCTGGACCGTAGAAGGCAGATGTTGCCTTGAGCCCACTGATTTCCGTGGATGCCTGCCACGTAATACCGCCGCCGAAGCAGAAGCCAACCATGGCGATGCGGCCTTCTTCGACGAAGTCCTGGCCATTGAGGTAGTCGAAGGCGGCCTTGAAATCGTTCACGTGCCGTTGTGCACCTGCCTGCGTCAGTGCACCGGGGACGGCATCCGGGTCCATGTTCGCCGTACCGCCTTCCCGGCTCAGCAGATCCAGTGCCAGCGCTGCGTAACCTTCCTTGGCGAAGCGACGCGCGACGTCCTGGATGTGCGCAGTGAGGCCTCTGTTCTCATGACAGATCAGGACCCCGGGGCCCTTTTGACTTCCCTCCGGCCGGGCAAGGTAGCCGCTGATCTCAGTTCCGCCGGAGTTGAACTTCACCGTGGCCGTCGTCAGTCCGGCTGCGCCCTCCGGAACCGACAAGGGGCTCTTGGCGTTGGGTACCGCGGTGGTGGTGCCCCCCGCTGATGTGGCCGACGACGTGGGCGATGGCGTTGGCATTGGGTCCGTGGTCCGGGGAACCTCGTCCGGCGTACAGCCCACCAAGGTCATGGCCGCCGCAGCCGCGGTCATGCTTCCCATGATGAATGCCACCCGCTTGGTGAATGTCTTGTGCGACAGGTCCCCCGACCGGTAGTCGTCGTAGAACTCTTCAATCAAGTACTTTTCGAACTTTTCAAGCTGCACCATGGCGAACCTCCCGACGATGTCGAATATCCTCCCCTGATCTAAAGACGTGGACAAGGCTAAGAAGGTTCAGAACCATAATCTCCTCACGACGAAGCCGATCGCGTGGGGGCTTCTGCCTGTTGGGTTCAGTTGGTGGACAGAGCCGGCTTACGCAGGAACAGGCCCACAACCAGTGCCGTGAGCAGGCAAAGGCCCGTGTTGACCCAGATGGCGGTGGTGACGCCGCTGAGGACGGCCGGGGCTTCGTTGTTCCCGATGGTGAGGATTTGGGCCGTGAAGATGGCGCTCATGATCGGGATGCCCATGGTGATACCGATCTGCTGGCTCATGGTTGCCAGCCCAGTGGCGAGTCCTTGTTCTTCATCGGGCAGGCTGGAGGTTGCCGTGACCATGAATCCGACGATGACGACAAGGTTGGCTACACCTCCGATGAAGGTGGCGACCAGCAGCAGACCGATGGAGGCGGGATCTGCGCTGAGTAAGACAAGGGCGCCGGTCGCAATGGCCTGGACGATGAATCCGTAAACGATGGCTTTCTTATTGCCGATCTTTCCGATGACTTTGGGGCCAAGAACGCCACCGAGTACTGTGCCGAGGCCAAGGACTGCGAAAGCGAGCCCGGCACCGAGCGGGGTGTACCCGAGAACCTGCTGCAGGTAGAGCGTCAGCAGGAATACCAGGGACGTTTCAGTGACGAATGCCAGAATGCCGGCGATGTTGCCCCAGGCGACGGTGGAGCGTTTCAGAATCTCCAGCGGTACCAGCGGCGAGATCGCCCGGCGTTCGACCGCGACAAAAGCAACAAAAAGAACAACAGCTGCCGCAAGGGAGCCCAGAGTCAGCGGGTTGGTCCAGGAGTGCTCGGCGGCGTTGGTCAAACCGAAGACAAGTGCCAGAAGGCCAAGGGTAACGGTGATGGCACCCGGGACGTCCAGTTTCAACTTCGTGGTGGGCTTGCTCTCGGCGAGGACGATGGGGGCGATAACCAGTACTGCGATCGCCACGGGTACGTTAATGAAGAACGCCCACCGCCAGCTCAGCAGGTCTGTCAGGAGTCCGCCGAGGATAGCGCCGGTCGTGAAGCCCGCAGCCATCAGCGACCCGTTAAGGCCCAGTGCCTTATCGCGCAGTGGGCCTTCCGGGAAGGATGCCAGCAACAGCGACAGGGCAGCAGGAACGACAATGGCCGTAGCGACCCCTTGGCCGACGCGGGCGATAAGCAACAAAGCCGGGTCGGCGGCCAAGCCGCCGGCAAGCGACGCTACGCCCAGCAGGGTCATGCCGATGATGAACATCTTTCGCCGCCCGGCGATGTCGGCGACGCGTCCGAACAGCAGAGTCAGGCCGGCTGCGCAGAGTGCGAACGCTGTAGCGATCCACTGGAGGTTCTCCAGGCTGAAGCCGACATCGGTGCCGATCGCTGGGAGGGCTACGGTGAGGATGGAGAAGTCGACAGCGAGGGTAAAGCTCGCCGCGAGCAGGACAATAAGTGCCAGCCGCTGACGGTCGGTCATGCGCCTGTCTGGGGCGGTATTCGGTTGCGCGTCAATTGAGGGTGGTACGCCGGGTCCTGTGGTGACATCCGGTTGGGTGGTCATAGCGGTGATCCTTCTCTGGAGGAGTGGCCGCCCTTTGGCGGCATCTTCACAACTCCACAGTCACGGAATGCCCGGGGATCAACCACACCCCCTTCTGCCTACCACTGACAGTGACAGTGACGGGCAAGATGCGTCCTACCTCGCTTTTTGCCATTGTCTTGTCACAAGAACGAAATGCGTCTTGACGTTTAGGGTGTCACTGGCAGGGACAGGACAGGGCAGGGGAAGACCGGCAGAATGGGGCGCATGAGTAATCCAAGTGAACTTGGGGAGTTCCTTCGCGTCCGAAGAGCTGCCTTACAGCCAGAGGACGTCGGCCTTCTCAACTACGGCATCCGCCGCGTACCAGGCCTCCGCCGTGAAGAGCTCGCCATGCTGGCCGGCGTCAGCAACACCTACTACACCCGTCTGGAGCAGGGCCTGAGCAACAACGCCTCCGAGGCGGTCATCGACGCCATCGCCCGGGCCTTGAACCTGAATACGGACGAGCGCGCGCATCTGTTCAACCTTGCCCGGCCCGGCACGACCAAACGGCGCACGTTGACTAAGCCCGATAAGGTCAGGCCGGGTACCCTGCGATTGATCCAGTCAATGTCCAACACACCTGCAGTGGTCTTGGGGCGCCGCAGCGAAGTGCTGGCCTGGAACCGCATCGGTCACCGACTTGTAGCCGGTCATCTTGACTTCGCCTCGCCGGAAACGCCTTCGACGCGGCCGAACATGACGCGGCTGTTGTTCCTGGATCGACACACCCGTGAGCTGTACACACGATGGCTTGAGGAGGCCACACGCGCGGTGTCGTCACTACGTCTGGTGGCCGGACACTCCACCGACGACCCGGAGCTCGCTTCGCTGGTCGGTGAGCTGACCATGAACAGCGAAGAATTCGCGAACTTGTGGGCACGGCACCCGGTGGAGAACTGCATGTCGGGGCTGAAGTACATGCACCACCCGGAGGTGGGCGATCTGGAGCTGAACTTCGAGGTCCTGACCCCGCCCGATGAATCAGGCCACCGGATCCTCATGTACGCCGCTGACCCCGGGACGCCGGCGGCCGAAGCACTGCAGCTGCTGACGTCCAGCGACGCTGGTGTGGTCAGCGAAGCTCAACACCTCGCCGCCAAGTAGCGGCAGCGATCTGCCAACCCGTGCAGACGCCGCGCCAATAAGGCGTGTGAAGCCCCCAGTATTGACAGTGCAAGAGAAGGCTCGATCCGTCAGGACCGGGCCTTCTCTTCCACTTTCCCTAGCCCACAGTAACTGTGGCCTGGAGGCTCGGTGGTGGCCTTGATGGAGGTCGAGCCGGAACAGATCAACGCGTACGGTTGCGCCGATGTTGCCTCCATCGAGGTTGACGGGTCTCTCAGGATCCGTGGCCTCGTTGAAAAACCCCGAACCTTGCCATCATCGGGCGCTATGTCCTGCACCCCCGCATCTTTGATGTCCTCGAGCAAACCCCGCCAGGGCGTGGAGGGGAAATCCAGCCCACGGATGCCCTGCAGACCCTGGCAGTCTCCGAGGGTGAGGGCTCCGGTGTGCATCGCGTGATCTTCAGAGGCCGCCGCTTCGATACCGGCGACAAACTCAGCTACCTCAAAGCCGTCATGACCGTAGCCTTGAAACGCGGGGACACAGGTCCCGGGCTCCGAACCGCACTGTGGGAGATCCACAGACCTTGTACCTGACTTAGCGCCGTTAAATGATGCCGCCTCCGGCGCAGGACGGCGGAGGCAGCATCACATCGTGTGAACAGATGCGATTGGCCGGACAGTGGACCAAAATCGGCAGTGGCCAACTACCCTGTCAATTCAAAAAAACTACTTGAGAGATCGGAAGCTATCTGGCGACAACCGCCAGATACCAACTGCGGATTTGTAGGGCCGTTCCTCTCGTAGTTGTTGATCAGGCACACTGAACATCTGGCACGTTGACTATTTCCCGTGCTGGAAAGAAGTCAGCGCTGGCCTTAGTTGGCGACTGCCCCCAGCCAGATGGCGACTGATACTGACGTGCAGAACTTGGAGCAAACCAACTTTGGACCAACGGAACCGGGCTCAAGTGCGCCTCGTTCTCCCATTCCTATCTGTTATCTTCGACCTTGAAGACGGCGTCCGAAAAAGGGCAAGCTTGCAGCCAGGTTCAGGGCAGCGGTGGGCGACGACGCCCAACGCCTGGGTCCGGATCAGCGGCGAAGGAACCAACCGTTGGGGCTGCTGACATCGAATTAATCGCCGGACAACCAGGTCTCGGAGGAATCATGTTGGCCATGACCGAACACCCCGAACGGCTCCTCCAAACGCAACCGCAGCTCCCTCCGACAACACCCAACATCGCCCTTCTAGATGCCGCCCTAGGCAACGATAATCCACCAGCAATCGCCCGACTTCAGCGCACCTTCCGGCTGGCCTTGCATCGGGGACTTCTGCCGCGACACAGGGGCCTCCGACGCCCATAGCGCTGGCTTACGTCAGAGGACGGCTGGTCCTCGCGTCACGAGCTGGTGTTCGCAGTGACAAGGCGCGCCAGGGCAGCTCATAGCCGCATTGCCCAGGTTCTCATCAGCCCTTGATAGCAGCCCCAGGATCGCTGCCCACCTCCGGCGGGCGAGGATCAGTTGATTTGCTTCCTCTTCAGTGCATAAGGAAGGTCAACGTCTATCTCGTCTCGCGGGTCCCTATGGACTAACGAGACGCCACGATGAGACAGAGTGCATGAGACACCCATGGCCAGTCAGCGGGCAATACTTCCGGCGGCAGAATTGATCCATCTTAACTAGAGTTTGTGAGACGCCTGACGGCATACTGACCACAGCTCGCTTGTAACCCTGGCTCTCATGCCCTGCCGCCCAATCGAAGCGTCTTTGCAGACACGGGGCCTGGACGCCGGACACCTTGTTCCTGCGTTGCGCGCGACCTCTGCCCGCACGGTGACCACGGCTGCCATCACCGTCACCGTCGTGCTTATGGCCGCCCCCGCCGTCGTCGTCGCGACCCCATCTGAGGTCTCCGACACCGGCTTATCAAAAGAGCAATAACCGTCGGACTATTTTGATTTGATGGCTAAAATCTAAATAACTCCATCCTTATTCAGACTTTGAGGACTCTATGACTGACGCCTGGCCGCCACACAGCTCCAAAACCATACCTTGGACGACTTCAGGGAGGGCCCCACGTGAAGACCGTGAGTTCACCGAAGTCGAGGTTTCCCTGCCACCCATGATCGGGGACCTCTGGTACAGCCCGAGCCGGGAAACCATCGTCGCATTGGAAAAAGCTGCGGTCTCAGTCGCCTCCCTGGATGTCACGGCCGGAACGCGCATGGCCGCCATCAGCGGGTTCCTCCTGCGCAGCGAGGCTGTGTCGTCCTCAAAGATCGAACACGTAGACGCCAACCGCAACGACTACGCGAAGGCCATGATCGGTTTGAAGGCCAGCGAGAACGCCAGGTCGATGGTCGCCGCCGCCGACGCCGTGCAGTTCATGATCGACGACGCCGGAAAGAGTGGCATGGTGCGTCTGGAGTCTCTCCTCAAGGCCCACCACACCTTGATGAAGGACGACCCACTGGACTGGAAGCACGCCGGGAAGATCCGGGACGTCCAGAACTGGATCGGCGGCAGCGATTACTCACCGCGCGGAGCCGTCCATGTTCCCCCTCCGCCGGAAATGGTGCCAGAGCTGATGGAAGACCTGATGGCTTTCTGCAACCGGGACGACGTGCCGATCATGGCGCAGGCCGCGATTGCCCACGCGCAGTTCGAATCCATCCACCCCTTCACGGACGGCAACGGCCGCATCGGGCGGGCGCTCATCGGTGCCATCTCCCGACGGCGCGGCCTGACGAAGAATACAGTGACGCCCATCGCCTCAGCGATGGTTGCCAATGTGCAGCGGTACTTCACCCTCGTCAACAACTACCGGACCGGCGACGTCGACCCGTTCGTGCTTTACCTGGCCAACTCCGCCCTGCGCGCTGCGGATGCCGCGAGGGAAAGCGTGGCCGCTCTGGACGCATTGCCGGCGATGTGGCTGGAGATGTCCAAGCCGCGCAAGGGCTCCGCCGAGGAGAAGATCATCCCGTGGCTTTTGGAGCGGCCCGTATTCGAAGCGAATCATGCAGCGCACATCGCCGGAGTGGCCGAGACGTCCGTGTACGGCCCCCTGGACAGACTTACGACGGCTGGTGTCATCACGCCAATCACCCAGAGCAAGCGCAGCAAGGCGTGGGCAGCCACCGAGGTCCTCGACGAAGTAGACCGGCTCAACGCCCGGCTGGCGAAGGTGGAAGCGGCCGCCTAACAACGCCGACAGCCCAGGCACGGGGAGCCGAAGGCACCATCCCGCACACATAGGGCCTATGGACAATCTCCCTGCAGCCTTGGCCACGCTGGTGGCCAGACACGAAGCCGATCCGATCAAGGACTTTGACGCCCTCATCTCGGAGCTGAAAGAGGTGGCCGGCTATCGCTCACTCACCGCCGGCGAAAGGTGGAGTTGGATTGGGAAGCCGGCGTACTTGCTGATCAGGATCTAGCCCCGACCTGGCACCTGGAATTCCAGCGCGCGCTGGAGCCAGACGAGCAGGATGAAGCGCTGGGGATGGACTCTTACTGCGTGACCCCGCCCAGCGGTGCCTGCGCTTATGCCTGTCTCGCGTCGGTCCTGGTCGAGAACGGAAACCTGCACTTGGTCTTCCACGAGGACCCTGCCCAAGAACTCGGACTGGATTCGGCTGAGTTGAACTTTCCCCTTGGTCTTGATGCAGATCAACTGGATGAGCTCATTTCAGGTCTTCAGTCAGTTCTCGGCGGCGCCCGGAACCCGCTAACGCTCAAAGGCGTCCTGCGTCCTTAACAACAGGGCAATCCCTGTGATCGCCGGTGGGTCTTCAGCAAGAGAGCGTTCGACCAGATTTGAGCCGGAACCGAAGCTCGGACTTGTTCATGGCAGGATTGCTCCGTGAATAGCGAGATGTCTGGGCGAGGCGCCGAAACCGTGAGAATTGCTTCGGCGGAGGCCGTAAGTGCGTGGCTGGCCGATAACGCATCCCTTACGGAGTCCTTGCTGACGAACTTGAGCCTGGAAAACCACGGCTACTCAGTGGAGATCGTGCTCCGGCGCATCACCGACCGAGTTGGCCGACTCCTCGAAGAAGAGTCTGATGTGGTCATTCGGCTCGACGCCGTGGAGGAGCTCAGTCTCTTAGGTAGCTTGAATGCCGTGATGGTTGAAAACCCCGACAGGATCAATTGGGGTTTAAGTGAGGTCAGCACCGTCACGTTGGCGCCGGAAGGCAACGCGTACCGACTTCACATCCGTTGGGAAGACGACCGGAAGATTGAGGTGCTTTCCCACCGTGTGTCCATGGAAGCTTCTGACAGCGGAGGTGATTCCAAGTGATCGCGTCCGCCGAAGAGTTCGTGGCGTTGCGGTGTAGCGAAGACCCCGCGGAGTATCACAGGGCAGCCCATGACGAGGCTGGCCTAGCTGTGTGGCTCGAGGTCATCGATAAGCACCCGGACATGCGGTTTTGGGTGGCCCAGAACAAGACCGTCCCTTTGGAGATCCTTGAGCTGCTTGCCTCCGATCCGGATGTGCGGGTGCGCTCGTTCGTGGCCATGAAACGAAAGATCGGCATCGACCTCCTGCAAAGGCTCGCCGTGGACGAAGACGACGCTGTCCGGGCGTGCGTTGCCCGCCACCGCCGCGCGACACCCGAGCTGATCGAAACGCTGCTTCATGACGAGTCCTGGGTCGTCAGAAAAGCCGCGACGGAGGCGTTGGCCAAGAGATCGGGAGGAGATCCCTAGCTAGCGTTCTGGCTTTCCGGAGGTCCTGGCGGGGCCGAATTCATCATGGACTTCTCTCCAAACGCTGGAAAGGGGCTCCGCGAGACTTGTCGGCATCGGCATGTTCATGTCTGCCACGTACATTTTGACGTCCCCCGGCGGAACCCATTCCGTGGCGGTCACCGTGACCTGGGATGTGAACAGGTCGTCGGGGAGGTCCAGTAACCCGTCAACGACGAGCCGCTCGATCAGATGAAGGCCCTCGACGGTTGCGAGCATTTCGCTGCACACGGTTTTTGTGGCGTTCAGCAGCATTTCTTCGGCGGCAATGCCCTCCGCGTAGGAGCGGCGTACGTCATCCTCATGCAGAAGGTGGCCGTACAGCCAAGCTCCGGCGATCTCCTTGTTCGACGTCATGGGCGCTGATCGAGGTGCACGGGGCCGGCCATGCGGATAGTCGGGGTCAGCCTCCCTGAACTTTGCACGGATGGCCTCCACTTCTTTCCTGTGCGCAGGCGAGCCGCTCACCAACTCAGTGAGCGCATTCAGGACCTTGTCGTAATGAACCCCATCGTCCTTCAGGAACAATGGCCGGACCCGCGCTGCGGCCGACTCAACCTGCTCCGTAGGGAGCAACGGTGCCGGCTTCATCTCGACGGACTTTTCACCGGTGACGGTGTTGAAAACCATGTTGAACGACAGCGTCCATGCAGCATGCTTCACGAGTAGTTGCTTGTCTGCGGCCAAGGAGTGTTCTTGCACCAAGCGTGCGCGCAGCACGAACTTCGACAGGGTCCGCAAAGCCGCAGTCTTCCGTGCCTCGTTGGACATGACCATCACCTCTCCAGAGCCTCGTCAGTTGAGGGTACCCAGTTCCTGCAGATACGAGGCGCAGGGCCACACGGTCCTCAGAAATCTGCTAAGTATTTGCCGACTCACTGAGGCAACCCTGGGCAGCAACCGATGCATCTCCGGGGCACAGGGCATGCAGGTCCGCTGTTTTACTAGCACCGGGTCCTATCGACAGGCACCGGGGCAGGGCGCCCGGATGCGTGCCTGTCGATCAGGTCGTGTGGACGACCTGCCTACGATGCCAGCGGGCCGCGGTGCATCGGTCACAGCAATAGACACTTCAATTCAACGGATGGCGCGTTCAGGACACGACCTATTGCTCCGTTTCCCCGTCGTTGTCTTTGATCTTCAGCACTACAGCATCGGACGATGCAAAGCAGGTGCCTGCTCCACAAGCCCCATCTCCTGACCCATATGACGTCCGATGTCGCGTTCTTCAGTTCAATACTGGCGGTGTACCTGTGGCCATCAGACTCTCGGACTTCGACGACGTCACCGTGGTTGAAGTCTGCCCAGTCGCACGTATCAATTTCCGCCATTGTTTACCCTCACAAGCTGGCCACCTCGGGCACGGCAATGTCCGCGGGTTCAGGGACCGAAACAGGCAACAAGTGCTTGAGCCCTTTCAGCAGGCAGCCACGCCATCCTGCACGGTCATGACCGCCGTGGAACTCGTGGAATGCCACATCGAACCCTTTGGCTCGCAGAACCGTGCGCAGGTGACGGTTGGCCGACAGGAGGCTGATCCCGCCTGGCAAGTGGCTACTTTCCAACGAACCTGCAGCCAAGAAGAACCGAGCACTGGACAGTTCAGCCTTGGCAAACTGTCGGGTCAGCCACTCAGGCTCGTCATCGAATCCGTAGATTCCAGATTCAGGGTCTGCTCCCCATGCAGTGCGAAGCCCCCACCAGAAAGAACCGGACATTGACAGGACGTTGCCGAACAGGTCGGGGCGGGAGAACGCCAAGAACGCCGAGCCAAGGCCCCCGTAGCTTCCGCCGGCGACGGCGACATCTTCGGCCTTGTCGCTGACATCGAAGTTAGCCCGCACCCACGGCAGAATCTCATTTCCGTACTGCTCCACCAGCTGCGGGTTACAGATCATCTCCACGGACCGTGACCATGAATTCTTGTTGTGCACGTAAACCGTCAGCGTCGGCCGGATTTCTCCACGTGCGGTCATAACTTCCATCAGCCCGGGAAGCCCCAAGGCAACTGCTCCGGGGCCGTCGAGAATGAACAGCACTGAAGCGGCTTTCGTTCCGGCCGGGGGCTGGTGAACTGTCACGACGCGTTCGTCCCCGAAAACATCTGAGGCAATCTCGTAATCGTTCAGGACCACGTCCCGGTCCCGTGCCTCAAGCACGGTCTCAGCGTGTGAGTCGGCTCCGGACAGCGTCAGGACGTTGTCGTACCGCACCAGTTCTTCATCTGCCAGCAGTGCCAACACCTCGGGTTCGTTGCCAAAGCTGATGGAAGCGTCCAGCTTCATCCTGTCGGGGTTGAATGGGTCTGGCTGCGAGTTGCGGTGCCGGTCCAGAGCCAGACGGGTATGCCCCTCCTGAGTCTTGGCCAGCTCCTCGATCTCATGGACATTGAGCAACGCCGTCTCCGAGTTCACCAGGAACTTGTAGCTCACCGCCAGCTGAAGGTCATCGACTACCACGCTGTGGAACCAAACTTCAGATCCCGCGATTCTGCGCATGGGTTGGCGATCACCATCGGGCCCCTGCATCACCAGGTGTGAATCCACAGCGACCTTTTCGGCTTCACCGAGGTAGACGAAGGTGATCAATTGCCGCCCATCGCTGAGGGTCTCAACCAAAGGACCTTTCGCCGCGCGAAGCCGCTCAGTGAGTTCCGCGACGGCTGTTGACGGAGCCTCCCTCACTTTCATGCTGAACTCCCGGATCACAGAACTGCCATCTTGCTCACTCTCGAACTCGTTCAATCGTTCTTCCTTCCACTGCTGGCCAAAAGCCAAAAATTACTTAAGGGTTGTAAAAGATTTAATAATCGTACAGACTTTGTTAGCAAGCCCACAAGGCCTAACCCCCTCCTCTCCCGCTGCCATTGGGAGGGATGCATGTCGCCAGACTCACAAGGACCTGGCGGGTCGGCCCCTGCCGCAACACAGGGGCCGACGCTCAAACTCAACGAGCCGACCGCAGCTGGATCACAGAATGCACGCTCCGTGCTTGCCGGTCGGTGCCACCATGACAAGGACTGCCGATGGAACAAAACTCCGCGCCCCAGATAGCAATCTTCGACGGCCTTAAGGTCGACGAATTCAAGGAAATCGTGCAAATGATTCCTGGTGCCATCTCCGGCCAAGCCGACATTGAATGTGGCACCACCCCAATCCAAGAGAGCAGTGACGGTCGAATCATCACCGGCGTCTGGCGGTGTGAGCCTTGTGACTGGGCGCCGATGGAGTTTGGCGACCGCGGTGAGTTCTTCCAGGTACTGGAGGGGTCAATGGTCATCCAGGAAGACGGAAAGGAACCCGTCGAGGCCGGTCCCGGGGTCAGTGTCTACACCCCTCCTGGATGGAAGGGGCGGTGGAAGGTGCCCTCCACCTTGCGGAAGTCGTTCGTCAGCTTCGAAACAGGCCCCTCCTAAAGAGAGGCTCCCCCAGCCAACAGGATCGGCAATCCGAGACAGGTAGAGGCTTCTGCCTCAGCAAACCTTTACATCAACACGGAACGAGGACGGCGTGGCCGCTTTGCGCATCTTTAAGTCCACGGCCCCGCTGGGGCTCAGCCGTCAGGAATGGGCACTGATAGCTATCACGGCCCTCTGGGGCGGAACCTTCGTGGCCATCCACTACGCACTCGAGCACAGCGGCCCGCTCTTCTTTGTCGGCCTTAGGTTCTTTCTGGCAGGCCTGATCTCAGCAGCTGTGTTCCATCGAGCCTTGCGGGGCATCCGGTGGACTGAGGTAGGGGCAGGCTCGGCAATTGGACTGACGATCTTCGTCGGATACGGCCTGCAAACGGTCGGTTTGCAAACCATCCAGCCAAGCACGTCCGCTTTTATTTCCGCACTCTACGTCCCCTTGGTGCCGTTGATGCAGTGGGTCATCTTCAAGAAAGTTCCCCGGAAATCCACCTTGGCAGGCGTTCTCCTGGCCTTCGCAGGTCTGGCATTCATCGCAGGGCCGGGCCTGACATCTCTAGGCCTTGGCACCGGTGAACTGGTCACCGTGCTGAGCGCTTTCGCCATGGCCGCCGAGATCATTCTTATCGGTCTGCTCGCCCCTCGCATGAACCTGCAACGGCTGACCATCGTTCAACTCCTCGTTGCCGGCATACTCCCCTTCGTCGTCATGCCTGTGGCCAACGAGAGCATCCCTGCGTTTTCCTGGTCCTGGTTGCTTCCGGCCATTGCGCTAGGCTGCGCGAGCTGCCTCATCCAGCTGACGATGAGTTGGGCTCAACGCTCGGTCTCTCCCACCCGCGCGACCATCATCTACGCAGGAGAACCCGTCTGGGGAGGTCTCTTCGGGCGTCTCGCCGGCGACAGACTCCCCCCACTCGCCCTCATCGGCGCAGCACTGATCATTCTGGGAACCGTGGTCAGCGAATACAGGCCCCGCCCTTCGCGGCCCCGCCAAGGCATCCGAAAACACAGCCGAGACTCAACCAAAAGGAGCATGACCCCTTGAACCCGTCTGCAGAATCCGCGACTGTGGCACAGCCGGTGCGGCCGGACCGCCGCCGCACACCCACCGCCATCGACCGCATCGCAAACGAGTACGTCGAACGGATCGTTCAAAACGATCCAGAGTTCGCAACCACGCTCGGCATACCGGGGCAGGAGGAAAAGTACGCGGACCACTCCCCCGCGGGACTGTCCGCCAGACGTGAAATCCTCGTCCACACCTTGGCCGATCTCAACGCAGCCCATCCGGTCGATCAGGTGGATCTGGTCACCCTGGATGTCATGAAGGAACGGATTGGCCTTCAGATCGAGATCATTGACTCGGGCGTGACGCCCTTGAACAACATCTGGTCGGTGCCGCAAACGACCCGCAGCATCCTGGACCTGATGCCCAGCGAAACGTATGAGGACTGGGGGCACATAGCCGGTCGTCTGGCAAACGTCCCGCAGGCTCTCGGCGGCTACATTGAGTCACTCAACACTTCCCGCGCAGCCGGCCACACGCCGGCACTGCGCCAGGTCGAAGCCGTCATTGAACAGTGCAAGTCCTATATAGCCGAAGAAGGCTACTTTGATTCATTGATCAATCGCGCTCCGACGGAAGAACCGAGCCTGGTCAGGGACCTGCTCTCGGGGAATGATGCGGCTAAGAACGCTTACCGCGACCTGATGAGGTATTTGGATGAGGACCTGCGCCATGACGCAAGGCAAAAGGACGCAGTAGGAAGGGATTACTACACCCTGATGTCCCGTGAGTTCCTGGGTGCCGAGATAGACCTGGAAGAGACCTACTGGTGGGGAGTTGCCGAACTCGATCGCATCGTTGCCGAGCAAAAACTGGTTGCCGAACAGATTGAGCCCGGTGCGAGTATTGAGCGCGCCCGGGAACTACTGGACGCCGACCCTTCCCGCAGGCTCCACGGCACCGAGGCGCTCAAGGCATGGATGCAGGAGAAGTCCGACACGGCCCTTCGTGAGTTGGGCAAGACTCATTTCGAGATCCCCTCTCCCATGGATCGGCTCGAGTGTCTCATTGCCCCTACCGCCGACGGCGTTGTCTACTACACAGGCCCCAGCGCCGACTTCTCCAGGCCGGGGCGCATGTGGTGGTCCGTTCCCAAAGGTGAAGAATCATTCACTACCTGGTCTGAAACCAGCACCATCTACCATGAAGGCGTCCCGGGCCATCATCTTCAGATTGCAACCGCTCTACTCGCCGGCGATCAACTCAATCGCTACCGCTCAGAGGCTGTCTGGGTGGCCGGACAAGGTGAGGGTTGGGCGCTCTACGCCGAACGGCTCATGGAAGAGCTCGGCTACTTGGAAGACCCCGGTGACCGTCTGGGGATGCTGGATGGCCAACGCCTCCGGGCGGCCCGGGTCGTCTTTGACATTGGCGTGCACCTTGAGCTTGCCGTCCCGCAGCAGTGGGGCTCCGGCGTTTGGGACGCCACCAAGGGCTGGGAGTTCCTCAAAGCGAACCTCTCTGACCTTGAGGGCCGGATCCGGTTTGAGTATCTGCGATACCTCGGCTGGCCGGGACAGGCCCCTTCCTACAAAATTGGACAGCGGCTCTGGGAGCAGATCAGAGAAGAGGTCCGCCGCCGTGACGGTGATGCCTTTGATGAGAAGGCGTTCCATACCCGCGCACTGCGCCTAGGTTCGATGGGTCTGGACTCTCTCCGGCGTGCGTTGCTGAACTCCTAAGTATAAAAACGACACTGCCCCGGCTGCTTCATTGATCTCAGCGGCCGGGGCAGTGTCGTTGCAGCTTTAGGTCCACGACATGACAGCATCTCCGGAGCCTGTTGTCACCGACAACACCGTGTTGTCGGGGACCCGAGCATGGTCAGCTGGGTCCACGACAACGATGGGCACGGCGATCTCATATAGTTCAGCGGCGACAATGGCACCCAGCACGATGATGGCATCAGGCTGGGACAAGATGATGGCAGCTGGTGCGGCCCCTGACCTGATCAGCTCAGCCAAGACGCTGGAACTTGAACTGGAACCCCGTCCTGAAGACATGAGGAGAACCTTCCCGGCTAAGGCCTCTCCGAACTGGGGGTGGTGGGGATCTACGACGTCCCCTGCATCGTCGACTCCACCCCAGAAGGACAGAGGTTCGGAGAGGCGGATGGACGGGGCAACGGCGCGCCCGCCGGAAATGGCCGTGCCTTCGATCATGATGCGTCCCCTAGTCCGAGAAAGTTGTTCTGAAGTGCAACTCGGCCGAGCCTGGCCGAATCTACGCATTCCTCGATTGAACCGACAACTACGTCAACACCGATATTCGATGGGGCATAGTGTGCCCACTTTCCCGAATTTGTCATGACCCTTTTCGCTTTCGGGGACAGCACTGCGGTGACGTAAGTACAGGTATCGACCACCAGCCTTACTCCCGCCCGCTCCATGGGTTCCAGAAGTTCTGCTTCAGCGAGCCTGTCGAGGGTGGCCCGACCCGTGGAGATGAAGAAATCGATGTCGGGATGGATGGGACCACCCTCTGCAAGCAGGCGTGCAAGTTCCGCACATTCAGCGAAGGACGCGTGCGGCGTGCCGACGCTGACAGCGTTCAGCTCGCCACTGTGGAATGTCGACAGCTCCTGCCGCGCCAACGTCATTGTCGCCGCGGTAACGACATGGGATTGGAGTGGCGCGTTTCCCTGGAGGGCAGCTCCGAGGGTTGGCGCCTCAGGTGTCACGCCTACGACGTGGAACATCGCCACTCCCCCTGAGGACGCTGCAGCGGCGCCCATGGCTTTGAGTTGGTCCTCCGAAACGTCCACCGGAACGCCCGTTAATACAGGGTTCTTCGTACCGGACACTTTGCCGATGTGGTAGCCCAAAAGTGCGTAGGCAACATCCGATTTCATGAATGCGGCCGGCAAGGATGAGCAATCAAAGACGTGTTCGCCTCGGCGTGCCGCCGTGGCTTGCAGCCCCGAGTAGGGAGCGCGACCGGTAATTGCAGCACATATGTCAAGGAAGTCTCCGTACCTGTCGGTTCTTGCTCCCAGGACGGAATTGGCAAACACAATGGCATTGGATTCAGCCCACGCTATGTGCTCACCAAAACGCGGCCGGCCAGGAAGTTGATACGGTGCGCACGTCCAGGTGGGAGTGCAGCCCATGGATTTGTATGCCGCCATGAGCTCGCGTCCCCGGCTCACCACTTCTTGCTCCTTTGGTGTGTCCGTTTTTACCAAGCTCGGGTGCAGGAGGTCGACGGATCCGACGTTCAGGGTCGTGGGTACCCTGACGGTTGCCCCAAGGTGGACCAACCGTTCAGCGAAGTCGAGGCTGACCTGTCCGTGGTACAGGCACGAGTCAATGTGCGCGGAGGTGATTTCCACCAGACGGGGAGCATTTAGCGTCCGGCTCAGTGCTGTGAGGACTCGCATGGCCATCGCCACAGCCGGTCCCTGAGCGCCGTCGAGCATGGAGTTTTCCTCGACGGTCAATGTGAAGTCCGGTTGTTCGGGCGTTGATCCCGGATCCAAGTGGGCAGGGAGCCCGTTGCCGGCAGGAGGGATCTGTCCGTGTTTTTCTGGTCTCACGATTTTCCTTGAAATGGTTGGCCGAGGGAAGAACCGATCTGCCATCGGCAGGGTTCACGCTGAGCAAGCGAGGCTGGCTTCGACGACGGCTGCTGCTGCTACGAGGTCTTCCCATGACATTCCTGAACTCTTGAAAAAGAGGGGCCGGTCAGGATACTGCAGGGGTACAGCACCTGTGAGGAGGTCTTTCATTGGAACCAGTTCCTCTTCGCTGAGCGTTCCCTCGGCAATGGCCATGACGATGTCACCAGACTCCCGTAGCGCTGTCGCCACGTCCTCGACGACAACCTGGGCACGTCCGCACAGGGCAGCGTCAACTTCGCGTACGTGGGGTTCGTGGGAACCGACGGCGATGACAATAGAGTCGTTCCGAAGCATTCGTGAATCAAACAGCGGTTCGCTGGCAGATGTTGCGCAAATGATCACGTCAGCGGCCGCCACTGCACCCTCGGCGGCCGTGGATCCTGCTTGAAGGACCTCACCGATGGCTGAGGGAGCCACAGCCGAACGTCCTGGATCGTTGGCCAAGCAGGAAAGCGGATTGCGAACAATGTAGGAGACGCGTTGGAGACTTCGATGTCCTCGAAGCACTCCGGCCAGGGTTTCGATGTGGCCGATTCCTTGCCGTCCGGCCCCAAAGACCGCCACCTGAAGAGGCTCCGTTCGGTGCAAAAGGGCAGGAAGGACTGCGGCAATGGACACCGCAGGAGTTCGCACCGCGGTCAGCTCAGTTCCGTCCAGAATGGCTTGTGGAGTGAGGGTATCGGAGTCAAAGAGCAGGTACAGGGCCTGAACGCGGGGCAACTCACGGGAAGGATTGTTCGGCGCTACGGTGGCGATCTTGATGCCGGCGTACGCGGACCGTTCCGCTGGCATGACCAGGAACTGACCGCGCTCCAGCCCGACGATTCCTCTTGGCGTGTCTGTTGAGGGATCCAGCCCTGAGCAAAGGGCCCGCGTAATTGCTTCGGTCGCCTGCGCGGGAGACAGTAGATCCCGGATTTCCGGGGCTGTAAAAAATCTGGGGTGCACTGCATATACCTGTCTGGGGTGTTCGGAAGCCGCCTTGGAAACGAAATTTGGGCGGGATGCTGATGGGTTACCGTCTCTCAGGAGTACATGTCCGGCCAAGCTCCTGCTACTCGTTTCTGGCCGCAGCCGTACCGGCCACGTTTCCCCTGCGTCTGCCCGGCGCCGTGGACGGGGTTGGAGGTCCGGTTGGCTCAGGCTTGCAGCTCAAGACGTGCAGCGTCGAGGAGGGTCCTGGTGTAGGGATGTTCGGGTGCGTGCACGACCCTGTCTCCTGGACCCATCTCAACGATCTTTCCTTCATGCATCACTGCTATTTCGTCGCTAACATAACGGACGGCCGCCATGTTGTGCGAGATGAACAGCATCCCGACACTCAATGTTGTCTGCAGGTTCCGGACCAAGTTCAGCACTGCTCCTTGGACTGATGCGTCAAGGGCAGAGGTGATTTCATCGGCAACGATGACTGATGGCTCGGCCGCGAGGGCGCGGGCTATTCCTACCCGCTGTCGTTGACCTCCTGAGAGCTGTCCTGGGCGTTCTCCATGCCTGGCAGGGTCAATTGAGACCTGTTCGAGCAGTTGTTCGACCCGTTGCTGCCGTTGAGCCTTGCTGAGGCCTCCGCCCTGGGGCAAAGCCTCAGCAACACTGCGCCCGATGCTCATTCTCGGATCAAAAGAGGCGTAAGGGTCCTGGAACACCATTTGGAGACCGTGCAGGGACCCGTTTCGGATCGGTTTGCCACCGAGGGTGATGCTTCCCCCGGCTACTGGCACCAACCCAACCGCGGCCCTTCCGAGCGTTGATTTTCCACACCCCGATTCACCGACAAGGCCAATGATCTTGCCGGCCGGGACCGTCAAGCTCAACGAGTCGACGACGACGTGGGATCCGTAAGCGACCGTGACGTCACGGAACTCGAGTGCGTTCATTTGATCATCTCCTCGTTGTCAATCATCGGAAGCAACGATGCCCTCGATGGCGGAAGCGTAGCTTGATTCGCCGACACCGGATGCCAGCAAGCGGCAGTATGGACAGGCCCGGCCGGCAGAAGCTCGGGTTCTTGTTCACGGCATTTGTCGGTTGCGAAATCGCATCGCGGCGCAAACGGGCAACCTTTTCCAATCTCTGCAGGAGCCGGTGCCCGTCCAGGGATAACGGTCAATGGTTGATCCCGATCGGTGTCCAGGTCAGGTAGGGCAGACAGCAGCGCCCTCGTGTAAGGATGCACGGACTTCGCTGCCAGATCTTCTGAGGGAAGATCCTCAATGACCTTGCCCGCGTACATGACTAGAACCCGATCGGTGATTTTGCCGATCACGGCGATGTCGTGGGAAATCAGCAACAGAGCTGCGTTCTCACGTTCGGACAGGTCCTTCAGCAGACGCAGCACCCGCGACTGGGTCGTGACGTCCAGGGCGGTTGTCGGTTCATCGGCGATGATCAGACGAGGCCGGCCCATGGTTCCCATGGCAATCATGGCGCGCTGCTGCATACCACCGGAGAACTCGAATGGGTATTTCTGAAGCCTCTCTTCGGCTTGCTTGATACCCACTTCTTCGAGACGCCGAACGGCACGTCGGTGGGCTTCCTCTTTGCTTGCTCCCATGTGCCGGCGAATACCGTCACCGAGTTGCGGCCCGATCCGGCGAATGGGGTTGAAGGAAGTCATCGGGTTCTGGAATACGACCGAGAGCGACTTACCCAGCAAGGTGTCACGCTCAGCAGCCGGCATCTGGTCCAGTTCGTGGCCGGAGAACTCCCGTCGTGCGACGTCGACTCGACCCGGGGCTTCGATCAAATCGGCGATGGCCAGCGCGGTCAGGGACTTGCCGGAACCAGATTCACCGACGATGCCGACGCGTTGTCCGGCTCCGAGGCGAATGTCGACGCCCCGTACCGGAGTTACCGACGCCCCGCGGGCACCGAAGCTTACTTTCAGATCTTCGACTACCAGAACGTCGGCGTCCTTGCGCTTGGCCTGAAGCAGACGAGTCACCTCAGCAGACCGTTTGGCGGGGCGTTTGGGGGCGGCAGCTCCTTCTCCCCGCTGGCTGACAGAGTGGGCGATGGCCTCCCCTAAGAGGTTGAATCCCAAGCCGGCCAGCACAACCGCGGCGGCCGGCCCAAGGACGGCTACAGGGTTGACGTAGAACTGCGAGAAGCCTTCGTTCAGCAGCCGGCCGAAGTCGAACTCCGGAGGTTGGATGCCGATGCCCAGGAATGACAGCCCGCCGAAAGCAAGAAGCGCTGTACCTGCAGAGAGGGTTGCATTCAGAATGAGTGCTTCAGCGACGTTTGGAAGGACGTGGCGCATCAGAATCTTGGGCCGGCTGACTCCGCTGACCTTGGCGGCGTCAACGTATTCGAGCTTTTCAACGGATGCTGTCAGCGTCCAGGTCAGGCGGGCGAATGTCGGGGCGGTGGAGAGGGCCAGCGCCATCACCGCTCCGATGGTACTCACCCCGAAGACGGCGGCAAAGAACAGAATCATCAGGAGGCTGGGAAAGGCGTTGGTCACGTTGATGATGACGTCAGCTATCCTGCCGCCGATGGGGCCGAAAAGGATACGTGCCGATCCTATGACAAGGCCTATGACGAGCCCGATCAATGTAGCTACCAGAGCCAAGACCAGAGAAAGTCGGGTGGCCACCATGACGCGGGCGAAGATGTCCCTACCAAGGGAGTCGGTGCCAAACAGATACTCCCCCGAGTCAGGTGCATTGATGTTGCCGGTGTTCGTTGCCGTCGCTGCCTCGCCCCACACGAAGGGACCAATGACAGCTATAACGACCAAGGCAAAGACCAATACAAGTCCGACGATGCCTACAGGTCGGGTGAAAACCGCCGACCACGTGTTCTTGGAACTCTTCATTTCCCTGACTCCTGGCGTCTAAGCGCCGTACGAGGATCAATGGCTGAGAGGACAATGTCAACGACGACGTTCGTGATCATGACTCCCAGCCCGTAAACGATGATCATGCCCTGGACCATGGGGTAGTCCTTCTGGCGGATGGAGGTCACCATTGATGTACCCATTCCCGGCCATGAGAAGACGCTCTCCACAAGGACGGTTCCTGCAATGAGACCTGCGAGCATCAAACCCGCGATGGTCAAGGTTGCGGTCATGGCATTCGGCAAAGCTTCACGGAGGTATATCCACATGCCCGGCATGCGTTTGGCGCGTGCAGTCCGGATGAAGTCCTCTCCGAGGACTGCGAGGACTTCGACACGGACGATGCGGGCCAGAATTGCTGCCGGTGCCACCGACAAGGAGATGACCGGGAGGATCAGTGACTCCCAGCCATCGTTGCCCGCGATCGGCAGCCACTGCAGCTGGACTGCAAAAACGTAGACGAGGACCTGAGCCAGGATGAACGAAGGAACTGTTGCAATCACCACCGTGCTGGTCGTGAATCCCAGCTCGAAGTGGCGTCGGCGTCCTCCCTTGGTCAAAGCCGCTGAGACCACTCCCAGGGGTATGGCGATCAGGATCACCACAACGAAGGACAACAGGGCCAGTTGAAGGGAGGCACCGAACTGCTCGCTGATGGCGTCGGTGACCTTTTGTCCGGTGAACAGTGATGTTCCGAACTCGCCCCTGACAGCGTCAGAGATGAAGCGGACGTACTGGACTATAAGGGGGTCTTCAAGGCCGAGTGCTTCGCGTTGCTGGCGGACCATCTCTTCCGAGGCGCCCTTGCCGAGGGCAGCTCTCACAGGATCGCCCGGGACGAGATGCATCATCAGGAACCCCAGGGTCAGCAGCAGCCAAATGCCGCCCGCGAAGCCCAGGAGCCTGCGCCCTATCCGGCGCATCATCAGTCTTGAGCTCAAAGTTGTTTCGGTCGAGCGCCGGGCCCCCCACCCCTTCTGGGTGGAGGGCTGACTCTTTATTGCTGATTTGTTCATTATTTGAAGGTCAGGCTCGTCGGTACGGGGATGCGGAGGCTAGTTGCTTCAGCGTTGGCGTCCTTGCTTGCGAAGACGTTGATCTTTCCGTCTGCTATGGGTGTGAAGTCTGCCTGCTTAAGAACGGCGTTTTCTGCCTTGACCCATGTTTCACATCCGGCCTCTCCGACCTGGGCACCGGCATCAGCTGCGAGCCGGTCATAGTCCTGGTTGGTCACCGCCGCGTAGTTGAAGCCGGCCGGGGGGAGGTCCCCGGAGAGGTAGGGCTGCATGGAGGCGGGCAGCGGCAGAACGAAACCACCGTAGCTGGCGTCCCAGTCACCTGTTCCCTTGGAGTAAATGTCTTGTGCTTCCTGCGATGTGGTCCTGTGCAGCTGAGCATCAACACCAATCTCGCTCCAATATTTCTGCACCAGTTCAAGGACGTTGTCGTCACTCTGGAAGTACACGGTGACGGTCAGTTTCTGCCCGTCTTTCTGTCGGATGCCGTCGGAGCCTTTGCTCCAGCCTGCAGCATCCAGTGCCTTGCCTGCACCTTCGGCGTCGAAGCCGGGCAGTTCGGATTCCACCGAGGCACCCGGGCATGAAAGCGGTTCTCCAGCCCTCAGGCCTTTAGCCTTTTGGCCATCGATGACCTGAGCTACGGAGGAGGCGTCAATAGCTTGGTAGAGTGCGCGACGCACGGCGGGATCGGAGGTCACGCGGTCCGGGCGGTGGTTGAACATCAACGCGGCCTTTTGATAAGGCACGGTGGACAAGGGAAGCTTGGCCGCGGTCAACCGTGAGACGTCCGGGCCGTTGATGCGTGCCCCGTTGAGATCTCCGGAGAGGATCTGCGAAGCGGCTGTGGTGAAGTTGGTGACCTCCTTGAGGACCAGCTTCTCGGGGATTCCGCCTTCGAGCTTAGCGCCGTCGGGACCCCAATCGTAGCCTTCGCGTGGAGCGAATGTGTAGGTGGTTTGGTCGGAGGCGTTCAGCACCCAAGGCCCGGTTCCGATGGATTTGGTCGCGAGGGCTTCGCGGTCCTTGAGCCCGGGGGAACAAACGATCGGCACGGTCGAGAGGGTGTCCAGCATCAGACCGAATGGCTGTTCAGTGGTCACGGTGACGGTTCTCGTTGAATCTTCACCGGATGCCTTGTAGGGAACGGGCATGTAGTACGGCGTGAGGTTCTTGGGGTCTCCAACAAAGTTCAAGGCATCGGCGACCTGCGCCGGTGTCAATGCCGAACCGTCCGAACAGGTGATGTTGGGCCGTAGAACGAATGTTGTCGTGTGCGGGTCAGTGGACCACTTCTCAGCCAGGCCGGAAACGATCTTTCCGTCACGATTCTGAGTAACAAGGGAGTCGTATGCCAGGAAGGACAGGAAGGACATTTCGCCGCTTCCAGCGTTGCTGGCGTACGGGTCGAAGGAGGGCAGATCGACCGGGACCCCGAAGGTGTATTGCTCATGTTTTACCGACTCGGTCGGTCCACTGCCGCCGGCCGAGCATCCGGCGAGCACCAGAACTGTCGCGGCGAGACCGACAACGGATGCCTGCTTCAGCCGTCGAGTGGCGTCGCCTTGGGGTTTCCGCAACGCTAGATCAATGTTGGGGTTGGTCATGTTTGGTCCTTCACTTGGGCGCACCGTTTTCGGGTCCGCGATTCACAGCGTCGTACACCGATGTACACGCCGATGGGATTTGAGTTTTTTCAGGAATTGAGGAGCTCACTAGGGACCGCTGGTTCGAAGGCGGCCTTGCCGATCACCCGGGCCACAGCCTCTGCAATTTCCTCGGCCCCTAATTCCATGGCGGCCGGGCCGACCGAAACCTCAAAGGTGCACCTCTGGCCGTCGGGTTCGGGTCTGAGGAATCTGAAAAGCTCCAGCCCGGTTTCTTGTGCAAGCTGGGCATGGGCACGGGCCGCGGCCTCGGCAGGGACAGGCAGTTCGACGAAGAAGAAAGGAGTCTGCGGTGGGGCCGGGACTGTATTAATGCCGTATAGTTTCAGCGATTCGGCGATCCGGAGAGCCTGTTGTTTGAATTCGGCCATTTCCGGCAGGACGTGCTTCAGTCCGTAGAGACCTGCCGCTGCGAGCGGCCAGTTACCGATTGATTCGCCTCCGAGCCGGATAGCCCATTTGAACGCCCGAGCGATGAAGTCCTGGCTGCCGGCAAGGACCGCTCCTCTGGGTGACTCCAAGGATTTGTAAAGGGAGACATAGACACTGTCGAAAGGCTCGGCAATGTCTTTGAACGAAGTTTCATAGAAGGTTTGGGCTTCCCAGAGCCGGGCGCCGTCCATGTGAGTGCGTGCACCACCTCTACGGGCGGAATCCGATTGGTCAATGATGTCTGCCCACGCTGGGAGCAGGCCGCCAAGTTCCCTCAGTGGCATCTCCCACATCACTGTTCCGACTTTGGATGCCACTGCTTCGACATCATCACGAGTCGGGACATTCCGCGCATCGCACAAGGGCAGAAATTCCAACCCGTGAACTTCCGAATATCCGTCCAGTTCGTAATTAACAGGGTGGGCTGTCGGATGCGCTGCGAAGCTTTTGCGTCCGGTTTCGTCGGCGTTCAGCCGCAAGGCGATCTGCTGGGCCATCTTGCCGGTGGGAAGAAAGAGTGCTGCTTCCTTGCCTAGGAGGTTTGCTACGTATTCCTCAAGGACCGCGACGAGGTTTCCCTTTCCAAACGCTGGGGTCTCTTCAGTGACGATGGAGGACAAGTGCTGCAAAATCAGGTGCGGCCGGCGGCCGGGGGATGCCCCCATGTACAGGGAGCGCCTGACCGAAGCTACAGGTTCAACCGGGATCACGGTGTTCGACCCCAGCCTCGTTCAAGCATTAGCAGCACCTCGTCCGTAGCGTCCGCCCAAGCCTTGGCTGAAGCCACTGCTTCTGGCTCTTCTGAAAGAGCATCAACCATCCCGCTGAAGGCATAGCACAGCATCTTGAGTTCGCGGCGGCTCATTCCGATCGCTTCGGCACGTTCGGCAAGCGAGTCGACCTGTTGTTCGATGTAGCCACCGAGAAGACGCTGATAGGCACCTCTCATCACCGGGTCATTGTTGATCAGGTTCATGATCCTGACCGACACCTGGAACTGGTCATCCGGCATGTCACCCTGATGCTGGCTTATAGCGCGAAGTACCTCGATCGGCCCCTCGGAAGCGGGTCGCTCGGCGATCGCGGCCAGGATGCGGTCCATCGACGCATGCTTGGACATCACTTCGTCTACCAGCAGCTGGCGACTTCCGAAGTAGGTGTAGAGGGTCACTTCCGAAACCTCCGCCAGTTCTGCAACTGACCGGATGGATGTTGCGGCCACACCGTCACGGGTGAACAGCAGCCACGCCGCATTGAGAATGGCCTGCCGCGTCCGCTCTGCCTTACGTTGGCGCAGGCCCATCTCGGTCATGTCCTTGTCGGTTTCTGTCGACGGCAACATCTCAGGCCCTCCATGTGATCTAGGAAACATTCTGAAGTTCCTCAAGAATGTAGGACGCAAAGAAACTTGTCAAGTCTTAAGTTTTGAAGACGACATCACTTATGCTCATCGAAGCCGAACTAGTTCCTTCCTGGCTGGAAGGACCAGATGTGATGGCCTATCCACTCATTCATCGGAGATCACATGCCACGCGCACACCCTAAAATCCTCTTCGTCACAGATTTCTCCTACGAGTCACCGGGAAGGGACTATGGCGGAGAGGACAGAAGACTCATCGATTCCCTTAGCGACCGCTTCGAGATCGAAGCCTGCACCCCGCAAGCGGCGACGAAGTCAAAGCACGACCACGACCTAGTGGTTATCCGCAATAGCGGGCCCGTCCTGAACTACCGGACGCTGTGGGCCGACTTCTTGGAGACCGCCCACAACGAATCCTGGAATGTGTACAACCCCCTCGTGGGTCGGGGCGACATGGCCGGCAAGGAATACCTGATTGAGATGACCAAGCAAAAAATGCCCGTCATCCCCACCGTGGACCACCCGGACGAGATTGAGTCCCTGCCCCGCGTCGCGCGCTATGTCGTCAAACCGAAAGATGGGGCCGATTCCATCGGCATGGACGTAGTACCGCTCAAAGAACTGTCCGCATTGAGTCCTGACTTGGCAGGATCCTGGCTTGTCCAGCCATGGGTCAGATTCGATCATGAGGTCTCCTTCTACTTTGTCGACGATGAACTCGTGTACGCCATGTGGGCACCGGACACCGACCGCCGTTGGAGTATGCAGCCCTTCACCCCCTCTGCTTCGGACATCAGGTTCGCCCGCACCTTCCTCGAGTGGAACTCCATGCCACGGGGCGTACAGCGCATCGACGCCTGCCGCTTGCCGGACGGGCGTCTCCTCCTGGTTGAACTCGAAGACCTGAACCCATACCTTTCCCTGGATCGCCTCCGGCCCGCGGACAGGGACTACTTCACGCTGTGCTTCGGGAACGCACTCCAACGGGCAGTGGAAGGAGCAAACAACTGATGGCACCGGCTACGCCTCAAAAGACAAGCTCACCAAAAGTCAACGTAATCCGCGTCAACGACCTCACTGAGGCCGTTGAGGGCGCCTTCAGCACGACGGTGGCGGCACTGAAGCAGTTGGTGGGCATACCGGGGATAGCCTGGCCCAGCTTCGACCCACGTGAGCTTGAGCGAAGTGCAGAGGCTGTGGCGGAACTCGTCAGGGCCGCAGGCATAGATGATGTCCGGATCATTCGCTCGAACAGGGAAGACGGCACACCCGGAGGACCTGCAGTTATAGGACGGCGCCCTTCCCGCGAAGGCAAGCCCACCATCCTGCTTTACGCACACCATGACGTACAACCGCCTGGAGACTCTGCGCTCTGGTACTCAGCGCCATTTGCAGCACACGAACGCGACGGCCGCCTCTACGGGCGCGGCGCTGCAGATGACAAGGCGGGAGTTCTCGCCCATCTAGCCGCTTACAGCGCCGCAGCCAAAGTCATTGGCGACGAGTTCGGGTTGGGGGTAACTTTCTTCTTCGAAGGCGAGGAAGAAGCCGGCTCACCTACCTTCCGCCGGTTCCTTGACGAGAACCGGGAGCTCCTTCGCGCAGACGTGATCGTCGTTGCTGACTCCAGCAACTGGAAAGTGGGCGTGCCCGCGCTCACTACCAGCTTGCGCGGCGTCATCGATGGCACCTTTGAGGTCCGGGTTCTTGAACACGCTGTACATTCCGGGATGTACGGAGGACCTATTCTGGACGCTCCCACCCTGCTGGCTCGACTCATTGCCACCCTTCACGATGACGCAGGAAATGTCGCTATCGCCAACTTGGTTCAGCGGGACGAAATAGCCCTCGACCTATCCGAAGAGGACTACCGTGCTGATGCTTCCGTGCTCGATGGCGTTCGACTGGCCGGACAAGGAAGCCTCGCCTCACGGCTCTGGACCAAGCCGGCCCTTTCCATCATCGGTATTGATGTCCCGGCGGTCGACCTCGCCTCCAACACCCTGATTCCAGCGGCTAGGGCTAAGTTCAGCATGCGTCTGGCTCCCGGCCAAGACCCCGAAGCGGCTATGGAAGCGGTCAGGGAGCACCTGGAATCGCATGCGTCCTTCGGGGCCAGGGTGACCTTTCATCCGGGAGAAAAGGGGTGTTCTTTCTCCACAGATACATCCTCCCCAGCTGCCCGCATAGCACTATGGGCCCTTGGAGAATCTTGGGGCGTTACCCCTGTCGAGATGGGCATCGGAGGGTCCATCCCATTCATCTCCGATCTCATTGACGCTTACCCTGACGTTCAAATTCTTGTGACCGGCGTCGAAGACCCTGATTCACGGGCCCACAGCGCCAACGAATCCTTGGACATCAAGGACTTCCAGCACGCGATCGTTGCCGAGGCACTAATGCTGGCGGGCCTCAATGCGCAAGGGCTGGAAGACCACGCAGAACCCGCATGAACTTCCAGTCGACCCTGACAGCGAATCCAATTGATGGTGGAATCCGCTACGCATAGCTTGGAAGTGGAAGCCCGCCGGTCCCCCATCGGCGGGCTTTCCTGCGTCAGTTTTGACTGCCGAGTGCTTGCAGTTCCGTCCCTGCTCGCTGCAGCAGTTGCTCGGCTTCCTCCTGACTGCTAGGCGTGACGTGGATCCACTCCCGGCCTGCCCCGTAGTAGTCGTCATAGACGGCAATGCGTGCGATCCGGATTAGCCGTCCGAGCTCGGTCGGGGAAAGGGCCGCACCGACCTCCAGCTGCACCATGAGGTCCTGGCGCCATGCGGTGAAGGCATCTGCGTCGTCAAAGCCGTGCTGCCGTGCGAAGACGTCGGAGGCTCTGGCCGGCCCTCCCCAGACACCAAGTGCCGTAGAGAAGAAGACCCGCAGTTCCTTATCCAACGTTCTGACTCGCCTGCCCACGGCCGGAGTCCGGTTCGGTAGCGTCCGGTTTGAGCCGCAGGAGTCGGATCGTCTGCACGATGAGGCCGAACTGGAGGAACAGTATGAAGTACGGGAAACTGCCATTGACTTCGAGGGTGTCGACGATGCTCAACAGATCAGACGCCAGGCTGACCACCGCGATGACCAGAGCAGCAATGAGCGGCACCAACGACGTGCTTCTCCGGGCGACAATGTTCCAGATTCCCACCCCGATCAGCGCCAGAATGAGAAGAACAACGAGAGCATCCGCAACGACGACTTCGCTCTTTTGGCTCGCGGTAAGGGTTTCGAGAAGATACCCGTAGGTCGAGTACGCCCAGATCATGCTGTAGATATTGAACGCACCAACAATAAGAAGGGCGATACCGACACTGGTTCGTCCCCTGCGGAGTTGTTTCGTGTCCGCGGTTGGCGGAGCAGCTGAAGGTAAGTCGCTTGGGCGCGGAAGTTGAAGGCTCATACGGATTCCCTCTAAGAGTGCAGGGAGTACCCAGTGCGCCCCCATCGGGAACAATGTAGCAGTCGGCAACCAGCGCCAAGTTGTGGTTACCTCTGAGCATGGGATTATTTCGGAAGAAGGCCCACGCCCCTGCCCTAGCTGTCGAACCAGAGAGCACCGTAGAAACGGCGAGCACTGTCGAACCAGAAATCACCGTGGAAGTGGCGAGCACAGCGGAAGTCGAGGATGCGTCACCGACGCCGCTGCTGTTGACGGCTGAAGAGCTCCCTGAGGGTTTCGTTTACCCGCGGGGACTGCTGCGGCTCGTGGAACTGGAACTGTTCGAATTGGAGCCGTGGTGGATCCTCACCGGTGATCGGCTCCGGGACCGCAACCGTGGCCTGGCCGTGCGCTACCCGGACCGGAGGCTGATCTTCTTCGCCAGGCGTCAGGACAATGACGACACTGCCTGCTGGGATTTGAACACCGGCAAGGTCGCGATCGTGCACGACTTCGCCTCCCCCGGGTGGGAGGCCCGTGGCGAATTCGAAGACTTCGACGCCTGGTTGCACTCGGCCATCGATGACCTCATCGAGTTCTAAGGCCCACCAAGTTTCAGCGGACGTGCCAAGCAGGGCGGCAACACCCGGGGCATCTTTGTGAGCCTGCTTTCTGCCCTAGTTATCCGCACGAGCGAACCCTGCCAGCCATTCACGAGCGGACTCTCTGGAGTTGAAGTACGCATGGGGGATGTCGCTGTTACGGCCCATTCGCGCTGCCTGGACACGGTCGATACTGGTTGCACCGACAATCGCCACGGCTGAGGGACTAACGGAAGACAGTGCGTGTTCCCTGACTCCTGGCGCCAAATGGTTACCGTTAGCTTCGACAAGAAGAGCTACCATTCGGCCTTCTGTGAGCTCACGGCTCGCGGCGGCGACGCCATCGCCGGGTACGGAATGCAGTGAGTCACGGCAATCCGCTCACAACAGCTGCTCTTACGAGTGTTCGCAGCTTCGCAGAGCGGACGTCGCGGGTAGCGCTCAATATGGCCCTAAACTCGTACGCGTCCAGTATGTCACTCCAAACTCTGATCGACGCCGAAGAGACAGCACGCCATGCCCAGGAACAGGGGTGCGCAAGCGGCCAGAGCTACATCGCACGCAACCCGGCGGTCAAAGAACCAAACAATTCAGAGATTTGAGCATCTAGTCAATTGGCCATGCGAGATCCGTCGCCAGCGTGCATGCTCAGCTCTCACCGTTCCAAGAGCCGGTGGATCCATAGTCTGATGCTGGAAAAGCTCAGGGCAGTTGTTAGCTACTGGCTTGGCCGGTGATAGCTTGAGAGACCTCATTCTGCTGATGCGGCATTTCGAGAAATCTTGCCGCTTTCATCGACTCATCGTTGCTCCGGGTAGGTGGTCCGGGTAGACGGTAATGCATTGAGTGTACAAATTCAGGACAAGTACCGCGAAGGGCTGGCTGACTTCCGGAAGAAGGTCCTGGGCCTATCCAACGAGGCCTGAGCCATGTTACATCGACGGAACCAACTAGTTGTACTGCTCAGGGAGGCTGTTTAGCCGGCTGACGGGTGGTTTGTTCCCGAGTGCGGTGTGGGGCCTGTGGTGATTGTAGTAGTGAATCCAGCCGGGGAGGGCTTCCCTGCGGGTTGTTTCGGCGCCGTTGAACTTGGCGTAAGCCCAGCCGTCGTTGAGTGTGCGGTGGAACCGTTCGTTTTTTCCGTTGGTCTGGGGCCTGTAGGGGCGGGGGCGTTTCGCGGTGATGTCCAGTTCGGCGCAGGCGGCTTTCCAGGCCTTGGAGACGTAGGCGGATCCGTTGTCCGAGAGCACCCGTTTGGTGATGATCCCCTGCCCGGCGAACCAGGCCACGGCCCGCTGGAGAACGGCGATGGCAGTGACGGCCTTCTCATCGTGGTGGATTTCAGCGTAGGCAACACGGGAGTAGTCATCCAAGACCGTGTGAACGTAGGCGGTGCCGTTTCTGGGGTGTTTGCTGGAGCGGGTGTAGCCGCTTCGTGCTGCTGAGGTTCTGGAATTCTTTCCGCCTTCGACCCTGCCAAGGTAGCGGTGGCCGCCGCCGTCGGGGATGTTCCCGAACTTGGTGACATCAACGTGGAGCATCTCGCCCGGGGCCGTGTGTTCGTAGCGGCGGATCGGTTCGCCGGTGAGCCGGTCGATGTACCGCAGCCGGTTGACCCGGCAGCGGACCAGGACGGCGTGCACGGTCGAGGCCGGAATGCCCAGCCGCCCGGCGATCTGCACCGGCCCCAGACGCTTGCGCCATCGCAGGGCAACGATGCGCTTGACCAGTTTCCCCGGGGTCCGGTTGGGGCTGCGGCGGGGACGGGATGACTTGTCACCCATTCCTTCGGGCCCGTGTTCGAGGTAGCGGGTGACCCAACGTTTAGCGGTGGGCCAGGAGACCATGTAGTGCTTGGCTGCCTCGGTGATCGTCCAATGCTGTTCAACGACCAATTGGGCGAGCTTAAAACGGGCTTTTGGGGTCAACATTGCGTTAGCGTGGGACACGAAGGCCTCCTAGGTGTGCAGCGGTTTCTTAGACAGCTCCACTCCACACCGGGAGGCCTTCGTCATCCCGGAAATCTCACACCGTGTCCTCACACGGCCTCAACCAACCTCCCCGGGCAGTACAACTAGTCGGCCAACCGCCAACTAGCCTCCGATCTCTCAACTACTACTAGAACTCCCAGTCCTCATCCTCCGTGTTGACAGCTTTGCCAATCACGTAGGACGAGCCCGAGCCGGAGAAGAAGTCGTGGTTCTCGTCGGCATTCGGGGACAGGGCCGACAGGATTGCCGGGTTCACGTCGGTGACGGAAGCCGGGAACATGGCCTCGTAGCCGAGGTTCATGAGGGCCTTGTTGGCGTTGTAGTGAAGGAACTTCTTGACGTCCTCGGCCAGGCCGACTCCGTCATAGAGGTCGTGCGTGTACTGGACTTCGTTTTCGTAGAGCTCGAAGAGCAGTTCGAACGTGTAGTCCTTGATTTCCTGCTTACGCGCCTCGGAAACCTTCTCCAGGCCCTTCTGGAACTTGTAGCCGATGTAGTAACCGTGCACGGCCTCGTCACGGATGATGAGGCGGATGAGGTCGGCCGTGTTCGTGAGCTTGGCGCGCGAGGACCAATACATGGGCAGGTAGAAGCCCGAGTAGAAGAGGAAGCTCTCCAGGAGAGTGGAGGCCACCTTGCGCTTCAGGGGATCATCGCCCTGGTAGTAGTCCATGACGATTTGCGCCTTCTTCTGCAGGTTCTCGTTTTCGAGCGACCAGCGGAATGCGTCGTCAATCTCCTTGGTGGAGCACAGGGTGGAGAAGATGGACGAGTAGGACTTGGCGTGCACCGACTCCATGAAAGCAATGTTGGTGTACACGGCTTCTTCGTGCGGGGTGATCGCATCCGGGATCAGCGAGACAGCGCCGACAGTGCCCTGAATGGTGTCCAGCAGGGTGAGGCCCGTAAAAACGCGCATGGTGAGCTGCTGCTCAGCGGGCGTAAGCGTGTGCCACGACTGGACGTCGTTGGACAGCGGCACCTTCTCCGGAAGCCAGAAGTTATTGACCAGACGGTTCCAGACTTCCACGTCTTTGTCGTCCTGGATCTTGTTCCAGTTGATGGCCTCAACGTGGCTAAGCAGCTTGACCTTTTCGGTCATTTCATCCCCTTTAAGCGATGGTTTTTCTTGAGATAAGCCTACGACGGCGGGTGGAAACCCGCCGTCGTGCTCTTTAGTTTTGAGTGCAGCCGGGGCCGCGATTAGTCAACCAACGAAGATTGACTAGAGCGCACAGCTAACGCAGCCCTCAACCTCGGTCCCTTCGAGGGCCATCTGGCGGAGACGGATGTAGTAAAGGGTTTTGATGCCCTTGCGCCATGCGTAGATCTGCGCCTTGTTGATGTCACGCGTGGTGGCGGTGTCCTTGAAGAACAGCGTCAGGGACAGGCCCTGGTCCACGTGCTGCGTGGCAGCGGCGTAGGTGTCGATGATCTTCTCATAGCCGATTTCGTAGGCATCCTGGTAGTACTCCAGGTTGTCGTTGGTCAGGTACGGAGCCGGGTAGTAGACGCGGCCGATCTTGCCTTCCTTGCGGATTTCGATCTTGGCGGCCACCGGGTGGATCGAGGACGTGGAGTTGTTGATGTAGCTGATGGAACCGGTGGGCGGAACGGCCTGCAGGTTCTGGTTGTAAATGCCGTGCTCCATGACGGAAGCCTTCAGCTCACGCCAGTCATCCTGGGTGGGGATGTGGTGGCCGGCGAAGAGTTCGCTGACGCGGTCCGTCTCCGGAACCCATGCCTGCTCGGTGTACTTGTCGAAGAACTCGCCACTGGCGTAAGTGGACTTCTCGAAGCCGCCGAACGTCTGGCCGGTCTCGATAGCGAGGCGGTTGGAAGCGCGCAGAGCGTGGAACAGCACCGTGTAGAAGTAGATGTTGGTGAAGTCCAGGCCCTCTTCGGAACCGTAGTGAACGTGCTCGCGGGCAAGGTAACCGTGGAGGTTCATCTGTCCGAGGCCAATCGCGTGGCTCTGGGCGTTGCCCTGGGCGATCGACGGCACCGAGTTGATGTAAGACATGTCCGACACGGCGCTAAGTGCGCGGATGGAGGTCTCGATGGAGAGTCCGAAGTCCGGCGAGTCCATGGTCTTGGCAATGTTCATGGAACCGAGGTTGCAGGAAATGTCCTTACCCACGGTCTCGTAACTGAGGTCCTCGGCGTAGATGGACGGCGAGGAGACCTGCAGGATCTCCGAGCACAGGTTGCTCATGGTGATTCTGCCGTCGATCGGGTTGGCCCGGTTCACGGTGTCCTCGAACATGATGTACGGGTAGCCGGACTCGAACTGGATCTCCGCGAGGGTCTGGAAGAATTCGCGGGCGCTGATCTTGGTCTTCTTGATCCGGGAATCGTCAACCATCTCGTAGTACTTCTCGGTCACCGAAATATCGGAGAACGGAACACCGTAGACCTTCTCGACGTCGTACGGGGAGAAGAGGTACATGTCCTCGTTCTTCTTGGCGAGCTCGAACGTGATGTCCGGAACCACAACACCCAAGGAGAGCGTCTTGATGCGGATCTTCTCGTCAGCGTTCTCACGCTTGGTGTCCAGGAAGCGGTGGATGTCCGGGTGGTGGGCGTGCAGGTACACGGCACCTGCACCCTGGCGGGCACCGAGCTGGTTGGCGTAGGAGAAGCTGTCTTCGAGGAGCTTCATGACGGGAATGACGCCGGAGGACTGGTTTTCGATCTGCTTGATCGGGGCGCCGTGCTCGCGGATGTTGGTGAGCGACAGGGCCACACCGCCGCCGCGCTTGGACAGCTGGAGCGCGGAGTTGATGGCGCGGGCAATCGACTCCATGTTGTCCTCGATGCGGAGCAGGAAGCAGGAGACGAGTTCGCCACGCTGCGCCTTACCGGCGTTGAGGAACGTTGGGGTTGCCGGCTGGAAACGGCCATCGATGATTTCGTCGACCAAACGGTTGGCGAGGTCTTCGTTGCCACGGGCAAGGTGGAGGGCAACCATGCAGACGCGGTCTTCGTACCGCTCCAGGAAGCGCTTGCCATCAAAAGTCTTCAGCGTGTAGGACGTGTAGAACTTGAAGGCGCCGAGGAAGGTCTCAAAGCGGAACTTCTTCTTGTACGCGCGGTTGAAGAGGTCGCGGATGAAGTTCATCGTGTACTGGTCGAGGGTTTCGCGCT
Source organism: Arthrobacter sp. 18067 (assembly GCF_902706295.1). Taxonomy (GTDB): domain Bacteria; phylum Actinomycetota; class Actinomycetes; order Actinomycetales; family Micrococcaceae; genus Arthrobacter. The sequence goes on along the minus strand of NZ_CACSJJ010000007.1, from coordinate 150,535 downwards.
CGTAGTACTGGTTCTTCACCAGGTAGTCGAGCTTCTCTTCCAGGTCGTGGAAGAACACCGTGTTGTTGTTCACGTGCTGCAGGAAGTACTGGTGCGCAGCTTCGCGATCGGCGTCGAACTGGATCTCGCCGTTCGGGCCATACAGGTTCAGCATGGCGTTGAGTTCGTGATAACCCAAGCCCTTGTAGGCCTCAGGCAGTGGCTTCTTGGCCGTCTCCACAGCGCCCCCGGTTACTTCTGTTTCTGCAACAGTCGTGTCCAAAACTCTTCCAATCCATTGTTTACGCGCTCGACGTCTTCCGGCGTCCCCATGAGCTCAAATTTATATAAATGCGGCACCTTGCACTTGACGGAGATGATGTCTCCCGCTGCGCAGTAGTTGTCCGCGAAATTGGTGTTCCCTGCTCCGATAACACCGCGGATCAGTTCCCTGTTCCGGGGATCGTTCAGAAACCTGATGACTTGCTTCGGTACGGAACCTTCACCGTTTGTTCCGCCATAAGTGGGCAGTACAAGGACGAAGGGTTCCAGGGCTTGAAGCGGGGCGTCGTGGGCATAAAGCGGGATACGAGCCGCATCCCTGCCCAGTTTCCGGACGAATCGTTCGGTGTTCTCGGAAGTCGAGGAAAAGTAGATGAGGTGACTCCTGGTGGTGACAGCTTCGGTCGCATCGCGAACGCTTGCCGCTGCCAGCGGTGCCATGGGAGTCACCTCGACTACATAGGAATTCTCAGTTTGCTGTGGTGGCGAAGTATGAATGGAAACTTAGGCCACGGAAGAAACGGCCTGGGCCAGTTCCTCGATCTTGTCCGGGCGGAATCCGGACCAGTGGTCCTGCTCGGTGACGACAACCGGAGCCTGCATGTAACCCAGCGCCTTGAGGCGCTCAAGGGCCCCGGCATCCTGGGAGATGTCGACACTCTGGTAGGCAATGCCCTTCTTGTCGAGTGCCCGGTAGGTTGCGTTGCACTGAACACAGGCCGGCTTCGTGTAAACCGTAACGGTCATGATCCCTGTCCCCTTAGTTGAAGTCTGTCGCTCTTCGTATCTGGCGGGCTCAACCGGAACTAACTTCTGAATCCGATACCGGCCCGCGGGCTGCTGTGGCAGCCAACACGCTTATTTAGTCTTGTGCTGGTTTCCCGCTCAATCCGTAAATCGATACTACATGTAGTGCAAGCGCCTCGCCGGAACCCCAAGATGATGTATTACAAGTATGTCATTCAATCCACTGCTCGTCCACAGGCAAGGGCCCCCAAAATGTCCGTGATTCCGCCAAAGTGGGAGATGAAATCCACACCCTGTGGACTACTTAGCCACATTTAATCTCCAGCGTGTCGCGTGGATACGGCGTGTCGTGACACTTTGAAAATGTGGCGTGGCGAACAGCTAAAATCTGCTGATGGTCAATCTCCTCCACCTCCGGACGCTCATGGAAGTAACCCGCTTGGGTTCCTTTGCTGCTGCCGCCGCCCAGCTTGGCTATACAGCCTCGGCAGTCTCTCAACAGATGGCCGCGCTGGAGCGTGATACCGGCGTCGAGCTTTTCCAACGGTCTGCGCGGAGCGTCGTGCCCACGGAAGCGGCCGTGACCATGACCCGGCACGCATCGAAGGTACTGACCGACGTCGAGGCCCTTATGGCTGCGGCTTCACGAACCAACGACTCCCCCGCACAGGAACTGAGGCTGGGTATCTTCCCCAGCCTTGCCACCTACGTGTTGCCGGAGATCCTCCGGAACGATCGGTGGAAAGGGCTGGGCATTGAGCTCCGTGTCTCCGTGGCTGAACCCGCCCAAACCATCCAAGGCCTGCGCAGCGGCGGCGAACTGGATGTGGCACTGGTCTACCAAGTGGGGCAATCCGGCCTGGCGTGGCCGCATTCGTTGGAGAGGCAGTGGATCGGCGACGACGACTTCCGCGTGGTGTTGCCGGCATCATGGAAAATCCGCGAGGATGCCGAGATTGAAGCGGCCCATCTTTCGGACATGCCCTGGATAGTCCACCACCCCGGCACCAGCGATGCGTTGGTGATTGAGCGCCTCTTTGCCAGCTGCAACCTCCACCCCCGGGTAGTGGCCTACAGCGACGACTTTCACGCGAGCCTGGAGATGACCGCCGCCGGCCTGGGTGCCTCGCTGGTCCCGGAACTGGCGCTGCGAAACCGACCACCCGGCGTCGTGGTCCTGGACGTACCGGACATCCGGCTGGCACGGAACGTGTTCGCCCTGCTCATCAATGAAAAGCGCACAGCCCAAGTGCAGTTGTTCACACAACTGCTTGCCGACACCCTCAGGGAAACGTCGGGAAAGAGCGGTCTCCACCCCCTGAAATCCGCGCCTGTCAAGGGTCTCCAGCGACGCAGGTGAATTATCCCCAAGTGCTGGAACCCGCCGGTTGATGGGGTTAGATTGATCACATGGGCAAGGTAGCGAGCAAACATTTTGGGGAGATCGAGCTCAACCACGGGCGTGAGCATTGCTTCGTCGCCAGACATGAGCTGGCCGGCAACCAGCTGGAATTGGACCTCAACGTCACCGCGCACGATCACTTTGACGAGGCCGCCATGCGCAAGGTGGACTACCGTCTGCGTTTCCTGCCGGAGCTCGTGGACCAAGTCCGGGAAATGATCGCCGATGAGCTTGACCAGGACGGCACCAACCCCCAACAATTCCTGCATTTCCACAGTTCACAGCTCAAGGAAGAGCAGCTTGAGTCGGTCTTCGGTGTCCGTGACAAAGGCCAGCTCACCAACGATGTCTTCCTGAAGGCCCTCAAACTCGGCCACGTAGCCATCTACCCCGGTCAACCGGAGCGGTACTTTGTGTTGGATTTCACCCTCGGATCGCATTTCACGGACGAGCTCTTGGTAGTTGCGGCCGACGAAGACGGCGTGGTGGACGACGAAATTCTCTGGGAGTCGTAAACAGATAGAACAGCGCACGACGGCGGCCGGTCACCTATGGTGACCGGCCGCCGTCGTTCCTACTGAGCTACTTGGCGGTTTCGAGCAGCGATCCGCGAAACGTCTGCGTTGCCTTGACGAGGTTGCGCAGGGACTCTTTGTTCGCCGAAAGGTTCACCACGGCCTGTCCACACGCGGTCCATCGTCAGGACTCCGCAGGTATTCTCCACGTTCCTGCCCCTCCGAGCGTTCCCGTTGGGCTCGTTGCGCGCTCTCCTCCAACTGTTTGAGCTGTTCCTGGGGCGGCGTGGCCGGAGATTCGCCGGAAGGCTGTTGCGCCTTGCCGCTTTGGGAATTTCCCTCGGCAATTTTGTTCGTGAGCCGGTCCTCCGCGGCGTCAAGGGCGGCGCCCTCCCCCGCGGCGTTCGCGGGACCAACAGCACGGCATTGTGGCGGCGATGCCTCCGCGGCAGCAAGTCCGTCCGCAAACAGCCGGGCCGCAGCGTCACCACCCCCTGCCGCGTCCCCCAATTTCTCAATGCTCAGGACAAGGTTGACCCGGACTTTGCACTCGTCGTCACCGGGGCCACGCCGCAAAGCGGTCTCAAAGACTTCCCGTGCAGCAGCGAAGTCACCCGCCAGCACGTGGGCGTCCCCGGAGGCGAACGGCGCCTTGTGCGGCTCAACGACGTTGACTGCATGCAGCCAGGAGGCAGCCCGGGCCACGTCACTTCCCTGACCGGCAGCGTAGGACTCCGCGGCTGCACCACCCAGGACGCCCACGCTGAGGAGTTTCGCGGCAACTGCGAGCGCCAGCAGGGCCGCTGGCGCGGACCACAGCGCAAGCCGGAGTCGCCGTCGTCGTGCGTTGTGGGTCACGGTGTGCGCTCCTTTGCTGCTGCAGGGTGGAGGTTCAGGAGTGCGGCAAGGTGGCGCAGTGGTTCGTGCAGTACCAGCAGGAAGGCAGCCAGGGCGAGCAGCCAGTAGAGCTCAATGCGTCCGGGGGTGTCCGCGTCGCTGATGGCGAGCGCACCTGGCTGGGCTTTGCCGAGCATGTCAGACGGCGGCTCTGTCCCGGTCCGGTGTGCGTAGGGGAGGCGGAGTTGGTCGGCGATGGTGCGGAGCTGGTCTTCATCGATGCGTGAAACGGCGTCCTGCGCGGTGTCGGAGCTGCGGTCCTTGAGGTAGCCGGCATCGGTATCCGGGCTTTCTTTCATGCGTCCGCCCTGAGGGGTGCCGTATCCAAGGACTGCTCCCCCGGCTACGTTGGCGGCGTCCAGGGCCGGAGGCTGCTCGGCGCTGGTGTTTTCGCCATCGCCGGCGTAGAAGATCACAGCGGGCCGGCCCGGGTGTTGCTCCTTGGCTGCAGCAAGCCGGGCTTTGAGTAGTTGTCCTGCACCGGTGACACTGCTTCCCTTGGCGTATCGGGCGTTTTGGGGTTGGAGCGTGGTCATGGCGGTCTGCAGCGCGGTGGCATCGCGGGTGAGGGGCATGCGGACGGCGGCCTTGTTGTCGAACGTGATCAGGGAGAATTTGGCACCGGCGAGCTCCCTGGCTATCGCCATCACATCGCGTTGGACCCCCGTCAGGCGGGTATTGGAGCCGTTGTAGTCTTCGGCTGCCATGCTGGTACTGGTGTCCACCACGAAGAAGACGTCCATCTCTGCGGTGGCGGTGTTGGCCTGCCCACCGGGCCAGCCCGGCCGGAGCATGGCGAGGATCAGCAGCACGACGGCGACACCCCGCAACACTGCTGGCCTCGCGTTCCGTGGCGGTTGGCTCCGTCCAGGGCGCCCCGGTTTCCTCGGTCTCCCCGTTGTCAGGGCCAGCACAGTGAACACCAGCGCGGCGGCGAGAGCCAGAACCAGCAGGGGCCACGGAATGATCGGGGCGAAGGTCATGATTCCAGCCTCCAGCCGAGTACCAGCATTCCCGTTCCAGCAAGCAGGGCGATCCCGAGCGGCCAGTCGGGAACATCGGCTGCCACCGCCTGAGGAGCTGCACGGTAACTTGTAGCTTCCGTGTCCTGCACTTTCCCCACGATGCCCGGCACGGCCTCAGCGCTGTCCACGGTGAAGTAGGCGCCCTCCGTACGCTCAGCGGCAGCCCTGAGTTGGGCACCGGGTTCATCAGGTTGGTTGCCGTAGTCGATGTCGCTGGGGTTCAGTGCGTAGACTTTCACTTTTTTGTCGGCGGCCAGTGCTGCCGCTTCCTCCAGGCTGAAGATCGGCTCGCCGGAGAGGAAGTTGTCAGTGGCCAGCACCACGGACCGCGAGCGCTCGGCATCGGCGGCGCCTGCGTCATCGGGAAAGCTCTGCACGCAGGACGCCAGGCCGTCGCCGATCAATGAAGAGCCTGCACCGTTCCAGGTGCCGTCGAAGAAGGAACCTGTCCCGCTGTCCAGGGCTTCCTTGGCTTCGGCCAGCTGTTCGGCGGCGTAGTCATAGTCGTCCGTGAGGGGAAAGAGTTGCACGCTGCTGCTGTCGAAGATGACCATGCCGATCCTTTCGCCGTCGAATTCCTTGGCGAGTTCCTGGAACACGGTGGTTATGGCGGCGTCGGTGCTGGTCATGGACCCGGACACGTCCAGGCAGAGCACGATGTCCCGGTTCCGGCTTTCCGGTTGTTCCGTGGTGCGCAGGATGGGCCTGGCGGCGGCTGTAGCGGTGGCGGCGAGGAACACAGCGCCCAGCATGACTGCCACCAGCAGCCGCAGGCGGTACCTGCGTAGTGCGTGTTGGTATTCCGGCAGGTCGGTCAGGCGGTCACCGTGCGCGATGGGCCGGGTCTGTGGAGGACGACGACGGCGGTACAGCCATGCGCTGATGGCCACCGCTGCTGCGGCGAGGGGAAGGATCCACCAATAGCTCAGTTCCATCCGATCACCACTTGTCGCGCTGCCTCCGCTGAGTGGCCCACAGGGTGGATTGGAACACGGGAGAATTCGTTGGGGTAGATGCCCGCGATTCCTTCAGCAAGATCCTCGAGTCCTTGGCGGCGGAGATCTTCCAGCGTCATGGACGTGACCGGTAGCCCTGTGGCTGCCCCGGCGAATTCCCTTACCAGGAAGCTGAGTCTTTGGTGGGCATCGCGCACGGGCATCCGTCCGGCGTCGGCGTCTTCTGCTGTGGCGTTGATGGCAGTGAGGCAAGCGGAGCGCAGCGCGTCCAGGTCCAGCTGTGGCGGTCTTTGTCCGGCCGGTGGTTTCCGGCGGGCGGGCCGGAAGATCCAGGCATACCAGCCGCCAATGGCCAGCAAGATCACCAGCCCAAGCCATAGCCAGTGCGGCTGGTAGGCAAGCGGCGCGTAGAAGCCGTCATCATCCTGCACGGTTGCCACCCCCGGCGGTACCCCTGGCAGTTGGCGCGCCCGAACGGTGCTTCTCAAGGAGTGCGAAAACGGCAGGCAAGACGTCCGCGCTGCCTGAGGTTTGCTCCTCGGCTATGCCCAATCGGCGGAAGAGGGAGCTGCGGTGTTCTCCGCGTTCCACCATGGCAGCTTCATAGGCCGCTTGGATCTTGCTGGAGGCGGCCAACGGCGCGGGAATTCCCTGCCCTGTACCCACATCCTTACTGTTCGTGACACCTTTTTCTTTCACCGGTGTGAGGTTCGCGTCCCGCACGGTAAGCCACAGGACTTCGTGCCTGGCTCGAAGCCTGCGCATGAGGCCCTCAGTACGGGCATCGGGCATGAACTCGTCCGCGACGGCAACAACCAGCAGGCGTCCGTTCAGGTATCTCAGGACGTAGTCCAGTTGCTCCGCGAGGGAACTGGCCGGCCCGTCCAGGGCGACGCTCGCATCAAGCTCCTGCAGCAACCGTTCCAGTTGCTCCTCGCCGCTGCGGGGAGGTAGATACCGGGTCGTGGTCTCGTTCCCGTGCAGGAGGCCAACGTCGTCGCCGTGGCGACACGCCAGATACCCCAGCACTCCGGCTGCCTGCACAGCGATGTCCTTCTTGGATTCACCTGACAGGGCCTTGGCGGCCATGGTCCGTCCCGTATCCACGAGCAACAGCACCGAATGCCGGCGAACTGCCACATACCGCTTGACCAGGGGCGATCCGTGCCGTGCGGTGGCTTTCCAGTCAATATCCCTGACTTCATCTCCGGGAACGTAGGCCCGCAGCTCATCAAAGTCCAGGCTGCGGCCTTTGAAAACGGAGCCGTATTCACCGTCGAGCAGGGTCAGGGTCCTCCGGTGGGCGAAGATGAACATCTTCGACTTAACCCGGCGAAGCAAGCTGGGCACGTGTAGTCCCCGCTACGGTGTCTGGACAGACGCCACGACGGCATCGATGACGGTTTCCACCGGGACACCTTCAACCACAGCATCGAACCCGAGAATGATGCGGTGCCGCAGGATCCGGTGGGCAAGGCTCTTGACGTCCTCCGGAATCACATGGTCACGGCCGTTCAGCAAGGCCAGCGCCCTTGCTGCCTGGCTGAAGGCGATGCTGGCCCGCGGGCTGGCACCGAACTCCACGAGGTTGGCAAGCTTGGGCTCCAAGTACTGCGAAGCATTGCGGGTGACGTAGGCGAGACCCACGATGTATCTGACGATGGCAGGGTCGATGTAGACGCGCCGCACGAGCTCCTGCACCTGCACCACTGCGTTAAGCGAAGCCGCGGCGGGTGGCCTCTGATCGTCGGTGAACACACCGGCGTCGATCCTGCGGATGACCTCCGCTTCCTCAGCCGGACTGGGATAGTCCAGCACGTCCTTGAGCATGAAACGGTCCATTTGCGCTTCGGGAAGGCGATACGTTCCTTCCTGCTCGATGGGGTTCTGCGTGGCCAGCACCAGGAACGGTTGCGGCAAAGGGTAGGTCTCACCACCAATGGACGTCTGCCGTTCCTGCATGGCCTCCAGCATGGCACTCTGCGTCTTCGCGCTGGATCTGTTGATCTCATCCAGCAGCACGATATTGGCGTGGACCGGACCCAACTGGGTGACAAACGTACCTTTGGCGGCGTCGAAAATCTGCGTGCCTGCAATGTCGCTGGGCAGCAGGTCCGGGGTGCACTGGATCCGGCGGAACTCCGCGCTGACCGACTCCGCGATTGCCTGGGCTGCGGTGGTCTTGGCAAGGCCGGGAACACTTTCCAGCAGCACGTGGCCGCCCGTCAACAACCCGATGACCAGGGTCTCACGCAGCCTGGCCTGGCCCACCACTTTGTTCTCGAAGCTACGGATGATGCTGCCGACGAGTTGCTGGGCACGGGCCATGTCCGGGGCGTCGATACCGGCCGTGGCTGTTGTCTGTTGCACTCGTGGGTCCCCTCGCTGGCGTCTTTGTCTCCCGGCAGGCAGCCGGCACGGGTGCCTGGCACAAAGTGCTTCCGCCTGCAGAGGCCACTCTATCCAAGCCCTCCCTGCTCAAGGCCGCAATGGGGACCCCTCCCCATGCAGCCATCCGGGGTCTATCCTTTTGCCATGCATCAGCTACCAGCCGCCTATCAGACCTACCTCGCCGCCCAGGACCAGCACGTCATCGACGCTGTACGGCCCGTTCTCCTGCAATCGGCCGCCGACGAGCGCCACGGGGTCCGGATCACCTTCAACAGGGGGCCAACCGGGCATCAGGCCCACGTTGACGAGTCCATCCCTTACGGGGAGATCATCGAAGACATCGACTGAGGTTCCACCGCCCCTTCATGGCTCCAGCTAGCCCTTAATGGCTCCAGAAAGGGCAAAGGAGTTCCCCATGCCGCGGGAAACCAGGGCGTAGAGCACCAGCACGGGTACGGAGTACAGGATGGAGAACGCAGCCAACTGGCCGTAGGCAATAGCGCCATGCTGGCCAAAGAAACTGAAAATGGACACCGCAGCCGGTTGCTTGCCCGGTGAAAGCAACAGAATGAAGGGAACAAAGAAGTTTCCCCATGCCTGGATGAAAACGAAGATAAACACCACACCGAGCCCCTGCCGCATCAAAGGCAGGACGATTGTCCGCAGTGCCGCCATTGCCGATGCGCCATCCATCCACGCCGCCTCCTCCAACTCCAGGGGCACGGAGTCCATGAAGTTCTTGGTCATCCATATCGCCATGGGCAAAGTAGTGGTTGCCATGAAGAAGATGGTGGCCGCCATGGAATCCAGCATCTGCAGTTGGACGAACAACCCGTAGACGGGCACCATGATTGCGGTCACCGGCAACGACGTACCAAACAGGACCGTGTACATGAATGGTTTGTTGAACCGGGACTGGTACCTGGATAGGGGGTACGCGGCGAGCACCGCCGCAATCAGGTTCACCACTGCCGTGCCAGTGGACAACAAGAAACTGTTGGCCAACGGCTGGATCAACAGCTCAGGTGTCAGCACGGCGCGGAAGTTCGCCAGCGACGGCGCCGATGGCACCTTGGTCTGGTAGCCGGCCTGGGGATCGACGGCGGCCAGCAGCAACCACAGCAAAGGCGCCAGGAAGCAGATCCCGATCACCGCAAGGGCGATGTCTGCACCCAGCCTGGCCTTAAAGCTCGAGCTGCCACCCGCCGTCGTGCCTTCCGTCCGATCCCGCGCTCGCAGGCTGCTGGTGGTCATGGGCGCTGCTCCCGCAGGAGCCGTACATAGACAGCACCGAAAACCATGCCCAACAGGATCAGCACGGACGCCACCGCAGTGCCGTATCCGATGTCGCCGAACTTGAACGCCTCCTGGTAAGCCAACACAGGCAGCGTAGTGCTGGCGTTAGCCGGTCCACCTGCCGTCATCACCCAGATAAGGGTGAATACAGCCAGCGTCTGGAGCGTGATCAGCATCAGGTTCGTGGCGATGCTGCTGCGGATCAACGGCAAGGTAATGAACACGAGCCTTTGCCAGCCCCGGGCACCATCCATCAGTGCGGCTTCCGCGATGTCCCGGGGGACTTCCGCCAGGGCAGCCCTGTACACCAGCATGGAGAAAGCGGTCCCCCGCCAGGTATTGGCAAGGATGATGGCCACGAGGGGGAACGAATACAGCCAGTCCAGGCCCTGGCCTCCGAGGATGTCCACCACCTGGTTCAGGGTGCCGTCCCGGTTGAAGTAGGCATAAGCGGCAAATGCCGCCACGATTTCAGGGAGTACCCAAGCCGCCACGACTGCCGTACCGACCAAGGACGACACAACCCTGCGTGATCTTGTCATCAGCACGGCGATCAGCAGCCCCAGCACGTTTTGCCCCAGCACAGCCGAGGCCGCCACGAACACCACCGTCAGCCAGGCGGCCAGAGGGAAGGAGTCGTCGCTGAACATCCGCACATAGTTGTCCGCGCCAACCCATTGCGGATCCCTGGCAGCCTTACCGGATAGGGCTGCGTCGGTGAAGGACGCATAAAAGGACCAGGCCACCGGGGCCAGCAGGAAGAGCAGGAGCAGCAGTATTGACGGGACTACCGGCAGGAGCCGCAGGAAGCGGCGGATGGTCATTTCTCCAGGACCTTGTCCTCCCCCACAAGCTTCCGGACCGTGGCGTCGTATTCCGCAGCAGCATCTTCAGGACTTTGCTTGCCCGTGATCACTGATTCCGTGGCCACCTGGACAGCAGTGGAAATTCTCGGGTAGTCAGCGGTGGCGGGCCTGTAATGCGTCACGGCCACCAAGTCCGAAACATCCTTCACGAACGGGTTGGCTGCCAGGTATTCAGCTTCGGAGGCTACATCCGTACGAACGGCGATCTGCGAGTTGTTGATGTCATAAGACAACGCGTTCTTCTTGTTCAGCGCTGTGCTGAGGAACTGGAAGGCAAGGTCCGGGTTCCTGCTCTTCGCCCCCACTGCAAGCGTCCAGCCGCCTGACATGCTGACGCCACCGGGGTCCTGGCCATTCCGGGTCGGGAACATCGCAACCCCCATGTCCTGCTCATAGCCGGCCCATTCGTACGCACCGCCCTTCTGCCAGAACGACGGCGTGTAGGAACCTTCCACTGTGGCCGCCAGCTTGCCCTGGGGGAACCACTCGCCAAAGACTTTCTTCCATACGTTCGCGTCCAGCGCTTCTGCAGGACTAACAGCGAGCTTCTCGTCGTAGAGGGTCTTCAGGAAGGCCAGCGAGTCCGTGAAACCTTGGGAGCCGACAACCCATTTCTTGGCTGACTCGTCATACAAAGTGCTGTCTGTCCCATAAAGGAGTTCGTAGAAACCCTGCATGACGGTGCCTTCGCCGGTCCCCTTGCCCGCGTACATGTTGAACGCGATCACGTTCGGATCCGATGCCTTCACGGCACGGGCCGTGGTCAGGATGTCCTCCCAGGTCTTGGGCTGCCACGGAACGGGAATGCCCGCCTTCTGAAGGACGGCCTTGTTGTACCAGATGGCCCGGGTATCCGTGCCCAACGGCACCGCATAGATACTGCCGTCATCTGCCCGGCCCGCGGCCTTGGCAGCGTCATTGAAATTGGACCAGTCATCCCATTTCGCAAGGTAACTATCCAGGTTCAGGAGGTACCCGGCGTCGACATCCGAGCGAACCTTGAACGTGTCTTCGTAGAAAACATCCGGCGCCGTGTCCGGCGAACGCTGCGCCAACGCGAGTTTGGTCCCGTAGTCATCATCATTGGCCTGAATGGGCTGCAACTCCACGGTTACACCGGAGTTGGCGGCTTCGAATTCCTTCTTGGCCTCTTGCATGACGGCATCAAGGGCCGTGAACGCATCAGTTTTCTGATAGACGATCTTGAGGGTCTTGTTCTCCGCTGCCTCAGGCGTGGGCGAACAGGAAGTCGCTGCCACAAGGACCGCAGCGACGGAAACCATGGCAGCAAACTTCACCGCGGCCGGCTTCACTACGGCAAACGTCAAACCGGCTAACTTCATTGGGCGGCCCATGGTGCTCCAATCCGTCAAAGGTGCTCTTACTTAGCCCTCCAGCAGGAGCCGCTGGGCCCGCGGTGCCAGCATGTGCTCCAGGACGAGGCATGCCGCACCAATGGCGCCGACATCTTCGCCTACTCCGGTTCCTACTACTTCGAGGTCGTGGATCATGCGGGCAGCATTGTTCTTGTCCAGGAGTGCCGGAACACGTTCCATGAAGTACGGCGACATCCGCGCCCAGAACGGACCGCCGAAGACAACCCGCTCCACGTCCAAAGTGTTGGTCACCACGGAGACTGCGCGCGCCACGAGTGTTGCCGACTTATCCAGGATGGCAATGGCTTTCTGGTCGCCCGCATCAGCTTTGTCGCATAGTTCCGCATAGCGTTCCTGGACTTCGGGACCGTCTGCACCCTCCCGGTGACCGTCAAGGACGCCGGCTGCTTCGGCCTCTGCCACCAGGACCTGTGGGATGCAGGAAGACTTAACGCATCCGTGCAGTCCGCAATCACACAGTGGACCGCCGGGCTCAACCACGATGTGGCCGATTTCGCCAGCGTTCCCGGACGTCCCCCGCACCACTTCGTCGTTGAGCACAATGCCGCAGCCGATACCAGTGCCCATATACATGAAAACAAAGCTGCCTGCACCGCTGGCGCCACCTGCCCATGTCTCGGCCACCGCTGCGCTGGTTACGTCCTTGTCCACAAGGGTTTCCAGCCCGGTCGCCTCGCTCAACGCCTCGCGGATACGCACCCGGTTCCACCGAGTCAGCAATGGCGGTTCCACGACGGAGCCCTCGTCGAGGTCAATCGGGCCGGGGACAGCCACTCCGAGCCCGGCGATCTTGGACTCATCCACGCCGGACTCTTCGATGAGAACCTTGATTTGCCCTGCGATGCTGGTGATCACTCCTGCCGGGTCGCCGCCAGGAGTTGCCATCCGCGAATGCCTGACAACGTCGCCCAGAAGGTCAAGAACCACGAAGGTAATGACAGCGGGGTCCAGATGGACGCCCACCGCATACATACCGGCGGGATTAAGGCGCAGGATGGTCCGCGGTTTGCCCGGGCCGGAGCCTTCCTTGCCGGCCTCGACGATCAGTTGCTGATCCAGGAGGCGCCGGGAAATATTGGAAATCGTCTGTGGGGAAAGCCCAACAATCTGCGCCAGTTCAACACGGCTCAGCCCGAGCGTTGACCGCCGGATCGCCTCCAGAATGACGGTCAGATTGAAGTCCCCCATACGGGGTAGATTCGTTCCGCGCCTAGGTGTCGGCTGCCGGATCTCAGTCACTGATGCCCCTCGTCATTCGGAAAACTTCGTCGAATTGGTCTGTGTCTGCATCGTACGATACCCACGCCTCCACCGATACGAGCACACGCTGGCGCCGGAGTCAGGGGTTGGTAACGATGACACTGAATTCTATGTGACGGGCATTCAGACCGTGCCTTGATGACGCCACTTCAGGATTTGATGCTGCGCGTCACAGTGAACTTCGGGTTGCGGCCTTCTTCCGATGTCGACCCTATAATCCGTTCAAGCGCGGCCCGGTACTGCAGATGGCTGTTATACACAGTCCAGAGTTCCCCTCCCGGTGCCAGGACCCGCGCGGCGGCCTGGAACATCTTCAGCGCCGCGCCAGCGTGGACGGTGGCGCCCAAATGGAAGGGCGGGTTCAGGAGGATGAGGTCAGCGCTGCCTGGTTCAAGTGTTGACATGGCATCATCGTGAACCACGGAGACCCGCTCTCCCAGGCCATTTGCCCCTGCAGTACCCCGGGCCGAGGCTACAGCAGCCGCGGACTGGTCTGTTGCGACCACGTTTGCACCATCATGGCGACGTGCATACATCGTGGCCAGAATGCCCGTGCCACATCCGAGGTCGACGACGCGGCGGGCGGCCGGCATGCTATCCAGGAACGTGAGCAGGAATCGCGTCCCGATATCGAGGTGCGCGCCGGAGAAGACAGCACCATGGGCGCACACTTTGATTCCGAGTTCCGGCAGGGGTTCTACAACCGGGAACGGTGGCGTGTCGTTAACTGTTTTGGGGTCCCTGGCCATGAGAACCCTGGACTTCTGCCGGGCAAGCTGGGGTTGGACCGACGAGAAGTACCTGTTCAGGACCGTGTTCATGCCCATCGTCATGTGCTTGACGCGGCCGCCGGCCAGCATTACCGCATCCGGCGCCGCGAACCGGGCAACGGCGTCGGCAATTTCTTCCAGCTCAGCCAGCGACTTCGGCAACTGAACAAGTACCAGGGCCGCGCTGCCCAATAACTCCCTGCCGAGTTCATGCAGGGTGAAGCGGCCGTCAAGTTCGGCTGCTTTGGCGTTGCGCGCCAATGCGAGGCGACCAGTGAAGAGGTCTTGGCTGACGCGCACATGCCCGACGCCGAGCCCTGACAACGCCCCCAGCGTCAAGGCGCCGTACCGGTCACCGATGACAACCACAGAAGCGCCGGGGGCGACAAGACCCGCCGCCGTTTCTAGCAGAAGGCGATCAGTAGCGTCGTACGCCTGCAAGTTGTCTGCTTCGACGTCGGGAAGCCTGGACAATGAGCTGAACAGGGCTTCAAGCTCCAATGCCGTCACTATTAATGTTCTCGCTTTCATTGCGTATTTGTCTCGACTTTGGCGGGGCTTGGGAGGAACCTTGAGGGTGCACCATACAAACACCTGCTTGTCTGGTCGGGAAGGCAAGTATTCCGGCAGCGCAGGCACACGTCACCGCGAATCCTCGGAGCCAGGCACCGGGACTACCCATCATTCGGCTCCCTCTCCCCTGCGAGAAGCCATGAGTGTCAATGTTGTCACGAACCTCGAAGTAAAGTCCCACAACTCTCCCGATGAAACACGCCGACCGGACAAAACCGTGCTGGACCTCGTCACCGTAGGTGACTACACAATCGGCCGGATGACGTTTGAACCGGGTTGGACATGGGCCGACTGCATCAAACCAGTGGTGGGTACAGACTCCTGCCAGTTGAGCCACGTCGGCTTCTGCGTCTCCGGCAATCTGGAAGTAGAAACCAACGACGGCGGGCAAATCAGTATTTCCGCCGGCGATTCATACACGATCCCACCGGGTCACAACGCCAAGGTGGTAGGCGATCAACCGTTCCAAGGCGTTGAGTTTGTCAGCGGCGCCGAATTTGCGCGACCTCCCGGATAGGGGGCTCCGATTCGGGACAAACAAAAGGACCCCGCTCAAATGAGCGGGGTCCTTTCCGAAGTGGAGCTGAGGGGACTCGAACCCCTGACCCCCTGCATGCCATGCAGGTGCGCTACCAGCTGCGCCACAGCCCCGGATTTGCCGACTTCAAGGGGAAGTATTTCTCTTCCCGGCGAAGCAACTCGTCAATACTAACCACAATCCACCAAGAAGAGAAATCGTCCGAACGTGAACTGCGTCACGCGCCCAGCAGCCGAGGTGCGTTGGACGAATCCACCGCACCTCCCCCCAAACCGGCTGCCGAGGAGTCAGCACTCAGAAAGCTGCTGCTCCAGTTGAAGTCTAGAATCTGTGGCGCTATAAACCAAACCGTCCAGCCGGTTTCTTCGTGTGTGCTGGATGATAGCGTTATGGGGTCTCAGCGGCGGCCCGATCGCCCCGCGACCGGCACCACCCGAGAGGTTCCAACCACCCATGCAGCAACGTGCGAAAGAAACCCGGCTTGCCGTCATTGAAGGTGCCGCGCGGGTCTTCGCGGAGATTGGGTATGGGAACGCCAGCTTGGCTGACATCACCAAGCGCGCCGCCGTGACTAAGGGCGCCCTGTACTTCCACTTCACGTCCAAGCGCGAACTCGCCTTGGCCGTCATCGAAGAACAGCACGCAATTGTATCGGCGGCCGGGTCACAGATAGCGGCATCGGACATTCCTGCCCTGGAGAAAATCATCCAACTTTGCAGAATGTTCGGGCAGCACCTGCTGGACGAACCGATCGTCCAAGGCGGGATCCGCCTCACCTTTGAATCATCGGCATTTCAAGCTGATGTATCCGGTCCCTACCAAGACTGGATCAAGACTGCGGAGCAACTGCTGACCCAAGCCCAAACGGATGGCACTGTCAGGTCTGACCTCGATCCCGCAGCGTTCGCCCGCTTTTTGATTGCATCCTTCACCGGCGTCCAGATGGTTTCCGAGGTCTTGACTGCCCGTGAAGACGTAATGCCCAGGATCGAACAAATGTGGGCATTCATGCTGCCGGCCCTGATATCCCGCCCGACCAACTGAGGCCGCCCCCTTGGACACATCCCCGGATACGGGAAAAGGTCCTGCTTCCCTTGAGGAAAGCAGGACCTTCTTTGGTGGAGCTGAGGGGACTCGAACCCCTGACCCCCTGCATGCCATGCAGGTGCGCTACCAGCTGCGCCACAGCCCCATATTCTTGCTGCTTCGCGTTCAGCATTTTCAGCTATCCGCGCCGAAGCAACTCAAATATCTTAGAACAGCATTTCCGAAAATTCCAAATCGAGCATATTCGGTTGCCGCCGTTTCTAGTGCTCGGAATCCTCTGCTGAAACAGCCTTGGCAGAGGCGTCATCACCCAACTCGAGGTCTACTACCGGGCAGTCCTTCCACAGGCGCTCCAGGGCGTAGAACACACGATCCTCGGCGTGCTGGACGTGGATCACGATGTCCGCGTAGTCCAGCAGGACCCAGCGGCCCTCAGAGCGTCCCTCGCGGCGTACGGGACGGAGGTCCTGCTTCAGCAGTTCTTCCTCGATGCCATCGACGATTGCGTTGACCTGGCGCTCGGTGGGAGCCGAAGCAATCAGGAAGATATCAGTGAGCGCCAAACGCTCGCTGACATCCAGGGCAACGATATCCTCGGCGAGTTTGTCAGCCGCTGCACGCGCGGCGTGACGGGCGAGGGTGATGGATTGTTCATGTGCAGACATGGGGACTCCTTGTTGTGGCCTGTGGCCTATGTGTGGCGTGAGCCGTAATTGAGCGGAACTAGCCGCTGGTGATCATGATGATGCCGACAATGAGCGCTACCAAGCCCAATGCCAGAACGCCGAACTGCAGCAGCCTGTTGCGTTGAGCCCTGGCCAGTCCTGCCGTGTTGACGTCCAAAGGATCCAGCCCATAGGCAGCGCTGGCAGAGACCGGGGGCCGCTGCTCTGCTTCGCCGGGTTCAGCCTGGGCAACTGGCTTCTTCCTGGCGGACCTGGCAACCGCTTCCGCGCGGGCAAGAACTCCAGCGCGTCCTCGCGAACCCGGCTTCTTGCCTTGTGACTGCTCGCCGTCCAACTTGGGTCCAGCAGAGGTGATCAACGGCACGAAGGTGGTGCTGGGACGCTTCATTACCGGCCGTTCAACACCCGGAACCTTGACGAACTCCAAAGGAGTCACCATAGCCAGGTTGTTGGCCGTGGAAGGACCTGCGGTGGCACCTGGGGATTTGCCGTTGCCTGCCGGCTTGCTATCCGTGGACACCTTGCCTTGCTCAGCCTGGTTTTGCTCGGCAAGCTTTTGCTTGGCGGCTGCGCGCTTGTTCAACACTGCAGCGCGTTCGGCCAGGGCAATCTGTTCCGCCAGCACCGCCGGATCAACGGCCAACGGATCCTGCTCGGCAATGTGTTCCAACTTGGCAGTCTGGTTTTGAACCTGGGCCGCGATCAACTCCCGGACCGCCAGCGCCTGTTCCACGGACATTTCGGATTCCGCGGGACCGCCGGAAACTTTGTCCGTTGTGGCGGACTTGTCCTTGGAAGCGTCCTTGTCCTGCGGGGCTTCCTTGGCGGCCTCGGACTTTCCAGCGTCCGGCGTGGCGCCGGCCGCTGGAACGATCGGGTTCATTGACGTAGCAACTTCAGCCTGGAGTTGCTGCAGACGAAGCTGACGACGAGTGGGGGGCCCACCGCCGGAGAGTTGCTCTTCCTTGTCTGCAAGCTCCTTGATGGTCCGCAGTGCAGCACGATCGCGGGCACGGACCTGCGAGGATCTCTCCTGCGCAGCGGTTCCTAAGGCGTCTACCGGCCCATCCGCGACGCGACGGTTACGGCTTGTGGGCGCTTCCGGCTCCACCTTCGCGTCCGGCTCCACCTTCGTGTCCGGCTGCGCCTCCGGCTGCTCTTCCCGGGCGCGGCGAAGCTCGCGCCTGCTGCGGATGGGTCGCTGTTCCTGGCTGCTCATTCAAAACTCATTCAGTACGTGCTTGGTCGTCTGATCCGGACAAAGCGGGCGTCAGCTCCCCTGCCACAGGATGCGCCGCGTACAGTCCATATTTCGCGATGTATTGCACCACTCCATCCGGCACCAGGTACCAGACGGGGTTCCCTGCACCGACGCGGGTCCGGCAATCCGTGGAGGAAATCGCCATGGCAGGGACCTCCAGCAAACTGACGTCATCGGTCCGTCCAAGATCATTGAGTTCATGTCCAGGACGGGTTACGCCGACGAAGTGTGCCAAGGACCACAACTCGTCCACGTCCTTCCAGGACAGGATCTGTGCCAAAGCGTCTGCGCCGGTGATGAAGAAGAGGTCGGCGTCCGGACGCTGCGCCCGGAGGTCGCGGAGCGTGTCGATGGTGAATGTGGGCCCTGGCCGGTCGACGTCCACCCGACTGACAGTGAACCTCGGGTTTGAAGCCGTGGCAATCACCGTCATCAGGTACCGGTGCTCCGGCTCGCTGACCAGTTTGTGCGATTTCTGCCAAGGTTGGCCTGTGGGCACGAAAACCACTTCATCGAGGCCAAACTTGGCTGCGACTTCACTTGCAGCCACAAGGTGGCCGTGATGGATCGGATCAAATGTTCCGCCCATCACGCCCAGCCGAAGCCTGCGCCCCGACTCCCCACGCGGTGTTGCGGCGATAATGTTAGTGGCCCTGCCCGTGGGTGTGCTTGTTGGGGTGCTGGCGGTGCGGATCGGAGTGCTCCTCCACGGCCTCGTGGCGGTTACCCAGATTGGTGTAGGAGAGGGTGACGAACATGAGGACAAGCAGGAAAGTGAACATCACGACGCCGAAGACCCACGGCTCAGCCCACAGCGGCGCGAGCTCCTCGTGCCCGCCTTCCGTTTGGGTGGCAATGGACGTGGCGATCTGCTGAAACAGCATCTTCTCCCCTAGTTGGTTCTGAAATGTTTTGCACGGCGGGACTCCCCACCGTTCCGGACTTCTGTTCTATGTTACAGCGTTGCTAGCTGCGGACTTGGCCTTCACCCTGGACGATCCACTTGGTGGTGGTCAGCTCCGTAAGCCCCATGGGACCTCGTGCGTGCAGCTTCTGCGTCGAAATACCCACTTCGGCGCCGAGGCCCAGTTCGCCGCCGTCGGTAAAGCGTGTGGACGCATTGACGATCACCGCGGCGGAATCAATCTCGGCAATGAACTTCTCGGCGTTGGACAGGTTGTTCGTGAGGATCGCCTCCGTGTGCCCGGTGGTCCACGTACGGATGTGGTTAACGGCGTCATCCAAGGTGTCCACCATGGCCACTGCCAGGTCAAGGTCCATGTATTCGGTGGCCCAGTCCTCATCATCTGCCGGAACGCTGTCCACGGCATCGCCCAAGGCGGCAGCGATCCTTTCATCAACGTGGAGGGTGACCCCGGCCGCACGCAAGGCAGCGGCAACGGCCGGCAGCACGGTGGAACCTGAATGAACCAAAAGCGTCTCTACTGTGTTGCAGACACTGGGCCGCTGGGTCTTGGCGTTGAGGAGAATCTCCACTGCCATCTCTTCACTGGCGGACTCGTCGATGAAGATATGGACATTGCCTTCGCCTGTCTCGATGACGGGGACAGAGGAGTTGGTCACCACCGTCTGGATGAGGTCGCGTCCGCCACGCGGAATGAGGACATCCACGCGCCCCCGGGCGCGCATCAGGACGTTCGCGCCTTCGCGGCCGTACTGATCCACTGTCTGAACAGCGTCTGCAGGCAGGCCGACGGAATCCAGCGCTTCGCGAAGGATCTGCACCAATGCCTCGTTGGTGTTCGCGGCGGCAGACCCACCCCTGAGGATCACGGCATTGCCACTCTTCAGGGCCAGGCCGGCAATATCCACCGTGACGTTCGGGCGGGCTTCATAGATTGCGGCCACCACACCCATAGGCACATTAACCTGGCGCAGGCGCAGTCCGTTGGGGAGGGTTTGTCCCCGGACCACGTTCCCCACGGGATCAGGAAGGCCTGCGAGGTTCTCCAAAGCCGCAACCAGGCCGTCGATGCGGGCGGGGGTCAGGGTGAGGCGGTCAAGAAGTGCCGCAGAGGTGCCATTGGCGCGTCCTACGGCCACGTCCTTGGCGTTGGCCTCAAGTATGTGCTTTCGGTTCTCGACAAGAGCTGTTCCGATGGCGCGCAGAGCACGGTCCTTCCAGGCACGGTTGGCCTGTCCCATGCGGCGGGCAGCCTTACGGGAACGGTCGGCAATGGCATGAACGGCAGCTTGGACATCCTCCGCGGACAGTGGAACGCCGCCTGCCGCAGGGTTCTCCGGCGTCTGGCCGGGGGCACCGGACACGTCGGAGATCACAGGGGCGTCGGGAGTCAGCGCTTCAGTCATGCTCCAAGTTTAGATGAGCGGGACGACCGCAGGAGTACCAGATCATCAACATGAACAACTTCGCGGTCATAGCCCCGGCCCAGTGCCTGGCCGAGCTCCTGGGTAGTGCGTCCCAGCATGCGCGGGAGCTCGTCCGAAGAGTAGTTCACCAGCCCACGCGCCACAACGGTTCCGTCGTGGGCAATCATCTCAACGGGATCGCCGGCCTCGAAGTCACCGCTGACATCGGAAATACCTGCAGGAAGGAGTGACCTGTGCCGGTCGCGCACGGCTTTCACCGCGCCGTCGTCGAGCATCAACCGTCCGTGAACCGTTGCCAGGTGGGCCAGCCACAACAGGCGGACAGGCTTGCGGTTGCCGTTCACGGCGAACCAGGTGCCCACGTCCTCCCCCGCCAGGGCCGCGGCAGCGTTGGCAGTTGAGGTGACCAAGGCGTGAATACCCGAGCCGGCGGCGATGGATGCCGCTTCCACCTTGGTCATCATGCCACCGGTTCCGACCCCGGCCTTGCCGGCCTTGCCGATGGTCACGTCCTCGAGGTCCTGCGGACCGCGGACCAACGGAATGCGCTTGGCACCCTGGGACGGCGGGCCGTCATAGAGGGCGTCGACGTCGGAGAGCAGCACGAGCGCATCGGCGCGGACCAGGTGTGCCACCAAGGCAGCGAGCCGGTCGTTGTCGCCGAAGCGGATCTCGTGCGTTGCCACGGTGTCATTCTCATTGACCACCGGCACCACACCGAGATTGAGCAGCCGGTCCAGGGCACGGAAAGCGTTGGTGTGCTGCGTGCGCCGCATGAGGTCATCGGCAGTCAACAGGACCTGGCTGACGGTGACACCGTGGGCGCTGAACGCCTGGGTATAACGCGCCATGAGGAGCCCCTGGCCAACGCTTGCTGCGGCCTGCTGGGTTGCAAGGTCCTTGGGCCGTTTCGCCAGGCCCAGCGGAGCCAAGCCGGCAGCAATGGCACCGGAGGACACCAGAATGATTTCGGTGCCGGCATTCCGCTTATCCGCGAGGGCGTCCACCAGTCCGGCAAGGGACTTCTCGGAGATGCCACCCTTGATGCTGGTCAGCGAGGAAGACCCCACCTTGACCACAATCCGCTTTGCGGTGGCGAGGGCCTGGCGTTCAAGGCCCTCAGCCGTGTCCGGAGCGTTGATGGTCCTAGTCGTCATCACCGGAGTCCAGGGTGCTTTCCCTCACGGTCTGCGCACGGCGGCCGCTGACGGATTCAGTCCAGATGCCCGCCTTGCGTTCGGCTTCGAGCTCGGCACGGGCGGCCGCCTTGGCTTCACGGCGCTCGATCTGTTCGTCACGCTTTTGCGAACGGGTCGGACGGTCACCGATGTCCGCAACACGGATGTCGGTGCCTCGCGGAGTCGCCAGAAGTTCAGCGCCGGCCATCATGGTGGGCTCCCAGTCGAAGACAACGCCATCGTCTTCGCCAATAACAACGGTGTCGCCGGGCTTGGCGCCAACCTTGAAGAGCTCAGTTTCGACACCCAGCTTGGCCAGGCGGTCAGCGAGGTAACCAATGGCTTCCTCGTTGGTGAAGTCCGTCTGCTTGACCCAGCGCACAGGCTTTTCGCCCAGAACGCGGAACAGCGGCTCGAGGTTCTTTTCCTCGCGGCGGATCTTGAAACCGGACTCGTTGACTGCCCGCGGACGCAGGACGGGTGCAGCAACCTTGGGAGGCGCAATCGCGACGGCGTCGCGTGCAGCCTTGACAATTTCCGCCATGGCGAAGCCCAGCTGACGCAAGCCCTCATGGCTTGTGGCTGACACTTCGAAGACCCGGTATCCGCGTGCTTCCAGGTCCGGACGAACGAATTCGGCCATGTCCTTGCCATCGGGGAGATCCACCTTGTTGAGCACAACAAGCTTGGGACGCTCGTTCAGCGGAACAACCTCACCGTCAACTCCGGCGTAGCTCATGTCAACCGCGTATTTCTCGAGTTCGGCCTCAATAATGGCGAGGTCGGACAGAGGATCGCGGTCAGATTCGAGCGTTCCGCAGTCAAGGACGTGCACGAGCGCGGCGCAGCGCTCAACGTGGCGGAGGAAGTTGTGGCCAAGGCCCTTGCCTTCACTGGCGCCCTCGATCAGGCCCGGAACGTCGGCAATAGTGAAGCGGACTTCGCCTGCCTGCACCACACCAAGGTTGGGAATGAGGGTCGTGAAAGGGTAATCGGCGATCTTCGGCCGGGCGGCAGACATGGCAGCGATGAGGCTGGATTTGCCGGCCGACGGGAAACCAACCAACGCAATATCTGCGATGGACTTCAGTTCCAGGACAATGTCGCTGGATTCGCCTTCGATGCCGAGCAGGGCAAAGCCCGGGGCGCGGCGCTTCTGCGAAGAAAGGGAGGCATTGCCGAGGCCGCCCTGGCCACCGGCAGCTGCGATGAATTCGGTACCCTCACCGACGAGGTCGGCCAGGACTTCGCCGTCCTTGGTCTTCACTACGGTGCCGTCAGGGACGGGAAGAATCAGGGTCTCGCCGTTCTTGCCGCCGCGCCAGTCGCCCATGCCCGGGCCACCATTAGTGGCGTGGCGGTGGGGAGCGTGGTGGTAGTCCAGCAGCGTGGTGGTCTGGGCAGATACCCGCAAGATGACATCGCCACCGTTGCCACCGTTACCCCCATCGGGGCCACCAAGCGGCTTGAACTTTTCCCGCTTTACAGAGACACAGCCGTGGCCGCCGGTTCCGCCGGATACGTGCAGGACTACCCGGTCTACAAAGCTCGCCACGTGGATCTCCTCAGTTGCTGTCTTACAGCGATTGTTGCTGTTACCAGCGCTGTTGCAAAAACCAGCGCGCCTGAGGCGCCCTAGTCGATTGTAATGCGGTTAAAAGAACGGTGGAGCGGGCCGATTGGCCCGCTCCACCGGTTCAGAACTTGTTGTTACTCTGCAGCTGCAGCAGCAACGATGTTCACTACGCGACGTCCGCGGCGAGTACCAAACTCAACCGCACCGGCCTGCAGGGCGAACAGGGTGTCGTCGCCACCGCGACCGACGCCTGCACCCGGGTGGAAGTGGGTTCCGCGCTGGCGAACGATGATTTCGCCTGCGGAAACTACCTGACCACCGAAGCGCTTTACGCCCAGGTACTGAGCGTTGGAGTCACGACCGTTGCGAGTGGAACTCGCGCCTTTTTTGTGTGCCATGTGAAATGCCTGCCTCTAAATTTCTGGGGAAACTGAAAAACCTGAACAGCGGGTAACGAAAGTTACGCGATGCTGGTGATCTTGATCTTGGTCAGTTCCTGACGGTGACCCTGACGCTTCCGGTAGCCGGTCTTGTTCTTGAACTTCTGGATGACGATCTTCGGACCACGGAGGTCCTCGAGGATCTCAGCCGTGACCTTGACGTTGGCCAGTTCCGCAGCTGCGGAGGTGACCTTGTCGCCATCAACCAGGAGCAAGGCGGGCAGCTCAAGCGTGCTGCCGGCTCCACCGGGGACGCGGTTAAGCGTTACGTAGTCTCCAACGGAAACTTTTTCTTGGCGGCCGCCTGCGCGGACAATCGCGTACACCACTTGGGTACTCACTTCTCTCGACGTTTATAACTAAATTTGCGTGCGGAACCTTGAACCGGAATCAGGCTTGGTTCGCGCTGTGCCTCAACGCCGTGGACTTCTGATCGAAGTCCGCGAGTCATCCCATGAACAATTCCAAGGGGCATAACCCAAGTGTTGGCGTAAGCACCGAAGATCAAGATTACGCTAGTTTGACCTTCAGCTGCAAATGAGGCCGGGTCCGGAGGCTACCACGTGACTTGCGTCACCAGTTGTAACGGACTCTCCCGGCACCGTGCCCATACAGCCTACAGGGTTTGGGCACGATTAACGCGATTTAGCCCGCGACGCGCGGTGGCGCCCGCATATCCGGGCGCTGAAAGATCCAAGAATCGGGCTAGGCGAACAGCCGTGGAGCATCGAAAAACGCTGTTTCGTAACGGCAGGACTGGGCAAAAGCCTCCACCATGGCTGTCCTTTCCCCCTCGGAAGCTGCCAGTGCGGCACCATCAGTGAAGTTGATCGCATTCCTGGTAGCAGCAGCAAAATCCTCGTCCGCGTAGGTCTTGAGCCAGTCCGCATAAGGATGGTCCGTTGGAGCCCCGGCGTCCACGTACGCTGCGTGGAGCTGCTGGCCCACTTCTGCGTACAGCCAATAGCAAGGCAAAATTGCCGCGAGCACCACCGCATAACTACCGGAAGCCGAAGACGCCAACAGGTGGTCCACGTAGGACTTCGTGACTGGACCGGTTACCGTTGACGCCTCCCGGGTGCTCAACCAGTTCCGGTGAAGCTCCGATTCGACCTCAAGGCACTGCTGTGATGCTTTTGCCCAGAACAGCTGTTCCTCCTCGCTGGGGGCAAGGGCGCCGGCGAGGGCAAGGACCCTGGAGTACCCGTTGAGGTAGATGGCGTCTTGGGCAAGGTAGTAATTGAAGGCGGCTTCTGGAAGGCTGCCGGATTGCAGGCCGTCAATGAAGCTGAGCTTGTAGATTGCTTCAAGTTCCGGGGTGGCTTCCTTCCATAATGCCGATGCGAAATCTCCCGGCCCCGGGCCCGCATGGTGGTGGAAGTGGTGTACCGGTCCGCTTCCGTGGCCTACTTCGAGGGTGTCGGAATGCGTCAGTGCCTCGTTCAACCAAGGCTTCACCTCACGCAGTGAGGCCTCCCAGTCCCCGGTACGGGCCTGCACGGTGGCCATGGCCGAGGACAGCGAACAGCCCGTACCGTGGCTGTTTGCCGTCTCCACCCTCAGGCCAGGAACCTCGATCACATCCTGCCGCAACAACCCGCTGGTGTTCACCAGCGCATCAGGGCATTCGGAACCGGCCAGGTGGCCGCCCTTCACCAGCACGGTGTTGCCGCACTCAGCGGCCAGCCGCTTGCCTTGATCCAACGCCGAGGGCCAGTCAGCGGCCTCTGGCTCCCCCAGCAGCATGGCAAGTTCGGGCAGGTTCGGCGTGATGAGGTCCGCCAGCGGCAGGAGCTGGCGCAGGGCCTTCTCGGCGGACTCCCGCAGGAGGCGGTCACCGCTGGTGGCGACCATCACCGGGTCAAGGACCACGACGGCGGGACGCACCGCTTCGAGCCAGCCGCGGACTTCGTGGATCACCGCCGCGTCACCAAGCATCCCGATTTTGACTGCATCGATGGCAATGTCAGTGCTGATTGCTTCGAGTTGCTGGCGCAGGAACTCCACCGGAGGAACATGAACAGCACTGACTCCCAAAGTGTTCTGCGCCGTCAGGGCGGTGATGGCTGCCATGCCATAACCGCCCTGGGCTGCGATGCTCTTCAGGTCAGCCTGGATACCCGCGCCGCCGGAGGGGTCCGAGCCGGCGATGCTCAATACCCGTGGTATTTGCCGGCCGGAAACCGCCAACGGGTAGACAGGAGAATACGACGTTGAAGTCATGGGGACATCCCTTCGCCGGTGCTAACCGGACAGGTTCAACGGGTTTGGATCTCAGCCTGGCCCAACGCCCGGCACCCCGTGTCAGTCCCCAAGCGTAGCCGGGAAGCGCCCGGACCCGGGAACCGCGCCACGCCATTGGCCGGATATGACCGCCAACGCGTTCCTGCAACGGACCAGCGCATTCGCGACGCCGGGCATGAACGGACAGCAAAGGGCCCCGCACTACCCGCTTGTGGCGGATCGTGCAGGGCCCCTCATGCTTGGGTGTCCGTGCGTGGTGCTAGAGCTCGGAAGCCGGTACCCCAACCCCCAGGATGATGGGCTCCTCGGACGCCGCCTTCTTGGCCGGCTCCGCGGGTGCTTTGGCCTCGTGTGCCGTTCCATGCCCCGCCGAGGCAGTCACTTCGTGGTGCTCCACGCTTGTTTCGTTGGCCGCACCTTGTGCCCGGCTAGCGCTGCGGTTGCGACGGCCACGGCGGGCCCGCGAGGCAGGAACAGCTTCGGGATCCTCTTCGGCCGCCTTTGGAGCAACGACCGTTTCGGGCTTCTCCTCCGGAGCTGCACCAAGGTGGGAGAACGCTTCGGCCAGGAGATCAAGGCTCATGGCAGGCTTGGCTGCCGGCGGTTCCTCGTGGTGCTCACCGAACGGCAAGGCGACTTCCTCCCCGCCGAAACGCAGGACCGGAGTTGACCTGCCCTCACGAACGGCGGCCTCCTCTGCCTCGCCGGAGGCTGCGGACTGCGCGGCGGACTCGTGCTGGCCAGCTGCCCGTGCCTGCTCTTCTGCACGGTGGACTTCGTCGTCGTGCAGGTGCGCGGCATGGGCGGCGGCGGCAATGGTGGCCAAAGCAGCCCTGGTCGCCTCGGCCTTGGCCTGCTTCGCCGGATCCTGGGGCTCGGCGGGAGCAGACGGTGCAGCCGGCGTCGACGTGGTGGTGTGGACCTGCGCAGGCGCTTCAGCGACGGGCTGTCCCCCGCCCTTGCCGCGGCGACGCTTGCGTTCCGTGCGGGCAGCAGGCTGCTGGGTCTCCGTGTGGGGGCGGTGGTGTTCGGCAGCCACGACGTTGGCGCGGCGGTGCTCCACAGGTTCGTCGTGCGTCACGACGCCCCGGCCGGCACAGTGCTCGCACTGCTCACCGAAGACCTCCAAGAGGCCCGTGCCCATGCGCTTACGGGTCATCTGGACGAGGCCCAGCGACGTCACTTCGGCCACCTGGTGCTTGGTGCGGTCGCGGCCAAGGCATTCCACCATGCGCCGGAGGACGAGGTCGCGGTTGGATTCAAGGACCATGTCGATGAAGTCGATGACAATGATGCCGCCGATATCGCGCAGACGGAGCTGGCGAACTACTTCCTCGGCCGCTTCAAGGTTGTTCTTGGTGACCGTTTCCTCGAGGTTTCCGCCGCTGCCGGTGAACTTGCCCGTGTTGACGTCCACCACGGTCATGGCTTCGGTGCGGTCGATGACCAGCGAGCCGCCGGACGGGAGGAAGACCTTCCGTTCCAATGCCTTGTGGATCTGCTCGTCGATGCGCCACGCGGAGAAGATGTCCTGGTCCTTGGTCCACTTTTCGAGGCGGCCCACCAGATCAGGGGCAACGTAGGTCACGTAGGCCTCAATGGTGTCCCAGGCGTCGTCGCCGGAGACGATCAGCTTGGAGAAGTCCTCGTTGAAGACATCGCGGACAACCTTGATGGTCAGGTCCGGTTCGCCGTACAGCAGTTCAGGAGCCAGCACCTTGGTCGAGGAAGCCTGCCCCTCGATGCCTTCCCACTGCGCGCGAAGGCGGTTGATATCGTGCGTCAACTCTTCTTCCGACGCACCCTCAGCGGCGGTACGGACAATAACACCGGCATTTTCCGGCAAGCGGTCCTTCAGGATGCGCTTGAGGCGGTTACGTTCGACGTCCGGCAACTTACGGGAGATGCCGGTCATGGAACCGCCCGGCACGTATACCAGGTAGCGGCCCGGCAGGGAAATCTGGCTGGTGAGGCGGGCACCCTTGTGACCCACGGGGTCCTTGGTGACCTGGACCAGGACCGAGTCGCCGGATTTCAGGGCGTTCTCGATCCGGCGCGGCTGCCCTTCGAGGTTGACCGCGTCCCAGTTGACTTCACCGGCGTACAGCACGGCGTTGCGCCCGCGTCCGATGTCAACGAACGCGGCTTCCATGGACGGAAGGACGTTCTGGACCTTGCCCAGGTAAACGTTGCCGATCAGGGAGTCCTGCTGGGTCTTGGAAACAAAGTGCTCAGCCAGCACGCCGTCTTCGAGGACACCGATCTGAATTCTGTCGTCGCGCTGGCGGACGATCATCTGGCGGTCCACTGACTCGCGGCGGGCCAGGAACTCGGCCTCGGTGATGACCTGGCGACGGCGTCCGGTCTCGCGCGATTCCCGACGACGCTGCTTCTTGGCCTCAAGCCTGGTGGAGCCCTTGACGCTGGTTACACGGTTGGACGGGGCTGTCTCCGTCACCGGGCGGGGAGCCCGGACACGGGTCACCGTGTTGGGCGGATCATCGTCCGACCCGCCGGTCAATTCAAGATCCTGGTCGCCGCGGCGGCGGCGCCGGCGCCGGCGTGAAGTCACGCCTTCATCGAGGGTTTCGGCTGCTGGAGCTTCCTCGTCGTCGGATTCGCTGCCGTCCTCGGCTTCGTTCTCTTCGCGTTCGGTTCCGCGACGCCCCCGGCGGCCACGGCTCCGACGACGACGCCGGCTGCCGGCATCGTCCAGCTCGCTTTCAGCGCCGGATTCGGTTTCCGCTTCCGGTTCCTCGTCCTTTTCTTCCACGGCAGCAACGCGCGGGACCGTGGTGAGGTCCGGTGCCTGGAAAATCATGGAAGTGATGGAAACGGGCTCCATGAACAGGGACGTGGACGCAGCTTGGGCAGCGTCCTCGGCAGACGTCTCTTCAGCCTGAGTCTCTTCGGACGCGGACTCTTCAGCGGTTACCTCAGCAGCAGGGGCCTCGGGCTGGGAGGGTGCATCCGGCGTCGTGGTTTCTTCGGCAGCAGGTGCTTCTGCCGGTTCTGCCTTGGGCTTGGCAGCACGACGACGACGGACCGGCTTTTCAGGGGCAGGCTCGGCTGCAACTTCGGGCTGGCTTTCCACGGCGGCTTCAGGTGCAGCAGTGGCGTCGTCACCCAAACCGGGCAGTGGCTCAGCGGTCTCTGCCTTCTTGCGGGACCGGGTGCGGCGCACTGGTGCTGCGGGGGCTTCCGTTGCTTCAGGGGCCTCCGTCGTTTCAACAGCGGGCCCTTCCGCTGCCGGCGCCTCTACATCTGCAGCAACCTTGGGCGCAGCCTTGCGCCGGGTCCGGGTGGCCTTCTTTGGCGCTTCCGCGGTTTCCGCGGGAGCTGCCTCGTCATTAACGGCTACAACCTGGTCATTATCCATATGTGGCAACACTCCTGCCCCAGCGACACCGCCACATCCGGCGCCCAGTGGGGCAAATATTGTCAAAACCCGCGGGCGTTGACAGAAGTCGGTAGTATGCCTTCCGGTTCGCACCATCATTGGGGTGCGGCAGCCCTGGAAGGCCGGCGGCTTTATTCTGAAACCCGTTGTTCTGCTGCCACAACCAGGTGCCGTCCATTGTCATGGCGGGCCTACCGAGGATCACGTGATCCAGGCATGCCCAGCTCATACTGGCGGTCTTGGGAACAAAGTCACCGGACCGGATTCCGAATGTGGATCGGCTTCCAGCCATGTTCATTCTCTCACACCCCTGCACATTCCCAAGGTAGGCCGCTGTGTCGTGCAGTGCCCGAGAGGACCGGAGCCAAGGAGAAGCTGGGGGCAGCGCCCAGCCTCCGGCGTTACAATCCTCCCAAGAGCCGTTACCGGCAAGGCCGGGCCACTTGTTGAAAAGGACTACATCCGCGATGCCGAGCACAGCCAAGGGAAACCTGGCCAACCAAGCCACAAACCGCGCAGAGGACCTGCCCGCCCAACCAGGTGCCCGGCAGGATTCCCTCCCTGGGACGGTCCGCGACAAACCCTTCGCCTGGATCCTGCTGATCACCGGCGTCATCGGGTGGCTGGCGTCCGGCGCACTGGTCCTCGAGAAGCTTGAGGTACTCAAGGATCCCAACCACGTCACCGTCTGCGATGTGAATCCCTGGGTTTCCTGTGGTGCCGTGATGCAGACACCTCAGAGTTCCGTGTTCGGGTTCCCCAACATGTTCATTGGCATCGTTGCCTTTGCCGTCATCATCACAACGGCCATGGGCATTCTCGCGGGCGCAAAGTACTCAAGGGGCTACTGGTTGGGCCTCCAGACGGGAGTCACCCTGGGCTTCGCGTTCGTTGTCTGGCTGTGGTCGCAGGCCCTCTACGCCATCCATGTACTCTGCCCGTTCTGCATGGTGGTGTGGGCGGTCATGATCCCATTGTTCGTATGGGTGACCATCCGCAACATCACCCATGGAGTCATCAAGGCGCCACCGGCCCTGGCAAAGCTGTTGGGCGAGTCCGGCTGGATTATCGTGGCGCTGCTGTATGTTGCCGTCATCGCCACCATCTTCTTCTCGTTCATTCACGTCTTCGTGGGGTCATCCGCCTAGGAACAACCCCTCGCGAGATGACAGAAAAGGCCAATGTTCATGATGAACATTGGCCTTTTCTGTAGTTTCGGTGAAGCGTTATCAGCCTGCGAACCAGATCTTGATCTCACGCTCAGCGGAGTCAACGGAATCCGAGCCGTGAACAAGGTTCTGCTGGACTGCCAGGCCCCAGTCGCGGCCGAAGTCGCCACGGATGGTGCCCGGTGCCGCCGTCGTCGGATCGGTGGTTCCGGCCAGTGAACGGAAGCCTTCGATCACGCGGTGGCCCTCGAAGACCGCCGCGATGACCGGTCCGCTCAGCATGAACTCAACCAAGGGCTCGTAGAACGGCTTGCCTACGTGTTCCTCGTAGTGCTGCTCCAGCAGCTCGCGGGTCGCGTTGACCTTCTTCAGCTCCGCCAGGGTGTAGCCCTTGGCTTCGATCCGGGCGAGGATGCTTCCGCCAAGGTTGCGGGCGACGCCGTCGGGCTTGACCAGGACAAGGGTCCGTTCAATGCTCACAGTTGCTCCAATGTGGTTGGTCGGTGGTTTTCCCAGCCAGTTTACGGGGTTTGCGGGTCTGCTTCGTCACCATGGGCTGCGTCCCATTCCGCCTGCTCACGGTCGCGCTGGGCAACTTCGCGGTCGATCCTCATACCCGCCCTGATCCCGTACCACCAGCAGATGGCAAACAGGATGCCCACAATGAACATCGTCGGCTCGGCGAAGCCCGTCAGGATCAGCACCAACTGCAAGCCCCAGCCGACCGCGATGCCCCATGGCTTGGACAAGACAGCACAGGCCAAAACCAGCACCACGGTCAAGGCGATGCCGAACCCCAGAATGATGGCGGGGTCCACCTGGCCACGCTTCAGGCCGAAGACCGCCAGGGTGCCGAAGAACGCGACGAAGGCTTCGAGCAGGAGCACGGTGGAGGCAAACATCACCTTCGTCGACCGGCGCTTCTTGGGCATTCCCGGCCGCCATTCGCGTTGCGCCTTGGTCATTTTCGCCATACTAGGCACTCGCCTTTCCGAGCAGGATCCGCGCCTCGGCCACTACCGTGATGGAGCCCGTCACCAGGACACCGCCTGCGAGGTCGTCGTTGGATTCCGCGCGCTCCACGGCCCATTCGAGGGCGTCATCGAGCTTCTCCGCGATGTGGACGTTGTCCTCGCCAAAGCCGAGATCCACAGCCAGCTCTGCGAGTTCTCCTGCGGGGACGGCACGGGCAGAGTTCGATTGCGTAAAGCAGAATTCGCCGGCCAGGCCGCCAAGGGACTCCTTGAGCGTCTTGAGGATTTCCTCAGCGTCCTTCTCCCGCAGCACGCCCACTACCACTACGAGTTTGCTGAAGCTGAAGGCTTCCTGGATCGCCTCGGACGAAACCCTGATGCCGTCGGGATTGTGCGCAGCGTCCACCACAACGGTAGGCGCCGTGCGGACCACTTCCAACCGTCCTGGCGACGTCACGGAACCGAACGCTTCCTTGAGTACCTCGGCGTCGAGTTCCTTCTCTCCCCCACCGAAGAAGGCTTCCAGGGCAGCAACGGCCACTGCCGCATTCTCAGCCTGGTGGGCGCCATGCAGCGGCAGCAGCAGATCCTCATACCGGCCGGCAAGACCCTGGATGGTGATCACCTGGCCCCCAACAGCAACGGCGCGGGACTCAACACCGAACTCAACCCCCTCAAAACGGAAGGGTACGTCTGCTTCGCGGGCCTTCTCCAACAGGACCTGCGCCGCATCCACCGGTTGGGCCGCGCTCACCAGGAACCCTCCCGGCTTGATGATGCCGGCCTTCTCGTAGGCGATGTCCTCAGTGGTGTCGCCCAGAAGATCCGTGTGGTCCAACGAAATTGGCGTGATGACGGCGACCTGTCCGTCGCCAACGTTGGTGGCGTCGGTGATGCCACCCAGGCCAACCTCCATCACGGCAACGTCGACAGGCTGATCGGCAAACACCGCAAAGCCCAGGATGGTCAGGCATTCGAAGTACGTCAGGCGTGGCTGGTTATCGGCAACAAGTTCGTTGTCCACGATTTCCAGGTAGGGACGGATTTCGTCCCAGATCCGCACGAAGGTAGCGTCCGGCACGGGCTCGCCGTCAATGCTGATGCGCTCAGTCACCTTGGACAGGTGCGGGCTGGTGTAGCGGCCGGTGCTGAGGCCATGAGCACGCAGCCCGGACTCAATCATGCGGGCCGTCGAAGTCTTGCCGTTGGTACCTGTGATGTGGATGATCGGGAAGGCCTTGTTCGGCTCCCCCAGGACGTCCATGGCACGGAACAACGGAGCCAGACGCGGTTCCATCTTGTTTTCCGGCGCACGGCCCAGGAGTTCGGCGTAGACGCTCTCAACCGAAAATTCGTCAGTCATGGTTCAGGCCCCTGCCTTTGCGACGGTGACCTGGGGTTCGTCGACACTGGCCAACAGAACCTCAAGTTCCAGGGTCAGCGTCTCGGTCCGGACCAGTTCCGAGTTGGCTTTCAGGGCGTCGACGACGTCCTGCCCGGCCTCCACCGTCGTGCGGATACGGTCGCTGACGTTCAGTCCTGCGTCCTTGCGTGCCTGCTGGATGGCGCGGACCATATCGCGCGCCAGACCTTCCGCAGCCAGTTCCGGAGTGACCTCGGTGTTCAAGACAACGAATCCGCCGCCCGGCAGAACGGCAACCGCCGAGCTTCCGCCGTCGGCCGCTTCTGCCACCACTGTCTCCAGCGTGTATTCGTGCGGCTCGAGCTCCAGGCCGCCGGCAACCACCAAACCAGCATCGTTCACGGACCAGTCGCCGGACTTCGATCCCTTGATGGCCTGCTGGACGTTCTTGCCAAGGCGCGGGCCCGCGGCGCGGGCGTTGACCACGAGCTTCTGCTCGATTCCGAACTCCTCGGGCGACGCCGTAGCGGCGTCCAGAAGGCGGACCGAACGCAGGTTCAGTTCATCAGCGACGACGGCGGCAAAACCTCCCAGGGCATCGGCACCGGGTGCCACCACAGTCAGTTCCTGCAGCGGCAGGCGAACGCGCAGGTTCGCGGCCTTGCGCAGGCTGGAACCGGTGGAGCAGATCTGCTGGATACGGTCCATGGCCTCCACCAGCTCAGGGTTGGCCGGGAAGAGTGAAGCCTCGGGCCAGTCAGCCAGATGAACTGAACGGCCACCGGTCAGACCGCGCCAGATCTCTTCCGAGACAAGCGGCAGCAAGGAAGCCGACACCCGGCACACTGCCTCAAGGGCCGTGTACAGCGCGTCGAAGGCGTCAACGTTCTCATCAAAGAAGCGCTGGCGGCTGCGGCGGACGTACCAATTGGTGAGCATGTCCAGGTAGCTGCGCAGTTCATCGCAGGCACCCGAGATGTCGTAGCTGTCCAGGCTGGCAGTGATGTTGCGGACCAGGTCCCCGGTGTTGGCCAGGAGGTACTGGTCCAGCGTGTCTGCGTAGCCGTCATAGCGCAGCTTCGCTTCATATCCGGACGCTGTCCCTTCCACTACGTTCGAAGCGTTGGTGTACAGCGTGAAGAAGCTATATACGTTCCACAACGGCAGGATGACCTGGCGGACGCCGTCGCGGATGCCCTGCTCGGTCACCACCAGGTTGCCGCCGCGGAGGATCGGGCTGGACATGAGGAACCAGCGCATGGCGTCGGAACCATCGCGATCCAGGACTTCGGAAACATCCGGGTAGTTCCGCAGGCTCTTGGACATCTTCTGGCCGTCGGAGCCCAGCACGATGCCATGGCTGATGACATTGCGGAACGCAGGGCGGTCGAACAGCGCCGTCGACAGGATGTGGAGCATGTAGAACCAACCACGTGTCTGTCCGATGTACTCCACGATGAAGTCCGCGGGGTTGTGGGTGTCGAACCATTCCTCGTTCTGGAACGGGTAGTGCACCTGTCCGTACGGCATGGATCCGGAGTCGAACCAGACGTCCAGGACGTCCTCGACGCGGCGCATGGTCGACTTACCCGTGGGGTCGTCCGGGTTCGGCCGGGTCAGCTCGTCAATGAACGGGCGGTGCAGGTCCACCTGCCCTTCATTGTTGACCGGGAGGCGGCCAAAGTCGGCTTCCATCTCGGACAACGATCCGTAGACGTCAGTACGCGGATACTCGGGGTCATCCGACTGCCACACCGGGATGGGCGAACCCCAGTAGCGGTTACGGCTGATGGACCAGTCGCGGGCGTTTTCCAGCCACTTGCCGAACTGGCCGTCCTTCACGTTTCCGGGGATCCAGTTGATCTCCTGGTTCAGCTCGGACATTCGGTCCTTGAACTTGGTGACCTCCACGTACCAGGAGGACACGGCACGGTAGATCAGCGGGTTCCGGCAGCGCCAGCAGTGCGGATAGCTGTGTTCGTAGCTGGCCTGGCGGACCAACCGACCATCGGCGCGGAGCACCTGGGTGATGGGTTTGTTCGCATCAAAGACCTGCAGGCCCACGATGGAGGCAAGCTCACCGTGCGCGAACAGAGGCAGGAACTTGGCGCCCTCGTCCACGGAGAGGACCACGGGGATACCGGCGTCTTCACAGACCTTCTGGTCATCCTCACCGTAGGCCGGAGCCTGGTGGACGATGCCAGTGCCGTCCGTGGTGGTGACGTAATCGGCCACCAGGAAACGCCAGGCGTTCTGGGTACCGTACTTTTCAGCGTCGGCAAAGTCGTTCCACAGCGGCTCGTACTCAAGGCCGGCCAATTCGGCGCCCGTGTGGGTGGACACAACAGCGGACGTGGCGGCAGCGGCGTCGTCGTACCCCAGGTCCTTGGCATAGGACCCCACAAGGTCAGCCGCGAGCAGGAAGGTGCCCGTTACAGGCGCTTCGGCGGAAGCAGCCTTCACGCCGTTGGGTCCTGCAGGCAGGACTGCGTAGGAGATCTCGGGCCCGACGGCGAGCGCCAGGTTGGTGGGCAGCGTCCAGGGCGTGGTGGTCCAGGCGAGCGCCTGCACGCCGTCAAGTGCCTTGGAGAGCCCGGAGTCCCCCGCCTTGATGGGGAACGTCACCGTAACTGTCTGGTCCTGGCGGTTCTTATAGACGTCATCGTCCATCCGGAGTTCGTGGTTGGACAGGGGCGTCTCGTCCTTCCAGCAATATGGAAGAACACGGTAGCCGTTGTAGGTCAGCCCCTTCTCGTGCAGCTGCTTGAAGGCCCAAAGCACGGATTCCATGTACTCGACGTTGAGCGTCTTGTAGTCGTTCTCGAAGTCAACCCAGCGGGCCTGGCGCGTGACGTAGGCCTTCCACTCGTTGGCATACTTCATCACGGAGGCGCGGCAGGCGTCGTTGAATTTGTCGATGCCCATGGCTTCGATCTGGGTCTTGTCCGTCATGCCCAGCTGCTTCATGGCTTCGAGCTCTGCCGGCAGGCCGTGGGTGTCCCAGCCGAAGCGGCGCTCCACGCGCTTTCCACGCTGGGTCTGATAACGGCCGACGAGGTCCTTGGCGTAGCCGGTCAGCAGGTGGCCGTAATGGGGCAGGCCGTTGGCGAAGGGAGGGCCGTCGTAGAAGACGAATTCGTTGCTTCCGGCTGTCCCACCCGGAAGGTCGCTGTCGCGTTGGTCGATGCTGGCTTGGAAGGTACCGTCTTCATCCCAGTATTTGAGGATGCGCTCTTCGATTTCCGGGAACTTCACGGAGGCGGACACGCCGTGCGTGCCGGACGAAGACGCTGAGGCCTTGGGGTAGTGGGTCATCTCATATCCTGTGATAGCTGGTTGACTGTCAGGATGCGAGGACGGCTGCGGTATTGACCTGCGTCAACACCGGTACCGCGGTACCACCTCACTTACCGGAACACGTGATTCCGGCCTCTCATTACTGCTGTGACGGGCTTACCCGTCCGGTTCTAGTGGGCCATGGCCGCCGAATAGGCGATCAGTGCTGTTCTTCCGGAAGCTCACCGGTGATGGCCGGTTCAAAGCTGGTCCTCCAAGTCTAGCGGCAGCGCGCCGTCTGGCTCTACTCGGGAGTTCATCCTCCGGGTGGAGTCCGGCCCGCCGCGCGATGCATAGACTCGACCCCATGACGCACCCCGCTCCGGCCATCCCCGACGCCCGCCCTCCGAGGCGACGCGCATCCTTGGCGTGGTCTGTGCTCGCTTTGCTGGTTGTGTTGCCAGTTGCGGGGGTATCGATGTTCCGGGCAATCCCAACGGAGTGGCCACTGATCGTGGTGCAACTATTGTCCTTCACGCCCTGGATGGTGGTGCCTGCGGCCTTGGCAGTGATTCTTGCGGCCCTGGGTCGTCGCCTGTGGGCGATTATCACGACGGCGGCCCTGCTGGCTGTGCAGCTGTACTGGCTGTTTCCGCTGGACACCGGACACGTGCAGCCATTGCCTCCAGGGACTGCCTCCGTCTCCGTAAAGGTCATGAGCCTCAACACCGAGTATGGCGAGGCGGACCCGGCCACCATCGTGAGGCTAGTCCGTGACAATGGCGTCCAAGTGCTGACCCTTCAGGAACACACACAGAGCCTGGAGGACCGCCTTCTTTCCGAAGGCTTGGAAGAAATGCTTCCCAACCTTGTGAGCGAACCCAATGATGACGCATCCGGGGGTGCGGTCTATTCCGCATTTCCGCTGGAAGCGGCGGGGCTCTTGCCTGATACGCCCTTCCGAATGGACGTCACGCGGGTACAGTTGGCGGACTCCGGGACTGGGTCCACGGCCACGCTGAGTCTCACCAATGTCCACGCGCTTCCGCCGGTAGACGAACGCATCGCCCAGTGGCGCAGCGATCTCACCAAGGTGGCCCGCCAGGCTTCACGTCCCGGGAACCAACTGCTGATGGGCGACTACAACTCGACGTTTGATCACTCCGAGTTCAGGGAATTGTTGGACTCCGTACCTGCGGGCGCAACACAGGGTGGATCGAAACTCGTGGATGTCGGGACGGCCTCCAACGGACGGTTCTCCGCCACGTGGCCGATGGAGGGGCCGCCGCTGCCGGGAATCGTCATCGACCATATGGTCACGACGCCCCGGATCAGCAGCAGCAACTACTCGGTTCACCAGGTGCCCGGCAGCGATCACGCAGCCATCATGGCGACACTGGTCATCCCCGCCAACTAACTGCCCGTCCTTAGCCCTCCTTGCGAACCAACTTGTGATTGGCTGCCTGCGCGACAGGGCGGACCACGATTTCATCAAGGTTGATGTGATGCGGCAGGGAGACTGCGTACTTCACCACGTCCGCGACGTCCGCGGCAGTCAACGGCTTCTCAACGCCTGCATACACCTTCGCGGCAGCATCCTTGTCACCTAGCCGGTTGAGGGCGAATTCCTCGGTGTGCACGAGCCCCGGAGCCACCTCAATGACCCTGATGTTGTTCCCTACCTCTTCCAGGCGCAGGGCATTGGTCATGGCGTGCTGGGCGAATTTGGCCGCGTTGTAGCCGGCACCGCCCTCGTAGGCCGAGAGCCCGGCCGTTGATGTGAGGTTCAGGACCGTACCTTCACCGTGCTGCCGGAGCATCGGCAGGAAAGCGCGGGTAATCTTCATGGTGCCCAGGACATTGACCTGGTACATCCATTCCCAGTCGTCCGTGTCTGCGTTCGCGATGGTGTCCGCGCCCCGTGCGCCGCCGGCGATGTTGATCAGCGTGTCAGCACCCCCGGCTTTGGTGACGGCCGCGAGCAACGCTGCAACGTCGTCGTCGTCGGTGATGTCTGCCGGGAACGGAACCGCGCCGGTTTCGGCCCCCAGGGCCCCGAGCCTTTCAGCCCTGCGGGCAACGGCAAAGACCGTCCATCCGGTAGAGACCAAAGCCCTCACGGTCGCTTCGCCGATGCCGGTGCTGGCACCGGTAACGACGGCCGTCTTGTTCTGTCCTGCGGAGGTGTTGTGCGCTGCCAAAGTCATGGCACCACCTTATCGGGGGCGTGGACTCCTCCCGCGGCATGCTGTAACGCCAGGCCATGAAACAATTGGTCCATGGCTGAATCAACGCAGGGTACAGACACGCCCGCCACCGCCCCCATCAACGTTCCCGACAAGCCGGCCCTTGAAGGCCTCGAGGCTGCCCTGACGCAGCGCTGGCTGAAAGAAGGAACCTACAAGTTCAACCCGGACACCACCCGGGAGCAGGTCTACTCGATCGACACTCCCCCGCCCACGGCATCCGGCTCGCTCCACGTGGGCCACATGTTCTCCTTCACCCAGACCGACGTCCAGGCCCGCTACATGCGCATGACGGGCAAGAATGTCTTCTACCCCATGGGCTGGGACGACAACGGTTTGCCCACCGAGCGCCGGGTCCAGAACTACTACGGTGTGCGCTGCGATCCCGCCATCCCCTACAAGGCCGACTACGCTCCGCCTGCACAGCCCGCCAAGAACCAGCGCGATTTCGACGTCGTTTCGCGCCAGAACTTCATCGAACTGTGCGAGGAACTCGCCGTGGAGGACGAGAAGGTCTTCGAGAACCTGTTCCAGACCCTTGGCTTGTCCGTGGACTGGGACCTGACGTACCGCACCATCGACGACACGTCCCGCGCGGTGTCCCAGCGCGCCTTCCTGGCCAACCTGTCTGCCGGCGATGCATACATGGCCGAGGCACCCACCCTGTGGGATGTCACGTTCCGCACTGCTGTAGCGCAGGCTGAGCTTGAGGACCGCGAAGTTGCCGGCGCCTACTACCGCTACCCGTTCTTCACCGAAGACGGCGAGAAGATCTTCATCGAGACCACGCGGCCTGAGCTGCTGGCTGCCTGCGCGGCCCTGGTGGCAAACCCCGACGACGAGCGGTACCAGCCGCTGTTCGGCAAGACCGTGAAGTCCCCGCTGTTCGATGTGGAGCTCGAGGTCAAGGCCCACCCGCTCGCCAAGGCGGACAAGGGCTCCGGCATCGCCATGGTGTGTACGTTCGGTGACCTGACCGACGTCACCTGGTGGCGTGAACTGCAGCTGCCCACCCGGGCCATCATGGGCCGCGACGGCCGCATCATTGCCGAGACTCCTGACTGGATCACCACCGACGCCGGCAAGGAAGCCTACGCCGCGATCGCCGGCAAGACCGCTTTCTCCGCGAAGGAAGCCGTGGTTGAACTGCTCAAGGCAGCGGAGCTGTTGGATGGCGAACCGAAGAAGATCATGCATCCGGTGAACTTCTTCGAGAAGGGTGACAAGCCCCTCGAGGTAGTTACCTCCCGCCAGTGGTACATCCGCAACGGTGGCCGCGACGAAGAACGCCGTGAACGCCTGATCGGCCGTGGCCAGGAAATCACTTTCCACCCGGCCTTCATGCGCTCCCGCTACGAGAACTGGATCGCCGGCCTGAACGGCGACTGGCTTGTATCCCGCCAGCGCTTCTTCGGCGTGCCCATCCCCGTCTGGTACCCGTTGGATGCCCAGGGCAATCCGGACTACGACCACCCCATCCTGCCTTCGGACGAAATGCTGCCTGTAGACCCTGCCGCGGATGCCGCACCCGGGTTCGAGGAATCCCAGCGTGATCAGGCCAACGGCTTCACGGGCGACGCCGACGTCCTTGATACCTGGGCCACGTCCTCACTGACCCCGCAGATTGTCGGTGGCTGGAGCCGTGACGAGGACCTGTTCTCCAAGGTCTACCCCTTCGACCTCCGTCCCCAGGGCCACGACATCATCCGCACCTGGCTGTTCTCCTCGGCCGTCCGAGCCGACGCCTTGCAGAAGAACGCTCCGTGGAAGCACGCGGCCATCTCCGGCTGGATCCTGGATCCGGACCGCAAGAAGATGTCCAAATCCAAGGGCAACGTTGTTGTTCCCACGGATGTGCTCAACGAGTACGGTTCAGACGCTGTCCGCTATTGGGCAGCATCGGCCAAGCTCGGCGCTGACACGGCGTACGAGATCGCCCAGATGAAGATC
Organism: Arthrobacter sp. 18067; assembly: GCF_902706295.1. GTDB lineage: Bacteria > Actinomycetota > Actinomycetes > Actinomycetales > Micrococcaceae > Arthrobacter. Next base: position 110,479 of record NZ_CACSJJ010000007.1, on the reverse strand, counting down.
GGCCGCCGCCTGGCCATCAAACTGTTGAACGCCTCCAAGTTCGTGTTGAACCTTGGCGCCACCGAGAACTCCGTGGTGTCCGGCGACCTCTCGGTGCTGACCAACCCGCTGGACCGTGCGTTGCTCGCGCAACTCTCCGACGTCGTCGCCCAGTCCACCAAGGCGTTCGAAAACTACGACTACGCGCGCGCACTCCAGATCACCGAGTCGTTCTTCTGGCAGTTCACTGACGACTACGTGGAATTGATCAAGGACCGCGCCTATGGTGCCGCAGGCGAGACCGAGCAGGCTTCCGTTCTGGCAGCGCTGGCAACAACCCTCGACTCGCTCCTGCGCCTGTTCGCCCCGTTCCTGCCCTTCGCCACTGAAGAGGTCTGGGGCTGGTGGCGCACAGGATCCGTCCACCGTGCAGAGTGGCCCGCCGCCCTGGAAATCACCGACGGCGACACCACCATGCTGGGCACTGTGGGCATCGCGCTCAGCGGTATCCGCAAGGCAAAGTCAGAGGCCAAGGTCAAGCAGCGCACAGAGGTGCTGTCTGCATCCATCACCGCCTCGGAGGTCCTGGTCGCCCAGTTGAAGGCCGGCCTAGGCGACTTGAAGGCTGCCGCCAACGCGCAGGAGATCACGCTCCAGTCCGGCGAAGGTGAGCTGACAGTCAGCGATGTTGTCCTGGTACCGGCCGAGGAAACGCCCGCGTCCTAGCCTTTTCCGGCAGCGGGAGTATGTAGCCCAACGATTTTGGGCAAAGGGGAAGCCCCATCAGCGTTTTGCCGTTGGTGGGGCTTCGACTTTTCGGCTGCCTGGTGACGTCTTGACAGTCTGGCGGAATCCTTGGAATTTCAGGTCTTCCTACCTCGTCACTGGTAGCTTGCTTCCAACTTTGCCAAAGGCTGCGTTGGTTGCATATCACTGAATCTTTGGTTTCCGTGTCCCTCTTCTTTCGAAGTGGGTAAGAACCATTGTTGTCCCGCTGACGGAGATGCACAAGGCTTCCGGACGAACTACAATCCTGTAGTTTTCCTGCGGCCAAGGACCTACCTGTGGCAAAGTGTTGTCCATGCCGGAACTCCCCGAAGTGCACGGCCTGTGCATGTATTTGGACACCCAACTCCATGGAGCTGTGCTGACCGAGGTCCGCATCAATTCCTTCTCAGCACTCAAGACCGCTGACCCTCCCTATACCGCTCTGGAAGGCCGGACTGTTCAAGGTGTCCAACGCTTCGGGAAGTTCGTCTGTGTTGACGTTGACGGTCTGTTCTTCGTGTTCCACCTGGCGAAGGCCGGCTGGGTCCGCTACACGGAGCATCCGTCCTCGGCCGGTTTGCGAATGGGAAAGAGCAACATCTCAGCACGGCTCCTGCTCCACCGCCCCGCGGATGATGCCCACATCGGTGTCGACCTGACGGAGGCCGGAACCAAGAAAAGCCTGGCAATCTACGTCGTCAAGGACCCGCAGGACGTCCCAGGGATAGCAACCCTGGGTCCGGAGCCCCTCAGCCCCGACTTCGACCTTGACGCGCTGGCGGCGATCCTTGGGGCAAGTTCCCAGCAGATCAAGGGACTGCTTCGCAGTCAGGGCGTCATTGCCGGCATAGGCAACGCCTATAGTGACGAAATCCTGCACGCCGCAAAGATCTCTCCCTTCGCCAGCGCCAAGTCGCTGGACAAACAGACAGTCGCACGGCTCTACGCAGCCATGCAGGAGATCCTGGTAGGAGCTGTCAACGCTGCGGCGGGCAAACCGTCCAGTGAGCTGAAGGACACCAAACGCAGCAACTTCCGGGTGCATGCCCGGACCGGGCTACCTTGCCCGGTGTGTGGGGACACAGTAAGGGAGGTGTCCTTTGCGGACACCTCCCTGCAATACTGCGCCACTTGCCAGACCAACGGGAAGATACTCGCCGACCGTCGGACGTCGCGCTTCTTGAAGTAGCGTTGGCTGCCGTTTGGACTAGTTGAATTCCGGGCGTTCGCTGCGGCTGCGCTTCAACTCAAAGAAGTGCGGGTATCCGGCCAGAGTGACCGTCGCGTCCCAGATGTTTCCTGCTTCTTCGCCGCGCGGAATACGCGTAAGTACAGGACCGAAGAACGCCGTTCCATTGAAGGCCACAACGGGGGTACCGACGTCCTGCCCCACCAAGGAGATCCCGGCCTCGTGGCTTGTGCGCAATTGTGCGTCGTACTCATCCGAGACAGCAAAGCGTGCCAGGTCAGCCGGCAGGCCAACCTCGGCAAGGGCCTTCTGGATCACCGAAGCACGGTCCTTGTTGCCCTCATGGTGGATCTGCTCCCCCATCGCGTCATACAGCGGCTTGACGTACGTGCTGCCGTGCAATTCCTGTGCGGCGATAATCACGCGGACCGGTCCCCAGCTGTCATCCATCATCGCCCTGTAATCGGCTGGAAGATCGCGGTCCTCGTTCAGCACGGAAAGGCTCATGACGTGCCACTCGGTCTGAATCCCCCGCACCTGCTCCACTTCGCCGATCCAACGGGAGGTGATCCAAGCGAAAGGGCAGACAGGATCAAACCAGAAGTCGGCTTTGTTGACGGTCTCTTCGGACACGATCTGATCGGGCACAGGGAACTCCTCGGAAGGGTGGGAAATATGGCATGGCAGGCGGTCCCAGCGGAACCGCTCCTCGCTTAGGCCAACAGGAGGCTAGGCCGACTTATTCCGGCGCTTGGCTACGACGTCATGGGCGATCATGGTCGGCTGCGCCTTCTTCGCTACGACGTCGGCTGTAATGACTACGGTGGCGATGTCGTCCCTGCTGGGGAGATCGAACATGACCGGCAACAGCACTTCTTCCATGATGGCGCGGAGACCACGCGCACCGGTGCCGCGCTCGAGCGCTTGATCCGCGATGGAATCCAAGGCGTCGTCGTCAAACTGCAGGTCAACGCCATCGAGCTGGAACATCTTTTGGTACTGCTTCACCAAGGCGTTCTTGGGAGTGGACAGAATTTGGATCAGGGCAGGCCGGTCCAGGTTGGACACCGTAGTGATCACGGGGAGGCGGCCAATGAATTCCGGAATAAGCCCGAACTTCAGCAAGTCCTCAGGCATTACTTCGCCGTAGGTGTCCACATTGTCACGGGCCTCGTTGAGCGGCGCACCGAAGCCGATGCCCTTGCGCCCGGACCGCGAACCAATGATGTCCTCGAGGCCTGCAAAGGCGCCGGCAACGATGAAGAGGACATTGGTGGTATCGATCTGGATGAATTCCTGATGCGGGTGCTTACGGCCGCCCTGAGGGGGTACCGACGCAACGGTTCCCTCAAGAATCTTCAAGAGTGCTTGCTGCACACCTTCGCCGGATACATCACGCGTAATCGACGGGTTTTCGCTCTTCCGGGAGATTTTGTCGATCTCATCTATGTAGATGATGCCCTGCTCGGCTTTCTTGACGTCGTAGTCAGCGGCCTGGATGAGCTTAAGCAGGATGTTCTCGACGTCCTCACCGACATAACCGGCTTCCGTCAGGGCGGTCGCATCGGCTACGGCGAACGGGACGTTAAGCCGTCGGGCCAGCGTCTGGGCCAAATACGTCTTACCGCAACCCGTGGGGCCAATCAGGAGGATGTTGGACTTGGCGATCTCCACGTCCTCGTGATGCGATCCCTCACCCAGGCTCCCGGTCTTGGGTGCGTGGCCTGCCTGGATGCGCTTGTAATGGTTGTAGACCGCCACCGCCAACGAACGCTTGGCCGGTTCCTGACCGATGACGTATTCCTGCAGGAAGTCGAAGATCTCACGGGGCTTGGGCAGTTCGAAACTGCCGAGATCGGAAACTTCAGCGAGTTCCTCTTCGATGATCTCGTTGCAAAGCTCGATGCATTCATCGCAGATGTAGACACCGGGCCCGGCAATCAGCTTCCGAACCTGCTTTTGGCTCTTTCCGCAGAAAGAACACTTCAGCAGATCCGTGCTCTCGCCAATCCGAGCCATGTGGGAATCCCTTCGTTGCATGCGGGTGATGCGGCTCCGCGCCGTCATCAAGTGTGCGGCCAAGCCGCGGCTGGCACCACCGTGACAACATCCACTCTAGGTCACAATGGGCTGCTTGGGTGGAAACAGAACGCCGGTGCGGTCCATATTTCGTGAACCGCACCGGCGTCGAATTCCGTGTGCTACCGGGCGATTGCCTGGGGCTTGATCTTGCGGGAGTCCAGAACCTGGTCAATGAGACCGTAGCTCAGGGCATCGGCCGCGGTGAGGATCTTGTCGCGTTCGATGTCATTGTTGACCTGCTCGGAAGTGCGGCCCGAGTGGTGCGCCAGAGTGTCCTCAAGCCAGGTGCGCATGCGCATGACTTCAGCAGCCTGGATTTCAAGGTCTGATGCCTGTCCACCCTGACCGCCGGAAAGGGCCGGCTGATGGATCAGAACGCGTGCGTTCGGAAGCGCCAGGCGCTTGCCCGGCGTGCCGGCGGCGAGCAGGACGGCCGCAGCACTTGCAGCTTGTCCCAGGCACACCGTCTGGATTTCCGGACGGATGTACTGCATGGTGTCGTAGATCGCCGTCATGGCCGTAAACGAACCGCCAGGCGAGTTGATGTACAAGGTGATGTCGCGGTCCGGATCCGTTGATTCAAGGACCAGCAGCTGGGCCATGATGTCGTCGGCGGAAGCGTCGTCAACCTGGACACCAAGGAAGATGATGCGGTCCTCGAACAGCTTGGTGTACGGGTCCTGGCGCTTGAAGCCGTAGGGCGTGCGCTCTTCAAACTGGGGCAGGACGTAGCGGCTGGACGGGAGGTTACCGGCAGACCATCCGAAGTTGTAGTTCATGTTCTTTACTCCTGGGGTTTCAGTGGTTCTTTGTGCCGGTTAGTTTTCGGAGTTCGACTCTGCGCCCGACTGGTTGGCCGTACCGCCACCACCGGCAACAGAACCGGCGTGTGCCGAGATCTTGTCGAAGAAGCCGTACTCCAGCGCCTCGCTGGCCGTGAACCACTTGTCGCGGTCGTTGTCCTTGAGGATGGTCTCCACGGACTGACCGGTCTGCTCAGCCGTGAGTTCCGCCATGACCTTCTTCATGTGCAGGATCAGTTCCGCCTGGATCTTGATGTCCGAAGCCGTGCCGCCGATTCCGCCTGAGGGCTGGTGCATCAGGATGCGGGCGTTGGGCGTTGCATAACGCTTGCCCTTGGTGCCGGACGAAAGAAGGAACTGGCCCATGGAGGCAGCCAGGCCCGTTGCGACGGTGACGACGTCGTTCGGGATGAACTGCATGGTGTCGTAGATGGCCATACCGGCTGTCACGGAACCACCCGGGGAGTTGATGTACAGGTAGATGTCCTTCTCAGGGTCTTCTGCCGAGAGGAGGAGGAGCTGGGAGCAGATGGCGTTGGCGTTCTCGTCACGGACTTCAGAGCCGAGCCAGATAATGCGCTCTTTCAGCAGGCGGTTGTAGATGTAGTTGTCCTGGGCTGCGGGATCGACAGTTGCCATCCGGGGAGCCTCTGATTGCTGTGACATAAGTACTTACCTCTCGCTGGTGCCAGTGACCTCACTGAACTTCACTACTTGGACACTAACCGTTTTCCGGGGTGATTTGTTCGCCGGAATCGCACTGTTCGCTGACGGCGCACGTCTGCGTTCAGCACCAATGTTCAGCCTTAAAGCAAACCGGCCCCGGATCAGGAGATCCGGGGCCGGTTGAAGTCGTTGACTAGAACTTCACTGCTGCGGGGTCGTCGCTTGCGACAGCGTCGGCTTCCTCAGTTGCCTCAACAGCTGCGGCCTCTTCGGCTGCGGCTTCGCCTGCAGGACGGACGAAGTCGGTGAGGTCAACCTTGTTGCCCTCGGAATCGACAACCTCGGCCTGGCCCAGGACAACGGCCAGTGCCTTGCGGCGGCGGACCTCGGAAACCATCATGGGAACCTGGCCGCTCTGGTCAATGATCTGAGCGAACTGGTTGGGGTCCATGCCGTACTGGCTTGCGGTGGTGACGATGTAGTCGATCAGCTCGTTCTGGCTGACGTCTACTTCTTCCTTGTCCGCAATGGCGTCAAGGATGATCTCGTTCTGGAAGGCCCGCTCGGTGTTGGCCTTGACCTCGGCGCGGTGCTCCTCGGTGTCGTGGTCACCTTCGCCATGGGCGTTCTCCGGGTTGAAGTGAGCTTCGATCTGCTCTTCGACCACGGAATCCGGAACCGGAACCTCGACGAGCTCAACGAGCTTGTCCAGGACCTTGTCGCGTGCTTCTACGCCCTGCTCAACAACCTTGGAGTCGGCAGCCTGCTTGGCGAGGTCCTCACGGAGCTCGGCAAGGGTGTCGAACTCGGAGGCCAGCTGGGCGAAGTCGTCGTTTGCCTCGGGAAGCTCGCGCTCCTTGACAGCCTTGACAACGACCTTCACCTGAGCGGACTCGCCGGCGTGGTCACCGCCAACCAGCGTGGTGTCGAAGATTGCTTCCTCGTCGGCGGAGAGGCCGGTCACGGCTTCGTCGAGGCCTTCGAGCATGGTGCCGGCGCCAACCTGGTAGGACAGGCCCGACGCCGAATCGATCTCTTCGCCGTCAATGGTGGCGGTGATGTCGATGGTCAGGAAGTCATCGTTCTTCGCAGGGCGCTCTACGGACTTCAGCGTGCCGAAACGGCCGCGAAGTTCGTCGAGGGACTTGTCGATGTCAGCGTCGGAGGACTCAGCTGCAGCGACCTCGACCTTGATACCGGCGTAGTCCGGCAGCTCGATCTCGGGGCGGACATCGATCTCAACCTGGAACTTGAGCTCGCCATCGGTGGACGTGGGGTCCGGAACCTCGGTGATCTCAACCTCGGGACGGCTCAGGGGGCGTACGCCCGTTTCCTGAACTGCGGCCTGGTACCAACCGTTAAGGCCATCGTTGATGGCCGTCTCCAGGACGTAGCCGCGGCCAACGCGCTGGTCGATCAGCTTGGTGGGAACCTTGCCCTTGCGGAATCCGGGAACCTGGATCTGCGAAGCAACGGTCTTGTACGCGGCATCGATGCTCGGCTTCAGTTCCTCAAAGGGAACCTCAACGTTGAGCTTGACCCGCGTTGCGGTGAGGTTCTCGACAGCGCTCTTCACAGTCTAAGTACTCCTGATTTTGTGGGTATGGGGTTCTGTCGCGTCCCTGAGGCGGACACAAACACAGAGTCGGGGTGACAGGATTTGAACCTGCGACTTCCTGCTCCCAAAGCAGGCGCTCTAGCCAAGCTGAGCTACACCCCGAATGCACAGGACAGTCTACGGGCAAGCGAGCCAGGAATGCACATTTGACACCGCCGCCGGAATTAGGTTTAGTTGTACCCGGCTTCAACAGCCACCGGGAAGATGTCCAGAACAAGGGTATCTGTCCTGGGGACGTAGCTTAATGGCACTCCCCCAAACCCCCTGCATCCTAGTACTGGCGCGGATTTTCCCCAGTCGATCGCAGAAGCAATCACATTACACGTTAAACCACTCCCCTCATCAGCAGTCCACCCATGGTCTTGATCGCGGACGATTTCTGCTCCTCTGTTACGTGCTTGTAAATGCCTAGCGTCACGATGGCCGACGAGTGGCCAAGTATCTGCGACACAACATTCACGTCCTCTTTTGCGTCGATCATCATCGTCGTGAACATGTGCCTGAGAGAGTGAATCGTGTACCCACCCTCCCCCGTCGGTAGGCCGGCCTTCTTACAGTCCCGGTACCACCACTTGTTGATCGTCCCATGCCCGATCGACCCACCTTTTCTCGGTGCCGGGAAAACCGGGTCAGACTGCTTCGCCTGGCGCAGCTGCTTGATGCTCAGGAAGTAGGCAGCCACAGACTCCTCCAGCGGCACCTCACGCTCCTGGTTCATCTTCACCCGCTCTTCCACGACGGCACCCTTCGATTCCGGTGTGGAGATCTTTGTGATGGATACAACGTTCCGGACGAAATCTATGTCGCTCCAAAGGAGCGCCGTGACCTCGCCCTTCCGTGCGCCGGTGGCTCCAAGCATCAGCCAAAGATGCTGGGACTGCTGCTTCTCGGTTGCGCTCATCAGTTTCGGGAAGTCGCTTCGCTGCACCGCCCGCCTTGGAGGATTCTTCTTGGGCAGCCTAATCGTGGAATCCCTGAGAGGGTTTTCGTTGATCAGCCTCACTGACGGTGATGACGCCCACCGCAGCGTGGCCTTCACCATGTCAGCCACCCGCTTCCCCAGGGACCGCCCGCCGCGCGCGTACTTGGGCAGGTGTTTGGGCAGGTCGCGCATGAACGAGTTCATGTCATCGAGGGTCAGCTGCTCGACTCTTATGTTCAGCCGCGGCTCGATGTGCAGCTTGAGTGCGCTCTCGTAGGACGTGAGTGTGGAGCCGGCCTTGTCCTGATGGGCATCCATCCACATTCGCACCAGCTCTGGTAACCGCAGCTTCCGCTGCCTGGCCAGCGCCGCCAGGGACTTAGCGCCCTTGGCCTTGTCTCGCTCACGGACTGCGTCCTTCTCAGACTCCAGTCCGTACTGCGCGTATAGCTCGCCATCTACTGTGATGCGCATGTCCCACACTGTGGTTCCGTCTGCCAGTTGACGGCTTCCGATCCAGCCATCTCCATGCCTTGCCCGGCCCATGCTCCCTCCATTCATTTCGTTTATAGTGCTTGGTTGTGTCGTGTAGAAACATGTTAGCATCATTGCATGAAGATTCTAAACACTGAACCATGGGTCGGGGTGCCTGCGGTTGCCCGCCATCTTGACCGGTCCAAAGATTGGGTGCGTAAGTATGCGCGCCACATGCCTCACCACAGGGTTGGCCGGGAATACCGGTTTAGACTGTCGGAGGTCGATAAATGGCTTGAGAGCTGGCGAGGAGGTGATCGGGTTGAGTGAGGACACGACGTGCCTTCGGTGCGACCGTCCCGGAGTCACAAAGTGGACTATCAACGGGGACGGCGGTTTCTCCATCATGTGGCTGTGTGCCGAGCATGAGAAGCCGGTCAGGGAACTGGTTGAGCTTGCCAATAAGAAGGGCAAGCCTGGCCGTAGACCCTCTGACCTGCCGCCCGCAGTGGCGTCCAGGCGTAAAACGGTGAAGCCGCTCGATTGGACTCCACCCAAATAGGAACAAGGCCCCACCCATTCAGGGTGGGGCCTTCCTTGTTAGAACAGGTGGTCGGGATTGCCGGGACCATCTCCCCACTTGCCCCCTTGCATGTACTTGGCGCGGTCAATCACACCAAGAAGTCCACGAAAGTTCGGACCTACGGCCACGCCCACAATGTCCTTATCCGGGTGCTGGGCCAAGTCCATGACCCCCCAGTCCCCCGGCATGCCAGTGATTTTCAGATCCTTGATCCGATTTAGGACCGTGATGTTGAACGCTGTCGGAGTCACCGGGGCAGCGGCTGCCGCCAGCTCATCCACCATGTCCTCGACCAGGTAGAACTTCGACGGCTCAATGTCGGGGTTCAGGTCCGCCAGCTCACCAACCAGGTCGCTGCCGTAAGTGACAGTGATCCTGTCGCGGTGTTCGATGCGGACGGCCACGGTTGCGCTGGCCGCGGAGGAAACGGCTCTGATGCCGGACGCCAGCTTGGTCACGTCGTCCACCACACCACCCTTCACCGGGCTGACAGGTCGCAGCAAGAGTTCCGCGTAGCCGTCTGGCGCGCCGGGCTCAACCATTGTGCAGTCGAGCCCGGCAGCGAAGCGGGACATGCCCGAGGCCATTAGCTGACCTCTGCGGCTGTCCGGGTCGTACGTGTAGCGCAGGTAGAGGTACGGGTGAACGGCGTTAGCTGCTGGCTCCTTGGCCATACAGAGTGCATTGTGCAGCAGGTTGGCGAACGCTTTGTTGTTCACCCAGAACTCAACCGCCATGAACCACCGTGTCGTCGTATAGCAGTTCCATGCCTTGCAGACGTGTGCTGATTTCCAGTGGCGCCAGACTGGAGGTCAAAGCGGTGCCATTCTGGAAATGAATCTTGCTGCCACCTTCCACTGGTTCTACAACAGCGACGTGTTCAGGGTTTACGAGTACCTGCTCGATTTCAATGAGTCTCATGCTGCAAGGTCCAGTTCTTCTCGGGGGTCGATGGTGGCGGCTTGTGTCTTGGTCAGGTGATCGTTCTCGATCAGCACCTTGAACACCTGGCGCGTCTGGGAATGGAAGACGATGACGCCCTCCGGGACTCCGTCCCAGTCCGGTGCGGCCGCAGAGCCGAAACGAACCAGGTCGGCCAGAGTCTGCTTGATCACCTCAGTGTCAAACGTGTGGCGGGCAAGCACGGGCACAACCCCGAGTCCGTCCACGTTTTCCAGCGGCAGGTTCTTGTACCGCTCGACATTGAACAGGGAGAATCGCTTCTCGCCGCGGGTGAGACCGTAGCCGCGCTGAATGCCGCTCCCCCACCACTCACCAAAGTGACGCCCAGGGCCGAGTACATCAGCCAATTCGCCGGCGTTCTCGTAGACCCATCGGGCGAACCCGTAGTTGTCAGAGTCCTTGCCAGGGATGACCAGACGGTTGCGGGACTGCGCAGCAACACGCCCGTCCTTAGTGATGATGATGGCGCCGTTGGTGCCGTCGATCTTCTCCGTGATCACCATGTTGCGGAACAATCGCGGCGTCTTCGGCCACTCCAGGAATTCGATGGGTTCCTGTTCGACGGCCTCAATCTGAACATCGGTCATGCAGACTCCTTTGCGAAGCGGTAGGCGGGGAGGTGGTGGGGCTCGACCGGCTGGAAAACGTACCAACCAGGAACCTCTGGGTCTTCAGACCAGTCGTGGGAGTCCCAGTCGTACTGAATCTCAGGCAGCTCGTCAGCAAAGTCGTCGCCGTTCGATTCGCGGAACGACTCGCCATACTTGCCGCCGGCCTGCCAATAGGACCAGCCGAACATTCGCCCGTCCGACTTCCGACGAATCACCTGCATGAGCGTCGTGCCCTGATACAGGTCGCCATCCGTGTGGGCATCAGTTGCCACGACCTCGAACCGTGACCGGAAAAGGTCATGCTCGTCAGGACTGGCGTCGCCGTAGCTTTCCAGCTGATCCCAAACGACGTCGTGACCAAGGTCCCCGCCGAACGCGACAAGGCCTGGTGTTTCAACGATGATTTCTGTCATTCAAGTCCTTTCAAAGTTTCTAAACGTTGGACAATCAGGGCATGACTATGCCGCGATGAATCCTGCTCTGCGATTCGTGCGCCGTAGCTGTTGCTCTGCTGTCGAGAGCCTGTTGGCCAGGTACACGATAAAGTTTTGGTCGAAGTCAGTGGCCCGCTCCTGCTTGTATGGGGCGGTCACCTTCCACTTCAACCGGTCCCCGCCGAACAATGCGTCGGGGTGGTATTCGATGAGCCCGCAGCCCGCTGGCAGCTCATCCTTGGTGATCAGGCCGGCAGGAGTGACATAGGCGAACCTGTCGGCGTGTGCCATCCAGGCTCGGCGTTTGTCCTCCGTGTCACGTTTGAAGTCGGCACGAGTCACTTTGATTTCGAGCGCCATGCGCTCGTTCGGGACTTTCACGCCCCTTCGTTTCAGGTTGATCAGCAACATATCGATCCGCCGACGCTCCACCTCACGGTTGGCGTCGTACTTGCGCTTCCCCTTGTTCTGCGCAACAGCGTCAGGGTCGAACAAGGAGAGTTCCCGCAACACGGCCCAGTGCGTTTGATGGGCCGTGTACTTGAGCAGGAGAGCCGCTTCGATCGCTTTCGTCGTCTCACGTGCGTTCAAACCGCATCCTTTCTAGTCAGTGGATTCCACGATCACGGCTGCTTGGTGTCGCAGGAAGCCCATCATCGTGTCAGTCGTGAATTCTTGGCATGGCCAGTGGCTGCAGTTGATGCCCTTTACTTCGGGCCGGGTAACTGGCCGGTGGACGGCAAGCGCCTTTGCAGCCACTTCTACACTTAGTCCAGCCATGCGAACGTCGCGGTGGCGGAGGCCATCAAGTCGTGAATCGCCAGCCAGTCTTGCTCTGCGGCGCCCTGCAGGTCCCAGTCGTCGTAGACGGTGCTGTACTCAACGTCGCGAACCAGTTCCTGCAGCAAGCGCTCTGCGTGAGCTTTCAACTCCTCAGGCTTCATGGGGTCTCCTGCTCAGAGGAGTCGGCCACGTCTGGAATACTGGCGGTATGGCAAATCTCTCTAGCACCCTGAAACTTCTGTTCTCGGATGACGGACACGGCTTCGACATGACGCTCGGTGACCTTGCCCAATTCGTCGATACAGCGAAGGCTCGCGGTGCCGTCGACTCCGACATGGTTTTTCCGGAGTTGGAGCGAGAGGTTGACGTCATCGGCCTTCAGATTCACGTAGACCCGACTGCAAACTAGGCGTCGCGCCTCAGCAGCCTCATCGCGACTCATGCGGGCACCCCAGAGTCCGACTCGCCCCGCGCCGGATCATTCCTGACCGCGTTACGATCGAACATGTCCCAGTCGTAGTCGAACAGGAAATTGTGGCTGTTGCCTGCCAAGTTGTACTTGCTGTTCGAGAACGACACCTTGAGGAACGAGCGCACGCCACCCGGCGCCGGAATCTCGGGTGCCCTGTGGATTACGGACGAGTCCAGCCGAAGAAGCTGATGGTCGGGATAGGTCCAGATCGGATCAACACCGTCGCACCTTGCGAGATTGATCTGCTGAGTAAACTGCTTGATCGACTCTTTATGGTCGTCACTGATGTTGTGGAATTCCTGCAACGCGAAGTAGGTCGGGAAACGGTCAGTCCACACATAGTTGACGTCGTGGGTCCCAAACCCGTCCGAATGCCAGCCGGGCCGGTTCAGCGGATTGCCGGGGGTGGCAAAGCCGCGGCGCATCGTCAGGTAGACGTAGTCAAACCGCTTGCCGTCGAAGCCCAACATGTACTGGGTGGCATCCTCCAGCCGGATTATCTCCTCGATTAGGTCCCTGGCGAACTCCAGCCGTTGGGGAAGCCGGATGCCATCCTGACCCGGAATGGCGATGGGAAGGTACATGTAGTGCATGAACTCCCTCCACTCGGGCAGCGGATAGTTGCCAAAGTCGAGGGGTTCCTTGCCATAGTCGATCATCTACCTTCCCTCCAAGCTTGTGCGAACTCCACGTCGATGTCGGAAGCATCAGGGACGTCGCCCTGCTCGACGGCCAGCTGCCAGAAGCCTTCTCGATCAGCCAGGGCAAGGCTTTCGGCTTGCTCGGCCGAGTCCGCCTCGATGATTGCAGAGAACGAGTAACTGACATTGCCGTGTACTTCGAAATCAGCCATTGGGCACCAGCTCCTCCTGCCAGACGGCGTTGGTGCCGGTGGGGTGCCACTCATTCAGGCAATTCTGCGCGGTGCAGCCAATCCCCTTCACGACGTCGTACTCCACCCAAAACTCGGGTTGCACATGGCAGCACGGTGTCAGAAAATCGCGCGTGACCAAGTCATTCGGATGCTGCTCGGTCGTCTCCGTCTTTTTCGCTGTCAATCCCGGTTCCTCCAGTCCGTCGTGCCCCGCCAAACAACACGGGCCTCATGCCCTGCGTCAGCTAGGTTCGCGGTCATTGCCTCGGCAGTCTCCAAGCTGTCCAACTGGCTGGTGCCGTGTGCTTCAGGCAGACTCCATGCCACGCCCCACTCAGTCTGGAGCTGCGCTGGAGGGTGTTTGGCGACAAGGTCGGCCAGGTCATCGGCTGGGATCACAACGACCCCGCCTTCCGCGTCGTCCAGAATCTCTGTCAGGACGTCGTGCAGTGTTCTCTGCAAACTCTTCTTCTCCTCTTTCTTTAGGCAGCCAGCTCGAATGAGTCGGCCACAATGCCAGCAATGTCGCGGGCTGCGGCTGGTGTCACAGCGTTGCCCGCCTGCATGGTCCGTTCCTTCTTGGTGCCCAGGATCGTGTAATCCCGAGGGAAGTCCATTCCCCACATCTGCTCGTGGGGTTGGATGAGCCGGAACTCGACGTCATCCAGGTCGGCCCGCGTGTACGAGACAAGGCCGTGGTGGTTGCCGCCGGCAGTGATCGTGCTGAACGGGCCAGCATCCACCGGCACAACATTGGCGTTCCGCCGGAACGTCACAAGGCCATGCCGGTCCCGTGTTGTGAAGGTGGAGAACGGCTCAGTCACCGGTTTCGGATGGGGGGTCCCGTAGTACTGAGTCAGTCCAGGCTGCTCCCCGAACTTGTTCACGAAATCCACGATCTGCTGCTGGGTCCGGTCGGCCAGTGGCCGCTTACGATCACCCAGCCGGACCCCTTTCAGGCTCCAATCGATCGCATCCGATGCCGGGCGAACACTTGGCTCAAGCACCCTCGCGCAGTCCGACGCGGGACAGCGGTACACGTACTGTGCCCGGTACTTCCCGGCCAGCCGGCCCGGCTTCTTGAACACCTGCAAGCACTGCACCCTGCCGTGACTCGGACAGTCGGCGTACGGGCGCAGCCGGTCGAAGTCCGGTGCCCGGTTCCCTTTGAGCCAAAACACGATGTAGACCCGGTCGCGGGATTGCGGAGCACCAGGCCCGTAAGCCTGAGCATGCATGCTGTTCAACGACACGATCCGGTGCTCGTAACCAAGGTCCGTCATGGACTGCAGCCAGCCCCTGAACGGTTTCCAAGCAGTCACCTCCACGACGTTCTCAGTCATGATGGCGGCGTACCTGTGCACTTCTGCGAACCGCGGCACGTCGTACATGGTCGCCCGGGACCTTTGCGCGGCCTCATCCGGGATCACGTTCTCCCCGTCCCATGAGTCCCGTTTCACGCCTTTAGCTACCGTGAAGTTTGTGCACTCAGGTGAAGCCCAGAGAAGATCGGTTCGAGGCGTGTACTCGGGCCTGATGTGCGCAATGTCAGCGCACGCATGCTCGGTGTCCGGGTGGTTGTGCGAGTGGGACTGGATCGCCCGTTCCCAGTGGTTCAGTGCCAGCCTCACATGGAGGCCGGGCACCTGGGCCATGCCCGTGGATGACCCGCCGGCTCCGCAGAAGAAGTCCGACACGGTCAGTCCGCTCAACCCTTGCCCTTCTTCTTCTCGACCGGCGGCAGTGTCTTGGGAGGGTAGGCGCCGAGCAGGGAATCGGTGATGACCTTGGCTGCTGCTTTCTGGGCTTCCCGTTCGCTACGTTTCTTGTCGGCCACCACCTTTTCTGCGCGCTCGTTCTCCAGTCGCTTCACCAACTTCTTGGCGTGGTGGAGGACCAGCTCAGGAGTCAGGTCCTGCTCATAGTCCCAGTAGTCGCCCACCGTGAACCCGCACTCGTTACGAGGAGGCGTGTATTCCCCAATGCGTTGCCTGGCCACGATCTCGTTGCGGGTTGTCGCTGGCACTGGCACGTGCCGGGGTTTTAGCCACCAGCCGCGTTCGTGGATTTCGACCGTGGCCGGCACATCTACCGACCGCATTATTCGAACGGCATAATGTTCGGGCACTGCGTCATTGTGGCGGTATGGAAACCCGCCCGATACCGCCCAACCCGAGCGCTCTTCAACGCGAACCACCTCCCACCATTGCCCCTCGGGCAGTTCGGGCAGGCCGCAGTCGGCCACGGTGATACTCATCTGGTCACCTCCACCACATTCGGGAACATGGAGAAGAAGCCGTTGCGCCAGCCCACCGTCTTGAACGTGTAGTCCGTGCCTTCGCGCAGTTTGCCGTACTCATCGGCAGAGTTGAAGCGGCCCAGCAGAACGTCGTCCTGAATCTGCATGACGCCGCACTGCTCAGTGAAGACACGGTAGTCCGTGCCCTGCTTTGTGCTTGTTGCCGTCTTTGACTGGACGGTGCAGCGGGCCTCGTTCTTGGTCGAGTACCAGGAGGCCGACAATCCGCCATATCCCACCACTACGCCTAGGAGGCCGAGCAGCACCGCGCCAGCAGTTACCTTCTCACCAAAGCTGTTGCGCGCCATTAGGCCGTCACCTCGTTCTTGGCCCGCAGGCCGAGGTTGTACAGCTGCTCAGCGATCGGCTTGGTCAGGGTGAGGTTCGGAGATTCCGGCCCACCGAGCGTGGCCTCAAGGTCGAGGATCGCGATCTTGCGCGCCCTTTCCTCCGCGGCCGCGGCTTCCCGGCGATCCTTGAGGGTTCGGAGAGCAGCGCGCGCCAGGTCCACAAGGACCTCGTCGGAGGTGTCCGGCAACATGCTGACCGTCATCTGTTCGCCGTCCGTCACCTGATCCTCACCGATGATGGCGAGTGCAATGAGCGGCAAGTCGAAGTTGTCCGCGTAGAACGAGGCACTGTCGTTGCGGTCTTCGACAAACAGCGTTGTCGCATCCCCCTCGACGTCGACCTGGAGTGTGCCTTCAAGGTCGTTTCGTTCAGTGAATGTCGTCATGGCTTCCTTTCAGTGCACCGGTTAGAACGGTGCGTCAGAGTTTTCGTTGATCCACGCCTGCTGTAGGTGGTCGAGGATCGCTCCCCACGTCCAGCCCAGGTTGGAGAGGTCGTCAAGGCACTCCCAGTACAGGAGCGCGTCATGGCTGAACCAGGTGCGGGAGCTGTTGTCGACCGTCCAGTCCAGGTCGTAAACGAGGTCTTTTGTTGCGGCCAGCTCCGGCCACGTGAATCCGAACTCGCGGGCAACATGCGCGGTCAGGCCACTGATCTGGTTCGAGTTGTGCCGATCTGGGTTCGCATGGTCGGACGGATGCCCGGCGACCACGTCAGCCAGAGCCTCAAGGATGGTTGGCGGCGTAATCCAGATGGGTGCAGTGCCGGCGGCGATGTTTTCTTTGGTGGGCTCAACCGGTTCCGGGAGCACCAACACAGCAGTCATGCAGCTACCAGCTGCAGGACGGCGGGAGTTTCGGTTTTGGGGATGAGGGGCAACGCTTCTGAAAGCATGTCCCTGATCGACTCCAGGGCGTTCTTGGAGTGCAGAGCGTAGGCGGCTTCGGATGTGAGGATGACGTTGACCTGGTCGGCTGGTTCGAGGAGGAAGGTTTCGTCGGAGCCCTGCAGGGTGAGTTCGACGGACTCGGCATTCGTTTCCATCAGCTCCAAGATGCCGTGCACCTTCATGCCGTCGTTTCGGAATGCTACGACGGAGCCGATGTTGCGGGAGTCGAGCTTGTTGGCGGGGTAGTACATGTGTTTTCAGTAATCCTTAGGTAGAAGCGGAACGGCCCATCGCAGGACCGTCTCGCCAATTGTTTGTAAACGTTAAACCATCGGGGCGTGACTCAGCCCCTGCTTTGCGCCTCCAGTCGGAACTGCCAGAGGCCGCGGTCGATCTGCTCGGAGATTATGTTGTGGCCGGCGTTCCGGAGTTCATGGATGCGGGCGCCGTATCGGTAGCAGACCTTATTGAGCTGCTGATTAGTGGCGGGTCCCGCCTTCAGCAGTTGCAGGATCTTTTCGCGCTGGCTCATTCTGCGGCCGCCGATTCCAGGAGTTCGCGCTCCCATTCGGCCAGCGGTTCCGCCCCGCGGTCGTCAACGACGATTTCCTCCGGCTCGGGTGCAAGCAGTTCAATCGCGTTGCACAGCGACTCCGCGATCGAGTTGGCTTCGCCGTTCATCACCTCGCGGATACGAGTGGTGGCCAGCTGCGCCAGGGTGGGCGGTACCCAGCCCTGTCGAGTCAGCGCCTCAAAGAGGCTGGCTTGCCGGTATCGCTCAAGTTCGTCGCGTGACCGCTCGCGGCCATGCTGAATGAAGTACTCGATGACTTCCCGCGAATTGCGGTCCACCGCGTCGGTCAACTCCTGCGCGTCGACGTCCAAGGCGTTCATGAAACCCATTGTTGCTCCTAAATTGTTTGCTTGTTCGTTTATATACGTTAGACCATCATGTCATGAAAGTAAAGTCGTTTAGACGGCGACTGCCTCCTGCACGGCCTGAGGCGCATCCTCGAACCAGCCCTCAACCACAGTGGTTTCGATGCCTTCCTCGGCCCAGAGCGCAAGCACATTCGGGTTGTCGTCCCAAGCGTGGATGATGTTGTAGTGCTGGCGCAGACCGGCCAGAATCTCTTGCTTCACCACACGGTCGGGACGCCCGTCACCGGTTTTGCGGTGCAGCTGCTGGTCGAACGGCACCCCATTGAGCAGCATCCACCATTTGGTGAGTTGCCTGTACTTCTCTTGGCGGGCTGTCACGATGATGACCTTGTGACCCTGAGCGTGTGCCTCGTTTGCCGCGGCCAGGACGTTCAGGTTGGGTGGGCAGTCGACCGAAAGCTCGTGGAAGCGGTCGAAGTCCCTGTAGCCCGGGTTATCTGGGTGGTTTTTGATCACTAGGTGCCGGATTGATCGGACGTCGCAGAGGGTGCCGTCCATGTCGAAAATGATCGCAGTGGGCTTGTCGGTCACGGCTAGTCTCCCTTCACGTTGATGATCTGGCGGAGCGTGTACTTGATTTCGACCAGGGACTCCGCGTCCTCCATCACTTGATCGATCGGTTTGTAGGCCGCGGGGTGCTCGTCAATGAACTCAGCTGAGTCCTTGTACTCGATACCGGCCATGCGGTCCCGGAGGTCGTCCTGCGTGAACAGCTTGCGGGCTGCACTGCGGGAGTGTTCGCGGCCGGCGCCGTGAGGTGCCGAGTTGAGGGACAGTTTGGACCCCTTACCGACCACGACGTAGGACTTGTCGCCCATCGAGCCGGGGATCAGCCCCCAGGCACCCTCGGATGCGTCGATCGCACCTTTCCTCGACAGCCACACGTCCTTTCCGAAGTGACGTTCCTGCTCCGTGTAGTTGTGATGGCAGGTCACGTAGCGCTTCGATCCGGTGGAGTCCACGCCTGCCCAATCATTGAAGGCAAGGACAACCCGGGTCATCATTTCCTTGCGATTGAAACGGGCAAATTCTTGCGCCCACTTGAGGTCATTGATGTAGCGCTGGAACTCCTCGCTCCCTTCGACCAGGTAGGCGAGGTCACGGTGCGGCAGGTTGATGAAGTGCTGGGCGCAATAGTCCTGCGCTACCTTGATGTGGTGCTGGGCGATCTTGTTGCCCACCCCTCGGCTGCCCGAGTGCAGGAACAGCCAGACGTCGTCATTCTGATCCAGCGACACCTCGATGAAGTGGTTGCCGGACCCTAGCGAGCCCAGTTGCAGCCGCCAGTTGGCAGCGTAACCATCAGGGTTGACTCCCAGTTCGCGGGCAGTCTCCTCCAGCCACTCCACTGCGAACTCGGCGGACGGCGTCATGGTGCGGTTGTACTTGCCTGCCGAGAGCGGGATCGCTTCCTCGATTACCCGGCGCAGCTTCGCGCGGTCCAGCCCCTCCAGATCGGTCACGTTGAGGCCGGTGTGCATGGCATCCATGCCGCAGCCAATGTCCACACCAACGGCCGCCGGCATGATGGCACCCAGCGTCGGAATCACGGACCCAACCGTTGCTCCCTTCCCAAGGTGCGCGTCCGGCATGAGCGCCAAGTGCGGGTGGATGAAAGGCATGCCCGCAGTCATGATGGCTTGCTCACGTGTGTTGTCGCCCAGGATGGACGCGTAGTTGACCAGCTTAGGGATCAAGTGTTCGGGCATCAGATTTCCTCCGGTAGTTCGATTTGGTAAAGGTTGGCGATGTTGCACACCGCTTCAAACATGGCGTCATTGCTGCCGTCCGCCAGGGCGGCTTTGATGAAGTCGGCTACCGACTTCTCCTCAGCTGATTGATCCCAGATGGGTGCATCGTTGACGTTGATGCGGAAGTCCACATCCCCACCCGTATCCAGCTGGACGACCGGCTTGCCGTCCGACTCCCCCATGTAGGTGACGACGGTGATCCACTCACCGTCGAGATGCCCCTCGTACAAGAACTCACCGTCACCGTCAGAAAGGCCATTCGGGTTGCAGGCCCACACGCCGAGTGGTTCAGCAGTCATGGCTCCTCCTCTACTTGTTCTCGCTGGGAAGGCGTACGGGCATGATCATGTGGCGGTACGCCAGGTCCGATTCAGCCGACTCGTCACCGGCAGTCCATGTGCCAGGTTTCGGGCCGGCGGGCTGGGATAGGCGGACCGTGTCCGTTGTGATCGCTTTCAGCATGTCCAGCAGGTAGCCGGGGTTGTAGGCGAGAACCCGCTCATCGCTCTCACCGAAGACGCGGTCGTACTCGGTCGGGACTAGCGGCGACTTAGCTTCAGGGTCCGCCGTCACCATGACACCACCCTCCTTGAGCCTGATGACGATCGGATTGTTCCGCTCGGCCAGCTTGGATGCCACGGTCACAGTTTCGAGCAGCTTGGCCCGATTCATTACAGCGATGGTTTCGCTGGACTGCCCAAACAGGGAGCGAATCTTCGGGTAGTCCCCGTCAAGCCCCAAGATCGAGTACACGTTGTCGCCAGAGCGGACATGCAGTGTACGGTCGCCGTCGTACGAGAAGCCAACGAGTCCCTTGGAAAGCTGCTTCGCAACCTTGGCCCACGTCTTGGCGCCGACAAGGACCGTGAACTCCTCGGAGAAGGAGCCCCCAACAGCATCGGATGCCAGGCGGTAGCGGTCTGTGGCGAGCATGACTACCTCATTCAGAGTGAACTCAAGCCGGACGCCAGCCAGGATGGGGAGCGTGTCATCTGTCGACGCCGTGACCGCAACACCGGCCATGGCCGTGGAGAACTTCTCCGCATCAAGCAGGGCCGAAGGGTTAGGCGCAACCGGCAGATCCGGGTATTCGGTTACAGGAGCGGCGTCAACGGGAATCTCGTAGCCGTCACAAAGCAGCTCAACCTTGTCGCCGTTCTGACGGATGGTCACCCAGGTGCTCTTGTTCTTGCCCAGCACCGGCTTGAGAGTGGTCACAGCCCACTTGTGCGGGATGAGGAACGGCTTCACCTCGCCCGGATGACGCGTCACTCGCACATCAGCGGACGTTGCGTAGTCGGTGGCTTGCATGCGGAGCTGCCCACGCTCGGTGAATACCTTCACGAAGGCAAGGATCGGCACAGGCGGTTTCGCGCTGACAGCCGGGGATACGTTGGCGAGAGCGTCCAACCACTCCTGGCCGGTTGCCGTGGCAGTCGCGTTCGCTGTGAGTACTGCAGTGGACATTGATGTCTCCTTCGATAGTGCTTGATTGGCAGGGTGGTCGGTACGGTGGACCCCGGTTCGCAATGTCCGGTTCATTAGTTCCCCACACGGTTTCCAGACCGCCACCCAGTACCCATGACGGGAATCGAACCCGTCTCTCAGCAACCAGCTGGGTCGCCAGCGTTAGCTGGCTTAGTTTTTATCGCGATGCCTTGACGCCCCCCGTTTCACTGCATCGCTACAACAAAGTGATTCCTTGTGGCAGCGGGTAGATCATCGGGCCTTCGACAAGGTTCCTAATCTTGTTCCGCGTCATCCGAACACCACCTCCCCGAATGCGGCCACCTGGATGATCTGGTCTGCCGCGTGGGCATCGATGTGGCCGGCGTCAATGTCGCCGTCCTCACCATCCACGACTGCCTGGTTTACGTAGGACTGGGTCAGTCGGGACAGGTGCTTCACTTCGGCGTCCGGATCGCTGATCGTCCAGAACGCCCCGATGATGCTGTCGAACGGGATCACTATCGGTTCCGGCGCACGGTCCTCTGTCGGGTGTTCTTCTGGTGTGACCGTGTAGGTGCGGGCCTCCTCGTCAATGACCGCTTCGACGGCCCAATAACTAATGCCGTAGCCCGCAGCGTCCAACATGTCGAGCAGGGATTCCTCAGAAATCTTGGTGACCAAATGCTTGCCTCTTTCGTATATAAACGTTAGACCATCGGCGCATGGATGGTCAAGTTGTGTATTAGTTGCGTACCGTGCCAGCGCTCAATGCTGAACCAGGCTGTAGGTGAAGTCGGCGCCCAGCGGCGGCAGGTTGTTAGCTTCCTCGTGGCGCTCCTCCATGTAAGTGCCGAAGGCCCACTCAACTTCGAGCTGGAAGTCGTGCCCGGCGGTAAATTTCACCTCACGATCAAAGAGGTGGCCCAGGTCGCCAATGAGGTCACGGATAGCCGTGTCGCTGTCGCTGCCAGTGCGCTTCATGTAAACCGTCAGCGCCTCCTCCGCGAAATCCGCGCGGTCATCGTTGTCAGGTTCCGTGAAGCCCTCAGTCGTCAATGGCATTGCTCAGTACTCCTATTGCTTGTCGAATTTGGCTCGCCTGACGTCGCTGCTGTTCAGCGGACTCCGGATCATTAAAGTCTTCGGATGCCGGCGCAATGTATGTGGTTAGTTCAGTTGCCCAGTTCACCGCGGCGTCGGTGACCACCTCCAGCGCTTCATCCCGCGTCACTGGTCGTCCTGTTCCGCGGCGGCGCGAGCCTCGAATGGATCGCAGTCGACCGTATTTTCGTCCTCGCCAAAGCGGACCATATAGGACCAGCAGGAAGCGGTACACCGGTGCTTACTCATCGCCACCACCGAGCGTTTCCAGCATCTCCTCGATTGCAAAGGTTGCAGCGGCCTCTGCATCGACGGCGTCAATCCAAAGAGCCCAAGGCCCTTGTTCACTGACACCATCCCCACCTTCAACAGGGTGCTGGCCCGTGATCACGCCAGTGACTACGGGCTCATCCTCATCCCAGAATCCGATTACGGTGAATGACTCCTCAAACTCCCGATCTTCGGGAACCGGCGTCACGGTAATCAGTACCGGTGCGACTGTGTCATATGCGGCAGCAAACACCGCCTCGCGCAGGTCATCGTCAAGCAAGGTGAGGGCTGTAGCCCTGTCCGTCACCTCCACATCGACGGTAACTGCCACTTCCCATTTCAAGGTCGCGCGGCTCACCGGTCCGCCACCATCCGCAAACCGATGGCCGCAGCATCCGTGACAATCTCAGCGACCCAGGATTCGAGCGCCAGCTCGGACAACAAAGCATCAATGTGCTTGAAAGACCTGGCCGCATAACCGTGCCGCATCGATGGGGCCGGCACACACAGCTCAAACAGGCGGTCACCGGTCGATTCGTCACCCACAGGCCCGTATCCATGGCGCACAAGCTCCGGGTCGGGTTCTACGATGATTTCGTAGATCCTGATGAACAGCAGCCCGCCGGTGGCACTCAGCTCAACGTCAACGTTGTCTGCGGCGATCCGCGGACGCAGGTCAGGATTCAGGTTGGCCCGCAACAATGCGCCAGCCTCAACAACAGCAGCCATGATTACTCCTTAGATATTTTTGTGAGTTCTTGGGTTGGTGGCGTCGTCAAAGTCTCGATACGCCGCCCACTGGCAGTCAGTCCTCGCGTTCAGATCAGCGACGTACTGGGCAGCGCACCACTCGTACGCCTCCGCATAGGTGGCTACCTCGACCGTGGCAGGCTTAGTTGGCCCGCAGATGCCATTGCCCATGGTTCGGCAATCCCAGCAGGGCTCATCCTCCTGGCATACCTGACTAAAGTCGTAGCTCTCCCCCACGCGCTGAACCGGCGCCTCAGCGGTGGCCACAGCCACAACACCAAACATCGCAGCCGTCACCAGTAGGGAAGCAATTACACGGTTGTGGATCACTCGACGGCTCGCCATTACACGGCCCTCCGAGCAGCGATTTCATCAATGACCGCAACGGCAGCCTGATCCAGAAGGGTCCGAACCATCGGCTCGACCACAGCCGTAAGGGGCAGCTGGTCGAAAGTGGCGCCGTCAATTTGCTCCCGCATAGCATCCTCCGCCGAGTCGACGTCGTACTGCTGGAAGAATGCCTCCACATCGTGCAGCAGCTCCCCACGCAGCATGTCCAGAGCATCGAACACTGACTTGATGGACTGGACATAAAGCCCCATCTCCCGCTCACGCTTCACGTGCTCCAGCACATGCGGGAACCGTTTCGCGGCCTCGTGATCCACGGTGGCCAACAAGCCGGCCACGTTAGATCCGGAACCGATCAGGTCGACTATCTCCTCGACCTGCAAAGCGCCCCGCAGCGCCTGACCGAGTTGGGCATCCGTCAGGATGCCCGCATGCTTCAAACCGAACATTTCAACTCCTTGCTTATAAACGTTGGACAATCGGGGCGCTAGTGAGTGCTGAAAACATGGACCTCGTGGTAGCCGGTTTCGATCGTGTAGACGTCGCCACCCAGTACGCAGTCCTTGAACATGCTGCGCAGAATCTCCCAGTAGTGGCTCTGGGCCCAGCTCGGCAGATCAGCCTCAGGGTAGAGCTCGGCCAGATAGTCGGCACCCTCCTCAAAGCAACCCATGTACGAGTCGCGGAACCGCTCCACCGCATCCTCATCAAACGGCCCATTGTCGGCCAACCATCTGCCAAAGATTTCAGCCTCGCTCTCAGCAAGGTCACCAAGCCACTCGGCATACTGCTTAGCGCTCCACGGCGAGTACTCACCCTCCATAGGCGAGTTCTCGTGATCGAACACCCACAGTTCTTCGTGAGGGTTCACGTCAGCCGCTTGCAGCTTCACATGGGCCGGAACGGCCTCGTTGAACTCTTCCTCGCTTTGAGGGCTATCGCCGGCATCGAACCAGTCCCCCACCAGGTCGCCATTGTTATAGCAGGCCAAGCAGCCGACCCAGACCTTGTACTCACTCATGATTTCTCCTTGACTCGATGAATTACCTCGACCGATTAGGTCACGCCGGACCACCGGCCGGAGCCGGTGATGCAGCGAAACGCAACCGTTTAGAAACGATGGACCAACAAGGCGGCATCAGCCGCCGGGAGCCTCAACAACAACACCAGACCGGACGCTGCCATGCCCACAACCTGGTCCTTCGTCAACAACTCCCCGAATATGTAGTAGTGGTAGACCGCTGCAGCCAGTTCAGGGCTCACGTCCTCACCTACCCGCTCATTCCAGACGTCATAACCGACCTCCTGCGCCTGGCCGGCCAACAACAACACCAGCTTCTCCCACATGCCTCGCTCCATTTCTCCGCTGATTGATATTCAAACCGTACATGCACAACTCAACCATCGTCAAGTTGCATATATACGCTTTAGAAACGGCAGGGAGCCCGCCTATCCGACGCCATCAGGCGTCTGAGTCGCTGGCGAACCGAACCCAATCGGTGCAGCGCCCTGCCGAATCTAAAAGTTGCTTACCGCGCCAAGCTAACGTTTACAAACGTTCAACCATCGGCGCAAAAAAAGTTTGTTTACTCTCAACACTTACCCGTATTCGCGTTCCCTATGTCAGGCTTTCGGCACCCACAGCACCAGCTCACCCATGCCTGACACGTATCCTCACCAGTTCGCCTAACTTGCGTCTGTCCTAGTTTTCTCGGTTCCCGCATCGGTTGCCCGTGATAGCGTTCGTGCCCATCCCTAGCGCAATTGAACCAGTGGTATCAAAATACGTCATGTTCTCTATGAAGTTCTCAAACATCGAATCGGCCAGACGCTTACTCTCGGTGTGTGGCAATGAGGTCGCAGATACCTGGCCGGACAACCGGCCAGCATTCTGGAGAGCTACCATGACCCGCCGGCTACAAACCGGAGAGGCACCTACCCTGCACGTCTACCGCACCACCATCAGGTGATGTATCCCCCGGCGCAGAAACTGCGTGCCCCGAGTCGCGGAACCATAGTTCCGTACCCACCCGTTCCCCGCTAGCGCGGTTCCCGGACTGCCTTGCTTGATGAATCTAGCTTACCAGTTCTACCGGTAATCTCCAAACCGGCTGGTGCGATTCAAATTCTCGTCATTGCCGCATTGCGGATAACGGTCAACTATGAACCGCGGAACAAATGGATTGCCCTTACCCCGGTAGCATCAGGTCTGTTAGTGCTATCTCGGTCAAGCCGTCCCGGCGTCCCTGCCGACGAATCGAGCTTACCAGTCTTACCGGTAACCGGTCAAGTCCAAGAGCTTAACTCTCAACCCGTGCGCTCCATCCCGTTTCCGGCGGCCTTCGTGCTGATGAGTAAGACTCTACCAGCTCTACCGGTAACAATCAAATCGGACCACGCCACAGCCCGCACCACAGCCTGACAGCTACCCAACCACGCGCGGCACGCGATGACACCACACACCACACCACCAGGTCAACCACGGCGCCACATGACAAGGCACACGCGCGCCCACACTTGCAGCCTACCGGCTCTACCGGTAGAATCCCGCGCGCCCAGAAGCCGGCACCCCCTGGGGGAGGACCCCCGACGCCGGCACCCCCGCCCCGGTAGTGGTTAGCACGTCTTGTTGCGTACGGGTTAGAAACTTTTTACCGCTCGATGTTCCGCGTGGTTGAAGGGCGGCAGGCCCCTACACAGGTGACAGCTTCGGCCTACATCCCGATAGGATGCGAGAGAAAATTGAGTGGCTATGGAGGCTGGGGAATTGCCGGAAGACGATCTGTTAAAGCTGGGCATTGCCCTACTGACGGGAGTATTCGCCTTCGTCGGCACTTGGGCGGGCTCTCGGTTCAATCGGGTTAACGAGCATCGGCAGTGGCTTCGGGATCAAAAGATGCAAATCTACCGGGACACGTACGAAGCGAGTCAACGCTGGATCGAAAGCGCCGAAGAGATGTATGCGCACGCGGATGAATACGTGAAACTCCTCGAAAAAACGGGAACGGTTCGGGACGGCGTGTTCATTGGTCCGAAACCGGACCTGCCTGACGACCAGTTCGAAGAGCTTCAGGAATCTTGGAACAAGCAGAATGACACGTTTGCCACATTCCGAAAGCGCTTCGCCGAATACGGCCTCATGCCTGTGGAGATTGTCGCTAGCAAGTACGTTGCCCGAGGTGTAAGCGACGTGATGAAGGCGGTTCCGATGCCTCATCTGACGAAAGCCAACGTGGTCGCGTGGAGAGATGTGTCAGCGGAGTTCCGTCGCGCCCAGAGCGAAATGATTGAACGGTTTCGTGAAGACCTTGAGATCAAGGACGCCAAGTGGCGTATCTTCTTTCGTGCACTTCCTCGTCGCCTCAAACGCACGGGCGCCGACGCGAACTCGGCCGACTAAGCCCGGACTTACTTGGCCTTGACCACGATCGCTGTCCCGGACATTACTTCGAGCTTCCAGGATGCCTCGAACCCGTCCCAACTCGCGTGTTGCTCACCGTCGTTAGTCGACGTGTTGCCCATCTTCGTAAACAGTGAGTCGGGGGCTCCTGCCCCCTTTAGGACACACTCGGCCTCCTCGTTATCGAGGCCGTCCAGGGAGAGCCCTTTGATCTGCAGGCGAACCTCTTTGCCGCCATCTTTGACTTCATAACCCTCGCTGCCAGAAGCCAGGCAGTCCTCCGTGGCTTTGGCGATCTTCGCCGGGTTATCGCTCCCACAAGCTGTCAGCACCAATACGGCCCCGACGAGAGTCAAGGCAACTGCTCTTCTCATTTCTTCCCCATTTTTTGCTGCGCCCGGGCCTTGGCACGGAGCTGCAGTTCTTCCAGTAGGTCGAGTTCCGGCACTCCGCTGAGGTCTATGCGCTCAGTCTCGACGGGCTGCCCGGCCATGATGGCTCCGAGCTGCGGCAGGTACTCCTCTGGAATCTTACTCAGGCCGCGCTCCCAGTTCCTCACTCGGTCCTGGTTGACGCCAAGGACCATTGCAAGCTTGTTGAGCGGGTAACCGCTCGCGGTCCTCCATGCTTTCAGTGCTTCACCCTTCATCCCGTCAAGGTATCACCGTTTACCGCAGCTACCGGTACACGACTTCACCTGTGAGTAAGGCCACATTCACGGGGTGTCCGGGATTTGGCATCGGGACACTCTTACACATATGAGAGCAAGTTTTGGGGGGATTATAGGGGGGCTAAGAGCGTGTAACCGCGGTTAGCCGGTAAACCTGTAAGACGTCAAAGCGTAGCTCCAGCGGAGCTTTGACTGACGTCAAACCTCTAAATCATCTTGCCGGGCTACTTCTGATACCGGCAAACACGGTAAGCCGTGTTAACACCTGAAGCCTGCATGGCTGGAGTCCATTGGCTTCACCCAGGTTAAGGCAATGCGAAGCGCCAGCTTCGCCCTTCGATTCCCCTCCGGGTTGACCTCCCTGACGCGCGTCTAGGGTGTTCCTCCTTTCCGCCTTTCGACGGCTGTCCGCGTCAAAGTTCGATGGTCCCCGGAGGGGCCACAGTTTTGCACACCGGACATGGTTGGCATTAGATGCCGAGTCCATTGCTACAGCGTTGTAGCGGCGGTGTGAAGTTTTGCCTGTGATGGCAGCGTGCAGCGCTCAGAGCGTGCTACCGGTCACGGGTTCAATCCTCTGTAGCTCAGTTGGTGAGAGCACCCGACTCTTAATCGGGGTGTCGCTGGTTCGAGTCCAGCCAGGGGAACTTTGTGCGGAAACAGAAAAAGCCACCTGCAGAGAAAAGCTTCTGCGGTGGCGAATCTGTTATGCCCCGATGGGCGGCGCTTCGGGCTGAGGAATCACTGAACCAGCCGGGTCTGCTGGTTTCGAACCAGCCGGAAGATTGCCCCGTGGCTCCAGATTGCCTGACTTCCAGTCGGACCGGATGAAGGTGTCGCCGCAACTGAGGCAGCGCTTGTCTCCGGAGTCCGCGCTCAGGAAGTATTCCTTGTCGATTGACGGATGCTCGCAGTAGGGGGAACCTGCCGCGATCCACTTTTCTTCAATTCTGTTTGCTGCTGCGTATTGGACCAATTGAGTTCTTTCTTTAGATGACTTGCTTACCTCTTAAGTATAGCGCGAATTCTCGTCAAAAGCAAATTCAGGAAAGCCGCTCGCCGCCAATATGCATATACCCCTAACCCCATATCCAAATGGCATATCTGCTGATATCTATCACCCCTCATGACCCTATTCTCATGTCTTTTATGATCCTTTCTTCATGATTCTTTATCCGTGATTCTCATCTTCCACCAGCACCGCCCCTTGGGCGCAGTTCGCCCTTGGAGGCAATTCCTTGCAAGTAGTCGTTTGGTCCAAGAAGCCATGTGTTCAGTGCAGTGCCGTGTATCGCGCGTTTAACAGCCAGGGCATGGTCGAAGGTATCGACTATGAGGTACGCAACCTCCCCGATTTCCCTGATGCCCTGGAGGCATTCAAGGCCCGCGGCCTGATGCAGGCTCCCATCGTTGAGTCGGACTTCGTTGAAACGTTCAGCGGCTTCAACCCTGAGTTGGTAAAGGCTATTACCCGCGAGAAGGCTCATAACGGCTGATGGCGTGGGAAGGCTCAACACGCAAGGCAACCCTCCCGGTCGACTGGCCGAAGCTGCGTCAGGATGTCTTTGACCGTGACGGCCATCGCTGCACCTACATGCGTTCCGATGGCCGGCGCTGCAGTACGCGCAACCGACTGGAATGCGACCACGTTGGCGACCGGCTGAATCACGACCCCTCAAATCTGACCACGCTCTGCTCGTGGCATCACCTGCGCAAGTCCAGCTCGCAGGGTGGCCAGGCTGCTGCCGCGGCCAAGGCCGAACGCCCCAGTCTTGCCCGGCGCAAGCCAGAACGGCATCCGGGGCTGCTCTGAAAGGAACCATGCCCACCTATGTCTACAAGGACACCGTCAACGGTGCCCGTTTCGACTTCTTCCAAAAGATCACGGATGAACCGCTTGAGGTCCATCCCGATACCGGCCATCCGGTCGTCAAGGTCTTCTCCCCCATCCCCGTCCATTTCAAGGGCGCGGGGTTCTACTCCACTACCAAATAGGAGCACGCCATGTCCGGCCCAGCTGCCAAACGAGACGCGGAGCGTGCACGTCGCAACGAACCCGCCTCGGGCGCCGCACGGCACGGTCAGCTGCGCCCCGTCACTATTCCGAATGCCGATCGCAAGAACTGGCATCCCAGGGCGACAGCCCTGTTTGAATCCTTCAAGACATCTGGTCAGCGGGACTTTATGCAGGATACCGATTGGCAAATGCTCAAGATCGCCTGCGACTTGCTCACCCAGTACTACGAGCGTCCCAAGGCGATGGATATGCAGAACATCGAACGCATCTTGTCCTCGCTTGGCGTCACCGAAGGTGCGCGCCGTCAGCAACTCCGCATTGAGCTGGAGGTCCCGCCGGTCGAAGAAAAGTCAGCGGCGGACGCGGCCAGGGAAATGTATGCGGCCCGGATGGGTGCGCCTGCGTTGACGTTGGTTCAGAATGCCGGTTGACGTCACGGGCGTGACGCCCTCCCAAGAGGCTGCAGATAAGTACTTCCCTTGCACTTACATCGGCCCTTCGTGGCAGGTGGACGACGACGGGCAGTGGCTTCTTCCCAAATACACGCTGGGTTGGGAAATTCTGGGCTGGGTGGCGCAATGGCTGACAAACCCCGATGGCGACCCTTGGATTTTCTCCGACGAACAGGCGCGCCTGATCCTGTGGCTGTACGAGGTTGATCGTGACGGTGAGCGTGTCTATCGCAAGGGTGTGATCCAGCGTGCCAAGGGGCACGGCAAGGACCCGCTGGCAGCCGCGTTGTGTCTGGTCGAACTGATCGGCCCGTGCAAGTTCAGCCATTGGGAGACCGGCCATCCGGTCGCCAAGGCGAACACTTCGTCATGGGTGCAGCTTGCGGCAACGACCACAGAGCAGAACAAGAACACGATGCTTCTTATTCCCTCAATGCTGCCAAAGCGTACTCGCGAGCAGTTTGGCCTGGACGTGCAGAAGCAGATCATTCACGTCACCGGCACAGGTCGACGGCTTGAAGCCGTGTCGTCCAACTTCGCCGGGCTCGAAGGCGCCCGTCCAAGCTTCGCGCTACTCAACGAGACTCACCACTGGAAGCCGTCGCAGGGTGGCTCGCAGCTGTACGAAACCCTTCGAAACAACGTCGACAAGGTCGACGGCTGGTACCTGTGCATTACGAACGCCTAC
The DNA here is from genome assembly GCF_902706295.1 of Arthrobacter sp. 18067. Taxonomy (GTDB): domain Bacteria; phylum Actinomycetota; class Actinomycetes; order Actinomycetales; family Micrococcaceae; genus Arthrobacter. The sequence goes on along the minus strand of NZ_CACSJJ010000007.1, from coordinate 79,881 downwards.
CAGCCCGGGCAGGGTTCGGTTGCTGAGGAGATTCGGCTTGCGGTCAACCGTGAGCGTGAGGGCTTGGCGATGGACTCTGGTTGGTTCTTCGACTCTGTCGAAGCCCACCCTGACGCACCGATGACCCCCGACTGGTCGCTATTCATCCTTACGAGGGTTTACGGCGATTCGTGGTGGGTGAAGTTCAACAACATCATGAAGTCGCTGATCGACACTTCGGTTCCGGTTTCAAAGTTGCGTCGCATGTTCTACAACCAGGTGGTCGCAACCGAGGATGCACTGTTCTCCGAAGGGGAATGGGATGCGATCCGGGTGTTCGACTTCGATATTCGTGGCCGGAAGATTCCCCGCACGTTGGGACGTGGCGATGAGATTGTCTTGGGCTTTGACGGCGGCAAGACCGATGACGCAACGGCCCTTGTTGCCATGCGCATCGCGGACCGGTTTGTCACTCCGATTCATATCTGGCAGAAGCCTGATGTGGAGACGGCGGTGCCTTGGAGGATCAACGAGCAAGAGGTCGATTCCATGGTGCACATGGCGTTCCGTGAGTACAAGGTTCGGGCGTTCTTCGCGGACGTCGCCTTGTGGGAGTCGTACATTGCCGAGTGGTCGGACCTGTACCGCGAGCAGCTGCTCATCAAGGCATCCCCCCAGTCGGCCATCGGTTACGACATGCGGCAGAACCGAAAGAAGATCACCCTCGCCAACGAGGCCCTGATGCAATCGGTCTTTGACCGTAAGACCGTTCACGACGGTGACCCGCTACTGCGCCGCCACGCGCTTAATGCAAAGCGCCACGAGAACGAATACGGCCTCACGTTCCGCAAGGAATCGCGCGAGTCCAACAACAAGGTTGACGGCTATGCGGCGATGCTGTTGGCCCACATGGCGCAGGTTGCGTTGGCCGAGTCCGGCAAGAAAGCCGCGCCGCAGTACACCAGTCGCCTTTACCAATTCTGACGGGACCCTCAGGGTCCCTTTTCTGTTTGTGCCCTGAGGAGCCCCTTTGACCATGCATGAATTCGTTGAGTCGCAGCCCGACCTGCCCTACGCGCAGCCGGAGCAAACACCTGGCACCTTGGACCTTGAGTTGGTCAAGGAGATGCGCCAGACCCTGCGCAAAGACAATCAGCGTTTCACCCTGTTCCGGGACTACCTGGACGGCAAGCAGCTTGCGCCGTACGCGCCGCGTGACGCGCAGGAACAGATCAAGGACATGCAGAAGCGGTCCATCACAAACCTGATGCCGCTGCTGGTGAACCTGCCATCGCAAGTTCTGTTCGTTGACGGCTACCGCCGCGGCCAGGCTGGCACATTCGGAATGACCGTGGAGGCTGACGGCTCCAGTCGACCCGCCGGCCAAAGCGACGACAAGTACTCATCCGAGTATCAGTGCTGGCAGCGGAACGGGATGGACGCCCGGCAGGCGGTCATCTATCGAGCAGCACTCACTTACGGTCACAGCTTCGTGCACGTGAACAACCTTGATCCGGAAGACATTCGGATCGAGATCCTGCCGACCCGACACACTATCGCCTTCTATGAGGACCCGGTGAACGACCGGCGCCCCGCCGTCGTGCTGACCCTCAAGAGTCAGCCGAAGACAGAGAGCGTCCCGGGCCTAGCTGTCGTGTGGGATGCCACGCACCGCTACGAACTGGACTACAAGCTCGATGGTACGTTCACGCAGCGCGGCGAGGCTGTAGCTCACGGGCTCAGCGGCTGCCCTGTGGTTCGCTACCACTGCTACATGGACGACGAGGGCAACACGGCAGGCGTCATCGAACCTGCCATAGCTTCTCAGGACCGCGTCAACCAGGCGGTGTTCAGCACCAACATCACCTCCGACTTCGGCGCATTCAAAGTCCGCACGGCCGCTGGCCTGCAGCCGGGGTTCAAGATGGACCCGAAGACCGGCGAGCCTTTGCTCGATCCAGTAACCAATCTGCCCATCCCCGAACCGATCGTTGTCTCGCAAGCCAAGATGCTTGTGTCGGATAACCCGGAAACCAAGTTCGGCCAGCTGGATGAGACGCCTTTGGCGGGCTACTTGCTGGCCGAGGAGCAGGCCATGAAGAACATGGCCGCCCTTTCCCAGTTCCCGGCGCACGCCATGATGGGGTCGACGGTTGCCAACATTTCTGCAGAAGCCCTATCTGCCCTTGAAGCGCAATGGTGGCGCTTCGTTGAGGCGCTGCAGCACCAGTTCGGTGAATCGACTGAGGAATTGAACCGGCTGGTTGCTGAGGCCCTTCACGACGAGGTTGGGGCTCACTCGTATGGTGGGGAGGTTCGCTGGCGGGACCTGACGGCCAAGGCGTTCTCCGCTGTCATGGATGGTTTGGGCAAGATGGTTCAGATGCTTGGCGTACCTCGCAAGGGTGCTTGGGCCATGGTTCCTGGCGTCACTGCCGGCGACCTGCAGGACTGGGATCGCCTCCACGAGGAAGAACAAGAGGAGGCCGCGTTTGGACTGACCAGCGGCCCGCAGGCCGCATCCCAGCGCCAAGCTGCGCGTCCTTACGAGCCACCCACACCGAGCTTTGGCCCCGCGAAACAGGGCGCCCTGTCCCTGCCCCGCATTGAGGTTGGGGGCGTGAGCGTCGGTGGACGATGAGGTCTGGGCCATTGAGCAGGCTATGCGCGCTGCGCAAGCCAGGCTTGGCCTCATCGGCGCCTATCTGTCGCTTATCGAGTGGGGTGCCGTGTCACCGTCATCCCCGTTACAGACGGGCGATGACTGGGTAGCGTCCGTGCTCCGCATGATTGCTGTGCTCCGCGAACACTCGCGGGCTGTCGCGCAAAGCTACTATCAGCTGGCCCGCGCTATTGACTCCGGTTACACGTTGGGCATGCCCGAGGGCGTCGACAATGAAGACGACGTCACTCTGGCCCTGCTCCGTGAACGCTTTGCCGACGCCGTGATCGGCGTTGCCAACCTGGGCACCGGCCACCACACCGGGGCATCCCCCGACTCCGTCTGGCTGGATCGGTTGCTGCAGGACGCGGACATTGACGGCAGAGACGCTAACGCACGGAGTATCAATCTTGGCGCTACAGACATGTCCGGTGTTCTGGATGACCTGTTCGCTGGTTTCCGTCAGAACAACACCGTCGTCGGCGTGGATAGGTACTTGTGGCCGATCAATTGGACAGCCGAGCAGATCGCAGCCGCATATGAGGACATGCTTCGCCGGGAAGCCCTTGAGGCGCAAGCAATCAAGGCCAAGGTCCATGAAGGCAATCAGGAGCTGACTCACGACGAGTACCTGGCACGCATCGAATCTGACCATCACCTATCCGGTTCCCGAGGGGCCGGTGTAGCCGATTGGGCTTCGGTGTCAGCCGGACGTCAGATCATCACGCAGGCGGGCCGCCGCGATCCGCGGCTCAAAGCCGTTGGGCGTGGAGTTGGCCCCAATCCCTGTGCGTGGTGCTCGATGCTCGCAAGTCGCGGATACTCCTACGTGTCCGAAGGTACAGCCGGTTTCAGCGATGACGGCGTGAGCAAGTGGCATCTGAACTGTCACTGCTTCCCGATCGTGCGCTGGATCATCTCAGCTGGTCTGCCGCCGCAGAACAAATTTTTCAAAGACCAGTGGCCTGTGGTCACCAAGGGCTATTCGGGCCGCGCCGCACTGAACAAGTGGCGACGTTGGCTTGCCGAGCAGCGCCGCAAGAACAAGTAACTCTTACCCGTGATCCGAGGAGGACATGTTGACTAAACCCGCACAGGCAGCTGGCCAGGAGGCCAACGCCGAACCGAACGCTGAACCAAATCCCGCCGGCACCTCCGAACAGGAGCAGGCGCCCGCAGCCGCCGCATCTGCCGGTCAGCCCGAGCAGAAGGACGCGGACACCTTCACAGGTTTGCCCGACCAGTTCAGCTGGCTCAAAGAAGGCTACGAGAAGCGCGGCACCGAGGCTTCCAGTCTCCGCGAGCAGCTTGAAGAAGTTCAGACGAAACTTGCCGCAGCCAAGTCTCCCGAGGAGTTCGCAGCGGTCCAGACGCAGTCAGCGGAGCTTGGCTTGAAGCTCGCTGTTGAATCTGCTGCTCGCAAGCACAATCTCAGCGACGAGGCGATCGTGTTGCTCGACGGCGTACCCGCTGATCAGATCGAGACCCGCGCCGAGGCTCTTGCCAAGCTCATCGCCCCGGCCCCACCGGCCAAGCAGCAGGTGACCAAGACGCCACTCCGGGGCGGCTCTAAGCCAGGCGAAGATGCCGCCGATGAGGACGGCGCCAAGTTGTGGCGCCAGTATCGCGACAACCAGTAAACCCCACCAACTTTCAACCACAGCGCCACCCAACCGGGTAGGCGCTTTTTTCATGCCCGAAAGGTTTTGAATGACTTACGCCGACCACGTTGTAGTCAAGCCCAAGGTTCTCCTGCAGGCCGCTGCCGAAGGACTCAAGGACAAGCTGATCGTGTCCAACCTGGTGACCAAGCGAAACGACGTTGACACGTTCTTCGCTGCCGAAGGTGACACGATTTCCCAGCGCGTGAAGGGCACCCTCCCGGTGCGCCGGTACGCGCTGCGAAACGATCGCTCCCAGCCGATCATCACTGACACCATCACCGACACTGTCGTGTCGATGACCATCGAGGCTGACCGCCCGTACTCTGCTGTGAAGCTCACGGACGAACAGCTCCGTTGGGACTTCGCTGACGGTTGGGGCGACATTGTCGACCGGCAGATGGACCGCCTCGGCGGCTACCTGGAATCCGGCGTCCTTCGGCAGATTCTGGCTGCCCCGTTCGAGCGCATCGTGAAGGTGAAGAACGACACCGCGGGCCTTGCTGCCGCCAAGGAAAAGGACCAGGACGTCTGGTACAACGCCACGGTGGACGCCACCACGGCGCTCAAGAAGATGCGAACCCCGGGCGACACCCTCGTTGCCCTTTGTGGCCTCGACTTCGCAGATCAGCTCCGCAAGTCCAACAAACTTCGCAAGGACCAAGGCCTTGGTGGTGCTGCTCTGTCCAGCGCGGCCATTGGCACCCTTGCCGGCGTCAACTACGTGGAGTCCACCCACGTGCCGTCCGATGAGGCTTACGTCTTCGCCAAGTCGGGCTTCGTGGTCTTTACTGGTGCCGCCGCTGTGCCCAAGTCCGTCCCGTACGGCGCGACAGCGTCCGTCGGTGGCTGGGCACTTCGCCACCTCATGGACTACGACACGGCGTTCCTGACGGACCGTAGCGTGTTCGACTGCTTCTCCGGTTACTCGTACACCAAGGACCGACTGACCATCGAGTCCGAGACTGGCGCCGAGTTCGTTTCCACCAACGACTACTTTGTCCGCGGCGTGCGCCTTGTGCTGGCTGACAGCTCCGTGGCCGAGAAGACCCCTGGCGATGGCAAGGACGACACCCCCGGCGGCAGCCCGGACTCCTACCTGGCCAAGGCTTACAAGCAGCAGCTGGTGAGCGAGCCCGAGCAGACTGGCAAGCCTTACCCGCTTGGCGGCAACTACCCGGGCGAGAAGCTGCAGGCCAAGGCCAGCATCGAGGCCAAGTCCGGCAAGATCACCGAGATTGCGATCACGACTCCCGGCTTCGGCTACACCTCCACCCCCGATGTGACCATCACTGGCGCGGGTACTGGTGCAACAGCGGTGGCCCTGATCAGCAACGGCGAGGTTACGGCCATCGTCATCACCAACGCTGGCTCTGGCTACACGGGCGAACCGACCGTCGTAATCGAGGCACCGTAGCCCATGGCCGCTCTAGCAACCATTGAGCGCGTCGCAGCCCGTGTGGGCGAGGGCGTAATCACTGAGCCTGAGCTGATTGCTCTTGCCGAGGAAATGCTGGATGCGGCGTCGGCGCAGGTCCGCCATTACGGCGGACAGGCATGGCCTGATCCTGCCACAGCTCCTGCAGTCGCTGTCACCATCACGGTGGCAGCGGCTGCACGCGGCTACATGAACCCGGCTGGCCTCGATCAGGAGCGCGGTGACGCGGTCAATTTCAACCGCGGTGACTCGTTCGTTGAGGGTGTCGCCTTGACCAAGGCAGAACAGGACATGCTCGCGCCGTACCGGCCCCGCACCGGCCTCGTTTCGGTTGGCATGGTGAACACGGACGCCATCGTCCCACGATCCCATTCTGCAGCCATCCGAGACCGCGGCTACGTCCCCTTCGACTGGGGCGAAAAGCCATTCCCGCGGGGGTGGTGAATGCGGTCACGACTGTTGGATGCGGGCGCTGAGGTGGTTCTTGTCTACCCAGAAGTGGTGGAGGTGAACCGCCGAGGCGACCCGCTTCGCGTCCCATCCGACACACCGGTTCGTGTCCGCGTGACGACGTCGGTTGATCGAAGCTCCGATGCTGAGCTTCCGGGGCAGGTCAGTTCCAAGGTTGTGAAATGTCTGGCCCGCTCTGCCCCTGTTGGCTCGTGGGCGCGTGTGGTTTACGCCGGCGAGGACTGGGACGTGGCGTATCCTCCGCGCCTGTCCCCTGGCGTTTCGCGCGCCACCCGGCATGTGGAGTTTGGCCTGCGCTCCCGAAACACGACCCCTGAGGCGCCGTAGTGCAGTGGACCTGGTATCAGGTCGAGTACGGCCCAGGCAGCCTGTCCGAAATCGTGTCCCACTCCGAACCGGTCGTAAAGGCTCTACGCCACCACTCCACACTGATCGGCCAACGAGCACAGTCCAACCTCGATACACGCGCGGTGCATCGCACCGGCGCGGCCGACATTGTCGTGGTTCACGGCAAGGCGAATGGAGGCACGACCGACCTCGACTCACACGTCTACCTGCATGATCCGGAGAACAAGGCTGGCGCCTTGTCAATCGAGAACGGCCACTACGTGGACGACGATGACATGCCTGACGGATTCCGCGGCTGGGTCGAAGGCTTGCACCCGCTCCGTGACGCGGTCCGAGACGCCGTGTCGCGATCACCTGTGAAGGCTTAGATGCTTCAAACCAATTACCCAGTGTTCGGTCCTGTGGATGACCTGATGCTGGGCGTTTTCCGCCGCTTCTTTGAAGGGCAGGACGTCCACGTCGGCACCCTGTTCACAGTCGACCTTGAACCACCGATGGTCATTGCCCGCCGTGAGCGCAAGTCCGGGACTCTCGCAGCCAAGACCCCTGATGAGCGGTTCCTTCTGCCCGCTGTGGTGTCAGTGAACACCATCGTGTCCGGCGTGGACGCTGACCAAATGGGCGATCAACTACAGGAGGCTTGCCGCCATGCCCTGCGCACGGCGCAGCAAGAGCAATGGATGATCCCCGACGCCGGTGTCATCAACAAGATTGAGAACTCGACAGGTGCGACCCGGGTCAATGACTGGGCCACCTCAACAGGCGTCGTCCAATACGCCTCCCTCCCTAAGGGCTGGGTTCGTCACGAGTCGATCTACCGGCTCCTGATCCGCCCGCCGGCGCAGTCCACCATCACTAACCCTTTCATCACCCCTGGCCAGTAGGCCGGGGGTTTTCCTTTAGGAGACTGAATGACAACCAACGACAACGCTGTCCTCAAGGTCAGCCTTGCCCGCTTCTACAAGGCCCCGGTCGGCACCGCCCGCCCCATCACCCTTGCAACCATGAAGAACCCGCCTGCCCCGTGGCAGGAGATGGGCAACACGTCGCTGGACCAGATTTTCCAGATCACCTCGACGGGCGGCGAAGTGACTGGCTTGGGTTCCGCCCAGAACCCCAACCTGCGACAGTCCATCAGCCCGCGTACCGAGTCCTTCGGTATCAACTTGCTCGAATGGACTGAGGACTCCCTCAAGCTCTACTACGGCGCAAACTCCGTTGTTCTTCCGGATGGCGCCATCGAGGCCCCCACCACTCCTGTCCCGACTGAGGCCGCGTTCTTCGTTGCCCTGTATGACGGTGAGAACGTCGCTGGCTTCTACGCGGCCAAGTCTTCAATCTTCCGTTCTGAGGACGTGGCCATCGCAGACACGAACTCCCTGTCCGCGCTGCCCATCAAGGTCACTGCGCTGAACAGCCAGGGTGCCGCGTCGGCGATCACCATCGTGCCCCCGAAGATCGACAAGCGAGCAGCTACCGCGACGGCAACTGTCGGTTCCGGCGGCGTGACTTCAGTGGCCGTGGTTGATGGCGGCAACGGCTACTCGACCGCACCGGCAGTGACCTTTGCAGGCCCGGGTACGGGTGCTGCCGCTACGGCGACCATTGTCGGCGGCAAGGTCACCTCGATCAGCGTCACCACAGCTGGCACCGGCTACTCCACGGCCCCGAACGTGACGATCGGCGCACCGGCCTAATCACCCGCAGCCGGGACTGGGTTCATGCCTGGTCCCGGCTGTTCGCCGTGTTCAACCGGCGTCCGTGTTCAACGAGCTTGAACGCGGTCGCGGATTGAACAAGACACTCCGATTCCCATTCGCTTTGAAAGAGGAGCCCAATGACTCAGGTAACCCTGACCGACATTCAGAACGCCGCAGACAAGAAGTACGGAAACTACACGGTGTTTGTCGGTGACGACACTCTTGTCTTCCTGAACCCGCTTCGCCTGCCCAAGGAGAAGCGCGAACGCATTGCATCTCTCAACTCCGCCGAGTTCTACGAGGAAGGCGCGGAGGGTGAGAGCTGGGACAAGTGGGACATGTACGCCGAAATCTTCAAGATTTCCGCCAAGTCCAAGTCGCACTTCACCAAGTTGAAGGATGCGATCGGTGACGATCCCGCCGTCTGGGAAGAGCTGTTTGACGCGCTCAACACCGTGGCAGAGCTGGGGGAAGCCTCGCCCTCGGAGAACTGATTGACGAGCATGGCGAAGCGGTCTACACGGACCTGCTCCTGCACTACCGGTACGACCTGGCCGGATTCCTTGCCGAGGAAATTCCCGGGTCTGCCCGGCTGATCAGGGCCATGCTGCGCAACCTTCCCGAGGGCGCAACCTTCACCGCAATCATGTCCGCCCCAAAGGGCGACGACGAGTCCGCGGAAACGCGTGAGTCCGATCCGGAGCTGATTGCTCTGCTCGATCGGAAGTCCTGGACCGAGGACAGGCGCCTGATGGCGCAGCTCATCAATTCGGTCAACGCGCTGCTCCGCTACCTCCCGCAGTGGGAGGCAGGCGAAGCGCCCGAGTTCCCCGTGGTCGGTCCGGCCGAGTGGCGAGAAACGGGCAAGGCGGATACTCCGACGCCCAAGGCCACGACGGTCATGGACGTCCTCAAACTCTTTGGATAAGCGGGGATTATGTGTCGAAACTAGAACTGATCGGCGCCGTAGGCGTCAGGGTGCGTCCGGATGCCAAGGGCTTCCGCCACGACACCAAGAATCAGGTTGAGCGAGAGCTCAAAACGTATAAGCCCACGATCAATGTCACTGGCGAAGTCGAGTTCAACCGGGCCAAAGCCCGGGCTGAAATTCGCGAGCTGGAGCGTATGGCGCGTGAGGCCAAGGTCAACGTCGACGTTGGCTTTGATGCGGGCCGCAGCAAGCAGGTCACACAGTTCGTTGACCAGCTGCGCGGCTCATATGGGGAACTGTCCAAGGCCCAGCGCCAGGCGTTCCTTGACCGGATGAGGTTTGCCGGGTTCGAGGAAGACTCGACCCGAAAGTCGATCGACGGGTTCCGGCGCTGGCAGCTGCAAGCGCGGTCCATGCTGTCGATCAACAAGCAGTTCCGCGAATCGCTCGACTCCTCCGGGTTTACCGAGATTCAGAAACTGGCCGACAAGCTGGCGGGCTCAAACAAGCAGCTGTCCCGCATGTCCCAAATCGTCGGCTCCGACCTGAACGGCTCCTTTGAGAAGCTGAACGGCCAGTGGGCTAGGTTCAGTCGTGCACAGCGGACTTCGATGCAGGACATTCTGCAGGCCGACGACAATGCGCGAATCGCCCAAGCAGGTGAGGAGCTGCGGCGCGTCAACGATCAGATTGACCGTCTGAACGAGGGCAAGCGGCGCAGCACGCAGGCCATGTACGACTCGATGTTCGGGAACTACCGGGACAACCTGACCGGCATGCTCAAGAACGACCCGTGGTATCAGTGGTCGCTGGGTCCGAAGATGGACAAGGTCTGGGAGGACCTGCAGCACAAGGCTGGCGTGGAGGCCGAGAAGGTCCGCCACGAATACGAAAAGCGTCTGGACGACCTCAAGGCCAAGGTGAAGGCTGAACCGGTCGGCCTGGGTGCGGTGGCAGCACAGCTTGCGTATGCGTCCCGCCCACGGACAGCCAACATCTTTGTGAAGGTCAACGAGAAGTCGTTGATCGTCGCCGAAGGGATGCTCAAGTCCCTTGCCGGCATGAACGTGCTGAACGAGACGGCCCGAACGATTGAACGGGTCTTCACCAAGTTCGACACGTTCACTTTGAAGGCCGGCGGAATCAGTGCGGCCATCGGTTCCATCGTGGACTCCCTGGCGTTCGCAACGAGTGGCCTGCTCTCCATTGGTGAGGGCGTCCTGAATACGGTCGGCCTGATGGCCATGGCACCAACCGCTCTGGCCGCTGTGACAGCAACCGTGTTAGTTACGACCGCTGCTTTCGAGGACTTCAAGAAGGCGGTGGATGGGGACGCTAAGGCTCTGGCGAAGCTCCCCGCCAATGCGAGGGCAGCTGCCACTGCCCTTAAGGGAACGTGGGAGTCTGTCCAGCAGCCAGTCCAGGCAGCGTTCTGGGACGGGATGGGCGACAGCATCCAGTCCTTCGTGGACAACACGCTCCCCCATTTCCGTGACGGCCTGACCAAGACGGCCCCCCATGTTGCGTCCTTCTACCGCGGGGTCCTCGACTCGCTGGAGAAGGTGGCCGGCAACGGCGACCTGACCCGAATGTTCGACAACCTGGCGCTTGGCTTCGACAACGCGTCCGGTGCCGCCGAACCACTGACTGACGCGATCAACCGGCTGGGCCTTCGAGGCTCTGCCTACCTTCCCAAGTTCGGGACTTGGCTAACCGAAATCTCTACCCGATTCGACAACTGGATTGCCGATGCCGACCGGCTGGGCAACATCAACCGCTGGATCGAGAAGGGCACCGAGTCGCTGCAGGACATGTGGGCGACGGGCGGTGCGGTGGTCGACATTTTCAAGGCCCTCACGAGGGCTGCGAATGACGGTGGCGCGACCGGCCTCGACGGGCTTCGCTCCAGCCTCCGCAACGTCGCTGACATCATGCTCGCTGAGCCGTTCCAGTCCCGCCTTTCCACCATCTTCGATGGGGCAAGGTCCGGCGCTTCCGAACTGAACACGGGTGTGAAGGACGTCGGCCGGTCCCTTGGCGAATCTGCTGGCTGGCTTAGCCGCCTGCTGCAGGTGTCCGGTGACCTTGGTGGTTCGCTCCTGACTGGTGTTGCCCGAGTCATAGGCAACATCAAATTCCAGGATGGCGTGTTGAAGGGGTTCAGCGGACTCCGCGACCTGGTGCGTGACATAGGCCCGTCCATGGGTTCGATAGCATCCAGCTTCGGGCAGCTGTCTGGAGTGGCCGGCGCCGCGTTCCGCGGGCTCGCCCCGCTAGTAAACAGCGTCATGGGCACGATCGATGATTCCGTGTCTGCCGTGTCGGGCAACCTTGAACGGCTCGCCCCACAACTCACTCAGTTCGTAACGAACCGCGTCGAGGGACTGGCTGGGCCGGTGAAGGCCGTGTTCGACGGCGTGAACGGAATCCTTGACGTATTCAACGCTCTGCCCGGACCGCTAGGTCAGGCAGTACTGGGGATCGGTGCATTCCTGCTGCTCAAGAACCAAATCGGCGGTGTGTTCCAGAAGTTTGATCAGGGCCCCTTGTTCTCCAAGCTGCGTGACCAGTGGCTGGAGCAGGGTGCGCTCGCCGGTAAGACGGTGGAGCAGATGGGGAAGTTCTCCGCCACCCGGGTCATGTTCGAGAATGCGACCAACACTGCCGGTTCGTTCACCAAGTCGTTGCAGACCTTGAACGAGCAGGCGCGCGTGGATGGCATGTCGCCCCTGCGGGCGAACCTGAACACGACAGCCACGGTAATGCGGACCGGCATTATGAACGCGGCCTCCGGCCTGATGACCCTGATGGGTGGTCCGTGGGGGCTGGCGTTGGCTGGTGCTGGTATCGCTCTGGGCGCCTACGGTGCTGCGCAGGCTGAGGCCAAGCAGCGGGTTGACGCCCTGTCAGCCAGCATGGATGCGCAGACCGGGCAGGCAACGGCTCAGACGCTGTCCCTGATCGCTAAGTCGTGGACGGACATTGATAAGGCGGGCGACGGCTGGGCGAACCTCACCCGCGGCTCCAAGGCCGCGAACGAGTCAGCGAAGATCCTCGGCCTGAACCTGGCTGAGGTCACCAAGTCCATCACCAATGGCGGACCGGCTTACGACAAGCTGCACAGTCAGCTGATTGGTTTGAAGGATGCACTCAAGCTCCGTGCCGACTATGGCGGGTTCGATGAGGGCACGCGCAGGGTCCAAGAATTCGAGGGCCAGCTCAACCTGTCCAGGGATGCACTCAAGAACCTGAACTTCTCCGACGTCGACCACCTGGTCGGGAACATCGAGAAGTCGCGCAACGAGGCCGAACTGGCCGCGGCTGTGTACAAGGGTCTTGGCGATGCTACTGGCACGACGGGCGAAGCTGCCCGTCAGATGGCTGCTGCCATGCAGACGATCGGGGACAACTCGATTGATGCTGCAGGGAAGATCGGCGCCATTCGAAAGGCGCTGGAGCTGCTGCAGAGCGGCGGCAAGCTGTCTGCCCGCGAGGCCCAGATCGCGGCTGCTGATGCGGCTGCGGCAGCTGTTGAGCAGGCCAAGTCGATGGCTGAGTCCATTGCTCAGGCGGGCGACTCGATCTTCAACACGACCGGGCTCCTGAGTGAAACGTCGGCGGTTGGCCGGGACCTTCATAAGACCATGAAGTCCGCCGCTGACTCCATCCTGGTTGAGGCGCAGGCCGCATACGATGCGGCAACCCTGGCCGGGAAGACACCGCAGGTGGCCGCTGATGAAGCGCTCGCCATCGTGTCGAAGAACAACACCGCCCTCAACGAGATCGCAAAGGCTGCCGGGATCGCCCCGGAGGCTTTGAAGAAGGAATGGGACACGTTCTTCGGCAAGGACTGGGAGCTACGTGCCACGTTCAGTGCCACCGCCCAGCAGTTCCAAGAGGTCATGAAGGCTGTGCAGGATGCTGGCTACCAGTTTGACGGGCAGGAGTTCTCTGCCTGGCTGCTGGCACAGCCCGACCCGGCCAAGGTGTCGATCGATGAGGCCAAGGCTCACGCGCTGAACTTTGCGCAGGGAACCTACGAGGCCCAGTTGAAGGCGCTTCCCCAGCAGGCGCAGCTGACCATCCAGCAGCTGACCGGCACGACTCAGGAGCAGTGGAACCGCGGGGATTTCACCGCGATCATGCGGGCCGCGAAGGACGTCCCTGGCCTGAGCGATGCTTTGGCCAAGATCCTTGCGGTCAAGGACGGCAACTACTCTGCGTCCCTGCAAGCCTTCGCTGATGCGTGGGCCTTGGAGCAGGCGCGGAAGAAGCTTGATGATGCGGCTGCTCCCCGAAAGGTGAGTATCTGGGCACAGATCACGGGCGTGGACACTTCCGCGCTGGACAACATCCCGCCCATGATCCGCCGGCCCTCAGCTGAGAACGGTGCCATCCATGATGGCCGCACCTGGTCGAAGAAGTTCGCCCCGGGTTGGACGGCTTTCGAAAACGGTGGCATCTCGGTCGAGGACCCGTCCTACGCCAAGATTTACTCCGCCGCGTCCCAGTTCCGCATCTTCGCTGAAAAGGCCACGGGCGGTGAGGCGTTCATTCCACTGGCCTCCAGCAAGCGGGCAAGGTCCGTCGAAATCTGGCGTGAAACTGGGCGGCTGCTGGGTCAGGACGTCGGCGTCTACGAGAACGGCGGCATCGCTGCTGAACGCGGAGTGCAACGGTCCCGCACCGGCACGACCACGGTCAACATCGATCGCTACATTCAACAGTCCGATTCCGGCCCTGACGACGTGGCACGTGCGCTGATGCGCCGAGCCAAGCGCGAAGGGCTCACAGCACCTTTGGAGGGTTTCTAAATGCAGGTCAAGTTCAAGGGCTTGAACCTTGGCGACGACACCGGCATCTACTTCATCCAGAGCATAGACGGGTGGGAAGACCGCCCGGACATTGTGAATGGTTCGGCCCCTCGATCACGGCGTAACGGCTCGATGATCGGGGGGCTTCTCGCTTCCAAGCGCGTCATCACGATGGACCTGGACATTGCGTCGGACCCCGCCAACGGGCACACGACAACGATGCCGAAGCGTCAGCTTCGGAAGGCCATGGTCATCGACGACGAGGAGCATGAGCTTTACGTCGACCTTGGCTATGGCATCGAACCAGAGATTGCCTTTGTCAGAGTCACCAACTTTGACATGCCCACCATGCCAGGCAACGTTCAGCTGGCTCACGCGACCATCGAGTTCGTTGCCACGGACCCGCGCCGGTACTCCCCCAGCCTGCACACAGTGTCATCTGGGTTGCAGACCCGGGCGCCTGCCGTGGCTTACCCGATCACGTACCCCGCCCAGTACTCCACGGCGCTCACCAACCCTGGCGAGGCTCAGGCGATCAATACCGGCACGGACCCTTCCAGCCCGGTGTTCACGATCAACGGCCCAGTCTCCCAGCCGTCCATCACATTGGTCGACGGCGAGGGTGTCCGCACCACCCGCTTCAACCTGAGCATCGGCCTCGGTGAGGCCCTGACCGTCGACACCAACGAGGGGTCGGTCAGGTTGAACGCTACGCCGCTGAACGGCGCTGACCGCGGTGCCTTGATCGAGGAGCTGACGCTCCGACCCGGCCTGACCACTGTGCGTTTCCGTGGGTCCGGCAATTCCAACGCTTCCCTTGTCACGCAATGGCGTGACGCAACCATGTAGGACTCTGATGACAATCATTACGACTGGTGCGGTGACGCTTGCAGCGGACGCCCACCGGCAGCAGACCGCTCTTGGCCTTGCCCCGACCGGCACCGGCCTGGCTGTTCGTTCGGGTGTGCATACTGGCCTGACTGTAGGCAAGACGGCCGGCATGGGATTCCAGGTCGCCCTTGGCCGCGCGGTCATTGCCGCCTCGACTGGTGACGGCGGGGCCTATGTGGCCACCGTGACGGTCGCTGAGAACGGCACCTTCGAGGTTGGGGATGCGTCCCGCGACCGGATCGACATTGTGGCGTTGAAGGTCGATGAGGCCGCATCGACCCCCAACGCTGTGTCCGTGGTCGTCCTCAAGGGCGCCTATCCCGCTTCCGGCCAGCCTGTTGCCCCGGTGATCCCGGCGGCGCACATAGGTCTGGCTCAGGTGAAGATCATCGCTGGCACGTCAGCGGGCAATGGTGGCTGGTCGACGGCGAATCGCACCGACATTCGACCTCCGATGGTCTTGGCCAACCAGGCGCCATCCATCTCAGGCGAGGTCGAGCTGATCGGCATCTACACCCGGAAGGCGGGTGCCACCGGCGCCCCTTCCTACAAGCTGTCCACAGACGGCGAGGTGCGGCTGTCGGGCGTCATTGGTTCCACGACGACGTCGGTGACGCACGTGCCCGGACAGAAGTATCCGGCGTTCCGGGTCCCAGTCAACGTTGCCCCACCTGCGCAGCGCCTGATCCTCACTGGCACCGACCTCGCCTCGGGTGGTCCAGCGCTCCTCTACGTCAACACTGACGGACTCGTGGAGTACTCGACTTACGGTTCGGCCCCAACGACTTCGACCGATTCCAAGTTCTTCCTGACTTTGGACAACGTGACGTGGTAGCCAAGTGGAGCCTTGAATTCGCCACCGTTGTTGGTGATCGCACGATCGAGCGCTTCGACGCGGACATTGGCCGGCTCTCCAAGTACATCGGGAAGACCGGTTCCCTCGACGCCACCATCCCGATCCCGAACCCGAACATAGGCAGACGCGCCAACGCGGTCTTCGGTGGTGAGGGTCGCTTGGCAATGTACGCGTACCGCGACAACGCCCTCTGGTGGGGCGGCTTCGTAGACAC
This sequence comes from Arthrobacter sp. 18067, assembly GCF_902706295.1. Lineage (GTDB taxonomy): Bacteria > Actinomycetota > Actinomycetes > Actinomycetales > Micrococcaceae > Arthrobacter. The sequence goes on along the minus strand of NZ_CACSJJ010000007.1, from coordinate 63,916 downwards.
CACCAGGATCAGTGGGGGCCGAAGCGGCTCCCAGCTGGACGTGTCTGGGGCCTCTTTCGAGTCCTACCCCGATAGGCGCACTGCCCGAACCAAAGGTGCGCTCACCAACCGCGAGCAGCTGGACATTGGCAAGTTCCTCTGGGACGAGATGCAGGGCGACGGGCTGGGTGCCAGCATCGGCGTGGAAACGCCACAGCATTCTCCGTCCGGGCGGCGCCGCGACTTCTCATGGAAGCCGTCTGACGTCCGCACCTACGGTTCACTCCTGAAAGAAGTGTCCAACCGGGCCGATGGGTTCGAGTGGATCATCGACATTTGGGATGACGGTTTCGTCAGGCACCGAGCCCTCAACATGGGGTACCCGCTGATCGGCCGCCCCACCCGCCCATATGTCCTGACGTATCCAGGGCAAATCCTTGAGTACGAGATTGAGGGCGACGCCCTCGACGGGGCAAACAGCTTCCAAGCCCGAGGCAAGGCCCCCGACCCTGTCGGGGTCGCGGGCACCCCTGGCGGCGGCGGGACAGCGTCCATCAAGCAGGACCCGATCATGTCCGCCGTTTACCAGGACGATGGCCTGCTTCGTTCGGGCCATGCCCGCATAGACGCTGTGATCGAACGGGACACTGTCACCCAAGTCTCCACGCTGAACGACTGGGCCAAGCTAGCTCGCGACACCCGGTCCGGGCCGCTGGTGCTGCCCGAGATTACTTGCCGCCTCGACGGTTTCGATCAGTCGATCCTCGGCTCAGAACTGCTCATCCGAATCAGCGACCTCCCCTTCCCGCCCGGCCCAGAAGGTGCCCCCGGCTACGAGGGGCTGGCCCGGGTCATCGGTTACGAAATCGATCCGGGCGAGCAGGGCGCCGACGACATTGGGCGCCTCATCTTTGAGAACCCTTACGACCAAGACCACATGAAGAAGGACCCCAACTAAAAATGGCACGACACCGTCGAACGCTTGAACAGGCCCTGACTGACCTTTCCACTAGCGGGCGTAGCGGCAGGACTCTGGCTCTTAGTGTTCCGGCGATGGAGCCCGTTGGCTCAAATGGCATCCTGCCCGGGGCGGTTACCGCTGAGGCCCTGGCTGAGAACGCGGTGGCTCTCGCCAACCTTGACGCGGAGCTGGCTACCGAGCTGTCCGCCAACAAGGAAACCATCAAGCAGCTCAACTCTGATCTGACCGTGCTGGACGGCGACCTAGCTACTCTGGATGGCCAGATGACAACCGCGCAAGCGGCACTGCTCCAGGCCAAGGCTGACATTGCAACGGTCACTGCAGCGGCGAATGGCAAGAACAACAACTACCGTGGGCCGACAAAGCCCGCCGGCACTGCCTACGTCGTGGGCGATCACTGGTTCAAGACGCCCGGCAACATAATTCATCGCTGGGATGGTGCGGACTGGGTCAACATTCAGGACACCGATATCGCGGCGGCCAAAACTGCAGCTGCTACGGCTTCTACTGCGGCAGCCACGGCGGACAGCAAGGCTGTCGCGGCCCAGACCAAGGCCGATCAGGCAAAGACTGCCGGTGACAACGCCCAGCTGGCTGCGAATGCTGCAGCCAGCGCAGCCGCCACGGCTGACACCAAAGCAGCTAATGCGGCAACTGCCGCCAGCGCTGCCCAGACAGCGGCCAACAACGCCAAGACTGCGGCTGATACCGCCGCTTCTGCGGCTTCAACTGCTGATGGCAAGGCGGTGGCGGCGCAGACTGCCGCATCGAATGCGGCAAGTGCAGCTGCAGGTGCTCAGACCACTGCGAACAATGCCGGCACTGCAGCGGCTGCAGCCGACGCTAAGGCCGCGAACGCTGCCAGCGCAGCATCTACTGCCGACGGGAAAGCCGTGGCTGCCCAGGCTGCTGCTAATGCGGCTGCGACAGCTGCTAGCGCTGCGGACGGTAAGGCGGTTGCCGCTCAGACTGCTGCGACGAATGCTGCAAATGCAGCCTCAACAGCACAGACAGCAGCCACGAATGCTGCTTCCGCGGCTAGTACGGCTGACGGCAAGGCGGTTACCGCCCAAGGTGCAGCTAACTCCGCGGCCTCTGCCGCCAGTGCAGCACAGGCGGATGCAACCGCGGCTGGTTCAGCGGCGAGCATCGCACAGCAAATGGCAAGCACCGCTGACGGCAAGGCCGTCGCGGCCCAGGCCACCACCAACGGCCTGGTGACCAACGCAACGACGGATGCCACGGGGTCGCCAATCTCCAAGAGCGCCATCTGGAACAAATACAACGCAGCGGGAACGCTCCTCCTTGCCCAGTGGACCTCCAACGCCGCCGGTACGGCATGGGTTCTTCGCAAGCTGGACGACGCCGTGATCGGAAACCTCAACGCCGGGACAATCTCCGCAGGCTTCTTGGATGCCGCACGCATCAACGCCAACACGATCACCGCAGACAAGCTCGTGGTGTCCTCCGGTACAGACCTTGTGTACAACGGCTCCGCTCAGAACGGGGACACCAACGGTTGGTCCGGGTTCTCCTGGCAGAGCACCGACACCCCTGACGGTGTCGCTCGGGCGTGGTCCCACAACGGCACACAGGCCACGGTCAACTTCCTGAACAACCCCGCAATCCCGGTCAAACCGAACACCGACTACCGGATCACTACATGGGTGAAGGCAAGCAAGGCTGGCTCCCGCGTCTATCTGGAAGGGATGACCGGTTCCACGGCTGCCGGCCACCGCACCACCCCCACCTACGCGTTTACATCTGTTGAGGTTCCGACAGCCTGGACGCAATGGAGCACCACCATCACCACAGGCACGGCCCCGGCTGGTTGGCTCTACTTCCGGTGGTTCATCAACCACACCGCAGGCACCGTCTACGACGCTGTGTTCAGCTTCACCGGCTTCACGCTCCATGAAATGAACGGCGGCAAGCTGATCGTGGATGGCGACGTGCTCGCCAACCACCTGGCTGCTGACTCCGTGACCGCGGCCAAAATCAAGGCCGGTGAAATCACGGCGGCAAAGTTGGTCACGGGCACCCTCACCTCCGCATCTGGCGTGTTCGGAACGATCGATGCGAGCATCCTGAACGCTGGAACGATCAACGCTGCCCGGTTCAACGCCGGTGATGTGCGGGCCAAGTTCATTGAGGCTGGAAAGATTGTCGCTTCCGAGCTGGTCGCTGGCACCCTCACGTCGGCCTCGGGTGTCTTTGGAACCATGGATGCTTCGGTGATCAACGCTGGGACGCTCAACGCTGCGCGCCTAAACGCTGGTGATGTGCGAGCCAAGTTCCTGGCGGCTGGCAAGATTGTGGCTTCCGAAATCACGGCCGGCACGCTCACCAGTGCGTCCGGAATATTCGGCACCATGGACGCTTCGGTGATCAACGCTGGGACGCTCAACGCGGCCCGTTTGAACGCGGGAGACGTCAGGGCCAAGTTCATTGAGGCTGGCAAGATCACTGCCTCTGAAATTGTGGCCGGCACACTGACAAGCGCCTCGGGTGTTTTTGGGACAGTGGATGCTTCGGTGATCAACGCTGGAACCCTGAACGCCGCACGGTTGAACGCCGGGGACGTCAGGGCCAAGTTCCTGTCAGCTGGCAAGATCGCAGCTTCCGAGCTTGTCGCCGGAACCATCACGTCCGCCTCCGGAGTGTTTGGCGACGTGGACGCCTCTGTCATCAACGTGGGTACTCTCAATGCCGCACGCTTGGACGCTGGAGACGTCAGGGCCAAGTTCCTGGCCGCCGGAAAGATCGTTGCCTCCGAGCTTGTCGCGGGCACTCTCACGTCCGCGTCCGGCGTGTTCGGGACCATGGATGCCTCGGTTATTAACGCCGGCACGTTGAACGCCGCCCGGCTGAATGCCGGTGACGTTAGGGCCAAGTTCCTGGCGGCAGGGAAGGTCGCCGCTGAGGACATTGTTGCCGGGTCCCTGACGTCCGCGTCAGGCGTGTTCGGAACGATCGACGCTGGGTCAATCAGCGCTGGAACACTCGATGCCGCACGTATCGCTGCGGGGTCGCTGTCGACCAAGCAGGTTGTGGTGGGCGACCAAACCAACCTGGTCAACGATGGCAGCTTCGAGGCCGCGGCTAACAGCCCGTGGACTCTGATGGGAACGAGCAACGGCGCCATCGTCACAGACAGTGGCAGGAGCAACAGCTACGTACTCCGGTCGAACGCTGGCCGTGCCGGTATGACCATTGCAGAGCAGCGCGGGATCACGCTCAAGGGTGGTGACAAGTACATCATCAAGGCGTCGATCTACAACAGCACCACCACCACGGCTACGAACGATATCCGCGTAACCACCTGGTACAAGGACAAGGCGGGGGCCTCGACAGGTTCGCTGTCCGCTATCAACCTTTCGGTGGGTACCACCAGCGGGTGGACGGACTACCAGACTCCTGTCTACGCGGTGCCGGCTGGCACGGACTCCCTGTGGATTCAGTGCAACGCCGCCACAACCTACAACGGAATTGTCATCTGGGATGACATTGAGGTTCGCCGCCTCACTGGCGCCACTCTGATCGAGGACGGCGCCATCACGACCGACAAGCTGTTCACCAATTCTGTGACCACAGCCAAGGTTGCAACCAACGCCATCACGGCGAACGAAATCGCCTCCAACGCCGTGACCGCCAACAAGATTCAAGCCGACGCTATAACAGCGTCCAAGATTCTTGCAGGCGAAATTGGCACAGCCCATATGACTGCTAACTCGATCAACGGCGACCGCATCACGGCGAACACGCTGCACGCGGACAAGATCATGGCCAACACGATTAGCGCCGGGCACCTGTCCGCGACCGCGATTGACGGCAAGGTTATCACCGGCGCCACGATCCGCACCGCGGCCTCTGGTGCCCGCGTGGAGATGGCTGGTAGCCGGATGAGCGTCTACGACGGTTCGAACGTGCAGCAAGCCAACTTTGGCGCGCTGACCACCGGTGGCAACGGCATCGAGATTCGCAACCCGCAAGGCAACATGACGCGACTCGCGGACCACGTTTTCGGCGTGACCGCTGACTCCCACGTGAGTGTCCTGGTCGGAAGCGTCGGCGCCAACGAGAACTTCCCCTGGACGCAGATCGGCGTGCGCCGTCAGGTCACCACAACCACGGGTCGCATCCTGCTGCAGGTGTCCGCGGACATGATGATCAACAGCTACAAGGGCTACTTCTACGTGGAAGGGTTCCTCTCCAACACGTCCACTGGCAACGCGATCGCGGGAACGTTCGTGCGCGTAAACAAGACGTCGCTCGACAACGTGGACCTCGCCTACGGCGACTCCTACGCCAAGGCTCAAATCCTCAACGTCACCCCCGGCACGTACTGGGTTGGCTATGGCCGCGGTGGCGTATCTGGCCCCAGCCCGACTATGGGTCCCGGCAACATCGCGATCACCAACACCGCCTTCGTGGCGACACCCCTCTAAGACTCGCTACCCAGCAGGAAGGAGCCATTGTGGCTTACCTGAACCTGTCCCTGAACAAGGGCAACGGCACGGCCATTACGGCCAGCATCGAAATCAACGACGCCGCAGCAACGACCCTGGCCGAAGCAATCACTGCGGCGATCCACACGTCCTTGGACGAGCCCGCCCTGTGATCGACATGAACCACCCGCTGTTCGGCCCCATTATGGTCGCGGCCATCGCAGCACTCGCAACTGTGGTGGCCGCGGCTATTGCCAAGCTCAGGCCCCGGGCTGACCCTTTCGAACGCGCGAACCTGCTTCTCGACCAGTACCAGGAAGACCGCGAGGCCGACCGCGCACACCGCGAAGTGCTGGAACGAAAGCTCGACCAGAGCATCGCCCGGGCAGACAACGAACGCGCGTACTCTTCCTCCTGGGAGGAATGGCACGCCGCTGGCATGCCTGATCCGCCTGGTCGTCCGTACCGGAAAAACCACACCACTCATGAAGGTCCCCGATAGGGGGCCTTCTTCTATTTGCAGAGGAGGTTCTGCCCTTGATTTGGCCTGTGCCATACGACACCAAGAGCCAGAGCTTTGGGGAAAATCCCACCAAGTACCTGCCCGCCAGCCACTGGATCATCCGACAATTCGGCAACTACCAGCCCGACGGGCACACCGGCATGGACTTCGCCGTGAAGGCCGGCACACCTTTCCGGGCGTGCGCTGACGGCACCGTCATCCACGTCGGCTGGTACCCCGGTACATACGCGGACAACGACATGTGGATTGCCCCCGGCTTCGCGGGCTTCTGCTACGTCGTGGACCACCCGTGGGGTCGCAGCATCTACGGCCACGGCCTGGACGGCGGCTCCAAGGTCCGCGTGGGCGACCAGGTGAAAGAAGGTCAGGTCCTCGGCCTGACCGGCAACACCGGCGGCACTGGCGACCACCTTCACTTCGAAATTCTGCTCAACGGCTGGGTCGTCAATAGCCAGTTCTACGGCCGGGTCAACCCGGAAGCCGTGATCAGCACTCTGGCCCCCGCCGGCGAGGTCATCACCTACACGCCGGACGAGCAGTTCTTCATCGACCTTTCCATCTCTCTCCCGTAAGGAAACCAATGGCTCCGAAGATCCCAGATTTCACCAACCAGGCCCGACTCAAGGGCACGCATGAGGCCCTGTTCTACGGCGGCGAGTCCACGCCCCGAGGCGAGTCTCTGTTCTACATCGCAGATGCCACTCCCCGCCGCGTCTGGGAGACGCCAATCCTGCGTGAGGGCAAGAACATCAGCGCCCTGCAGGAACTGGCCGACTGCAAGACGTTGCTGATTCGCAACGAGGCGACTGTCGCTGGCCTGTTGGCCGCGGTAAAGCAGCTCGCTGCCGGACAGGGCTCCGACCCTGCCGCAATCCAGGCCGCTGTTGAGGCTGGCGTGAAGAACGCCATGTCCGGCCTGTCCGCTACCGTCACGATTGGAGAAGGTAAGTAATGGGCGATCACACTGCCGTAACCCGGCACTCTGACGCATTCGAGCGAGCGCTCCGCACCCTCTGGGTTGCTGTGGGCATTGACATTGTCAGCGCCATCGGCGTTGGCCTCACCAGCCTCATGGTGGAGCAGGACGTTACCAGCGGCCTGTTCTGGGCTGGTTTCGGCGTCCTGATCATCAAGTCGGTTCTGTCCTCTGTTGCCGCCTACTTGGTCCGGCTCAAGGTTTCCCCCAAGAGCGCCTGAAATAGCGTGGGCAGGCGATAGCCACGATTGCCGGGTTCCGCCTGCCCTACCCAGGAAGGGCGCTACCAGCGGATAGGATTAGTGGTTGGTTTAGCGCAGTGTCAGAATGGGGAATTTCATGGACGTCCGCCCGCAGGTCTTCGTCAGCTCCACCTACCTTGATTTAGTCGAGGAGCGGCAAGCCGTTACGCGAATCTTGCTTGAGCTGAACTGCTTCCCGGCTGGCATGGAGCTATTCCCTGCGGGCGATGACGACAAGATGGACCTCATAAAGGGAGTCATTGATGACTCCGACTACTACATTCTCATCCTGGGCGGAAAGTACGGTTCGGTCGACGCCGAGACTGATGTGAGCTACACCGAGATGGAGTACGACTACGCCATCGAGACACAGACTCCGGTCATGGCCTTCCTGAAGCGGGACCTAGATTCCGTGGTCAAACAAAAGACTGAGCTGGACCCGAAAAAGGCCGAACAGCTGGAGGAATTCAGAAAGAAGGCCGAGTCCAAGCGCACCGTCCGGTACTTCGACGGCAAGGACGACCTTGCGGCACAGATTGCCACGTCTTTGGTTGCGCTCCAGAAGAAGAAGCCAGCGATCGGGTGGGTTCGTGGTGATTTTGCCATGACACCTGAGATGCGTGGAGAGTTGGCCGAGCTTCGTGCCAAGGTTACCGAGTCCACGACGTCTGAGGTCAGTCCGCTTTTCCCTGATCTGGAGGACGGCGAGGACGGCTTTGAGTACGACGTGTCGGTGGTCTACGTAGACCGCAACAGCCGTGAGTATTCGAGCGGGTACACGGTCATCACGAACTGGAACGAAATTTTCAAGGGCATAGCGCCCAAGATGCTCCACGAGGCCTCGGACAGGAACCTCGACAACGCTCTCACGGAGCACCTAAACGCGATGGCGTTCGAGACATTTCCGCAAATTAATCCTGACGTGCAAGTGCAGAGATTGCGGCGAGCAACAGTCCGAACCCCCGGCATTCTGGACGATGTGATAGTCCAATTCCTAGCCCTCAGGCTTGTAGAGCGGGGCACCCAAAAGCGGGGAGTGAACGATCGCCAACGCTATTGGAAGCTGACCGCCAATGGGGAAGACCGAATGATGCAGCTCCGTGCTCGCCGGAAGACAAGCGAAAAGGAAGTGGCCGCAAAGGCATAGTTAACGCTCTCCATTCTGAGCCTGGAACCCCGCCAGCTGACCTACGGTAACGTTTAGTCTTCTTCTCCGGGGTCGTTCTCCGTTTCAGGCGCCGGCCCAGTGCCAATTTCTGTCCGGGCCGCATCAACAAATCTGCCGACCAGAGAATGAAAATCCCTGGTCGCGCTGGTGAGTGATATCCAGTCCTGCATCTCCTCAGCAGAATCGGCTTCCGCCTTGTCCATCTGCATCCTCACTATGACCGCTCTCCTGGCTTCAAAGTCGATCCGCTTTGACCAGTCAATGGTTTCGGCACCGCCCACCAGCGTAAGCCGTCCGCAAGCGATAGACATGTCATCGAGCGGTGGAGCAGCGGGCATGGGCGAGTTTGGGTTGGAGTTCGCTGCGTGGATTACGGCTTCTGCTTTGGCAAGGAACTCAGCGTAGGCTTCCTGCTGATGGGTTCGAAGCCAAGTAGCATGGTCCCGTTCCACGGCCGCAGCTAGCGTCTCGACTGTGTTCTTCCGGTTAACCCAGGAGGACAGGCCGGCGCCGCCCAAGCCCGCGATTAGCGCCACGCCTGCTGTGACGATCAAACGCAGAGTCTCTTGGTCCATGAGCTAGTCCACCTGATCCTGCTCAGAGGAATCTGGGTCCGTTTCCCGGGATGCCTCATCACCGGCGACAGCCGTTCCCAAGTCTCGACGGCTCTTTGCGACAAAATCCTGAAGCAACGCCTCAACGCGAGCCCTAAGCAGCGCGTACTCTCCGTAGTTCTTGTCTGTGCTGGCTCGTGGGAGGCCCCATTGATCAACGCTGGGCCGCGAGTATTCGATCAGTTTTTTGACCGCCTCCTCGACCTCCCATGCAACAGTGCGAAGTTCGGGTGGTCCCACAAGGCGTATACGCATTCTGGCACCCGACAGATTGATGGCGGTGTCATCTTTACCGCCCCTCCACATGCTTTGGGCATCGCTGACGGCCTTATCAGCTTTGAGCACGAACTCGGCGTACGCCTCCTGCTTTTGGTCGCGAACCCAGAGTTCGTGCTCGCGGCTCTTTGTCCGTTCCCATTGCTCCTTGCTGCTCCGCTCGGATGCGGCAAGCGTATCCGTCGTGTTCCTTCTATTTATGTATGAGGTCAGCGCGGCACCACCCCAACCAGCGAGCAGTGCGCCAGCGGCAGTAACTATGAGTCTTATCGTCTCCTGGTCCACGATCAGTCCTGTTCAGTCTCGGGTGAAGGTGCCATGGGGGCGGCCGAGTGGAGTTCCTTGCGGACCTCCTTCACGAACTCATCCACGACCTCGTGGTAGCTGTTCAGGTTCTCAAGCAGTTCGCTCATCAACTCCAGCAGCGCTTTGTCGTCTTGATCGCCATCTTCTTTCCGCTGTTCTAGAGTTCTCCGCTGACCCGCGAAATCAACCGCTTTCAGAGCGCACGCGACCATTTGGGTGGAGGAAAGTCTGACTGAGGAGGCGCCAACCATCCTGACCCTGTTGTACACCATTTGCAGTTCGACCAATGATCTGTCTACCCCTTCTTTTGGAGCAGCCCAGTCGGGAATTTCAAAGATTGCGTGCGTGGTCGCAAGAAGCTGGGAGTAGGCTTCCTGCTTCTGCTCACGCAGCCAGTTGGCGTGGCTTTGTTCTTGAGTTTTTTGCCATTGGTCTTCGGCTGTGAGGCGGGCAGCAGCAAGAGATTCCTTGGTGTTCTTGCGGTTAATGAAGGCTGTCAAGCTTGCGCCGCCGAGCCCAGCAACCAGTGCCACACTTCCTGTGATCAGCTGGCTGGTGAGAGTCAAGGTCTGTTGGTCCACGGTCCAAACGTACACAACGGACACGACAATCACGGCCTAGACTCGATGCGTGAGTTCCATCTTTGACAGACCATCCAAGTTCTCCGAGGCCGGACAGGAGTATGAGCTGGCCCCGTCCGAGTACACGTTCACGCATCACGACGTCCAAAGGTTCACGTACGGGCAAGAACCGTACGTCATTGCTCAAGTGCCTGTAGCGGGCGGCAGCAAGGTGGAGGTTCGGGCGCTGGCAGTGTGGTGGTCGGCAACGCACGTCCAGATCGAGTGGACGGATGAAAACATGAACATGTTCAACTGCTGGCTGCCCAAAGCTGATGTGAAGCGTGTCGACCTGATGGAGTAGGGCGGCAGATACGTGCCCCGCTGAACGATTGTTAAACACAAAAAAGCCCCCTACCCGGGGAACCTGTTTTACCAGGAACCCGGGTAGGGGGCTTTTTGTCGTTGTTACTTGCGGCTGATCAGGCCACCGATGATGCTAAGCAGCGCGACCGCAGCGACGCCCTGCCAAATGTTCAGGACGACCGCGCCAGCGGTCAGGATGCCGACCAGCCAGATGCCCAGCCAGGCCAGCAGAAGCCAAATGCCGAACACGATCGCGGCAATGAGGACGACGACACCGATCACAACTGCCGTGGCGCCGAGCCCTTCTGCGACCTTGTCGGAGGGCTTGAAAACGTTCTTGAGGGTCTTAGACAAATTGAATGTCCTTTCGGGTGAAGAGTTTGTCGAGCTTCTGCTCAAGGAAGAATGCGTGCGTGTAAACCCACGCGTGGATGGCCTGGCACAAGCGCTCAAACCTCATTAGCGGCCTCGACCAAATCGACCCGTTCGAACCGCCCATTGTTGAGTCGGTGGGTCAGGTCGTTGAGTCCACGCTCCGCGGACTTCCGCTGCGCGTCAGTCAAGTCCTCTTTGGCCCCGTACTTGAGGTAAAGGTTCTGCTGGTAGGAGTCCTTGAGCTGACCGAACCGGTCCTGCACATCGACCCGGCCCTCGACGTCAACCCCGGGTCCCAGGTCAACCCAGACCGACTCTTCGAGGATGCGCTCCACCATGTCCGGCGTGTACACGAACGCGCCGGTGAAGTACATGAAGTCGTTGCGCTGTTCCCTACAGAACTTGACCGCGGCCTTGCCTGCGAGCGTCTTAATCCCGGCCTCGTCGTAGCCCCTGATCGTGGACCAGTTCTCCGCAAAGAACAGCCAGATGGCCTGTTCAATGTCGTCCACCTCAAAGATGGTGGACTGCTTGTGCTGGTTCTTGGCGACCCTCTGCACTGTCTCGGCGTGCAGTTCGTAGAACTCGGTGGTCATGTTAGACAACGGTGTAGCCCCGTCCCTTCCCGTCTTCGGTAATGAATGTGAGCGCCCCGGGGGCGCCATGGTCGCCGGTCTGGTTCTTCCACCACGTCGACTCAGATTCCTGAGCCGGGTTCATGATGTAGGTCCGGGAGCCCTTCTGCTCGATGTGCAGGTGGTGGCCGTGAGCAGCAAGCAGCATGTCCGCTTTGCCAATGTCAGAGCCTGGTTCGAACGCTTGCCCCTTCTCCACCAGTCCCAGTGCTTGTTCGTTCGCCACTGGTGGCCGTGAGCGTGCGTCAGGACCGTCCCGTTCACGTCCAAGGTGACGGTGAGCGAGTCCCGTTTCGGCACGAACGTCTCCACGTGGGAGTACGCTGCCTCGTTCAGCTTCATCGCGTCCGTCACAGCCACTAGGGCATCGACGGCGAAGCTGTCGTCGTAGGTGGTGATGCCCGGCATTCGGACTGCCTCGTCATGATTGCCCGGGACGGAAACGACAGTGAGCCGTTCGGTGTAGGGGGCGAAGCTGTCGATCGCGTGGAGGAACAGACGACGCATGAGCCGCAGCTGTTCTGTAAGGGTCAGCTCGGTGCGCCAAGCATTCTTGCCGCCCTGACTGACGAACCCTTCCATGCAATCGCCCAAGAATGTGAGGTGAGCGAAAGCGGCCTCTTTCCTGCGAGCCTGTTTGAAAGCGGCCACACCGTTGTCGATGGACGCGAGAATCCGGTCCACAGTTCCCGCAGTGCCGTCACCATCCGCTTTACCAAGCTGCCAATCTCCATTAGCGAAGTGGAAAGTGCCCGCACCAGTACCTGGATTCGGTTCGCTGTTTCGTCGGCCAACATGCTGGATCAGCTCCTCAAAGTTCAGCCCGGAGGCGGTGATGCGTTTGACGCTAAAGCGCCTGTATTGCAAGGTCTTGATGGTTCCGCCACCCACGTTGGCGTCCCATTCGCGGTACTGGATGGGCGGGATGATTTCCCACTCCTTCGGGTCAAACCCGGCCCGCTCCAGCAGGAGCTTGTCGGTAACGTTGGCTCCCGGCTCCAGTGGCCCTGTTGATCCGAACCCGCGGTCGCCGGTCCGTTCGTTGCCGCGCTCCCAGCCAGTCGGCGCAGCGACCTGTTCTTTGGCAAGTTGTTCGGCTTGCTTGGTTTCAAGTAGTTGGTTGAGGCTCAGAGCTGCGCCCTGCCTTCCCTGAGTTTCTGCCTGAACCGCTTCACCTGGTCCCCGGTGACGCCACCCATGTGAGCGGCCACTTCCGGCGCGGTGAACTGTTCCTGGTCTTTGATGATGGTGCGGAACGCCTTGCGTTCCTCCTCGGGCATCGCGTCGTACGCTGCCTGGACTTTGTCGGTTCCTCGTCGGCTGCCGCCCCTTTCGAGCAGGGTGACAAGGCTCATTAGAGGACCCCGAACTCGGAGAGAATGTCCTCGACGTTGTCGAACAGGTCGCCGCCCATGACGCCGTCGTTGTGGATGACCGCGTGCTCCCCCATCGCCCCAACCCACTGTTCCGACTCGTGACCTGCGGGGTCGTACTCGACTCCGTCCCGGTCCACTTGCAGGAGGAGGCTGCTGGGGCTGACCTTTCGCAGCTGGAACCGCTGGGGGTTCCAGATCAGCTCACCCTCGTTGGGGAAGCGAACATCGGAAATGACGACCCGGTCGGCGCCGGACTCCTCAATTTCCTTCACCATTGCGCGGACCCAGAAGTCCGAATCAATCGTGCGGACACAGTCGGTTCCGAGCAGTTGGAGGAGGCGGCGGTACTCGTCCGCGTAGATGGACCCCTTGATCCATTCCTCATTCTTCTGGACAGTTTCTGTGTCGTCCCAAATGTCCATGAGACGCGTGCCGCCACCCAGTAGCGGGTTGAGGCTGCGAAGCATGCGTTTCAACGGCGCCGCCATGGACAACTTTGTGAAGCCGTGCAGGTCCACCAAATAGTCAGCGACAGTGTCCTTGCCGGCCCGCTTGTAGCCGGTCAAACCAATGATGATCAAAGAGTGTTTTCCTTCTTCCAAGGCAAGTCCGCCTGGTTGGTCTTGGCAGGAATGTCGTACAGCAGCGACCACTCCCCCTTTTCGAAGTCCCACGCCCAGATCGACATGGGATGGTGCCGGCCATAGCTGCCGCACTGGTAGCTGACTGCCTGCTTGGCGAGGCCCAGCGTCCGATGCAGCTTTTCGTCCGCACCGGATCGCCCGGGGATGATCGTCAGGTGAACCTTCCGGAGGTCCACCGTGGGCAGTTGGCGCTGGCCTGTCACTTGCTGGCACCGATCAGCGCGCGAATGTTGGCTGCCTGCTCGAAGCGCAGGTCGGCTGCAATCTCGGCGTCGTCGGCCAGGTCCGTGAGTGAGGCCGCCTCGCTGCGTGCCTCCTGCGATGCGTGCTGCAGAGAGCGGGCCGAACCTTCCAAGCCGCTGATCGCGGACTCGAACATGCCGACATATGCGTCAGCGGAGATGTTGGCCGCGCTGACCCGCTGCTCCAACGTGGGTTCGTCGGTGACGTACTCGACGGTTGCTGCGGGGATGGACTTCTTCTTGATGCTGAATTTCATGAGTTACCTTTCCAAATGTTTCTAAACGTTGAACTTTCGGCGCATGAGTACGCCGGGTCTAGTAGCCTTCGGCTTCGATGTTGCCGGTGACCTTGACCTCCGAGGCGCGGATCGGAATCACGTCGCACGGGTGCAATTCGCTGGTGTCCAGGCCATCGCAGACCCAGCCAAGGCCCTCGGGCGGGAGTGCGAGTCGCAGGGTGGGGAAGGCCACTGCGACAGCGAACTCGGAGTCGGTCGGCCATTCGGATGCTCGAACGTATTCAGCGTCTGCTGGCATGCCGCCGGGCTCGTACACCTCCACGACAACGCCGGAAGCACCAGCTTTCAGCGGGCCAAGATCGGCCAGCAGTTCGACGCGGTCACTTTTCCGGAACTCGGTGTCAGCGATATTCACTTGCCCACCTCCAAGTACTTGGTGACGACTACGGTTTCGCGCTCCTCGCGCACCTCGGTGAGGTTGCCGAGGAAGGAGTGCTCGCCCATCTCGGTCAGCGCCTCGTCGTACTGCCACTGATACAGGGCTCCAGATGGCACCCGGGTCACGACGTTTCCGAAGCGGGACCACCTGCGTGGTTCGTCGTGCTCGACGTGGATTGTGCGGTATTCCCCGGGGGCGCCTCCAGGCAGATCATCGCCTTCGGCGTAGCCCCATTTGATGTTGGTGAATTCCATGAAGTCGTCTTCAAGGAACGCCTGCAAGGTCTGCAGTTCAGTCTTCTGAGTCATTTGGTCCTCTTTCTAATGCTTGATCTTGAGCAGGTCTTTCAAGGCCTGCGCGCCATGCGCCTTGTAGAAGCTGTTCACGTCATGCCCGTCCGGCATGAGGAACACCGCAGGTCCTGGCACTTTCTTGGCCACCTGGTCCGCGAACTTCGCACCCTGCCCGGCCTTGTCGTCGTTGTCCGCAAGGATCAACACCCGCTCATATCCGTTGAAGATGGCGTAGTAGTGGTCCTGCCACGACGAAACCCCCGGTAAACCAACCGCCGGCAGGCCAGCCTGCACTGCTGTCATGCAGTCAATCTCGCCTTCAGTGATGCAAATCCAGTCACGCGGTTCAGTGATCACTGGAGTGTTGAACAGGGTCAGCGTGGAACCAGCGGGCTGCCAGTACTTGGCGGGGTGCGGGTCTTCCGGCATCTTCCGGAACCGCAAGCTAACCGGCCCCGTGGGTGTCAGGTACGGGATTGCGATACGCCCGCGGGCGGGCTCATCCGATTCGACGGGGTCTGCGACGCACCCCAGCCGGAACTTCGCGATGGTGTCCGGCGTCAGGCCGCGTTCCTCGATCAGATAGTCGAGCTGGGCGTGCCCGGGCGGGTCGTACAGCTGCTGCTGATACGCCTCCACCCTCCTGGCCAGTGATTTCTTCACAGCGTTGGACAGCCGTGTGATAGTCGGCACCCTCTTTCAGTTGGATCAGGTCGATTGCGTCCCCGGAAAAGTTGCACGAGAAGCAGCGGAACCGCTGCTCGGTGTCGTGGAACTGGGCGGACGGCTGGTTGTCGTCGTGAATGACGCACCGAATCTTCACCCAGCCGCCGCGGTGGGGCAGGTGTTCGGCTCCGAAATGTTCCAGCACTGTTCGGATCGGAAATTTGGTGACGGCCACTACCCCACCTTTCCTAGTTGAGGTTGAACCCGGACCGGATCGCGTCCACCTGTGGCCTAAGAGTCTCGACACACGACCAGTGCTCATGGTTTGCCGGGAGCTGGCCGGCCAAGTGAAGGCCGATGACTCGGAGCCAGGCGGCGTCCACCTTGTTGTCATCAGCCACGTCGTCACCGCTGTAGCTGAGCCACGCGGCCCGCATCTGAGGCTTCTGGGCGTTGCCCTTACCCGATGCAAACTTTTTGAGAGTGGCCGGCGTGACTGTGACGTACGGGATCGAGTGCTGCTGCAGGTACTCCCGGATGACGCCCTGAACCATTCCTGTCACACCTGCTGCCATGGCATTCCTTGGTAGGTCCTCCATGACGATCAGGTCGGCGTGCAGAGTGAAGCGCGCAACACCCTCCCGGATATTGACCAGGCGCTGGTCACCGTCAGCAGGTTTCTGCTTCAGCACGTGCAACTGGCCGTGATCGTCGGCCACGCCTGTCGCGGACAGGCTTGGGTCTATGCCGACAACTCGCATTCAACCTCCATCCCGAGAAGCAATACCTGCACTTCGGGGCGGAAATTTGCCTCAGGAAATGCTTGGCGATGAACCTGCTCGGCCTGCTTCACAATCTCGTCCACTGTCGGACTGTGGCTATAGTCCTGGTCTAGCCGGGCAATTGCATGGGCGTTCGGCCTCCCACCCCTGCCGAGCTTGAGTGCGACCGACCATTCATCCGAACTCACAGATACTGAACACGCGTACCAATGATCGTTCGGAAGCGCAGGCGCTCCTGCCTCTACAAGGCGTTCAGTGAATGACGTCATTCGCAGTCACCTGCCCCGCGAACCCAAGTTTCGGCATCGAAGAACGCTCGTGCTACCGTCACCACAGGAGTGATCCTGCCTTCCGGGTACCCGTCGCTGATCATCTGGTCCGTGCCGAAGTTCAGGCCCGACCGGATGAGCGCGAGTTCGTCCAGGTTGAACGTCATTCGTGCGGTCTTAACCGGCAACCCGTCGTCATCGAATTCAACGAGGTGTTCTGTTTCAAAGATTGTCTTGCCCAATTCATCCTCCTCAATCGTTGGGCAGGGCTTCTAGCCCTGGTAGTGCATGCGACTCATGTCCGCTTGGAGCGGCAGAATCCAGGAACCGGATGCTTGTGCGCGTCCGTTACGGTTCTTGACCGGCGACACGTTCAGTTGACTGTCGGAGCGGTGCAAGGTGAGGACCACCTCAGGGGTCTTCGACACCTTGCCTCGCAGGCCGGACAGTGGAATCGCGCTAATGCCGTCTTCCGCTGCACCAACCACGTGGTGGAGTGCGATGATCGCGGCGTTCGTGTCCCGCGCCAGGTCGTGCAGGAACATGCAGGACTGTTCTAGGGCCTCAAACTCGCCCATGTCCTGCCAAAGGTTTTTGAGATTGTCGAGGACAATCACTTCCGGGTCCTGCCCGTACACCGTGTAGTAGGCGTTCACTTCGTCCAGCACGTCCGACTCGGTCGGTGATGACCGGTAGTCGAACCACATGTGCTTGGTTGCGGCATCCACTTCGGCATCCAAACCTTGCGTGTTGCCTTCCTTCACCATCCGTTCAATGTCGGACAGCGTGTATCCGGTGGCGATGGCCGCGGACCGCTTCCACATTGTGAATGGGTCCGAGTCGGCCGAGAAATACATGGTGGTGTTGTGTCGGCCCTGATCGTCGCCACGCTGCAACCAAGCGTGAACGACAGCCGACTTGCCCGTTCCTGGGCCACCCGCAACAAGGGCAAGCTGCCCTTTACGGATGTGTGTTTCGGTGGCGTTTAGGACACCGAATGGGCAGTGGAGTGGTTCTCCCGCGTCGACGTTCTTGCGCCTGCCCTGCGACAACCTAAGCATTCAGCCTCCTTTCCACGCTTAGGCGGGGCACCCAGGAGGGTGCCCTCACCTTGGTCAGCGAATCCAGGCCCAGTACTTGTGTGTGCCGGCTGCGAGTCCGGGGTGGTTCGGGTCATCGGTTTCGTTCTCGATGGCCTCTGTCACTGACTGCGGTCGCGGGTCGGCCCATGCATGCCACGGGCCTTTTGCGCTGGAGCCGTTCGCCATACGGGCTGGCTGGCCGAGCACGACAGGGGCACCAGGTGCGGCAGGAGGACCTGATGGAACTCCGGCTACGGGTTGAGCTGAGGCGACCGGTTGAGCCGCTGCGGGAGGCGTCCATGGGTCAGCGGGTCCGGTCCCCCAGCCTGCGGCGCCTGACGGCTGAGTGGGCGTGGCCCACGGGTCAACTGCAGCAGGTGCAGTTGCAGGAGCAGGGGTGGGCCGATGGTTGACCGGCGCACCAAAGGCAGGCGGGGTCTGGGGGTTTGGGGCTGCGCCCCATCCTGGCGGCTGCTGGGTCACGGAGGGCATCGGCTCGCTGTACTGCGCGGGTTGCAGGTCTGGTGTCGGCTCTGGGACTGCAGGGAATGCGGCTTGGTTGAATGCACCGTTGTTTGCCTGCGGTTCGACCGGCTTGGCCTCAAGGATCGATCCGATGTTGGCCTTGGCACGGAGCGCGGCTTGGAGGCGACCGACTGCGACAAGCGCCGCACCGTTCTCCAGCTCGACGCATTGGGCTTCGAGGTGGGCTGCGTTGTTGGAGCGTATGACGATCCAGGTGCCGTCCCGTTCGGGGGACTTAATGGTTGTGGTCAATGGTGCTTCGTTGTGTTCCGTCAAGGTTCTCCAATCGGACGAACAGAAGTTGGCTGTGTTTAGTACGCGGGCGGGTAGTAACCGGCCGGGGCTGCGGCCTGCGTGTCGTAGCCGGCAGGCTGTGCGTAACCAGCGGGGGCGGCGGGCTGTGCGTATCCGCCCTGCGCTACGGCCTGTGCGGCAGGTGCGTGCTGGAACCCGTGATCAGCGGGGGCTGCCTGAGCCACAGCTGGCGCGGGAGCGGCCTGGGCTGCAGCAACCGGCGCAACACCCGCCGGGGCCGCGTATCGGGCCGTGAACGCCTTCGCGTTGAAGCCGGACGACGAGTCCGTACCGCTGTACTGGAGGAACAAGCGGCCACCCTCAGCAGGCTGCTCAGCACCGGCTGCGATCAGAGCGTCCTCGATTGCTCGGCGCATCAGCTTGGAGGTGACATAGATCGTGCCCGAGACGCCCTGGTGGTCGGTGACCGGGATGACGCCTTCCATAATGGGATCGCCCTGAGTCTGGCCGGGGCGCGGCTTGTAGAACTTGGGCTGCTTCGTGGTGAAGTCCCGTGCCTGACGCTGTGCGATCGGGCCGGTGATGAAGCCATCAAATGCATCGCCAATGTTCTGGAACTTGATGGCCGGCGCGTTCTTGGCGGAGGTGTTGAAGAAGGTCATTTGGCGATTCCTTTCGAACCGAACCTTTCAAGATTCGGAGTTATACGGTTTATAAACATTCAACCATCAGGTCTAAAAGAATGCCCCGCGTCGGGGCGATGAAATTAGCTTACGCAACTCAACGGTGATTGTCAAGTTGTACATAAGCCGTACCTACGAGTTCACTGCAACCAGCGTTGGACCGGCTTTATTGGCCTGCCTCCGGGCAATATTGACGCCCCGGTGGGACGCGTACTTGGCTTTGCCCATCTGTTCGATCACCACCGATTTCATTCGATTGTGCTCGGACTCCGCATCCTTAACAGCCTGCCTGGCGTCGAGGAGCTGCTGCCCAGTTTTGTCATCCAAGTCGAACGTGGTGCCGTCGATGTCCGGGTGGAACTTGCGGACCAGCTTGTGGCTATCCTCTCCCCCGTCCATGGGAGGCGGCGTGCCGGCGTGTATCGAGTCCACGAACTCTTGGGCGGTCGCAAGCATTGCTGGCCCGCCAGGGGCGTACCAAACGTCCTTCTCACCGGGCTGCATGGACACCACCGGGGTCATGGGGTCGCGGTAGATCACGAACTCCTTGTACTTACCCAGCTCGATGAGGACGCTGATGTACGCGTACTCGAAGCCGAAGCATTCAAGGTAGTGCCTGACCTGCGCCACATACTTGACCGGCACCGACCCGTTCTCCCAGCCATAACCGGTTGCACTGGTCTTGCCTTCCCAGATGCCGTCCACCTCGCCGGTGGCCCTGTTCAGGAGGCGCCCATCGGGATTGGCCAGGTGCCATGGTCGGTCCACGTGAACCCAGGAGCCGCCCGGCAGAACCTCGAACTCAGGGTGGTTGTCCGCGAACTTGTCACGCACTACCGGCTCCAGCCGATGGCCCCATTCCGCGAAGTCCGGGTCGATTCCTTCCGGCTGGATGGTGCCGTACTTTTCGTGCCACAGAACGAATCGTGACTTGAACGAGTTGATGCCTAGGATGCTGGCGATTTCCGAGCCGCCGATGCCGGCGCGCCGTGCCTGGTGCCACTCCGGAGAGTCGTCTTCGAAGTGGCCCACCAACACGGCGTTCCCAAGGCGGGTGCCCGGCTTGTCAGTGATCAGCCCCATGGTGTCGGGGTCCTGATCGGAGAGGAACAACTCGATCATTCGGTTGATCTGCTCCGCAGTCATGGACTCCGGTAGAGCCCCCCAGTTGGGGGCGGTTGGTGTAGCAACTGTCATCCGTTTTCCTTTCCGTCAACAAAAGTGCTGGAACATAACCGAACAAGAGCTGATACTCCCCTTCGGTTACCTCCACAATGTCCAGCAGTTCTAACCCGTAGTTAGCCGCGGTCCCCTGAATATCAACTGATTCCAGATCGTCGGCGTACAGATCGCCAATAATGTCGGAGCCTTCACGGATGATTGCGAAACGCGGTTCATCGTGGATGACTTCGAAATCATCGGAAGCTTTCATAAAGACCAAGACCAGTTTTCCCCTAACTTTGGGCCTAATAATTAGCGTCGATTCGAGCAACGCTTACTCAAGTCGTTTAAATACGTTTAACCATCATCAGTAAAAGGTGGGGTGACCGTGAGGTCACCCCTAAGCCTTCTATCGACCGCGTCTGGTCTGTTGTTGCCTCAAGAGTACATGGCCCGAATCGGGTTAATCCAATCGGGCGAAGTAAGGCTTGTCACAGCCGTTCTAGGCTGCCTGATCGTCCGGTTCGCGGATGATCCACTTGTCCGTTGGCTGGCGCTCGACGTAGTAGAAACCACCCTTCCTAGAAGCGTCATTGGGTGGCGCTTCCGGGTGATAGTTCACGACGACATTCGAGTCGTTGAGAGTCTTGAGCCATGCATCCAGGTAGCGCTGCTCATTCTCGGGCAGCACCTCACCCTTCCGCTGCCGGAGGATGCGACGGAACATGACCATGATGTTCGTTGCCCGATGCTCGGGCAGAATCTTCCAAGGAAGAATCTCGCTATAAGTAGTCCGACCCTGAACCAGGTTCGCCCGGTCTAGGGCCTTCCATACGGCAGCCTCAGTGACTCCGTATTCCTTCGCAATGTCCTTGAGACGCCAGTCGTTGTTGCGCATTCGGCGCAGTGTTGCCGCATCCGGCAGAAGCCGTTTGGTTGGCATCTTTCTCCCATCTCCCCCAAGCCTGAGCAGACCTTCACGTATAACAAACGTATATAAAAGGCACTACTAACTAGGCCGCTCACCATGCTACCCGCAGGTACTTAGAACAACCTGCGAATCTTGGCGCGCGACTTCGTGTCGTAACACCCGGCTAGAACCGCCCAAACGATCGCAGCTAGATCGCATTACGGCATAGATATTACCCCTCATTAGCCCGTGAGGCAAGTCATACATACACATTAAACCATCCCCTTCTATACGGCGATTTGCCTTGCAGAATCAGGGGTTGCTAGGATCATCTGGTTGCCACGGGCGGAAGCCCGAAGTCACGGGGACGTAGCTTAATGGTAAAGCCTCAGTCTTCCAAACTGATTACGCGGGTTCGATTCCCGTCGTCCCCTCCACAAAGAAAGCGCCCCGATCCAAGGATCGGGGCGCTTTTTGTCGCTCCTGCAAGTGCTTTGTTGGGGCTACACCTGGCAGCCGGGGCACCAATAAAGCTTGCGGGCACCAATTTCCGTCATGCCCACAATCGTCCCGCAGGCCCGGCAGGGCATTCCGTCCCGTTTGTAGACGAAGTGGGCATCGGCGTCGGGCGCCATCGCAGCGCCACCGGTCCACACTGTGGGAGGCGTCGTAACAATCCGTCCGTCACGGACGCCGTCGGACATGGCGTCCACCGTGTCGTCCCACAGTTGGCCGGCGGATTCCACGCCGATGCTGCTTCCCGGGGTCCACGGATCCATGGCCTGCCGGAACAGCACTTCGGCGCGATAAATGTTCCCTACGCCGGCCAGAACCGATTGGTCCATCAGCAACAGGGCAACCGCAGTCTTGCGGCGACGCAGGCGGCGGATGAACTCGTCGCGGTCCCCTCCCCTGTTGTGCAACGGATCAGGGCCCAAACGATCCAACACGGCTTGAGCCTCAGCCGAGGTGATGGCAGCGCAGGTCGTGGCACCGCGGAGGTCGGCCCAGCCGTGGTCGGACACCAAACGGACGCGGACGGCGCCCACAGGAGGTGGCGGTCCGACGTATCCAGTGTCATCGGCTGCGGGCCCGGACTCCTTTTCGCCGATGCGACGGGGAGCACCAATACTGGAGGCGCCCGTAAAGGTGCTGTCACCGCCAAAGTTCCACGCACCGTACAGTCCAAGGTGGACGTGCAGGAATAATTCGTGGTCGAACCTGAGGAACAACTGCTTCCCGTGGGCCATGGCCTCAACCATGGTGTGCCCGGTCAACACCTGGGCTCCGGCGGCAAACCGTCCTTGCGGACTGGAGACGTCCAGGCGCCGGCCGCCAAACACATCCTGGAATTGGCGGGCCAGGCGGTGGACCGAGTGCCCTTCAGGCACTACTCGACGATTTCGCCGGTGGTTTCATACACGGCAATTTTGCCGATGCGGCGCACATGGCGTTCGTCGTTGCTGAACGGTTCTTCCAGGAACGCTTCGATGAGCCCGGTGGCTTCTTCAACGGAATGCTGGCGGCCGCCGACGGCAATGACGTTGGCGTCGTTGTGCTCGCGGGCCAGCTTTGCAGTGGAGAGGTTCCATGCCAGCGCAGCGCGAACACCCTTTACCTTGTTGGCGGCGATTTGTTCGCCGTTTCCGGAGCCGCCCAGCACGATGCCCAGAGCGTGGACACCGGCTTCCTGGTCCGCTACGACAGCAACACCGGCGTTGATGCAGAACGACGGGTAGTCGTCCAGTGCGTCATACTCCTTGGGACCGTGGTCCACCACGTCATAGCCCTTGGCAGTGAGGTGGCTGACCAGGTGGGCACTGAGTTCCATGCCGGCGTGGTCCGTAGCGATGTGGACGCGGGGTGTAGTCACAGGAAGTCCATTCTTTCTGGCGCGCGGGTACGGCATAGGGCCGGGCGCGGCGATGAGGGATGCGCTACCTAGGGTACCGCTACCCGGGTTACTGGGCCTGCCCGTCGTCATGTGCCCGATGGGCGGCCCGGTTCAGAATTCCCGCAAGTTTGTCCGCTGAGGCCTTTGTGCCGGCGCTGAGCGCCACCCGGCCCCCATTGAGTTTCCTGACGACGACGGCCGGGCCACTGCTGACGAGCATCGCCGTGGCGTCGTCGTGGTGCCGCCAGCCCCACCCGCCATAATCGGCAGCCTTCACCTCGGTGGGTGCTGCCGTTGCGATATCGACAGCGGGAACGGTCAGGACGCGCACGATGCCGCCGGCAAACACCTGCAATCCTCCCCGGTCGGCGCGTACTCTGGCGAACAGGAATCCGGCGCCACCCAGTGCAGCCACCGCCACCAACGCCCCAAGCCACGGGACCGCGATCGCTATCAAGGCAGCCGGGAACAGTGCGGAGACAATGATCATGACAAATACCGAACTACGGGCATGCACCCACAGCCTGAGCGAGTCACGCGCCAGGTCGGGATCTTCGAGAAGGCTCAGTTCCTCCTGCAGCGCCACGTCGTCCTCCCGTGTCCACCGCGGGTCGGGCTTGAACGCGAACATCATGACGACGCCCAGGGCAACCGCCGCCCCACTGCCCATGGCCAGGATGATCGGGTCCACGTGGGACTGGCGGGCATCAGCCAACCCCGACTGGCCGACCAGTCCGGCTGCCAGCACTGTGGTGATGAAAAGGCTGACCATGAGGCCCACGCCCATCATGACCCGCCGCATGACCACCGGCCGCGTAATTGACACCGCTTGGAGGAAGACCGCCCAACCGCAGAAGGTGATGAGCGCTGCGCCGCCCGCGACGTAAGCGCCGAACGGCGCAAACGAACTGCCGCCGTCGGAGTTCCACATGACGGCTACGGGATTCGGGAGGTCGTTGCGCAGCATCTGGGCGCACACAAGAAAGCCCACGGCGAGGAGCAACGGAAAGGCAACCGCAAACCTCAGTGCGCGGAAATCGAGAGTGTCCCGGAACGATCCCATGATCCAACGCTACTCCGTGGGGCGACACTGTGGTGTTCACTCCTTGCCTTCCCGGCCCGGAGTGAAAGAATGGCTTCACACCAGGGTCCGGCCGCGATCGGCCGGCCATCCCAAAAACTTCCGGAGGCACCACTTGCCAGGCCTGAACCTTACGCGCGACGAAGCCGCGATCCGCGCCCAACTGCTCAATGTCGAGTCGTACAACGTCACCTTGGACCTCACCCAGGGAACCGAAACCTTCGGCTCAACCACCGTGGTCAAGTTTTCTGCGACGCCGGGATCGTCGACGTTCATCGACGCCATCACTGATGCAGTACACAATGTGACGCTGAACGGCACCGAACTCGATCCCGCCGAGGTCTCGGACGGCGTCCGCATCCAACTCCCGGGCCTCGCCGCCGAGAACGAACTCGTGGTCGTGGCAGACGCCCCCTACATGAACACCGGCGAGGGCCTCCACCGCTTCGTTGACCCTGTTGATGGCGAGGTGTACCTGTACACGCAGTTCGAAGTCCCGGACTCGCGGCGCATGTTCGCCGTCTTCGAGCAGCCCGATTTGAAGGCAAGCTTCACGTTCACCGTCACCGCGCCGTCGCACTGGGACGTCATCTCCAACTCCCCCACGCCGGCTCCTGTCGAGGCACCGGCTGCCGGCGACGGCGGCGCGCGCTCAGTGTGGGAGTTCGCGCCCACTCCGCGACTGTCCTCCTACGTCACCGCGTTGATCGCCGGGCCCTACCAGTCGGTCCGCTCCGAGGTCACCAGCTCCGACGGCCGCGTCATCCCGCTGGGAGTCTTCGCCCGGAAGTCGCTCATGCAGTACCTCGACGCGGACAACATCTTCGAGCTCACCCGTCAAGGTTTTGAGTTTTTCGAGGCACAGTTCGGTTGCCCCTACCCGTTCGAAAAGTACGATCAGTTGTTCGTCCCGGAATTCAACGCCGGTGCCATGGAAAACGCCGGAGCAGTGACCATCCTGGAAGGCTACGTCTTCCGCGGCAAAGTAACTGGCGCCCAGATTGAGCGCCGTGCCATCACCGTACTGCACGAACTCGCGCACATGTGGTTCGGGGACCTGGTGACCATGCGATGGTGGAACGACCTCTGGCTCAACGAGTCCTTCGCCGAATACATGTCCCACCTGGCCGCGGTGGAGAACACCGAGTTCGACCGGGCTTGGACCACGTTCGCGTCCGTGGAGAAGTCATGGGCCTATAAGCAGGACCAACTGCCCACCACGCACCCGATCTTCGCCGAGATCAACAACCTGGAGGACGTGGAGGTGAACTTTGACGGCATCACCTACGCCAAGGGCGCCTCCGTGCTGCGGCAGTTGGTGGCCTGGGTGGGTCCGGAGCAGTTCATGGCTGGAGTCCGCACGTACTTCGCCAAACACGCCTGGAAAAACACCGAACTCGCCGACCTCATGGTGGAGCTCGAAGCCGCGTCCGGCCGCGACCTGGATGTGTGGGGGAAGCTCTGGTTGGAAACTGCCGGCGTGAACACCCTCGCGCCCGAACTGGAGGTTTCCGGGGACGGCACCATCACCAGATTCGCGATCCTGCAGACCGCAATCGCCGAACAGCCCACCCTCCGTCCGCACCGCCTCGCTGTTGGCTTCTATTCCTTGTCCGGTGACGGCAAGCTGGAGCGCACCCACCGCGAGGAGCTCGACGTCGACGGCCCCCGCACCGATGTTCCCGCACTGGTGGGACTCACCCGGCCGGACCTGATCCTGCTCAACGACGATGACCTCGCCTACGCCAAGGTCCGCCTCGATGAGCACTCCCTCGCCGCCGCCAAAGCTCACCTCAAGGACT
Organism: Arthrobacter sp. 18067; assembly: GCF_902706295.1. GTDB lineage: Bacteria > Actinomycetota > Actinomycetes > Actinomycetales > Micrococcaceae > Arthrobacter. The sequence continues at coordinate 38,123 of NZ_CACSJJ010000007.1, read as the reverse complement.
TTGCTGCCAGCCTGCCGCGCACCTTGGTATGGGGCTCGGCCTGGGACGCAGCACGCGACGGCGAAACCCCGGCCCGCGGCTACGTGGACCTGATCCTGGCCAACATCGCCCACGAAACGGATTCCTCGGTCATCCTGGTCCAGCTCCGCCAGCTCGCCACCACCCTGACCTACTACGTAGCGGCCGAACACAAGCTGGACACCACCATTGCGGCTGCCGATAAACTCCGGGAGCTCGCATCCTCGGTAGAAGCCGGCTCGGATGCCCAGTTGCAGTTCGCCAAGTCCTTCGCGCAGCTCGCGCGCAGCGGCGCCCAACTGGACCGCATCCAGGCACTCCTGGACGGAACGGAAACACTGGAAGGCCTGACGATCGATCAGGACATGCGCTGGGAGCTCCTGACCGCCCTCGTGGCGGGCGGACGCCAAGGCCAGGAGCGCATCGACGCCGAGCTTGCCCGCGACAACACCTCCAACGGCCAGAACGCCGCGGCCCAGGCGAAGGCAGCCATCCCTACCGCTGAGGCCAAGGCCGCAGCCTGGGAGTCGATCGTGGTCAACGGAGAGCTATCCAACGCCTTGCAGGCATCCGCTGTCGCTGGCTTTATGAGGGTCCCGGACGCTGCCTTGTTGGAACCTTTCGCTGCCAAGTACTTCGACGCCGTGCCCGGGATCGTCAAGGAACGCACGCACGCATTGGCCCAGCAGATCGTGGTGGGCCTCTACCCGGCACAGCTCACCACCCAAGGCACAGTGGACCGCACGGACGAGTTCCTGGCAGGACTTCCCGAAGAAAGCGCGGCCTTAAGGCGCATGATGCTGGAAAACCGCGACGGCGTGGCCCGGGCCCTCCGCGCACGGGCAGCTGACGTCTAGCCCAGGCACTGCATGAGGCTCGTGCGGACAGTTGACGCCCCATAGCTAAACTGTCCGCATGGGCCTCAACGAACACCACTACGCGCTGACCGTCCGCTGGACCGGAAACCTGGGCGAGGGCACGGTCAGCTACCGGGGATACTCCCGGGACCATGACGTCGAAATCCCAGGTCTTCCCACCTTGCAGGGTTCAGCAGATCCGACGTTCCACGGAGACCGGACACGCTATAACCCGGAGCAACTGCTTCTCGCGGCCTTGTCCCAGTGCCACATGTTGTCTTTCCTGCACGTTGCCGTCAAGCACGGCGTGGTGGTCACCGGCTACGAAGACAACGCCGAAGGCCTCATGAAACTCAACCGGGACGGCAGCGGGCAATTCGAGAGCGTGACGCTCAAGCCGCTGGTCACGATTGCCGATCCCGGCCACGCCGGCTTGATGCCACAGTTACACCACGAAGCCAACCAGGTCTGCTTCATCGCACGCAGCGTCAATTTCCCGGTACACCACGAGCCACGCACGACGGCGGCAGCGGCCTAACGCTGTTCAGCCCGCCACTGCGCCACGAGCCGTTGTTCGGTTTCGCGGCTCAGCCCGGCTTTGCGGTCCCTGTTCAGACCCTTGTGCCTCTCATCCTCAAGTGTCGCCGCAAGCGTCTCCTGCCACGGCCGCAGGATCATCCCCCGCTCCCGTGCAGCACTGTTGGTCCGCGCTTGGAATCCGTCATGGTCCGCCGGTAACCACAAGGGCAGCGAGTCCGGCCCTGCCCAGTAGTCCACCCCTTGCTCCAGCAGCCACTCTTCGTCAGCCCGGACAATGTCTTCAGCCGCAGCCCCGGCTGCGTTTTGCGATTCCTTGAGGTAATCCTCGAACCTCACCACTTCTCCCAAGGCGTTGAACGTTCCAGTCAGCCCATCCTCCACCGCTTGGAGAACCCAGCCTGCAAGATCCCGGACGTCAATGATCTGTGTGGCGTCGTCCGGGACATCGGGCACCAGCACCGGATCAGCGTTGGCCGCGAAACGGGCAGGCCAGTAGCCGTAGCGATCCGTGCCGTCCCCTGGGCCGCCGATGAGCCCCGCCCGGACGATGTGGGCCTTCCCACCCACCATGGCCAGCGTCGTCTGCTCAATTGCCGACTTGGATTCGCCGTAGGTCTCCGGAGTGCCCGCCTGGCCATCCGGCAAGGGCTCCAACAGCGCGGCACTCTCATCGGCGCCGGGGACAGAGTGGTCCGCATAGACGGAGCAACTTGAGACGAAGGTCCAATGGGCAGAGACCGGCCCCAGCCCTTCCAACGCCTCACGCGCCTGCACAGGATCCCGCGACACGTCCACCACGGCATCCCAGCCGCCGTCGAGTTCCTCATAGGCCGCGGCACCCATGGCCCGGTCGCCCCTGACCCACGTGACGCCGTCGGGCGGGTTCGCTGAAGTACCGCGGGCAAAACAAGTGACATCATGCCCGGCGGCAACGGCCTGCCGTGCGATTTCTGCTGAGAGGAAGGCTGTACCACCCAGGACCAGGATGCGCATACCGTCACGCTACGGCGATAGGGTTGTAGGTGGACAGAGTGTTCCGCGCCCGGCGAACACGGGCCGACGACAAGGAGTTATTCCACCTTGACCTCCATCCCCCTGGCAGAAATTGTCACTTTGGAACCCGAAAAGATCGACCTCGTTTCCATCCTCATCACCCTAGGCGTGGGCCTGGGTGTGTGGATCGTGGCGCGGTTCGTTATTTTGCGCATCACCCGAAGAGTGTCTGCGGGAAGTTCCTTCTTCAAGAAAGCCCACTTCAAGTGGGTGCAACCAGCCATCCGCGCACTGGACCACGAGCGCCGCTCACAGCGCGCCGAAACGATCGGCACACTGCTGACGAGCCTTGTGAGCGTCGTAGTGGTGGTGATTGTGATCATCTACGTCCTCAAGTACATGAACGTGGACGTCGCGCCGTTGTTGACCAGCGTCGGCATCCTGGGTGTCGCCATCGGTTTCGGTGCCCAGCAGTTGATCCGTGACTTCCTCGCGGGAATCTTCATCACCATCGAAGACCAGTACGGAATCGGCGACGTCATCGTCACCAGCGAAGTGATTGGTACCGTTGAATCCGTGGGCCTGCGAATTACGCGGGTCCGCGCTGAGGACGGGGCGATCTGGTACCTGCGGAACGGCGAAATCCTGCGAGTGGGCAACCGCTCCCAGGGCGATTATGTGCCGCTCGAGACACCTGAAACGAACGAACCCGGCGCTGCGGCTGCACCCGTAACTGCAGGCGCACCCCGCGTTACCAAGGCCGAGGAGAAGTCCAATGAGTAACAATGCCGGTGCACAACCACCCGCACCACAGGCGGGCCCCCGACGCCAGCTGATGCAGAACGATCCCTTCAGCCAGCCCGCCTACACGGACAGCTTCTACGCCGCAGTTGGCGGCCACGAAACGTTCGTCAAGCTCATCGACGTCTTCTACGACGGCGTGGCCACGGACCCGTTGCTGCGTCCGATGTACCCCGAAGAGGACCTGGGCCCGGCAAAGCGCCGCTTCCTCATGTTCCTGGAGCAGTATTGGGGTGGTCCCACGACCTACGGTGAAGAGCGCGGCCATCCTCGGCTACGCATGCGCCACATGCCTTTCCGGGTGACCCCGGAGGCCAAAGACCGATGGTTGTTCCACATGCGGACGGCCGTGGACTCTTTGGAGCTCTCGCCGTTGCATGAAGGCACGCTGTGGGACTACATGGAGCGCGCAGCGCTGACAATGATCAACAACCCGTCGGCTGGCGCCTGACCCCTAGAAACCGAGTCCCAGGCCTGCGCCGGTGCGCACCAGCACATGGCCGCGGGGGCCGCTCAGGCGGAACCAGCGGCCGTTACGGAACACCCGCTGTTCGGCGTCACCCAGGAAGCCCAGGGCGAAAGCGGCAAACGCCGCCCCCGCGGGAAGGCCGGTAGCGCCGGGAAGTTCACGGCCCCAAACAGCTGCCCGCGCGCTGTTCACCACTGCGGCACCCGCCAAGGCGGGAATCACGCCGGCCACCTCCCCGATGCCGGCCTCCGCTGCCGACTTGAGGTCGGCGTCGTGCATTGTGCCCTGGGCCTCCCAACCGCTTCGAGGGGCGCCAACCCCCGCCCAGGACTCAGAAACGGTCGACGGCGGGATGGGCAGTTCTACGTCCTCGGCGCCCGAGCGGGCCAACCGGTCCATGACGGAGGCCAGGGTGACGGTGACATCTGCTTGGGCAGGCTCGGCGAGGGCCATGGTGCGCAGGCCTAGGATTGTGGGGGTGGACTCCCCCAGGATTCGCGGCCTCAGGACACATACATAGGCAGCCAGGACGCTGCCCGCGGCCTGGAGGCGGATGGCTCCGTCGTCGATGCTTTTTGCCCGGGTAACGAAGGTCCGCAGGTCTGCGAGGTCACGGGGATCGGCGAAGCGGAAGGACTGGGTCAGGACGTCTGTCACATCATCGACTCTACCGGCATGTCCCCGGTTGAGAGGGGTCGGGCCGGCGTCTAAAGTCGAACCATGACTGAGACGAACGCTGGCCTCGAGGTGGAAGCACCCGCAGAAGACCCCATGGAAGTGCTGATTGGCCTGCTGGATCTTGGAGACTTTGACGGCGCCAGGACCAACGAGGACATCTTCCTGGGCCCGTCGCAAAAGCAGCCCCGGCATCGTGTTTTTGGCGGTCAGGTTTTGGCGCAGTCAATGATGGCCGGGATGCGGACCGTCGAACTGGACCGGGCGGCGCACTCCATGCACGGCTATTTCCTGCGGCCCGGCGACGCCAACAAGCCCATCACGTTCGGCGTCGAGAGGCTGCGGGACGGGCGTTCGTTCTCTGCCCGCCGGGTGCACGCGTACCAGGACGGTGTGCCGATTCTTTCGATGATCGCCTCATTCCAGGTGGAAGACAGTGGCCTGGACCATCAAACAACCATGCCCGAAGGCATCCCCGACCCCGAATCACTACCCAGCACCGCAGAGCTGCTGTCCCATTACGACCACCCGATGGCCCGGCATATGTCATCCGAACGTCCTTTCGACGTCCGCCACATTGATCCGGCCCTCTATGTTTCCCCGCCCACCCAGCACGTGGCAAGCAATGCCGTGTGGATGAAAACCATGGGTCCGTTGCCCGATGATCCCAACCTTCACCGTGCCGCCCTGGCCTATGCCAGCGACTACACGCTGTTGGAACCCATTCTCCGCGCCCACGGCCTCGCTTGGATGACGCCGGGAATGAGCGTCGCCAGCCTTGACCACGCCATGTGGTGGCACCGTCCGGTGCGGGTGGACGAGTGGATGCTCTACGTTCAGGAGTCTCCCAGCGCCCAAGGCGCGCGAGGACTCGCCACTGGCCGCATCTTCAACCGCGACGGGCTGCATGTTGCCACCGTGGCCCAAGAGGGTATGGTGCGGATCCCGTAGGCTTTCCAGGCGCTGTGTTACGGCGGGAAGTTTAAACAGAAAGGCCGGTCCCTTGTGGGACCGGCCTTTCTGTTTGTGTGGCTGGACTTCCTAGTCGCGGGTCAGGCGGCGGTGCGTGACGCGGTGCGGCTTGGCAGCATCGGGGCCCAGGCGCTCCACCTTGTTCTCTTCGTAGGAGTCGAAGTTACCTTCGAACCAGTACCACTTGGAGGGGTTCTCGTCGTCACCTTCGTAGGCGAGGATGTGGGTCGCTACCCGGTCGAGGAACCAGCGATCGTGCGAGACCACCACGGCACAACCCGGGAATTCGAGAAGGGCGTTTTCAAGGCTGCCCAGGGTTTCGACGTCGAGGTCGTTGGTAGGTTCGTCAAGCAGCAACAAGTTGCCACCCTGCTTGAGCGTCAAGGCAAGGTTGAGGCGGTTGCGCTCACCACCGGAAAGGACACCGGCCTTCTTCTGCTGGTCCGGTCCTTTGAAGCCGAACGCCGAAACGTAGGCACGCGAAGGCATTTCGACATGACCGACCTGGAGGAAGTCATGGCCTTCCGAAACAACTTCCCAGAGGGATTTGTTGGGATCGATGCCGCCACGGGACTGGTCCACGTAAGAGATCTTCACGGACTCGCCGATCTTGAGCTCACCATCGTCCAAGGGCTCCATGCCGACGATCGTCTTGAACAGCGTGGACTTACCCACACCGTTGGGTCCGATGACGCCAACGATGCCGTTGCGGGGCAGCGAGAAGGAGAGGCCATCGATCAGGACGCGGTCGTCGAAGCCCTTCTTCAGGTTCTTGGCCTCGATGACCAGGGAACCCAGGCGCGGTCCCGGCGGGATCTGAATCTCTTCGAAGTCCAGCTTGCGGGTGCGATCGGCCTCTGCAGCCATTTCCTCGTAGCGGGCAAGACGGGCCTTGGACTTGGTCTGGCGGCCCTTGGCGTTGGAGCGCACCCACTCAAGTTCCTCGGTAAGGCGCTTGGACAGCTTGGCGTCCTTCTTGCCTTGGACCTCCAGACGGGCCTTCTTCTTCTCCAGGTAGGTGGAGTAGTTGCCTTCATACGGGTAGAGGTGGCCGCGGTCAACTTCCGCGATCCACTCGGCCACGTGGTCCAGGAAGTAACGGTCGTGGGTCACGGCAAGGACAGCGCCGGGGTACTGGGAGAGGTGCTGTTCGAGCCACAGCACGCTCTCGGCGTCCAAGTGGTTGGTGGGCTCATCGAGGAGCAGCAGGTCAGGCTTCTGGAGAAGAAGCTTGCACAGGGCCACGCGGCGGCGCTCACCACCGGAGAGGACTGTGACGTCGGAATCAGCCGGCGGGCAACGCAAGGCGTCCATAGCCTGTTCCAGCTGGGAATCGATGTCCCATGCGTCGGCAGCGTCAATGGCTTCCTGCAGCTTGCCCATTTCATCCAGGAGCGTCTCGTAATCCGCGTCCGGGTTGGCCATTTCTTCGGAGATCTCGTTGAAACGCTGGATCTTGCCGTAGATCTCGCCTACACCTTCCTGGACATTGCCCAAGACGGTCTTTTCCTCGTTCAGCGGCGGTTCCTGCAGGAGGATGCCCACGGTGTAGCCGGGGCTCAGGCGGGCCTCGCCGTTTGAAGGGGTGTCCAGTCCGGCCATGATCTTCAGGATGGTGGACTTACCAGCACCGTTCGGTCCCACGACACCGATCTTCGCGCCAGGGTAGAACGACATGCTGACATCGTCCAGAATAAGTTTGTCGCCAACGGCCTTGCGAGCCTTGGTCATCGTGTAAATGAATTCCGCCATGCCCTTAAATCTAATGGCTAGGCGTACATAACTCACATTCGAGGACCTTGGTGCAGCTAGCGGGCGTCTCCGATGAAGCATTTTCCGGTGGCCAGCGCCGGCAGCACTGTTACTGTCACACCACCGTCGCGGATCTGCCCCATGACACAGCTTTTCCCGGTCAGGGCCGCGGCTTCCATTGCGTCGACGTCAAGGCCGGTTGGCGTCCGGCTCACTGAAACCTCAACATTGGCCTTTGGAATGCCGGCAGAAACCAAGGCCGCCCGTAACGCTTCCCGGTCTGGTTTGGGATTACCGGCAACAAGGTTCTTCAACGTCGTTTCGACTGCGGCGGTAGTCGCGGCAACGGCGGGATCCACGGTGCCCGTGACGTCGGAGCTGGTGGAAGGTGCCGGCGTGGCGGCCTCCTGGCCCGCGGATAACCCGGGGGAAGCCGTGCAGCCCGTCATCATCAATGCCGCGGCAATGACCAAAGCCAATCCGGCGACGCGGACTTTCGCTGCATCTGCTGCCCTGCCGCAAATCCGGGCGGTTCTCGTGCTCATCACCTAGCCATTGTGCCATTCACACAGAATCCCGAACGGCGTAGCGTTTCTCCCGGATGGTTTCGCCGTCAGGGTTGAGGAATGGAGAGCAGCACTATGAGCGGACAAGCACGTGATGCAGTCGCATCGACCACCGTCCCTGCCCCGCCCGAAAGAGTGTGGGAGGCCCTGACTGATCCTGCGCTCATCCAGCAGTACTTCCTCGGAACCAACGTCGCGACCACCTGGCAGGTAGGCGATCCGATTACGTACTCCGGGGAGTACAACGGCAAGGGCTACGAGGACAAAGGGACGATCCTCGCCTTCGATCCCCCGGAGTTGTTGAAGACCACGCACTACAGCCCGACCTCGGGGCTTCCTGACGCTCCGGAAAATTACCACACTGTGGAGTACAGGGTGGCCGAAGCAGCTGACGGAACAACGGTGACGATCAGTCAGAGCAACAATTCCAGTGATGAAGAGGTGGAGCAGTCGACTGCCACTTGGCAGTTGGTGCTGCAGAATCTCAAGGAATTTCTTGAGTCGAGGCCATAAGCGTCATCCCCCTTGGACGCTTGTTCCAAGGGGGATGCATTTTGTGCCCCAGGAGGGAATCGAACCCCCGACCGGCGGATTACAAGGTTGGAGATTCAGAAGGACCCGGCACGGTCGTAAGCTTCCCCGTCCGTCGCCGCCCGATCTTCGAAGATCACCCCTCGGAGATCGCAGCGTGAGCAGCGTATGGCAGCGCGTCAACGAAGCTCGCCTAGAGGAAGGCCACTATGCGGCCCTCGGGCCCCAATGCCTCCAGGCAGGACGGAATCCTGATTACTTCTTCGACAGGGCAGGGCTGTACCGCGCCGAGCGTTACGACTTTGAAGCTACTGGCGACATCATTGGCCCGCTACGAGATGCCCGGAACCGTGAACGCTTTCCCGGCGTGAAGTCGTTCCAAACAAATCGCTCCATTTCGGAGCCGATCTAACCCACTTAACGATTAATGCCGGTCGGATGCTGCAAACATCCGACCGGCTTGGCGAACAGTCCCCGGCTACGGACCCTGCTCGCGGTAACAGTCTAACTATTGCCGTGCCCATTTTCCATACCCGTGTGGCTGTATCGCGCCCTCATAACAGAGGCGGTACGGCTACCCCGCCTGGTCATCACGCGATCACACAACACGCTAAGCCCGGATTCTGTGGGCTGCTTACTGGGTCAGAGCCAGTTCCTTTTTCGAGCGCACGGGCAGGGTTGATAAAGCGAGCCGAAAGGCCGCACATGCGAAGGAGTGCCAAGACCGATCGTGAAGCCACATCTAATGTCGTTTCACCAGATCCGTGCGCACATGCCGCCACTGCCCCGGAGTAATGCCCGAGGCCTTGCTAGCTGCCCTCACGGGCAGCCAACCGACGACGACCAACCGACCGACGCGGTGTCACAGTCACAGCTTGCCTTGAACGAACCAACAAATTTTTTTTGCTTGGTTCTGACAAGGCAGGCCCCTGCCCTCCCCCTCCCTTCCCTCCCTCTGCGGTATCGGCAAAACCAAAAGCAAAGGGCCTGCGATGCAGGCCCCGATCCCCCACCATCAGGAACCTTCCAGATTATCGATCCGCAGGATCGAGTAATTCAGTGTAGAAAATACTGAAATCTTCAATCATAGCCAGGGGGCAACAATGAACACGGAAGACACGCTGAGCTACTGGACTGCCTGCATGAAAGCAGCCGACCTCACGCCGAAGACGATCAGGGAGCGCCTGATCTTTATCCGCCAACTGGCGCGCGACGTCGAGAGTCTAGAGACAGTGACCAGGCGTGATCTTATCCACTGGACCGCTAAGCAAAATTGGTCCAACTCGACCCGTGTTCACAGGCGTTCCGGGCTGCATACCTTTTTCGCCTGGATGCAGGATGAAGAGCTGCGGCTGGACAATCCCGCCTACCGACTCCCCCGCGTTGCCACTCGCAAGCGTGAACCGAATCCGTTCAGCATCGACGAAATCAACACACTGCTTCACGGCGGGATCTACCGTAAGACTCGGGTCATGGTTGCACTTCACTATTACCTCGGGTTGCGCGTGTCCGAGATCGCGGCGGTCAACGGCGACGACATCGACTGGACAGCGAAGACGCTCACCACGATCGGCAAAGGAAGGAAACAGGCGACCCTGCCCGTCCCCGAGGCGATCTGGCCCTACTTCCTGCAGATGCCGAAGGCCGGCTATTGGTTTCCGAACCGAACGCCGAACCGGTTGTTCCCCGAACCAGGCGAGGGGCACATCATTGGCAACTCAGTATCCGGGCTCATCGGCGAGGCGATCAAACGCGCCGGCCTCAAGCATCGTCCTCACGATTTGCGGGCGTCCCTCGCAACTGAGATGCACGACGCCGGCGTTAGTGACTTTGTTGTTCAGCGCAGCATGCGGCATTCCAACATGGACACTACGACTGTGTATCTCAAGCTTCGCCCGGAAGGCATTCGCCACGGCTTCGACTCGCTCCCTACCGTTGACATGCCCGAACGGTCAGGGAGGAAACGGCAGACCGAAAGCAGTCCCGAGCTTGAACGGATCGCAGCCTAAGCACAAGAAAAGGGGCCGGCCACAAAATGTGGCCGGCCCCTTACCATGTGCCCCAGGAGGGAATCGAACCCCCGACCGGAGGATTAGAAAGCCTCTGCTCTATCCCCTGAGCTACTGGGGCCGGGCGCAATACAGTGTAGCTCTACCATCTCAAGGCCGACAAAAGTCGCACGATTTGCGCGTTATGCTTTCGGAGACGTCACATCGACACCGCCATTAGAAGGACACCCGGGGACCATGATCTTGTATTCCACATTTACGAACGCTCCCCATGAGCAGTTCCAGGGCTATTGCTTCGTAGGCGCTGATTACGTCTATGGCCCCTACGGCGCACGGCAGAGGAACACCGAGACAGGACATCCGATTGGTCCCGGGAATGATGGCTGCTACGTCAACGTCCGCCGCGCAGGGAACGACTGGGAATTCGGCGTAGATGCAATGGGCATGTCGCGCCTGTTTTACTACCAGGCCGATGACGTGTGGGCGGTATCTACCTCACTCGCCGCGCTGGCCGACCACCTCCGAGACAATAACGTCCGCATCCGACCCAACTACGCGCAACTGACGGGGCTGGGGTCCCGGGGCCGTCTCACTGACCAAATGGCTTCGTTCCACACCGTGTTCGAGGGAATCCGAGTAGCACCATCGGGGCATGTCATAGTCCTTCGCGGTGACCGTCTAGAAGTCCGCCAAATCGAAAGAGGAAAGCGACCGGCCACATACGCGGAAGGGCTTTCGAACTTCCTCGAGCTTTGGGTTTCCCGCATCGCCGGCATACTGGCTGACCGTCGGGCGCATCTTGAATGCGATCTGTCGGGCGGGATCGACTCGCGGACCGTCTTCGCTATCGTGCGCGCCGCAGCCTCGGCCGTTGAGGGCGCTGCGGACCGTATCGACTTGAGAAGCAACGAGAAGCAAACAGAAGACTTCGTTTCCGCGTCGGGAATCGCAAAAGAGTACGGGCTCGAGTTGAACAAGCCCGGAGCTAGAATCGGAGCCCGCCTCAGGAAAGGGCGGGCCCCGGTATCGTGGCGCGATGGTTGCATGGGCAACTACCTATTGACGTACTTCAATAAGGTAGGCTCCCACCCCTTCGCGATGCACTGCCACGGCGCAGGCGGCGAAATATACAGGAATGCATACGCGGGTAGCTTGCCCACGAGAGTGGCCGACAAACAAGAACAGGACTTCCCTGCGCACTTCTACGGCGCTTGGCGAGGCGACTTCTTGGAATCAGTGGACTATTTGAAGTCATGGCTTCCTGAGATGGACCCAATGCAAGCGCACTATCGGGAGTTCCGGAACAGGTTCCATTTCGGTCATCGGCCTCACAGCTCGGTCGTTCTTTCCATGCTCAACAGCGCGGAACTCGAATTCGTTGCTGACTACCCCGAAGTTGTCACAAGCCGACAGCTGTATTTTGACGTGATGGAAAGTCTTGTGCCGGGGCTCGCGCATATGCCCTATGACAAGGACAGCAAAGCACCCACCAGCAAGAACCTCGAAAACCTTACTGTGTTGGACGTCATGGACAACATCGAACCAGGGACCGTGTACGCGCAGGAAGACTGGGAATCTGGACTCGCCGAGCAGAGCAGCGAGTACGGCTTTACCGAGTTCCTGGCTGACGGCGCGGCGGCCGTCAATGATCCTGCAGTTCAGAGCTTCGTAGGGCCGGAGATGATTTCCAACGCAAGGGCGGCGCTTGAATACGGCGCCCTTCACGGAAGATTCTCGCATCCGAACGGGATTGAAACAAAGGATCTGAACTACTGCCTGACCGTCGCTTGGGTACTGCGCACCCCGATAGCGCCTGAGCCCGCGGTAGACCTAGCGCCGAGGGCCCACCATGATGGAACATTTGGGGCTTCGGACGACATCGAGGACGCCACCGTAAACGGTCGGCTCATCTGTGCAATCTGTGGAAAAGGCACCCTGTCCGAACCATGCCAAGAACACCAGCCACAAGCATGGGCTGCGCATATCGCGGGCAATTCCCCTTCAACGGTCTCTTAACGACAAAGGACCCCACCCGGACGGGTGGGGTCCTTTGTTCTGATTAGGCTCGGTGCTTTGGCTCGTCGTCATAGACCGGCTGCTTGCTGCTGCCGAGCAGGGCCCGGGTAAGCCAGTCAGGCATCCGCGGTTCGAGCCAGCGCCAGAGTGCATACCAGGCGGCGCCGATGACGGCGATCAGGATCGGCAGAGCGAGTTCCGAGAGCCCGAGTAGCTGCTCGCGGAACGGTTCAAAAATCGGCAGGGCGACAAGCAGCCAACCGATGACCAGCGCCCATATCCACGATACGAACGTGCGCAGCAGCGAGATCCCCAGCATCCGGAGTCCAGTCACGTCTAGCCCTCCTGCTGCAGTGTGACAGTGGTCGTTGCCGTGGCTTGCAGATCCGCCAGGGCCGAGGCGGCGCCGCGCTCGGATGCTGCCTCGATCGCCGCCAGGTCAACGGGTGATCCAGGCTTTGCGGCCAACTGCTTCACGGCTTCCATTAGGCCGGCCTGTTGGCCTTGGATCGAGGCGAGCATCGTCGGGATCGGGCCGGCGTAGCGGACCTTCTCCTGCCCGGGCAGCAGCAGTTCGAGAGACTGCTCGGCCGCTACCTTGGCAGCTTTGACGTTGCCGGAGACTCCAAAGAGCGGGCCGGCGTTGCGCTTGTTTTCTTCGCCTTCCTGAGTCAGCGCGGCGATTTCTTCCCGGACAACGGTCCGGACTTCCTCGAGTGTTGCCATGATGTCTTCCTCTGTTTGGATGATTTCGCCCTGCAGAACGACGCCTGCGCGGGGCCGGATGTAGCCGAGTAGCCCCTGCTTTGGTAGGTGCTGGATGATCGTCGGCCCGGATGAATCTGTGTCATAGCCGGGCAGCCCAGGCTGTGCGGCCGAGCTGTTTTGCGATAGGCAGAGCAGCAGGCCGCCGGCGTCGGCGATGACATCCGCGACGTGCGTCGCTGGATAGTAGTAGTAGGAATCGCCCCAGATCGCTTTATCGCCGGGCATGGCCGGTTGATCCGGCCCGACCCGGTAATATGCCGCGTCGATCTCGGGTGACTGCGGGAACGCGTCCCACATGTTCCCGGCCCATCCCGGCCACCGGCCTTTGCCGCCAGTGTTGATAACCGGCAGGCCCATGAGCTGGGAAACTCTTGCAGCGGAATCCCAGCATTGATTACCTGCGTACCCGTCGACGTTGATATACGTCCCGGCGAGTTTGTCGGCGATCTCGAGCATGAGAGTTCGGAGTTCTGTCACGTCCGGATTCCTTCCTGGTCGGCGTCGGTGGTCGGTTTGTAGCCCTTGGGCGGCGTCGGGATCTCGACGTGCGGCAGGTGGTCCTCGATGATCTTGAGCAGCGTCGTGATGTACGCGTAGGCCGACGCGAGCCCGCGCTGCAGCATGTCGACCAAGGCGCCGAGTTCGGCCTGCGCCTTGCCCTGCTCCTGCTGCTTTTCCTCGACTTTGTCCAGCCGGTCGCGCAGCTCTTTGTTATCGCTGCGCAGTTCGGCATTCACAGTCAGGACCGACTCGAGGTTCGAACGGTGCGTCGTGGCGACCAGGTTGTCGACCTCGGCTGGCGATTTCAGATCACGCGCTTTTGCCTCGGATTTCACGTTGCGCCGGTTGACCAGGATCCCGGCGCCGGCGACCAGCGCCGTGATGGTTCCGCCGCCGAGGATCCATTGCAGTAGTTCATTCATTTGGTGGGGTCCTCCCTGCCAGGCAGCGGCAGTTCCTTGATCAACTGCAGCCGGTTTCCCGACTCGATCCAGAGCGCCCGGACCTTGACCACACACGCGGCCGCGATGATCGCATAGGTCAGGCTGCCCATAGCTGCGCCGTGTTGCCCGGATTCGGCCATGCTCGAGATCAGGCCCGCGGCATAGGTGAGAAACACGACGGCCGCGAGGACCATCCCGAGCATTTCCAGACCGAATGACCAGCGATGTTTCCCACGGACCAGGCCGGCAAACATCAGTACGCCGGCCAACAGCATCAGCAGCCGGAACAGAATGTTCCAGGGCGGCGATAGATCACTAATCGATGCCGGCGTGAACTTCTCGTCATAGGTGGCAAGCGCGCCCGTGACGAACAGGACTAGCGCGATGCCGGCCTCTAAGGGCTGCGCGTAGAGACTCGCGAGCCGGTGGCCGATAAATCTATGCGGCATGGTGTTGCCTTTCGTTTAGACCGGGCGCAGGTGGGGTTCATCCATGAGGTCGAATGCGCCGCCGGATTCGTGGGTAAACGTCGCCCTTACTGAGGTAGTGACAAAGCTTCCCGTTACCGTGTTCAGCTCGGCGGGCATGGTGGCAAATATCCGGTATGGCTTTGTCGAGCCGTCGGCCGGCAGGTCGAATACTCTTGTGGTTTTCAGTTGGGTGTCGTCGGTGGTGTCGTGCACCTGCAGCCGGAGCTGAGACGCGACGCCGCCTGACGCCCGGGCCGGGACCACGAGTTCGCACATGCCGCCCATCGCCCAGCCGAAATTAGTTACCAGGCTGACGTTTTGGTAGAGCGATCCGGCGGTTGCCGATGCGGAGGCAAGTTGCTTCCCTCCCTCAGTCCGGAACGTCCAGCCGGCGCCGACGCCCCAGCCTGCTGCGCCGTCGGCGAATTGCCTGTTTGTCAGCAGGTCCTCGCGGCGCGAGTGCGTCGAGTCTGCAACGGCCATGCCTGACACGGTCAGGACCTCGATCCGTCCCGCGTCCCGCTCGGCCGCGATGTAAGCGAGCAGTACCTCGAGATCAGACAGGACAAACCCGCCCGGCTGGTCGATGGATCCGGGGTGGAAGTAGACCGTGATCCCGCGGCCGTTTTTCTTGGCTTCCTCGATCCGCGCGATCGCCGGCGCAGATCCGCCCGACTCGGCGCTGTAGTGGGATCCCCCGAGCTTGATCCGTCCATCCAGCGGCTGCAGGTATCCGGTATTTTTTCCGTCGCTGAATGCGTGGCTGTTCCGGATCGCCTCCGCCGCGACAGTCTCAGTCCAGGCGGGGAACCCTCGACCGAAATTGAAATTGTCGTAATAGGATGACCCGTTACTCATCCAACCGTCGACGACCAATTTCGGGCCGACGGCCGCCTGCAGCCGTTGCTGCCCGCCGACGATCGTATCTATGATGCCGGCCTCGTCGGTGTGGTCCAGGTGGTCGGCGCCGTGGTTCCAGATCTCGACGCCCTTGTGCAGCGCCATATCCGTTACCTGCGCCCAGGTGGTCCCGAGGTTTTGATCGATCCCCATGTTGTCCGCGTTTAGGCAAAGCGACCCGCAAAGCATGTACTTTTCGAGCAGCGGGATAACAGTCGCCCGCATTGCGTTGAGCCAGTGATCGAACCGGAGCGACACAACAGCCTTGCCCTGCACGCCCAGGGCGCCGCGGCGGGCGTAGGCCATTTGCTGCAGTTGCGCGTGACGGCCGCCGGCCCGGCGCAGCGGATCCAGCGTAGGCGCCGGCGCGGACCCGGCCGCGTGGTACTGCCACGTCGGCCACGATGACGCCGAACGGGTGATGCGGCTGAAACGGGCATACGTGCCGTCCGATTGGTAGATCTCGATCTTGTGCTGCCCGGTGCTGGTGCCGGGGAATGTGACGACGTCGATCACTGCGGAGTTATTCACGGGCGCGCCGTTGATTGTCGGCATGTTGGTCATCGTCGCGGCCGACGTCGCCGAGCTGATCAGGTACGTTCCAGGGACCCGGAGCGTGTTCAGGTCGGTTCCGTCCGGGACGATCCCCTGGATCTGCCGGTCGGATTTCCACGTCGTATCCCAGGACTGCGCCGCCCTGGTGGTGCGGGTAAACAGCGAGATATTGCCGTTCGATAGCGGAATGCCGATTCCATGCTGAGTGACCAGCGTCGAGCCCGGTGCCTTACTCACCACAATTTCGCCAGGCACGTTGAACGGCAGGTTAATCATTGTCGCCGCAGACGCGGCGGACGCAACGACGAACGTCCCGGAGGTCCGGAGCGTGTCAATATCCGTACCATCAGCCAGGATTACGGCTTTCGGTGAGTACTTCGCGGCCGCATCCGTTGCGGCTGCCGCGAGGTTCGTTACGTCCGCCGCTGCCCATGCTGTCCGGTTGCTGGTGTCCTTGCCGTCGGCGTAGGTTTTCGCGGCGGCGAGGTTCGTCGCGTCGCCGCTATCGGCGTAGGTCTTTGCCGATGCGAGGTTCGTCGCGTCGGCCGCTGCCCATGCTGCCCGGTTGCTGGTGTCCTTGCCGTCGGCGTAGGCATTCGCGGCAGTCTCGGCCCGGCCGCCCTCGGCGGTGATCGCGGCAGCCGCGGCGAGGGAAACGGCGTTGAGGTCTTGCCGCAGCCCGTCATCGCTCGCGGCGATCTTGTCGGTCGGTTCGAGTACCGGCAGGCTATGAGGGTTCGTGTAGGTGGTCACGCGCTAGCCCCTCTCAAAGGTTCGCTGTTGAAGGTGGAATATGTGGCTGTGTCCGGGAACAGCAGGCGCCACTGTTCGTAGGTCAGCGTGTCCGCGTGCGCTGCCTCGAAATCGGCGTAGGTGGTGAACGGGCTGAAAGCTGAGATGATCCGGACTTTCAGCGATTGTTTGAACGTGTCGCCGGCCGTGTTCTGGACGCCGACGATCAGCGCCTTGAGCGAGATCCCCATCAGTTCCGAGGTGATCGTGACGACGTCGCCGAGCTGCCGGCGCGGGTCGTACCCGACTTCCATCCCGGTGATTGTTGGCGCCGGGACGGTGACCTGCTCGGCGATGAAATCCGCGAGCCGGTCTTGAACCAACGTGTTTTCCGCTTCCATCCGCGCGCCCCAGGGGCCGGCGTCATGCTCGAGCTGAGGGAACCCCGAGGGCCCGGTGATCGATGACTCGACCGCCGCCTCGGTGTAGACCACCTTTGCCCGGCCGCGCAGTACAGGCAGATTGAATCCGCGGAACCGTTGGAAGTAGTTCGCCGCGTCGTCGGGTGTGCCGAGGACGAACGTTGACCCGGCCGGCATGGAACCGACCTTTACGCCGAATACCCGGGTGCGGTCGTCGATTGCGCGGATCGGGTCCCAGGTGCCGACGCTGGAACCGCTGGACCAACTTCCATCGGACGCTTCGACGTACCCGCCTACCCATGTTGCCCGGCCGGCGTTGAACGCTGCGAGGGATCCGCCGCCGGCTGCGCCGTGGTCGATCTCGGCCCAATGTTCTTCGGTGGCCGCCTCGGCGACCAGCGTCTTTTCCTGCCCGGATTCCATCGTTTCGCCCGAGCCCTGCCAGAGCAGGATGTTTGAATATTTCGACCTGTTGATCACGGGCATTTGGTATTTGACGCGGACCCTCGAGCGCATCCCCAGGCGGGCGTCAGACCAGGACAAGGAACGGATGTCGTCCAGCGTGGTAATTTCCTGGACGGGCGTCCGGCCGCGGAGACGATCGGATCCGATGAACTGGAACTGCCCGCGTTCGTTGAACCACATTGCCGCGAGGTTCGCCTTGCTGATCTCGGTCAGCAGGTCGATCCCGGGCCGGCGGACGTAGGACGGCAGGACATCCATCCAGCTCGCGAACTGCAGCGTGTCCTGAAAGTAGGACGCCGGCGCGGTGTTGACTGCCTGAAACTCGGATCCGACGGGAGGTTTTGAGATCTGCATTCCGGCGGCGACGGTGTTCGTATCGCCCGTGACGATGATCTGATTCAGGTTCGATCCGGCCGGGATCGTCGCGGATCCGGTCGAGGTCGCGCCGGTGTTGGTTCGCAGCGTCCACGTTCCGCCCTTGACCTGCAGCGTTACAGCAACCGCCGGGCCGAGTGCGAGGTTACAGATCTCGGTTCCGTTCAGCCGGGCCCGGGCCGTCCTGGATGTCGAGATGAACAGCTGCACATTCTGGGATCCGTACATGGCACTAATCCCAAAATTGCCGCCGTGGAGCGGCGACGCGAGGGCTGTTATCTGGACGGGGTCCGTCGGGGCGATTGTTCCCTGCGGGGTGTATGTGCAGTTGAAGTTCGCAACAGCCCAGCCCCACGGCGCCCGGTAGTTCTCGGCGTTTGCTGAGATCCCGTCATAGGACCCCGCGGCTGTGACGTTCCCGTATTCCGGCCACATGGACATTTGCGCGGGGACGGACCACACGACGCCCGGTTCCATCGCCGGTGTTGCGAAGAATCCGCAGGCCCGCATGGTCCGGTCGACGGCGTAACCGGCGGACATCCCGACGGAGAGATAATCGCCGCCCTCGGTCTTAGGTGGGTGGACCCGTAGGACGGTCGAGTGACTGACGGGCCGGTTCAGATAATCGATGTAGTCCACGATCGTCGAGGACGGCCGGCCGCCGACGTCGCCCCGGTTTTCGTCGATCACGCCGACGAACTGCGGCCATTCGGTAACGCCGTCCGAGACGTAGATGATGCAGCTTTCGCCCTGTTCGGGCAGCCAGCCGGCGGCCGAGTTCCACGGGTTCGCCGCCGTCCCGGACAGATTGGGCCCTTCGGCCCAGACGATCGACCCGGTCGCTTGCTTGATCCCGGATCCGCCGACGACAGCCTCGGGCAGGTCGCCGTCGATTTCCCGGTCGATCGACCACTCGACGAACTTCCGGTCGAGGCCGCCGACAACGATCCTGCTCGATAGTTCGATGACGTCGCCGCCGACCAGGGAACCTTCTTGCATGGTGTTTATCCCACTTCTGTAATCGTGAAAGTGACGCCTGAGTGACTGCGGGCAGCGCCGAGGATCACGGGCGAATTTTCGAGTTTCGATACGACGGCCGCGGCGCAGCCGCCGCCGGGGGCCCAGGCTGCGAGGCCGGCCGACCAGGTCAGCGCGGGCCGGGCGGCGCGGGTGGCGCCCGTGGCGCGGAGCAGGCATAACGCCGCGGACGCCGGTGCGGTGCCGGTGACAGACAGCCGGGTCGCGACGGACCCAACGCCGGACCCTGCAGACGTCACGGTGCCGGCGAGCAGGGTCCCGGCCGCGTCATACCATCGGAGCGTTATTTTTGCCCCTGCCCCGACCAGCCAGGCCGAGGCCGTGAACTGCTGGCCGGGGATCACGGGTGATTTCACGGTTCCGAAATCCATCACTAGGGCCGGGTTGCTGTTGAACAGCGACCGGCCGGCGACCCCGACCCCGGGCAGGGTGAGGGCGCCGGCGACCGTGATCGTCGACCCGAAGGCTGCCGCGGGGCCGCAGGTCGCGACCTCGGGCAGCAGCGCGTTTGTTGCTTGCGCTTCTTCGGAGATCCAGAGAAACGGGCCGGGCCCGTATTCGCCGGCGTCCAGGGCGCGGACGTCGGCGGTTTCTTCGGATGACGACAGTCCCATATCGACGGACCAGGTCCGGGGCCGGCCCTTGCGATACTGCCCTTTTCGTTTGCCCTCGAGGGTGGTGTCGAAACTGTAGGTCGTTTCGGCCTCGACGGTTGCCGCTTCACATTCGACGGGGAACAGCGCCCCAGGTATTCCGAGGTAAGCGGGCATCAGCGGCGGTTCCCCTTTCGTTCAGCTTCACGGGAGGCGGTCAGGAACTCGCGATCGTTCAGGGTCGCGATAAAGGGCCGGTCTGCTGCGGCGATGAAATCGCGCATCAGTTGCCGGTCCTCGTCGCTTAGGACGGCGACGGTTTCCCGGCCGCCGGCTGCAGTACCGGATCCGGGCAGGACGCCCGCCGATGATCCGTTGCCATTGCCGGGGCGGGACCCTGCGATGACGTCGCCGGCGTTGATGTCGGGCATGTCCGGGACAGTGACCAGGCTCGACATTTTGTTATCGAGGCTGGACTGCATCCGGCCGACACCAACTAGGACGCCTTCGCCGATGTTCTCGCCGAACCCGGCGAATACCTTTGACGGCGACGCGATGCCGAGTGCGGCCTTGAACGGGCCGACAATCCAGCCGGGGATCAGGTTCAGGAAGAAATTGCCGATCGAGCCGGCGAGCGAGCTAATGCCGCTCATGAGTCCCTGGACGATGTTCCGGCCGATGTCGAACAGCCAGGATCCGGCGCCGGACAGGACTCCCATGATTTGACCGCCGAGCCCGCCGAGGTAGCCCAGGACATTGCCGATCATCCCGGCCACGCCGCTAACGATGTTGTTCCAGATCCCACCCAGGAACCCGCCGACCGCGGAGAATATCCCGACGATGAACCCATACGCGGCATTGAATCCGCCGACGATCGCGCCCCACACTGCGGACACGGCGCCGGAAATGATGCCGACGATCGTCGCCCAGACCGACCCGATGAACCCGCCGATCGCGGTAAAGATCCCGGCGATGAATCCCCAAACAGCGGTGAAGATCCCGGAGATCACAGCCCACGCGGCCTGCAGCGCGGTTGTGATTGTGGTGACGTACCAGTTCCAGATCCCGACAAAGAACTCGCCGATCGCTGTAAACACGGTGGAGATGAATCCCCAGACCGCCGTAAAGATCGAGGTAACTACGCCCCAGACCCAAGTAACGGCGGCGGTGATTGTCGCAACGATGCCGTTCCAGATCCCGGCGATGAACGAACCGATCGCCGTAAAGATCGCGACGACGTTGTTCCAGATCGCCATGAGCTGCGCGCCGTGTTCAGCGATAAACGCCTGGATGATCGCGATCGCGAGGTTCGAGATCCACGTCCAGACGCCGGCGATAAAGTTCCCGATGTTCGTGAAGATCGTCGAGATAAAGGACCACAGACCAGTGATGCCGGCGATGATCGGATCGATGAACATATGGAATCCGGCCACTGCTGCAGCAGCAATTCCGGACCAGATCCCGGAGATGAACGCCCCGACTGCAGACCAGACGCCGTTCCACCATCCGACGAACCCGCCGACTATGCCCTGGATCCAGCCGACAAATCCGTTCCAGACATCGGATAGGAACCCGACGAATCCGTTCCAGACGTCTTGAGTCCATCCGATGAACCCATTCCAGACGCCGTCCCACCAGCCAAAGAATCCACCCATGACGCCCTGGAACCATCCGACGAATCCGGCCCATGCCTGCTGCAGGAATGCCACGACGGTTTCCCAGTTCATGACCAAAGCCACGACGGCCGCGATTAGAGCGACGATGCCGATCACGATCCAGCCGACCGGGCTCGTTGCCATAACAAAGTTGACGACGCCGATCACAGCGGCGAGCGCGCCGAGGGCGATCACTGCGGGGCCGATGATCGGGGCGAACTGTGTTAGGCCCTGCAGGATGGGTGTTAGGACGGGGAGGATCTGCGCGCCGAGGGCGCCGAGGCTTGTCTCGGCGGTCCGTTGGAATGTTGTGAGCGCGGATCCGGGTCCGTCGTTGATGGTGTCGCCGAGCTTCGCGGCGGCGCCGTCGACGGTGCCGAGTGCTTCCTGCGAGTTCAGCAGCGAGTCGATGAACTTGGGGATCTCTGAGGTTCCCAGGTCCTCTATCGGTGTGCCGAACAGGGCGAGGGCGGCCTGCGATTGCGCGGCCGGATCCTTCATGTCGCCGAGGCCGCTAATGATGGTGTCGAATGCTTTCCGGGCGGTGTCGCCGCCTTTGAGCAGGTCCGTCGTCATCGTGTGCTGGTCGAGGCCCAGCGTTTTATAGGCGTCTCCGGTGGCCTTTGACATGTCGGTTGCCCGGATCGTGAACTCTTTCAGGGCGTCGCCGGTCTTATCGATCCCGTACATGCCTTTTGCGGAGGCGTCGGCGAGCAGTGTCATTGCTTCGCCGCCGGACATTCCGAGGGCGGCAAACATCGGACCGTATTCGTCGATCGCGTCGAGGACGTCCTCGCGGACGTTGACCGGGACTTTCGACAGTGAGGCCGCCAGCAGGTCGGCGGCCTCTTTGCCGTTCTTGGCTAGGCCGGTGGTGATCATTTGCCCGGCGACCTGCGCCGTCCGGGTGACGTCGATCTCGAATGCTTTCGACAGATCCATGACGCTGCCGGTCATCGCCTCGATGTCAGCCTCGGAGGCGCCGCGCATCCCTGAGATCGAGGACATCGTCGCGGACACTGCGGCGGTGACGTCCTCGAATGATTCGCCGTAGGCGTCGCTGTAGAGCTTTCCCGCAGCGGCGCCGGCCCGTTCGGATTCGGGGCCGGTCAGCGCCAGGCCGGCCGACATTTTCCGGGTGGCGCCGTCCATGTTGATTGCAGTGCCGAGGCCCTGCATTATGGCGGCGCCCGCGATGCCGCCGGCGACCATCGCCGTTTTCGGGGAGAACAGCGCCGATGTTGCTTTCGCCCCTACGGCGCCGAGCTTTCCGGCCATTGATTCGGCGGAGTCGACTACTTCCTGGAATGTCTTATCGACGCCCTTAGCGTTGGCGAGGATGTCGAACAGCAGTTGCTGCGTTGCCATGCGGGCCCTTTCGGTTTAGTGCTTTCGGGCGTTTTCCTGCTGCGCTTCTTCCCAGGCCCGGGCATGATTGACGAATTTCAGCCACATGAGATACGGCAGTTCCCACACGTTCAGCGGGGTGATGCCCGGCCACACGTGCGCGACGATATGGATCCAGCGATAGATCGACGCCTCGACGTCCTCGATGTCCTCTAGCTGGCCGGCGCTTCGACGTCGCCGCCCGGATCGGTATCCGTCCGGGCTTGCGTAGGGTCCTCGGCTTCGTCCGTTTCCTCGGATTCGAACCCGATCTTTGAGAGCGGGAAATCGTTCGCGTCGGCCACGGTGACGGCTTCGCCGGCGTGACGCTTGCAGAGCCAAACCATCGCTTGCAGGGCGAGCAGGTTCTCGGCGTCCTCGAGGAAATCGAGGGGATCCGCCGGCGTCCCATCTTTGGGGGCCGAGTCCTGCATCCGCTGGAATGCGTCGCGCAGGGACTTGATCCCGATCCCGGGGGTCCCGGGTCCTTTGGTCTGCATCTTGAGCGCGTAGAGGTTATTCAGGGTCGCGCCCTGGATAGCTTCCTGCAGCGGGTATTTCTTATCCCCAACAATGAGTTTCACTTTTAGCCTTTTCCGTTCAGGGCGTCGCTGATCGCGGCGAGCGCTTTGTCTTTTGCTTGGGTTTGTCCGGCCTTGATCGGTTCCCACCAGTAGGGCTGGCCGAACTGCGAGACGTAGGTTTCTTTGTTGCCGAACACGGGGTGCCGGATGACTTTTTTGTTCCAGCCCTTGACCATCACGCCGCCGGTTGATTTGTCGGCGCGGATGCTGATCCCGGATCGTGTGGCGCCGGCGACGACGCGGGTTTTCAGCGAGGCTTTGATGCGCTTACGCATCCCGGTACTGCGGTTCCGGTTGGCGTCCTCGGCTTTGTAGACGTTGACGGCGCGTAGGTACGCCTTGCCTTTGCCTTTGCCTTTGATCCGCTTTACGCGCATCCCGGCCTTTATGGCTTTGCCAGGCTTTGCCCCGTCGAGGATTGCTCTCTGGTCGGCGATGATGTCGTCGCCGACGCCGCGCAGGCTCTTGCGCAGGTTGCGCTGTACTGCGGGCCCGATCGCCTTCGCTTTCGCGAGCGCTTCCCGAATGTTCGGGGAAGTGATTGTGATCTCGGGGAGATCGGGCCCGCCGCCGCGCTGGTGTGGAGCGCGTGCCATTGCCTGTTACAGCGTTGCGTCGGTGGTGACCAGCGCGACGTAGAACGGGGCGCCGGCGGTGAGGCCGTCCAACACTGTGAAGTCGATCGACTGCTTGACGGGTCCGCCGGCTGCGGACTTCGGCAGTTCGCCCTCGAGGCGGATGTCGGGCAGGTGGATCTGCAGGGTCGGCTTTGCGCTGGTCCCGATCGTGGTCGCCGCGGTGAAGGTCAGCGTCAGCGCGAGCGGGGTCTGATTCAGGTACGCGTCGCGCAGGACGGTATCGGAGTATTCAGCGGTGACCTTGCCCTTTGCTTCGGCGATGCCGGCGACTGGCCGGCGGGAGCGCTTGCCGCCGCCGCCGAGGTTGAACCCGGAGTCGTCGATCTTGTTGTCGAATGAGACGCTGAATTCCTCGATCGTCGCGGCGACCGTTCCACCGGTGGCGAGCGCGGTCGCCGTCGGCGGGGTCTGGGATCCGCCGATCGTGATCGCGCCCTGTGCGAAGTGAAACAGTTCCTCGCCGACGACGTAGGACGGTGCCGCGTAGGCGACATCGGTCTTGACTTCCTTCGCGTCCCAGGTCGTTTTGAACTTCACGATTTCGGCGTTCGATGCGGAGAATTCGCCGGACGCGCAGACCGCGCCGAGGAATGTCATCGCCGTGACGGCGCCGCCGCCGAGAGTCGGGATGCCCTTCTGGATCGTGTAGGACGGCAGGGGGTCCGTGGTGGTCGGGGCGAATAGCTGCTGGAATGCGCCGGTCTGCGCCGGGACTGCAGTCGAGACACCGGATCCGAACAGCGCTTCGAGGAACGGGCCGAGGCCCTTACTTACCATCTCGATATCGATGTCGCCGCCGGCGCCCTGCTTGGTCAGGACACGGCGCTTTGATCGGCCGAGGCGGGAGCCGGCGCGCATCCCGGATCCCTGGACAAAGGTCGGGTTCCAGGCGAGAGATTCCTCTACGAATTCGGGGAATCGGTCGACGACGACGGCGGTCCCGTAGGTCGTTTCCTTCTTGAGTCCGATCGAGCAGTCGGCTTGTGTAGTCACTTGCTGGCCCCTTCCGTGTCACCGGCGCCAGCTTCGGCCCCTGCGTCCTGTTCTTCGCCGTCGGGCGCCTCGGGCCCGTCGGCGTCCTGCTCGGCCCGCAGATCGGCAGCAATGGATTTCGCCGGTCGGTCCGCGGGTTCGAAATTGTCCGGCTGCAGCAGCAGGACGCGAGCCTGGTCGTCAGTCACGGTGATGACTTCCTCGGCTTCGACGACGGTCCTCAGCAGCGGGACGTCAAGCGCGCCCAGCGGCGATATGTTTTTGAGTTTCATCAGGTGGTTTCTCCTAGCCCTGGATCCGGGTTTTTGCGGTGAAGGTCGCGATCACTTCCGTTACGCGGCCCTGGTCGAGTAGTTCCTCGGGCGTTGCGCCTTCGGACTCGTGGGAGGTGAGCAAGCACGTTCGGACGGTGCCGCCGATCGTGGTGTCGTCCATCCGGGCGAAGTGCTCGATTCGGCGCAGCAGGTCGTAAGCCCGTTCGGCGGTGGCGATCTCGGCATCTTCGTTGCCGCCCATAAAGCAGGAAATCGTGACCTCGAGAGTCAGGGTTTCCTCACGGCTGCGGTTCGTGCTGAGGGTCGCCGTTTCCTGCCCGGTGGTGATCCGGCCAAAAGAAACGATGTCCTCGGGTTCGTAGTTCGCCGGCTGCCCGTACACGACATAGACGTGTCTGGTTTCCTGGTCGTCGGCAAACAGCGCCTTGATCGCAGAACAAAATGCCTTTTTGAATTCGAGCGCGGCCGTTGCTTGTGTCAGGTCGAGGGACATCAGGCGAACCCGCCTAACTGTTGGTTCGGGGCGCAGAGTTCCATCACGCGGCGCGGGACGGCGAACCCCGAGGGTGTGAACGTGTCAGCCTCGGGGCGGCCGCTGCGGACGTTGCCGCCGCCGGATCCTTGCATTCCGCCCTGCCACCAAAAGCGGACCAGCTCGCGGGCAGCGAGTCGGATGTTTGGCGGGATGATCGGGGCGCCTATCCGGTACGTGATGACCAGCTCGCCGGATCCGAACGGCTGCAGCGCGGATCCGTTGCCGGCGTAGACGATGCCCGATGCCAGATCGGGGACATAGCTCGGGACCGGGACGCCGTCGACTGTGACGCTGAGGATCTGATTCGGTAGATGCGGGAGCATCACAGCGGAGTCGCCCGCCCAGGCTGTATGTGTTTTCGTTGCGGCGAGCATCGGGCCCGTGATGTCCTCGATGACCGGCGTCGCTGCTGCGAGGTAGAGGCGTAGATCCTGCAGCTTCGCGGGGTCGACGTTGCCGGGCAGTTGCAGCCCGGTCGCGACTTCCTCGAGCGGGATCAGGAACCCCGGATCCGCCGGCCATACGTCGAGGACATCGGTATAAGCAGCTTCGCCGGCGACGGACCAGGACAGCAGATAGCGGCCGGCCATTGTCGGGACGAACGCCGCCGCCGTGGTGGCGCCGGCCCCTGTAGGGACCGGCGCCGGATCCAGCAGCAAACCATCAGGCCGTGTGACCGCGAGCGCGTAGGGACCCGCCTCGGGGGCGGTGGCCCACTTGACGGACGCCTGCGCGCCCAGGTCGACCGATGCCATTACTTCTTGGCCGCGGCTTTCTTCTCAGCTTCGGCGGCTGCCTTCTGCTCGGCCTCGGCGTCGGCCGCGGACTTCTCGGCCTGGTCGTCGAGGACCTTCTGCGCAGCGGCCGCGGCGTCGGCGTCAGCCTGCGCCTTTGCTGCAGCCTGCGCGTCGGCGTCGGCCTTTGCCTGCGCTGCGGACTGCCTCAGCGACTGATTGCCGCGGGTGGTGGCCGTCTCGGTGGCGCCGGACAGGGTCGCGGTTTCCGGAGTGTCAGGCAGAACAGCCATGCCGTTTACCAGCAGTTGATCGGCCTCGGCCTCGGGCAGGGTGATCTTTTCGCCGGGGTTCGGCCAATCCTTGCCGTCTCGGGATCCCGAGATCTTGGCAACCATGCGGACAGTCTTGTTTTTTTCAGCCATGCTCTTAGCTCCTTTTGAAAGGGTTTCCTGCAGGTGGGGTGGGACGCGGCGGGCGGGCGCCGTGGGGGCCCGCCCGCCGCGGTTAGGTGGCGGCTGCTTAGGCCGCTGCGCCACCGGCGAAGTGCTTGACTGCGCCGGTCTGGTCGACCAGCAGGCCGTCGCCTCGGATGATCGCGCGGTACGTGATCAGGTCCTTGTCGAATGCGAAGTCGTCGGAGCGCTCGAAACGAACGCCGTTGACGATGCGGGCGAAGTAGGCGGACATGTCGCCGAACGCGATCGACTTGTTACCGGCGCCGATCGACGGCATGTTCGGATCGGTGAAAACCGGCTTGCCTTCGATCAGGTCCGGCTGCCCGGCGATGACGGACGGCTGCCAGATGTAGCGGCCTTCCAGGTCCTTGATCTTGCGCAGCGCCGCGGCGGTGCCGTCCTTGATCAGCCAGCCAGCGGCCGGGCTGTTCCGGTACGGACCGATCACGGAGTAGAACAGATCGATCAGGTCATCCCAAGTCGGAGCGCCGCCGATTGCAGCGGCGCCGGTCTTGCCGAGGGTGGTCGACGTGATCAGGCCGGTCGGTTCGTTGGTGCCCGTACCGGCGACCAGCTTCGCGCCGAACGCGTTACCGATCGCGCGGCCGGCCTGACGGGCGATGAATCCCTCGAGGTCGAACGCGGAGTCGTCGGCGAGTTCCTTACTGATCTGCAGCAGGTCGCCGTACTTGTAGGCGAACAGAGAGCGCTTGCCGAGGACCGGCTCAGACGTCGGGATCGTCTGACCTTCGCCGACCTGCGCGCCGGTGGGGGCGGACACTGTCACGGGAACGCTGATCTCTTCTCCGCTGGTGGTGTAGAGGATCGTCGCGCCGGCGGAGAGGATCGCCGAGGTATCGATCGCGTGTTCCATGAGCTGCCCATAGAACGTAGTCGGGACGGTGACGCCGCCGGCGGACGCGGTGCCCTTGACCAGGGCGCGGACTTCCTGCCGTTCCTCGTGGGTGGGGGCGTAGTCCCAGGAACCGCTACGGCCGTTGAGTACCTTGCGCAGCAGGACCTCGGCAGAGTCCGCGGACGTGCGCTGTTCGCCGCGGCCGGGGACGTTGCCGAGGGCGGCCTCGATATCGCGCTGTTCCTGCTCGAATGCGACCAGGCGATCGGACTGCGAGCGAAGGGAATCCATCTCTGCAGTGATTGCGTTGAACGAGTTTTCTTCCTCGGTCGTGAGGGCGCGGCCTTCCTTCTCGGCGGCGTCAAGAATTGCCGTGCCCTGCTTGTGGATGTTGGCGCGCTTTTCGAGCAGCTTCTTTGCGAGCGTTGCACTCATGAGTGTTTCCCCTTTCCGGGAATGACAAAGCCCCTCGGCATGTGCCGCGGGGCTGAAATGTTTTGTGTGAGGTTTAGCGGGTGCGTTGCGCGCTGCCCGCCCGGGCGTTGCTTAGGCGCGGTGGAGATCCAGCCGGCGCCGGTGGAGGGACAGATTCGGGTGCGTTGCGCGCTGCTCGTCCTGTTCCTCGGCCCGCGCCTCAGGGGTGCGGGAATCGTTGGGCCCGAGGATCAGCTTCCGCAGTTCCTCAGGTTCGGCGTCGCGGACCTGCGCGACATCCATGTGTAGCCGTTCAGCGAGGGAACGCATCCCGGTTGTGGTGTCCAGATAGGCCGGGTTGTTCACCGGAGCGACGTCGACCAGCTGGACGGCGAGCAGGGTCCGCAGCGGGAATCCCTCGGGCGTCAGGCCCCAGTCGTCAGACACGGTCCGGAACGCAAAGGACGATTTGACAAGGTCGCCGCGCTTAGCGAGCGCGGCGACGTCGCGGCCGCTGCTGGTGTCCGGCAGGTCGACCTCGTACCGGAGGCCGGTCCCGTCGATTTCAAGGCGCAGCGTCGCGGCGTCGGTGGTCCCGAGCAGGTGGTTATCGTCGTGGTTGTAACGCGCCAGGACACGGACCTGGTCGGCGATCGACTTGTTAAACGCGGCGGGGTCGACCTGCTCGACGAACCCGCCGAGGTTCTGAGACATCCGATTGAACACGGCCGCGTAACCGGTCAGGACGCCGAGGCCGCCGTCGGTCGCGCGGAATTCCACGGGCTGGCTTATGTGCCGCTTTTCAAGATCACGCATCGCGCGAACCATCTCCATTCTGAATTTGTTTGATGTTGCCGAACCACTGCTGCCATTGCTCGATCTCGGTCTGCGTGAGCATTTCGAAATCTTCGAACCCGCGGACCTGCTCGAGCGTGTAAACGCCGCTGCGGAGGCCGATCGCGTAGGCGTCCATACGTGCCTTGAGATCGCCGCGGGCGTTCGCGTTGAGATTGAATTTCACGTAGGTATCGCCGAGCAACAGCCGGTTTAGGTGCGCCTCGATCCGGACTGCTTTCGGCTGCAGGGCCCGCCGAATGAACTTGAGCTGATTCAGTTCCTCGGTGGTGTATTTCAGGCTGTTGCCCGAGTCGCCGCCGATTTCCTCGGGCGGGACTTTGTAGATCGCGGCGATCTGATTCGCGGTTGCCTTGATCGATTCGAGGAACTGGACGTCGGCCATGGTCAGGCCGAGCTTTGCGTAATCCCAGTCATTGCCCGAGACAAAGACATCGCCATTAGCTACTGACGATTTGAACCTGGATTTCACGACGCTGGACTCGAGGGCCGATAGCTTTTGCGCGGTATTTTTTAGGTGACCCGAGGGGACGCCGGACCGGCGGAACACATTCGTTCCGAATTGCTGCGCGCTTTGCGCCATCTCGATCTGCGAGCGGAACAACTCGATCGGGGACAGCCCGACGACGGATCCGGGCAGAACATATCCGGCGATATGGACGACGCCGGAACGGTCAAGCTTTTTCCCGTTCAGGTAGTAATCCGGCAGGGGTCCGGACTCGTCGACGTAGACCTGGTCGGGATGCATCCATTCGACCTTTGAAGCGCCGTAGCGATCCCAGTCGACAATGTTCCCAAAGGCGTTCCCGCGCAGGTCGAGCGACGTGCTTAGCTGGTGGATCCAGTCGACCCGCGTCCCGAGCGGGTTCGGGTTCGGGTTTGTCACCAGGCCGGGCTGTTCCGGCGGCGATATGGTACTGC
Organism: Arthrobacter sp. 18067; assembly: GCF_902706295.1. Taxonomy (GTDB): domain Bacteria; phylum Actinomycetota; class Actinomycetes; order Actinomycetales; family Micrococcaceae; genus Arthrobacter. Next base: position 8,358 of record NZ_CACSJJ010000007.1, on the reverse strand, counting down.
CGGACCGCGCCCGAATGAACGCCGATACCGGAGTCGCGGCGAGCGAGTCAGCGATCAGCGAGGACGCGGCATAGACCGGGACCGTCCGCAGCGACGATTTCATGCCGCCGCGCGTCAGCGGCCCATCGGACGCGAACCCGCCCGAGGACATTCCCGACAGCGGGCCGCCGGCCGATCGCTGCTCGGTGCCACCAAAGAAAACACTCATGCGCGCGTCGCCTTCCACGAAACAGCCAGGCACGCGAGGCCGGCGACGGCGAGCGCTGCAGGTACGTAGACCAGCGCGATCCCTGTCACGATCAGGGCGGCGCCGAACAGATCAAGCATGGTCGTAAGCCAGCCGGGCATTTCATCTCCTTTAGAGCACTGAATCCAGCGCGTTGTAGTTGTCCGCTGCTTTTTCTTTGAGCAGCCAGCGGGCGAACACGACGGCGTAAAGTCCTGATATATCCGCGAGGGTGCGGTTACGTGCGAAGATCCACGCGCGGCCGCCGACGTACTGTTTCACTGCGTTGCCCATTGACTTATTCAGCAGCTCGTCGTTTTCGAATCGGAGATCTCCGACCAGGGCGTCATCGTAGAATCCGCCGCAGGCGTCGATCCTGGACGGGCCCGGGACGGTGATCACTTCGAACCCTTCGGCCTCGAGATCTTTCCGGAGTGACTTCGCCGCGCCGTTGCCGTCGAGCGCGACCAGGTTCCCGCCGAACTGTGAGCGCAGTTTGACCAGGGCAGGGACGACGCCGGCGGTCCCGAGCAGTTGGTCGTACAGCTCGAGGTAACACGTTTTGCCGGCGGTGGTGGATTCGGCCGCCATTGCGATGCTGGTCGTCTCACGGTCCGGGGATGTGTCGATCGACCAGAACGGCGTCCCGCGCCATGTTTCATCGTCGCCGCTGGTGTAGTTCGATTCCCAGGCAGCCGTCGGGATGACCCTCGGCGGCGTCTTGGGTTTCGGCCACCAGCCCAGCCAGGCACGTTCCCACTCGGCGAGATCCCTCGAGTTTTGCCGCAGACCCATAACGCGGTCTGCGCTAATCGTGTGTGCGATGCCCGGGTGGGTGTTGAGCAGGGTTTCCGGATCGTCCGGATCCGCTTCGTCGGGCGCCGAATACTCGATGTAGCAAGTCCGGGTTTCGCGCTTCGACTCGACGATCGCCCGCCCTACCTCGACCTTGTCCCGCAGGTAACCCGAATTCGCGTTACCGGCGGCCGACAGGATCCAGAGCTGCGAGCCTATGACCGTGAGCAGCGTCGGCTGCAGGCCGCCCTCGAGGGTGTTATCGGGGTGCGCGTAGGCTTCATCGATGTGCGCCTCGTGGTTCATATCGCCGTGGCCGGCGTTTTCTGAGACGGTATCGATCGCCAGTTCGGCGCCGGTCTTCCATCGGACCGCTTCCTCGCCACCGCGCCAGCGTGGTTTCTCGAGCGTTTCCGCCAGGGGCGAGCGTTTCAGCGGCAGATAGAAATCATCCCGCAGACGCTTTAGCGCCTTGAGCCTGTTCTGCGCGGTGTAGATCATCCGGCCGTCGACCGTTGTCAGGGCCCTATGGGTGAGCTTTGCCCGGCTGATAGTGGTCTTTCCAGCGCGGCGCAGCACGACAAAGATAACGACGTCGTACCAGAACCCGCCCGTTTCCGGGTCGATCTCACACGCGACCGCGAGCGCGTCACGCTGCCAGGGCATCGGGGCGCGGCCCGATGCTTCCATGACTTTGCAGACTGACCCGCCGAGCGTCTTACGGGCGGGGTTTCTTTTGGTCGCGTATCGAGGGGGCGGGTTCCTAGCGTCAGTCATCCGCCTTGAGCAGCGCGGACATATCCCACGCCGGCGCCCCGGGTGCCTGTTCCACGCGGCGCAGGCGGTCGAAAACGTTGAATAGTCGGGACTGCATTCCGCTGATCAGGTCCGGCCGCTCGAGCTGCGGGATCTGATCCAGTACCCGGGCGTTGTATTTCGCCAGGACCAGCAGCGTCTTTTTGAACGGTGGTTCCCCGATCAGGTCGTCGAGTTCGCCCGCGAGCGTCGACTCGATCGGGCCGGCCGGCGCGTTCCAGGCGATCGCCATTGCCGAGCGCGGCAGCTCGGGCAGGGCGTCCTGCAGTAGGCCCTGCGCGGCCGCCGTGTCGCCCGCCTCGCGGAGCAGCTTCGCCGCCCGGTACGCTGCGTTATCGTCGCTCTTAGCCTGCCGGCAGGTCCCGCAGCGGCAGCCCTTCCTGTAGCCCGTCAGGCCCGGCTTATCGCCATGCTTGATAATTGCCGGTTCCTGCTTAGCCACGGGCGGATCCTTTCGGTCAGGCCCAGCCGTTCGACCGGTTCAGCGCGTCGATCAGGTGGGCAGCGTCGGCGGCGTCGGCAGCCTCGCGGCGACCGGGCAGCCAGGGATAGGACTGGTGAACAGGGATCAGCCGGCGCCTGGTGCCACGGAGGCGGGAGGGCGCCGCGGGAATGACATCCTCGAGCGCCGGCAGCGGGACCCGGAGCGGGCTCAGGATGCCGACCATTGCCCGCCAGAAACGTTGCTGCTCTATCCGGGTCCCAAAGAATACGAACACCGGCGGCCGCCCGTCCTGCTGCAGGTGGCGCAGGTGGTCACTCGCGAGATTCGCGACCTTAAGATCCCACGCCTTCGCCTCGGCCCGGCGCGCCTCGATTTCCTCGGGCGTCATTCGGCGAGCGCTTTCTTTGCGCGGCGATAGGTGATCGGGTCCCAAACCGGGGAGAGGGTGCGCCACCAGTCCGTCCCAGGTCCTTGGATGCGAGCGTGCGGACTGACTTCGGTCAGCACTTGCGGCTTGCCGTGCTCGCAATATCGGACGTCGCCAGGGAATACCTTCCCGAAACGATGCCGCTCTTGGCGCCAGCATTCGGAGTGAGGCCGCTTTGCCGGGCGGATGTTGGGCATTAGCCGGCCGCCGGCAGTGGAGAGTCGAGGACGTCCGCCGCTCGTAGTGGCCGTTTCGCCCACTTCCGGCCACCGGCGCCGCGGGCATGGTATGGCTCGACGCGGTAAACCGTGCCGCAGTCGTCGCACTGCCAGCGGGTGCCGAGGTCATAGGCAGAAGGCGGGCCCGGCTTGCTGCATTCGTGCGGGGCGTCGATCGGTTCGGGGGTGAGGAATCCCATCGTTACAGTCCCAGCGCGAGGCGGAACAGCCATACGGCGAGAGTGCCGAACCCGGCCACGTAGCCAGCGTGGGCAAGGAACGCGCCGCGGCCGGTCCAGTTCAGACCGCCGAGTGCGACGCGGGCGATCAAGGCCAGGGAGTGGCCGGCGATCACGGCGGCGAATATGGCGAGCGCGAGCAGCAAGAAAAACATGTGTTCTCGTTTCAGTAAGGTCGCCCTTCTAAAAAGGGCGGATCAGGAGATTCCAAGGGGAGAGAAAAAATGGAACATGCGCGGGTCGCCCACACGCCGGATTTCAAAAAAACTCGGCGATTTTCCGCGTGATCTCACGGATTTTTCAGTGAGGCCGCAACTTTGTTCGGGGGCGGCCGACCGGTTGAACGGATGCCTTTTCTTTGCGTCGACGTTCGTTTTCTTTTCGCACATTGCAACCTAGATGCATCGGCTGCAGGTTCCAGGGTGCCGTCGGGTGGCCGCCGTCGATCAAGGCGATGATGTGATCGAGCGACGGGCCGAACGGATGCCGCGGACGTAGACCAAATTGGATCTCTTCGCCGCACCAGGCGCAGATCGAACCGGGCGGGCAATGCCTCGCTACCAGTCGGCGCCAGGGCCGGCCGGTCCGGCCTCGGCGTGGATCCCATTCGTCGAGGGGTGGCATACTCGCGCCCCCTCCCCCGGACATGACAACGGCGCCGAGGCTCTAAGTCCTCGACGCCGTTCCGTCCTTGTGACAGTTATCCACCGTCGATTTGTAATCGTACCCTTGTCAACCATGCCTAGCCAGCAAGTGCGACCGAATCCGCGTGTCGCGTGACGTGCCGGCCGAGCGCGTGACGTCTGCCGCCCGGTACTGCTGCGGCTTTGTGCCCAGCCTTTGCCAGCCGTCGATGCTCGACCGCTTCCGAACATAGGCCGGCGTCCAGCCCGTGATCTTTGCGATCGCTTGGATGTCGAGCCATTGATCAGTCGAGGACATATTGCCGCCTGCGGGTCCGAGGGTTCCAGGTATCCCGAGCGCTATAGATCAGGCGCGGCAGTTCCTCGAGTGTTGGGTAGATGTCGTCAGGTTGCGCCCAACACGGCGCGGGCTGGGGCGGCGATACCAGCATGACGACGTGCCGCATTGATTCATCGACCGCCATCACTTGCCCGTCAAGCGGGCCGCCGAGCAGCTCGATCTCAAGGATCACGCGCGGCCCTCCACGTCGAGGCAACACCAGGGTTCGTTACCCGGGCATAGGCCGGGACACTGACCGTTGCGCACTCTTGCATTCGCCCGCTCGAATGCCTCACGGAATGCATCAGCCGGCGAGTTGTCGCGGAATTCGTAGAGCAGCGCTGCCGACGGCGAGTAAAGGACCGAGCCGGGCAGCGGACGGCGGCCGGCCCGGTATGCCCAGCCCCGGACGATGCCGAGGGCGGCGTTTGCAGGTCGGTCGATCGCTTCGACTATCCGCTGCAGCCGCAGATCGCGGGCGAGGATCGCGCCGAGGATCCGGATCCGGCGGCGCAGGATGTGATCCTGCAGCTCACGGGCGGCGATGACCCGCCTCAATTCGTCGAGCTTATCGGCGATCTCGGCGTGCTGTTCCGACGTCGCAGCGTAGCGGCATAAGCACTCTTGGCACTGGCAGTCCGTGACGTTGTCCAGCTCCATATCCCAGGCATCGCCGGTGCATTTCCGATGGTTGCCGTCCCGGCAGTCCGGGCTGATCGCCGTCATAGCTTGCCGCCGACGGTGATCCGCTTGATCTGCGCAGTGAACCCGACGCGGACCAACACGGTTTCGCGCGGGTCGACGCCGGCCGCCTCGGCTTCCTGGACGAACTGCATCAGATCCCCGAGCGTCATCCCGGCTTTATTGTCGGTGGCCCGTGTTACCTGCGTACTCAATTCGTTGTCCTCCTGCTGATCAGTTGGGCCCGGCGGGCCCGCATCTCGTCGTCGGCGAGCTTTCGCTTTCTGGGGTGGCACTCGTCCAGGTGGTCGGCCGCTTCATCTTCGCAGACATGGAAAGCGCCGGCGAAAGTCTCAAACTCGCACAGTTGGCATTCGAGTTTGTACCAGCCTTCCCGGACGCTGTCGGTCTGCTCGACCGCGTCCATATAGGGCAGCGTCGTAACGCTCATGTCATCCTCGAGTACGCGATCGGCTGGTGTTCCTGGCATGGTTCGGTCTCGGTCGGCGTCCCGCATTCGCCGCAGACGAACCCGCCGATCGGGTCGAATTCGTGGGCGTAGACGTGCATGTCCTCAGCGTCGGGCCCGGGTTCGGGTTCGGGGACCGGGTACTCGGTTGCGAATAGCTCGTGGGCAGCGAGGCCGGCGGCCACGGCTTCCGCCTCGCTGAATCGGAATGCTTCGCTAATCTGCTCGACGGTTATCGATCGGGCCGCCTCGACTTTGTCGCGCATGTAGACCGAATCCGGCCGGGAGTCAATGACGATTTCCGGGGCGAGGCATCGGCAGGCGTCGAGGGGGCCGTGATCGCAGTAAGGTTCTTGACTCATGGTTTCGGGTCCAATCTCCTAGAGGTCTTGCGGCTGGCGGCGTCCTCGTGCGCCATAGCGCGGCATCGGTCGAGCCATTCGTCGACGGTTTCGAGGTATTCGATCGTCGACGTCGGCTCAGGTTCGGGGATATCCGGCGCGCCGCTGCCGTAGTCCCAGCGGGTCCCGTCGTATGCCTCGAGCGCGGCGAGGCCGGCAACTGCTGCCCGGTATTGTTCCCAGGCTTCGGGTGTGGCCGGCGTTTTGGTCACTTTGCCCATGCGCAGGTAACGCGGATCCCGCCAGCCCATATCTTCGAAATACTGCTCATCGCTGAGTTTGATCGTCCCGCCGAATTTGCGGACCTCGTTCGGCTTCATGCTTTGCGCTGCCAGGATGGGCGCCGGAACGCGGGTAGCTGCTGGTTCTTGGTCGGCTTCGGCAACAGCGATTCGGCGGCGTCGGCCAGCCCGCGGAACGCGGCGACGCCGGCCCGCAGCCATTCGACCGCTTCCGGGGACGCGAGATCAGCGAACTGCTGCATTGCAACGTCGATATGCGCCTCGAGCTGGTCCGGGGTGTAGAGAGTTTCGCGCGGGTCGATCGTCGGACGGTTCGGCCACGACTTCGCGCATTCCCGCAGGATCTCAAAGTTCAGCATGTGGCGGCGACCTCGGTCCACTGCGCGCCGGCGTCCGGCGCTTTTTTGAAAGTTCGGAGCAGCTTCCCATCTAGGTCGAATTCGGCGAGTGTTTGGATGCCGGTTGACGGGTCGGTGTGCGGGTAGGCCACGGATGTTATCGGCGCGAGGGCAGATACGGATTTCCTCGCGATCGCGTAGACGCCAGGCGCGGCGATTTCGTCGAGGTTCGTTTGTTCGGGCAGGATGCCGTCGACGTACCAGGTCCGGACGGCCGAGGATACGGCGAATGTTTGGTGACGGATCCAGCGGTCTTGAATGCTCTTGCCCTCGGGCTTTTCCCAGGTGCAACCGCGGCCGGCGCAGATCACGCGGCCGTCGTTATCGCGCATCCATTGGGGATGCTTCGCGAGGGCGGTCCCGACTGCTTTCGAGAGGCCGGCGAGTTCTGCCGGGTCGATGTGGTCCGGCAGGATGAACGGTTGTTCTGTGGTGGTCATGCTTGCCGCCTTTGCTTTGCTTTGAGTAGTGCGAGCCATTCATATTCGGGGATGACGTGGCTCGGATTTGTTTCGCATACGATTTCGGATCCGCGGGGGTCGGTTCGCTCGCGGATCAGCGCAGACAGCCGACCTCCGCAGATAACCGGGTCCTGGTCCTCTACGGCCGGGACGTATCGCAGGCACCGGGTGGATATCGGCCGGCGGCGGGCGCCGTCAGGGAATGACATCGCCCGGACCTTGCCGACCATGTCGGACAGCTCGACCAGAACCGCGGCCGGGAATGAGTCCTGCGGGTGGGTCGCGATGTAGAACGTGTGCCAGCGGCCGAGCCAGGCGAGCATCTTCGGTGCTGAGAGTTCATCAGGCATCGACATAGCGGGCAGGTCGTGTGCCACATGCTCGAGCATCGAGCAGGCCCAGGATTGAATCTGCCGGCGGACGTCGGCGACGTTGAGATCCAGCGGGGCGGCGGCGTTTTCGTTGCTCCCGGACCTTTCGCCTTGCTTACCCGGGCCGCGCTGCAGCATCTCGCCGAGGAAATCCCAGCAGCCAGCCAGGGTAAACAAGTCCCGACGAATCCCGTCGGTGCAGTCGCCGCAGAGCCAGGCGTGACGGTCAGCCGGCGGCCGAGCCCGGTCGGAGTGGTTTCCGATGCACTGGGGCGAGTAGGCAATCCACTTTTTCACCTGCGAATAGGGCAGCGGACCCCAGGCAGCGTTCGGGCCCTCGATGTCGTAACGGCGTTCGTTGGCGAGGATCCACGCGGCCCGGGCCGCTGATGGGCGGCGGACAGGAATTGTTTCGGTCATCGGCGGGCCCCTGCCTGCAGTTGTTCCAGGACCGCTCCCGATACGACATCGGACGGCCGCCATATTCCGAAGTCATGGCCGGCCGCCAGTAGTCCGGCGCCCCACGTTTTTTGATCCGGCGACATCCGGCCCTTTTGGCTTTTGAGCTCCCGGAACATCGAGACGCACCAGCGGGGATGCACCAGATGGAGATCGGGATAGCCCGGGTTCGACCGGCGCGAATTGTAGGTGTGATAGCTCAGATAGCCGATCCCCTCGGCGAGGCCGACGATATGGGTCTGCAGTTGGATTTCAGACCAGGCGAGGATGGTTTTCGCGCGGGCTTCGGCGGCTGTGATCATGCTTTGACCCCCACAGATTCGAGCAGTTGGCCGGCGTCGCGGACTTCGGCCTCGAGCTGGATCCAGGGCTGCCCCTCGAGATCAATCAGTTTCGGTTCGGAAATGGGGCCCTCGATAACCATGCCCAACTGCAGGATGTCAGCCGTGATTCTCTGGCGGCCTTCTGTTCCGAGTTCGGAGAGTGGTTTGCCCTGGTCTATGACTTCGAACTGCGCCCGGTAGATCATCGGTTCCCCTTGCGTTTGCGTGGCCGTGTGCGGCTGGTGTTGTTTGTTTGCTTGTGGGTGTGAGTGGCAGCAGGAGCGGGGGCCCCTGCCACTACCGACCCGACCCGTCCCGACCCGGCCCGTCCCGGCGTTTCCAGATCCTGCAGTCTGTCGTTCTGCGGGATCTGCGGATTTCTGTCAGATCGGTTATTTGCCCTTGTGGGGGCCGTGTTTCCGGG
>NZ_CACSJJ010000006.1 GCF_902706295.1 Arthrobacter sp. 18067 | reverse complement strand
AAATCCGCCAATTCATCCCCAACGACTTCGCCTCCCTCGGAGCAGACGGCTTCGGCTTCTCCGACACCCGCCAAGCCGCCCGCCGCTACTTCAAAAACGACACCCACTCCATCGTCGCCAAAACCCTCCAACTGCTCGCCGCCAAGGGAGAAGTTGAAGAAGGCGCCCTGGAGAAGGCCATCGATAAGTACCGGCTCCTGGATGTAAACGCCGGCACCACCGGCGGAGCAGGCGGAGACGCCTAACTGCTGGTTGCCGGACGCTGTCCGGCGACGGGGCTAACCCAGCCATAAAACGCGACGGCGGCTTCCACCGAAAGGTGGGGGCCGCCGTCGTGGTTTAACCCAGCGGGATGCCGCTTCCGATCATGTGACCAGCAACAACGCAAGTTGTAGCCTTCTCACAAATGGAGCTTGCGCGGGATGGCCCGTATGCTCATTCCATGGCAGAGCCAAGCAAAACAACTTCCAAGCGCAAGGCAACAACCCAGGCATTGTCGCCTGAAAAGGCCGAAACTCTGCGGCAACTCCGCGCCAACGTGGGCCAGCTGTCCACCAGCACCATGCGCCAACTCGAGAAGTCGCTGCCCTGGTACAGCCGCCTCAGCTCCGATGAGCGCTCCGCGCTGGGACTGGTAGCGCAGAACGGCATCGCGGCATTTGTGACGTGGTACGAACGGCCGAGTTCGCCGTCATGGATCCTGACCGACGTCTTCGGTAACGCCCCCACGGAACTGACGCGCTCCATCAGCCTGCAAAAGGCCCTCCAGCTGATCCGGATCGTGGTGGAAGTCGTCGAGGACCAGGTTCCTGTTATCGCGCCGGAATCAGACCAACCTTCATTGCGGGAGGCCGTCCTGCGCTATTCGCGTGAAGTGGCTTTCGCAGCCGCCGATGTTTATGCGAGGGCTGCCGAATCCCGCGGTTCCTGGGACACCCGCCTTGAAGCGCTGATCGTTGACGCCATCCTGCGCGGCGAGAACACGGACGCGCTCAGGTCCCGGATTGCTGCCCTCGGCTGGAAGGCACAGGAGCGCTTCACGGTAATGGTGGGCAATTCGCCGTCGGAACCCAGCGCCAGCTACGTCAGCGAACTGCGCCGGACCGCCGGGCGTTTCGCTGAGGATGCCCTGGTGGGAATCCAAGGCGACCGGCTGATCCTGATCCTTGGTGGAGTGCAGGACCGCGACACCGCGTACGTCAAGCTCAGTGAGCTTTTCGCCCCCGGAGCCGTTGTTTACGGGCCGGAGGCGGGGTCGCTCCTGGAAGCGAGCAGCTCCGCGCAGGCGGCATTCGCTGGGCTCACTGCCGCTCGTGCGTGGCCCTCCGCACCACGGCCCGTCGCCGCCGATGACCTGCTTCCCGAGCGGGTTGTCTCCGGGGACGATGCCGCACGCAGGTCGCTGATCAAGAACATCTACAGGCCGCTGTTGGCCGCCTCGAACGGCTTGGTGGAAACGTTGGGCACCTATCTTGAACTGGGGCACTCCCTGGAAGCCACGGCCCGTGAACTGTTCGTCCATGCCAATACTGTGCGCTACCGTTTGAAGCGTGTCTGCGACGTCACAGGCTGGGATCCGCTCCTTCCAAGGGAGGCTTTTGTGCTTCAAACCGCCTTGGTAGTCGGCAGGCTTTCGGCCCAACCAAAAGCCGCCCCCGAACGTCACGCGTCGCGTTCACAGAACTGAACCGTTGTAGACTTCCTACAAACTGACCCAGTGAGCTTGGTGTACCAAAACACCAGTGGATCACGTGGCAATTTGGAAAGCTGGATACGTGCTTGCAATCGTCTGCCCTGGACAGGGCTCCCAGACCCCCGGATTTTTGGCCCCTTGGCTCGAACTCCCTTCCGTCGAAGGCCAATTGGCCTCCCTGAGCGAGATCGCAGGCATTGACCTCAAGGCCCACGGAACCACCTCGGACGAAGAGACCATCAAAGACACCGCGGTGGCTCAGCCGCTGATCGTTGCTGCCGGCCTCGTAGCCGCCAAGTCTTTGTTCGACGTCGAACTCAGCACCCTTCCCGTCATCCTCGCCGGGCATTCCGTTGGGGAGATCACGGCCTCTGCCCTGGCAGGCGTCCTCACCGAGGCCGAAGCCATGACCTTCGTCCGGGAGCGGGCCAACAGCATGGCCGCGGCAGCCGCAGTGACCCCCACCGGCATGAGCGCCGTTGTCGGAGGCGACCCCGCCGAGGTCCTGGCGGCCATCGAGGCATCCGGCGCAACCCCCGCGAACGTCAATGGCGCAGGGCAAACAGTTGCCGCCGGCACCTTCGACCAGCTCAAAGTCCTCGCAGACAACCCCCCGGCCAAGGCACGCGTGATCCCGCTCAAGGTTGCAGGTGCATTCCACACCTCGCACATGGCCCCGGCCGTCAGCGCGCTCGAATCCCTCAAGCCGTCGCTGTCGCCGCAGAATCCGGCAGTTCCGCTGTTGTCGAACTTCGACGGCAAGGAAGTAACGGCAGGACCTGCCGCAGTCGACAGCCTGATCGCCCAGGTGTCCCGCCCCGTCCGCTGGGACAAGTGCATGGAAACGCTGGTTGCGCGCGGCGTCACCGGTGTCATTGAACTTGCCCCCGCCGGCACCCTCGCAGGCTTGGCCAAGCGCGGCATGCCCGGCGTCAAGACAGTTGCCGTCAAGACCCCGGATGACCTGTCCGCGGCTCTCGCACTCTTCGCAGAATTGGAGGGGCAGGCATGAGCACCCCCGTATTGAACAAGGCTGTCGTCAACGAGAACGCCCGCATCCTGGGTATCGGCGCCTATCGCCCTGATGTCATCGTCACCAACGACGACGTCTGCCAATGGATCGACTCATCGGACGAATGGATCCGCCAACGCACCGGAATCATCACACGCCACCGCGCAGCCGCTGACGTCAGCGTCATCGACATGGCCGAAGGCGCCGCACGCGAGGCGCTCCAACAGGCAGGAATCGAAGCGTCCCAACTCGGGGCCGTGATTGTGTCCACCGTGACGCACCCGTACGCGACGCCGTCCGCCGCCGCCGCGCTCACCGACCGCTTGGGCGCGACGCCGGCACCCGCCTTCGACATCTCTGCCGCCTGTGCAGGGTACTGCTACGGCGTGGCCCAGGCCGACGCCTTGGTCCGCTCCGGTGCAGCCCAGTACGTATTGGTTGTGGGCGCGGAGAAACTCTCCGACGTCATCGACAACCACGAGCGCACCATTTCGTTCCTCCTCGGCGACGGCGCCGGCGCTGTCGTAGTGGGCCCATCCGACACCCCGGGAATCGGGCCTTCAGTGTGGGGCTCGGACGGCAGTAAGTGGGATGCCATTGGCATGACCCACTCACTTGAGGACGTCAAGAAGCTGGGCGAATCCGCACGCCACTCCGACGAAATCGACGACCCCGCCATCCTCTCGGCAACCCAGGATGTCTGGCCGACACTGCGGCAGGACGGCCAAACCGTATTCCGCTGGGCAGTCTGGGAAATGGCAAAGGTAGCCCAGCAGGCCTTGGACGCGGCCGGCATCGAAGCCACCGATCTCGCTGCGTTCGTTCCGCATCAGGCAAACATGCGAATCATCGACGAGATGGTTAAGAAGCTCAAGCTTCCCGAATCCGTTGTCATCGGCCGCGACATCGCCCAGGCGGGCAATACGTCCGCGGCTTCCATCCCGCTGGCAACGCACCGCTTGCTTCAGGAAAACCCTGAGCTGAGCGGCGGCCTGGCCCTGCAGATCGGGTTCGGCGCCGGACTGGTCTTCGGCGCCCAGGTAGTAGTTCTGCCGTAGACCTGGATTGGCCTGCAGCCTCCAGCCAACTGAATACGACTTACAAACCCAAACCGTAACCCGCGGTTTGCCCCCTTTCCGGCAGTAGCCGGTACAACAAGAAAAGGAGCCAACAATGGCTAGCAACGAAGAAATCCTGGCCGGCCTGGCTGAAATCGTCAACGAAGAGACGGGCCTCGCCACCGAAGCCGTGGAGCTGGACAAGTCCTTCACCGAGGACCTGGACATCGACTCCATCTCCATGATGACCATCGTTGTCAACGCTGAAGAGAAGTTCGGCGTTCGCATCCCCGACGAAGAGGTCAAGAACCTCAAGACCGTCGGCGACGCCGTCAGCTTCATCGCCAACGCACAGGCCTAGTCCTGACACCAGCTGTGCCGGGCCGGGATTCCTATCCTTGCGCCCGGCACAGCCGCAGTAACGCCCAAAGATTTTGTAGCCTTCCCTGTGAAACCCTGCAGGTAGAACGGCTGATCCGACAGAGAGTGATCGCATGGCACGCAAAGTAGTCATAACCGGTCTGGGGGCCACCACTCCCATCGGCGGCGACGTACCCACAATGTGGCAGAACGCGTTGAAAGGGGTTTCCGGCGCCCGCACGCTCGAAGACGAGTGGGTGGCCAAGTACGACCTCCCCGTCCACTTTGCTGCCCGCTGCTCGACGCCGGCCCTCGAGGTCCTGAGCCGTGTTGAGGCCAAGCGCATGGACCCCTCCACCCAGTTCGGCGTCATCGCAGCCCGTGAAGCATGGGCCGACTCCGGGATCGAGGACCTCGACCACGACCGCCTGGCGGTTGCTTTTGCCACCGGCATCGGCGGCGTCTGGACCCTCCTGGATGCCTGGGACACCCTCAGGGATAAGGGCCCCCGCCGGGTCCTGCCCATGACCGTTCCCATGCTGATGCCCAACGGCGTGGCAGCGGCTGTCAGCCTCGACCTCGGCGCCCGCGCAGGAGCGCACACTCCCGTTTCAGCCTGTGCATCAGGCACGGAAGCCCTCCATCTCGGCCTGGACCTCATCCGTTCAGGCAAGGCCGACGTTGTAGTGTGCGGTGGCGCGGAAGCTGCCATCCACCCGATGCCCTTGGCCGCATTCTCCTCCATGCAAGCGCTCTCCCGCCGCAACGATGAGCCGGAACGCGCATCCCGCCCTTACGACATCGACCGTGACGGCTTCGTCATGGGTGAAGGTGCCGGCGCTTTGGTTCTCGAAGCCGAAGAGCATGCAATCGCCCGTGGAGCACGCATCTATGCCGAACTCGCTGGCACATCGGTAACTGCGGATGCCTACCACATCACGGCACCGGACCCCGAAGGCCTGGGCGCTACGCGTGCCCTGAAAGCCGCCATGTTTGATGGCCGGATCCAGGCTGAGGACGTGGTCCACGTCAACGCGCATGCCACGTCAACCCCGGTTGGTGACAAGCCCGAGTACACGGCCCTGCGTGCCGCTTTGGGGACCCACGTGGACAATGTCGCGGTCTCCGCCACCAAGTCCCAGATGGGCCACCTCCTGGGCGCTTCAGGCGCCGTTGAGGCTGTCCTGACAGTGCTGGCCGTCTACGAGCGCAAGGCACCTGTCACGATCAACCTTGAGAACCAGGATCCGGAGATCCCGCTTGACGTCGTGACATCGGTCCGGGACTTGCCTGCCGGCGATATCGTCGCGTTGAGCAACTCCTTCGGTTTCGGCGGGCACAACGCCGTCATTGCGGTCAGGAATGTCTAAGCCTGGCTTCGCCGCCGAATAGATGAAACATGAAGAGGGCCCCACCAGTTGGTGGGGCCCTCTTCATTGCTATGGGGTGTCCGTTGCCTCGTCGTGCTAGCCGACCTGGTGCAGCCAACGCACAGGGGCACCTTCAGCTGCATGACGGAAGGGTTCGAGCTCTTCATCCCAGGCTTCGCCGAGGGCCAGCGAGAGCTCGTGGTAAACGGCTGAGGGATCTCCAGCACCGGACTCGTACGCGTATCGGATACGGTCTTCGGTCACCATGATGTTGCCGTGGACATCAGTGACGGCATGGAAAATACCGAGCTCCGGGGTGTGGGACCAACGGGCCCCGTCCACTCCCTGGCTCGGTTCTTCGGTGACCTCGTAGCGCAGGTGCGCCCAGCCCCGGAGGGCCGACGCCAACTGTGCCCCGGTACCAGGGGTTCCCGTCCACGACAATTCGGCCCGGAACATCCCGGGCGCTGCGGGTTGCGGGGTCCACTCAAGATCGGTCCGCTTGTCAACGACCGATCCGATGGCCCACTCAACATGCGGGCAAAGTGCCGTAGGGGCCGAGTGCACAAACAGGACACCGCGGGTTGTTGCAACAGACATTCCATCCTCCATAGCTGTAGGTACGTCTTCCCCAACGACCTCTGCCTGGATGTTTGCTGTTGCTGCCGGATGCCTTGAAATAATGCGGACCCTGACAGGCTATTCATTTATGTGAAGTGCTACTGACGATCTTGGCACAGATGTAACCCTCAACTGTGAATCGAAGGCTTCCCCGTGGTGCTCTTATTTTGCCGCACGCTGCCCTTTTCCGCCAGTGCCGCTCCAGGGAGGACTTGTTCACGCCCGTGGATGTGCCTGCTGATAGCTCTTGCGGAGTCGGTCAACGGAGACATGGGTGTAGATCTGCGTGGTTGCGAGGCTGCTGTGACCGAGAATCTCCTGGACAGCGCGTAAATCGGCTCCGCCGTCCAGCAGGTGGGTAGCGGCGCTGTGCCTCAGCGCATGGGGACCCGTCGCAGAGGTATCCCCCAAAGCCTGCAGCAGTTCATTCACCACGGACCGGATCTGGCGGGGATCAACACGATTGCCCCGGGCCCCGAGGAACAAGGCGGGTCCGCTGGTGGCGGTCAGCAGAGCTCGACGACCTCGCCGGAGCCAGTCGTCTACTGCAACAGCTGCCGGAACACCATACGGCACGGTACGCTCCTTGTTTCCCTTACCCAGAACGCGCAATGTCCGTCGGTCAGGGTCGAGGTCATCGATATCCAGGCCGGCAAGCTCGCCGACCCGGACTCCCGTGGCGTAAAGCAGTTCCACCATGGCGCGATTCCGCACGGCCATGGGGCCCCCGTCTACGGCCGCATTGTTCAGATCATCCACGATCCGGCTAACCTGTTTCTGCTGCAGGACGCCCGGCAACGATTTGTCGCGCTTGGGTGCCTGCAGGCGGACGGCCGGGTCGATGGAAATGAGTTCTTCCCTCAAAGCCCACCCCGTGAAGGACCTGGCGGTCGCCGCACGACGTGCCAGGGTTGCCCGGGCCATGCCCGCCTCGCTCTGAGCGCCGAGCCACCGCCGGAGGGAACCGAGCTCCAATTGCCCTAGTTCCTCCACTCCCTCCTGCACGGTAAATCCGAGAAGGCTCTCCACATCAGCGAGGTATGCACGGACAGTGTGCGCAGATCTGGCGCGTTCACCCTCGAGATAGCGCCGAAAGCCTTCCATTGCGCTTTGCATCGATGCGGGAAGTGATTGTCCGTCCACGGATACAACTGTGCCAGCATCCGCGAAGAACAAGGCGCATCAACATGATTTCCGGGTCGCCTATGTATTCTTGTCCCTTTTCCAGGCACCTCGTTCCGAACGGGCCAACCCCATCAGTCCCAGTCGACCGAGGCCCGCGCGCACGGCATCCGGGCTGAGTCCCGCCACTACTGTCAGTTTCTCCACCGAGCTCGCGGAACGGACCGGCAAAGCGTCGAGGAGAATAAGGTCCTCCAGGGATAGGCCGTCGTGAACTGCCGCATCAGCACTCTTTTCCTCACTGCTGGATTCGCCCGTTGCGCCGGCAAGCTCTACGACCTCGCCAACGTCAGTGACGCACACAGCGCCACCATCCCGGAGCAGGCGGTGGCAGCCTGCCGAGTTGGCGCTGTGGACGGACCCCGGAACTGTTGCAACAACCCTGCCTATGGATTCAGCATGATGGGCTGTGTTGAGGGCACCGGAACGCCAGCGTGCCTCCACCACCACAGTGACGGACGCCAGGGCTGCGATGATCCGATTTCTTTGCAGGAATCTGTAGCGGGTTGGCGCGGATCCGGGGGGAACCTCTGAGATCACGGCCCCTTGGGTGGAGACCGCCCTGAGGAGGTCGTCGTTGCCCGAAGGATAGAAGCGGTCCACTCCCCCGGCCATGACGGCTATGGTGGGCAGGTCTGAGGCCCCTCCACTGAGCGCCCCGCGATGTGCATGGGCGTCGATGCCATAGGCTCCGCCTGAGACCACCGTGTAACCGCGCTGCGCCAATCCATACGCGAAGTCTCCAGTGACTGAGGCGCCGTAGCTTGTGCTGTCCCTCGATCCCACGAGGGCGATCGTTCGACGGACAGTGGGCAGGGGTTGCTCCTGGCCCCGCCACCACAGGCAAAGCGGCTCCTGAAGCCCAAGGTCCTCCAACTGCTCCGGCCACAACTCATCTCCCGGGACGATCAACCGACCACCCAGCCGGCGCATGGTTTCGAGGTCACGGTCCGGGGCAAGGTCGCTGACGCGCGGCGCCCAGCGCCGGAGGCTGGCTGGAAGCCCTGCCCACGTGGCCGGCCCTCCTGCGTCAACGAGCAGGGCGGATATCTCCTGCTCCACGCGCGGACCTGTTGCCAACTCCCCGGTGGCCACCCCCAGGGCGTCAATGGGCCCAAGGGCCCGCACCAGTGCGAGCCCCACGGAGTCCTGGGGCTCCATGAGACGGGCAAGCGCCGCCCTGGCAATCCGTTCCTTGTCCTGCTTCCCCATTCCGGCCACTTCCGTCATTCCCTTCGTGTCGCTATTCCTCATGGTGCGGCCGCAGCTTGGCGGAGCCCGAGCGCTTGGCCGATGTGATCAATGTCCGGAGTCTCGCTGTGTCCCAGGTCTGCAAGTGTCCATGCCAGCCTGAGGACGCGATCATAGCCTCGAGCAGTAAGGGTGCCCCGTTCAAGCGCGGTGTCCAGAATGCGCGTTGTTCCGCTCGGGAGCCGCAAGTCACCCCTCAAGGTCCGCCCCGGCACCTGCGAGTTGGTTTCGAGCCCCATAGGCCGCAGTCGCTCATGCTGTCGCAACCTGGCAGCCAGGACCCGGGCTGCTACCGCGCCGGTATCCTCTTCCTTGCCTGCATTGCCGAAATCAGCCAAGGAAACCCGTTCAACCTGTAACTGGATGTCAACGCGGTCCAACAGGGGACCCGAAATTCGACCGAAGTACCGGCGGCGCATCATGGCCGTGCAGGTGCATTCCATGCCTTTGCCTGATGCCTTGCCGCACGGGCAGGGGTTGGCCGCCAGGATCAGCTGAAAGCGTGCGGGATATGCTGCCGTTCCCGCCGACCGATGAATGACCAGTTCCCCGCTCTCCAAGGGCTGCCGAAGGGCATCGAGGACCCGGCGTTCGTACTCCGGCGCCTCGTCAAGGAACAACACGCCGCGATGTGCACGCGACGCGGCGCCCGGCCGGGGAAGCCCGGATCCACCTCCGATGATTGCTGCTGCGGTGGCACTGTGATGTGGATTCTCGAAAGGAGGCCTTCGTACCAAGCGGATGCCCGAGGACTGCACGGCTGCCAAAGAGCGGATGGCCGTGACTTCCATTGCGGCTGTGTCTGCCAGGTCCGGGAGCAGCCCTGGCAAGCGCTCGGCCAGCATTGTCTTTCCGGCCCCCGGCGGCCCGGTCAGAAGCATGTGGTGTCCACCCGCGGCCGCTACTTCAAGTGCCCGGCGTGCCTCGCCTTGCCCGGATACGTCGCAAAGATCCGGGACGATGCACGCGGTGGCGCCCTCGTCATCCGGGGCATCCTCGCTCGGGGGGTCGTAATCGAGCGCAAGTTCCTTGGGGTCTGCGCCGAAGTCGAAGGCGAGCCGGGCAAGCGTCTTGTAGCCGCGAACCTTGGCACCTGGAACCAACGATGCCTCAGCGGCGTTGGACTCTGCCACTACGACGTCCGGATAGCCGGCCTGAACGGCCGCCATTACCGCGGGCAGGATGCCCCGGACCGGCCTCAACCTGCCGTCCAGACCCAATTCTGCGATGAAGACAGTCCCGCCAATGGAGCGGATATCGTTCGCCGCGCAAAGAACTGACATGGTGATGGCGAGGTCAAAGCCCGACCCCCGTTTTGGAAGGGACGCCGGTATCAGGTTGGCTGTGATCTTGCGCCGGCTCAGGGGTATCCCGGAGTTTTGGGCTGCAGATCGGATCCGCTCCTTGGCCTCGTTGAGGGCTGCGTCCGGAAGACCCAGGATGACAAAGTTCGGCAGTGTTTGGCCTATGTCGGCTTCTACCTCCACGATGTAACCGTTGAGGCCAACCAAGGCAACGCAGTAGCTGCGTCCCACCCCCATTCAGCCAACACCCCGCAGGTGTTCAAGCTCAGGTTCGCCCACGCCGTTGTCTATGACGGACACAACGTCGACGCGCCTCCGCGGCGTATTGAGATCGTGTTCCCGGCACCACGACGATGCCAGCCGGTGGAGCCGGGCCAGCTTGGCAGTCCCCACGGCTTCAAAGGGGTGCCCGTAGTCCAGGCTCCGGCGGGTCTTGACTTCGGCCACCACCAAGGTGTCACCATCGATCGCAACGATGTCGATTTCACCGTCTGCGCATCGCCAATTCCTATCGACGATCCGCATCCCCTGGTTCTCCAGGAATCCGGCCGCCAGCGCCTCGCCGTTTCGGCCCAGCAAATCTTTTGCTCTCATGACCATCACCTCCGCTTACCAGCTTTCAGGCTGGTGTCGGCGGGCGGCAGGGCCTCACGAAGCTATGTGGGTAACCCGGGGAGATCAGTGCTGTGGAGGAAGGGTGGTGGAGCTAGTTGCCAAGATCTCCAAGGTCGCCGAGTCCGCCATCCTTCGGCAGCGATAGCTCTTCGCTACGGGGCAGCTCTTCGACATTGACATCTTTGAAGGTGATCACCCGGACGTTTTTCACGAATCGGGCCGACCGGTAGACATCCCACACCCAGGCGTCCTGCAGGGTCAGGTCGAAGTAGACTTCCCCGTCCGCACTGCGGGCCTGAAGGTCCACATGGTTGGCCAGGTAGAACCGCCGTTCGGTTTCCACAACGTAGCTGAACAGACCGACAACATCCCTGTATTCGCGGTAGAGCTGCAGCTCCATGTCGGTTTCATAGTTCTCAAGGTCCTCGGCGCTCATAGTTCCATCTTGCACTATTTGCAGGGCACCAGGCGCCACCAAGGCCGCCGTGCAAGTCAGGCCGCCGTCAGTCGGCCTCGGGCCCTGTCAGGTTCCAGCTGGTCCGGTGGTAGGCGCTGGGCCCTTGCAGCCGGATCACGTCCCTGTGGGCAGACGTGGCATAGCCTTTGTTTACATTCCAGCCGTAGGCAGGGACCTCCGAATGGAGTTCCACCATGATGCGGTCACGGGCCACTTTGGCCAGAACGCTGGCCGCGGCAACGCTGAGGCAACTCATATCCGCCTTGACCCTGGTATGGACAGGCGCTTCACACCAAGGTCCCGTAGCGGGCGTATCAAAAAGGGAGGCTTGAAGGTCCGGAGAAAGCCAATTATGGCTGCCGTCCAGCAGCACCACATCGGGAGTGATCCCGCCGGCCAGGATCTCAAACCACGCGCGGGTACCCGCCAGCCGCAATGCGGCGATGATGCCGATCTCGTCAATTTCCCGCGAGGACGCATGCCCCACGGCCGAGGCCACAGCCCAGTCGCGGACAAGGGGTTCGAGCCGGTCCCGGTCTTCGGGCTTGAGCAGCTTGCTGTCCTTGACGTCGGCCAACAAACCATGGTCCTCGAGGTTGACCACTGCTATCCCCACGCTGACCGGACCCGCCAAGGCGCCACGGCCTACCTCGTCAACGCCGGCCAGCAGGCGTACTCCCGGCGAGAGGAAGGACCTTTCGATGTCAAGGGTGGGAAACCCAACAGGGCTTTTTGCCTTTGTGGTGGGTTTGGTCTTCTTCTTGGCGAGGACCTTGACCGGCGTCTTGCCCTTGGGGCCGGTAACCGTTGTTGCCATTACTTTGCCGGGGCGCTTTCAGGGACGTCACGGAAAACGTCCTGGTGGTTATCAAGAATAGTCCAGCGGTTGACCGGCCAGGCAATGACAGTGGCCTTGCCCTCGATGTCCTCGATGTTGACGAAGCCACCGTTGGTTTCCTGGTGCGCCCTGGAATCTGCCGAATGGTTTCGGTTGTCGCCCATCACCCAGACTTTGCCCTCCGGAACCACGATGTCGAACGGATTGGGCTGCGGTACTTCGGCCGGGTTGATATACGTTTCATCCAAGGGCACACCATTTATGCTGACGCGCCCCTGGGCGTCACAGCACGAAACCCGATCTCCGGGAAGGCCGATCACGCGCTTGACGAGGTGCTGTTCATTGTCGTCTGCAGCCAAGCCCACAAACTCAAGGGCATCCCCTACCCAATCCATCGGGCCTGCCGGTTTCTTGGCAACGGGGGTCAGCCAGTTCTGCGAGTCTTTGAAAACAACGACATCACCATGCTGCAGGGCGAAGGGTTCGGGAACCAGGAGGTTGATGAAAATGCGGTCGTTGACATCCAACGTGCTTTCCATGGATTCCGATGGAATGTAGAACGCCCTGAAAAGGAAAGTCTTCAGCAGGAAGGACAGCACCAGCGCGATAGCCACCACCGTGACGATCTCTTTGACCCAGACAAGCACCGGGTTCCTGCGAGGCTTCTCCACTGCATGGGCGCCACCAGCGGGCACGCGGGACCCGGCATCGCCGCTATCGCCGGCATTGCCGGGCGCAGCGTCGTTGGGTTGGCGGGGTTCCACCACACCGGCGGAGCTTGCCGTTCCGTCCGAGACCCGGGCGTCGTCGTCGTACCGCTCGGGATTCTCTGGAGCCTTGTCCGGCATCTACTGTCCGTTCTTCGATGTTTCGGCCTGCGTAGAGCGAGGCATCTCTGCAAATCTATCAAGTGGCCAGATGATCTGGACGGGTCGGCCGATCACGCGTTCCACAGGAACCATGCCGCCACCCGGTGCGCCCAGCAATCCACGGGAGTCGGCGGAACGCGAGCGGTGGTCGCCCATCAGCCATAGGCGTCCCTCAGGCACCACGACGTCAAACTTCTGCTTGCTGGGTTGGTCCCCGGGATACACATAAGGTTCCTCAACCGGCTGACCGTTGACCGTGAGAAGGCCGTTCGAATCGCAGCACTGAACGTGGTCCCCCGGCGTTCCTATCACCCGCTTCACGTAGATCGTGTCACTTCCGGTAAGTCCGAACCATTGGCTGGCGGCCGACACTGCATCGACAAACGGGCCCTTCCCGCTGCTCAGCGGGGCGAAGGAGCCACGGCCGTCGAATACCACGATGTCGCCGCGCCGTACCGGCTCAGTATCGAAGGCCGTGCGCGAGACCAGAATCCGGTCCCCAGTACCGAGCAGGGGTTCCATGGATTCGGAGGGAATGTAGTAGACATCCAGCCACAGTGAGCGGACCAGCCCACTGATCGCGACCGCAAGTACCAGTGCGAGCAAAACAAAACGCCAGCCCTGTTTCCGGGGCTGGCGTTCTGTTGTGTCCATGACTCGTATCCCTGTTGCGTTGCGGATTGCTCCGGAACTACCGGGCACGAATCCTGGACCCGTTGCGTAAGTCGCAGGACCTACTTGGCGAAGTCGCGCTTTTCCTTGATCTTCGCAGCCTTACCGCGCAGTGCACGCATGTAGTAAAGCTTGGCGCGGCGGACGTCACCCTTGGTGACGACCTCGATCTTGTCGATGATCGGGGAGTGTACCGGGAAGGTACGCTCTACGCCGACACCGAAGGAAACCTTGCGCACGGTGAAGGTTTCGCGAACGCCGTCACCCTGGCGACCAAGGACGAAGCCCTGGAAAACCTGGACACGGGAGTTCTTGCCTTCGATGATGTTGACGTGAACCTTGAGGGTGTCACCCGCGCGGAACTCCGGAACATCACTACGCAGCGAGGCTGCATCTACGCTATCGAGGATATGCATTAATCCACTCCTGGTGAACGCCACAGGTCATTCACTTTGGGTTACGGCGAACAAGCCCGCGGCCCGAAGGCCAGCCGGAAATCTCCGCCGAAGTTTCTTAGTGTCCGGTTCCACCACTGATTGGCGTCACCGGGTTGTCCGACTGTTGGCTGAACTCCCCCCGTGGCAGGTGTCAGCCCAGCAGACACAAGGGTTAATTCTGCCATATGCGCACCCATCCGGCCAACTGCCGGACGCCCCGGACGTTCGACGCCGGGAGGCCCCCTCTAGTTTTCGGTGTCGCCATCGGTGCGGGCCCGCAAGCGGCCGTCGACAACCGAGTACCCGAGGTCCGCAAGGGCGTTGCGGTCGGCGCGGCTCAACGCACCGCCGTCGAACCCTTCCAGAAGGTCAGGCCGGCGTTCCGCGGTGCGGCGGAACTGTTCGTGGCGCCGCCACTGGGCAATCTTGCCGTGGTTGCCACTGAGAAGTATCGGAGGGACGTCATGGTCCCGCCATGCTGATGGCTTTGTGTAGACGGGGTACTCCAACAAACCATCGGAGTGGGATTCCTCAATCAGCGATTCGGGATTTCCGACCACTCCCGGAAGGAGGCGCCCGACGGCCTCCACCATGGCCAGTACGGCCACTTCGCCGCCGTTGAGCACGTAGTCGCCCAAGCTGACCGGCCGGACCGTGAAGTGATCGTGCGCCCAATCGATAACGCGCTCATCGATACCTTCGTAGCGACCACAGGCGAACACAAGGTGGTCCTGCTCGGCGAATTCGTACGCCAGCGCCTGGTGGAACCTCTCGCCTGCCGGTGAAGGAACAATCAGAACGGGCTTGGAACCTTCACGGACAGTCGCAACCGACTCAAGTGCCTGCGCCCACGGTTCCGGCTTCATGACCATCCCGGCGCCACCACCGTAAGGGGTATCGTCAACAGTCCTGTGCTTGTCCGTGGTGAAGGTCCGGAGATCGTGGACGTTCAGTTCCAGCAGACCATCCTGGCGTGCCTTGCCTATGAGCGAGAGCTCCAGCGGGGCAAGGTACTCAGGAAAAATACTGACGACATCGATCCTCATTCAGCATCATCCCCGGCGCCGTCCCCGGATTCCCCGGACGCGGCGTCGTTGATCTCAAAGAGGCCGGCTGGCGGCGTGATGAGGATGTAGCCGCCCTCAACGTTCACCTCGGGCACGATTTCCTCCACGAACGGAACCAGGATCTCCTTGCCGTCGCCGGTCTTGACCATCAGCAAGTCCTGGACAGGCATGGTGTTCAGGGCGGCAACCTTTCCCACTACTTGCGAGCCAACCCGTGCATCAAGGCCAACCAGTTCGTGCTCGTACCAGCCTTCGTCGTCGTCCTCTTCGTCGAGTTCCTCGGTTTCGATGAAGAGTTTCGCACCACGGATGGCCTCGGCAGAGTTGCGGTCTGCAATTTCCTCGAAACCCAGCAGGAGGATGTCCTTGTTCCACCGGGCGCTTTGGATGGTCAGCGGGCCGGCAGAGGCCGGCTCCACGACGAACTCGGTTCCGGCGACGAATCGTTCCGAAGGCGCGTCAGTGAGTACCTGCACCGTTACCTCGCCGCGAATGCCGTGGGGTTTGCCGATCCGGGCCACCTGGAGCTGCATGGGTTCCTCTGAATTCTTGTGTACCGCGCCGCCGGGCAGCCACGGTGGTGAAATGGTGGATAAAGCAATCCGGCCCCTCCACCATATTCGGTGAAGGGGCCGGATCTAAGACAAGTATTGCTGAGCGCGTTACCGGCGGCGGTCGGTGTCGACGACGTCGACCCTGACCTGCTCGCCACCTGCCAAGGCTGCAACCACTGTGCGCAATGCACGCGCGGTACGTCCTTGACGGCCGATCACCCGTCCGAGGTCCTCTTGGTGAACACGCACCTCGAGGGATTCCCCGCGGCGGTTGTTCTTGGCACTGACCTTGACATCCTCAGGGCTGTCAACGATCCCGCGGACCAAGTGCTCGAGCGCTTCTGCCAGCAACTTACTCAGCCTCGGTGGTCTCTGCTTCAGCCTCGGCCGGAGCTTCGGCTTCGTCCTTCTTGGCCTTCTTGGTGATGGCTTCCGGGATGATGACGGAACCCTTCTCCGGGGCTACGAAGGCTTCCTTCGGAGCTTTGGTCTTCAGGGTGCCTTCCTGGCCCGGCAGGCCCTTGAACTTCTGCCAGTCACCGGTGATCTTGAGGATCGCGGCAACCTGCTCGGTCGGCTGGGCGCCAACGGAAAGCCAGTACTGGGCGCGCTCGGAAGCGACCTCGATGTACGACGGCTCTTCGGTGGGGTGGTACTTGCCGATTTCTTCGATGGCACGGCCGTCGCGCTTGGCGCGGGCATCCATGACGACAATGCGGTAGTACGGTGCGCGCATCTTACCGAAGCGCTTAAGGCGAATCTTTACGGCCACTTTTGTGGTCACTCCTGTTTCTGAAACGAGGTGAACCCGACGTTCTGCACCCGTGGGGCGGGCCATACTGGACGGTTCGAAGGACAAGATACGAGCACGGAGAGAGGGGCCGCACCGATCGAGTACCTGTCTATTGTGCCAGATGCCCGCAGCAAATACGACTTACGCCACGTGGTGCGGTGTGTTGTTGCCCACTCTTTGGATCAGGACGCTGCGTGCGAAGTGGACCCGAGGCCCTTATTCGGACCAGACGTACAGCCCCGAGCGCTCCACCTTTTCGACATCCGTGGCCAAGGCGGCCAATTGCTGGACGTACTGGCGTGATTGGTCAGCGTCGAACGGCATGTCGTCCTGCGCGGCCCAGGCGACAGCGACGTCGTCGAGGACGTTGGCGTCACCTTCGCTCTCGTACGTCAGCAGTTCGGCAAGCGCCCTCACCATGGCTTCGGGGACACCCAGGAGTGCATCACTGGTGACATCAACCAGGGCAAGCTCGTAGTCAGCTCCGGCGGCATGGACCGCCTGGCCGGCCAAGTCACCCAGCTGCTCGACTTCAAAATCCGTGATGCCATCGATCCTGACGGCAGGACCGGCCACATCCGCGCCCTTATCCAGGGCAGCTGCGCGCTTGAGTGCTTCGTCGTGGGTGGCTACAAATATTTCGGCAAAGCCCATGGAAAGTACTCTCATTCCTTCGTGCTGACGGGGCGGCGGCACGGGAACCGAATGACTCCGTGCCGTCACTGCCCAGCCTAGTGCAGCGGAAGGCCCGCGCAGGCGACACGCACAGGTGGCGGCTAACGAACGGCAACACGCAGCTTGTTCCGCCAAGGGTCCTCGAACTGGAGTTCGGCACCGGTGTGGTGATTCTGCACGCCCGCGGTCTTCAGGCGGTCCGCCAAAGCCGCAACGTCGTCGCTGCCGGGGACCTCGATCAGGACTTCTCCCAGGCCGAGCGTGTCCTTCCGGGGTCCGGCGCCGCGGCTGTTCCAAACATTCATGGCCATGTGGTGGTGATAGCCGCCGGCGGAGACGAACAGCGCCTGTCCGTGCCAGCCTGCGGTCCGCTCAAAACCGAGGGTCTCCACGTAAAAGTTTTGGGCCGTGGCAACGTCGCCCACCTGCAGGTGGACGTGCCCGATACCGGCAGCCGCCTCGCGCTGTCCCGTCACGGCGGCTTCGCTCAGGTGCTGCTGGAGGAAGCGTTGCGGGGGCAGGGCTACGTTGTCCATCACAACATTCCCGCCGTCCCACTGCCAGAGTTCCCGGGGCTTGTCGTAGTAGAGCTCAATGCCATTACCTTCAGGATCGGTAAAGTAGAACGCTTCGCTGACCAAGTGATCGGCGCTTCCGGCAAACGCGCGGGGCTCATACTCGGCGGCCGTTGCGATGGTCGCCGCGAGTGAAGGCTGGTCCTGGAACAGGATGGCCGTGTGGAACAGGCCGGCTTCGCCGCGCCCGGGAATCTGCAGGCCGGATGCCGGGGCCAAGTGGACCACGGGCTTTCCGACGCGGCCCAGGTAGAGCCCACCGTCCTGCTCGGCCACGACTTCCAGGCCAAGGGCCCGCTGATAGTAGTCGCTCATGACCTTCATGTCGCCCACCTTGAGCATCACGGTGCCCATGGTGAGTTCGGCAGGCAGAAGATCCTGGCTGAGTGGTGTGGTCATGTGAAGCTCCCGTTTCTGAGGTTGCCGCGCATCGGCACCTTCTACCTCTATAAATTACTTGAAGCTTCAATTTATTCCTAACGGGCGATGCCACCTCGAAGGACGATGTGCAAGAGGTCCGACACAGTCTCCGGATGGCGCCTGGGATCGGCACTGCACAGCACGACGTCGGCACTAGCCCCCTCGCTGATGCCCTCCACTCCCAGCCACTTCCTGGCGCCCCACGCCGCAGCTTCCAGGACCGCCACCGGCGGCAGGCCGGCGTCGTGCAGTTCCCTCATTTCATCCGCAATCCGACCGTGCTTGATCACGCTGCCCGCATCGGTTCCTGCGTAGATTGAGACCCCTGCTTCAAAGGCCTCCTGCACACGCTCGCGCCTGCGCTCCCACAGGCGCATCATGTGCTCCGCATACACCGGAAACTTTGACGCTGCCTGCGCGGCGATATCCGGGAAGGTGGCGATGTTGACCAGGGTCGGAACGATGGGCACCGCCTGATCAACCAAACGGGGGATGTGCCGCGGCAGGAGGCCAGTGGCATGTTCGATGCAGTCGATATTGGCGTCCAGCATGTGGTCGATGGTGTCCTCCGCGAAGCAGTGGGCAGTGACCCTGGCACCCTCATCGTGGGCAGCTGAGATGGCATCCTTGAGGATCTTTGCAGGAAATGACTCAGCGAGGTCGCCGACGCCCCGATCGATCCAGTCGCCCACCAGTTTCACCCAGCCATCGCCGTCGCGCGCTTCCTTGCGAACCGTCTCCACCAGCTGCTCCGGTTCAATTTCGTGGCCCAGACCGCGAAGGTAGCGCCGGCTCCTGGCAATGTGCCGTCCTGCCCTGATCAGGCGGGGCAAGTCTGTCCGTTGCTGAACCCAGCGGGTGTCACTGGGTGATCCACAATCTCGGATCAGCAGCGTTCCTGCGTTGAGATCGGCCTGCGCCTGCGCCAAGGTGACCTGGTCGTCAACCGCCCCGCCTGCGCCAAGCCCGATGTGGCAGTGGGCATCAACAAAGCCCGGCAGGACCCAGCCATCCAGCACCCGGTCCGGAGTGGCCGTGGGGCGTTCGAAGGTCAGGACTCCGTCAACAGACCACATCCCGTGGCGCTCTTCGTCCGCCGAGACTAGGACAGGTCCATTGAATTCGATGATGTTGGCCATGGCAAAAGCCTAGTCCGCAGCAGTGCTTTGGAAGCTGGTGCGTTCATGTGACTGGGTGCCCGTTGGCAGCTGTGGTAGCTTCATCTACGACCACACGGGGGCCCCTGCAGGGGCTGAGATCGGGCTGACGCAGTCTGCGACCGTTGAACCTGTCCGGGTAATGCCGGCGAAGGAAGTGAGTAATCCTTTGAGCACCACCGAAACACAGCACAGCCCTGTCCAAAACCAGTTCAACTCAGGCCAAAACCAGTTCGACGCAGGCCAAAACCAGCCCGGTTCCGGCGTAAATGCGGCGGAACCCGTTACGCAATCGCTGAAGTCCCATTCAATGACGTGGTTGGAAGATCCCGACCACGGGATCCGCGTGCCGATAACCGAGATTGCGCTGGAACCCTCCCCCAACGGGCAGGCGAATACGCCGTTGCAGGTGTACCGAACGGCGGGTCCAGGCAGCGATCCTGTGGTGGGACTCGAGCCTTTCCGGGCACCATGGATCGAAGCGCGCGCAGACACCGAACCCTACTCGGGCCGCGAACGGAACCTGCTCGACGACGGTAAGTCCGCGGTCCGGCGCGGAGCGGCGTCAGCGGAGTGGAAGGGCGCGCAACCGGTGCCCCGCCGTGCCGTCGAAGGCAAGACCGTCACCCAAATGCGCTACGCGAAACAGGGCGTCGTGACGCCGGAAATGCAGTTCGTCGCACTGCGGGAGAACTGCGATGTTGAATTGGTTCGCGGCGAAGTCGCCGCAGGCCGGGCCATCATCCCCAACAACATCAACCACCCCGAATCCGAACCGATGATCATCGGTAAGGCCTTCCTGGTCAAGATCAACGCAAACATTGGAAACTCGGCCGTCACCAGCTCCATCGCCGAGGAAGTGGACAAACTGCAATGGGCCGCCCAATGGGGCGCTGATACCGTCATGGACCTCTCCACGGGCGATGACATCCACACCACCCGCGAATGGATCATCCGCAACTCCCCCGTTCCGATCGGAACAGTCCCCATCTACCAGGCGCTCGAAAAAGTCAACGGCGAGGCCAACAAGCTGACATGGGAAATCTTCCGCGACACTGTGATCGAGCAATGCGAGCAGGGCGTGGACTACATGACCATCCATGCAGGGGTGCTCCTGCGGTATGTGCCGCTCACAGCCAACCGGGTCACGGGCATCGTTTCCCGTGGCGGTTCGATCATGGCTGGCTGGTGCCTGGCACACCATCAGGAAAACTTCCTCTACACCCACTTTGACGAGTTGTGCGAAATTTTCGCCCAGTACGATGTCTCGTTCTCGTTGGGTGATGGGCTGCGCCCCGGATCCATTGCCGACGCCAACGACGCCGCCCAGTTTGCCGAACTGGACACGCTAGCGGAGCTGACGCAACGCGCGTGGGAATTCGATGTCCAGGTCATGGTGGAAGGCCCCGGCCACGTTCCCTTCCACCTGGTCCGTGAGAATGTGGAGCGGCAGCAGGAACTCTGCAAGGGAGCCCCGTTCTACACGCTCGGTCCCTTGGTCACTGACATCGCCCCCGGCTACGACCACATCACCTCGGCAATCGGTGCTACTGAAATCGCCCGTTACGGCACGGCCATGCTCTGTTACGTGACCCCAAAGGAGCACCTCGGACTACCGAACAAGGACGATGTCAAGACCGGGGTCATCACCTACAAGATCGCCGCCCACGCAGCCGACCTCGCCAAGGGCCACCCTGGTGCGCATGAACGCGATGATGCCCTGTCCAAGGCACGCTTCGAGTTCCGCTGGCGGGACCAGTTTGCGCTTTCCCTGGACCCCGTGACGGCCGAAGCCTTCCACGACGAAACACTGCCCGCCGAGCCGGCAAAGACGGCGCACTTCTGCTCGATGTGCGGCCCCAAATTCTGCTCCATGCGCATCAGCCAGGACATCCGGGACGAATACGGGTCAGCCGAATCCCAGGCGGCGATCGCAGGTATGTACGACGGCATGCGCGAGAAGAGCCAGGAATTCCTGGCCTCGGGCGGGAAGGTGTACTTGCCCGAACTCCAGGTCCCTGCAAGCCAAGGCAACAGCAGCTCAGGAAGCCTGAACTGACATAGCCCGGCCGACGTCCGCGATAAAGGAGCGGATGGTTCGGTCCCCTTCAGGTGAATCCTGGGGCCGGTGTCCTCCCGCTGCCACGCGGCGGAGGGCACCGGTTTCCTGGAGGTATCCTGCGATTTCCTCATAGAGGGGTTCCCACCCACCGGTGAGGACCAAGGTGGGAACCCCCGGAACGATGTGGAGCGGCGCCTCCCAAGGCGGGGCCTGGAGCCTGAGCCTGTGGGCGGCACGCCGCGCTTCGGGACTGTCCAACCCTCCGGTTTCGGCAGAGAAGGCCCGGCGGTAGAACTCACGCTGGTAATCGACGTCGTTGAGCTGGTTCCTTACATCGAACAGCGGTTCCATGAGGGCCCGATGGGATCCCGTCGCCGGGAGTTCTGCCGTCAACGACAAACAGGCGGGCTCCACCAAGGTGAGCGAGTGCACCAGATCAGGGCGTTCGATGGCTGCGAGCATGGAGGAGATGGCGCCTTGCTCGTGAGCCACAATGTGGCCGCCGCCCGAATCACCCAGCGCGTTGATCACAATGGCTACGTCCGCCGCCACATTGGATTCCACAGGTTCGGCGATGGCATCAAAGCCGTGGCGCCGAAGGAACAGCGCGTCGAAAGCCAGGGCCATGCCATGTTGCTTCGGCCATGCCGCGGCGCCGAAACTGCCCAGGCCGTGGACGAAGACTACGCGCTGCTTATGCATTGGTTCAGCCTATTCCACGCCTCTGACATCCCAAGGCGCCGGAAATCCCGGCTCCTTGGGATGCATTATCTACTTGCCGAGGAACTTGTCGAAGCCCTTGGGAAGATTCAGCGACGACGGGTCGAAGTCCGCGGCACCCTGTCCGAAAGCTGCGCCCGTGGGTGCTGCCGAAGCGGCATTGGCCCGTTTGGCCTCGGCATCACGCAGTTCCTGGGCTGCCTTTGCAGGGTTGCCGGAACGGGCCTTCTTCTTGGGAGCGTTCTTACCGTTCTTGCGTCCGCCACCGGGGCCACCCAGTCCGGGCATGCCCGGCATACCTGGCATGCCGCCGCCCTGAGCCAGTTTCTTCATCATCTTCTGGGCCTGGGCGAAACGCTCCAGCAGTCCGTTGACTTCGGAAACGTGGACGCCTGAACCTTTGGCGATACGGGCCCGGCGTGAGCCGTTGATGATCTTGGGAGCAACGCGCTCGTGAGGAGTCATGGAGCGGACGATTGCTTCGACGCGGTCGATCTCTTTTTCGTCGAAGTTCTCAAGCTGCTGACGGATGTTCTGCGCACCCGGCATCATCATGAGCATCTTCTTCATGGAGCCCATGTTGCGGATCTGCTGCATCTGGGCGAGGAAGTCGTCCAGGGTGAAGTCTTCCTGGTCGGCGAACTTCTTCGCCATCCTGGCGGCTTCGTCCTTGTCCCACGCCTTTTCAGCCTGTTCGATCAGGGTGAGGACGTCACCCATATCCAGGATGCGGGAAGCCATGCGGTCCGGGTGGAAGAGCTCAAAGTCGTCCAGGCCTTCACCGGTGGACGCGAACATGACCGGCTTACCGGTAACGGACGCAACCGACAGCGCGGCACCGCCGCGGGCATCGCCGTCGAGCTTGGACAGCACGATGCCCGTGAAATTGACGCCTTCGTCGAAGGCCATCGCCGTGTTGACGGCATCCTGGCCGATCATGGAGTCGATCACGAAGAGGACTTCGTTGGGGATGATCGCCTGACGGATGCGTCGGGCCTGGTCCATCATCTCGGCGTCGACGCCGAGACGGCCGGCGGTATCGACGATGACGACGTCGTGCAGCTTCTGGCGGGCTTCCTCGACGCCGGCCTTGGCAACTGCCACAGGATCACCGGCGGGATGCTCAAGTTCGGAGGTTGCACCGGGGTGCGGAGCGAAGACCGGAACACCGGCGCGCTGGCCAACAACCTGGAGCTGCGTGACAGCGTTGGGGCGCTGGAGGTCGCAAGCTACCAACAGGGGGCTGTGGCCCTGCGCCTTGAGCCATTTGGACAGCTTCCCGGCGAGGGTGGTCTTGCCGGCACCTTGGAGGCCGGCGAGCATGATGATGGTGGGGCCGGTCTTTGCCAAGCGGATACGGCGGGTCTCGCCGCCGAGGATCTCCTTGAGTTCCTCGTTGACGATCTTCACGATCTGCTGGCTCGGGTTCAACGCTCCCGAGACCTCAGCGCCCAAGGCGCGTTCGCGGACACGGCCGGTGAACTCGCGGACCACGGACACGGCAACATCCGCGTCCAGCAGGGCGCGGCGAATCTCCCGGACAGTGGCATCGACGTCAGCCTCGGTGAGGCGGCCCTTGCCACGGAGGTTCTTGAAGGTTGCTGTCAACCGGTCAGAGAGTGAATTGAACACGCGCCGTGCACTTCTTTCGATGGTCTACGAATGGCGGCCAATGCGGCACACCAGAGTCTTGACGATTCTTGCCCCGGGCAAATACGACTCAACTACGGGACTCGACTATCTAGGGTACCAAGTCGCACCTGCAAGATGGCATGCTGGCACAGTGACCAGCAAAACAACCGTAAAAACCTTGCTCATCCTCGGCGCGTCCGGGGACCTCACCGGCAGGCTGCTCCTCCCGGGACTGGCCGGACTCTTGGCTTCAGGGCGGGCTCCAGGGCTCCGATTGGTGGGCGCGGGATCCGATCCCTGGTCTCCCGAGCAATGGAAGCAAAGGGTCAACGGCGCCTTTGAGGCTGCATCGAAATCAACCGACACCGCCGGGCGCGCCGCCTTGGCCGCCGTTGCCGAAGGCACCGAATACCAGCAGGTGGATGTCACGGCCGACGGACCTTTGTCCGAGCTGCTGGCACGGCTTCAGGGGCCGATCGCCATCTACTTCGCTTTGCCACCACATGTCAGCCAGAAAGCCTGCGAAGTACTTCATCCCGAACAACTGCCCGCCGGGACGCGGCTGGTCATGGAGAAGCCCTTCGGGTCGGGCACCGAATCCGCCCACGAGCTGAACAGGACCTTGGCCGCATTGGTCCCCGAGGACCACATCCACCGTGTGGACCACTTCCTGGGCAAGGCAACGGTGCTTAACATCCTGGGCCTTCGCTTCGCCAACAGGTTCCTGGAGCCGGTGTGGAACCGCGAACACATCGAGAAGGTGGAGGTCATTTTCGACGAGGACCTCGCCCTTGAGGGCAGGGCCCGCTACTACGACACAGCCGGTGCGCTGCGGGACATGATCCAGAGCCACCTCCTCCACATCATGGCGTTCCTGGCCATTGATGCTCCCGCCACCATCGAGGAACGGGACCTTCGTGACGCTGTGGCAACCGTGTTGCGAGCAAGCAGCATCAAAGCCCCGTACGGCGATTCCACGCGTCGCGCCCGTTACACAGCGGGAACACTCGGCGAAAGGACCGTACCGGACTACGCCGCCGAGGAAGGCGTGGACCCGTCACGTAATACCGAAACCCTCGCAGAAGTGCGCGTGGACATCGACAACTGGCGTTGGAAGGGCGTCCCCTTCATCCTTCGTTCCGGCAAAGCCATGGGACGCAGGCGCAAGGAGGCGGTTATCACCTTCCGCCCTGTCCCCCACCTGCCCAAGGGCTTCTCGGGCGTGGACTCTCCCAACCAATTACGGATCGGCTTTGGTCCGGACCTGCTGCAGCTCGACGTCGATGTAAACGGCCCCGGCGACATTTTCACGCTGGACCGGGCCAGCCTGGTGGCCGAGCTCAACGCACCCGGAATGCTGCCTTACGGAGAAGTCCTGGAAGGCATCCTCACCGGCGACCCCCTCCTGTCCGTTCGCGGCGACACCGCCGAGGATTGCTGGAGGATCGTCGAGCCGGTCCTCCGCGCCTGGGAAAGCGGCGACGTCCCGCTGGACGAGTACGACGCCGGGAGCGAGGGGCCGGCGGACTGGCCCACCGCCGTCGTGGACTAAAGACAGTTGTTGACCAGCGACGGCTGGTGACTGAGCACAGGGGCGACGCAACAGCGGGCCGGGTACCTTGACTGGTACCCGGCCCGCTGTGCTGTGTCAGGAGCTTAGATTGCGGCTGCGCCGCGCTCCCCGGTCCTGACCCGGACTGCTTCGTAGACATCCACGGTCCACACTTTGCCGTCACCGGCGCGGCCGGTGTTGGAGCTGGCGATGAGGACATCCAGGATGTCGTCTGCCTGCTCATCCGTGGCGAGAACCTCGATGCGGATCTTAGGCAGCAGATCCACGTTGTACTCTGCTCCGCGATACACCTCGGTGTATCCGCGCTGGCGGCCGTAGCCGCTCGCCGCGCTGACCGTCAGGCCTTGGACCCCGTATGCTTCGAGGCCTTCCCGGACTGCTTCAAGCTTTTCGGGACGGACGATCGCTGTGATGAGCTTCATGCCTGGACACTCTCCTTGCCTTCTGCGGGACTCTTGGCTGCTGCGGTCTCCGACTTTCCAGTCATGGCCTCGTGCAGCGGCTGGAAGCTGCCGCCGTGGCCGTTGACACCGAACTCGTAAGCCGTCTCAGCATGGAGGCTGAGGTCAACGCCAACGT
Organism: Arthrobacter sp. 18067; assembly: GCF_902706295.1. Classification (GTDB taxonomy): domain Bacteria; phylum Actinomycetota; class Actinomycetes; order Actinomycetales; family Micrococcaceae; genus Arthrobacter. The sequence continues at coordinate 183,964 of NZ_CACSJJ010000006.1, read as the reverse complement.
TCTCCTGCTCCGTGGAGACCCGGAAGCCCATGGTCTTGTGGATGGCGAAGGCGATGATGGCCGTCATGATGGCCGAGAAGGCGATGGCGATGCCGGCTGCTGCGAGCTGGGCCCACATCTGGGTCATGCCGCCGCCGTAGAAGAGGCCGCCGCCCACGCCGTCGGCGGGAAGGGCGATGAAGCCCAGTGCCACGGTGCCGATGATGCCGGAAACCAGGTGGACGCCTACAACGTCCAGGGAGTCATCGAAGCCCCAGCGGAATTTGAGGCCGACTGCCAGGGCCGAGGCCACACCTGCAACTACACCGAGCCCCAGTGCGCCGATCGGGCTGACGTTGGCACAAGCGGGGGTGATGGCTACAAGGCCGGCAACCACACCGGATGCTGCGCCGAGCGACGTCGGGTGTCCGTCACGGATGCGTTCAGTGATGAGCCAGCCGATCATCGCCGCTGCGGGAGCTGCGAGGGTGTTGATCCAGATCAGGCCGCCCTGTTCGGCGGTGGTTGCTGCACCACCGTTGAAGCCGAACCAGCCGAACCACAGGATTGCTGCGCCGAGCATGACGAACGGGATGTTGTGCGGGCGGTGGTTCGGGTCCTTGCCGAAGCCGCGGCGGTTGCCGATGATGAGAACCAGGACGAGTGCCGCCACACCGGCGTTGATGTGCACCACGGTGCCACCGGCGAAGTCGATGGCCGGGCCGAGGGCCTTGCCGATTGCGCCTTCAGGACCGAACAGGCCGCCGCCCCAGACCATGTAGGCCAGTGGGCAATAAACCAGGGTGACCCAGACCGGAACGAAGATGGTCCAGGCGCCAAACTTGGCTCGGTCGGCGATTGCGCCACTGATAAGTGCAACGGTGATGATGGCGAAGGTGGCCGCATAACCAACCTTGATCAAGCCGTCCGGGGTATCGATGCCTTCGAGGCCGAAGGTGGCGAACGGGTTGCCCACGATTTCCATGAAGCCTTCGCCGGAGCTCATTGACGCGCCCCACAGCACCCAGACAACGCCGACGATGCCGATGGAGATGAAGCTCATCATCATCATGTTCAGGGCTGCCTTGGCGCGTGTCATGCCGCCGTAGAAGAATGCCAGACCGGGTGTCATGAACAGCACAAGCGCGGCTGCCACCATGACCCATACGTGACCTGCGGTAAGTTCCATGGTGCACGTTCCTCTCTTGCTAGATCTGCGGTTCAACCGCTGTCCTGACGCCGTTTGCGTCCTGCTTAAGAGTTTTGTGCCGCCGTGTTTCACCTGCGCGGGTTTTATATTGCGCGCCGGTTACAACAACCTCCCCAACGTAAATGGTGCATATCTTCGGTGTTACGGATATGTTTCAGGCGTCAGACTTCACCGAAAATACGCACCTTTTGACCAGATGAGCCCCGAACCACCTTGAAGGACCACTCCCGTATGACCCAGTCGCCCAGATCCGTCAAAGCTCCAAGGGTCCGGCAGGAGAAAACACCCTTGCCCCGCGACATCAAGGTGATGTTGGCTGCGGCGTTCCTGATCGCGCTGGGCTTTGGCCTGGTGGCGCCGGTTCTTCCGCAATTCGCCACGACGTTCGACGTCGGCGCTACCGCCGCCGCCGTGATCGTCAGCATCTTCGCCTTCATGAGGCTCGTTTTTGCCCCGGCGGGAGGCGCCTTGATCGGACGGTTCGGCGAGCGGAATGTCTACGTTTCAGGCTTGCTGATCGTGGCCGTGTCCACTGCGGCATGCGCCTTCGCCCAGGACTACTGGCAACTGCTGATCTTCCGCGGCCTTGGTGGCGCCGGCTCCGTTATGTTTACGGTTGCTGCCATGGGCTTGCTCATCCGGTTGGCTCCGCCGGAGCGGCGCGGGCGGGTCTCCGGGGCCTACGCTTCTGCTTTCCTTATCGGGAGCGTGCTGGGACCTGTAGTAGGAGGTTTGCTGGCAGGCTTCGGCCTCCGCGTGCCTTTCCTTGCCTACGCCGGTGCCCTGCTGGTGGCAGCCTTGGTGGTCCGGACCATGCTGAGCGGCGAGGGCAATGCGGCGGAAGATGCTGCGACGGCGCCGGCCATGACCTTGAAGGAAGCACTGGCCGACTCCGCATACCGGGCCGCAGTGTTCTCGAGTTTCGGCAACGGCTGGGTGACGTTCGGCGTCCGTATGGCCACGATCCCGCTGTTCGCAGTGGCTGTCCTGCAGTCGAAGCCGGAGACGGCTGCGTGGGCATTGGCCATCTTTGCCGTGGGCAACGCCACCGCCCTGACCTTCTCCGGGCGATTGGCTGATGCCTGGGGTCGCAAGCCCCTGCTCATCCCTGGCCTGGTCATCACCGGCCTGGCCACAGGCGTCATTGGGTTGACCACGGATTTGCCGGCATTCCTCATTGCTTCGGCAGTGGCAGGATTCGGCTCAGGTTTGTTGGGTCCGGCGCAGCAAGCCGCCGTCGCCGATGTCATTGGCCGGGGACGCTCCGGCGGCAAGGTGTTGGCGGTCTTCCAAATGGCCGCGGACACCGGGGCCATCATTGGCCCGGTCGTGGCAGGCCTGCTTGCCGACCGCCTCGGCTATGGCTGGGCGTTCGACATCACAGGCGGCGTGCTCCTCCTCACGGCAGCAGGCTGGCTGCTGGCAAGAGAGCCCCTTAAACCCAAAAACTGACCGGCATTCGTGGTTGTTCCGGGGACTCAGGACAACCACGAATGCCAGTCAGCCAGGCAACGCTAGTTGAGCAGCGCGTCCACAAAGGCTTCGGCGTCGAACGGCGCGAGGTCATCCGGGCCTTCGCCCAGGCCGATCAGCTTGACGGGGACACCCAAGGACTTCTGGATGGCGACAACGATGCCGCCCTTGGCTGTGCCATCAAGCTTGGTCAGCACGATGCCCGTGATGTTGACCACCTCGGCGAACACGCGGGCCTGGTTGAGGCCGTTCTGCCCTGTGGTGGCGTCCAGGACGAGCAGGACCTCGTCCACTTCAGCCAGTTTCTCGATGACGCGCTTGACCTTGCCGAGCTCGTCCATCAGGCCGGTCTTGTTCTGCAGGCGCCCTGCAGTGTCCACCATGACCACATCGACTTCCTGGTCGATGCCGGCCTTCACGGCTTCGTAGGCAACCGAGGCGGGATCTGCGCCGTCGATATCCGACTTCACGGTGGGCACTCCAACGCGTTGTCCCCACGTGGCCAGCTGCTCGGCGGCCGCGGCGCGGAAGGTGTCGGCTGCGCCCAGAAGCACGTCCTTGTCTTCGGCCACCAGGACGCGGGCAAGCTTGCCGACGGTAGTGGTCTTGCCGACGCCGTTGACACCGACAACAAGCACGACGGCGGGCCGGTCACCCTTCCGTTCGACATTCAAGGAGCGATCCATATCGGGATCCACCAGCTTGATGAGTTCTTCGCGGAGCATGGCCTTGACGTCCTCGGGACTCCGGGTGCCGAGCACCTTGACACGCTCCCGCAAGGCCTCGACCAACTGCATGGTTGGTTCGGTGCCAAGGTCAGCCAGCAGGAGGGTTTCTTCAACCTCGTCCCACACGTTTTCGTCGATCTTGTCGCCCGACAACAATGCCAGCAGACCCTTGCCCAGGATGCTGTTGGACTTAACCAGGCGGGCGCGCAGGCGGGTCAGGCGACCCTCCACCGGGGCCGGCGTGTCAATGGCGATTGTTTCGAGCCCTGCGACGTCATCAGGTACATCAGTGCCTTCGACGGTTCCGTCAAACGTCGGCGCCGGCGCCTTCACCGAGTCCGGGCGGTCCTCCACCAGGGTTCCGCCGCTTGCTGCCGACGACTGCAGGGGATCGTTCGCATCCCGCGTTCCGGGGTACTTTGCCCCGGACTTCCGGGCCTTCAGCAGCACCGGCACGAGTCCGCCGACCACCACGAGCGCAGCGAGAATGGACAGAATTATGGGTAGGAAATCGTTCACTCCCCTACCTTCTCATAAAGCTATGCCCCGGCACCGAGCCTCTGGCTGATCACGGTGGAGACGCCGTCACCCCTCATCGTCACGCCGTAGAGGGCGTCAGCCACTTCCATGGTGCGCTTCTGGTGGGTAATCACGATCAACTGGCTGGACTCCCGCAGTTCCTCAAAGATGGTGATGAGGCGCCCCAGGTTGGTATCGTCCAAGGCCGCTTCCACTTCATCCATGACGTAGAACGGCGAGGGCCGGGCTTTGAAGATCGCCACCAACAGGGCCACTGCCGTCAGGGAACGCTCACCGCCGGAGAGCAACGAAAGCCTCTTGATCTTCTTGCCAGCCGGCCGGGCTTCCACTTCGATTCCTGTAGTCAGCATGTCATCAGGGTCCGTGAGCACCAGCTTGCCCTCGCCGCCGGGGAAGAGACGGGCAAAGACGTGGTCGAACTGGGCCGATGTATCGGCGAAGGCCTCGGTAAAGACCTGTTGGACCCTCGCGTCCACCTCTCTGATGATGTCCAGCAGGTCCTTGCGGCTGGACTTGAGGTCTTCGAGCTGCGAGCTGAGGAACTGGTGACGTTCTTCCAGGGCGGCAAATTCCTCCAGGGCGAGCGGGTTCACTTTGCCCAGTGCAGCCAGCTCCCGCTCAGCCTTCTTGAGTCTTTTTTCCTGCTCAGCCCGGGCGAACGGAATGCCTTCAACGATTTCTTCGCCATTCGCATCCACAGGGGCACGGAGTTCGGCCCACTTGTCCGTGGTGGTGCCGGCAGGTACTGGCACAGGCAGGTGGGGGCCATAGTCAGCAACGAGTTGCTCCGCGGAAAGGCCGAGTTCCTCGATGGAGCGCGTTTCAAGGGCTTCGATGCGCAGCCGCTGCTGGGTCCGCGCCATCTCGTCCCGGTGTACGGAGTCCGTCAGTTCGGCAAGCTCCTTGGCCAGGGCATCGTTACCGGACCGGACTTCGGAGAGCTCCTTCTCAAGTTGCTCACGTGTCTGCTCGGCGAGGTCACGCTCCCAGCCCGCCACCTCCACTGAGACATCGATGAACCGCAGTGCCTGCTCCACCGCTGACGCAACGGCAGAAGCACGTTGCGCCTGTGCCCGGCGCCGCTGTGCCCTTCGGGCCGCCTCTTCACGGGCGCGGCGTTCTGTCGCCGCAGCCCGCTCAAGCGACGTGGCCCGGTTGCTGATGGCACCCAACTGCTCTTCCGCAGTCCTCAAGGCCAGCCTGGCTTCTGTTTCAAGGGAACGGGCAGTCCTGGCTTGCGCGGCGAGTTCGTCACGCTGATCCGTGGACGGTTCCTCGTCCGGCGCTTCCTGGGCGGCGGCGAGCCGTTCCGCAGCGACTTCAAGGTCCAGTTCGGCGGCAGCTATGTTGGCGTCCGCCTTGGCCATGGATGCGGCCAGCCGATCGCTTTCGCCCACGGCACTGCGAAGAACAGAATTGAGGTGGCCAAGGCGCTCGGCAACTGCAGCGAGTCGGGCATCGGATTCGTGCAAGCGCTCCAGGGCGCCATCGGCCCTGTCCTGCGCCTCGGCGCGGCGGGACTGGGCGCCGGCCAAGGCGAACCGGCCACGCTCCAAGCGGGCAGTGACCTCCCGGAGGCGGGCTTCGGCGTCGTCCACTGCTGCCTGGACCTCCAGCAGGGACGGCGCAGTTGCCGAGCCGCCAGTAATAGTCAGGGCCGTAAAGACGTCGCCCTCGCGCGTGACCGCCTTAAGCGCCGGTTGTTCAGAGACGAGCGCAGCCGCCGCGTGAATGTCATCGACGACGACGGTCCCCACCAACAGCGTCAACGCCCCTTGGGCTGCGGGGTCGGAGATCTTCACGACGTCGGAGGCCCAGCGGCTGCCGGGGGGAAGCAATGCGTCGGCCGGGGCTTGGTCATCGCCGGCAAAACTGCCGGCCAGGAGCAAGGCCGCACGGCCGGCGTCGTCATCCTTCAAGGACATGATTGCTGCTGCTGCGCTTTGCGCATCTGTTACTATCAGGGCGTCCGAGGCACTTCCCAGAGCGGCGGCGATAGCGGGCTCGAACCCAGGCTCGATGGCAACCAAGGCGGCCAAGGGGCCAAGAATGCCTTCGGCCCCCAAGAGACTGCCGGAACCATCCTTGCGGTTGAGCCCCAGTTGCAGCGCATCGCGTCGTGCAGTCAGGGCATCCCTCTCGCGGACGGCCTCCCGCTCAGTGGCTTTCAATTCTTCGATCTCGGCGAGGACAGCGTCCAGGACGTCATTGGCATTTTCATATTCGGCGTCGAGGCTTTCTTCGCCGTCTTCAACGCCAGCCACTTGGGATTCAAGGGCAGTGAATTCGCTGTGGGCCTTGCGACGCCGTTCATCACCTGACGCGAGGGATTCCCTGAGCCGGCCGCGTTCAGCCTCGGCGGCTTCCGCTTTGGACCGGGCCGCGGCCACTTGGCCGGCAAGCCTGGCGAGCCCTTCCCTGCGGTCGGCGGCAGCGCGGAGCATGGCCGTCAGTCGTTTGTCTTCTGCCGCCGCCAGGGACTCAGCGGCGTCCTTGGCCACGGTAGCTTCAAGGAGTGCTGCTTGTTTGGCCAGGATGTCGTGTTCCAAGGCCGATTCTTCCTCACGGACACGGGCCGCTTGGCGTTCAAGCTGTTCCGGGTCCCGCCCCGTCTCAGCGGTGGCTTCCGAGGACCCCAGGAGCCTGCGGCGTTCGGAAGCCAGGGAACCCAGGGAACGCAAGCGCTCCCGGCCGGCGGAAAGCTGATACCAATGGTCGCGGGCGGCATTGAGCTTCGGGGTTGCTTCGGCCGCCTGCTGCTCCAGGGCAGCCTGGCGTCGCCGTCCAAGTCCCAGCCCCGCTTCCACAACCTGGCGGCGTTCCTTGAGCGCGGCTTCGTCGACAACATCCTGTTCAAGACTGGTTGTCAGCTGAACGAGGTCGTCCGCCAGGAGCCGCGCCCTGGCGTCCCGGACATCGAACTGGACTGTTTGGGCCCGGCGGGCGATTTCTGCCTGCTTTCCCAACGGAGTGAGTTGCCGCCGGATTTCCGCTGTCAGGTCACCGAGCCGCGCCAGGTTGGCCTGCATGGCCTCGAGTTTGCGGACGGTTTTTTCCTTACGGCGGCGATGCTTGAGAATGCCCGCGGCTTCCTCAATGAAGCCGCGGCGGTCTTCAGGAGTGGCGTGCAGGACCCGGTCCAATTGGCCCTGACCCACAATGACGTGCATTTCACGGCCCAGGCCGGAGTCGGACAGAAGTTCCTGGATGTCAAGAAGCCGGCACGGTGCGCCATTGATGGCGTACTCGGATCCACCTGTCCGGAAGAGCGTCCGGGAGATGGTCACTTCGCTGTACTCGATGGGAAGTGCGTTGTCCGCGTTGTCGATGGTCAGGGACACATGCGCGCGGCCAAGGGGTGGCCGGCCTGAGGTGCCTGCGAAGATGACGTCTTCCATCTTGCCGCCACGCAGGGTCTTGGCACCCTGCTCCCCCATAACCCAGGCCAAGGCATCCACAACGTTGGATTTGCCCGACCCGTTGGGCCCTACGACGGCAGTGACGCCGGGCTCAAAGTCGAACGTCGTGGCCGACGCGAACGACTTGAATCCTCGGACAGTCAAACTTTTCAGGTGCAAGGCGCTTCGGTTCTCCTGGGTGGCCCGGGTGGTTGTACCCCCTAAATCTACTGCCGATTCTGCGAAATCTACGGATCTGTTGCCGGAACGCCTTGTGGTCGGCAGGCCACACCCCTACACTCCTGCCAAGGGCTACTTGGCCTGTTCGTTCCGGTGATCCGGTTACGGCATGAACTTCAGTTCAGCCGCTGCCGGATCCGGTCCCGATCTTCGGAACGACCAACCAGGTGCAGAAACCCTGTGTTCCATAACTGAAGATCTTGGTTTGACCCTGGCTGGGGAGCGGCAAGCAGGGACCGTGCGTGAAATCGCGGACCCGCATTCGCATTTTCGGCGCGCCACCCCCAGGAGTTCTGATGCCCGGTACTTCAGTCAACCGACCCCAGCGAGTCCTCAAGGGTTTCTTAGTGCCCATGGTGATCGCAATGGTGGCCGCCCTCTTGCCCCTCACTGCACCAGCGGCAGTGGCTGCGGGTCCCTGCGACCCCGTGGTGAACCTTGTGGCCTGCGAGAACTCCAAGACCGGAAGTCCGCCCTCCGAGTGGGATATCAACGGTGCCGGAGATGACAGTATCCAAGGCTTCTCCACCGAGATCAGCGTCAACGCAGGCCAACCCATACGTTTCAAGGTGGATACGAACGCCACGAGCTACACCATAGGGATCTACCGGACGGGCTGGTATGCGGGCAACGGTGCACGCAAGATCGCCGATGTGACGCCGTCCGTCCTGCGCCAGAACCAACCGGCATGCCGCAGCGACCTCACCACGGAACTCTATGACTGCGGCACCTGGGCAGTATCTGCGACGTGGCAGGTCCCTGCCACCGCAGTATCGGGTGTCTATATTGCGCTCCTCACACGCCCCGATACCGGGGCAAAAAGCCACATCACGTTCATCGTCCGAAACGACGGCAACCGCTCCGCCGTGGTCTTCCAGACTTCGGACCAGACCTGGCAGGCCTACAACACCTACGGAGGCTCCGACTACTACCAAGGCGCCGCCAACGGCCGGTCCTACAAGGTCAGCTACAACCGGCCGATGGCAACCAGGGATGGTCCGGGCGGCAGGGACTTCTACTTCTCCAACGAATACCCCATGGTGCGCTTCCTGGAACAGAACGGCTATGACGTCAGCTACATCAGCGGCCTTGACACGGACCGCAACGGCGCCGAGCTGCTGAACCACAAGGTCTTCCTGTCCGTCGGTCACGACGAATACTGGTCGGGCCCACAACGGGCCAATGTCACAGCCGCGAGGGATGCCGGCGTTAACCTTCAGTTCCTTTCGGGCAACGAAATGTACTGGCGTACCAGGTTTGAGCCGTCGACGGTTGACGGTGCAGCCAACCGCACTCTGACCTGCTACAAGGAAACCTGGGGTAATGCCAAGATCGATCCCAGCGCACAGTGGACCGGCACGTGGCGCGACCCGCGCTTCGCCTCCCAAGCCAACGGCGGAGGCCTGCCCGAAAATGCTGTGACAGGCACTATCTATATGTCCAACCACTCGGACCTGCCGGTCACCGTGAAAGCGGACGAAGGCAAGACCAGGCTCTGGCGGAACACTACGCTGGCATCCCTGGCCGCAGGTTCCTCTGCCGCCCTCGCGCCGCACACCGTCGGCTATGAATCCAATGAGGACCTGGACAACGGGTTCCGACCCGCGGGACTCATCCGGCTGTCCACCACTGTGGGCAGCGTTCCCGAGTACCTTCAAGACTTCGGTAATACCGTCGCCCCGGGCAGCACCACCCACAACGTGACCCTCTACCGCGCAGCCAGTGGCGCGTTGGTATTCTCTGCCGGCAGCGTCCAGTGGACCTGGGGCTTGGACCAGGAGCACGACGGCGACGGCGCGGCTGCCGATGTCCGCATGAGGCAGGCGCAGGTCAACATCCTCGCGGACATGGGCGCGCAGCCGGCCACAAGGGCGGCCGGGCTGGTTGCCGCCGTGGCGAGCACCGACACTACCAAACCAACGGTGGCCATCTCGGCTCCCGCCACCGGAGCCACAGTGGCACACGGCAGCAGCGTAACCGTGACCGGAACTGCCGCCGACGTGGGCGGCGTGGTGGCCGGCGTCGAAGTTTCAACGGATGGCGGTGCGACCTGGCACCCCGCCACAGGAAAACAAAGCTGGACTTACACCTACATCCAGAAGGGTCTCACCACGGCAACCATTCAGGCACGGGCGATTGACGACAGCGCCAACATCGGTGCCACCGTGACCAGGAGTATCACCCTGAGCGGCCCTTACAGCGTCTTCGGCCAGACGGTACCGGTGGTCAAGGATTCCGGTGACGGCGGTGCCTACGAAATGGGCCTGCGTTTCACCCCTTCAGTGGACGGCTTCATCACGGGTGTCCGCTTCTACAAGAGCACAGCAAACACCGGAACGCACACGGGCTCCCTGTGGAGCTCCACCGGCGAGCGCCTGGCTACGGCCACATTCACCAACGAGACGGCGTCCGGCTGGCAAACAGCCCTGTTCAGCCAGGCCGTCCCCGTCGCGGCCGGGCAGAAATACACGGCCTCCTACTGGGCACCCAATGGCCACTACGCCACCAAGGATTATCAATGGGCGAGCTTTGGTTCCACGGACGCCCCGTTGAAGGTGGCCGGTGGTTTCGGAGCTGAACCGGCAGGCGTGTACAGCACGTCCCAAGGCTTCCCAACCACCAGTTTCAACGGTGGCAACTACTTCGCGGATGCGCTCTTCAGCACTGTAGACAGCTCCCCCATGACGGTATCGGGCCACACGCCCATCCCGTCGTCGTCGAGCGTGTCCGTGAATACCAAGGTAAGCGCCGTGTTCTCCAAGCCCGTCACGGCGGCCAGCGTACAGCTGACGTTGCAGTCGCCGTCGGGTCCAGTGGCAGGAACTACGGCGTACGACGCCGCGACGCGGCGGGCGACCTTCACGCCGTCGAGCGCGTTGGCGTTCAGTACCCAATTCACGGCTACGTTGTCCGGCACCGATTCGATCGGCGGCCCAGTGACAGCCGGTGGTACCTGGTCCTTTACGACAGCAGCTACGCTGCCGGTTCCCGGCGCCTGCCCTTGCAGCCTCTTCGATGACTCCGTCACGCCGGGGATCGCCGAGCTGCGTGAAGGCGTGCCGGTGACCTTGGGCGTGCGGTTCTCCAGCGTTTCTGCCGGCGAGGTGCTGGGTGTCCGTTTCTACAAGTCCGCGGGAAACACCGGCACCCACAACGGCGCCCTCTACACGGCCACAGGCCAGCAGCTGGCCACGGTGGCATTCACTAACGAGAGTGCGTCCGGGTGGCAGACTGCAATGTTCAGCCAGCCGGTCCAGATGGCTGCAAACACCGAATACATCGTGTCCTACAAGTCCCTGACCGGAACGTATTCGGCAACTGCCAACGGCTTCGGGTCAGGACTCAGCGTTGGACCACTGCGGGCAGCATCGGATGCTGGGGCGTACACCTACAGCGGCGACTTTGCCTCGTCACGATCCACCGCCAGTTACCTGGTGGACGTAGTGGTGACGGTGCCCAATACGCCGTTCACTGTCGGTTCGCATTCACCGCTGCCAAGTGCCTCCAGTGTTCCGCTGAACACTGCAGTCAGCGCAGTGCTGTCCGAGGCTGCAGTAGCGTCCAGCGTCAGCATGGCAGTGAAAGTGACCAGCGGCGCCGCAGTAGCCGGTACATCGGCCTACGACTCCGCGACCCGTAAGGTCACCTTTACGCCGACCGCTCCGTTGGCGGCAGGGACCTCGTACACGGCGACGGTGACAGCTACGTCGGTCTCCGGTCAGCCGATGTCCGCTGGTGGTACGTGGACCTTCACCACAGTTCCTGCACCGCGCACGCCGGGCGTGTGTCCGTGCACGCTCTATCAGGACACGGTGACACCCACGACGCCCGACGCCGATGACGGCGTTCCGTTGTCCCTCGGTGTCAGGTTCGCCAGCGACACTGCGGGCCAGATCACCGGCGTGCGTTTCTATAAGGCGGCCGGTAACACGGGAACACACACCGGATCGCTCTACACGGCCGCAGGACAACGCCTGGCAACTGTCACGTTCACCAACGAATCAAGTACAGGTTGGCAGACCGCAACATTCAGCCAACCGGTGGCTATCGAGGCCGACACTGAGTACGTTGCCGCGTACAAGGCTCCCACCGGCAAGTACTCCTACACCGCCGGCGGATTTGGTGCGGGCCTCACCAGCGGTCCGTTGCGTACTGACACAGATTCGGGGGCCTTCGCCTACAACAGCGACTTCCCGGGTTCCTCCTCCACCGCCAGCTATCTGGTGGATGTGGTGTTCGCTACGGCAACGCAGCCCCTGACAGTATCCGAACAGGTACCGGCCCCGGGGGCCACAGGCATTCCGACAGATGTGAAGCCTTCCATCACCTTCTCTTCCGCCATTAATCCAGGAGCGTCGTTCACCTTGACAGCGAACGGCAATCCGGTAGCCGGTGCAGCTGCCCTTTCTGCGGACAGCAGGACCGTAACCTTCACGCCAACCGCGGCACTGCCCAACAGCACCGTGATATCCGCCAGCGTGGCCAACGTCGTCTCCCAACAAGGGCAGGCTTTCGCCACCACCACCTGGCAATTCACCACCGCCGCCCCCACCGTCCAGGTGTCCACGATCTTCGGCTCGCTGACGCCCCAAACGGTCTCGGCGCCGGACATCCTGTCGGTCGAGCTGGGGACAGCCTTCACTGTTTCCCAGGCCGGGAACGTGACAGGCATACGTTTCTACAAGGGGGCCGGCAACACTGGAACCCACGTGGGATCACTCTGGAACTCGGCGGGCACCCGCCTGGCACAGGTGACCTTCACCAACGAGACGGCCACGGGCTGGCAAACAGCTACATTGGCTGCCCCGGTGGCGTTGGTGACAGGCCAAACCTACGTGGTCTCGTACAGGGCACCCAACGGCCGCTACTCCTACACCTCGGCGTTCTTCAACCAGACCTACACAAGCGGTGTGTTCACAGCCAGTGGCCCGAACAACGGCCGGTACCGGTACGGCTCCGGCGGAGTTATGCCGGCCAGTTCCTGGAACGCGACCAACTACTTTGTGGATGTGGTGTACTCCACCACCGCTCCCCAACAGTTGGTTGCACCGTCACCATCACCCACAGCTACTCCTACGGCCACGCCTACTCCCACACCCTCACCCACGGCGACGTCCACCGCCTCACCGAGTCCTTCACCGAGCCCCTCGCCAAGTCCTACGCAGTCCGGCGGGTTGCTCTGCGGGTTGCTCGGGCTCTGCTGAGGCCACCGGCCAGCCTGCAACAGCCTTCAACGGACAAATACTTTCAGCGGACAACGCTGGGTGACCACGCATGGGCAATGAACATAACCGGCTGGGAACCCGGAGTGGTGCCCAGCTGCCAGATGTTGCTGTCCCCTTCCACAGCCTCATCTGCCAAACCGTAGAGAAGGTTTTGGTTGTCCAGCCATTCGATCTGGTCATCCACGCTGCGCTTCTCGGAAAGGACCGTCTCCTGTCCGGTCGCGAGGTCAAGCACAGCGACTTTCCAATGGGCAGCCAGTGCTCCGCCGTCGTTCTTCTTGTAGGCGATCCGCGTGCCGTCAGGCGAGATCGATGGGCATTCCACGTTGTCGTGGATGGCAGTGAGGGTCTTGGCGGACAGACTCCCCCGGACCAGCCAGATGCGACCCGACGATGCAGCGGTGGCATAGAAGAGGTCACTCTCGCCCGGGGCGAAGGTCACCCCCCAGATGTTCCTGTCCGTTGCCACCAATCGCTCACCGTTCACCATCAGCGCGAAGTCCTCAAGGTTCCCTGAGCTCCCGCCCGGCAGGCTGATCTCGGTGGCCGTGGAAAAACCCGCTGTCGCATAGGAGTGGCCGGTGACAAAGACGGTCGTGGCGATCATGGAGCCGTCAGCACTTACCCTTGTCCTGCTCGGAATACCAGGGACCGGCCACGAGCGTTGCACCTGCCAGTCGCGGTTCAGGACGGCCGCTTCGAACGAGGTCACCAGGCCTCGGTTTGTCTTGAGGCACACCACGGTTTCGGCTGTTCCATAGACGCGGTCGCACTCCTGTTCACTCACCGCCCGTGAACCGCCCGGAGCGGTGAGCGGGACTGTTGCCGCGTTGCCATAACCCTGGCCCGATGCCGTGTTCCGAAAAAGGACGAAGGGAGCATTCGGAAGCGGCTGGCCCGCCGTGACACCCACGGATGATGCTGCGGTCCGGCTCTCTTCAAAACGCTGGTAAGCGCCAAAGGCGTAGATGCCTGCCCCCACCAGGACAAGTACGGTGACAGTGAGGAGAATGCCCCATCGCATCTTTCCTCCGGTCAGCGTTCCGCTCATGTGCGGCCGCCTGTGTCCGCGCCAACTCGGGGCGTGGCACTTCTCAGTACAAAGACGACAGCCACCACTGCACAAGCCAGCAAGCCGCCTGCCACCACCATGGCCGTTGGTGCGCCCACGGCATACCAGAGCACTCCAAAGCCCGCAGAAGCGGTCATCCTGCTCAGCGCCACCACCGTTTGTGCCGACGCAATGCCGGTGGCAAGTTTGCCTGCCGGTGTGAGTTGGCTGGCCAAGGCGGCCAGTACCCCATCGGTCGCCGCGTAGAACGCTCCCAGCAGGACCAAGCAGCCCAAGGTTCCCCACAGCCCTCCAAAGGGTGCGGCGGCGAGGAGATAAGTAGCGAGCAACGCGATGTGTCCGCCGACGAATACAGGCACCTTGCCTACCCGGTCAGCCAGCCGCCCCAACGGAATCGCGAGAGCCAGGAAGACCACATTGGTGCCTACGAACAACAACGGAAACCATTGGACGGCGAACGAGTCCCTGGCTTGCAGCACCAGGTAAATGAAGCCGTCACCGATGGTCACCAGACCCAAAAGGCCGGCAGCGATCAGAAGTTTACCGAGCCCAGGTTCCTTCAAATGGCTCCACGAGAAGGCGAAGAGCCGCCTGCCCTCCCGCCCGTCAGCGCTTTTCAGGCCATGGGCACTGATATCCGGAACAACCAAGGCGAGGACGGCAACCCCGATCACTGCGAAGGCGAGAGACACCACAAAAACGGTGCTGAAACCGTTGGGAATCATCAAGAGGACAAAGAACGCGATGAGCGGCCCGGCTGCGGCCCCAATATTGTCCAGCATTCTGTGAACGCCGAAGGACCGGGCCAAATGTTCGGGTTGGGCGGACACCGAGATCAGCGCGTCCCTGGGAGCCGTGCGAATGCCTTTGCCAATCCGGTCGCCGGTCACAATGGCCGCGATAGCCCAGAACCCTCCAGCGAACAGGAAACCAACCCTGGCAAGCATCGACAAGCCGTAGCCGGCCAAAGCTATCCGCTTTGGATGGCCGCTGCGATCGGCTGCCCAACCGGCCGCGATCCTGACGATCGCGCTGGCGCCCTGGTTGATGCCGTCAATAAAGCCAAAGGCGATGGTTGACAGTCCGAGGAACCCCGTCACATACAAGGGAAGTACTGCCGTGACGGATTCAGAGGAAACATCCGTCACCATGCTCACGATGCCCAACCACAGGATTACCGGAGACAAACGGAACGGCACCTCTGCTTTCAGTGCCGTTCCGTTGCCCTGTGATTTGTCCCGTTTACCGCCGCTGCGATCTGAGAGCGAAATGTACATGGATTCCCCTACTCCGCCGTTGTGTGCAGGCTGCCCAACAGCTGGAAGCGTGAGCTTCCTGTCCCCGTCGTCGACACAGAAACAGTCACCGTGTCTGTGCCTCTGACGAAGCGTGCGGCCACGGCACCGTCCGTCGCCGGGGCTTCCTCGGACCAGAAGCCGTGGGAGACCAGCGATTGGCGGAAGGAATCCAGGACCTCGGCCCGCGGCTTGGCAATGATGCCGTCCGCTGTCAGTTGGAGGATGTTGCCGGATGTTGAAACAGACGTGGACCCGATGGTGGTCCCGGATGGCAGCGAAAGGACTCCATCCGGCCAACCGTCCACCAGTACACCGTCCGCGCTGCCAGGTGCCGGGAGCGCCCCGGTAATAAGAGGTTCCGGCGTGGTCGGTTCGGGCAATCCAGTAGGAGTAGCGGTTACTGGCGGCAGGACCTCGAGGGGCTTTGGGGTGGGCGCGCCGGCATTACCTTCGGTGCCGCCGCTCCCGCTGCCGCTGCCCTCGGTTCCGCTGTTCGCAACGTCCGACGCCGTACTTCCGGGCGTGGGCGTGCCGGCACCGGTGGAACTACCACCAACGCCGGGGCTTGAACTGGACGACGACGGGCTCTGCGCGGATGTGGATCCTGGCTTTGCCATTTGGTCGAGCACAATGGCCACGGCGGCGATCAGCACAGCAAGGCAAAGACCAGCTATGACGAGCCGCCGCGCCATCATGGCATACCTGGGCTGCGAAGAGGTCGGTTGCCCCTGGATTCAAAAACGGCTGCAGGTAGAAATGACGCCACCCACATTGTGGTGGCGTTGACCTTTGCGATGGCGATTCGAAGCGCCAAGCTGTTCATGGGGACAGTCTGCCATTGTGATCCCGATTCCGGAACAGTTTTGGCGCTACCAACGTCCGTTCCGTGGTCGGGGTTGGCACACCGGGCAAGTATAGGAGGAACGGTTCATGAACTGTTCCCTCTTCATGATGCTGTGCAGGCCGATTGCCTCGCAGCGGCCGCACAATTCGCCAGCACGCCCATAGGCATTGAGCGACCGGGCGAAGTAACCGGAATCGCCGTTGACATTGACATAGAGGGAATCGAAACTTGTCCCGCCTGCAGCCAACGCGGCGTTCATCACGTCCTTCACGGCCTCTACCAGCCGCTCGGCATCGGCACGGCGCATCGTGTCCGTTGCCCTGGCGTAGTGGAGGCGGGCGCGCCACAAAGCTTCATCGGCATATATGTTGCCAATGCCCGATATGACGGACTGGTCCAGCAGCGCCCTCTTGATGCCTGTTTTGCGGTTCTTGATCTTTCGATAGAACGCGTCGAACGAAAAGTACGGGTCAAGCGGATCCCGGGCAATGTGGGATGCTTCTTCCGCGATCTCGGGCAAGGGCGTTTCGCCCAAGCCGCCGGGGCCGCCGTCGGACGTCGGTACCAGTGCCGTCACGAACAGGCCGCCAAAAATCCTTTGATCCACGAACCGCAACTGCTCCGGCATGCTTTCCACCGGGCTGAGCTTGATCCTGACCTTGAGGTGCTTTTCGTCCGGTACGGCCGGGTCCTGCATCAGCAGTTGGCCGCTCATTCCCAGATGCGCCATCAGCGCCACTTTGGGGAGGTCTTCGGGTGTGGCATCGTGCGGAGTGTTCATGGCCAGGGGCATCCAAAGGAACTTTCCCCGGCGAACGACGTCCAGCACAGTGGCGTGCTCAAGGTTCCCGATGAAGTCTTCCGTGCCGAGGGCATGTCGTCGGATGGAGCGTGGATCGATGACCTCGACGCCGGTGATGGAACGTCCACGGACCCAACGGGCGAGGCCGCGACGCACTACCTCTACTTCGGGAAGCTCAGGCATGGGTGTTCAGGCAGACGCAGGACCGGCAGGCGTCGGGTCCAAGGCGGTCAAGGCGCGCCAGGCATCAGCGGCTGCTTCCTGTTCCGCTTCCTTTTTGGAATGGCCTGAACCGCGGCCGTAAGGAGTGCCGCCGATGTTCAGTACTGCCTCAAAAGTGCGGGCATGGTCCGGCCCCGAACCTTCCACTGCGTAGTGGATGGCACCAAGTTGCCGGCTGGCAGTGAGTTCCTGGATGCTCGTCTTCCAGTCGGTCCCTGCGCCAAGGGCGCCGGCGTCCTTGAGGAGCGGACCCACCAGGCGCATGACCAATTGGCGTGCGGTTTCCATGTCGTTCGACAGGTACGTGGCGCCGATCAAGGCTTCCATGGTGTCGGCCAGGATGGAGGCTTTGTTCTTACCGTCGGTCAGCTTCTCGCCTTGCCCGAGATAGATGAACTCGCCAACGCCGATTTCGCGGCCGATCCCGGCCAGCGCACGCGTGCTGACGACGGCGGAGCGCCGCTTGGCGAGCTCACCTTCGGGCAGCGTGGGGTTCTCACGGTAGAGAGAATCGGTGACGGAGAATCCCAGGATTGAGTCGCCGAGGAACTCGAGGCGCTCGTTGGTGGGAATCCCGCCATTCTCATACGCGTATGAGCGATGTGTCAGAGCAAGACGAAGCGTCTCGGTGTCAATCGAGACACCGAGACGCTTCAGAAGCTCTTCAGTTGAAGACATCCTTAGTCAGCCTGTACGGCAGATTAGGCGTCTGCGACCTTGCGGCCCTTGTATTCAAGGAACAGCGCGGTGCCGGCAGAGTCAGTAACGACCTTTGCCTGGTGCGGCAGGCTGTAGGTAACCTGACCGTTTTCGATGGTCTTGACCAAGTTGGGGGCAGTTGCCTTCCACTGGGCACGGCGGGCGCGTGTATTTGCGCGAGACATTTTCCGCTTGGGAACAGCCACGGCTATCTCATTTCTCTCTTAGACGAACACTTACTAATCGGTTTGCCGGTCAGTCTTAGCCAGATCAGCTAGGGCAGCCCAGCGAGGGTCAATGACCTCGTGGTGGTGCCCCGGCTCGTCTTCCAGGCGCGCTCCGCATTCGGAACACAGACCCTGGCAGTCTTCCCGGCACACCGGCTGGAACGGCAGCATAGTGACAACTGCGTCCCGCAACACCGGCTCAAGATCGATTAGATCGTACTCGACTCGACGTTGCTCTTCATCGTCTTCTTCGCCCGAAAGCTCAAAGCCTTCGTAGAAGAAAAGTTCTTGCACATTGACCTCAAGGTCATACGCAAGGGGATCCAGGCATCGACCGCATTCGCCAGTTACTTCGACGTCTACGGTTCCGGATACCAGAATTCCTTCGTGTACGGCCTCAAGACGAAGATCCAGCTCGACATCCGAGCCTTCCTTTACGCCAATGAGCGCCACACCAAGGTCACTTGGCGCAGGTACATGCTCGTTGAGTGTCCGCATGGTCCCTGGACTACGTCCAAGGTCCTTGACTACCAGCGCCAAGGGCGAACTTGCATCTCGCTTAATGAGAACTCCTGTAGAACATATGACCGACGTACCATCTTAGCCTGATCACGCTTGAGGACTCAAACCGACGCCGGGCGCGCGCAAATGCACGTGGTTTCAGCTTGGGGCACTCCGCATAAGGGCGCGAGGTACCCATCAAGACTACCCTTTGCGCGGGTGTTCCGTTGCAGGCTCGCCCGCGAGCAGCCGCTTAAGCACGGATTTGGGGACAAAATCAGAGATATCCCCTCCCAGCACGTTGACCTCTTTGATGAGCGTGGAGGACAGGTGGACGTAGTGTGCTTCCGCCGGGAGGAACACTGTCTCCACTCCGGCCAGCTGGCGGTTCATCGTGGCCATCGGCAATTCGTAGTCGAAGTCAGAGGACGAACGGAGGCCTTTGACGATGGCCGAGATGCCCCTGTGACGGCAGTATTCCGCCAACAGTCCTTCACCCATCGGCTCGACGATTATCCCTCGAAGCGATGCCAGCGTTTCGCGGGCCATCTCCATCCGGTCTTCGAGGCTGAACCGGTACTTCTTGGCGTAATTGGTGGACACGGCCACAATGACTTCGTCGAACAAGCCCGCGGCCCGCGCAATGACTTCGAGATGTCCGTTGTGGATAGGGTCAAAGGATCCAGGGCAAACCGCGCGTCTCATGAGACGAACCTACCCCATAGCTTCACCGGGATACCATGGCTGACATGGCATCCGCAGGCAGCAGCCCCTCCCTAGATATCAGCGCCGGCACCACCCCGGACACCGGCGCAGCACCGTGGCAACGGGCCGCCATCGGAGCCAACCTGCTCTCGCCCGAGGGAGGGCTGGGAGTGACCATCTTCGAAGAGATGACCACGCTGGCACTCTCCACCGGCGCCATCAACCTCGGCCAAGGTTTCCCTGATGAAGACGGACCCGCCGAGATCAAGGCGGCTGCCCAGACTGCCATCGAATCGGGAGCAAACCAATACGCACCGGGCAAAGGCGTTCCCGCCCTCAGGGAAGCCATCGCGGCACACCAGCAGCGCTTCTACGGGCTGGCCCCGGATCCGGACACTGAAGTCCTGGTCACCACCGGCGCGACAGAAGCGATCGCCGCCACTCTGCTTGCCTTCGTCCAGCCCGGCGACGAAGTACTGACCTTTGAACCCTTCTACGACTCCTACGGGGCCATCATCGGCATGGCAGGCGCCACCCACGTCACCGCTCCCCTTCTGGCCCCGGACTTCCTTCCCGATCTGCCGGCACTTGAAAATGCCTTCAGCAGCCGCACCAAAATCGTCTTGCTGAACAATCCGCATAACCCCACAGGCGCCGTTTTCCCCGAAAGCGTCCTGTCAAGGATCGTGGAACTTGCCGCCAAATACGACGCCATCATTGTCAGCGATGAAGTCTACGAGCACCTGACCTTTGGCGTGGCCCACATCCCGATTACCTCCCTGCCAGGAGCAGCGGAGCGGACCATCACCATCTCCTCCGCCGGAAAGACCTTCTCCTTCACGGGCTGGAAAATAGGCTGGCTCAGCGGACCCGAACACCTGGTATCAGCTGTGCGGACCGTGAAGCAATTCCTGACCTACAGCTCCGGTACACCCTTCCAGAGTGCCATTGCCGTTGGCCTCGGCCTTCCCGATGAGTTCTACACAGGCATCGCCACGACGCTCCAACACAAACGCGACATCCTGGCCGAAGGGCTGCGCGCAGCAGGGTTCGACGTCTACACCCCCAGCGGCACCTACTTCATCAACGTGGACACAGCGCCGCTGGGCATCCGCGATTCCGTGGACCTTGCACGACGCCTCCCCGGACTCGTTGGCGTGGCAGCCATTCCCGTTCCCGTTTTCTGCCACCCGGAAGGAGCTGAGCGGACGCGGAGTTTGCTCCGGTTTGCCTTCTGCAAGAAGACTGATGTCCTGGAAGAAGCTGCCAGCCGCCTGGCCACGCTCAAGGACCGGCTCTGAATCCCACAGGCTCCGGCCAGCACTACGCCACGCGCTTCCTCCGCACAACGGGGCAGCACGCCACCATCGAACCTGACTCCCTCATTGAGGGCAGCTTCGTCCTCAGCATCGGCGGCGCCGAGCAATCACACGTGAATCTCGCGGAACCAACTGAGATCTTCTACGAGTACCTGCGGAGAATCGGCCATGTGGTGGACCTGGCCGCTGAACCAGCAACACCCATCACAGCCCTGCATTTGGGCGCAGGCGCGCTCACTCTTGCCCGCTACATCGAGGCCACTCGCCCGGGTTCTGAACAGTACGCGGTTGAACTCGAACGCGAGCTCCTGGACTTCGTGCTCCAAAAGCTGCCCATGCCTGCGGGCACCACACTGCACAACCACATCGGCGACGCACGCGATGCCTTGGCGGAGCTTCCCGTCCAGGTGCGGTTCGACGTCGTGATTCTCGATATCTTCTCCGGGCCTGATGCCCCGGCCCACATTGCCTGCAAGGAGTTCTACGAAGAAGCCGCGGCGCGGCTGCAGCCCCACGGGGTGTTGATCATCAACGTCGGCGATGAACCTGCGCTGACACTGGTACGCAGCCAGGTGGCAGCCATGCGCAAAGCCATGCCTGACGTCGCCGCCTTCGCTGAAACGGGAATGTTCGCAGGCCGTTACCCGGGCAACATCATCCTGGTAGGCACCCGCGGGCCATGGTCACCGGAGTGGACAACGGAGCTTCTGGCGCGGGGTCCGCATCCAGCCACCGTCCTCACCGGCATCGACCTGGACCGGATAACCGGCTAGCGGGGCGGCTTCGTCCTGTCAGGCCGGTTCAGCGAACCAGAGTTTGGTCTCGCCATACTTCTTGTCCGCGAAGCATTCCAAGGACTCAGGCCACGCTGGTTCAGGGCTCCGTGAACTTCGTTCCACCACAATGACAGCGCCCTCATCCATGTGGGGCGCCAATTTTGCGAGCACCGCACTCAAGGCTGGTTCCTCCAGGGGGTAGGGCGGATCAAGGAAGACAAGATCCCACACGTCAGTGTCCCCCGCGCGTTCCAGGAAGGACTCCACCTTGGAGCGGTGGACCGAGACCTTCCTGACGTCCAAAAGCTGGTTGACCAAGTCCGCATTGCGCTGGCACACGTCGCTTGCTTTGGCATCGAACTCCACGAGATCCACGGTGCGGGCACCCCGGCTGGCGCTTTCAATCCCCAAGGCACCAGAGCCCGCATAGAGGTCCAGGACCCGGGCGTCGTCAATGACCGCCAAGGATTCCAAACGGGAAAACAGCGCTTCCTTGACCCGGTCCGTGGTGGGCCGCGTAGCGGTTCCGGGGACGCTGGTGAGCGGGTTTCCGCCGCCCACACCGGCAATAATCCGGCTCACAGGCGCACGCCATGAATGGACGCTACGCGGCTGTGGCCGGCCCTTGGATGTCTAACCGCGTTCAAGGAACGCCTCCTTTTCGGGGTTCAAGTATTCGTCAATTGCCGCAGCGAGTGCCGGCTGGTGCTGCAGGGATGGGTCCTCTGCCACAAGGCTTTGTGCATCTGTACGCGCGCGGGCAATGATGTCCTCGTGGTCAAGGACACGGAGCAACTTCAGCGTGGAGCGGCCACCGGATTGCGAGGCACCCAGGATGTCGCCTTCGCGGCGGAGCTTCAAGTCTTCCTGCGAGAGTTCAAAGCCGTCAGTGGTCGAGGCAACTGCCTCAAGCCGCCGGCGGCTCGGGTGTCCGGGTTCCAGCGTGGTGACCAACAGGCAAGTACCCGGCAGTCCTCCACGGCCCACCCGGCCGCGGAGCTGGTGAAGTTGCGAAATTCCAAAGCGATCGGCGTCCAGGATCACCATCAAGGTGGCGTTATGGACATCCACACCCACCTCGATGACAGTGGTGGAAACGAGCACCTTGGTCTGGTTGGCTGCGAACGATGCCATGGTCTCGGACTTCACTTGCGCGTCCTGCCGGCCATGGAGCGGAGCTACGGGAACACCCGCCAGGGCCGGCTCCTGCAGCAGGCTTTCGACGACGGCCGTCACCGACGCCAACTCCCGCGCCGACCCTTCATCTGCAAGGTCGGCGTCGCTGGGTTCCGCTTCGCCCGGGCTGAAGTCGCCGTCGTCGTCGTCTCCAATTTTGGGACACACCACGTACACCTGATGGCCTGATTCAACTTCTTCGCGCGACCGCTTCCAAATACGGTCCACCCAGCCGGGATTCTCCACCAGTCCCACCACGTGCGTGGAAATTGGCGCCCGGCCGGCGGGAAGCTCATCGAGGATGGAGGTCTCAAGGTCACCAAAAACCGTCATCGCCACGGTGCGCGGAATAGGGGTGGCAGTCATGACCAGCAGGTGGGGCGGCCGCTGCGCCTTGGCCCGGAGGGCGTCACGTTGCTCCACGCCGAAACGGTGTTGTTCATCAACCACGATCAAGCCGAGGTCCTGGAAGCTCGTTTTGTCGCTCAGCAAAGCGTGGGTGCCGATCACGATTCCGGCATTACCCGAGGCAGCGTCCAACATTGCCTGCTTGCGCGCCGCCGTGGGCATGGAGCCCGTCAAGAGTGTGACCTGCACGGAGTCCGGCGACGAGTCCCCGCCGAGCATCCCTGCGCCCCCGAAAACATGATCGCCCGCCAACGACCCCAAAGTCCTGCGGATGGAGTGGAAGTGTTGGGCCGCCAGCACCTCAGTGGGCGCCAGGAGCGCAGCCTGGCCGCCAGCGTCAACCACCTGCAACATGGCGCGCAAAGCAACGATGGTCTTGCCGGAACCCACTTCGCCCTGCAGCAGCCGGTTCATGGGTGTGTCCCGGGCGAGTTCTTCAGCAAGGGTCTTTCCGACGGCGGATTGGCCGGCGGTCAGCGTAAAGGGCAGATTTTGATCAAACTTGCTGAGCAACCCACCCGCCCTGGGTCGTCGTGCGGTGGCTTCCTCCGCCGCAAGCTGGGCGCGTCGGCGGGCCAAGGCCGTTTGCAGCACGAGGGCTTCCTGGTACCGAAAGCGCTCCTGGGCCCGCTGCCAATCCTTGGAGGTCTCAGGTGAATGGATCAAGCGGTAAGCCTCAGCGACGCTGAGCAACCTGTCCCTCTGGACGATGCTTGCCGGAAGTGGATCCTCCAATGCATCAAGGTCCATGGTCTGGAGCAGGGCAGTAATCACTTTGTGGATGGACCAACTGGTCACCTTGGCCGTTGCCGGATAGACCGGGATGGGCATCGCTGCCAGCTTTTCGGGGTCCATGGAGCCTTCCGCCCCGGGATCCTCGTCCAGCAGCAGGAAGTCCGGGTTGGTCAGGCCCAGCGCACCGCCATAGCGGCTTACCTTGCCAGAGAACATTGCCCGGCGGCCGGCAAGGAGTTCTGCCTTGGCCCGGAACCCATTGAAGAAGCTGACTTTCAAAGTACCTGGAACGCCGCTGCCTCCAGCCTCGTCCGTCACCACCACGTCCGTGATGGAACCACGGCGGGCCCGCATCTGGCGCGTACTGTTGGACAGGACACGTGCGATGAGGGTGACTTCTTCATCCAGTGGCAGATTGCTGATGGGGGTCAGCTCACCGCGGCTCAGATAACGGCGCGGAAAGTAGTTCAGCAGGGCACCTGTGGTTTTGAGACCCAGGTGCTTTTCGATGACTGCTGCCGACCGCTTACCGATTCTCCGCTCGAGGGGTAGTTCCAGCTCAGTAATCATGCCGTGACTGGCCTGTAATGCTGGGCTCTTGACCTTTGGCAGGATCCTCTTCAGCCGATTCCAGCATGTTGCCGCGGGCCAGGGCCAACTGGCTGACGGCGATGTCCGTGGGCTCGCCCAGCGAGCGGATAAGGGCTACTGCCGGCTCCGGGTCAGGGACGTGGACATGGACCCGCCACCGGTAGCTGGCTTCCACTGTCGATTCGTCGTCGTCATCATCCTGGTTTTGAGCACCGCCCACCTGGCTCATGATGACCGAATCGCCCATCTCATCCAGCCGTTGCCGCAAAATAGCTGCATTCAACGGCGAGAGGTTAATGGTGCACATCACTTCCACGCCGTCATCGGCCGGCATGTGCTCATGGATGTGGGGATCCTGCAGTTTGTAGCCATGGAGGCCGTCCAGGAGTTCGTCCTGGAGCTCCTCACCGAGGACGGCTGACCGGAGGCAGTCAAGGACCAGCAGCATGCCCACGCCGCCGGCATCAACCACGTGGGCTTCGTGCAGTTGTGCGAGTTCGTCCTCGGTGCGGACCACGGCCTGGAAGGCAGCTTCCACTACGGCATCGAGTGCCAGGCCCAGTGCATGGTTGCTGTCGTCGGCGTTATGGGAAGCGTCCACGGCCTGTGCCGCATGCGCAGCTGCCTCCAGGACCGAAAGCATGGTCCCGGCTACCGGTTCGCTCAACGCGGACCAGGCCCGGATCTGGGCCCTGTTCAGGGCAGTGGCGAGAAGGGGCGCGCTAAGGCGTGATTTGCCGGCCAACGGCTCAGCGGCGGCACACAGGAAGACAGCAAAGAGAGTGCCCGAGTTTCCCCGGGCCTGCTCCATGGCTGCCTGCCCGGCACGCGACAAAACCGCGCCGACGTCGTTTCCGGTTTCGCTCGTGTCCGGCGCCGGGCCGTCAAGGGCGGACACAGCCGCCCGAACCGTGAGATACAGGTTGGTGCCGGTGTCACCGTCAGCCACGGGGAAGATGTTGATCGCGTTGAGGCGGTCGCTGTGGTTGCCGAGAACCACCTCCGCCTTGCCGAGCCAACGTCTCATGGCGTGCGCATTCGCGGCGATCTTAGTCTGCAAAGTGATCCCATCCAACGGTGTCAGCAGCTTGCCCGGCAATCCGGACGCCGCTGCCTGGCGGCTCGACAACGGCTTGAACTGAGCCTATCGCAGTGAACCCACGCGGCAGCTGAATTCCGGCTGGGAACGTAGCTAGCAATCCATGGTCCTCTCCCCCGCCGAGAACCCAGGGCATAGCGTCCCGGCCCAGCAATGCAGCTGCCGGTTCCAAGGGCAGCGCGTGGATCTTTAAGGCCCCCGGATCAAAATCCAGGATCACGTGACTGGCCGCGGCCAACCTGCTGCCGTCGCGGAGCAGCCCGTCGGAAATATCCAACATAGCGGTGGCACCGCCTTGCGCAGCCAGTGGTCCGGCTTCAAGTGGTGGCTGCGGACGGCACTGGTTGTCCACCAATCCCCGCAGCTCCGGCGTCAGGCTGTCCAAGGGAACGTTGCTCTCCAGCAGCGCCCAGCCGGCCCCTGCCCGCCCCAAGGTCCCCGCGACCGCAACGACGTCACCCGGCGTGGCCCCGGACCTCAGCACCGGCGCCATTCCGCCCAGTGTTCCGACGACAGCCACAGTCACTGCGAGTTCACGGCCCCGTCCGAGGTCTCCCCCGGCGACAGAGCAATCAGGGGCGCCCAAGCCAATAATCGCCGCCGTGAGGCCATCAGCGAAGGCCTCTACCCATTCCACCGGTGTAGACGGTGGCATGGTCAGGCTCACTACCAGGGACGTGGCGCTGCCGCCCATGGCATTGATGTCACTGAGGTTTTGGGCTGCAGCCTTCCAGCCGACGTCGAACCCGGTGGTCCGGTAACCGTTGCTCCACTCCAGCCTGAAGTCCTGGTCCTGGGTTTGGGTATCGATGGAGATCAGCGTTCGGCCGTCCGGGGCCGCAATCAGGGCAGCATCGTCCCCCGGTCCCAACAGGATGCCGGGACTGCGGTTCAGGCGCGGAAAGATCCTGGCAAGGAGCTCGGATTCCGAAAGGTCTTGGACGGTTAACTGTTCTGCTGGCACTGCACTCATCTGTTGTTCGGGCACTGCACTCATCTGTTCTCCGGGCACTTCACTCATCTGTTCTCCGGGCACTTCACTACGCTATCGCGATCCACTGACAGAATAACGCCGCGGCCCATCTCCAGCGGAGGAACGGCAATGTGACCACGGATACACGAAATCCGGTGGGCAGTGCCCGCGGGATAGGCTGGATGGATGCATCAAAAGACCCTTCGCCGGACTGCGCTGGCTGTTTGCCTGGCCTCAGCTTCCGTCCTCGCTTTGTCGGCTTGTTCACCCGCAGTTGACGTCACGGCTGCGGCAGACGCCGCCAATCCTGCTTGTGCCCCCATGATGGTCGCCCTGCCGGACCAGATCGGCGATGCAGCACTCCGCAAGACCAACAGCCAGGCCACTGCGGCATGGGGTGACCCTTCTCAGGTCATCCTCCGGTGCGGTGTGAACGTTCCAGGACCAACCACGGACCGTTGCGTAAGTGTCAATGACATCGACTGGGTCATCAAGGAAGGCGATCCCGTCTACACCCTGACCACTTTCGGCCGCGAGCCGGCCACCGAGATCCTGATTGATCCGGTCAAGCTGGAGGCGGCCAACATCAGTTCCGCAACAGTCCTGACCGAACTCGCAGCAGCAGTGGGCAAGATCAAGGCCACTGGAAAGTGCGTAGGCCAGGAAGACCTGCAGAACCTGCCCACCAGCAAGTAGCGGCAGTTCCGCAGGCCGCCCGGCAGCTAGCGGAGGCCCGTTTTGCGGGTCAGCGCCAAATGAATCAGTTCGTCGATCAACTCGCCGTAGGCGAGGCCTGATGCCGCCCACATTTGCGGGTACATACTCTTGGGCGTGAAGCCCGGCATGGTATTGATCTCATTGATGATCAGTTCACCGGCAGGGGTGTAGAAGAAGTCCACCCGGCTCAGGCCTTCTGCTCCCACGGCGTCGAAGGCCACGGCTGCAAGTTCGCGCACACGGCTGATCGCTTCGTCCGGCATGTCGGCCGGGCAGCTCAGCGCTGCGGCGCCGTCCTCCACGTACTTGGCGGCGAAGTCATAGAACTGGTGCTCTCCGGCAGCCACCGCAATTTCACCGGGCATTGAGGTCCGCGGCGTCTCCGTGCCGCGTCCTTGGAGCACTGCGCATTCAATCTCGCGGCCAACAATTCCGGCTTCGATGACCAGCTTCAGGTCATGGCGGCGGGCTTCTTCGATTGCTGCGTCAAGACCCTCCATGGAATCCACCTTGGAGATTCCCATGGACGACCCTGCACGGGCCGGCTTGACGAAGACGGGGAACCCGAGCTTGTCGACACGCTTCCGGACGGCCTCCGCATCGGTCAGCCATTCGCGGTCCGTGACGGCAATGTACGGTCCAACGCCCAGGCCGGCAGATTCGAATACCACCTTCATGAAATGCTTGTCCATGCCAACAGCCGAGGCCAAAACGCCGGCGCCCACATAGCGGGTATCGGAGAGTTCCAGAAGGCCTTGGATGGTTCCGTCTTCTCCCCAGGGCCCATGCAGGAGGGGAAACACAACGTCCACGGAACCCAGCTCCTGCGGAACGGCATTGGGCTCGGTCACGATGAGCTGGTGTTCGCCACCCACTTCGGCCAGGGTGACCGTCCTGCCCGAAGGCGCCACCTCGGGAAGCGCTGTGGAACTCAACGACCACTGGCTGGTATCTCCGGAAGCAAGCACCCATTGTCCCGACTTGGCGATTCCAATGGGTATGACCTCGTATTTGTCCTTATCGATGGCTCCCATGACACCGGCCGCAGTGACGCAGCTGACGGCGTGTTCGCTGGAGCGACCTCCAAAGAGAATTGCTACGCGGGGGCGGCCCGCAGGGGTGGAGTTATCTGTCACCATCAGTAGTCGCCTTCGGACTTCAGGGCCCGGGCCAGCAGTCGTGGTCCCAGGTCATCAACGGACATTCTGCCTTCAAGCACCGCTACTACGGCCGCTGTGATAGGCATTTCAACGTTCAGTTTGCCAGCCAACTCATGCACGGCGGGGCCGGATTTGATGCCTTCGGCGGTCTGCGTCATCTGTTCCGCCACCTGCTCCAGGCTGAGTCCCTCGCCGAGCAAACGGCCTGCGGCGTGGTTGCGGGACAGTGCTGACGAACACGTGGCCACCAAGTCGCCAAGTCCGGCAAGGCCGGCCATGGTGTGGGCTTCTCCGCCAAGAGCAAGCGCAAGCCGGGAGGTCTCAGCGAGTCCTCGCGTAATCACCGAAGCCTTGGTGTTGTCACCCATTTGCCGGCCCTCGCAAATGCCCACGGCAAGCGCGATCACATTCTTGACGATCCCGCCGATCTCAACACCCACCACGTCTGTGCTGGTGTATGGACGGAAATAGGGGGCTGTGCAGCACAGGGCAATTGCAGCGGCCGTTTCGGCGTCGCTGCAGGCAACCACGGAAGCGGTTGGTTGCTCCCGGGCGATCTCCATCGCAAGGTTGGGGCCTGAAACCACTGCTACCCGGGAGGCTGGAAGCCCCAGCTCCTGCGCAATGACTTCACTCATCCGGGCGTCAGTTCCCAGTTCCAAGCCCTTCATCAGGGACACGACCACGGCATCGGGGGCCAGCAACGGCTTCCACTCACCCAGTTGCGGCCGCAGTGATTGGGCCGGCACCGCCAGGACCACCAAGGTGGCGTCCTTGAGGACCTCCGCCACATCCGTGGATGCGGAGACCGAGCCAGGAAGCTCGATGTCTTTCAAGTACTGCTCGTTGCGATGCTGGGAATTGATCTGCTCCACGACTTCTGCGCGGCGGCCCCAGATCCGGATGCTGCGTTCGGTACCCGTAGCCGCTGCAGCGTCCGCCAGGATCTTGGCAAACGTGGTGCCCCATGATCCGGCACCCAAAACCGCCACAACGTCCGGCGCATGGACAGTGCTTTGGAGAATGGTCATTTACCTTCCTCAGGTTCCGGTGCGTCTGATCCGCGCTCAACGAAGCGGCCGTGCTTGGACTGTTTGTGAACAGCAGGATCCCAGCGTTCAGCTGGAGCGGCCTCATTGCGAAGCGTGGCCAGAAGTCCGGTGATGGCTTCCATGATGACTTCGGTGGCCTCGGTCAGGGTGGCACGGTCCATCGGCCGGTCGCTGAAGGCGCTGAGGTCCACTGGTTTCCCGATCAGGACGCGTACCGTTTTGCGCGGGAAAACGTGAAAACGCTTGGCATAGCGCGGGAAGACTTCGTGGGCACCCCAGTGCGCCATAGGCACCACCGGAGCACCCGTTTGCAGGGCAAGCCGGGCAGCCCCGGTGTGTCCCTTCATAGGCCAAAGATCGGGATCGCGGGTCAGGGTTCCCTCGGGATAGATGATGATGGCACCGCCGGCATCCACCACCTCTTTGGCGACTTGAAGCGAGCGGTTCGCTCCCGCCGTCGAGCGTTCAACCGGAATCTGCCGGGTGGCATGAAGCAGGGCTCCCAGGACAGGGACCTTGAAGAGTCCGGTCTTCGCCAGGAAGTGCGGCGGACGCTTCTGGTTGTACACCATGTGTCCGATCACGATGGGATCGATCTCTGTGCAATGGTTCGGCACAGCGATGAAACCGCCGGGTGGAAGGTTCTCGATCCCTTCCCACTTCTTGGCCATCAGGATGTTCATCAACGGGCGTGCGAGGCCCGCCAGCAGCATGAACGTGGCACGGCTCTTGGCCGATTCCTTCAAAGGATCCCCCGCTACTTGGTGGTGGTGATATCGAAATCGGCGCCGAGGCCGGCCAGTTTCTCGGTAAAACGCTCGTAGCCGCGGTTGATGATGTCGATGCCTGTGACCCGGGAGGTTCCGGTGGCGGCAAGCGCCGCGATGAGGTGGCTGAAACCACCGCGAAGATCCGGGATGTCGATGTCGGTGCCACGGAGCGGGGTGGGGCCCGAGATCACCGCTGAGTGAAGGAAATTCCGCTGTCCGAACCGGCAGGGTACGCTGCCAAGACACTCACGGTGGACCTGGATGTTGGCACCCATCCGCGCCAGGGCATCAGTGAATCCGAAGCGGTTCTCATAAACGGTCTCGTGGACGATCGATACGCCCTCGGCCTGCGTCAAGGCCACTACCAGGGGCTGCTGCCAGTCTGTCATGAAGCCGGGGTGCACATCCGTCTCGAGGACCAGGGGGGAAAGCTTGCCGCCTTGATGGTAGAAGCGGATGCCGTCGTCGCCGATGTCCATCCCGCCGCCTACTTTGCGGTAGGTGTTCAAGAACGTCATCATGTCGCGCTGGGAGGCACCTTCGACGAAGATGTCACCCCGGGTAACCAAGGCAGCCGATGCCCAGGATGCGGACTCGTTGCGGTCCGGGAGTGCACGGTGGTTGTACCCGCGCAGGTCCTTGACGCCCTCAATCCTGATGGTCCGGTCAGTCTGGACGCTGATGATGGCGCCCATTTTCTGCAGGACCGCAATGAGGTCGATGATCTCGGGCTCCGTAGCGGCCCCGATAAGCTCGGTAATGCCCTCGGCGCGCGTTGCGCTGAGCAGGACCTGTTCGGTGGCGCCAACCGAGGGATACGGCAGGGAGATCTTGGCTCCGTGGAGACCGTGCGGGGCGGAGATGTGGATGCCACCCGGGCGCTTCTCCACTACTGCACCGAACTGGCGCAGAACATTCAAGTGGTAGTCAATGGGCCGGTCGCCAATCTTGCAGCCACCCAGATCCGGGATGAAGGCCTCGCCAATGGCGTGGATCAGGGGTCCACACAACAGGATGGGAATCCTGGAGTCGCCGGCATGGGCATCAATGGCTGTGCTGGAGGCCGTCTTGGCATCCTTTGGATCCAGGGTGAGATCACCCGTTACCGGATCCTTCGCGACGGTCACGCCGTGCAACTGCAGCAGGCTGGTGACAACCTCTACATCCTTGATTTCCGGCACGTTCCTCAGCACCGATGGTTCACTGCCCAGCAATGCCGCCACCATGGCTTTGGGCACCAGGTTCTTGGCACCGCGAACGGTCACTCGTCCTGTTAACGGGACGCCACCGCGGATTGTCAGAACACTACTCATCTATACCGGTTTCCTCACGACTACTCGCCCCCCAAACTTACAAAGGCTCCAGCTAAGCATAGAAGCTCGCGTTACCGAACCGAAATGGACGCACCCGGCGGCAAAGGTCTCAGGCATCAGTTGAACGTTGACGAAAAAGGACCGGCAGGCAGTCCCCAAGGGTGCCCACCGGTCCAAATAGCCACAGAGCTGCGGCCTCACAACAAGAAGCTATCCAGCATCAACTTTCGCGGGAAGCGTCTTCGGTTTGAAGGATGGACGCGTGGCCTCGTAGGCAGTGATGTCTTCTTCGTGCTGAAGTGTCAGGCCGATGTCGTCGAGTCCTTCCAGGAGGCGCCACCGGGTGTAGTCGTCGATGTCGAACGGCGCAACAATGTTGCCGCACTCCACCGTCTTGCTGACCAAGTCAACCTTGACCTCAGTGCCGGGATGATTTTCCAGGACCTTCCAGATCAGTTCGATGTCATCCTGTGCCACTTGGGCCGCGAGGAGTCCCTGCTTCCCGGAATTCCCCCGGAAAATATCGGCAAACCGGGAGGACAGGACGGCTTTGAAGCCATAGTCCTTCAGAGCCCAGACAGCGTGCTCACGGGAGGAGCCCGTTCCGAAATCGGGTCCGGCCACCAGTACGGAGCCGGCGTTGAACGGGGCTTGGTTGAGGATGAAGGACTCGTCCTTGCGCCATGCGGCGAACAACGCGTCTTCGAAGCCTGTGCGCGTGATGCGCTTGAGGTAGACCGCGGGGATGATCTGGTCGGTGTCCACGTTGCTCTGGCGCAGCGGAACGCCGATGCCGGTGTGGGTAGTGAAAGCTTCCATGGTGATCCTCCTAGACTGCGATTCCGGTGAGTGTGCCTGCAGCAGCGGACTCAAGGTCCGACGGCGAGCTCAGCGTGCCACGGACGGCCGTGGCAGCAGCCACTACAGGAGAGACCAGGTGGGTGCGGCCACCCTTGCCCTGGCGACCCTCAAAGTTGCGGTTGGACGTTGATGCGCACCGCTCACCCGGCTCGAGCTGGTCCGGGTTCATGCCCAGGCACATGGAGCATCCGGCAAAGCGCCATTCAGCACCAAATTCCTTGAAGACCTTGTCCAGGCCTTCAGCTTCGGCCTCCAACCTGACACGGGCCGATCCCGGGACCACCAACATGCGGACCTTGGGGTCCTTTTCACGGCCGCGGATGATGTCGGCGGCTACGCGGAGGTCCTCGATGCGGGAGTTGGTGCAGGACCCCAGGAAGACCGTATCCACACGGATGTCTTTCATGGGCGTCCCTGCTTCCAAGCCCATGTACTGGAGTGCGCGCTCGGCGGCAGCCTTGGCGTTCTCGTCACCGAAGTCCTCCGGGGACGGGACCTTGGACGAGAGGGAAACGCCTTGGCCGGGGTTGGTACCCCACGTCACGAAGGGTTCCAGGGTGTCGGCGTCGAGGTCCACCTCGACGTCGAAGGTCGCGTCGGCGTCCGTGTGCAGCGTGTTCCAATACTCGACGGCGGCATCCCAGTCCGCGCCTTCGGGCGCGTGGGGGCGGCCCTCCATGTAGTCGTAGGTGGTCTGGTCCGGAGCCACCATGCCGGCGCGGGCGCCGGCTTCGATGGACATGTTGCAGATGGTCATGCGGGCATCCATGGACAGCGCCCGAATGGCGGAGCCACGGTATTCCAGCACGTAGCCCTGACCGCCACCGGTGCCGATCTTGGCGATGACGGCAAGGATGATGTCCTTGGCGGTGACCCCGGGTCGCAGGGTGCCTTCAACGTTGATGGCCATGGTCTTGAACGGCTTCAAGGACAGTGTCTGCGTGGCCATGACGTGCTCAACCTCGGAGGTACCAATACCCATGGCCAGCGCACCAAAGGCGCCGTGGGTGGAGGTGTGGGAATCGCCGCAGACCACCGTCATACCCGGCTGGGTCAGGCCCAGCTGCGGACCCACGACGTGCACAATGCCCTGCTCCTTGTCGCCCAGGGAGTGGAGGCGGACGCCGAATTCCCTGCAGTTTGCACGCAGGGTTTCAATCTGGGTGCGGCTGGTCAGATCGGCAATCGGCTTGTCGATATCCAGCGTGGGAGTGTTGTGGTCCTCCGTGGCAATGGTGAGGTCAACGCGGCGCAAGGGCCGGCCAGCCAGGCGCAGGCCTTCAAATGCCTGCGGGGACGTCACTTCATGGACGAGGTGCAGGTCGATGAAGAGAAGGTCGGGCTGGGCATTGGCTCCTTCGCCCTCACCTTTGCGCACTACGTGCGCATCCCAGACTTTCTCGGCCAGTGTCTTTCCCACGGCCTTGCTCCCTTCACTGCGGTTGGATGGAGGCCATCCACTTGAACTGTTCTTCATCTACTGAAGCAGCAGGCTTGTGAAATAGGCCAGTGAAACAACTTGCATCTCAGATAATGAGACGGCAATATCATTACATGGACAATTCTAGTGGAGTCGGTGTCATTGATAAAGCGGCCCAGGTACTCGATGCACTCGAGGCCGGGCCCACGACACTCGCGCAACTTGTAGCGGCCACGGGCCTTGCCCGGCCTACGGTTCACCGGCTCGCGCTGGCACTGGTTCATCACCGGTTGGTGAGCCGCGACATCCAGGGACGCTTCGTCCTCGGCAGCCGTTTAGTGGAGCTCGCATCCGCCGCAGGCGAAGACCGCCTCATCGCCTCGGCAGGCCCGGTCCTCATCCAGTTGCGTGACGCCACCGGTGAAAGCGCCCAGATCTTCCGCCGGCAGGGTGACTGGCGTGTTTGCGTGGCCTCGGCAGAACGCCCCATCGGCCTGCGCGACACCATTCCGGTGGGCACCCAGCTCTCCATGAAGGCCGGCTCCGCCGCCCAGGTGCTGCTGGCGTGGGAAGACCACGACCGCCTGCTGGAGGGGCTGCAGAACGCCCGCTTTACCCCCACCGTCCTGGCAGGAGTACGACGCCGGGGCTGGGGTCAGAGCCTGGGCGAACGCGAGCCTGGGGTCGCCTCGGTTTCCGCCCCGGTGCGCGGACCCTCGGGAAGGGTCATCGCCGCTGTGTCGATTTCCGGCCCGATCGAGCGCCTCACACGCCAGCCAGGCCGCCTGCACGCCGAAGTGGTCTGTAATGCTGCCCGGGTGCTGACTGAGGCCCTCCGGAAGAACAACGACTAGGTTCAGCATGAACAATTACGCCGTATTCCTTCGCGGCATCAATGTGGGCGGCATCAACATCAAGATGGCCGAACTCAAGACAGCGCTTCAGGACTACCCGTTTGGCAAGGTCAAAACCCTGCTGGCCAGCGGAAACGTTGTGCTGCAGAGTGCACTCAGCGCCAAAGACGTCAAAGCCCGGTTTGAAGAGTGCCTCCGGAAGACGTTCGGTTACGACGCATGGGTGGTGGTGCTCACGGCAGCCAGGGTTGACGAACTGGTCCAAGCCTGCCCGTACCCTGCCGACGACAAATCCACGCACAGCTACATCACACTTGCCTCCGATACCGCGATGCTTGACGACCTTTTCGAGGCCGGGGCTGCCCTTGGCGGGGTGGAACAAGTGCGGCTGGGCCCCGAAGCCTCCGCGTGGCTGGCTCCGGCAGGTGGAACCTTGGACAGCCCGTTCAGCAAGCTTTCCGCCAAGGCACGCTACAAAGCCAGCACCACCACCAGGAATCTTCGCACGCTCATCAAAGTCCGGGACGCCGCAGCAGCGCTCTAGGCCGAACGTGCCGTTTTCAATGCAGCGTTGAAAGCCTTCAAGCGCGTGATCTCCACGTCGACAGGCTCCACGATCCGGTGCTCGGCAACACGTGCCACTGCGGACTTCAACCGCTTCGCTGCCCCGGACGCTCGCGCTCTCGCTGCCCAACCGCCCACTATGCGGCCAGCGACGGCCAGGACAATGCCCAGCAGGACTCCCCCAGCCACCATCAGCGTCGGCCAGGGCCAGCCCTCTGTCCGTGGCACCTCCGGCACAGGCATCTGGAAGTAGCCAAGGGCAGCCAGGACGCCGAGCCAGCCCAGCCCTCCAACGGCGAGGAGCAGTGCCAGCCATTGGAGGGTATTGAACAGCACCCACCACAAGGGACGCTTCATCGCTTTCAGGTCCGTTCCGGCGATGGCCTGATCCAATGCATCAGGCAGTTGTTCCCTGCCATCTCGTGCCACACTTCGGATAGCTGCCCGCCAGGGTCCCGGCGCCCCGGTGGATGCCTCGTCCACAAAATCCCTGACGGCCGCATCCGTCCGCGCGCGCTCTGGTGCGCCGGCAGGAGGTAGTGAGGTCCGGCTGAGCTCAGGCTTGGTATCCGCCCTGCCCAGGTTCAGTCGCCGAAGCGGGTCCGGTCGAAAGCGCAACAGCCACCGCGTCACAGGCCAACCCGTCCTGCGGGCCGATTCCCTCTTGAACGACCGCTGGACCGCATCCACCACGACAGGTACGTTGGCCGCCGTCGCCAGTTCAGATGCGAGCCGGGATTTTGCCCGTCCGTTGATGCCGCGGGCTTCACCTTCGCCGGAGGCAAGAGCGAGTTCCGCGGCGGCCTTCGCTACGTCGGCTGCAAGGCGCTGGGTTGTTGCCTCCCGCTGTACTACGACGTTCCTGATGGCCCCGCGGACGGCCGGGACGCCGTCGCCAGTCAAGGCCGATGCGCCCAGAACGCGGACCTTACCCAGTCCATCACGCTGCAGGATTCCCTCCAGCGATTCCATGACGGCGGAGGCGTCGGCGGCGCTGAGCTTATCCACCTGGTTCAGGACAACCAGGGTAACGGCGCCGTGGGAGGCCATGGGCCGAAGGAAATCATTGTGCACGGCGGCGTCGGCGTACTTTTGCGGATCCAGGACCCAGACCAGGACGTCCACCATGCCCACCATGCGCTGGGCGATCTCGCGGTTTTCCATCCGGGTAGAGTCGAAGTCGGGCAGGTCCAGGAGCACCAGGCCGGTGCCCTCCTCAGCCAGCCCGGGAACCGGCGGCAGTGTGTGGCGTTCCTTGACGTCCAGCCAGTCGAGCAGGGGCCCGCTGCCGTCTTCACCCCAGATTCCTGCCAATGGCGAGGACGTTGTGGGCCGTCGGGCCGTCGCGGTGGCGAGCCCGCTCCCGGACACGGCGTTGAACAAGGACGATTTACCGCTGCCGGTTGCCCCGAAAAAGCCCACCACGGTGTGTCCCGCGGATAATGACCGCCTCGACGTTGCGCGTTCCAGGACGTCGTAGACAGACTGCAGGTCCGCGTCCGGGAGCACGCCTTCGGCGAGTTCGCGGGCTGTGTTCAGAGATTCGAGGCGGCGCTGCAACTGGGAAGATTCACGGACCTGGCTGTGGCGGCTCATACGGCTCCCGCCAGGCGGCCGAGTGCCTTGGCGTGCCGTGCCAGGTCATTGCCAGAGCTTGGATGCGCGGCCTCAAGCCTGTTCAGGAACCGCTGCTTCTCTTCGTCCAGAAGCCTTTGGCACTGGGTGTGCAGGTCATCCCGCGCCTGTTGGGCAAGGCGCCGCACCGCGTCCTCGCCGAACACTGCCTCCAACAGCTTCTGGCCAACCACAGCCGTTCCGCCTGCGATGCCGATCTCCAAACCACTCAAGCCTGCCGTCATGGAGAACACCACCACCATAAGCGCTGCGCCAAGCCCGTTGACGCCGAAGGACAACCACCGGGCTTGGGTTCGCTTTCCCTGGCCCTGCGTACGGATCATCTCCATCAGACCCTCCTGCCAGGACCGGATCGCGGCAGCAGCCTTTGCGTCAAAGTCGTCGCTGGTTCCGGACAGGTCATGGGCGCCGAGGAGTTGTCGGCCTGCGGGGTCCGAACGCCATCGCCTGTCCACGTTCTCTGCTGCGTTGGCAGCTTCATCCAGGATGACGGCCTGCAGCCCGGTTTCGATGGCGGTCTCAACCTTCACTGCCGGGGCGGGTTCGCCGCGGAAGAAGGCCCCCACGCGGTCCCGGAAGCGGCCAATGTTCTGCTCGACAGCCCTAAAGAACTCGCCGGTGCCGACGAAGTCCTGCCACCGGGCCAGTACTTCGCCGCGGAGCAATGCTCCGTCCTTGGTCGCCTCAAGAATGCGCGAAAGAGCCTGCCCATACTCCGCGATGCACACTGCCTGGAGTTCATGCGCAGCGGCATCCTGCTCCGCGGCAGCGTTGGCGATTCCTTCCAAACGAACGCTGACGGCCTTGACGGCACCGTTGAGCGTCCGCCGGGCCACATCCGCCCTTCCCGCCGCATTGGCGGCGAGGGCGCCCAACCACCGACCCAGCGGGGCCACCGATTCCGCGGGGAGCATTCCAAGCCCGTCCAAGTCGCTTTCCGGAACGACGAAGAGTTTCGCTGCCCCGAGCCCCTGCCGGTCAAGCATTGCCTGAAGGTCGGTCTTGACTTCGTCTTCAGCGGCACCCGGCACCCGGTCCAGCACCACGGCTACGGTGATGTCCCGCGAAGCCGCGTCCAGGAGCAGACGCCAGGGTACGGCGTCGGCGTATCGGTTTGCTGTGGTGACAAACACCCAGAGGTCCGCGGCAGCAAGCAGCTGTCCAGCCAGCCTGCGGTTGTCATCGGAAATCGAGTCGACGTCAGGCGCGTCCAGGAGTGCAATTCCCTGGGGCACCGCAGTATGACCTACCAATACCAACGACGTGATGGCCTGGGCGTCGGGGGCGGCACCTGCCTGGTTTGCCGGCAAAGGACTCGTTGAGACAGCGCCTTTGATGCGGTCCAGGCTCGGAAGAATCCTGTGGCCTTCAAACCACCGGGCATCCTCGGGATGGTGCAGCAAGATAGGCTGGCGCGTGGTCGGCCTGATGGCGCCCGCACGTGTCACCGGGTACCCCACCAGCGCGTTGACCAGCGTGGACTTGCCCGCACCAGTTGAACCGCCGACGACGGCCAACAGCGGGGCATCCAAGCTTCTGTAACGTGGAATCACGTAGTCGTCGAGCTGCGCAAGGGACTCGCGAATCCATCGGCGGGCTTCCTCGGCGTCCGGCACGGCGAGCGGAAGGGTGGTGGCCGCCAGTTCCGCACGGGCCGACTCCAAAGTTTCGACGGCGGCCGCCGCACCTTGGGCTACGGAATGTTCCCGGCTTGATGCCGGGTCTTGGTTTGCGGTCACAGCATCATCATGCCAGCCCGATCCACCTTGCAAGCGTGGGGCTGGCACAGCGGATGGAAAACGGAGAAAAAAGAAATCCCCCGGAACCTGGGTTCCGGGGGATTCTGTGGTGACCCCAGCGGGATTCGAACCCGCGTTACCGCCGTGAGAGGGCGGCGTACTAGGCCGCTATACGATGGGGCCTTGCACTTTTTATCACCGTTTCCGGCGATCAAGCTGAATGAGTATTTCATACTTTCAACTTCGCTCCAAATCGCTTCAGCGACTTGGAAGTTCCGAATTTCCAGCGTGTTTACGCGGATTTTCAGAGCTGGGATACCAGGACTCGAACCTAGAATGACGGTACCAGAAACCGTAGTGTTGCCAATTACACCATATCCCAAAGTGACTTTCGGACCGGAGTTCCGCGCTTCGGTTTCCCTTAGCTTTTCCCTCCGTGCCCCTCAGCACGAGTAATGACTCTACCGGAGTCTTGCCGCCTGCACAAATCGAGAAGCCGTTACCTGCATCACATGATTCTCAAGCCGCAGTAGGAGCTTTTGCCAGCAGCCGCGACAGTGAGTCAACCTGGCGTCCGGTGAACTCTTCCACCACTTCCCCGGTCCTGTTGAGCCACACGCCAATGAGTCCGGCCGCCGAGGCACCATCAGCATCGAGCAGCCTGTTGTCACCGACGTAGAGAGTCTTCTCCGCCGCAGTACCCAACAGGCGCACACCCTCGAGGTAGATGGCCGGCTCCGGCTTGGCCGCGCCCACAGTGTCTGTGCCCACCAGGACCTTGATCCTGGAAAGGCCCGCACCGTCCAGCTTGGCGCGCTGGTAGTCATGAACGTTGTTGCTGACGGCTCCGTAGGGAATGCCGGCGGCATCGAGTGCGTCCAGAACCTCTTCGACGTCGTCGAAAGCCCTGACATACGCCGTCTGGCGTTGGTGGTACTCACTTACCCACGCCTGCGATTCGTCACCATCGCCGAGCTCCACGCCAAAATGGCCCAGGGCAGCCCTGCCGCGAAGCAGTCGCTGCTCGTTGAAGGTCAGCTCGCCGGCCAGATAGCGGTCGTAGAAGTGCGTGGTTTCGTGCGTGAAGATGCGACCGAACTTCACCCACCCGGCCTGGTCGAGGCCGGGCAGGAGATGTTCACTGACGTCACGCAAAGCTGTTGTCATGGCGTACTCAAGGTCCACCAAGGTGTCGTCGATGTCGAAGAGGACACCGTGGATGGTGCCGAAAGAGCTTGCGATAGCCATGACGTGGGGCCGCTCTTAGCCGCGGAACGCGCGAACGCGGCCAAGGGACGAGTCCTTGCCCAGGATCACCATGGATTCGAACAGCGGCGGGGAAATACGGCGGCCTGAGATGGCAGTACGCACAGGCCCGAACGCCGCACGCGGCTTGATGCCCAGGTCCTCGACCAGCGCCTGCTTCAGAGCGCTCTGGATGTTCTCGGCCGTCCACTCTTCGATGGGCTCCAGTGCCGCGAGGGCAGCGTCAAGGACTTCCTCAAGGTTGGCCGGGAGGCCCTTGCGCGCGTCGTCGGCAACGTCGATCGCATCGTCTGCCTTGAACAGGAAGGCCAACATCTCGGGAGCCTCGCCCAGAAGGGTGATGCGTTCCTGAACCAGCGGGGCTGCCTCTGCGAGGATCTCTTCCTGCCGCGGAGTGAGGATCTCACCTACGAAACCTGCTGCACGGAGGTACGGAACCAGCCGCTCTTTGAAGTCCTCCGGAGCGAGCATCCGGACGTGGGTTCCATTGATGGCTTCGGCCTTCTTGATGTCGAAGCGCGCAGGGTTGCCCAGGACATCGTGGATGTCGAAGTTCGCCACAAGCTGCTCCACCGTGAAGATGTCCTCATCCGCACTCAGGGACCAGCCCAGCAGCGAGAGGTAGTTGAGCAGGCCCTCGGGAATGAAACCACGTTCGCGGTGCAGGAACAGGCTGGACTCCGGGTCACGCTTGGACAGCTTCTTGTTGCCCTGGCCCATGACATAGGGAAGGTGGCCGAACTCCGGCATGTACTCGGCCACACCGATGGCGTAGAGCGCGCGGTACAGTGCGATCTGGCGCGGGGTGGAGCTCAGCAGGTCCTCGCCGCGCAGGACGTGGGTGATTCCCATCAACGCGTCATCCACCGGGTTCACCAGGGTGTACAGCGGGGCGCCGTTCGCGCGGACCACTGCAAAGTCGGGGACGGAGCCGGCCTTGAAGGTGATCTCGCCGCGGACGAGGTCGTTGAACGTGAGGTCCTCGTCCGGCATGCGGAGACGCAGGACAGCCTCGCGGCCTTCGGCTTTGAACTGTGCCAGCTGCTCCTCCGTCAGGTGGCGGTCGAAGCCGTCGTAGCCCAGCTTCGGGTCGCGGCCGGCCGCCTTGTGGCGGGCTTCGATCTCATCAGGAGTGGAGTAGGACTCGTAAACGTGTCCCCCGGCCTTGAGCTTGGCGATGACGTCCTGGTAGATCTCGCCGCGCTGCGACTGCCGGTACGGCTCGTGCGGTCCGCCAACCTCTACGCCCTCATCCCAGTTGATGCCGAGCCACTTGAGTGCATCCAAAAGCTGGTGGTAGCTCTCTTCGCTGTCACGGGCAGAGTCCGTGTCCTCGATACGGAAGATCAGCTTTCCACCGGTGTGGCGCGCATAGGCCCAGTTGAACAGGGCGGTGCGGATCAGGCCAACGTGCGGTGTTCCCGTAGGTGACGGGCAAAAACGCACGCGGACCGGAGTCTCGGCGTTGACGGCAGGGATGGCGCTGGGGGCAGCGTTCGACGCAGAAGCAGTAGTCATAGTGGTTCCAACTTTACCGCTTGGCGCCGCTCAGGTTTCCCGGTCGGAAGCGCTCGACGGCGGCACTTACCTTTCGTGTGAAAGGCGCGTGCCGCCGTCGGGGTTTGGCGTTTGAGGTTTCGCCGGGAGCTTAGCGGCGAACCACCGGGTTGGAGAGGCGGCCGATGCCTTCAATCTCCACTTCGAACCGGTCGCCCTCGCTGACCAGGCCAACACCCGCCGGGGTTCCGGTCATGATGACGTCACCTGGGAGGAGCGTGAAGGCATGCGAAACGATCGAGACGAGTTCGCGGACGCCGCGGATCATCTGGTTGGTGCTGCCGTCCTGGCGGAGTTCACCGTTGAGGCGGCCCTGGATGGAGAGGTCTTCGTGGTCGAGTTCGGTTTCGATCCACGGACCCAGCGGCGCAGAGGTGTCGAAGCCCTTGGCGCGGGCCCACTGAAGGTCCGTTTTCTGCACATCGCGGGCGGTGAGGTCATTGCCGCAGGTATAGCCGAAGATGACGTCGTCCGCGCGCTCTTCCGGGACGTCCTTGCAGATACGGCCGATCACCACGCACAGCTCGGCTTCGAAGGAGACCTCCTCCGAAAACTCGGGGAGGATGATGGGGTCGTTCGGGCCGATCACCGAGGTATTGGGCTTCAGGAACAACAACGGCTGCTGGGGAACTTCATTGCCCAGTTCCGCTGCGTGCTCGGCGAAGTTCCGGCCGACACCTATCACCTTGCTGCGGGGAATGATGGGCGCCAGGAGCCGCACGTCCTCGAGCTTGTGCTTCACATGGGTACGTTCGACGCCGTTGAAGAACGGGTCACCATTAATGACAGTGATTTCCTCACTGCCGGGCTCACCTTCGACAACGCCGTAAAGGGGATCAGAATCAACTACAAACCGGGCGATACGCATGGGCTCAAGCCTACAGTCCGGGCTTAGCTCCGGAGGTAATCCAACTGGGCCGCAACGGAAGTCTCAGCGGCCCACCTGACGGAAGCGTCGACGTCGGGATAGACAGCGTCGGTGACGGCGGGTATCGAGGCGTCCGCGCCCAACTGGTCCAGCGCTACCCTGATTTGATCGAGCCGCTGCTCCCGGTGTTCGCGGTATTCACGGCATTTCGCATCCAACGCAGGGAGCGCCGGGCCGTGCGCTGGCAGGAGCGTTGCGGCGCCGAGGGTTTCCAAACGGTCCAAGCTCGCGAGGTAGTCCCCCAGCCTTCCGTCCGGGTAGTCCAGCACTGTGGTGCCGCGCCCCAGGATGGTGTCCCCCGTCAGGACTGATCCGTGCGGACCGTCGTCCGGGAGATGGAAGCACACGGAGTCGGAGGTGTGGCCCGGGGTTGCCACGACGCGGATTTCGACGCCACCTGCGTTCAGGACTTCGCCATCGTGGAGGGGCTCTCCGCCATGGCAGTGTTCCGGGGATACTGCGCGGACCGGGGCGCCCGTTAGTTCGTGGAAGCGCGCGGAGGCCTCCGTGTGGTCTGCGTGCCGGTGGGTGATGAGCACAACGTCCACCGCGCCGGCCGCGGCCAACTCGGCCAGGTGCTGTTCGTCTTCCGGGCCCGGGTCCACTACAGCCACGTGTCCAGAGCCCGGCGCTCCGATGACGTAGGAATTGGTGCCGTCCAGGCTCATCGGTCCTGGGTTCGGGGCCAATCGGAAACGGGTGAGCTCACTGCTGCGCTGCAGGGAAGAGTCGTTGGAGGTCGCTGTTGATTCAGAAGTCACTGTCCCATCTTGGCACCGAAGCGACGCTCTCTCACCAATCACCCCCATCCACCCATCCCTCTCTCACCAAACCACCGTCAAAAGGCCCGACGCCGTCACCCGGCTGTAGTGCCGTCGTCGCCGATTAGAGCGCCTCCCACAGGAGGTGAGAGAGCATCCACAAAAAAGGCGCCCATTGGTGAGAGAGCATCCGCAAAATGGCGCCAGTTGGTGAGAGAGCATCCACAAAAAAGCGACGAGGGGTGAGAGAGCATCCCGGGAAGCAGAACGGCGGCCCTTCCGCTTGTCACCAAGGGAACGGACCGCCGTCGTGCGTTTCGGTTGTGTCAGGAAATACTAAGGCTTAGACCAGGCGTGTCAACCAGCCGTGGCGGTCCTCGACGGTTCCGGTCTGGATGCCAAGGAGCTGCTCGCGGATAGCCATGGTGGTCTCGCCCGCCTTGGCGTCCTCGGAGCCGATGAATTCCGTGGCGTCCTTGAGGACACCGATCGGCGTGATCACAGCAGCGGTTCCGCAAGCGAAGACCTCGGTGATCTCGCCGGAGGCAACGCCATCACGCCACTCATCCAACGTAATCTTGCGCTCGGTGACTTCCCGGCCCATGTCCTTGGCCACCTGGATGACGGACATCCGGGTGACGCCTTCCAGGATGGTACCGCTGAGCGCGGGAGTGACCAGCGAGCCGTCCTTCATGACGAAGAAGACGTTCATGCCGCCGAGTTCTTCCACGGCGTCGTCATTGAAGTGGTCCAGGAACAGGACCTGCTTGCAACCGTTGGCTTCGGCTTCCTGCTGCGCGATCAGGGAGGCAGCGTAGTTGCCGCCGCACTTTGCGGCGCCGGTTCCGCCGCGGCCGGCACGGGCGTATTCGCGGGAGATCCAGATGGAGACAGGCTTGAGTTCGCCGCCGAAGTAGTTGCCGGCGGGAGAAGCGATGACGCGGAAGGACACTTCGCGGGCAGCGCGCACACCCAGGAACGCCTCGGTAGCGATCATGAACGGGCGCAGGTAAAGGGCTTCGCCGTCGCCGGAAGGAACCCATCCCTGGTCTGCCTGCACCAGTTCGCGGATGGCGCCGAGGAAGTACTCTTCCGGAAGTTCCGGAAGCGCGAGACGACGGGCCGACTTGTTCAGGCGCGCAGCGTTGGCCTCCGGCCGGAACGTCCAGACGGAGCCGTCAGCGTGGCGGTAGGCCTTGAGGCCCTCGAAGATTTCCTGGCCGTAATGCAGCACAGCAGCCGAGGGGTCCAGGGAAATGGGTCCGTAAGGCTCGATCCGGGCATTCAGCCAACCGCCATTGCCATCGGCGTCAACTTTGTAGTCGACGACGGCGGTGTGGTCGGTGAAGTAGTCGCCAAAGCCTGGGTTCGCCAGGACGGCTGCACGCTCCTCAGCAGACTTCGGTGTTTCCGAAAGCTGCTGGCTGAATTCGACGCCATGGGCAGTCTGAGTCATGTTTCCTCCACAGTCAGCTACCTGGCAGGGCGAACCGGGTCCCAAAGGGTGTGGTTCAGCGATGGACCAGGGAAGCAGGTAAATAATTCAAGACAAGCTTACGCCTGAGAATTGGGCCTAAAGTGCGGCCGCAATGGCGTCGCCAATGGCAGCTGTGCTGCGTGGCTCGCCGGTGCGGCTCTCGACGTCGGCG
This sequence comes from Arthrobacter sp. 18067, assembly GCF_902706295.1. GTDB lineage: Bacteria > Actinomycetota > Actinomycetes > Actinomycetales > Micrococcaceae > Arthrobacter. The sequence continues at coordinate 139,478 of NZ_CACSJJ010000006.1, read as the reverse complement.
ATCACTGCCGCCTCGATCTTGCGGGCCGCCGTGGTGTAGCCAAGGTGGTCCAGGAGAAGCACTGCGGAGAGGATGGCCGCGGTGGGATCGGCTTTCTGCTGACCGGCGATATCCGGAGCGGAGCCGTGGACGGGTTCAAACATGGACGGCGCTGTGCGGTCCATGTTGATATTGCCCGATGCCGCCAGGCCGATGCCACCGGTGACGGCAGCAGCGAGGTCGGTAAGGATGTCGCCGAACAGGTTGTCGGTGACGATGACATCAAAGCGGGAGGGGTCGGTCACCATGAAAATGGTGGCAGCATCGATGTGCAGGTAATCGTGGGTGACCTCGGGGAATTCCTTGGCCACGGCCTCGACGGTCCGCTTCCACAGGTGCCCGGCGTAAACCAGAACATTGTGCTTATGGACGAGTGTGACGTGCTTGCGCGGACGCTCGCTGGCGCGGCGGAACGCATCGCGCACCACGCGCTCAACGCCATGGGCGGTATTGAGGGAAACTTCGGTTGCAACCTCGTGCGGAGTGCCGCCACGCAGTGTGCCGCCGTTGCCGACATAGGGACCCTCGGTACCTTCGCGGACCACGATGAAGTCGATGGTGCCGGGGTTCGCCAAAGGGCTGCCGACCGTTCCATACAGACGGGACGGGCGCAGGTTCACGTAGTGGTCCAGGCTGAAGCGGAGCTTGAGCAGCATCTCGCGTTCGATGATGCCGGAGGGGATTCGCGTATCGCCGGGGGCCGCACCCACTGCGCCGAAAAGAATGGCATCGCGCGTGCGCAGGTCTGCCAGGACCTCATCCGGAAGGGTCTCGCCAGTCTCAAGCCAGTGCTGGGCACCGAGCTTGTAGTTGGTCAGCTCGAGGGTGACACCCTCCGTGGCGACAGCCTTTTCAAGGACCTTGACGGCTTCGGCGATGACCTCTGGGCCAATGCCGTCGCCAGGGATGACAGCGAGATTGATGGACGTTGCACTCATAGGTCTATCTAGCCAAGCAATCCACATGCTGGTCAAAATCGTCTCATTCTGCGAACACTCGAACCCGCGCGAAGTCAGACCACGGCATGATGTCCGGGCCGGGACCAAGCGCATAGAGTTTTAGCGTGGACAGAAGGCACGCAGTATATGAATGGTTCCGGATCAATCGCTTCAAAGTGGATATGACGGCCACCTCGCTGCTGATACTCCTTTTCGGTCCGGTCTACCTGCTCGCCTCCCGGCCCTGGCTCTTTGTCCTTTCGTGCAGCCTCCTGCTTCCGCTGGCTTGGCGACGTACGCGCCCGGCTGTGGCGGCCGGCGTCGTCATTCTTGTGTGCCTCATTCAGTGGGCAGTAGGCTCCGAACCGGTGGCGGGCCAAATCGCCGTCCCACTCGTCATCTACGCAACCGCCGCCTACGGGCCGGCCTGGGCGAGCCGCACGGTGCTGGTGGCCGGCATGCTGGGTGGCATCATGCTGACCACCCGCGAATATTCCAGTACTGCCGAGTCGGGGATCATGGGGCTCACCATCGGAGCGCTCTACACGGTCCTGATATGGATGCTGGTCCTGGTGAGCTGGACCTTGGGCGACCTCACCCGGGTTCGGCGGCTCCAACTTCAGGCGCTGGAGGACCGGACCCGGCGGCTTGAAGTCGAACAGCAGCAAGAGCGCCAGTTGGCAGCTGCCGACGAACGATCCCATATCGCCCGGGAAATGCATGACATTGTTGCCCACTCACTGTCGGTCATCATCACCCAAGCGGACGGCGCCCGATATGCGGCGGCGGCAAAACCAGAGCTCGCCACCGAAGCGCTGGCCACGATTGCTGCCACGGGCAGGGACTCACTGGGAGAAATGCGCAGGCTGCTGGGGGTACTCCGCTCCGACGACGATTCCCCCACACGTCCGCAACCCCGGTTGTCAGACCTGGACGAACTGCTCCTGGGCTTCCGCGCCGCTACCCTCCAAGTGGCTTTTGAACAGAGCGGTGTCCCCCGCCGGGCACTCCCCGCGGGGGCTGAACTCACGGCCTACCGAATCATCCAGGAAGCCCTCACCAACGTCATGAAGCATGCTGGACCGAAGGCGACGGCGGGCGTCACCCTGACGTGGCAGGCCCGCGGCCTTCAACTGGATATCGTCGACGACGGCCGGGGCGCCGCTGCTGATCCGCCGTCCGCCGGGGGCGGCAACGGCCTGCGGGGAATGGGCGAGCGCGTCTCGCTCTACGATGGTTCTTTGGCCGCAGGCCCGGAACAGGGCGGCGGTTTCCGCGTGTCCGCTTTTATCCCCTATTCGGAGGCCTAAACCATGTCTGACGTTCCTGCGCCTATCAGGGTTGCACTCGTTGATGACCAGCATCTGGTCCGTTCGGGCTTTGGCATGCTGATCAATTCGCAGCCGGACCTGGAAGTAGTCGCCGAGGCGGCAAACGGGATCGAGGCTGTCCAGGCCCTCGCCGCCACCACTGCCGATGTGGTCCTGATGGATGTACGTATGCCCGGGATGGATGGCATCGAGGCAACCCGTCGCATCCTGGAGCAGGCAGCGGCGCAACCCGCTGGTTCCCAACGCGCGGAAATCAAGATCGTTGTCCTGACCACGTTCGATCTGGATGAGTACGCTCTGGCTGCTATCCAAGCCGGTGCCAGCGGATTCCTCCTGAAGGATGCGCCACCCGAAGAACTCCTTGAAGCAATCCGGACCGTTTACCGTGGGGACGCCGTGATCGCTCCCTCCACCACCAGACGCTTGCTGGACCATGTGGCGCCGCTGCTGAGGACACAGACCCCTGAACGGAGTGAGCACGCCGCTGCCGTAGAGCGCCTGACGGCCCGCGAGCGTGAAGTGTTCCAACTGATCGCCCAGGGGCAGTCGAATCCCGAGATTGCGGCGGGCCTGTTCCTGTCCGAGGCAACAGTGAAGACCCATGTGGGCCATATCCTGGCCAAGCTTGGCGCCCGGGACCGTGTGCAGGTAGTGGTGATTGCGTACGAGACAGGGATCGTGGCGCCGGGGACCTGAGAGCTCAGACCACGGTATGAGCACCCCTGCCGGATAATGGGCCCCAGGCCCGATCCCGGCAGGAGGCACCAAAACATAGCGTGGAACCATGACAACATTCACGCCTCTCCCCCACCCGTCAGGAACCGGCCGCCCCACGGGATCGGACGCAGACCAGGTGCGTCCCGCCGTCGAGGCTTTCAAGCTGACAAAGAGCTACGGCCGGGCTGATACCTCCGTAACGGCCCTGAACGAGGTGTCGGTGAGCTTCGACGCCGGCAAGTTCACTGCCATCATGGGCCCATCCGGTTCAGGCAAGTCCACGCTCATGCACTGCCTTGCCGGCCTTGATACTGCGGATTCCGGACGGATTGTGCTGGGCGGCACGGAATTGACGGGGCTGAACGATCGTCAGCTCACCGCCCTCCGCCGGGAGCGCATCGGCTTCGTCTTCCAAGCATTCAACCTGGTGCCCACCTTGACGGCCGAACAGAACATCACGCTTCCGCTTGCCTTGGCGGGAACCACCGCCGACGCCGGGTGGCTGGATACCGTGGTCAGCACGCTTGGGCTCAAGGACCGGTTGAAGCACCGCCCGCATGAGTTGTCCGGCGGCCAGCAGCAGCGCGTGGCCGTAGCCCGCGCCTTGTTGACGCGGCCCGACGTCGTGTTTGGCGATGAACCCACTGGCAATCTCGATTCCAAGGCCGGCGGCGAAGTCCTTGCGCTGCTCCGCCGGAGCAGCCAGGAGATGGGCCAAACCATCATCATGGTCACCCACGATCCCGTGGCCGCCAGCTACGCCGACCGCGTGGTGTTGATGAGTGACGGCGGCCTGGTGGGCGAGATCCACGATCCAACGGCAGATTCCGTCCTGGCCGCACTCGGCAAGCTGGGGGCCTGAGGCATGTTGCGTGTTGCCCTTTCCCAATTGACGACGCATTTCCGGCGGTTCGTTGCGATCGGTCTCGCCGTGATGCTGTCCGTCATGTTCCTCTCCGCCACGCTGATGGTGGGCGCCAGTACGAAGGCGTCCTTGGGTGCCAGCATCGGCGAGGCCTACCGCAACGCCGACCTCGTTGCTACGTCCAAGAACGGTGAAGCGTTCACACAGGCGGCAGTGGATGCAGCCGCGTCCTCCCCTGCCGTGGAGGATAGCTATGCCGAGCGCTCCACATATGTCACGTTCGAGGCCGGTGGCGGCGAGCAATATGGGCGGCTGCGAAATGCAGCCCCCGGGTCGCTTGAAGGCGCGGTCCTGTCGTCTGGATCCATGCCAGCCAAGGCTTCGGAGGCTGTCATTGACGTCAAGACAGCGGAACATCTGGGCCTCGCCATTGGGAGCACACTCGAGCTCCACGGGGCCGGACCCGTCAAGAATGCCAAAGTGACGATCACGGGCCTGACACAGGCCACGAATGATCCCTTCTCATCATCGGCCGCACAGTTGGTGGCGTCCGAATCGGTCCTGAACGCGGTCCAGGATGCCGGGGCCGGGTTCACGGGACTGCAGTTCTCGCTCAAGCCCGGCGAAGACGTCACCGCGGCCAAGGAGTACATCACCCACCGCATGGAAGCTGCGGGCGCAGTTGGGCCCGTGTTGGAAACGGCGCCGGAAAGGGTCACTTCCACCGTGGCCATGCTCAGTGCGGGCCAGGACCAGCTGACGGTGGTGTTGCTCGCGTTCGCGGGCGTGGCCATCCTCGTCTCCACCCTTGTGGTGGCCAACACGTTCTCCGTATTGATTGCCCAACGGACAAGGGAGCTGGCACTCCTGCGATGCCTTGGTGCCGGGCGGGCACAGATCCGCGGATCGGTTATGGTCGAGGCTGTCGTGGTGGGATTCATCTCCTCGGTGCTCGGTGTCCTCGCCGCGACAGGCCTGATGACCGGATTGATTGCCTGGGCCAAGTCACAGCCCGAGCAAGCGTTTGCGACGTTGGCGGTGCCGCCGTCGGCCATCATCGCCGGCTTGGTGGCCGGGACACTGTTGACGGTCCTCGCAGCCTTGGTGCCCGCGAAGGCAGCGACCGCCGTCGCACCTCTTGCGGCCTTGCGGCCAGCCGACGATGCCTCCGTTCGGAACCGGCGCGGCAAGGTCCGGCTTATTCTTGGCCTGTTGGCCTTGGCTGGCGGGACAGCCCTGCTGGTGTACGGCAGCATGAACGTTTCGCTTGGAATCGCGCTGCTGGGTGGTGCTGCCTCGTTCGTAGGCATTCTGCTTTGCTCCACCCTGTTCATCCCCACAGTCGTGGCCCTGGCCGGCCGCCTGGCCGCGCCGGCCGGAGTACCGGGCAAGCTTGCCGCCGTCAACGCCACGCGCAACCCTGCCCGCACTTCGGCTACCGCGGCTGCGCTTCTGATCGGCGTCACGCTGGTGTCCCTGATGATGACGGGCGCAGCGACCTCCCGGCAGGCGTTCAACGACACCTTGGCCGAGAACTATCCCGTGGACCTGTCCGCGCAGACAGCAGTGGACGGCTCTGGCGAGCCCAGCCAGGCTCTGGAAAGGATTCAGTCCCTCGACGGCGTCAGCGCTGCGGTCTTGCTGCAGCCGGTGGGAACACTGAGCGACACCACTACCCCTGACCGCGGCACGACCATCTACGGCCTCTCCGCGGCAGATGCTGCGTCCGTGCTCCGCGACAACAATCTGAAGCCGCTCCCGGGCACCGTGTACCTTCCCGAGGATTCTCCGGAGGGACCCGCCACGATCACGACGGCGGCCGGCAGCGTTTCACTCGACGCCAAGGTTTTGCGGACCCGGCACGTTCCGGCCTTCGTGGAAAGCACCAGCATCTCCTCCGACCCACTGCCGGGAACTGCCTCCATGGTGTGGGTGAAACTGGATGATTCCGTGTCCACGGACCGGGTGCAGGCCATCCAGAAGGAAGTCGCAGCAGCACTTGGCGTTCAGGAACGTACTGTCAGCGGGGCCGCGATCGAGCGCGTGACGTTCAACAGCATCATCGACGTGCTCCTGCTGGTGGTCACTGGGCTGCTCGGCGTCGCAGTGGTCATTGCCTTGATCGGTGTGGCCAATACCTTGTCCCTGTCTGTGCTTGAACGAACCAGGGAGAACTCGCTCCTTCGGGCGCTGGGCCTGACCAAGGGCCAACTGCGCGGGATGCTGGCCATCGAGGCAGTACTAGTAGCAGGCGTAGCCGCCATCATGGGTGCCGGCATGGGCATCGTTTACGGATGGCTGGGGGCACAGGCAACCCTGGGCGGCGTGGCGACTGTTGTCCCAGCGGTGCCGTGGCTGCAGCTGGCAGGGGTCTTTGGGGTGGCTGTGGTGGCCGGGCTGCTCGCGTCCGTGATCCCGGCCCGACGCGCTGCACGCCTGTCACCGGTTGAGGGGTTGGCCACCGCGTAGCCACCAACGCTCTCTCACCTAATCCCGCTTAAAGAGAAACGCTCTCTCACTTCCCGCCAGCGGACCGGCAGGAAGTGAGAGAGCGTTTCGCGTTTGATGGCAGGACGTGAGAGAGCGCCCTAAGTCTTAGGCCTCGACGGGTTCCTCGTACCTCGGGAACACCGGCGCGGGGGCCGGCAACTCCGTTCCCGCCACGATCGGAGTGGCGATGGCGGCGAACTGCCGGGCTTCGCCTTCGGCCTGGCCCAGGACTTCCAGCAGCTTGGCCGACGACGACGGCATGACCGGTTGCGCGAGGATCGCCACAATCCGGACTACCTCCAGCGTGACGTACAAGACTGTGTTCATGCGCTCGACGTCGGTCTTGCGCAGCACCCACGGAGCCTGTTCGGCAAAGTAGGCGTTGGTGTCGCCAAGGACAGTCCAGATTGCCTCCAGGGCGCGGCTGAATTCCTGCTTGTCGAACGCAGCACGGGCAGTTGCCAGCAACTCCCCTGCCTGCGCCAGCAAAGCGTTGTCCTCAGCCGTGAAGCCGCCGGGCACAGGGACTTTTCCTTCGCAGTTCTTCGCCACCATGGACAGCGAACGCTGTGCAAGGTTTCCGAAGTTGTTGGCGAGGTCCGAGTTCATGCGGCCCACGATGGCTTCATGGTTGTAGTTGCCGTCCGCGCCGAAGGGAACTTCGCGGAGGAAGAAGTAGCGGCACTGGTCCAAACCGTACTGGGCAACAAAATCCTGCGGTGCCACCACGTTGCCCAAGGACTTGGACATCTTCACACCGTTGTTGGTGAGGAAGCCGTGGATCATGACGCGCTTGGGCAGCTCAAGCCCTGCGCTCATGAGGAACGCCGGCCAGTAGATCGCGTGGAAGCGGGAAATATCCTTGCCAATGACGTGAACGTCAGCCGGCCAGAACTTCTTGAAGGACTCAGACTCAACGTCCGGGTAACCGACGCCCGTCAGGTAGTTGGTCAGGGCGTCGACCCACACGTACATGACGTGCTTCTCATCGCCCGGAACAGGGACACCCCAGTCGAAGGTGGTGCGGCTGATGGACAGGTCTTCCAGGCCACGCCTGACGAAGCTGATGACCTCATTGAAGCGGGACTGCGGAGCGCCGAACTCAGGCTGTTCCTCGTAGAGCGCCAGGAGCTTCTCCTGGTAGTTGGACAGCCGGAAGAAGTAGCTTTCCTCAGCCGTCCAGGTCACCAGGGTGTCCGTCTCCTTGGAGTAACGGAGACCGTCTTCCTTCACTTCGGTGTCGTCCTCGACGTAGTACGCCTCGTCACGGACCGAGTACCAGCCCTCGTACTTGGACAGGTAGATGTCGCCGTTGGCTTCCATCTTCTTCCAAATGGCCTGCGAGGCGGCGTAGTGGTCCTGGTCCGTGGTGCGGATGAAGCGATCGTGGGAGATGCCCAGGTCCTGGCTCATCTGCTTGAAGGCAGCAGAGTTGCGGTCCGCGAGTTGTTTGGCAGTGATGCCTTCCTTCTCGGCGGACTGCTGCATCTTGAGTCCGTGCTCGTCCGTTCCGGTCATGAAGAACACCTCATGGCCATCCAGGCGCTTGAAGCGCGCCATGGCATCAGTGGCAATGACCTCGTAGGCGTGGCCGATGTGCGGTACGCCGTTGGGGTAGCTGATTGCGGTAGTGATGTAGAACGGGGATTTCTCTGGAGACGTCACTCTAAGAAGTTACCTTTATTTGGGATGAAATAGCTTTAGTTAAGTTCGGTCAGCGTATCGCTGAGCCGCACCAGCTCATGGTCGTGGGAGGCTACCAGCACAGCGATGCCGTCACTCGTGGTGTCCTTCAGAATTCCGATGATGCGGTTGGCTGCGGCCCGGTCGAGGCTCGCGGTGGGCTCATCCACTACCAGTACGCGGGTGCCAAGGATCAGTGCGCGGGCGATGGCCACACGCTGGCGCTCACCGCCGGAGAGCTGGGCGGGACGGTGACGCATGCGTCGTCCGAGGCCCACCAGGTCCAGGAGGTCCTTGGCCATCTCAGTCCGCTGTTCCACTTCCCCATCCGGCACGGCGGGAAGGAGGACGTTTTCCAGGGCACTCATGCCGTCAATCAGGGCACCACCCTGATCCACGTAACCGATGAGTGCACGGCGGCGGTCTGCGATCTCGTCGTCGCCCATGGTGTCCAGCGGCAGGCCTTCCCAAAAGACCTTGCCCGACGTCGGGAGCGTCAATCCGGCGCTCACCGTCAGGATGCTGGTCTTACCGGAGCCGCTTCGGCCCGCGATGCAGTGCATCTCGCCGGCGTGCAGCGTGAGGTTGAAGTCATCGACGACGTCGACTTCCTCAGCGCCGCCCTTGTCGCCACCGTAGTGAATGGTGACCCGGCTCAGTTCCAAGGGAGTTGCGTGGTCCGCGGCCTTCACGATGGTGTTGGCGCGGGTTTGCAGCGACTCGTCCGTGGACTCCGGGGTGGCCGTCAGCTCGGGGTTGAGGTTGTCAGTCATTTGACTACTTTCGTTGCAATCGGAATCCAGCAAATTACGGCCAGCAGACCGGCCAGTCCGGCCCAAAGAGCCGCGTAGGGAGCCAGGAGCAGTCCCAGCCCGAGGGCGCCGAGGACACCCAGGGGAAGTGCCACTGTGCCTACAAGTGCGTTTTCAAAGAAGCGGACCTGCCCAAGCATGTCCGGGTTCCAGCCCATGGCCCGCAGGGTACCCAGGTACTCCCGCTTTGCATGAAGTTCAAAACGCCCGGTGACGAGCGTCAGCAGCAGGCCGACGACCACACCGAAGATGGCCAGGATGACACTCGGCAGGGCAATGCTCGCAGCTGCCAGGCCACTCAAGGCACTGGCACCTGCTGCCCTGGGGATGTCGATCAGCAAGGCGATCAATGCACCCACAGCAGCACCGAACACGCCTACTGCCACTGCCAGCGAAATCGAGTTGAACCTGTTGGTGGTCAGTTGCCTGTTGGCGAATGTCAGCGGTGAGTCCACTGTCACGAGGCGGTCATCATGCTGCGGTTCCTGATCGATCACTACGCGATGACGCAACTGCTGGGCAGCCAGCAGCGCTGCACCGACATAAATGACCAGCATGGTCACTGACACGATGACTGTGGCGAGGTTCCAGCTCAGCAGGCTGAGAATGAGGCCCGCTGCAGCGAGGGCTGCGGCGCCGACAGCAAATTCTTCAAGGACCCAGGATCGGATGCGTTTCTGCGTCCAACCCATCGCCCGGAGGATTCCGGCTTCGCTCCGGCGCTGCCGGATGTAGCTCACCGTGGACGCGCCTGTCAGGAGCGTCGCGCCAAGAAGCGTCAGGAAGAGCAAGGTGATGTTGGTACCGGTCAGGGAACCCGAAACGGCGTCGGCCGCATCCTGGCGGACCCAGGACTGCTGGACGGTGCCCAGCGGCGATTCCTTGCCGGCGTCGTCCTTGCTGTACCCGGGGACGAAGATATTGGCGTCTTCACGTGCGGAACCGGCCACGACAGTGGCTTCGAGGCCGAGCTCGCGGATCTGCGTCGCAAGCTTCTCGACCTCCGGCTGCGCCGTCTTCCAGTTGCCGGTGGCGGATGCCTTGACCCGGATGGCGTCAATGACGTCGGCGTTGGTGTCGTAGCCGCGCGCCGCTGCCAGACCGTAGTAATCGGTGATGGCGCCTGCGGACTGGCTGACCAGGCCTGTTGCACTCAACGAGGGCTTCAGTTCCGTGCCGTCGACATCCTTACCTTCAGCGTCCTTGCTGAGCGTCATGGGGGTGGGATCGTAGCCGCCAAGGGGCAACTTGTTGACGTCCCCTGCTGCGGACTGGACATCGGCGGGATCAAAGGTGCCATAAACCATGGGCAGCGGCGCTGCCGGCTTCTTACCCGTTTCCAGGTCTTCCCGGTAGGAACGCTCATCAACCGGCTTGCGCTGCGTCTGGTCCACGGCCGCGCCGAAGGACGACTTCTCGGGCAAGCGGTTAACAGTGACCCACTCCCCCGGCGTCGCGCTCTTGTCAGATGCGCCGTTGGAGGCCTCGTCGCCGTCCTTGTACTGCGGCGCTGCGGCAAATGCCGTGCTCCACGTGGCCGGGTTGTACAGGCCCTGGCTGAAGGAGGCGGTGCTGCCCAGAAGCTTGCTGTGGTCCGTGGATCCCGGCCATTCGAGGGCAAACGGGGACTTGGAGACGAACGGGAGATAGTCCTTGTCCAAGGACCGCGTCACGGTGCCGACCTCGTTGACCACCTTGCCGCTTGCGTCAAGTTCCTCGATTTTCACCGAGTACTGCAGGTCAAGGGAGGTGCCGGAACGAACAATCAGCGGAATGGCCTGGGAATCATCGGTCAGCAAACCGTCACGCTTGGCCTGCTGGTACTGCGTCATCAGCGGCGCCCAGTACTTGAGCTTGACGCCCAGGAAGTCCGGTCCTTCTTCCAGTTGGTCCATGCTCAGGCCTGTAGTGAACAGGCTCTCGAAGTGGCGTCCGATGGCACCCGCGTCACGGGCGTCGGCCGGCGGAGCCTTCTCAAGCGGAGCCAGGAAGTCACCTGCGGAGCCCAGCAGCGCACGCTCGGCGGCAGGGTCGACTGCGACGACGGATTCGGTCACCTCAGGTGCCAGGGGGAGCGCCACGGAGAGGTTGAAAAGGTTGTGCTCTGAACCGAGTGCCGGAGCAGGGAACTTGACTCCTGTCTCGCCGTCCGGGCCTGCGATCCGGACGTTGGTGCCGCCGGCTGCCTGCTCCTGGATCAAGCGGCCCTTGCCCAAGGTGCCTTCAGCGCTGGTCTTGAACAGCGTCTGCTGGTTCACCCCGTCCGAGCTCGTGGCCGAGGCGGTCAAGCGGTATTTCTTGGGGCTATCGGACAGCACCGATTCCGCAGCAGGCCACTTGCTGGAATCCATGGCGGAAGGATCCCCTGCGGTCACCGCTCCGGCCAGGCCTGCGTTGTACCCGAGGTAGTCCATGGCATTGAGGCGGGGGGCCTCAAGGTTCTGCGATACGCGTGAGACGAGGCTGATGGGCGCGGCCACGGCCGTTTGGCCCATGGTCCGGATCTTTTCCAGCTGCTCGAAGCTGATGCCGCCTTGGCCGTTGGCGATTTCCGGCTGGATCAAGGCACCGCCGTCGCCGTCTTGGGCCTGGTCAGGCTTCGCCTGCACCAGGATGTCGTAGAGTCCCCGCGAGTTCTCGTCCACTGTCCGGTTCAAAGCAGCCTGCGACTGGCTTTGGACGAGGACGGACAAGCACATTGCGACGATCAAAATGGCCGCGGTCAGCAGCAGCACACGGCTTCTGATGAACCTTTGGACGGCGTTCATTGGGCTCCCTGAGACCTTGATTGCGGGCGCGCACACAGAGTCCGTGATTCCTCAAAAGACACAAGGGAATACCGGGCTGTATGTGCAAAAGTTGTGGCCGGCCTGCTGCCGGGTCCGAATCACGGACTCAGCCATTGTAAGCAGACCGGCCACTCCTGCGTGCCAAAGGTGTGTCGCCGGCACGCGAACTTAGCGGGTGGAAATCAGTTCCAGTCCTAGTCCTCCAGGTCCACTTCCCGGACCATGTCTGCGCCAATACCGGCCTTGATGGCCTCCAGGACCTGCTGCGGAACGGAACTGTCGATGGTCAGGAGCGCAAGAACCTGGCCGCCTTCAGTCTGGCGGGCCACCTGCATGCCGCCGATGTTGATGTTGTTCATGCCCAGGATGTGTCCGATGGTGCCGATCACGCCGGGACGGTCGGCGTAGGCCACAACAACCAAGTGCTCGCTGATGGGGATTTCTACGTCGTATCCGTTAACGCCCACGAGCTTCTCCACCTGCTTGGGACCCGTCAGGGTACCGGCAACGGAGATCTGCGAGCCATCGCTGAGCGCACCGCGGATGGTCAGGACGTTGCGGTAGTCCTCTGCGTCCGGGGTGGTGATGAGGCGGGTATTGATACCACGCTGCTCGGCGATGACCGGAGCATTCACGTAGGAGACCTGCTCGGTGACAACGTCGGCGAATACGCCCTTCAGTGCAGCCAGCTCAAGCACCTTGACGTCCAGTGCCGCAATTTCGCCAGCGACCTCGACGTCGATCTGCGTCAAGGATGCGTGGGTCAGCGCAGTGAAGATCCGGCCCAGCTTTTCGATCAGCGGGATGCCCGGGCGCACGTCGGGAGCGATAACGCCGCCGGCAACGTTAACAGCGTCCGGAACAAGTTCTCCCGCAAGCGCCAGGCGGACCGACTTGGCAACAGAAACGCCGGCCTTCTCCTGGGCTTCGTCAGTGGACGCACCAAGGTGCGGGGTGACAATAACGTTGTCCAGCTCGAAGAACGGGAGGTCGGTGCTGGGCTCCTTGACGAAGACATCCACGCCGGCGCCGGCAATCTGGCCTTCCTTCAGAGCGACATAAAGTGCTTCTTCGTCCACCAGCCCGCCACGGGCAACGTTGATGACGTAAGCCGATTCCTTCATCTTGCGGAAGGCGTCCGCGCCCAGCATGCCTACCGTCTCGGGAGTCTTGGGCATGTGGATGGTGATGAAGTCGGAATTCTGCAGAAGTTCATCCAGCGTGACCAACTTGACGCCCAACTGGGCAGCGCGGGCCGCCGTGATGTAGGGATCGTAGGCGAGGATCTCGGTCTCGAAGCCCTGCAGGCGGGCTGCCACCAGGGCGCCGATGCGGCCCAGGCCGATGATGCCGATCTTCTTCTCGAAGAGCTCGATGCCGGTGTACTTGGAGCGCTTCCACTCGCCGTTCTTCAGCGCGGAGCTGGCCTGCGGAATGTGGCGGGCGAGGCTCAGGATGTGGCCCACGGTGAGTTCCGCGGCCGAAACGATGTTGGACGTGGGGGCGTTGACCACCATGACGCCGGCCTGCGTGGCGGACTTGATGTCCACGTTGTCCAGTCCGACGCCTGCACGGGCGATGACCTTGAGGTTCTTGGCCGCAGCGATGGCTTCGGCGTCCACCTGGGTGGCCGAACGCACCAGGATGGCATCGACGTCGGCGATTGCGGACAGCAGCTGGGAACGGTCGGCGCCGTCGGTCTGTCGGATTTCAAAGTCCGGGCCCAATGCCTCGACTGTGGCGGGCGAAAGTTCCTCGGCGAGGAGGACGACGGGTTTGCTGGCTGACACGGGTGGCACCTTACTTTGGACAACTTTGGGACAGAACTGGACAAGGAGCGGATGCGTGGCCCGGGGCACGGCGCCGGGACCAGCCCAGAATATCGAATCCGGGCGGGGATTCCGGTGCCGGCGAGGGATGTTACGGCCGGACCGGTAGCTGTTGTGAAGAAGTTCACAGCCTGGGTGGCTGAGCAATTCGGTGGAGAAACGACGGGTAAAACGGCGACGCCCGCCCGGCTGTGTTGGCCGGACGGGCGTCGTGCAGGGCATGCGCCGCTGGGCTCATGCGTCCAAGGATCAGCGGGCTGCGGAACCTTCAACGTAGTCAGCGTCCTGCTGCTGCCAGGAGAACAGGGAGCGCAGTTCGCGACCGACCTCTTCGATGGGGTGCTGCTCTGCCTTGGCACGCAGTTCCTTGAACTCGGCGCCGCCGTTGTCCTGATCGTCGATGAAGCGCTTGGCGAACGCACCGCTCTGGATGTCGGCGAGGACAGCCTTCATGTTTTCCTTCACCTCGGGGGTGATGACGCGCGGGCCGGAGACGTAGTCGCCGTACTCTGCGGTATCGGAAACGCTCCAGCGCTGCTTGGCGATGCCACCTTCCCACATGAGGTCCACAATGAGCTTGAGCTCGTGGAGAACCTCGAAGTAGGCGATCTGCGGCTGGTAGCCGGCCTCGGTCAGGGTTTCGAAGCCGTACTGGACGAGCTGGGAAACACCGCCGCAAAGGACGGACTGCTCGCCGAAGAGGTCGGTTTCGGTCTCTTCGGTGAAGGTGGTCTTGATGACGCCGGCGCGGGTGCCGCCGATGGCCTTGGCGTAGGACTTCGCCAGGTCCCATGCGGAACCGGAAGCGTCCTGCTCAACGGCGATGATGTCCGGGATACCGCGGCCGGCTTCGAATTCGCGGCGCACGGTGTGGCCCGGAGCCTTCGGAGCGATCAGGATGACGTCAACGCCGGCCGGAGCCTCGATGTAGCCGAAGCGGATGTTGAAGCCGTGTGCAAAGGCAAGCGCCTTGCCCTCGGTCAGCTTGTCCTTGATGGAGTCGTTGAAGATCGAGCGCTGGTGCTGGTCCGGTGCCAGGATCATGATGACGTCTGCCCATTCGGCAGCGTCGGCAACGTTCTTGACCGTGAAGCCTGCATCCTCTGCCTTGGCGGCCGACTTGGAGCCGTCCTTCAGTGCAATAACAACCTCGACGCCGGAATCGCGCAGGTTGAGCGCGTGGGCGTGGCCCTGGGAACCGTAGCCGACGATGGCTACCTTGCGGCCCTGGATGATCGACAGGTCTGCGTCGTCGTCGTAGAACATTTCAGTCACTTGCGTAACTCCTCTTGAGTGGTTTTCTTAGATATTGATTGTGGTGCTGCGGTACTGGACGCACTGCTCACGCGGAGCGGAGCGCCCTGTCACTCATGGAGCGGGATCCCCGTCCAACGGCCAAGGTGCCGGACTGCACGATTTCACGGATGCCGAACGGCTCGAGCACTGAGAGCAGCGCAGCGAGCTTCTCGGGGGTACCGGTTGCCTCGATCACCAACGAGTCTGTGGACACGTCGACGACGGCGGCACGGAACAAGTCTGCAGCTTGGGTAACCTGCAGGCGTGTCGCGGCATCCGCACGTACCTTGACCAGGATGTGGTCGCGTTGTACGGAAGATTCAGAAGTCAGCTCCACAATCTTGATCACGTTGACCAACTTGTTGAGCTGCTTGGTGACCTGCTCAATGAGGTCGCCGTCGGCGTCGACGACAACCGTCATGCGGGACATTCCGGGGACCTCGGTGGGTCCCACAGCCAGGGAATTGATGTTGAATGCGCGCCGGGCGAAGAGGCTGGCCACGCGGGTCAGCACGCCGGGCTTGTCTTCTACCAGAACGGACAGTGTGTGGCGGGTCATGCCTAGTCCTCCTCTTCCCATTCCGGGGTCATGTTGCGGGCAACCTGGATCTGGTCATTGCTGACGCCCGAAGGCACCATCGGCCACACCATCGAGTTGGGGCTGACGACGAAGTCGATGACCACCGGGCGGTCGTTGATCTCGAGTGCCTTCTGGATGGTGGCGTCGATGTCTTCGTCACGCTCACAACGCAGTGCGGCGCAACCGTAGGCATCGGCCAGTTTCACGAAGTCCGGGATCCGGACGGTGTCGTGGCCGGTGTTCAGGTCCGTGTTGGAGTAGCGGCCCTCGTAGAACAGCGTCTGCCATTGGCGGACCATGCCCAGCGAGGAGTTGTTGATGATGGCCACCTTGATGGGGATGTTGTTGATGGCACAAGTAGCCAGTTCCTGATTGGTCATCTGGAAGCAGCCGTCACCGTCGATGGCCCAGACCACGCGGTCCGGCTCACCAACCTTGGCACCCATGGCTGCCGGAACCGAGTATCCCATGGTTCCTGCTCCACCGGAGTTCAGCCAGGCGTGGGGCCGTTCGTACTTGATGAACTGGGCGGCCCACATCTGGTGCTGGCCGACGCCGGCAACATAGATTCCTTCGGGACCAGTGAGCTCGCCGATGCGCTTGATCACGCGCTGCGGTGCGGTGAGCCCATCTTCCGGCTCGGTCCAGCCCAGCGGATAAGTATCGCGCAGGTTGCCAAGGAAAGCCCACCAGGCATCCAGGTCCGGGGTGCCGCTCAGTTCAAACTGTGTCTTCACCGCTTCGGTGAGCTCCGGAATGATCTCCTTGACCGAGCCAACGATCGGGACGTCGGCGGTGCGGTTCTTGGAGATTTCCGCGGGGTCGATGTCAGCGTGGATGACCTTGGCAAACGGGGCGAAGGTCTTCAGCACGCCGGTGACGCGGTCATCGAACCGGGCGCCGAGGGTGATCAGGAGGTCGGCCTGCTGGAGGGCAGTAACGGCGGAGACTGAACCGTGCATGCCGGGCATGCCAACATGCTGGGGATGCGAATCAGGGAAGGCACCGCGCGCCATCAACGTGGTGACCACGGGGGCGCCGGTAGCCAGCGCGAGTTCCATGAGCTCTGCCGAGGCGTGGCCCTTGACAACGCCACCGCCCACGTACAGGACCGGCTTGCTTGCTGCGGCGATCAGCTTGGCAGCTTCGCGGACCTGCTTGTTGTGGCCACGGACCACTGGACGGTAGCCAGGCAGGTCAACCTTCGGAGGCCAGGAGAACGTCATCTGGCCCACCTGGGCGTCCTTGGCAATGTCCACCAGCACAGGACCGGGACGGCCCGTGGAAGCAAGGTGGAAAGCCTCTGCCATGACATGCGGAATGTCGTTGGGGTCCGTCACGAGGAATGAGTGCTTGGTAATGGGCATCGTGATTCCCACGATGTCCGCTTCCTGGAAGGCATCGGTACCGATGACTCCGCTGGAGACCTGGCCGGTAATGGCCACCATCGGCACGGAGTCCATGTGGGCGTCCATGATGGCGGTAACGAGGTTGGTGGCACCGGGTCCCGAGGTAGCGATGCAAACGCCAACCCGTCCAGTGACCATGGCGTAGCCTTGCGCGGCGTGGCCGGCTCCCTGTTCGTGACGGACCAGGATGTGATTCATGCTGGAAGCCATCAAGGGGTCGTAGGTGGGCAGGATCGCGCCACCGGGCAAACCGAAAATATCGTCCACGCCGAGTTCTTCGAGCGAGCGGACAATTGCTTGCGAGCCGGACATCACCGTTGGGGGTACAACGGTGTTCGGCCCAAGTACAGGAGAGAGAGGCGCAACAGCGTCGACGACGACGGCCTCAGCCGTACGGTCGACCTTTTCCGGAGCTTTGTGGGCTCCAGCGGACTTTGCAGCCATCAGCGAGGGGCTGATCGGCGATCCTTTGCTCATCGGACTCTTCCTTAGTGGATCTTCAATAGATGGGTCTTGCTTAGGGGAATAAAAAAACCCCTCAGCCTTCCGGCTCTTCGAGGGGTTTGCGCGTGACAGTTCGTTACCGGTCGGACTAAGCCACGCGCTTGGTAAGGACGACGACGCCGACGGTAACGAATGTGATCATGCGTTCAGTGTTCCCTCAAAGTGAGATACGTGTCAATTGACCACTACCGTATCTCACTATTTGGACAGCATTGTCCGCCCACCGGACTCCGGCTGTCTCAAGGCAGCCGGAGTCTACGGCAGGAACTACCCGCAGTACGCCCCAGTGGAGGCGCTGTGGACCAACTTGGCGTATTTGGCCAGGACACCCTTGGTGAACTTGGCCGGCAGCGGCTCCCAGCCCACCTTGCGGGCTTCAAGCTCGGCTTCGTCAACCAGGAGGTCGAACGATCGGGCCGCGATGTCGACGCGGATGCGGTCGCCATCCTTCACAAAGGCGATAGGACCGCCGTCGACCGCTTCCGGCGCAACGTGGCCGATGCACAGGCCCGTGGTACCACCCGAGAAACGGCCATCGGTGAGCAGGAGGACGTCCTTGCCCAGGCCCGCGCCCTTGATGGCCCCGGTGATCGCCAGCATCTCCCGCATGCCGGGGCCGCCCTTGGGTCCTTCGTAGCGGATGACCACAACATCGCCCTTATGGATTTCGCCATTGTCCAGCGCGTTCAGGGCGCCCTGCTCACGCTCGAACACGCGGGCGGTACCCTCGAAGACGTCGGCGTCGAAGCCGGCGCTCTTCACCACGGCTCCTTCCGGGGCCATGGTGCCGTGGAGGATGGTGATGCCGCCGGTCTTGTGGATGGGGTTGTCCAACGCGCGGAGGATCTTGCCGTCAAGGTCCGGCGGGTTGATCGAGGCGAGGTTTTCGGCCAGCGTCTTGCCGGTAACGGTGAGGCAGTCGCCATGCAGCAGTCCGGCGTCGAGCAGCGCCTTCATGATGACCGGCACGCCGCCGATCTTGTCCACGTCAGTCATGACGTAGCGGCCGAAAGGCTTGAGGTCCCCGAGGTGCGGAATCTTGTCACCAATGCGGTTGAAGTCATCGAGCGTCAGCTCGACTTCCGCCTCGCGGGCAATGGCCAGGAGGTGCAGCACGGCGTTGGTGGAACCACCGAATGCCATGGTGACGGCAATAGCATTCTCGAACGCCTTCTTAGTCATGATGTCGCGGGCCGTGATGCCCAGGCGCAGCAGGTTGACTACCGCTTCGCCGGACTTGCGTGCAAAGTCATCACGACGGCGGTCTGCCGAGGGTGGGGCGGCCGAGCCCGGAAGGGACATGCCCAGGGCCTCGCCAATGCAAGCCATGGTGTTGGCGGTGTACATTCCTCCACAGGCGCCTTCGCCGGGACAAATGGCCTTTTCGATGCGGGTGAGGTCCTCCAAGCTCATCTTGCCGGCAGCGCAGGCACCAACGGCTTCGAAGGCGTCAATCAGGGTGACTTCCTTCTCCGAGCCGTCCTCAAGCTTGACCCAACCCGGCATGATGGAGCCGGCGTAGAGGAAGACTGCGGCAAGGTCCAGGCGGGCAGCGGCCATGAGCATGCCCGGAAGGGACTTATCGCAGCCCGCCAGGAGAACCGAGCCGTCGATGCGCTCGGCCTGCATGACGGTTTCCACGGAGTCGGCAATGACTTCGCGGGAAACGAGGGAGAAGTGCATTCCCTCATGGCCCATGGAAATGCCGTCTGACACGGATATGGTGCCGAACTGCATCGGGAAGCCACCGCCGGCGTGGACGCCTTCTTTGGCACCCTGCGCGAGGCGGTTGAGGGAGAGGTTGCAGGGGGTGATCTCATTCCATGAACTGGCGACACCAATTTGGGGTTTGGCGAAGTCGTCGTCGCCCATGCCGACCGCACGGAACATGCCACGGGCAGGTGCCGCGTGAATGCCGTCGGTGACGACCCGGCTGCGGGGCTTGATGTCCGGCGTGTTGTCTGTCGCAATCTGGGTGGTGTCACTCATGAGCAAAGTCTATGGGTCCCTCGAGTCCGCCAGTACTGTTCTCTGCCGGTTTATGCGTGATCAGCCGAATATTGCGGTCATATCCTGGTCCGGACCTCATATGTCGTGGTGGGATTCTTGGAGTTCCCTGCCGATTGCGGCTGCCTCGTCCTTGAGCATGTCCACCACCAGCGAGATGGTAGCCCGCGCGGCAACCTCCTGGCGCAGCAAGGCAACGATGCTCCTGCTGGCTTTAACATCCGTGAGCGGCCGAAGGACCAAACCCCGTCGTGCACTGGCCCGGGCCGTATAACGCGGGAGAAGGCAGATCCCGTGGCCGGCACCCACGAGGGCTTCAAGCACCCTCAGATCCGGATACCGCTGGCCCCTCGAAGCCTGCCTGCCGGCTTGCAGTTCGATCTGCCGAAGCACGGTGTCGAAAGGGAATCCCTCCGGGACACCGATCCAGGGGTAATCCACGACGTCCTCAGGACTCAACCCCGCCTTGGCCGCCAAGGGGTGGCCGGCAGGCATCGCGACATCCAGGGCTTCTTCCAGCAGCGGCACCACCGTCAGTCCCTGACGCGCAAAAACCTCGGGCCCGTCCACGCTGTGGGCAAGGACTATGTCGTAATCCGCCACCAGGGGCGCGAAATGGGCCGTACCCGGGTCCTCGAAGTGGGCATCAAAGGTGAGGCCGTCCACAGCCGCGACCCGATGCAACACCCCGGGCAACAGCATCTCGGCCGCACTGGGGAAGAAAGCTGCCGAAACGCGCGCCTGCCAGCCCTTCCTATAGGTGTCGATGGTGGATTCCGCCTTTGCCATGGCCGTGGCGACGTCGGCGGCAGCGGCGGCCATCGCGTGTCCGGCCTCCGTGAGCTGAACACCCCTGCCCACTTTCTCCACGAGCACAACGCCGATTTCCGCCTGCAGGGCCTTCAACTGCTGGGAGACAGCCGAAGCCGTGACATTCATGGCATCAGCCGTTGCGCCGACGCTTTGCCGGTCTGCCAACTCGCGCAGAATCTGCAACCTTTTGAAGTCCATTCAGCCAGCCTAGGGGACCCGCCCGAATTCCTTTCCACGGCATTTTGCGGCCCCGGCACATTCCTCAGCACGCTGATTAAGTTCCATGGAACAGCAGGTCAAACGCTGGACAGCCCATTAGGAGGCACGTAACGTCAGGAACACCACGAACTGCACCGCTGTGAGCAGAAGGGCATCCACCATGGACTGGTTAATTTGGGTCATTGTCATTGTGTTGGTCATTGCTATTGTCTGGTGGCTAATGAACCGCAACAAAGCACGTAATTCCGTCTCAACCCATGCTCCTGCCGCAATGGAGCCCAGCAACACCTCGCCCCTTCCGGATGCAGCCGCCGCGACAGCAGGAGTAGCCGGCCTGGCCGGGGTAACAAATTTGGGCAAGGCAGCCGCCGAGGGCAGCGGCCCCGCCGGGGAAGAATCCATCAGTGACGAACCAAGCGGGATAAAGGCCGGCAGGGATGAAGAGACCACCAGCGGCTCCTCCACAGGCGACCTCGACGATGTGCCGGAGACCCACTCCCCCAAACCCCAACCAGCGGAAACTCCGGGCTTGACGGTGGAAGAGCCTGTCATAGCCGCACCTGTGATTGAGGAGCCGGTGATCGAGGAGCCGGTGGTGGACGAGCCCGAAGTGGACACCGATGCGAAACTGCACGCTGCCGACGCCGGCGACGTTGACGACTGGGATGCAGGTTCTTCACAACCAGCCGCCGCAGCGCAGTCTCCGGCACCACCAACACCGGCGCCTTCGCCCCAGGTGACCGCCGATGATGTCAGCAGGGCCGACGACGCAGCCGACAAGGCGGAGTGGGAATCGTCATGGACCGATGAGAGCGGCGCCCCGGTCCATCACCATGAATACACCGATGCGCACTCCCCTACGCTGCCGGGCGCAGAGTCTGCGGCGGCTGAGGATTCCGCGACATCCGGGCACCTTGCCGCCGAACACCCTTATGGAAACGGGTCCTCCAGCAATCCAGGAGATGGCTACCTCGTGAAGGCCAACGCCGCCGACATGACGTACCACGACGAAGACGCGGCCGGGTACGACGACGTCACCGCGGACGTGTGGTTCGAGTCGGCCGCACATGCAGAAGCTGCAGGCTTCCGGCCACCCAGGCGCAACAGGCACTGAACCGGCTGTATCCGCAGGCATCGGTAACGGACGCAGACATGGGCGGGCGCGCAGTGGTAGGGCGAACCTCCCTCGTGCCTGCCTCTGCTTTCGCCTTGATCCTGGCACTGGCGTCATGCACGGGCAGTCCATCGTCCCCGGGATCTGCAGCGACCCCTGGCGCGACAGCCACCTCCTCAACTGCCAGCCCTGGGGGCGGTCAGGGCACACTGGGCACCCAGCCCGCCACTGATGTACTGGGAAAGCTCGACGTCGGGTTGCAGCTCCCATGGTCCGTCGTCTTCCTGCCGAACGGCACAGCGGTGGTATCCGAGCGCGATTCCGCCCAGGTCAAGGGCATTCGCGACGGCCGGGCCACAACAATAGGCGAGATTCCCGGCGTCGATCCCGGAGGCGAAGGCGGCCTGCTGGGTCTTGCTTTGTCGCCGATGTTCCCCACAGACCGTTGGCTGTATGCCTATTTCACTTCTGCGAGCGACAACCGTATTGCGCGGATGCGGCTCGACGAGGACGCAGGGGGGAGGCTGTCACTCGGCGACCCGGAAGTAATCTTCACCGGCATATCCAAGGCATCAACCCATAACGGTGGCCGGATCCGCTTTGGCCCCGATGGATTCCTGTACGTAGGGACAGGCGACTCGCAGCGCAGGGAACAGCCGCAGGACACAAATGCCCTGGGTGGCAAGATCCTGCGCCTTACTCCGGAAGGACGTCCCGCCCCGGGAAATCCGTTCGGCGAAAATCCCGTCTACAGCTACGGTCATCGCAATGTCCAGGGCTTGGCATGGGACAGCGAAGGAAGGTTATGGGCCAGCGAGTTTGGTCCGGACGTGGATGACGAACTGAACCTCATAACGCCGGGAGGCAACTACGGATGGCCGTCAGTGACCGGCGCGCCCGGCAGGGCCGGACTGATCGACGCCAAGGTCGTATGGCCCTCAACATCCGAGGCATCCCCAAGTGGGCTGGAAATCGTGGACGGCGTGGCCTACACGGGTGCCCTGCGAGGTCAGCGGCTCTGGGCCGTTCCGCTCAAAGGCGAGACAGCTGGTGAACCTGTGGGCTATTTCACAGGCGAATATGGGCGCCTGCGGGACGTGGCCCGAGCTCCGGACGGCACGCTGTGGGTCCTGAGCAACAACAAAAACCCCGACTTCGTGCTGATCCTGCGGGGCTCATCCTGAGGTTCACAGCCGGTTGAGAGGCGATTTCCCACTTCGGTGGAAGTCGTGTAGAGTTACATGTCGTTGCGGAGATCGCCGGGGAATGAAAAGCCCCTGGGTTGATCGAATTCAACAGCTGCACCTCTAGCTCAACTGGCAGAGCAATTGACTCTTAATCAATGGGTTCCGGGTTCGAGTCCCGGGGGGTGCACCAAAGAAAGGCCTTGGAGTGAATTTCGCTCCAAGGCCTTTTTGCTTTCCCGGGAAATCCTTGAAAGCAATTACATGGCGTGCATCACGCTCGCCCCTCCATGGTCACGAGCCTGCAAAAAGTGGTGTAGAGTTATTTGTCGTTGCGGAGCTCGCCGAGGAATGCGAATTACTCGAAGCGCCCCGACAAAAAGCTGCACCTCTAGCTCAACTGGCAGAGCAATTGACTCTTAATCAATGGGTTCCGGGTTCGAGTCCCGGGGGGTGCACCAAGAAGAAAGGCTCCGGATCGTATTCCACGATCCGGAGCCTTTCTTGCTTCTCCGCCAGGGCTTCCCGGGAGGGAAACCCTGGCGTTCTTCAAACTTGGGGTACGTCGGTGCCATTCTCCGTGGAATCCGTTTCCGGGGCCGGCAGGCCAGCCAACCCCCGGACTACTATCCTTAGTTCCTCCCGCAACCGTGCGGTATCAACGGCAACAGGGGACAAGACATCCTGCTCAAGCTTTACGGCTTCCGCGAGGGCTGCGCTCCCGGCCTCGGTAAGGGTGACCACGTGGCTCCTGCGGTCGGAGTCGCTGCGTTGGCGGGTGATGTGCCCGTGCAACTCCAGCCGCGCGAGGGTGGTGCCCATTGTCTGGGCCTTGACCCGCGCAACTTCGGCCAGCGCCGCCTGCGTAATTGCACCCTTGGCGGCAAGCACCTGCATGGCAATGACTCCGGCGTGGGTAAGGCCGATGGACTTCAGTTTTTCGTTCCACGAGATTTCCACCAGGCGTGCAGCTGTCGAAAGCAATCGGGTGGTGGGCCATCTCTCCATATCTGGCATGCCGACAGTATATGCGTGGAGGGGATGAGACGCGGCTTCTCCGCACTAAACTGGGAAATCGCGATCGTAAGCAAGGAGCATATTTTGGCAGAACGACTTATCCCGGGCGACGTTGCCCCGAACTTCACCCTTCCGGACGAAACGGGCAATAGCGTCAGCCTGTCGGACTTCCGTGGGCGAAAAACCATCGTCTATTTCTACCCGGCAGCGTCCACGCCCGGCTGCACCAAGGAGGCGTGCGACTTTCGCGACACCCTTGGGTCCCTGCAGGCTGCCGGCTACGACGTCGTTGGCATCTCCCCCGATCCCGCCAAAGCGCTGGCAAAGTTTTCGGCCGAGGAACAACTGACATTCCCGCTCCTCTCGGACGAAGACCACGCCGTCGCGGACGCCTATGCGGCGTGGGGTGAGAAGAAGAACTACGGCAAGACCTATATGGGACTGATCCGATCCACCATCGTTGTCGACCCCGAAGGAAAAGTGTCCCTGGCGCAGTACAACGTTCGCGCCACGGGCCACGTTGCCAAGCTGCGCCGGGACCTCAAGCTGGACAAGTAGCGGGTACACTGTAGTCCGGTATATGGCAGGGTCCGTCCAACAGGACGGCACGCCTGCCGGCCAGCGCGAGTGGTGAAATTGGCAGACACGCAGGATTTAGGTTCCTGTGCCTTCGGGCGTGGGGGTTCAAGTCCCCCCTTGCGCACAGTGTGAAACAGTGTGAAGAAGCATAGTGGTTCTGAAACACAGTGGTTGTGAATCACTGTGGTTAGGAAACGCAGTGGCCTTGGGCCACACGGAACACCCCCGGTCGCAGAAGTCTGCAGAGTCGGGGGTGTTTTTCCTCAAGCAGCGGGGACGGCTTCCTGAAGATGCGCTGGGAGGTGCACTCAGGACGTTCAACTAGACTGGAATGCGGTCTGGCCGAAGCCGGCCACAGTACTTCCAACCGGCTTGAGGGGACAAGAGTGGCAAGCAGCAAAATGCGTCGCCTGACCGTACAGTTCGGAGCTGCCGTTGCGGTTCTGGGACTGGCAGCGTGCACCGGATCCCCCGGGCCGGCACCCTCTTCGTCAGCAAGCAGTTCCGCCCCTGTGGAACCCACTGCAACCTTCAACTTCGGCACGGCCTCCATGCCCTTGGGGCTCGACCCCGCCATGACGGCCGATTCCGAGTCCTACCGGATCACCCGCCAAGTCCTCGAAGGACTGGTCGGCGTCGACGGCGCGACAGGTGAGACCACTCCCCTCCTTGCCACGGAGTGGAAGGACAGCAACAACGGGCTCAGCTACGATTTCACGCTGCGCTCCGAAGTAACGTTCCATGACGGCACGCCGTTGGACGCTTCTGCTGTCTGCGCCAACTTCAACCGCTGGTTCACCTTCCCTGCAGACCTCCGAAAGCAAGCACCCGGGATCTCGTTCCAAGGTGTTTTCAAGGCCTACTCCGACGAACCGGTGTTCTCCATCTTCAAAGACTGCAAGGTGGTCTCGGCCAACGATGTCCAAATCAACCTGACCCGCCCCTTCACCGGTTTCCTGAAGGCGTTGACGCTCCCCGCCTTCGCCATCTCCTCCCCGGCGGCCCTTGAAGCACAAAAGGCCAACGTCCTTGACCAGACCCGCAATGGCCAGGCCGTGTCCGCCTACGCCTCCCATCCCGTAGGAACGGGGCCCTATGAGTTCAGCGCATGGGACGAGAACAAAGTGGCGCTCTCCAGCTACAAGGGCTACTGGGGAAACAGGGGCCAGATAGCCACCATCAACTTCATTCCCTACGATCGTGCTGAAACGCGGCAGCAGGCCCTCCTGGACGGCAAGATCGATGCCTACGACCTAGTGACGTCGGGGACCTTTGACCAATTGGTCAAAAAGGGTGTCCAGATCATCCAACGCGACCCCTTCTCCGTGATGTACCTCGGCATCAACCAAGCCGTGGCGCCCCTGGAAAAGCTCGAGGTCCGCCAGGCAATCGAAATGGCAGTCGACAAGGAAACGCTGATCCGCCGGTTCTTCATCGACAACACGGCGCAGGCATCACAGTTCGTGCCGCCCAAGCTCAGCGGCTTCAACAACAATGCCCCCTCCCTGGGGTACAACCCGGAGAAGGCCAAGGAACTGCTGGAAAAGGCGGGCTATAAGGGCGAGGAAATCAAGTTCTACTACCCCTTGAACGCCACCCGTGCCTACATGCCCACTCCTGAGAAGATTTACGCCGAGATCAGCCGGCAACTGGTTGCAGTGGGCTTCAACATCAAGCCGGTGCCAGTGGACTGGGAAGACGGTTACCTGCAACGGGTTCAGTCGGCGGGCGACCGCGGCCTGCACCTTCTGGGCTGGAACGGCTCCTACGCCGACGCCGACAACTTCCTCGGGCCACTGTTCGGTGAGACCCGGGCAGAGTTCGGCTACTCGGATTCGGAAGTCTTCCACAAGATCGAGCGGGCACGTGCCATGCCCAACGGGGACGACCGAAACGCCCAGTACCAGGCCATCAACGCGGAGATCGCGGCGTCGGTCCCTGCCGTCCCGATTGCCTTCCCGATCTCGGCCTTGGCGTTGTCCAACAAGGTGGAAAGCTACCCGGCTTCACCAGTCCTCAACGAAGTTTTCACAAACGTCCGCCTAAAGCCTTGACGATTCCCCGCAATTTCAGTATTGAGTCTGCGCGGGGATATTCTGTGACAGCCAGTGCCGCCGCTAACGGAGATTGATCGTGACCTTCATTTCCAAGACTCAACATGCCGACGTCGTCCTTATTGGCGGCGGAATCATGAGTGCCACCCTCGGTGCGTTCATCAAGCAACTTGAACCCACCTGGACCATCTCCCTGTTCGAACGACTCGACGAAGCGGGGCTTGAGAGCTCCGGGCCGTGGAACAACGCCGGCACCGGACATGCCGCGCTGTGTGAGCTTAATTACTCCCCCGCAGCCAAAGACGGATCCGTGGACCCGTCCAAGGCCCTCCACATCAACGAGCAGTTCCAGCTCTCACGCCAGTTCTGGTCCCACTTGGTGGACAGCAATGTCATCGGGTCCCCCAAGGGCTTCATCAACACCGTTCCGCACATGAGCTTCGTCATTGGCGATGACCACTCGAACTTCCTCAAGACCCGGTACGAGGCCCTCAAGCCCAACACGCTGTTCCGCAGCATGGAATACACCGAGGACCAGGACCAGATCGCCAAGTGGGCCCCGTTGATCGTCAAGGGACGGGACCGCAAGCAGCGCGTTGCCGCCACCCGCGCAGCTGAAGGTACCGACGTCGACTTCGGCGCCCTGACACGGGAATTGACCACCTACTTGCAGGACGGCGGCGCAGAGGTCAACTACGGCCACGACGTCACCAACATCAGCCGCGCAGCAGGTGGCGGATGGGACTTGTCCATCAAGCACACCAAATCCGGCGAACACGGCCGCATCCACGCCAAATTCGTCTTTGTCGGAGCCGGCGGCGGCGCCCTGCACCTGCTGCAGGCCTCCGGCATTCCCGAAAGCAAGGGCTACGGCGGTTTCCCCGTGTCAGGACAGTTCTTCCGCTGCACGGATGATGCCATCACTTCCCAGCACAGCGCCAAGGTCTACGGCCAGGCGTCCGTGGGTGCTCCTCCCATGTCGGTCCCCCACCTGGACACCCGATACGTGGATGGCAAGCGCTCCCTCCTCTTCGGCCCGTATGCCGGCTTCTCCACCAACTTCCTGAAAACCTCCAGCTATCTTGACCTCCCCCTGTCCATCCGTCCAGGAAACATCATCCCGATGCTGGCAGTGGCCAAGGACAACATGGACCTCACGGCATACCTCATCAAGGAGGTCGCCAAGCGTCACGAGGCCAAGGTGGAGGCCCTTCGGGAGTACTACCCCGAGGCTGCCGGTGCCAATTGGGAATTGATCACCGCAGGCCAGCGTGTGCAAATCATCAAGAAGCACCCCCAGAAGGGCGGCGTCCTGCAGTTCGGCACCGAGGTCATCGCCTCCCGCGATGGTTCCATCGGCGCACTGCTTGGAGCTTCCCCTGGAGCTTCCACCGCCGTGCCCATCATGATCGAGCTGCTGCAAAAGTCCTTCCCCAAGAACTTCAAGGGATGGCAGTCCAAGCTCAAGGACATGATGCCGGGCTACGGCGTCAAGCTCAACGAGAACCCGGACCTCGCCGCCGAACTGGAAGCAAGCACCGCGCGGTCCTTGCAACTGGAAGTGGCCAACGCCGTCCAAAGCTAGGCCATACCCGGGGCTGCGGCCGGTTCCCGTCAGACGAATCGTTTCGTAGACCCTGGGAGTCAATGCAATGTTCCGCCTGGCCAAGCTTTCTCTGGGAAACCGGGCCCTGATCGCGCTGATCACCGTCTTTGCGGCGGTGTTCGGCGTGATCACCATGGGGTCCCTTAAGCAGGAACTCATCCCGTCCATCGAGTTCCCGCAGATCACTGTGGTGACTTCCATGCCTGGCGCTTCGCCTGAGGTCGTGGACAAGCAGTTGAGCCAGCCACTGGAAACAGCACTGAACAGTGTCGAGGGCCTGGAATCCACCACGTCAACGTCCCGCAACGGCGTATCGCAGATCACCATGGTGTTCACGTACGGCTCCAACCTGGACAGGGCCCGCAACCAGATCGACCGGGCCATCTCGAACGCCAAGCGGGTGCTGCCCGCCGACGTCGAACCCCAGTCCATAGCCGGGAACATCAGCGATTTCCCCATCGTCTACCTGGCGGTGTCCTCGGACAAACCGCTCAGCGAACTCAACGCCGACCTCCTGCGGTTGAGCGTTCCCCGCCTCCAGAAGATCGACGGCGTCCGCGGCGCCGATGTGACGGGCGGTTCCAGCCAGCACATCCTGATCCAGCCCCGTCCGGCAGACCTGGCAAGCAGTGGCGCTTCCATCCAGGCCATCAGCAACGCCTTGAAGAACAACGGCACTTTGGTTCCTGTGGGCACAATCGAGGACCAGGGCAAGACGTTGTCCCTCCAACTCGGCAGTCCCGTCGACTCCCTGGACATCATCAAAGGACTGCCCTTGGCGGGGGCGAAGGGTGCTGCCACCATCGGGGCGGTGGCCGACGTCAGCATCGAGGACGACGCCGCCACCTCCATCACGCGCACGAACGGCAAACCGACTCTGGCACTGTCCGTCACCAAAAAGCCTGAGGGCGATACCGTCGCGATCTCCCATGCAGTGCGTGACGCGATCGGACCGATGCAGGACGAGCTGGGCAACAATGCCACGTTCACACCGGTCTTCGACCAGGCCCCGTTCATCGAGAAATCCATCAAGGACCTCACCACGGAAGGACTGCTTGGCCTGGGCTTCGCCGTGGCCGTCATCCTGGTGTTCCTGATGTCCGTACGGTCCACCCTGGTCACAGCCGTGTCCATCCCGCTCTCGCTGCTGATCACGTTCATCGGCATCTCCGCGACCGGATATTCGCTCAACATCCTCACTTTGGGGGCGCTGACCATTGCGATCGGGCGCGTGGTTGACGACTCCATCGTGGTGATTGAGAACATCAAGCGACACCTCAGTTACGGCGAACACAAGCTCACCGCCATTCTGACCTCCATCCGGGAAGTCGCCGGAGCCATCACCGCTTCCACCCTGACCACCGTGGCTGTCTTCCTGCCCATCGCCTTCGTGGGCGACCTCGCCGGGGAACTGTTCAGGCCTTTCGCCCTGACCGTGACCATCGCTCTTCTGTCGTCGCTGTTGGTATCCCTCACGATCGTTCCCGTACTGGCCTACTGGTTCCTCTCCTCGGCGCCAAAGGGCGCTGAGGCTGCAGCGTCCGCCCAGGCAGCGGCCGAGAAGGCCCGTGAGGCCGAGCAGCGGAGCCGGCTTCAGCGCGGGTACCTACCCATCCTGGCGAAAACCCAGAAACACCCGGTCATCACGTTGTCTGCGGCGGCCTTGGTCCTCGTGGCGACCATTGCAGTGTCTCCGCTCCTGGCCACCGACCTGCTGGGGCGCTCCGGCGAGAACAGCATGACGGTGCGCCAGGTCCTGCCGGCTGGGACAAGCCTGCAGGCAACCAGCGATGAGGCCGCAAGGATTGAGGACGCCCTCAAGGGCATTGAGGGCATCAAGGACGTGCAGGTCACCTCCGGAAATGCGCAAACGGGCTTCGCTGCCCTGACATCCACCGGTTCATCCAACTCGACGTTCACGATTGTCACCGACGAGAAAGTGAACCAGACCAAACTCCAGGACGAGGTCCGTTCCAAGCTTGAGGGGGCCGCGGGGAAGGTCACCGTAGGGTCCCAGCAAGGCGGATTCGGAACGTCCTCCACCGTGGACATCACCATCCGGGCCGCGAACTCCGCCGATCTCCAAACCGCCAGCGATGCCTTGGTCAAAGCCATGGACGGAGTGCCCGGAAGTTCCGAGGTGGCAACCAACCTCGCCTCCAAGCAATCGGTGGTTCAGGTCCGGGTTGACCGCGCCAAGGCCGTGGCGGCCGGCCTGACAGAGGAGCAGGTGGGAGCCTTCCTTGCCTCCACTGTCAGCCCCATCCCTGCCGGCACCGTCAGGATCGACACCAACGACTACCCTGTGCAGATCGGTGAGGGTACGCGCTTCACCAGCATTGCCTCGGTGCGGGCACTTCAGCTCCCGGCAGCACGCGGTGGGGTGGCGCTGGAGTCCATCGCCGCCGTCGAACAGGTGGACGCTCCCGTTTCCATCACCAGCAGCAACGGGCAGCGGACCGCGCGGGTAACCGTGACGCCGTCGGGTTCCAACCTGGGCAGCGTCAGCACAGCGGTGCAGGAGCGCCTGGCGGAGGTGGAGCTGCCGGCAGGGGTTACTGCCACCATCGGTGGGGCAACTACCCAACAGGCGGAGTCGTTCCGGCAGTTGGGGCTGGCGCTGCTGGCCGCCATCGCCATCGTCTATGTGATTATGGTTGCGGCCTTCAAGTCTCTGATACAGCCGCTGATCCTGCTGGTCTCGGTCCCCTTCGCCGCAACGGGCGCTGTTGGCTTGCTGCTGGTAACCGGCGTTCCGCTGGGCCTCCCTTCGCTGATCGGCATGCTGATGCTGGTGGGCATCGTCGTGACCAACGCGATCGTCCTGATCGACCTCATCAACCAGTACCGCAGGCCGCACGACGGCAGCCCGGGCATGAACGTGGCAGACGCCATCACCCACGGTGCGCGCCAACGCCTCCGCCCCATCCTGATGACGGCGCTGGCCACTGTATTTGCGCTGACCCCCATGGCACTTGGACTCACGGGCGGCGGTGGGTTCATTTCACAACCGCTGGCCATCGTGGTGATCGGCGGGCTGGTGTCCTCTACGGCCTTGACGCTGGTACTGGTCCCCGTCCTCTACAAATTGGTGGAGGGCCGCAGGGAGAAGAAAGACCTGCAGAAGGCTCTGCAGGACAAGCCGGAGCCGACGTCGGGCAACGGATCTGCCGGAGGTCCGTCGGATGAGTTCCAGGACTGGACCACGGGCATGATTCCCCGCGTCAAGGGTCGCCGCGCGGCCCACAATCCCGGAGAATAGCGGACTCCCAACAGATTGACCCTTGATGGGCAGGGCCGGGAACAATTCCCGGGCCTGCCCTGTTACAGCCATCGATACATGCAAATGCATCTAGTTTGGGTTACACTGTTTACAGAGCCCGGGACCACGGGCAGGGAGAAAGGCACATCATGCAGATCGGCGTATTCAGCGTCAGTGACATCACCACTGACCCCACCACGGGCCGCACGCCCACGGAAAACGAACGCATCAAGGCCTCCGTTGCGATCGCCAAAAAGGTCGAAGAAATCGGCATGGATGTCTACGCCCTTGGCGAGCACCACAACCGGCCGTTCTTCTCCTCCTCCCCTACCACGACCCTGGCGTACATCGCCGCGCAGACCGAGCGCATCACCCTCTCCACCGCCACGACACTGATCACCACCAACGATCCTGTCAAGATTGCCGAAGACTTCGCGATGCTGCAGCACCTGTCCGACGGCCGTGTGGACCTGGTTCTCGGCCGCGGCAACACGGCACCGGTCTACCCTTGGTTCGGCAAGAACATCCAGGACGGCGTAGAACTCGCCATCGAAAACTACAGCCTGCTCCGCAAGCTGTGGGACGAGGACACGGTCAACTGGTCCGGCAAGTTCCGCACTCCGCTGCAGAACTTCACGTCCACACCACGCCCGCTCGACGGCGTCGCCCCCTTTGTCTGGCACGGTTCCATCCGCACGCCGCAAATCGCAGAAGTTGCGGCATACTTCGGCGACGGCTTCTTTGCCAACAACATCTTCTGGCCGAAGGAGCACTACCAGCAGCTGATCGGCCTCTACCGTGAGCGCTACGAACACTATGGGCACGGCAAGGCAGACCAGGCAATCGTGGGACTCGGCGGCCAGTTCTTCATGAGGAAGAACTCCCAGGACGCGGTGAAGGAATTCCGTCCGTACTTCGACAACGCGCCGGTCTACGGCCACGGACCGTCGCTGGAGGACTTCACCTCACAGACGCCCCTGACCGTGGGAAGCCCCCAGGAAGTCATCGAAAAGACGTTGACGTTCCGTGAGGCCTTTGGTGACTACCAACGCCAGTTGTTCCTGATCGACCACGCGGGCCTCCCCCTGAAGACCGTCCTTGAGCAGTTGGACCTCTTCGGCGAGGAAGTCCTTCCCGTCCTGCGCAAGGAGTACGCTGCCCTGAAGCCGGCCCACGTGCCGGACGCTCCAACGCACGCGTCCCGCGTTGCCGAAGCACTGGAAGCCAAGGTCAGCGAATCCGCATCCGCAGGCGCCACGGGGCAGGACGCCTGATGTCCAGCCCGTCGGCGTCCTCCGCCGTTCGCCTCGCCGCCGAGACCTGGGAGTCGTTGTTCCGCTCCCAGGTGGCGGTGATGCGGAAGCTCCAGTCCGGACCGGCGTTCAAAACCCTCCCCGTCAAGGAATACGACGTCCTTTTCACCCTGTCCAGATGCCCGTCGGGCCAGCTCCGGCTCAATGAAATCAACGACAAAGTGCTGCTGAGCCAGTCCAGCTTGAGCCGCTTGGTGGACCGGCTGGAGAAGCGCGGATTGGTAGAGAGGACAACAGCCCCCGACGACGGCCGAGGAGTATTGCTCTCGCTCACCGAAGCGGGCAGTGAGCTTCAAAAGACCATCGGCCGGGAACATGTCCGTGACATCGCGCACTTGGTGGCACCCGCTCTAACTGTCGAAGAACAGCGTGAGTTGTTGCGCCTGACTGAGAAGCTTCGGGCATCCGTGGCGGGACACTAACGCA
This sequence comes from Arthrobacter sp. 18067, assembly GCF_902706295.1. Lineage (GTDB taxonomy): Bacteria > Actinomycetota > Actinomycetes > Actinomycetales > Micrococcaceae > Arthrobacter. Next base: position 106,602 of record NZ_CACSJJ010000006.1, on the reverse strand, counting down.
GGCTGATGAGCTCCCGGGGGTCGTCCACCGGGAGCTCGCCGTTGACCGAGGCGCTCACCTTGAGGGTCTTGAGCGACAGGCTGCCACCCACGGTGGACAGGAACGCCGTGTCCGAGGAGTCACGTCCTGCCGTGATGCGGAGCATGGACCTCCGTGGTGCCAAACCTGTGGGATCGATGATGTGCCAGGCACCGTCAATATACGCTTCGGCCACCGCATGGAAATCCATGGGGCTCAAGCCCGGCGCGTAGACCGCTGCGAGTCGGGCGGGGACATCTTTTGCCCTCAACAGCGCAATGGCGAGGTGGGCAAAGTCGCGGCACACACCCTTGCGGTGAAGCAGGGTTTCCACGGCCCCGTCCGTACCCCGTGAAGAACCGCTGACGTAGCGGAGCTCCCCATTGACCCAGTTGCGGACGGCGTGGAGCAGCTCGGCTCCCTGCAGGCCACCGAACTCGGCGTATGACGTGGGCAGGAGCCGGTCAGACTCCGCATATCGGCTGGGACGTACGTACCGGATCAGTTCCATGGGAGAGGACTCATCAGGGACGCCAAAGCCGTGGACAGTGGCACGGTACTCCACGGACACTTCGCTCGGTTCACTGAACTCCATGTAGTGGAAGCGGCCTCCGTGGTGGTCACTGAGTTCGGCGAAAGGAACGTCCACCCCGGCCGTGGTGATGGACAGGGTTTCCGTCACTGACTCGTAGCCAGGGTTCCCGGCCACGGCAATGGCCATGGCCACTTTTGTGTTGGCTGCGGTCTTGAAAACGAGCGTGGCAGCAACGTTGCGTTCCATTGATCTCCGGGGTGGGTTGCGGCGGGCAGCCCCCATCGCCGCCATATGTGTGAACCAGCCAATCGCAGGACTACAGATTGACCTTCAGAGACAGTAGCATCCGCTGGACATTGGCGAATTCAGAACCATGGACCGCGTACTTCGCCGCCAGGTCCAAAGTGTCGAACGCCTTGGCCGGCGCCACCTTCTCGTCAGTGGCGAAGGAACGTATTGCCGGCACGTCCCCGAAGGAATAATCGCCTTTCCCGGAGGGACCCTGTACTCGGTTCCGGAGTTCGCAGGACTGCCCGTCCGCCCCCGCCACCATATTGGTGATGCCGTAGGAGCCGAAGAACTTGTAGCCCTGGATTACCCGGAAGACCACCCGCGGATCAATGGTGTCCGGACCGTCGGAGTGCGGGATGTCCAAGGGCACGCTGCTGATCACCACGTAAGGGCGCCCCTGTCCGGCAGGGCAGGCAACGGGAGTGGCTGGTGGGAGCCCGGTTTGCAGGGTGGCAAGGTATCTTCCTGCAGCATCCTTGACTTCCACCTTAACGGCTCCCGACAAGGAGCCGGCGTCGGGTGATACCGACTGGGCAATCCAGTCCCGGGGAAGATCGAAGCTGACGGTCTTGGCAGAGTCCGTGTAGGTCTTCCATGACACCGCGGTTGCCTGTGCACTTGGGCTGGCAGTGGCTTGATCCGTGGACGTCCCCTCCGAACCCGGCGTCACGGACGGTGGGCTACCCGCATTCCCAGGTTCCGGCGTCGTGCTGTCTGTTGGCGTCCCTGTTCCGGACTCCGAACTGTTGGGCTTTGACGTAGCCGTGGACGTTACCTGTGGTCCCTTGTTTTCGGCGGAGCAGGCTGTGGTCGCCGCGAGCACTGCACCCGCCAGCGCCAGGGCAGCAAGCTTCACTGGAACGCACTTCAGGTTCATGATGCCCTTCATGACCACAGCCTATCGGCGGCGGTGCCGCGACACGCACAGGACTAGGCTGGGGGGTATGGCTCCCGATCAGCAGGACTATTTCGAGGACGACATCCCCACCATGTCAGCGGTTGATATAGCTGACTGGCGCCTGCGGACGTTCGCTCTTTACGACAAGGTGCGGCAGCTTGCAGCCACCAATCCGTTCGATGCGCACGTTTTCTGGCGCCAGGAGCGGGACCTGCTGTTCGCCACCCATCCCGCATCGGCGCTGACGGCGGACATGAAGGCTTCCTTCTCAGGTCTGCGCACAGCCGGGTATGATCCCGCTTTCCGCCGACACGCGGCCTTGTCGCCGGAGGGTGCCGGGCAGGAAATGAACGTTGAGACCGGCACTGACGGTGTGGTGCCTTTTGTTCGCATCGGCACTTTCGAGCTGCCCGGTCTTGGCTCGCTGGCGGCCTGGAGACTGCGGAGCTATGGCGGCGGGATCTTCGTACCTTTCCGCGACGCAACGGCCGGGAAGGATGGCGGTAGCTACGGAGCCGGACGTTACCTGCTGGACACCGTCAAGGGCTCCTTCCACGGAACCAGGGGAACTGCAGGAAACCAGGAATTCATCCTCGACTTCAACTTTGCCTACAACCCCTCCTGCGCCTACAACGAAGCGTGGGCCTGCCCCTTGGCCGGGCCGGACAACCGCCTGGCTACGGAAATTCCCGTAGGCGAACTGTACTTGGGCTAGCCAAAAACACCTCCGGGGCCAACAGCTGCGAGCGCCGCGATGGCCGCCACTATTGTCAGGGGTGCCACGACCAGGCCGAACACCGCATAACCCTTCCACTTGATCAGCACGTTCATCCGCACCAATCGGTCATGCCATAGCAGGGTGGCCAGGGAAGCCCACGGCGTGATCAGCGGTCCCGCATTCACACCGACCAGCAGTGCGGCCATTCGCTCGGGACTTCCGGCCAAGGGTTCCGCCAGAAGGTAGGCGGGCAGGTTGTTGACTACGTTGGAGCCGAGGGCGCCTGTCATGGCCAGCCTGAGCAGTTCAACAAACCCGCTTCCCTGGCCTGCTACCTGTCCCAGCAGTACCGAGGCGCCGAGGTATTGGGTGGCCTCAACCACCAGGAAAAGGCCACAGGTGAAGAGCAACAACGACCAGGGAATCAGGGCCACCTTGAGCACCTTGGGGCGCCGGATGGCAAACACGCCCGCCAGGATGAGGGCAGCCGCGGTGGCAGGAATCCAGATGGCAACCCCGGACACCAGGGACGGCAACAGCAACACCAGGACCACGGCGCTGACCACGAGCAAGACTTTGTCGGAGGCTGCGGTGGATGAGGGTGTTTGAACGGGACGGGCGGAATCGAGAGCATAGGTCTTGCGAAGTTCACGCCGGAATACCAGTGCGATGAAGGCCAACGGAACAAGGACTGCAGCCAGCGACGGTGCCCACATCAGCTGGGCAAACTGTGCGGGGCTGATGCCGCCCAGGTTGTGCTGCGCCAGAAGGTTGGTCAGGTTGGAAATGGGGAGCAACAGGCTGGCGGTGTTCGCCAGCCACACCGTTGTCAGCGCGAAGGGCAGGACCGGCAGTCCGGCTTGGCGGGCCACCGTGACCACCACGGGGGTCAGGAGCACCGCCGTTGTATCCAATGACAGGAACACGGTGCTCAGGGTGGCGAACAGTGCCACAAGCAACCACAGCAGGACGCTGCGCCCACGGCCCCACCCCCGCAAATGGCGCGCGATCCACTGGAACGCGCCGGCTTCGCTGACGAGCTCCGTCACCACGGTCATGGCAACCACGAATGTCAGGATGGGTGCCACCCGGTCCCCCAGGACCGCCACTTCCTGCCACGGCAGGACACCCGTGGCGACGGTTACCCCACCCGCCACGAGGAGAACCAATCCGATGATCGCCAGCCGCATGAGTCGGATTCTAAGCCCCGTCCCTGTGTATCTTCCGGCGACACAGGCTGAATCAGCGTCATCGTACTGTAAGCAATGAAGCCCCCGAAGCAGGGCCCGGAAGCCTAGCCTTGAACCATGAACCGATTGCGGAGTTCGTTCCGGACCCACAAGACCCTGGCGGCGATGATTGCGGTTCTGGTCCTTTCCGCCGCGGTGGTAGGGGCTGCCCTCTTCCAGCCGTGGCGATTGTTCACCAGCAGCAGCGTGAACGAAGCCCTGCCCGCCGCCGAAGTCTCGGCGGGTGCGGCTGGTGAGGGTGAAGCCGCAGCCGCCGATCCCCCGCCGACCACAGCGCCGGCCCTCACAGCACCGGTGATTCTCAGTTCAGGCACGTTCCAGTCCCAGGAACATGCAACCACCGGCACCGCGCAGTTGCTGATGCTCCCCGACGGGAGCCATCTGCTGCGCCTCGATAACCTGGCCAGCAGCGATGGGCCAGACGTCAAAGTTTGGCTCAGCGGCTTGGAAGCCGGCGGCGACTGGTTCAAGTACCGTTCGGGGCGCTATGTGGACCTTGGTGCCATCAAAGCCACGCACGGCAACCACAACTATGCGATCCCGGCCGGCACCGACCTCGAAGGGTTGACCTCTGTTGTCCTCTGGTGCGACCGCTTCAGCGTGGCCTTCGGATCGGCGCCGCTCACCTGATGCGTTGCGGCGCACTCCGCGCGCCTTCGAAGGGTCGCGGGGCGTAAAGCGGGCCCTGCAACGCAGAACAGGCACACCCGAGGACGTAGGATGTCATCATGACTTCACGCCTTCCCCTCCGCATCGCCCGTGTCCGACCCATCTCACCGCAGTCACCGGACGAGCAATTCTTCGTGGCCAATGATGCCGAAGACTTCGACACGCGCGCGGGCAGGGAATGGACCGTCATCGACTCTCCGTTCCCGTCTTCACGGGCTAACACCAGCAGCCCCGCCCGTCCCGGGTGGGAGACCGGCGCAGCAGCCAGCGAAGACTCCTTCACCTTCCTGGCCCCGTCCGTCCCCGTCAACGTGTTCGGCATGGCCCACAACACCGGGCAGCCGGGCCGGGACCTGCCGCCGCAGGCTTTCCACAAAGCGGCCTCGAGCGTCATCGGCCCGGGCGAGGCGATCCAGCTGGGCTCCACCGTTGGTTATGTGGACCCGGAAGCCGAACTGACCGTCGTCGTCGGCAGTACTGCGCGCGGCTTGACGCTCGAAACGGCACGTTCGGCAATCCTTGGCTACACGATCGGCAACGACGTCTCGGCGAGGGACCTTCAAAAGACGGACGAACTCTGGATCAGCGCTAAAAGCCAGGACACCTTCACTCCCGCGGGTCCGTGGATGGTCACAGACCTGGATGACGCCAACCTGGAGATAGGAATAGTCCACAACGGTACCGAACTGAAGACCGCCAGTTCAGCGGACCTGGGCTGGAAAGTGGACGAAATCATGGTGTACCTGACCTCGTTCATGACACTCCAACCCGGCGATCTGGTGCTCACAGGTTTCCCCGCCGAGTGCGCCCGCATCCACCCCGGAGACACTGTGGTGTGCCGGGTTGAAGGAATCGGTGAGCTCCGGAACCCCGTTACGAGCGCTTCCTGGGAGGTCGCGCCGGCATAGTGTGTCAGGCTTAACCCATGGAGACAGCCGCGGATGCCACTGAGCTACGGCCGTCTCCCCCACATAAGCCATCGCGCAGACGGCACCGCGGAGTCCTCAAGTACCCGGTGGTGCGGCAACTGATCCGCTTTACCGGCGTTGGAATTGTGTGTACTGCGAGTTCCCTGGCCATCTATGCGTTGCTGCGTCCTTGGATTGATCCCCAGCTGGCGAATGCCGTGGCGCTGATTCTGACGTCGTTGATGAACACGGCGCTGAACCGCCGCTTGACCTTCAAAATCACCGGTAAGAAGAAGCGCACTCAGGATCACCTGAGTGGGGTCATTGTGATCGCCATTGCCTTGGTGATTACCGGGGGCAGCCTCGGGGTACTGCATCTCTTCCGTCCGGACGCTACTGTCTCCGAGGAGCTGTGGACCACCACGTTGTCCGGGTTCGTCGCCACTGCAGTCCGGTTTACCCTGCTGCGGCACTGGATCTTCCGGCGTGCACGGCACGTGTAACTAACCCGATTGCGGGGACGCCAGATTCCGGACGCGTCCGACGGCGGTTTCCACGGCGGAGGCAGCCTGCTCCAGGTCGGCGTCGGTGACAGTTGAGGTGAAGCTGAAGCGGACAGCCGTCTGGGCCGTTTCAGGGGCGATGCCAAGTGCCACCAGCACTGGCGAGGGCGCGTCGGATCCTGCGGCGCAGGCGGAACCACTCGAACACACCACGCCCAGCCGCTCCAGCTCTAGCAACACCGATTCGCCGCTGGTGCCCGGAAAGCAGAACGACGCAACCGATGGCAGACGCTGTTGCCGGTGACCTGTGACCAAGGCATTCGGTACGCCGGCGAGGACACGGTCGATGAACTGGTCCCTCAAGCCCGAAACCCGTGCTGCCTGCTCCGGCTGCTCAGCGTGGGACAAGCCCAGCGCCGTGGACAGCGCCACAGCACCGGCCACGTTCTCAGTCCCCGAACGCTTTCCCCGCTCCTGCCCTCCACCGTGGACCAGGGGCTCCACGCGAAGCCGGCCCTTGGTGAACAGGACACCGGATCCCTTGGGCGCACCAAGTTTGTGTCCGGAAATGCTCAGCGCATCCACTCCGAGCGCCTTGACGTCCAGAGGCAACCACCCGGCAGCCTGCACAGCATCCGTGTGGAACGGGACGCCGTGTTCCCGCGCCACGGACGCCAGGGATGCGATTGGCTGGACGGTTCCGATCTCGTTGTTCGCATACATGATGCTCACCAAGGCGGTTTCTGGCCCTATCACCGTCCGCAAGGCATCCACCGAAAGCAAGCCCTCCCGATCCACCGGCAGCACGTCCACAGCGAAGCCGTGCACACGTTCGAGGTACCTCGCCGATTCCTCCACCGCCGGATGTTCGATGGCGCTGATCACCACTCGGTTCAACGAGGGGTCAGCTGCCCGCCGGGCCAGTGCAATGCCTTTGACGGCAAGATTGTCCGCTTCCGTGCCCCCAGAGGTGAAGGTCACCTCGCCTGCACGGCAGTTGAGGACCTTCGCGACGCCGGAACGCGCCCCTGCGAGCGCAGCTGCTGCCGCTTCGCCGAGGGTGTGGTGGCTGGAAGGATTGCCGAACTCACCGCTCAGGTACGGCCACATCGCCTCAAGGGCCTCGCGGCGGACCGGAGTAGTAGCGGCGGCGTCGAGGAAGATCATGGTGTGCGTGGCCTTCAGCCCTGGCTTGTGGTGAGTTCGATGTCGAGGCCAAGGTCCAGCGCGCTCACGCTGTGGGTCAGGCCCCCGATGGAGATGACATCCACACCGGCCGCGGCGATTTCCGTGACGGTGTTGATGTTGACGTTGCCGCTGGCTTCGATGATGGCCCGCCCGTCTACCTGCTTGACCCCTGCCCGGAGCTCGTCGATGGAGAAGTTGTCCAGCATGATGGTGTCAACGCCTGCCGCCAGCACGGGTTCGATCTGCTCGGCCTTATCCACTTCAACTTCGAAGTGTGTGGTGTGGCCAAGCTGGGCCTTGGCGGCAATCAGCAGCCCGGTCAGCTTGCTGGGGTCGCCCCCGGTCATGACAGCCAGGTGGTTGTCCTTGGCCAGCACGGCATCGGAGAGGCTGTAGCGGTGGTTCGCTCCCCCACCGCAGCGCACTGCGTAACGCTCAAGCACACGCAGGCCGGGTGTGGTCTTCCGGGTGTCGGTGATCCGCGCGCGGGTTCCCTCGACGAGCCTCACGAATTCGGCGGTCTTGGTGGCGATGGCGCTCATCCGTTGCACCAGGTTAAGGCCGACCCTTTCGGCGAGCAACACCGACCTCGCCCTTCCGCTGACCCGCGCGAGGTGGGTTCCGGCGTCGAACGCTTCGCCGTCTGCGAGGAGCAGTTCCACCTCGGTGTCCGGGTCCACCAGCTTCATGGCGTCGCGGAACACGGTACCGCCGCTGAAGACGCCGGCGACACGCGCATTCAGCACGGCGGTTGCCCGGGCATCGGCGGGGATCAGCAGTTGCGAGGTGATGTCGCCGCTTGGTGCGTCCTCCGCGAATGCCCTTTCCAGGATGTCCCGGACAGGGGCTGCGGGGAGGGTCAGGTTAGTCATGGACGAGGCTCGCTTTCCGGCTCAGGGTGTAACGCTTGTCAAAATCGTCGACGGCGGCTGGTTCCGCCTCGCTGTCGCTGCGGTAATGCGCCCCCAGTGACGTCCGCCGTTCCCGCGCCGCATGAACGAGCAGTTGCGCCGCCAGCAACAAATTGGAATCCTCATGCTCCCGAACGTCAAGGGAATCAGGAACATTCAAAGGCAGAACATCGCCCGCCCAGGCTGCCAACGTCACTCCGGCTTCACGGAGAAGAACGCCATCACGCAAAACCCCTGACTTCGCTGTCATCAAACGTCGCAGAGCCCACCGCGAAAACACCCCCGCCTGCGCAAACGATGCCTCACGAGTACCCGGCCCCGGCAAAGACTCAAACTCCCACGAAACGGGAGCCGGCAGGTCATCGCCCACATCATCCAGCGGCACCGGAGGCCCCGACAGCGCAGGTGCCAAAGGACCTGCGGCGCCGCCTGTCGAACCAAGGAACGCGTCAACAGCACGCCGCCCGAACACGAGTCCTTCAAGCAGGGAGTTACTGGCCAGCCGATTGGCCCCCTGCACACCCGTACAAGCAACTTCGCCAGCGGCCAACAGTCCAGGAACGGACGTCCGGCCGTAGAGATCGGTGACGACGCCGCCCATCCAGTAGTGCGCCGCGGGCGCCACAGGGACGAGTTCCCGGGTCCAGTCGACTCCGGCCTGTCGTGTGCGCTTACTGAGGGTCGGGAACCGCTTTTCCAGGAACCCCTGGCCGCGTTGTCCTTCGATGACGGTGGCGTCGAGGAACACGTGGCCGTTGGGGTCGCCGAGTTGCGCAAGGTGCAGGGCGATGCTGCGGGAGACGACGTCCCTGGGCGCCAGTTCTGCATCAGGGTGGTAGTCGGGCATGAAGCGATGCCCGTTGGCGTCCAGGAGGATGGCACCTTCACCGCGGACGGCCTCGGAGATCAGGAGGGGGTCATTATTGCCTTCAGCCTCCCGGGCGTCGGCAGCAAGAACCATGCAGGTTGGGTGGAACTGAAAAAACTCAAGGTCTGCAACGGCGGCTCCGACGCGCCACGCGAGCGCCAGGCCATCCGCTGTGGCCACTGCAGGGTTGGTGGTTTGGGCGAAAAGCTGCCCCGCTCCCCCTGTAGCGAGCAGGACTGAGTCGCCGTGGACGCCGCGGTGGCGTCCGTCGTGGAGGAAATTCGCTCCCACCACGCGGCCACCTTGCTGTCCGCCCAGCGAAAGCGATGTCACTTGGGCGTGTCCGATGACCTGGATCTTGCCTGCCGCCTGGAAGTCCAGGACTGTCCTGATCAGCGCAGCCGCCACCCCGGCGCCGGTAGCGTCGCCGCCGGCGTGCAGAATTCGCGGGGCAGAGTGTGCGGCCTCGAGACCCAAGGCGGGGTCGCCGTCGTCGTCAAGGTCGAACCGGACGCCGAACCGCCCCAGCCCGGCGATGTCCAACCGCGCTTCCGTGCACAATACCCGTACTGCTTCTTCATTGCAGTGGCCCGCGCCGGCTTTGAGGGTGTCCGCGATGTGTGCAGCCACCGTGTCACCGGGTGCCGGCTCCTCCAGGACGGCCGAAATGCCGCCCTGGGCGTAGTAGGTGTTGCTGTCCGCGAGCGCACCCTTGGTCAGCAGCACAACTTCCGCGCCCGCTTCCGCGGCAAGAAGCGCAGAGTAAAGTCCCGCGATCCCGCTTCCGACGACGATCAGCCGTTTGGGGGCAGGCCCTCCAGCAACGCTCGCTGTAGTCATGTGACGCTCGATTCGGCTAGTCCGCTGTGATGTGCCGGTTTGGTTAGGCCGGTTTGGCTGCCAGCATGCGCTCCAGCGCAATCTTGGCGTTGTCCTGCACGGAGTCATCCACGGTGATGCGGTTGACGACGCGTCCTTCCACGAGTTCCTCCAGGACCCAGGCGAGGTATCCGGGGTGGATGCGGTACATGGTGGAGCACGGGCAGATGACGGGATCAAGGCAGAAGATGGTGTGCTGCGGGTTTTCGGCGGCCAGACGGTTCACCATGTTGATCTCGGTGCCGATGGCGAACGTGGTGGGTTCGGTGGCGGCCGCGATCGCCTTTTTGATGAAGTCGGTGGACCCGGCAGAGTCAGCAGCGTCCACTACCTCCATGGGGCATTCGGGGTGGACGATCACGTTGACGCCCGGGAAGTCCTGGCGGGCTTTCTCGATCTGGCCTACGTTGAAGCGCTTGTGGACCGAGCAGAAGCCGTGCCACAGGATCACCCGGGAGTCGAGCAGTTGCTGTTCGTCGTTGCCGCCCAGTTCCTTGCGCGGGTTCCACATGGGCATCTGTTCCAGCGGAACGCCGAGTGCTTTGGCGGTGTTCCGGCCCAGGTGCTGATCGGGGAAGAACAGAACACGCTGGCCACGTTCGAAGGCCCATTCCAGGACCACCTTTGCGTTGGACGAGGTGCAGACAATGCCGCCGTTTCGGCCGCAGAAAGCCTTGAGCGCGGCAGACGAGTTCATGTAGGTGACAGGGATGACCGGTACGCGGCCACTGGCGTCCGGTTCGGTGCCGAAGATCTCCTCGAGCTGCTCCCAGCACTCTTCCACGGAGTCTTCGTCTGCCATATCTGCCATGGAGCAACCGGCGGCAAGGTTGGGCAGGATGACTGCTTGCTCCGGGGTGGAGAGGATATCGGCGGTTTCTGCCATGAAATGGACGCCGCAGAAGATGATCGCTTCGGCGTCCGGCTTGGTCAGGGCCGCGTTGGCCAGCTGAAAGGAATCACCCACGAAGTCCGCGTACTGGATGACTTCGTCGCGCTGGTAGAAGTGCCCCAGGATGACGGCGCGGTCCCCGAGCGTCGCTTTGGCTGCCCGAATGCGGGAATCGAGTTCGGCGTCGCTGGCCTTTTTGTACTTCTCAGGCAACTGGCCCTGGCGAGGAGTGGCTATGGGTGCGACATCAGCGCTGGATGCCCCCGGCCCGTAGGCAGGTGCACCGGCAACGGCCTCGGCGAGGTCGTACTCCCATGGGCCCTTGGCCAGGGCCGGGCTGCACGTGGACCCTGCGCGGGAGAGGCCCTTCTCGGCTTCTTCGCGAGTGATCAGCTGGACGGCAGTGTTGACGCTGCTCATGGTGTACTCCTGTTATCTGGCCCGAGGCCGGGCGTGCCGGTGAAGCGGTAGAGGCGTGGTGGACGGTGTTTCCCGCCCTGGAGGTATTCACCGGTTTCTTCGATTTCCGGTGTTGCCTTGACGTGTCGACGGAAGTTCGCGGGATCGAGCTGGCGGTCCAGCACAGCCTCGTAGACTTCGCGGACCTGGGCGAGGGTGAAGAACTCTCCCAGCAGGTGGTAGGCGATGGACCCGTAGGCCATCTTGTTGCGGAGCCGCCACAGGGCGTAGTCCACGATTGCGTTGTGATCGAAAGCGAGTTCGCCCAGCCGGTCTGCACGGAACCACCGCACATTTTCCGACTCGTCAGCCAAAGCAGCTTCCGTGGGCTGCACGAGCGCCCAGTACACGATGGAGACAACCCGCTGGGTCGGCGACCTGTGGAGGCCGCCAAACGCGTAGAGCTGTTCGAGGTAGTGCGGTGTCAGCCCCGTGGTCTCGCGAAGGTTCCGGGACGCCGCGTCCTGGAGCGATTCGTCGTGGGCCAACGGACCGCCCGGGAGGGCCCACATGTCTTTGTACGGTTCCCGGATCCTGCGGACCAACGGCAGCCACAACGTGGGGCGGCCGGACTTTTCACTGGGGCGAAGAGCGAAGATCACCGTTGAAATAGCCAACGACGGCGGCGCGAGCCGCCTCTCGGCGACATTGGCTGAGTTGGTGTTCACGGCGTTCACCTCGCTTCATCGCCGTCCGGAGCACTCCCTTTAAGGACTGGAGCACTAGTTAAAGTCATGTTGACTAGAACTAATGGTACGACTCTCCGGGCGCATGGCAAAATGCTTTACGTCACACGGGCTTCGCCGCAGCTTCCATCAGCGGCAGTGTCCGGCCCTGGATGTGGCTGTTCAGGACAATCACCGACGAACACCGGACCACGGACTTCGTGGCGATCATGGCATCGAGCACCCGCTGCATGTCCGGATTGGAACGCGCGGCAATCCGCACCATGAGGTCCGAGTTCCCCGTGACCGTGTGGACCTCGATGATTTCCGGGATGGCGCCCAGGCTTTCGATAATGGCGTCATGACCGATCTCCTGGGTGATGGTGACCGAACAGAACGCCACCACCGGGAAACCGAAATTGGCAGGGTCGGGCTGCGGAACCCACGAACCAATGACCCCGTTCTCAATCATTCGGTCAATCCGGGACTGCACGGTAGCCCGGGCAACCCTGAGCACCCGGGATGCCTCCAGCACTGAGGATCGCGGTGAATCCGTGAAGAAACGTACAATTTTTGCATCAAGCGCATCGACCAGCATCAAAGTTCCTGTCCCCGGGGATCCTTACCCATCACATCGCCACAGCAAAAAGTGATGTATCTTACAAACTGCGAGAATTATTCCACGGCTCTTGCTGCGTCGTCGACGCCCGCTTGCCAAGCCCATGAGGCCGGCACGCCAAACCAGCATGTAATCCATAGAAGGTAGACACGTATGACAACGAAGTCCATCGCGGCTCCTGCGCCAACATCCGGCCTCGGCCATTCGCTGAAACCCCGCCAGCTGACCATGATGGGACTTGGCAGCGCGATTGGCGCCGGCCTCTTCCTCGGCTCCGGCGCGGGCGTACAGGCCGCCGGCCCGGCAGTCCTCATTTCCTACCTCGTCGCCGGCACGCTGATCATCCTGGTCATGTGGGCCCTTGGCGAGATGGCAGCCGCCAACCCCAACAGCGGCGCTTTCTCCGTGTACGCAGAGAAGGCCATGGGAAAGACGGCAGGCGGCACCATCGGCTGGCTGTGGTGGCTTCAGCTGGTGGTGGTCATCGCGGCCGAAGCCATCGGAGCAGCCGGCCTGCTGTTCTCCATCTGGCCCGTCATCCCCGTGTGGGTCCTTGCCCTGGTGTTCATGGTGGTCTTCACCGGCATCAACCTTGTGGGAGTCCGCAACTTCGGCGAGTTCGAGTTCTGGTTCGCCATCCTTAAAGTTGCCGCAATCGTCATCTTCCTGCTGATCGGCGCAGCCCTGCTCTTCGGCTGGCTGCCGAACGTCCCCTCTCCCGGATTCTCTGCATTCGGCGACTTTGCCCCCAACGGCATCGGTGGCATCGCCGCCGCACTGTTCGTGGTGATCTTCGCCTTTGGCGGAACCGAGATCGTCAGCGTTGCCGCCGCCGAAACCGAGAACCCGGCCCATAGCGTAGGCAAGGCCATCCGCACCGTTGTCTGGCGCATCCTGGTGTTCTACATCGGCTCCGTGTTTGTCATCGCAGCCGTTCTTCCCGTGGGCTCGGAAGGACTGAAGTCCCCGTTCGCCGGCGTGCTGGACCTCGCGGGAATCCCCGGCGCCGGCGCGGCCATCACCCTGGTAGCCGTCGTCGCCCTGCTGTCCGCCCTCAACGCCAACCTGTACGGCGCTTCCAGGATGATCTTCTCCCTTTCAGAGCGCGGGGAAGCCCCCCGCTTCCTGTCCCGCCTCAGCGGCTCAAAGGTTCCCGTTGCGGCCGTCGGAGTATCGGTTGCCTTCGGCTTTATCGCCACGGTCCTTGAGTTGCTCTTCCCTGAGAAGATCCTGCCGGCACTGCTGAACCTCGTCGGCTCCACCTGCCTGGTGGTCTGGGGCACTGCACTGGTGTCACAGTTCATCCTCCGCCGCAGGGCTGACAGGGAGGGCACGGAACTGCCCCTTCGCATGAAAGGCTTCCCCTTCCTCACCATTCTTGGCCTCGCCCTGCTGGGCCTGATCCTGGTGGTCGGCTTTGCGAACCCCGAGAGCGCCGGGCAGTTGATTGGAACCTTCATCCTGATCCTCGTCATCGCCGCAGGCTGCTTCATCAACGCCAAGGCGAAGGCCTCCAGGCAGTCCATGCCCGCGGAGTAACTGCCTGCTCACCACCCGAGGGAAGCCCTGCACAGTTTGTACTGTGCAGGGCTTCCTTATATGCCCAAATTGTACAAAGTGTTCCGTTCCAACTGAGCTGATTGCGCATGGCATGATCCGGTGACTAGGGTCACAATCATGACTACAGAACCTGCGCTGGCCGCCGTCGATGATGACGCAGCCCCGCTCACCCACCATCAACTCCGTGAGCTGTACACGCTGATGGCAGCAGTCCGCCACCTGGACACCTCGGCCGTCGCCTGGCAGCGCCAGGGCATCATCCCTGGCTATGCCCCCGAGCTCGGCCAGGAAGCCGCGCAGGTAGGCAGCGGCTATGCCGTTGACCGGACCCGCGACTTCGTTTTTCCCACCTACCGCGAAATGGGCGTTGCACGGGCGATGGGCGTGGACATGGTGGGCTACATGTCTACTCACAAGGCCACGTGGCACGGCGGGATGTACAACCCGCTTGAGTCCAGGTTCGCTCCAATCCAAGCGGTGGTGGCCGGTTCCGTTTTGCACGCCGTGGGCTGGGCCCATGGACAGACCCTCTCCGGGGCGCCGGACATGGGCGTCGCCATGACGTACTTCGGTGACGGCGCCTCCTCCCAGGGTGACGTTCACGAAGCCATGAACTTCGCCGCAGTCATGAACGCCCCAGTGATCTTCTTCATCCAGAACAACGGCTGGGCCATCTCGGTCCCCACCGACCGACAGGTTGCGGGCGGCTCTGTAGCCGCACGTGCAGCCGGTTATGGAATCCCCTCCCTGCAGATCGATGGCAATGACGTGGTCGCCGTCTACGAAGCCACACGTTCCGCTTTCGCGCATTGCCGCGCCGGAAACGGCCCTGTGGTGATAGAAGCCATGACCTACCGTCGCGGCCCGCACTCCACCGCCGACGATCCCGGCCGCTACCGCACTTTGGAGGAGGAACGCCTCGACGCCGGCGGGGATCCGCTGGAGCGCTTCAAGCAGCGGCTCCTCGCAGAAGGCGTAGCGGATGAGGCCTTCTTCGCGGCGGCGCAGCGCGCGGCAGAAGAGGAAGAAGAAGCCATCCGTGCCGGCATCGCCGACCTCGGCCCACGTCCCGGCTCCGAGATGTTCAGCCTCGTCTTCCAGGAACCAACACCCGCCCTTCAATCCCAGGCCACCGCGTGGCGCGAGGAGTCCGAACATGTCTGAGACCACCACAACAGTGCGCAGCATTGGAGACAGCACAGATACGGGCGCCTCGGACGTTCAGCAAATGTCCATGCAGCAGGCCCTCAACCGCGCCCTCGACGAGGTTTTGGCCGAAAACCCCAAGACCGTCATCTTCGGCGAGGACTGCGGCCGGCTGGGCGGCGTCTTCCGCATTACGGACGGCCTGCAGGCAAAGCACGGTGAGGAACGGGTCTTCGACACACCGCTTGCTGAGTCCGGCATACTCGGCATGTCGGTTGGCCTCGCGATGGCCGGATTCCACCCCATTCCCGAAGTCCAGTTCGACGGCTTCGCCTACCCGGCCATCAACCAGATCGTTTGCCAGATCGCCCGGATGAATTACCGCAGCCGCGGAACCCTGCCCATGCCCATCACGCTGCGGGTCCCCAGCTTCGGCGGCATCCGCGCCCCTGAACACCATGGCGAGAGCCTGGAAGCGCTCTTCGCCCACGTCCCGGGGCTCAAGGTGGTCTCACCATCAAACCCGCACGACGCCTACCATCTGCTCAAGTACGCTGCCACCCGCCCGGACCCGGTGATCTTCATGGAACCGAAATCGCGTTATTGGCAGAAAGGACCCGTGGACGTCGCCCATGCCGCCCACGGCCAAGCAACGCACGACGCCGGAGTCGACGACGGCGGCAGCCTCACGGGAGCCCGCGTGGTCAGGGACGGCCGCCACCTCACCCTTGTGGCGTGGGGCGCGATGGTCTCACGCTGCCTGCAGGTAGCCGAGCTCGCGGCGGAGGACGGTATCGACGTCGAAGTCCTGGACCTGCGCTGGCTGAAACCGATTGATGCCGAAGCTTTGGCGAGGTCCGTTGGGAAGACGCGGCGCGCCGTCGTCGTCCATGAAGCGCCCCTCACCTCCGGACTTGGTGCCGAAGTCGCCCAACTCATCACGCAAAGCTGTTTCGAAACACTGAAAGCGCCGGTGGAACGCATCACCGGTTTCGACGTGCCCTACCCCTCCGGCGACCTGGAGGACGAATACATCCCCAACATCGATCGCATCCTCTTTGGGATCCAACGCGTACTGGAGTACCGCCGTGGCTGAAATTTCCTTCCCGCTTCCCGACCTTGGCGAAGGCCTCATCGAGGCAACCGTGCTGGATTGGCTGGTGGAGCCCGGCCAGCAGGTGGAACGCAACCAGCCGATCGTGGAGCTCGAAACCACCAAGTCGGCCCTCGAATTGCCCAGCCCTCAGGCGGGTAAAGTGGTGCGTATTCACGGGGCGCCCGGAGACACCATCAACGTTGGCGAACCGCTGATTGTGTTCGAGGTTCCGGATGACACTGCCGGTATCGTGGGCACTGTTCCGAAGGACGAAGCACCCAAGCGCCGGGTCCGCCTGAGCGCCGTACTCGATGAGGACTGACACCATGACCGGCAGGCACACCGTGGAACACAGCAGACACACCGTGGAGGGCACGGACCCCGGACTGTTCGTGGAAGTCCATGAACCGGCCACAGACGCCGGCCTGCGGCCCGTCCTGCTGATCCACGGCTTTTCGTCATCCACGAAACTGAACTGGGTGGATAGCGGCTGGATCACTACCCTTCGGGACGCAGGCCGTCGGGTGATCACCGTGGACCTGCCAGGCCATGGCCGGAGCCACTCCCCCGAGGACCTGGATTCGTATACGCCCAGCCGCATACGCGCTGACCTCCTCCAGATAGTGACCGACGCCGGAGCCCGGCCTCTGCGCGATGGTGACCCGTCCACGGGACTGGACGTCATCGGCTACTCGCTCGGCTCAAGGCTGGCTTGGGAATTTGGCGCCACCCAGCCGGATCTTGTCCACCGCATCGTCCTGGGTGGCCCCAGCTCGGCAGATCCGCTGGCAGCTTTCGACCTCGTCGCCGCGCAACGGCACTTGGCCGACGGCACACCCATTGAGGACGCGTCCACGGCCGGACTGCTGAAGATGGCACAGATGCTTCCCAGCAACAACCTGTTCGCCATGTTGTCGCTCATTGAGGCCATCAAGGGGGAACCTTTCGATCCTGCCGAGGCTGCCCCGCACATGCCCCTCTTGCTCGTAGCCGGCGAAAAAGACGAACGGGCAGCCACCATGCCGGAACTCGCCTCCATTGCGGGCAAGCGTGGCGGCCCGGTGGAAACGCTGGTCATTCCAGGGCGCACCCACACCAACGTCATCACCAGCCGGGCGTTCAAGGAAGCTGCTGTCGAATTCCTTGGGGTGTAGGGCCACCGTCCCCCTGGGAAGGCTCAGTTGGGAGCGGCTGGTTCTGCTGGCTGAAAGTCAGCGGGCCAGCCGCTCCGCGTTCAGGCTCATGCGCTCCAACACACTTAGTGCCATGGCGTACTCATCGATGCCGATGCCCATGGAAAGGTCCTGACGCGCCGCTTCCACCAGCCGCTGGGCTTCGTGGTATTTCTCCCGTCCGCGGTCACTCAGGACCAGTCGGTCATCGATCATGGTGATCATTCCCCGGCCCACGAGCGCTGCAAGTTCCCTTTCCCGCATCCGGACATCATTTCCCCACAACGGATGCAGGGACTCCTCAAGCTGGTCCGGAAGCATGGCGCCCTCTGACAGGACACTGAGGGTATGCCATTGGCGCCGGCTGAGTTTGATCCTGGCAAGGATGCTGTCCAACTGGGCTTCCAGTGCTGCGTCGAGCCTCTTGATCCAATATCCGATGGGCTTGTTCACAAGCCCATGCTTTCAGCGGAGGCGCTACCGGGCAAGGTCTGGACGGTAGGCTTGGAACTGCAACGAATTACGTGGAAGTGGAGCAGATGGGCATGCGTTTCAAGGACCGTGCGGAAGCCGGTCGACGCCTGGCTGAAGCCCTCCCCCAACTCAGGGAACAGCCGGACACCATCGTGCTGGGCCTGGCACGCGGAGGAGTCCCCGTGGCCGCCGCGGCAGCGGCCGAACTGTACCTGCCATTCGGCGCGGTCCTGGTACGTAAGCTCGGCATTCCGGGTCGCGACGAAACCGCCTTCGGAGCCTTGGCTTGGTCGCATGGGGATGTACTCCGGATCGTCAACAAACCGCTGAGGGACCTCATCCTCGCCCACGGTATCTCCCAATCCGCTCTCGATGCCGTGGAAGCACACGAACGTTCCGAGCTTCTCCGGCGGGCGCAGCAGTACCCGGGCACCGGCTATGACCTCCGTGGGAAAACGGTGGTGCTGGCGGATGACGGACTTGCCACTGGCGCCACCATGCGGGCCGCCGTGGAAGCGGTCCGCTCCGCCGGCGCACGCACCGTAATAGCCGCAGTACCGGTCGCATCATTGGAAGCCTCGACGTCGCTGGCACGGGTGAGCGACGTCGTCATGGCCCTGCACACACCCGGTAAGTTCCATGCCGTGGGCGCCTTCTACGAACACTTCGGGCAGTTGTCCGACGCCGATGTGGTGAGCCAATTGGAAGGCGCCTCAGCCGGCGGGCGCAAGTAACCGCCGTCGTTCTCCAACGCAAAAGCGGGTGCGGTCCGCTGTGGACCGCACCCGCTTTTCCTATGCTCTGAATTAGTGATGAACGCTGAAGCCCAGCGGCCGGCCGCGGGTTTCCTTGGCGAGGATCACGCCAATTGCGGAGATCACGCAGAGAACCATGATGTAGATGCCAACCGAGCCGGACCACTTGGTGGTGTCCAGGAGCGCCTGGGCAATGAGCGGCGCGAAGGCGCCGCCCAGGATTGCCCCCAAAGCGTACCCAATGGAGATTCCGGAGTACCGGACCTGGGCGGGGAACATCTCCGCATACATCGCGGACATGGGGCCGTAGGACAGGCCCAGGCCGATCGTCAGGACGAACAGGGCGGTTCCATAGAGCACGATGTCCTTGGAATCGATCAGCACGAACATGGGGATCATCCAGGCAAAGACCAAGCCGTACCCGATCAGGAACGTCTTGACGCGCCCGATCTTGTCGGAGAGCCAGCCGCCAACCATGGTGAAAATGAGCCAGCCAAATGAGGCGACGGTAGTGGCCAACAAGACCTGCGGGGTGGGCATCTTCAATGTCCTGGTGGCGTAGGAGATGAAGAAGGCAATCAGAAGGTAACCGGCCGCGTTGTTGGCAATGAAGATCAGCGCAGCGAGGACAACTTCCTTCTTATTCTTGCGGAAGAGCTCTCCAAGGGGCGCCTTGCTTTCGGCCTTGCGCAGGGCAATTTCCTTGAACACCGGGCTTTCGCCAACGGCACGCCGGATGAGGTAGCCCACCACGATCAGGACCACGGACAGCAGGAACGGCACCCGCCAACCCCATGCCGCAAAGTCTTCCTTGGACATGCCCGACTGGAGGAGGAACAGCAGGCCAGTAGCCAGGATCATGCCGATCGGTACACCGATCTGCGGGTAGGCGCCAAAGAGGCCGCGCTTCTTCAGGGGCGCGTGCTCCACAGCCATGAGTGCGGCACCGCCCCACTCACCGCCCGCAGAGAAGCCCTGGACCACGCGCAGGGTGATCAGCAGGACCGGAGCCCATACACCGATGGTCGCGTAGGTGGGCAGTAAACCAATGAGCGCCGTAGCTGCGCCCATCATGACGAGCGTCATGACCAGGACGGCCTTGCGGCCCATCCTGTCGCCGAGGTGCCCGGCAACAAAGGCCCCGAGGGGACGGAACAGGAAGCTGATACCGATCGTGGCGAACGACAGGAGCTGTGCAACTCCCGGGTTGGACTTCTCCAAGGGAGAGAGGAACAGCGGCGCCAAGAGCGTGGCGGTGAGCTGGGCGAAGATGAAGAAGTCGTACCACTCAATGGTGGTGCCCACCAGTGTCCCGGCCAGAACCCGGCGCTCTTCACGCTTGCTGCTGGGTCCTGACGGAGAGTCGACAGTGGAAGTTGCGGTCATTGGAACTCCATGGGGTGAGAGTGACTGGTCGGCGCTTGACTTGCAATAACCGACAGAACGGTCAGTTAGGAAAGAATACTACACCCTGTGACCCAAAGCACAGACCCCCGGAAGGCTCCGTCAACATAGGATGGTTCGCATGAATCCCCGCAGCGACGTCAAGGGTCCACCGGAACCAACAACCCAGGTACCGCCGTCGCAAACGCTCTCACGGGGAATCCGCGCTCTGGAGATCCTCGCCGCAGCCGATCGGCCCCTCACCATCGCAGAGCTCACGGAGGCGCTGGGCGTGCACCGGTCCGTCGCCTATCGAATCCTGCGGACTCTTGAGGACCATTCCCTGCTGGTGCGTGACGACTCCGGACGCGTGCAGCCCGGCCCCGGCCTGGCGGTCCTGGCAAGCGGCGTCTCACGGAACCTTCAAACCGCGGCCCTTCCCGAACTGACGCAGCTTGCCAACACCCTCCATATGACGGCCTTCGTCGCCGTGTGGGACCACCAGGAATGCGTCACCCTGGTCACTGTTGAGCCACGGCACTCCGGCGCCGCCCTGGCCCAACATCCTGGGAGCCGTCACCCAGTCAGCACCGGCGCTCCCGGAATAGCCATCCAATCAACCATGACAGAGGAGCGCTGGCAGCAGGTGGGCGCCGGCAACCCTTACCGCCCCGAAGCCCACGAGGCCCGGCGCCTCGGCTACGCCACCAGCCATGATGAGGTCATTGCCGGGCTGTCCTCCATTGCCGCCCCCATCAAGGTTCCGGGCGGACGGCCGGCAGCGATCGCCGTCGTCTATATCCGCTTGGACCAGGACGCCGACGCCGTCGGCAAGGCACTGGCTGCCAGCGCCGCCCGCATCGAAGGCCAGCTCGCCTGAACCTTTCCTTACAGGTCAAACAACGTGCCTCACAGCACAAGACCGGCAGCAACGGGAACTGAATACTCAAGGAAGGACCGGACATCCCGTCCCGTCCCTCTTCGAGTACGAGAAGGAACCCATGAGCCTGAATCTTCTTGACACCTCCAACTGGCTGCCCCTGGAAGGACTTGCGCCCGGCTTCGATGCCAACAAGGCCCCACTGGTGCAGGATTTGTCGGGGCAACAATTTTCCGTCCTCTTCGAGGGCGATCCCATGACTTTCCGCTTCGACGACGAACAGGTTCAGTGGGATGCGGCCGGGCATGCGGGAACAGCTCCCTACGAGGCTTTCCTCGTGGCCGAGCAGCTCTACTACGCCCAATGGCACAGCGTGGTTGAGCCGGACCTCGCCATTTCCCTGGTCCTGGACCTCACGAATGGAACGGCGCTGTACATTGGCGCCGCGCTGGGAAGGCCAACCCCGTCCAGGGTGGCAGTCCATCACGATTTCCGGCCCGGCACCCTTGACGGTTTCGCCGCAGGAGTACCCATGGCCGAGAGCACCGGACTCATTGGACGTCGCGTTGAGTGGGTGTACAGCGAGTCGCACGCCTACGAGCACATCTACCTCAGCCCCACCTGGTACACGTGGCAGTGCCTCGCGGGGCCGGAGCGTGGACTGGCAGATACCGACTCAAACACCGTTTTCCAGGTCCGTCCGGGAATCTTCGTTTTCACGTGGCGCGAAAAGGTTATTCCTTGCGGTTCTGTCACCATTGCCGACCACCGGGATGTCAACGCCATCCGCTCCCACGGAAGCCTGTTTGGCTGGGATGACTCAGGCACACAACCGGTACATTTCACGTTCGGCGCCCACGGACGGTTGGTCAGCATGACCCACCACCGGCCGGATCTGGACCCGGCCCTCTAGCCCTGGAGCACAAAAAGCTGCCCCGGCGGACTCTCTATCGAGTCCGCCGGGGCAGCCTTGTCCTTGGGGGCTTCAGTCTTCCGAGCCGTGGCCGATCCGGGCGTAAAGGGCCGGCTGCGAGCGCCGAAGCCGTAAACCCCAGACGACCCCCACCACTCCGGGCAGCAGTACCAGTGCAGGGAGAACGAACGATGCGGCGGTGGATTCGGTTTGTCCGAGCAGGACGTTGAAGTTGGCCAGGATGAGCACAAAGACAATGGCGAGGAGCACGAATCCAAGGACGGGCGCAATGACCCTGACCCACAGGCTGGCCCCGTGCTGGTTTCGGCGGAAGAAGCCGATGACAGCCACCGATACAACCGTCATCAGCAAGACCAGTCCCATGGCGCCACTGTTGGTCAGCCAGGTGAACATCGTCAGCACGGGGTACAGCTCGCCGAGCTCGGAACCGGTCCCGGCAATGGCGAAGGCAACGGTCACGACGACGGCAATCGCCGTCTGCGCCAGGGAACCGGCGAAGGGCGCGCCGCTCCCCTGCCGGACTTTGGCAAGCACCGGCGGCAGGACCCGCTCGCGGCCCAGGGAGAAGAAGTACCGTGCCACTGCGTTGTGGAAGCTGACGAGTGCAGCAAAGAGGCTGGTGACGAAAAGGACCTGCGCGATGTCACTGAGCAGTACTCCGCCGTTGGCGCCAAGGAATGCGAACATCATGTCCGGGCCGTTGGCGGCCGCTGAATCAATGACCGCCGACGGTCCTGCGCCCACGGTCATGGCCCAGGCGGAAACGGCATAGAACACCGCGATGATCCCCACGGCAGCGAACGTTGCCCTGGCGACCGTTCGCTTGGGATCCTTTGATTCCTCGCCGTAGATGGCGGCCGACTCAAAGCCCATGAACGCGGCGATGCCAAAGGAGAGCACGGCTCCGATTCCCGGTACGAACAAGCTCTCCGGGCTGAATGCCACGGCGCTGACACCCTCGGGAGCGACAGCCAGGCTGATGACGTCGTAAACGATGACAACCAGGAACTCGAGGGCGACCAGGACGCCCAGTACTTTGGCGGACAGGTCCACCCGGTTCACGCCCAACCACCCGACGATGGCGATGCATGCCAGAACAGGGATCCACCACGGAACGGTGACGCCGAGCCGCGCCGACAGGAGCGAGGAGACCGTGAAACCGAACAAGCCGTAGATGCCAACTTGCATGAGGTTGTAGGCCATCAGGGCAACAAGGGAAGCGCCCACTCCAGCGGGCCTGGAAATGCCTTGCGCTATGTACGCGTAGAAGGCTCCTGCGTTGGTGACGTAGCGGCTCATGGCGGCATACCCCACAGCGAACAGCGCCAGGATGCCGCCCAGTATCAGGAAGGACAGGGGCACACCCATCACTCCGGTGACAGCGAACGTCGTAGTCACTCCGCCCGCCAGGACGGTCAGCGGCGCCGAGGCCGCGATAATCATGAAAGTCACAGCCGGTACCCCAAGAAGCCTCTTGGTCTTTGCGGGCCCGGCGGTCCTGCCCTTAACGGGGTTGTCCACGCTCATAGTGTGCTCCTGCCTCGGTGCCGCGGGAGATGTGCGCGGCACGGTGTCGGTCATTCCGCAATCTTCCACCGCGGAAGCGCTGAGTGACTTGTCTCACACGGCAGGGTGTTTGTCGGTGGACGCACGCACGTTGTGGCGCGGAGGCCCGGTGTAGAATCGTGGGCAAGCTCACGTCCTCCCCGACGGCCCACTGGTCGACAAATATGTCGAAGGATATGAGGCGGCGCGGGCCATTGAAAGGGAGTTTGATGACTGTCGCCGCTGATACGGGCCCCACAACCGTGCAAACAATCGTGGCGGAGTCCTTCCAGGAATGGAGCCGGGCCATCTCCACCTCCTTCGTGCCGCTGCTGGCAACGGGGCCCCGCGATTCAACATTCCACGGAACCATGCGGGCACGCGTGCTGGGACAAATTTCGGTTGTGGAGATCACCGCCGGTCCCCACACCGTTCTTCGCACACCGGAACTCATTGCAAAGTCCACAGGACGCTTTTTCAAGCTCAGCATCCAGCTCGCTGGATCGGGCCGCCTGGTTCAGGACGAGCGCGAAGCGGTACTTCGGCCCGGCGACCTCTCCATCTACGACACGTCCCGTCCGTACCAGCTCACATTCGACGACAACTTCCGCACCTTGGTGCTGATGTTCCCCCACGTTCTGCTCGACTTGCCGACCGAGGCCATGGGGCACGTGACAGCACTGCGGATTCCGGGAGACGAAGGCTTGGGCGAGCTCATCAGCCCCTTCCTGGTGAAGCTGGCCGACAACCTGGAAGCGCTCTCCGGGACCAACGGGCTCAGGCTGGTCCACAACGCCTTGGACCTTGTCACCACGCTCTTCAACGGCGAACTGGACCAGCTCATCGAGACGGGACGCGACCCGCACCTGCTGTTGCTGGGGCGGATCCACGACTACATCGAGGCAAACCTTGGCGACCCCGGGCTCTCCCCGGGAACCATCGCTTCGGCCCACTACATCTCCACGCGGCACCTCCACGATCTCTTCCAGGAAATCGGAACAACTGTGGCCTCCTCCATCCGGCAGCGGCGACTTGAACGTTGCCGCCGCGACCTCCGGGATCCCGTCCTGGCTGACCGACCAGTGACGGCCATCGCGGCACGGTGGGGGTTCACCGATGCCGCGCACTTCAGCAGAATCTTCAGGGCAGCGTTCGGGAACTCCCCCACGGGCTACCGCAATGAGGTTTAGCGGTTCCAGTTACGGAACGGCAGGAAGCCGGCGTCGTGTCCTAGGCGGCCGCCGTTGGCGCTGTTCCTTGGTCCGATAGCGCGGCCATCTCCTCCAGCATTGCCCGCGTGAGGCGATCCTCCAATTCTGTAAAAGCAGGATCACCCGCACGGTTATGGAGCTCTCCGGGGTCGCTGCTGTGATCGTACAGTTCATAGGTTTCCGTCCCGAAATACCGTGTCAGCCGGCCCTCGGCAGTGATGAGGGTCCTCATCCTGACTGGACCAGGGAGCCCATCGAGGCCGAACGGCTGTTCTTCTTCCACCAGTACAGCGTCCCGGTGATGCCTTGCAATCCCCTGGAGCACCGGCACCAGCGAGCGACCCTGGATACCCCGGTAGCCTTCGGATCCAGTGAGTTCGAGCAAGGTGGGTGCCAGGTCTGCACTGGACACCAGCGCATCGGTACGGAACGGTGAAGCACCGGGAACATGCAGTATCAAGGGAACATTCGTCACGGCCCGGTAATGGACAAAGTGCTTAAGCATCAGGCCGTGGTCGCCAAACAGGTCTCCATGGTCACTGGTAAAGACCACGATGGTGTCCTCAGCCAGGCCCTGCCTGTCCAACTCGCCCAGTATTCGGCCGATGTGTTCATCCATCATGGTGATCAAACCGTATTGGGCTGCTGCCGCGTACCTGTACTGTTCCTCAGTGGCCGCCCAGGTCATGGTCGGATCGGGGTTCGGCTCACCGCGATGTTCGATCATGGCCCGGACGTGCGGGGGTGATGCTGAATGGTCTTGTTCGAACCCGGGAGGCAGCGGCAACGCACCGGGATCGTAGAGCTCCGAGTAGCCCGCGGGAGGGGAGAACGGATGGTGGGGGTCCGGGAAGGATACGAACATGAAAAATGGTTGGTCCCGGCCCGCCGCGTCCTTCAAGTGCTCTATGGCCTTCTCGCTGACGTAGCTGGTGGGATGTGCTTCGGCCGGAATCGCGGTCTCATATACCTGTTCCCATCCGACATATGGCTTGGAGGAGTTTTCCGCCCCGCCCAGCGTCCCGGGATCTACGCCCCGTTCCCGTGCCCAATGCACGTAGTGGCCTCCGGGACGGTCCCCATGCCCGATCACCAGATCCACATGCTGATAGCCGTAGTAGTCGGCAGGAAGTCCAATGAAGCGCTCATCGTGTGCGTCACGATTCTCCCACTGGTCCCAGCCGGGCGCATATCCCTGGTGCCGGGCATCACCTGCTTCCGGAGCCAGAAGCAGGGGATCCGTTGCCCGGATCTCGTCGGCCTGATGCGGTTCGAACTCCCAGCCCATGTTTTGGTGGTGCAGTTTTCCGACGCCCACCGTCCGATAGCCGCCGGCCGCCAGGGAGCCGGGAACTGTCCGGGCATGGGGGTCGAGGGTGATGCCGTTGCAACGGGTTCCATGAGTTGAAGGCCACCGGCCAGTCATCAGGCTGGCGCGGTTGGGCATGCAGGTCGGGTTGGCAACAGTCGCATTGTCGAAGACAACGCTCCTGGCAGCGAGCGCATCGAGGTTCGGCGTTTTTACGGTGTTGTTGCCAGCGAAACCCAGATGATCTGCCCGGAGTTGGTCAGCTATGAAAAACAGGACGTTCGGCCGGCGTTTGGCGCCTGAACCCAACCCGCCCGTCACGCCGGCCTCTTAATGAGGGACAGCACCTCGGTGCGTTGGCGGGCGAACTCCGGCAGCGACCGCGTAGTGATCTGCTCACGCGGAACCGGGAGGTCCACGTCAACAACCTTCAGGACCCGTGCCGGCCTGGAACCCAACACCACAACGCGGTCTGCCAGGTACACGGCCTCGTCGATGTCGTGGGTAACCACCAGGATGGTCATGTTGAAGTCGCGCCTGATCTTGAGGCACAGGTCTTCGAGATCGAAGCGCGTCTGTGCGTCCACGGAAGCGAAGGGCTCGTCCATGATGAGGATCTCGGGTCGGTAGGCCAGCGCGCGAGCGATCGCCACCCGCTGCTGCATGCCCCCTGACAACTGCCACGGATACTGGTTGCCGGCGTGGGAAAGCCCGACGGCGGCCAGGGCACTGTCGCAGCGTTCCTTCAATTCCGATGCTGGGAGCCGGAGATGGCGCAGGGGCAGGATGAGGTTCTTCCGGACAGTCAGCCACGGCATGAGCGAGCGGTTGTAGTCCTGGAACACCAATGCCATCTCAGCAGGTGGACCGCTGATGGCCCGCCCGTCAATGGAGGCCCTCCCGCTGCTTGCCGGATGGAGGCCGGCCAAGCACTTCAGGAGGGTCGTCTTGCCAACGCCTGAAGGGCCAACGATGCAGACAATCTCGCCCGCATCCACCGTAAAGGTGAGGTCTTCGATGACTTTGTGGGCTTTCTCTCCGCTGCCATAGCTTTTGGCAAGATGTGCCACGTCCAGCCGTGGCGTGGTGGTACTGATGCGGGTTTCCGGTTGCTGTGCCATGGAGGACTTTCTTGGTCGAGGGGACAGAGTGGCGAGTTGCCGGATGCTCATGCTGCACGCGCCATGCGCCGAGAGCCGATGTACCAGGACAGGACCCTGTGTTTGAGCAGGCCGAACAGGACGTTGACCAGGAACCCGATGACGCCCAATAGCAGGATCCCTGCCCACATATCGGCTGTCATGAAGCTTTGCTGTGCGAGCAGCGTCATCGCACCGATGCCCTGTGAACTGCCCAGCATCTCGCTGGCGATCATCACGATGAAGGCCACCTGGAGGCTAACCTGCAGTCCGGAAAAGATCTGGGGAGTGGCCGCGGGCAGGAGAACATTGAGCAACCGCTCCCTTCGGCTCAGCCGGTAAACCCTGGCGACGTCCATGAGGTCGTTGCTGACGCTCCGGATACCGTCCACCGTGGCGATCATTGTGGGAAACAAGGCCGCCAGCGCGATGCTGGCCACGCGCATCTCCGTACCGAACCCAATAAGCGAGATGAAGATCGGTACCAAGGCAACTGGAGGAATTCCACGGAGGAAATGGATCAATGGGTCCACCATCCAACGGACCGTGGGAACCAGGGCAGTCGCACATCCGATCCCCACACCCGCCGCGGCGGCGATCGCGAAGCCCAGGAACAGGTTGCCCAGGCTCACCAAGACGTCGGACTGGAAGTGTTCAAAGAGCCACAGCTCCTGGAAGCGGACCAGGATGGTCCGCAACGGGGGGAAGAACGGATCCGTGGAGTTCTCAGACGAGAGCCACCATGCCGTCAGGAGCAGCACAGGTGTGCCGGCACCAATCAGCCAGTTTCGCATTTTGACGTTCATCATCAGGGCACCACTTCCCGGTAGGACTCATGCCAGTGCAGAACCCGGCGCTCGGCGACCCGGGTGGCACCTTGGAACAACAGGCCCAGCAGGCCCAGGACAATCACTAATCCATAGAGACCGGCGTAGTCACCGGCTGCTTGGGCCTGGTAGATGCTCTGGCCCAGGCCCGGACCACCCCCGAGGAGCCCCGCTACGACCGTGACCACCAAGGCTGCCGGCGCTGCCACCCGCAGGGCAGTGCCGATGTAGGGCATGGCGCTGGGAAGCACTACACGGGCCAGGATTTCGCCTTCACCCATTCCGTACGAGCGCGCCGTGTCCCGCGCCACGGGATCAGTACTCTGAACCCCGTCGACGGTCTGCATGACGATTGGCAGCAAGCAACCGAACACCACCAGAAAGAGCGACATCTCCACTGTTGGACCCAGCACCAGGACGGCCAGGGGAAGAATGACGATGGGCGGTACAGGCTTCAGGAATTCCAGCACCGCCAAGGTGGCATAACGAACGGATTCGAAACTGCCCACCAGCAGGCCAATCACTATCCCCGCCACGGCCGAAAGCGCCAAGGCGAGCAGTGCGATCCCGATCGTGGAAGCCAGCGAAGACCAAAACGACCCCAGTCCCAGGGTCGATGCCAGGTTGGCGAAGACGGTGGTGGCCGACGGCAAGGCATTTCCCGCCACCCTGGCTTCGGCAAGGACCTGCCAAATGACCAGGGCTGTCACGATCCCCAGCACGCTGAACGCCAACGGACGGATGGACGGTTTCATGATGACTCTCCCATACCCGGTTCGCACCTAGTTTCCGAAAACGAGATCGCCGGGGAGCTTCACTGGTGCGCTCAGGAAACCAAGGTCGGCAAGGTTGTTGTTGGCTCGCTCGATGTCCTCCACACGGACTCCCTCCGGCCAATAGTTCACGGCGCCGGATTTAACCACGTCGAGCGAAGTCTTGGTGATCTGGGCGCTGAGCTGCTGCGCTTCATCAGTGTTGCGGTTGGCATAGGCGTTTGCCTTGTAGATAGCGGCTTTGAAACCCTCCAAGGCCTTCTCCTTTGACTTCACAGTGTTGGCGCCGGAAACCCAGAGCCCGATGGCACCTTGTTCAAAGAACTCGACGCCGGGTGAAGCCAGGAGCCGGTTTCCCTCCGCCACCGCTTTGGACGTGAACGGTGCGACGAGTGAGGCCGCGTCTACGCGTCCTGAATTGAGTGATTGGAGTGCCGACGAAGGATCCAGGACCATCCACTTCACTTTGGTGGGATCACCGCCGTCGTCCTTGACGAGTTTGCTGACTGTCACTTCCAACTGGGCCTTGCGGGCCGGGACACTGACGTTCTTGCCCTCAAGGTCCCTCGGCCGGGAGATGGCGGATGCCTTCTGGACCAGCAGGCCTGTGTCATCCACGCGGTTGAGATCGGACTCTTCGCCGGCTCCGTCTTTATAGCCGTCGGCAGCTGCCACGATCTTGAGGGGAACGTTCTGGCTCAGGGCATTCAAGAGCGGGATGGAAGGCGTGTAGGTGACATCGATCTGGCCGCTCTGGGCCGCTGCGATGCCGGCCGGAGGGTTGGCGATGACAGATATCTCGACGTTGAGACCCTGTTCCTTGAAATAACCCTTGTCGACGGCAAGCCGGATGCCGGCGTCGGACCCGATGCCGATGGTGCCTACCTTGAGGGTGGTCATCCCGTCAGCGGCGGGAGTGCTTGCCGGACTTGAACCGCCTCCGCAGGCTGCAAGAGTCATGGACAGGACTGCGGCCAGTGCCAAAGGAATACTGCGTCGCATGTGGTGCTCCTTGATGTGCGAATGGTTGGAACGGGTGGGAAGGGTCTAGCTGGTTGTTCGGTGGACTACCCGGCCGCCGCTCAGCGTGAGCGTGATGTCCAGGTCGAGAAGCTTTTCGATCTCTTCGTCTTCGGGCCACGGGTCCGAAAGCACACAAAGGTCAGCGGCCATGCCTGGTGTGAGTGCACCTTTGAGATGCTCGGCGTGGTCCTGCCATGCAGCGTCGATGGTCATCGCAGCGAGGGCTTGAAGACCGGTAATCCGTTCGGGATCGCCGGGGTTGCCCGGAGTTGAACGCGTACCTCGCCGAACTGCTGCCACCACCGTGCGACGCCAGTCCGTACTGGTGACGGGTGCATCTGAGGCCAGGTTGAAACGCACACCGGCGTCGGCGGCCGAACGAAGGGGTTGGTGGACAGAGAACCGCCCTTCGCCAAGTACCTGGCGCATCATGTCCCCTGCTTCGGCGCGGATGAGTGGATTGGTGCTGTACCCAATGCCGTTGGCGGCCATGGTGGCCAAAATGCTGGTATCGGTGAAGGCTCCATGGATGATGTAGTGGCGGTTCCCCGCACCCATGGAACCGCGGCTGTCCGCCGTTGCGAGGATGGCCTCCACCGCTGCGGCTGTAGCTGCGTCACCCGTGGCATGGATTCCGGCCTGTAACCCCGCGTCGGTGATGAGCTCAAGGATCGCGTTGAGCTCGGCAACCCTTTCGGCATCATCGGAGCCCTGGATCACAAGGCTGCCATGGGTGCACGCCTTGCCGTAGGGTTCGCTCATCCAGGCGGTACCGCTGCGGGGGATGCCATCGGCAAAGATCTTCACGCCGGCGATCCGCAACTGCTGCGGATCGATGCCGCGGTTGGCATAGGTTTCGGCCAGCCCGGTGCGCAGTCCCTCGTCAACTGCCCTGGCATTCGCTCCTCCAGTTCCGGCGAACAGCATCAGGACGGTGACGCGCAACGTCAGTTCCCCCGCCTCGGCGAGGTCCCCCAGAAGCCCAAGTGCCGCCGTCGAACCTGCACCATCCATGAGTCCGGCGCTCGCAGGACCCAATCCCGGATCGGTGAGCGATGTGATCCCCAGGGCATGAAGGTGCTCCTGAAATTTCAGCAGGGCCGGACGCAGCGTGGATACGGGCACAGGTGACATTGCCCGCGAGACGAGTTCCATGGCGCCGTCCTGGAAGAGGCCGGTTGGGTTGCCGTCCTCCGCCCTGGCAACGACACCGCCGTCGAGGTCTGCTGTTTCGGCGTTGATGCCTGCCCGCTTCAGTGCTTCCCGATTGGCCAGTAACTGGTGGCCGGTCGAGTCGAAGGCCACTACCGGTATGCCCGGGCGGCATTCGAGCAGGTTGCCCCACGCCGGACCCATGACGGCTTCGTCCCAGCCGTGGGCCCGGATCCAGCCATCCTCGCCCGCAGGGGCTGCGTTGATGACGTCGACGACGGCGGCCCAGTCCGGCGCGAGGCCCGGGTCCAAGCGGACGTACCCGAAAGCGGACATGGCTGCCGAGACGAAATGCAGGTGGGCGTCGTTGATTCCGGGGATGACGGCGCCGCCAGCGGCATCGACGACGCTGGTATTTGGGCCAATCGCCCGGCGGACATCGTCCTGGCCAAGGGCTGCGATGCGGCCGCCCTTTACTGCGACAGCGTCGGTCATACGGCGTGGCTGTGCCGGGTCCATGGTGTGGACCGAGGCATTAACGATCACCAGATCGGCGGATTCTTGCATCGGTTCTCCTCAGGTCACTGCATCCGAATGTGATGCAGGCAACGTTCCTGAAAAAAGTATGTCGCTTGACTGGGTCACTTGACTAGGTTTGGGCGTAAAATTTCTTCAAAGGTCTTTTCCGGGCCCGCACGGCACGGCCAAGACAAGTCGTGAACGGATACCGCCTACGATCAATGGGACCGCCGGTCGGTGACCCGATCACGGGAATACCAAACAGAAGGGTGTACGGATGGCCAGGGTTCCCGCTGAAGAACGGCGGCTCCAGTTCGTGGAAGCTGCGGCGAGGGTGATTGCCCAGGACGGCCTCGCCTCGGCAACAACGCGACGGATCGCCAGTGAGGCGGACGCCCCGCTGGCCGCGTTGCACTACTGTTTCCGGAGCAAGGACGAACTCCTTGAAGAGGTGTACAACTTCCTTAGCCGGGACTACGCGAAGGCGCTCGAACCGGTTGCCGATCCGGGCATGGGGTTGCGCCAGATGATCGGCGCCCACGCCCGCCGCATCTGGATGCGCATGCTGGAGAACCCCCACGAACAGGTCACCACGTTTGAACTGCTGCTGCGCCGCTTCCGGGTAGAGGCTGACGACCAGCCACAAGCCCAGCTCATGAACCGATCCATGTACGACGGCTGGGTGAGCTCTACCTTGAAGCTGTTCCGGGAAGCGGCTGATGCAGCAAACGAACCCGTTCCCGAGAACCTGGAAGACATCACGCGGCTGTTCATCTCGGGCATCGACGGCATCAGCATGCAGCATCTGGCAGACCCCGACGAAGAACGTTCATCGCGGCTGGTGGAACTCATGGCCCGCTCGCTGGCCGCTGGATTGGACTAACCCTGAGGCTGGCGCTTCATGACCAACGACGTGACGACGCCCAGCAGCAACAGACCGGCAGCGGCCGCCATGGAAACTACGAACGCAGCGCCGGCGCCCTGTGTTTCGGCAAGCTGCCCCGCCAGGTAGGCGCCCAACGCCGTGCCCGCGACGATGCCGCTGGCAAGGGCCGTCATCACCGTTGCCATGCGGCCTGCCGGGGCCACCACGCCGCCGATGCTGAAGACGGTGACCATGACCGGTCCCACGGGTATACCGAGCACCAGCAGGACAAAGATCATCGGCCAGATACCGGCCGGTAAAAGCAGCAAGAGCGACAACCCGGACATCGCCAAGGCCGCCGCCACCCAACGCGAAGCGAGGCTGAACCGCTGTGGCCAGAACGCCACGGACAATGCGGCTACGGCTGAGCTAAGGCCCATCACCGCGTAGAGGAGCCCGGCGATCTCGGCCGTGGCGTACTCCGCGGAAAAGGCACTCAACGCGTTTTGTGTTGCTCCAAAAAAGGTACCCATGCAGACCATTGCCATGACGGGGACGGCCACCACTGCGCCCGCCCAACGCTTGGTGCGTCGCGGACCCGCGTGAGGGCCTGGCCCGCTGGCAGGTACGACGCCGGCAGTCACGTTCCGGGGTGCCGGCACCACGGCCTGCTGACTGGGGTGAACTGCGAACGCGGGCACCAGCGTGATCGTCATAACGGCAGCCAATGCCAGCGGCAACCACGGCGCCACCATGCTGGCGAGGACACCGACCAATGCCGGCCCAAGGACGAAAGTGATCTCGTCCGCAGTGCCCTCATAGGACAACGCGGTATCGAGGTCGGCGCGGTTGGCAGCAACGCTTCTGTTGCCGCTGGCTGCGCCAGGGGAAAGATTGCGGGTAGTCAAGGCCATCCAGCGAACCCTGGCCATCGGACCAACCTGGGGACAGCTGGCCCCGGCGAGGAAGGCCGTGATGAGGACGGCAACAGCGTCATTCACTGACCCGTAGCCCGGGGTGAAGTAGGCCGCGGCAAGGAGTCCCGCCACGGCAAGAGTGTTGATGACTGCCGCAACCAGGAGAACGATGCGCTGCCCGGCACGATCAGCCAACGAGCCAAGTACGGGGGCGCCCAGGGCCGAACCGATACCAACGGCGCCGGCGGCCATACCGCCGATTGCGTACGACTGGCTGACTGCCGTCACGAGCGTCAAGGTACCGACGGTCAGCATGGCAAGGGGAAGCCTGGCAAAAAGGCCCAACGGAAGGAACCCGGGCCCCGCCAGTTCGGGAAGCCGTGCGAAACGGCCTGGCAGACGTGAGGGGCGGCGTGCGGGCGCCGATGACAAGGCCTGGGAGGCCACAGAAGAGTTTTCCATTAATCCGGGTTCGCTAAAGTATGCGCATCGTCCCTCCTCCCGATGCGCGTGACCCGGTGTAACGGGTTAAGTCTATCGGATATGTCTCAGGCGGGAACTGCTTCAGCAATTCGCACGCTGGATCCGTTGCGTCCCTTGACCACCTGAAGCTGGCTGGTAATGCGTTGCTTCATCTCCCCCACGTGGCTGACAAGGCCAACCACCCTGCCGCCGTCGCGCAGTCCTTCCAGTGCGTCCATCACCTGCTCCAACGCCTGCTCGTCGAGGCTGCCGAAGCCTTCGTCGACGAAAAGGGTCTCGATGTCCACGCCGCCGGCCTCTTGTTGAACGACGTCCGCGAGACCGAGGGCCAGGGACAACGAGGCCATGAAGGACTCACCGCCGGACAGGGTGGACGTGTCGCGCCGTTGGCCGGTCCACTCGTCCACCACCTCCAGGCCAAGCCCGGACTTCTGGTTCCGTGCCGCCCGGGCGTCGGTGTGTTGCAAGGTGTAGCGGCCGTCACTCATGGCCACAAGCCTTTCCGAGGCCGCGAGGGCAACCTGTTCCAGACGGGCAGCCAGCACGTACGCATTCAGGCTCATCCGGTAGTTGTTATCGCCGGCACCCCGAACGGTGTCAGCCAGTTCGGCCAGGATGCGGGCCCGGTTGCGCGGCTCCCTGCCGGCCTCGGCAAAGGTGTTGTAGTCGTCACGGAACCGGCCGACAGCCTCAGCCGACTTGCCGGCAAGCGCCGCCGCAACAGCCGCGGTCCTCGCCGCGTCCCCGGCACTGGCGGCGTGAACCTTCGCCTCGACGAGTTCAGGCTCCGGCAACGGAAGTTCGCCGATTTGGACTTCCTTGGCTGCCAGGACCAGGTCCTCGCTGGCAAACAATTCGTCCAAGCGGGCCGTTTCAGTATCGAAATCAGTCACGTCTTTCTCCAGGCCCACCACATCGGCCGGCGGAAGGAGCTCCCGGCGCGCTTCCTCGGCCGAGCCGAACCCGGAGTCAGGCAACGCTTTGTCGAGGGAGGCGACGGCCTCTGACTGGGCCTGCTGGGCCCGTTCCATCCCGCGGTCGGCATCAGCTGCGGACTGCAGGAGTGCGCGCTCGGCGGCCAAGGCATCCAAACGTTCACGCAGGCTCGGAAATTCTTCCCGCAAGCCGGCCAGGTCCGCCTCGAGGGCAACACTTTGCTCCTGCAGCAGGAGGACGGCAGACGACGCTTGCGCCGCTGCGGCTGCGTAATCCGCATGATCCTCCTGGACCTGAACCATTCTCTTCGTGATGGCCTCGTGCTTGTCCCGAAGCTGGTCCAGGGTCGCTGATGCCTTCTTCGCGGCCGAGGCAGCCGCTTGGGCAGACGCCAGCCGTGAATCTGCCTCTTCAGCATCCAAGGTGCCGCCCTGGGCGGCCAGCCCGGCAAGGATCTGGGCAGCCGAGGAAACGCGCTCCGCGAGATGTGCGAGGACTTTCTCACTTGCCTCGAAGCGCTCCTTGGCTTCCTCTTCCTCCTGTGCGAGGGAGAGAGCCGACCGCACAGCTGCAGCGGGGTTCGGGTGATCCTCGCTCCCGCATACGGCACACGGCTTGCCGTTCTCCAAAGCCGCAGCCAACTCCCCCGCAGCGTTGGCCAGCCTGAGCTCACGGACGTCCAGCCACTGCTGTCGGTGGTCCTGGGAGGTTTCACGCGCTTGGAGGTACTGCGCGGTGATCTCTTCCAGTTTTCCGGTGGCCGTGGCGTGGCGTGCCACGATGCCCACCAGCTCGGTGGCGGCCGATGCTTCCCGTTCCGCGTCGGCCAGTCCGTCAGCAACCGGTTCCAGGGGCTCGATTCGGCTTTCCACAGCGGCGGCTTCTTCGCGCAAGCTTTCCAGGGTAGCCATTGCTGTATTGGCAGCTGCTGCATGGTCTGCTTGTTCGCCACGCTTGGCCACAAGGCGGGCAGCGATGTCTTCCAAACGCAGTTCGTCAGGAAGGCGTGCTTCGAGAACCGCGTACGTTGCTTTGAGCCGTTCAAGGGATGCCGAGGGTTGTGCTGCGTCCAGGCCTGCTGCGTCCAGCTTTTCCCGAATGCCTGCCACGTTGGCTACGGCCGCCTGGTATTTACGCCCGGAGGACTCCAACGCCTCAAGCTGGCCGCTCAGTACAGAAGCGCGGCGGTTCCTTCCCAGCATGTCCTTGTTTTCGAGAGCCCGCGGCGCAGCCAATTCAAGCAGGACCCGCCGCTGCATCGCGGCCCCAAGCTTGCCGTGTCGCAACGACTTCTCCTGGGCCTGCTGGAGCTGTTCGGCAAGGCGCGACGAGATGCTCTCGGCCTGGCTTGCCTCGTCCTTCCTTCGCATCCATTCGGCGTTCACGCCGGCATGCACCTCTGCCAGCCATACCTCCGGATCGTGGCCCGAGGTGGGTGCTGCGGCGGTATCTCCTGCCGTGTTCCCGGCCGTCCCGGCAACGGCCAGCCCGAGCTGGTCCCGTTCTGCGGCCACACGGTCCAGCAGCATCTTCAGTTCCGACGCATTTTCCTGCACGGCACGGGTGGCCTCGGCCGCTTGGCGCGCGATCTGGGCTTCAACGGCTTCAAAACGTTGCGTGCCGAACAGCTTCTGGAGGAGTTCCATCCGGTCGTTGGCTTTGGACCGAAGGAAGGCCGCGAAGTCACCTTGTGGAAGCATCACCACCCGGGTGAATTGCTCCCTGTCCATACCGAGGACTTCGGAGAGCTCGGCGCCCACTTCTTCGTTCCGGGAAGACTTCTCGTCCCAGCTCCCGGCCACCCATTCCCGAAGGAGGGTCTTGGCCTGCTGAGTGGTGAAACCGTTCCGGCCCCGCGCGCTCGGGCGGTCCCAGGCCGGCGACCGTGTGACCTCGAAACGCCGGCCGCGCGCGGAGAACTCACAGACCACGCGTGGTTCGGCCGCAGGTGCCGCGTGGTCGCTGCGAAGCCGCTTTCCTTCTTGGCGTGCTCCCGGAACGGCCCCATACAAAGCGAAGCAGATGGCGTCCAGGATGCTGGTCTTGCCCGCACCTGTTGCACCGTTGAGGAGGAAAAGTCCCTGCGCGCCCAAGCGATCGAAATCGATGTGCTGGGGTGCGGCGAAAGGCCCGAAAGCTTCAATCTCCAGGCGATGGATTCTCACAGTTCCGCCTCTTCCAAGCGAACGGCCTCAAGTGCCGCACGCAACGCAGCTTCCTCGGCGTCGCCTGCTGCACGTTCCCGGACATGTTCCAGAAAGCCGCAGCAGATTTCGAGGTCGTCTTCCGCCTCGGCGAGCCGATTGCTGTAACTGGTCTTTGTCCGGACCTCGGCTCCCTGAGGATCGAACGAGAGAACCAAAGTGTCGGGGAAACGGGTGCGCACCTTCTCCATCGCCTGTGCGGGACGCTGCGCATCCGTCAAAGTGACCTGGCAGTAAGCACCTTCCGCCCAAGCATGGTCCGGCGATTCCAGGAGGTCATCCAGCTGCCCGCGCAGAGTGGCCAGGGTTCTGGGGGCGTCCCAACGGACTTCCTCAACTTCAACTGCGCCGCTGGCGTCAATGTCCACCAGCCAGGCACCCTTATGGTGCTTGGCTTCCGAGAATGAATAGGCCAGGGGTGAGCCAGAGTAGCGGACATTCCGCGCCAATTCCTGACGCCCGTGAAGGTGGCCCAACGCCGTATAGGTGAACCCTTCGAAGAGGTCCAGGGGCACGGCACCCAAACCTCCAATACTGAGATCCCGCTCGCTGTCCGACGTGATGCCCCCACTGGCAAAAGTATGGGCCAGGACCACCGGATACACAGGCCCGGCTTCGCGGCGGTGCTCAACATCACGTCTGATCCGCTCGACGGCTTCCTGAGTGACGTCGAAGTGGCTGGCGTTGTCCACGCCCAGCCGCTCGGCCACGAGCCTGGGTTCAAGATACGGAATGCCGTAGATGGCCACGTGGCCCAGGTTGTTCCCCTCCGCTCCGACAGGGAGAACCACCGGTACATCCAGCTCCTCAACCCGGGTGCGCAGATGCACTCCCCCACGCTCCAGCAGGCGGGAAGCAAAGCCCAAGCGGATAGCGGAGTCGTGGTTACCGCTGGTCAAGACAACGGAAGCACCTGCCTGCGTAATCCGGACAAGGGCGTCATCGAGGAGCCGGACGACGTCCAGCCCCGGCAACGCACGATCGTAGACGTCGCCTGCGATCAAAACGACATCAACGGCCTTTGCTTCGACCAGGAGCACAAGCTGGTCGACAAAGTTGCGTTGGGCTTCAAGCATGCCAACGCCGTGGAATGACCGGCCAAGGTGCCAATCGGAGGTATGGAGTAACCGCATATTCCCAAGTTAACCGGGGGCACCGACAATAAAGCGCAGGCAGGCCGCCCGCCGTCGATCCTGTCCGGCTGCTAGCCCTTCTTGCCGTCGAAGAAGTCCCGGGCGTCATCGCTCACGGCCGCGGAGGGGGCCGGTTCAGAGGACACTGCCGTCTTCTTCACGGGAGCCTGTGGGACCTTGTCTCCGCCGGTTTCAGCAGCGTCGTCCGTGAGGTCATGATCGGCGTCGAACGCATCGTTGACGCCGTCATCAGTGTTTGCCTGGAAACCGTCAGCCTCGGTGTGGTTGGCACCCGACAGGACCTGGAAGCCCCGGAAGACGAGTCCGGCAAGGGCCGCGCCCATCAGTGGCGCCACCCAGAAGAGCCACAATCCTTCAATGGCCCACGACGAGCTGAAGAACGCCTGGGCCGTTGCGCGTGCAGGGTTGAAGGGAAGGTTGCCCAGGACCTGGCCGAGCTGAAGCAACACAGCCATGGCAAGGCCCACCGCGAAGGGAGCCATCGCAGGAACAGCCCGGCGACCGGCCGACGCCCCCAGGAAGACGGCAACCAGCAAGGCGGAACCAAGGATTTCGACCAGCAGGACTCCGGCCATCTGCGTTTGTGCAGCAGCATGCTCGCCGTAACCCGGCGCCACAACATCGAAGGCAGCGCGGGCGTCCGTCAGCACAGGCACCGTGGTCACCACGAAGTAGATCAGCGCAGCGCCAACCACGCTTCCAATGAGCTGCGCCGCAAGGTACGCGACGGCGGCGACGGCCCGGATCCGGCCGGCAATCAAGGTGCCCAAAGTGATGACCGGGTTGAAGTGTCCGCCGGAGACGTGCCCGAACGCCAGCATGGCCACAGCCACCGTGAGGCCGGTGGCCAAGGCGACTGGCAACGGTGCCCCACTGGGATTCGAAAAGATGCCCACGCCTACCGCTACGACCACAACGAACATCGATCCCAACGCTTCAGCCGACAGCCGGGCAAGAAGTCCCGGCTGGTCTTCGGGAGTGGCCTGTACAGGAGAGGTCATGTCGAATGTGTCCTTACGGTTGGTATGGAAGCCGGCGTGGGCGGCCGGCAGCGCACTGCACGATGATGTGGATGGCGTAGTTCTCCCACGCAAAGAGGCGAAGCCCTAAAGCATCTTGCCAGCCGAGTCTGGACAGTTGCTGAATCCCTCCTCCGAGCTTAGCCGCCTAAGGCTATGGCCGCGATCGCCGAGCCACCAAGGCCCATCACGGCCAGTGTGCTGACCAGGACAAGGCGGGCCGATGCTGCCCCGTTACCAACGTGGAGCTGGCGTGAGCGAACCCACACGACGGAGGCCAGGACGATGGTGGCAAGGGCTGCCATGAGCGCACAAATCCCCTGGTAATCAAGTCCGGGAAGGCCCGCGACGAGGTTGCCTGTGGAGGGCTCGGACGTCAGCCAACTCCGCCAAATGAACAGGTCCACCACCACAAGGGAGATAAGGGTCCGCCGCCATGCAAGGGTGGTGCGCTCGGGCTGGAGGCCGGGATCGCGGGTTTCCATGCTTACCGGGCGACCCTGGTCATCGGGCCACCAGGATCAGCACCGCGAAAGCGAATGCTGCGACGGCCACCACGATTGTCATGAACAGCATGACGCGCGAGAACGGCAGCGCCTGGTCGTTGCGCATGGCCGCTTCCATCTGCCCCCACCTGCGATAGGACAATGCGGCCAGGCCTGCCCCAACCAGCGCCAGCAAGACGCACAGGACCAGCCGGACGGGCGTCGGCGCGATATTCGGGGCCAGTTGGTCAACGGCAACCGCACCGGCAAGCAAGGCCAGGGAGGTGCGGATCCATGCGAGGAAAGTACGTTCGTTGGCAAGCGAAAACCTGTAGTCAGGTGTCTTGCCCGTCCGTCGCCAAGCAGGTTCGCGCACGTTGTCTCTCCAAGGTTTCATAGGTGCCGGGCAGCTTCCCCACCATACCAGCGGGGGTTCCCGGGCACGGTAAGTTACTGGCATGAGTGTTGAACCTGCCGCCCCCGTTGCGCCGTCCTTCGAATCCCGTGTCCACGGCTCACTATTGGGTGGTGCACTGGGTGATTCCCTTGGTTACGCAGTGGAGTTTGATTCCGTTGCCGCGATTCGCGGGCGCTACGGTTCGGCCGGCCTCACCACTTTTGGGCAGCTCGAGGGCGCAAGCCACTTTTCGGACGACACCCAGATGACGCTCTACACCGTTGACGGACTGGTGGAAGCCCTCGAATGGGCGAACGACGGGGTTGCAGCTGACGAAATCGCCTGCCTGTGGCTCGCTTACCTGCGGTGGCTCAACACCCAGGATGTCGCTGCTTCAGCCTCCGCTCCCGTCCCGCAGCCGCGATGGATCGACGCCCAGGAAGTCCTGCGGCACCGCCGCGCACCGGGCAACGCCTGCCTCAGTGGCCTGGCAACCGGTGGCATGGGTACTGTGGCGCGGCCCGTCAATCCCGATTCGAAGGGATGCGGCACAGTGATGCGCTCCGCCCCCTTCGGGCTCATCCCCCACATTTCCCGGGAGGCCGTCTACAAGCTCAGCTCCGACGCCGCTTCGCTCACGCACGGGCACCCCTCGGCGCGACTCAGTGCAGCGGCTTTCAGCCTGCTTATCCATAACATCGTGGCCGGCAGCGATGTCCGCGGTGCCGCCAACGCGGCACTTGACTACGTGAACGGGGTTCCCACGAAGGCCCCCGAACTGGGGGAAAGGCTTGAAGCTGCACTGCAGTTGTCGCTCCAGCCCACGGTAGTTGGTCCCGAAGAACTGACCACAGCGCTGGGCGAGGGGTGGATCGCCGAGGAGGCACTCGCCGTCGGGCTCTATGCGGTGCTGGCCACGGGCGGCACCTCACCGGCGGAGCATTTCCGCAACGCGATCGTCCTTGCCATCAACCACAGCGGCGACAGTGACTCGACAGGATCCATCGCCGGCAACATCCTCGGGGCCTACTACGGCGAAGAATGCCTGCCAGGCGACTGGCTGGAGGCTTTGGAAGCACCGAAGGTCATCCGTGGCATGGCAGAGAGGCTGCTCGCCGTCACCACCGGCTGATGGGCGCCCTACGTCCGGCGAAGCGCGACGTTGTTGCAGGCCTCGCACACGTCGTCCGGAATGAGACCACGGCGCTGCAGGAAGCCAAAGATCGCGCACCCGAGGCAAAAGCCAACGAACGCCTCCAACGAGGCAGCCACGATGAGGAGCGCCAGCAGCACCCAGGCGGCCGGCTGGTAGCCGATGAGGAAAAGCACGACGGCGGCACTGGTCAAGGCGGCGCCCATTCCTTGGGCGAAGCGCTTCGGAGGACCGGCTACCAGCTTGGCGTGCCCAATGCGGGGTGCCAGCACCTTAACCGAAAGCAGCGCGAGCGGGGATATCCGGGGACCAAACAGCACACGAAGCCAGAAGCCGACAGCAAGAACCGCCAAACCCCAGCCCCAGCCGGTCAGCAGCGTTGCGACAGCCAGCACCACGACCAGTCCCGCAGTGATCCGGGCGGCGTATTCGTTCACTGGGTTGGGGAAAGCGAAAACAGCCCGCCAATCCACCCCGCCGTTTGTGGCAGCGCTGGCAGGCTGGCGCTCGGCTGTTGGGGAAGGGGTTGGTTTGGTCATGCCCCAAGGCTAGGAGCGCTGCTCTCGAAGCAGGAAGCATTGTTGCGCCGTATGACCACATCAACGGCTGGCTGCAGCTAAGCGCCGCCAACCATTTGCAGGAACTCGCCCTCGGAGACCACTTCGATCTGTTGGCCCTTGGCATGAAGTTCCAAGACCCGCTTGGCCTTGCCCGTGAGCCGTCCGGCCCGAAGGTCCCCTGCCACGAACCCGTCGCCCACAATGAGCACAGTGGTCCTTGCGGTCACCCGGCTTTCGGGCCGCGCCCCCATGTCCGCGGCACGCGATTTGGCTTCCGGCCGCGTGATCGCGAGGTCGCCCGTGAACACCACTGTCTGCCCGAAGAGCGGGTGTCCAGGCTCCGCCGCGGGGTTGGGCAAGGGGTTGGGCCCTTCCTCCGGCCAGGCGGACCAACCGCTGGGGCCACCGAGGGCTCGTTCCAGGGTGGGTTCGGCAGAGCCTCCGGCCCTGGCCGCGAGCGCCGACATTGTCGCTTTGGAGAGGCCGTGCGCGGGATCAAACGCCGGCTGCTTGGGCAGGTTGAGGCCGAGGGACAGATAGAGTTCGGCGATGCTGTTGGCGCTGTTGCGCCGGGCGATGTCCACCAGGATACCGGCGCAGGCGCGGGCGTCTTCTGCGGCGTCGTGGTGGTTGACCAGGGGCACACCGGCCTCTTCCGCTGCATAAGGCAAGGAGTTGGACACCAGTGAGTAGCAGCGGCGGGACAGCATCACGGTGCACACGTAGTCATAGGCGGGTCCTGCAAGGCCCGAGACTTCCAAGCCCGACCTGATGACGCCGAGGTCGAAGGCTGCGTTGTGTGCGGCGAGTACATCGTTTCCGATGAAGGCGCCGATCTCAGGGAAAAGGTCGCCGAACCGCGGGCGTCCGGCAACGTCTTCGGCCCGGATGCCATGGATACGCGTGTTGTGGAACTCGAAGTGGTCATGGTTCTCCGGTGGGCGCATGAGCCAAGAGGCTTCTTCCACCACAACACCGCCGCGGACTTTACTGAGGCCCACCGAGCACGGCGACCCCCGGAAGCCGTTGGCTGTTTCAAAGTCGATCGCCGTAAAGTCCAATGCCACTGGACAAGATTACAGCCGGAAAAGGCCGCCCCTGCCGATTTCCCCGGCGGGGCGGCCCTTCCGGCCTGCTTTGTGGTGAACACTACATTTCGAGGCTTACGGCGTCGCCCTGCGAAGGGTTGTGTAGGACCCGGCTGCGAGCACAACGCACAGCAGGGCTGCCCACCCGCTGATGCTCAACGGGGTCTGTTGGGCGAACCAGCTTCCAACGTGTCCCCACCACTCGAGCCAGGTGGTGAGGGCGGCAAGGCCGATCAGGGCCACTGCCGATCCCAGTGTGGAGACCAGCGTGCCGCTTGTCCCCCAGCGCTTGAAAATGGTGGCGAACCAGAACCCGATGATGAACATGAACATCATCACCACGAAGAAGAAGGCCGCGGTGGAGTACCAAGGTCCGTCTGTTACCCACGGGATCTTGAAGAAGTAGCCGTAGACGCCCCAACCGTTGGTGGCCCCTTCAATCACACCGCCCAACAAGTAAAGGCCCGTCATCCCGAGTGCGATCAGGGAGAAGAGTCCCAGGGTTCCGAGATAGAACGCCCTGCGGCTGATGCTCAGGCCCTGCGAGAACGGGAATGCCAGGGTCATGCTCTGGATTCCAAGGACCAGGAAGTACCACATTGGCGCCTGGCTGCCCCCGCCGTACTTGCCTTCCTGAACGGGGATCAGGGCGAAGATGGCGAGCGACATCAGGAAGGAGGCCGCCAGGATGGTCAGGGGCCACCCAATGTATGTCCACTTGTTGATCAGCTGCATCCGGGCAACTGCCATAGTCCTGCTCATCGCTTTGCCTCCAACGTGTCATCGGCGAAATCTCCGGCGGTGGGTCCTGCGCCGGCAGCTCCCGCACCGCCTTCCCGGATCATGGTTTTACGGACCACCAACTGCTGCAGGGAAACGGGCGACAACTCAAGTCCCAACTCCTGCGCCTCGGCTCGCTCACGGCTGCCGAGGACTTCGTCCACAGTCACAGATGCCAAGGACCCGAGGGTCTCACGGTGGAGAATCTTCTTGCCTGCCAGGAAGGCATCCACCTTTTCAGCGGAACCGGAGACTGTGACGGCCGAACCCCGGATGTCCTCGGCATCTGCATCCATGATGATCCGCCCCCTGTCGATCACCACCACGTGTTCCAAAAGGTTGGCCACTTCGTCGATCAGGTGCGAGGACAGGATGATGGTGCGCGGGTGCTCCGCATAGTCCTCAACCAGGCGGTCGTAGAACAATTGCCGGGCAACGGCGTCGAGTCCCAAATATGGTTCGTCGAAGAAGGTCAGCTCGGCCCGCGAGGCGAGGCCAATGATGACGCCGACGGCGGAGAGCTGACCCCGGGAGAGTTTCTTGATACGCCGCTTGATGGGGAGCTGGAAATCCTCGGCCAGACGGTCGGCGAACTCCTGGTCCCAGTTCTTGTAGAACAGTGCTGCGGAGCGGAAGGCATGCCGCGGCTGGAAGTCATCAGGGTATTTCTGCGATTCCCGGATGAAGCAGATCCGGGACAGCACGGCGTCGTTCTCATAGGCGCTGGCACCGAAGACAAGGGCTTCGCCGGAGGTGGCGAAGGCCTGTGCGGTCAGGATGGACATCAACGTGGTCTTGCCTGCGCCGTTTCGCCCCAGCAGTCCGTAGATGCGGTTCGCAGAGAGGCTCAGGTTGACGTTGTCCAGTGCATTAACGTCTTTGTAGTGCTTGATCAGGTTACGGGCCTCGACGATGGTTTCGTTCACAGGGCCGCGCTCCTTTCCTTGTCTGTCCCGGGTTCCGGGGCAAGCCCGGAGCTGCGTTCAATCATGGTGTTCAGCTGCTCAGCCGAGATGCCCAGCTTCCGGGCCTCCAGTGCCAGCGGCTTGACGTACTGTTCGAAGAATTCTTCGGTCCGACGCGCTATCAACTGGGCACGCGCTCCCGATGCAACGAACATCCCTATCCCCCTGCGTTTGTAGAGAATCCCTGAATCCACCAGCACATTGACGCCCTTGGCAGCTGTTGCCGGGTTGATGCGGTGGAAAGCTGCGAACTCATTGGTGGAGGGCACTTGGGATTCCTCGGCCATGCTGCCGTCCACAATTCCGTTCTCAATGAGTTCGGCGATCTGCATGAAGATCGGCTTGCTGTCATCGATCATGAGCACCACCGCCTCACTGGTTCATTACTCATGTAACTAACCATACAACCAAGGAAGTAACTGTCA
The DNA here is from genome assembly GCF_902706295.1 of Arthrobacter sp. 18067. Lineage (GTDB taxonomy): Bacteria > Actinomycetota > Actinomycetes > Actinomycetales > Micrococcaceae > Arthrobacter. The sequence continues at coordinate 62,002 of NZ_CACSJJ010000006.1, read as the reverse complement.
AGGCTTCTGCGGAAAATCGCGACGACGGCCGTCAAGTAGGCTTGTTGGGTGATCTTTTCTGCGATAAGCGACCTTGCCGTATCCACTTTCGGGGGCGCGGGACCGGTGCAGCCTTCCATGGCTTCGTTCCTGCCGGACTGGTTGAACCCCCAGATCTTCCTCGCCGACCCCGCCCTGGCACCTTGGGTTGTGCTGCTGGTGTGCGGCATTGTCTTTGCGGAGACCGGCTTGTTGGTGGGCTTCTTCCTGCCCGGCGACTCCATGCTGTTCACAGCGGGCCTACTGGTTGCCACAGACACGATCAAATTCAACATCTGGGCGTTGGCTGGCCTGATTATCGTCTCGGCAATCCTGGGTAACCAGACCGGCTACCTCATCGGATCCAAGGCCGGCCCTGCCATCTTCAACCGCCCCGACTCAAAGCTCTTCAAGAAAGAGAACGTCGAGAGCGCCCACGCCTTCTTTGAAAAGCACGGCGGCAAGGCATTGATCCTGGCGAGGTTCGTGCCCATCATCCGTACCTTTGTGCCGGTGATCGTCGGCGTTGCCCAGATGGACAAGCGGAAATTCTTCCTCTTCAACGTCATTGGAGCCGTCCTCTGGGGCGGCGGAGTTACCCTGCTGGGCTATGTCCTTGGCGATCGCGTTCCGTGGGTCAGTGACAATCTGGACATCATTTTCATCGTCATTGTCCTGATCTCCGTTATCCCGGTCATCATTGAGGTTGCCCGGGGGTTCATGGCCAAGCGCAAGGCCGCAGCCCAGGGAACCGATCCGGTGGAGGAATTCATCGAGGAACACGAGGGCGGCAAGCACGGCGAGCACTGAGGCTCCCGCAACGCGCAAAGCAGAGCAAAAGGCACCCCGCATGGAGGGGTGCCTTTTGTTTGCAGTCAGAGGCTACGGGGCGTTGCTACCGGTCAAAGCAGACACGATCGCGGGAAGCAGGGCCCGGAACGCCTGGCCACGATGGCTGATGGCGTTCTTCTCCTCGGAGCTCAGCTCTGCGCAACTGCGGTTCATCCCGGCCGGCTGCAGCACGGGATCGTAGCCGAAGCCACCTTCACCGCGGGGTTCACGCAGGAGTGTTCCTTCCAGCTGGCCATACTCCACGGTCTCATGGGCGATGCCATCGGGACCGGGCACGGCCAAGGCCGCCGCACAGACAAACGCTGCTCCCCGGAACGAATCCGGCACATCAGAGAGCTGGGCCAGAAGGAGCCTTAGGTTGGCAGCGTCGTCCCCATGGGTTCCTGACCACCGGGCGGAGAAAATTCCCGGAGCTCCACCCAGGACATCCACAGCCAGGCCGGAGTCATCGGCGATGGCCACCAGGCCCGTCGCCTCTGCCACCGCGCGGGCTTTGAGGAGCGAGTTTTCCGCAAACGTGACGCCTGTTTCGGCAACATCCGGGCCACCTGCTGCAGCCGCGTCCACCACTTGGGTGTCGACGTCGAGCCCTGGGACCTGGCCCCGCAGCAGTTCGCGGAGTTCCTTTAGCTTGCCCTTGTTGTGGGTGGCAAGGACGAGGCGGGGACCCCCGGATTCCAATGCGCTGCTCACGGGGCTTCAGCCAAGGTCTCGCGCTGGATAGCGGACAGTTGGCTGGTGCCCAGGAGGGCAAGGTCCAGTAATGCGTTCAGTTCGGCCCGGTCGAACGGGGCGCCCTCAGCAGTTCCCTGGACTTCCACGAACTTGCCGGAACCGGTGACCACCACGTTCATGTCCGTCTCCGCGCGGACATCCTCCACGTACGGCAGGTCAAGCATGGGAACGCCGTCGATGATGCCCACGGAGACAGCTGCAATCGTGTCCACGAGCGGCTCGGCGTTGCGGGCAATGAGCTTGTTTTCCCGAGCGAAACGAATCGCTTCTGCCAGTGCTACGTACGCGCCGGTGATCGCAGCGGTGCGGGTTCCGCCGTCTGCCTGCAAGACATCGCAGTCAAGGACAATGGTGTTTTCGCCGAGCGCCTTGGTGTCGATGATCGAGCGCAGCGAGCGGCCGATCAGGCGCGAGATCTCATGAGTGCGTCCACCGATCTTGCCTTTGACAGACTCGCGGTCCGAACGGGTGTTGGTGGCACGGGGAAGCATCGCGTACTCGGCAGTGACCCACCCGCGGCCTTCGCCCTTGAGCCAGCGCGGCACACCCTCGGTCAAAGAAGCCGTGCACAGGACCCGGGTGTTGCCGAACTCGATCAGTGCCGATCCTTCGGCCTGCTTGGACCAGCCGCGGGTAATGCTGATGGGTCGCAGTTGGTCGGGTGTACGGCCGTCAGCACGAATGACGGGTGTGGCTGTAGCTTCAGAAGTCATGGTTCAAGCTTAGCCAAGCTGATGGCACTGCCCGACGCCGGGTAGGGCTAGATCGTGTAGTGGACTCCGGCCACGGCCACTGCGACATCGCCGGCGAACACTGGTTTGGCCTCGGACAGCACCTTGGTTTGCGATGTCCACACAGGGATATGGGTGAGGAGGAGACGCCTTGCCCCGGCGTTCGTTGCGGCCTCGCCTGCGCGCTTGCCGGTGAGGTGGACGTCCTTGATGTCGTCGTCCCTGCCTTCCTCGAAGGCCGCCTCGCAGAGGAACAAATCGGATCCCTTGGCCGCGTCTTCGAGCCCCTGGCAGGAATCGGTGTCGCCCGAGTACGTCAGGATCTTCGTCACCGGGACGCCGTCCTTCCCGGGCTCCGTGGCCGTCACGCGCAGAGCGTACGCCTCTTCAACCGGGTGATTGACAGCGTAGGGAGTCACTGTGAATGGACCCACGGTGACAGGCTTGAGTTCGGCCCAGTTGGTGAAGTCGAATTCCTCGTGCATGCCGGGATCCAGTTCCAGGCCATAGGCCGTGGCCATCCGGTCCGCAGTCGCAGCAGGCCCCCACACGGGCAGCCTGTCCCGGCCCCATCCCCCGGGCTTCCAGCGGACAGCCACGTGGAGTCCGCACAGGTCCATGCAGTGATCCGGATGCAGGTGGGTGAGGAAGATCGCGTCGATGTCCTCAAGGTCGGTGTAGCGCTGGATCGCTCCCAGGGCTCCGCTGCCGAGGTCCATGACGATCTTCCACTCGCGCTCACCGTCGTGCGCCGTTACCAAATAGCACGACGCCGGCGATCCGGGACCGGGGAAGGAACCGGTGCACCCGACAATGGTCAGCTTCACAGTCCACGCCCCATGGTTGCGCCCGCTCCAGCGTTGAGGGTGTCGCCGGGTTGCACGAAATACGAACGGCGGGACAGGCCGGAACCGGAACGTGCCGCTTCCAGCATTTCGGGAGTAATGCGGGCAAGGCTGCCTGTCGGGTACTGGGCCGCTACATGGTCCACATGCTTTACCGAGAGAACTTCAGGTCCCAGGAAGCGGCGGGCCAGGGTCTCGAACTGGTCGGCATCGCCGGTGGCGATGAATTCGTGGCTGGGCGTGCTGGACTCTGTCCGCTGGATCCCATGGTTGGCCAAAGCCCGGTAGACGTCCTTGGCGGTCTCCTCGGCGCTGGAAACCAGAGTGACGTCCTCTCCCATGACGAAGGAGATGACACCTGTCAGCAGCGGGTAGTGCGTGCATCCCAGGACAACGGTGTCCACGCCGGCGCGTTTGAGCGGCTCCAGGTACTCATGTGCAGCCGCGAGCAGGTCCGGGCCGGTGGTGATTCCGGCCTCCACGAAATTCACGAAGGCGGGGCACGCCACCGACGTTATGGTGAGGTCGGGAGCGGCAGCGAAGGTGTCTTCGTACGCCCGGGACCCCACGGTGGCCGACGTTCCGATGACCCCGATCTTGCCCGAGCGCGTAGCCGCAACCGCACGACGCACTGCCGGCTGGATGACCTCGATGACCGGAATGCCATAGCGGGCCGTATAGCGTTCGCGGGCGTCCCGGAGCACGGCCGCTGACGCTGAATTACACGCAATGGTCAGCAATTTCACGCCCGAGTCCACCAGCTCGTCCATAACGCCCAGGGCATTGGCACGCACTTCGGCGATCGGAAGTGGACCGTAGGGGCCGTTGGCCGTGTCACCGACGTACAGGATTGATTCATTGGGGAGTTGGTCGATGATGGACCGCGCTACGGTCAATCCGCCCACGCCGGAGTCAAAAATGCCGATCGGGCGGGCGCTTACCATTTCCCCCGCGCTGATGGAGTCCCCATTGCCTGGCGCGCTGCCTGCTGAACCCGATGCTGAAGTCATAATTATTCGAGAATAAGGCTTCCCATGGTGTGCGGCCATTACCTGTGGTCTCCGCCTCGTGTCTGATTTGTCACAGGGCAGGAGCACCAACGGGCCGTCGCGATCAGGATTTCGCCTGCCTTGCGGCCATCATGGCCTGAACCAAGGACTCCTGAAGCCACGTGGTGAAGTTGTAAACCAAGGCCAGGTAACTCTCCACGTCCTCGGCCTGGCTCCAGTCCTGCATGCTATGGATGTGCTCGGCGTCCGCTTCGTCCCGGATGTCCAGGCGTTCAGCCAGGACCAGCCGGACATCGTTCAGGGCCATCGACCACCGCGTTGCATCCTCCGGCGTCAGGACGAGGTCGTCTTTGTCCAGTCCCAGGGCGGCAGCCTTCAGGGCCCCGATCTTGTTTTCCCGCACCGAGCGTTCGGTGAGTTGCCGGAACTCCAGGGACCCGCCGTCGTCGTCCTTCATGACGTTGGGCAAGAGCCTCAGGAGAGCGCGGTCGCTTGGCTGCTTGACGTCCATGTCCAGGCCGATGAGCGCCGCCAGGGGGTCTTCGTTCTCCCGCACGTCCTGCTCCAGCATGGAGATAACGTCGTCCAGTAATCCGCGCAGGAGATCGCGTTCGGCGGGTTCGAGGTATCCGGAGATGCCCTTGAGTCCGTACTTGAATGCCTTAGCCACGCTGCCGGCCGCCCTTTCCGGGTGTTTCATTGCCGCTTGCAGCCTTCTCCACCGTGGCCCACAGGCCAAAACCGTGCATGGCCACCGCGTGCTGTTCCACTTGTTCTTTGCTGCCGTGCGCCACAATCGAACGGCCCTTCTTGTGGACCTCCATCATGAGCTTGTGTGCTTTGGACTCGGAATAGCCGAAGTAACTCTGGAAAACAAAGCTGACGTAGCTCATGAGATTCACGGGATCATTCCAGATCACAAGGTTCCACGGGATATCAGGGGCTGTCAGGACATCGGTGGAGGATTGCTCCGCGGCTTTGGTCCGCTCATCGATGTCCGTGCCATACGCAACGCTAGGGCTCATCTGTCCATTCTATGGCGGCTCGCACTAGAGTGAATTCGTGAGTAGAGCCACCTCCTGGGACCATCCCGCAACTTCCTTGTACACAGACCACTATGAATTGACAATGCTTCAGGCCGCCCTGCACTCGGGTGCAGCGCATCGCCGGTCGGTGTTCGAAGCCTTCGCCAGGCGCTTGCCCGACGGCCGGCGCTATGGCGTGGTGGGCGGCACCGGACGCCTCTTGGAAGGCATTGCCGACTTCCGGTTCGGCGACGCCGAACTGGCATTCCTGGAACAGAACAAGGTGGTCAACCAAGAGACGCTGGACTTCCTTGCCGGCTACAAGTTCAGCGGCGACATCTGGGGCTACGCCGAAGGTGACGCCTACTTCCCCAACTCCCCCATCCTCATTGTGGAATCCACGTTTGCCGAGGCCTGCATCCTGGAAACCTTCATCCTGTCAGTCCTCAACCATGACAGCGCCATTGCATCCGCTGCCTCGCGGATGACCTCCGCGGCCGGCACCCGCCCCTGCATCGAGATGGGCTCGCGGCGCACCCAGGAGGAATCGGCGACGGCGGCAGCCCGCGCCGCCGTGATTGCCGGCTTCGCCAGCACCTCCAACCTGGAGGCCGGTCGCCGCTACGGCATCAAGACCGTCGGCACCGCCGCCCACTCCTTCACACTGCTCCACGACACCGAGCGCGAAGCGTTCGAAGCGCAGATCGCGGCCTTCGGACCCGGGACGTCGCTGCTGGTGGACACCTACGACGTCGAAACGGCCGTGCGTACCGCCGTCGAACTGGCCGGCGACAAACTCGGGGCAGTCCGCCTCGATTCCGGCGACCTGATTGCGCAGGCACAGTGGGTCCGCCAATTGCTCGATGACCTCGGCAACGTCAACACCCGCATCGTGGTGACCTCGGACCTCGACGAGTTCGCTATCGCGGCCCTGCAATCTGCCCCGGTGGACTCCTATGGCGTTGGAACATCGCTGGTCACCGGTTCCGGTGCCCCTACCGCCAGCATGGTCTACAAGCTGGTCAGCCGCACCAACGACGCCGGGGAATTCATCTCGGTGGCCAAGGCCGCCAAGAACAAGGCCAGTGTTGGTGGACGCAAATACGCCCTCCGCAAACTCAATGACCGCGGCCGCGCCACCCAGGAGGTCGTGGGCATCGGCCACCGTCCCGAAGACGACGGCAACGACCGCGCCCTGCTCCACCAGTTCGTGAAGAACGGCGAGGTATTGCCGGGCTGGACAGGGCCCGAAGGCGTGATCCGCGCCAAGGAGAGGCACGCCGCAACCATGGCCGAGCTTCCCGCCGTCGTCAATCGCCTGCAGCGCGGCGAGGCCGCCATTCCCACCGTCTACGAGGAGAACTGATGTCCCGCGCCCTGATCATCGTCGATGTCCAAAACGACTTCTGCGAGGGCGGCACCCTGGCCGTCGAAGGGGGTGCGGCGATCGCCGGAGCCATCACGGAATATGTAGACGCCAACCAGCAACACTTCGACCACATCGTGGCAACCCAGGACTGGCACATCGAACCGGGTGACCACTTTTCCGATGACCCCGACATGGTGGATTCCTGGCCCCCACACTGCCGAGCCCGGACCAAAGGCGCGGAGCTGCACGAGGACCTGGATCCCGAGTACATCCAGGCGTACTTCCGCAAGGGCCAATACACGGCGGCCTACTCCGGATTCGAGGGCGTCCTGGCCCCAGAGGACGACGTTCCGTCCGGAGACCTCAAGGCAGGTGCAGCCGTAGCTGAAGTCTTCGACGAAGACGCCATTGGCCTGGACGACTGGCTGCAAAGCCACGACGTCGAAGAGGTCGTCGTCGTAGGCCTAACGACGGACTACTGCGTCAGGTCGACAGCGCTCGACGCCGTGCAGGCCGGATACGGCACTACGGTCATTGCCGGACTTACCGCAGGAATTGCCGAAGACCTCGCCGGGGTGTTCGACGAAATGGAAGCTGCCGGCGTCGAAGTTGAACGCGACTGAGACAGCGGAATTGCAGCAAAGGGCGCCGCAACCGCGGCGCCCTTTGGCGTATCTGCTGGAGCTGGAACCGGCTATTTCCGGCCGATGAACCAGTCCTGGAGCTTGCGCAGGCGCGCCTGCAATTGCTCCTCGTTTGCCTGGGCAACTGCCGGGCCGCCACACACTTCACGCAGCTTGGTATGGACGACGCCATGCGGGGTGCCGGTACGGGCCGACCACGCGGCGACGTTCTTGGCCAGCTCATTCCGAAGATCCATGAGCATGCGGTGGTCAGGCACGGCAGGAGAAGCTGCAGCGGCCAAGGGCGACTGGCGCTTCTTGCGTGACTGCTGTTCGTGCTGGCGTTGGCGCAGCAGCGTGCCCACCTGCTCGGCGTCGAGGAGACCTGGAATGCCCAGGAAGTCCAGTTCTTCGTCGGAACCGATGTCCGCTCCCGTGCCGAATTCGCCGCCGTCGAACAGGACACGGTCGAAAGACGCCTGTGAGTCCAGCGCTTCGAATTTGCCCTTGGTGAGCTCGTCCGAGGCTTTGTCCTCGCGGTTGGCCTCCGCCATGAGGTTCTCTTCGGGGCTGAAAAGCCCGTCGTCGTCCTTCTCCGGGCGGTCCAGGGCATGGTCGCGTTCGGCTTCCATGGTGTTGGCCAGAATCATCAGTGGCGGAACGGACGGCAGGAACACCGATGCCGTTTCGCCCCTCTTGCGGGCGCGCACGAAGCGTCCTACGGCTTGGGCGAAGAACAGCGGCGTTGATGTTGACGTGGCATAGACGCCCACCGAGAGACGCGGAACGTCCACGCCTTCGGACACCATGCGGACAGCCACCATCCACCGTTGCTCGCCCGCGGAGAATTCCTCAATCTTGCTCGAGGCTTTGGAGTCATCCGAAAGAATCACTGTAGGCGATTGGCCCGTGATTTTCTTGAGCTGGCCCGCATAGGCGCGGGCGTCGTCGTGGTCCGTGGCGATGACCAGCCCACCGGCATCCGGTACTGTCCGCCGGACCTCGCCGAGGCGCTTGTCCGCCGCGGCCAGGACAGCGGGGATCCACTCGCCTGTGGGGTTCAATGCAGTGCGCCAAGCCTGGGACGTGATGTCCTTGGTCACGGCAGCTTCACCGAGTGAAGCCGCCATCTCGTCCCCGGCGCTGGTCCGCCAGCGCATCTGGCCTGAGTACGCCATGAAGAGGACGGGGCGAACCACGTGATCCCGCAAGGCGTTGCCGTAACCGTAGGTGTAATCGGCCTTCGACCGCCGGATACCGTCGCGGTCCTCGGCGTATTCGACGAACGGAATGGGCGAGGTATCCGAACGGAACGGGGTACCTGTCAGGGACAGGCGCCTCGCCGCGGGATCGAATGCCTCACGCAGGCCGTCTCCCCAGGACAGCGCTTCGCCGCCGTGGTGGATTTCGTCAAGGATGACCAAGGTGCGCGCCGCTTCAGTCTTCGCACGGTGCAGCATTGGCTTGCTGGCTACCTGCGCGTAGGTAACGGCCACTCCCACAAAACCGCGGCCGTGTTGGCCATCGGAGTTCTTGAAGTTGGGATCTATGGCGATCCCGACCTTGGCTGCGGCGTCTGCCCACTGCCTCTTCAAGTGGTCGGTGGGAGCAACGATGGTAATCCGGTTGACCACACCGCTGTCCAGCAGCGTGGTGGCGATACGCAGCGCGAAGGTGGTCTTACCGGCGCCCGGCGTTGCCACGGCGAGGAAGTCCTTCGGGTGGCGGGTCATGTAGAGGTCCAGGGCCTCCTGCTGCCAAGCGCGAAGCTTGGGCGCAGTGCCCCAAGCGGCCCGTTCAGGGTACGCCGGAGGCAGGGATGGGCCACCAAAAAGTGTCTCTGTCATGTTGACTCCCCCGGCCTGATGGCAACGACCAATAACCCCGACACATTGGGCACGCCGAAGCGCACAATGAAGCGGTGACGATCAGAAGGGACCTGTGTTCTCTTCCCACCCACTACTTGGAGTTGCCCGGGCCGCCGTTTTTTCCACCGTCGTTACCGGGGCGGAGGCCTTCGTAGATCTCCTTGCACTCCGGGCAGACCGGGAACTTCTGCGGATCGCGCCCCGGCGTCCAGACTTTGCCGCACAAGGCAATGACGGGCTCGCCGGTCAAAGCCGACTCCATGATCTTTTCCTTACGCACGTAGTGGGAAAACCGCTCACGGTCGCCGGGTTCCACTTCCTGGCGCGTTTCCTCGCGCTCAATGGTGGCAGTGGACGTTCCGGCTCCGGAAAGCTCGCGCATGGGGTCGTTTTCGAATGGATCCGGAGGAAGCGTAGTCATGCCAAACATCTTACCGTCTACAGCCCCTGCCACTCCGGCTTGTTGTCGTAGGTGTGCCGGTAGTAATCAGCCAGTTTCAGCGATGACGCGGCGGCTTCGTCCACCAGAATGGTGGCGTGGGGGTGCATCTGCAGCACGGAGGCTGCGCAAATGGCGGCTACCGGCCCCTCTACGAAGTCGCGCACAGCCTGCGCTTTTTGGGCACCCGTTGCGACCAGGACCACATGCCGGGCGTCCATGATGGTCCCCAGGCCCTGCGTCACCACGTGGTGGGGAACGTCATCAATGGTGTCGAAGAATCGGGCATTGTCCTTCCTGGTCTGCTCGATCAACGTCTTGATGCGCGTCCGGGACGCCAGGGAAGAACCCGGCTCGTTGAAGCCAATGTGTCCGTCGGTCCCGACGCCCAGGATCTGGAGATCCACGCCGCCCACGGCCTTGATGGCGTCCTCGTAGGCCTGGCATGCAGCCTCAAGGTCCTCGGCCGCACCGTCCGGTCCGTGGACATTCTCCGGCTTGATGTTCACGCGGTTGGTGAATTCGCGCCGGATCACCTCGCGGTAGGACTCCGGGTGACCGGCCTCAAGGCCTACGTACTCGTCCAAGGCGAAGCCGTGGGCTTCGCTGAAGTCCAGTCCCCCTGCGTCGTAACGGCGTGCCAGTTCGTCATAGACAGGCAGCGGAGAGGATCCTGTGGCCAAGCCCAGCACAGCATTCGGCTTGCGGCGCACCAAAGCTTCAATGGCATCGGCTGCAAGTGCACCGATCTGCTTGGTGCCAGGGAGAATGACAACTTCCATCGTCACGGCCTTTCTAAGTAGGGTCTACGAGCTATCTGACACAGACGTTATCCCATGTCCCATCTATGGGCATGGTTGTTACGGAGCTAGCGGTTCACGCTGAGTTGGGCGAACATTTCCGGACCCCGCGCGTCCAACCATTTTCCCCCGAGGCGGACGCCAACAACGAACAGGATGACGCCCAACAACGGACCGGCCACCAGGTTGATCCAGCCGGCTTGAGTACCCCCGCTGAAAGCCTGGACGGCCACCAATGCAAGTTCCGGCACCAACAGGAGGGCCAGGACGCCCATGCCCACAAACTGAACGGCCAAGGTCTGGGCGACGTTGCCGGGCGGTTTCTTGAAAGGGCTGTCGCCAGGCAGTGGTACGGCGATGTTGTAACGGGCCGAAATGACCGAGGACAGTCCCAGCCCGGTGAAAAGGGTTCCGATCGACAACCCCAGCAGGTTGGGCAGCCACTGCCAATCGCCGGTGACGAACAGCGGCCCTACGGTGAAGACCAACACTATCGGAAGCGATATGGCCAAGCAGGCCAAGGCACGGCCCAACCTGTCGTCGACCCCGCGAACCCCCGCGGCGAGGTGGAGGGCGAATGCGGTGTTGTCATAGGAGACATCAGCACAAATGGACCAGGCCATGACGAAAGCCGTCAAGGGCCCCAGGATCATGAGCAAGCCATAACCGCCACTCTGTGACCCGCTGAAAAAGAAGAGCACCGGGAACAAGGGAACAATCACCAAGGACGCGGCGTACCTGGGGTCCTTCAACCAGTAGATCAAGGCCCTGGCGGCAACGGCCCCGGCCGGCGTTCCGGGAAGCAGGCCGAACAGACCCAGTTTCCCGCCCTTCCGGGCAGATCCTCCGGAGTATGGCGGCGTCACAAGGGCCCGCTTCAGCAGCACATGCCAGCACAGGAGCAGACCGGCAATTGTCGCCACCGAGATGAGGAGTTTCAGCCCCGCTGCGGACACACTGCCTGAGTCAAGGTCACCACCCAGGGACCATGCCGCACCAAGGGGTGTCCACGACACTGTCCTGGCAAGCACTGGAAGGTAATCGGCACTGCCGCGGACGCCGTCCACAACTCCCAGCATGATGGGACCCAGCAAGACCAAGGGTATGAAGACGATGATGCTGCTGACATCCTTGAAGCGCCGCGACGCTGCCAAGCCGGCCGTCGCCGTCGTCACTACTTTGGACAACACTATGCACGTCAGTGCGCCCAGGACTGCCCCCAGTAAAGCACCGGCCACGGCCGGGACATTCCGCCACCAGGTTCCTACTGTCCCCAACGCTGCAATCAATGTGGCCAGGCCGGGGATGCCGATGAACCCTGCAAGTGCCAGGCCCGTCAGGAGTTGTTTGGGCGGAATGGCGAACGTGGTGAACCGCGCGGGGTCCAAGGTCATGTCCGCTGCGGAAGCGACGAGCGGGATGATGGCCCAGCCCAGGACGGTGGCTGCTCCACCCAATACCACCACGGTGTGGGCGATCTCCGGATCAGCCCACCGCAGCGCTATGAGGCCTCCAATCAGGAGCACCAGCAATCCCAAGGCGTAAAGCAGTCCCAAGGCCATGCCAACCAACTGCCACGGACTGCGCTTGAATCCGTTAAGCAGCAAACGCCACTTCAGGCTCAGAAGGTGCGCAACCATTCCAATCCCTCCGTCCGGTGTCCGCCGCCAACCAACTGAACGAAGCGCTCTTCCAGGGTTGAACCGTTGCGGACCTCATCAACCGGTCCCGCTGCCAGAACCCGGCCACCGGCCACAACCGCCACGTGGCTGCACATGCGCTGAACCAGGTCCATGACGTGGCTGGACACGATGACAGTACCTCCGGAGGACACATAGCCCTCCAGAATTCCACGGATATTGGCAGCCGAGACAGGGTCGACAGATTCGAATGGCTCATCAAGGACAAGGAGACGGGGTGCATGGATCAGCGCGGAGGCCAAGGCGATCTTCTTGGTCATGCCAGCGGAGTAATCAACCACCAACGAACCGGCATCGGCCTCAAGGTCCAGGGCAGCCAGCAACTCAGGAACCCGGGAACCAACAACCTCGCGGTCCATGCCGCGGAGAAGTCCGGAGTAGGTCACCAATTGCTCGCCCGTCAGCCTGTCAAAAAGGCGCACGCCATCTGGCAGGACGCCCATGAGCTTCTTGGCCTCCAGCGGCCGCGCCCATACATCGACGCCGTGGATCAAAGCCGTGCCGAAATCCGGTCGAAGAAGACCTGTAGCCATGGACAATGTTGTGGTCTTGCCGGCGCCGTTGGGGCCGACCATTCCGTAGAAAGAACCCGCAGGCACTTCGAGGCTCACGCCGTCCACCGCGATTTTGTCGCCAAAACGCTTGGCCAGGCCTCGGATGGACAGCGCGGCCAGGGGCGCACCCGCACTCGAACCCCCAGGGGGCGAGGCCGCAGCACCGGGCTGTGGCGGTGGTGCTGCCGGCTGTTGTTGCGGCGCGGAGGCTTGTGGCGGCGCGGACGTGGGCGTGGGTTCATGGCGTGATTCCGTCATGTGACCAGCCTAACCTCGCTCACGGGAGCCGAACCCGGTTCTAGAAGCCGTGGCGGGGGACGGCGCGTTGGTACTGCGGAACCCAGGGGATGTCGTGGCCCAGTTCGTAGGCTGCCCTCAGCCACCAGTGGGGATCGCGCAAGGCCGCCCGGGCCATGAACACCGCATCTGCCCTGCCATTGGCAACAATGTCCTCAGCCTGGGTTGCATTCGTCAGCAGCCCCACCGCTCCGGTGGGGACACCGGCGTCGCGCCTTACTTGTTCCGCAAACCCTGCCTGGTAGCCGGGCACGGCCCGGATCTTCTGGTGCGCAACGGCGCCGCCGCTGGAGACATCCACCAGGTCAACACCGCGCTCAGCCGCAGAACGGGCCAGCCGGACTGACGCCTCACCATCCACTCCCCCGTCAGCCCAATCGGAAGCCGAGATCCTCAGCAGGAGGGGCATGGAATCGGGAATGACATCCCGCACGGCATCCACCACGCTGAGCATGAGCTTGTTCCGCCCTTCCTCGTTTCCACCCCAGGTGTCGGTTCGAGTGTTGATGAGAGGGCTTTGGAACTGGTGCAGCAGATACCCGTGGGCGCCGTGAATCTCCACGGTGTCAAACCCCACGGCAACGGCGCGGGAGGCAGCTGCCGCAAAGTCAGCCACAACGCCCTGGATGTCTTCCTCGCTCATTGCTGCAGGCGCTGCATAGCCGTCGAACGGCAGGTTGGTCGGCCCGGCGGTGACCCATCCGCCGTCGGACGCCGGAACGGAACCAGAGCGGCCGGAAAACGGCCAATACGTTGAGGCCTTGCGCCCGGCATGGGCCAGCTGGGCCCCGATCTTGCAGTCCACGGCCCCATGCCGGTGGACGAAGTCAACAACGCGTTCCCAACCGGCAGCCTGCTCATCGGAATACAAGCCAGCGTCCAAGGGGCTGATTCGCCCAACGGGGTTTACCGCTGCGGCCTCGCTCATGATCAGCGCGGCACCGCCGGTCGCGAAAGAGCCCAGATGCATCAAGTGCCAGTCGTTGGGGACGCCTTCGCCGGTCCCAGGGAGGCAACTGTACTGGCACATCGGCGAGACCCACCCGCGGTGCGGGATGGTGAGTGATCGCAGCTGCAGAGGGGAGAACAGCGCGGACGGCACTAGAAGAGAACCCGCGCGAGTCCCTGGCGCGCCTTGGCCACCCTCTCGTCCTGGGTTCCAACAACTTCGAAAAGCTCAAGAAGCCGCACACGGGCAGTCTCGCGCTCCGGGCCGAAATTCCTGCCAATGAACGTGATGATGCGGTTGAAGGCGTCCTCGATGTGCCCACCGGACACGTCGAGGTCTGAAACACCCAGTTGCGCGTCGATATTGTCCGGTTGCTGGGCGGCAAGGTCCCGGAGGTTTTCTGCCTCGGGAGCAGAGAGGTTCTCCAACCTGGCCATCAGTTCAACCTGGGCCAGGCCGGCCTTGGCGTCAGCGTCAGCCGGCTGTTCAAGGAGTGCTTGCTTGTACGACGCTGCTGCTCCGGAGTAGTCACCGGCCTCGATCGCGTCAATGGCGGCCTGGTGCAGTGGCGGGAGGGGCTCTGGTTCGGCTTCTTCACCCTGGGCCGCAGCGTCACCGATGCTCCCCGCCACCCCGTTCGCGGCAGCTACTTTCAGGAGTTCCTCCACGAGGTCCCTGATCTGCGCGTCATCTGCGGGACCTTGAAAAAGGGGAACGGGCTGGCCCTTCACCACGGCAACGGCAGTGGGGACGGCCTGCACCTGGAAGGCCTGCGCCAATTGCGGGAAGGCGTCAACGTCGGCGGCCGCGAGAACCAGCCGTCCGCCGTAGCTTTCCACCACGCGTTCAGCGGCATCAAGGACTGCGGGAGATTCCGGCGCGTAACGCGACCAGAGAAGGAACAGAACCGGGATCTGGGCAGAGAGCTGCACCAGATCCTGGAAATTTGTTTCGGTGGCATCCACACGAAGTGGCGCCGTGCCGGCGTCGCCGCCGTTGGGTGTTCCACCGCTGTCCGTGCCGCCATCCGCCGTCGCGGCGGCCGGAGGCGCCGGGGGCGCGGCGGGACGGCGCAGAGACGAGAGGTCTACGGCGCCGCGAAGGTTGAGCTGGCTGGCAGCGGCTGGAGTGGGTCGGTATCCGGGCGAACTCATACCGTCCACTCTAGCCGCTGCCCTGCTGGGGTAATGCCTACTTGAAGCTGGCTCCCACCAGGCCACGGGTAGCCGCAACGAGCTTCATGGGATCAGCCGATCCTGCCGGTGGAATGTAGACGGCAACGGATTCTGCGAAGTTCAGGACCATGCCCGTGGTGGTTTCCTTGCCCCCGGCGAAGACGGCGGAATCGTCCTCAAGCAGGAGCTTGTCGCCTGCTGCCTTGGGCGTACCCTCGAAAGCGAAGTCCAGCCGTCCTACCACCAGCGCGCCGCCGTCAGCTGTTCGCAGCACGACGGTCTGGTTGGTCACGGGAGTGTGGGTGAACTTGAAGTTGGCGCTGGTCCCGTTCTTCACTGTGTCCGCCTGGTAGGCAAGGGCACCTGCGATGTACGGCGACGCCTGGCCGTCGGCCAGCTTGCTCCGGTTCGGGGAGTCAGGCGTGGTCAACATTTCGGCCAGGATGCCCAGCGCTTCGTTGCCGCTGTATGCCAAGCCAGTATTGTCGCCAGCCGGCACAGGTTCAGTTCCCTCGCGGGGAACCGGGAACGAAGGGAAGTTGGTGCCAGGCTGCAGCGGTGCACTGCCCCAGAGCTTGTAGTTTTCGCGGGGCGAAAGCTGGACCAGCGTCAGGACCTGCGGGACCACGTTGCCCTCACCCTGGGTCAGGGCGAAGACCGTACGGGGCCACTCGCGCTTGGTGCTGATGACACTGCTCTGAAGCTTCGTGGCCCGGACAGGCATACGCGCTTCGTAGGCGGACACGGCGGTGCGGATCTTGTAGTTCTGCGTACGGATCTGCAGTTCCATCTTGTCCACCCGGGGAGCCAGCTTGGCCGCATCCTTGGCGGCATCAGCGGCGTCGACGGTGCTTGCAACCTGTTCAAGGATCCGCTGCAACTGGGATTCCAGCAAGACGGGAGTACCGCCTTCACCTTCGGCAGGAGCTGCGGCAGAGGAAGTGGATGTTGCCGAAGGTGTTGTGGTTGCCTGTGCGGCCACAGCCGTGCCGCCGACCATGACGGCCGCAAGTGCCGCAGCAATTGCGGTAACCCGGAGGGCTGGACCTTCAGTTTCGGAACCACGCCGGCCACCGGCGTCACCCGACGGCGACTGGACGGGCAAGGTAGTGGTTTCCCCGCCGTCGCGGGGGCCGTCATCCTGGCCGTCCTTGCGGCGGTTGCTGAGGGCCTTGGCGACGAACGGCAGGGCCGCTCCTGCGAGGATGATGATGATGCCCAGAACAATCAGCGGCACAGCCCAGGGGGTGGTGGCGTTGTTCGGGAAAGTCATGGAAATCGACGACGGCGCGGGTTTGGTTCCGTCGCTGGCTACCAGAAGGGACCACTCGCCATCGGCAGGAGGGTTCCAGGTGTAGTCCAGGTCGCCGCTGGCGTCCTCAGTACTGACCCACAGATCGGATCCAGCCGGTGAGGGCGCGGTGGCTTCACCATCGGCAGAGGTCACTTCAAGTGACTTCTGGTCTGCCGACACGCCCGTCAGCGTAGTGTGGGCAGTTTCACCCACCCAGGCTTCGACGTCGTCCGGGCGTCCCGTAGCAACCATGAAGTTGCCTTCACCCTGGATCTTGATCTTCACCGGCCCGTCATGGAGGGCGATCAACTTTTGGTCGATCACGGTCAGCGGGGCAGCTTTGGTATCGCTGGGAACCGAGGCGGTCACAGTCTCAGCGGGGGCCCAGAAAGTCTGCTGGCCAATGCCGGCCAGCATCGTCAGCAGGCCCAGCAGCACCAGCACGGCTGCAGTCTTCAAACGCACAGGATCACCTATCATCAGCGGTCGTTGAACTTCAAGGGTAACCGTTTTGTTATCAGAGAGTCAGATCGAGGTGATCTCGCCAACATCGGGAAAACCCCGCCATCGCGCCGCCGAGGCGCCATTCCACGCTCCTGATAGTGTGGCGATGATCATGATATCCGGCCCGTTCTGCGCCTGAATCAGCCCTTTACCTCTAATGAAAAGGCAGCAAAACCGCGTGAAAGACCACTTGGAGCCCCGCCCCGCCGATGAGCCCGGGTCTAGTGCGGTGGATGCCCCGTCAGACGGCACCGCCGCAACGGTTCCTGTACGTACCGGACGCCTTGCCGCCCTTGGCCGGAGGTTGAGGCAGCCCATTCCGGGAGCCCGTACCCGTGTCCGCTTCGAAATGCCCCCGGAAGACGAAACAGATGAGTCATCTGCAGGCCTCCGGCCTGAAGATGACCATGGCTTCGGCGCCCCGGGCCCGCGCATGTCATCCCAGCACCCCCTCTACGTCGGCTTCATGGGTACAGCCGGTGTCGGTATTGCCCTTGCAGTGTTTTATATCGCCAGCAACACCACCCAGCTCATCCTGTGGATCATTGCCGCACTTTTTATTGCCCTCGGGCTCGATCCCGTGGTCCGCTGGCTCGAGTCCCGCAAGGTCCCCCGGCCGGCCGGCATCCTGATCTCCGTCTCGGCCCTTGTCCTGGCGGTAGCAGGGTTCTTCGCAACTTTGATTCCCACCATTGTTGAACAGGTATCGGAAATCGTGCGCCAAGCTCCGGACTGGATCCGCGGCTTCCTCGACTCGGACTTCTTCCGCAACGCAGACAGCCAGTTTGGCGTGCGGGACCGGATTACCACCGAACTGGACAAGTTCGTCAAGGATCCCGAGGCCATGGGCGGGATCTTCGGCGGCGTGGTCGGTTTCGGCTCTACGGTGGCCAATGGCCTGTTCGGGTCACTGATCGTGCTGGTCCTGAGCCTCTACTTCCTGGCGGCGTTGCCTTCCATGAAGAAATGGGCCTACCGCCTCGCTCCCCGATCCCGCCGGCCCCGTGTGGAGGCCCTCTCCGAAGCGATCACCGATTCCGTCGGTAACTACGTCATAGGCCAGGTCTGCGTCGCGCTCCTGAATGCAATCTTTGCTTTCATCCTGATGACCATCCTGGGTATCCCGTTCAGCGTTCTACTGGCGTTCGTCGTCGCCTTGCTGGCGTTCATTCCGCTGGTGGGGGGCCTGATTGCCGCGGTGGTGGTCATCCTGGTTGCCCTCACCGCCGGCTGGCAGACCGCCGTGATCTACGCGATTGCCTACTTCGCCTACCTGCAATTCGAGGCGTACTTCATCTCCCCGCGCATTATGCAGCGCGCGGTGGCGGTCCCGGGTGCCGTAGCGGTGATCTCGGTGATCGCAGGCGGCAGTCTCCTCGGAGTACTGGGCGCGCTGATCGCCATTCCTACAGCGGCCGCCATCATGCTGCTGATCAAGGAAGTCTTCATCATGCGCCAGGACCGGCACTGACCGTCTGGGTTTCTCGTTTCGCGCCGCCCGAACCAGCCGTTCGCGGACGGGCTAGCCGTTTGCGACCGACCCCGCCCACTCACGGGGCAGGCCGTCAACACCGGCACCTGCGGGAGTGACGTCGTCGACGATTTCATCCAGGACCCGCGCCGCGTACTTCTCGCCCACCCACAGGTGTTTGGCGCCGTCGACGCCGACAAGCCGCGCCTGTGGTACCAGGCTGAAGCGCTGGGCTGCTTCGGCAGGCTGCAGGTAGTCGTCGTGTTCCGGTACCAGGACTGTCAGCGGCTTCGCGGACGCGGCCCACTCCTTGAGGTGCACGTCCGTGGCACGGTGCAGCGGCGGAGACAGCAGTACGGCACCCTCGACCTCCGAGGCCACCGGTTCCACAGCGCCGTACATCAAGGCGAGTTCAGTGCCGAAGGACCAGCCCACCAGCCAGCGGTTCGGCAGTCCGCGGTCCACGGCGAACCGCACGGCGGCCTCGACGTCGTAACGCTCGCCGATGCCTTCCTCGAACTGGCCCTCACTGGTCCCGCGCGGAGACTGCGTACCGCGCGTGTTGAACCTGAGCACGGCGACTCCGGCCAGCGCAGGAAGCCTGTACGACGCCTTGCGGTAGACATGCGAATCCATGAACCCCCCATGTGTTGGCAGAGGGTGGAGGGTGATCAGGGTAGCGGTGATTTCTCCCGATTCCGGCAGAGCAAGCTCCCCCAGCAGCACCTTGCCGTCCTCGGTGGTGAACTCCACATTCTCGCGGCGGGCGGGAAGGACCGTGGAAGCACGGATCTCCGAAGGCGCATCCTGCGGGGTGAACACGAACGAGGCGGGGTCGAAAGTCATGTTCCAAGCCTAGCGAATCAGCGGTATCGGTACGTCCGGCCGGTCCAGCAGTTGGTGTGCCAGTGCCTTCGTTCGGCCAGCCCTGCGGCCTGTCCGAACAGGTGGCTGTCAGACCACACCACCAGATGGGCGATACCCGGGACGATGGCGGTGGAGCAGCCAGGACAGATGTACTGTTTTTCCGCCTTTTTGGCCGTCATGGTCCGGACCATCCAGTCGCCGTCCGGCGCGCTCTCACGCCGGGCAATCCCACCCCTGGCCCTTTCGAGGTCAAGCTCGGGCGCCGGTTCCGTCCATTTACCGCCGGCGCTGCCGGAGCGTGTGCTGGACGCGTTGCGGCGAGGGCGGTTGGAGCGGGGCATGCTTCCATTCTGCCTCAGCCACTCTGTTGTAGATGGTGAGACGGTAATGTGGGGCGGGTGCGACTCGTCATAGCCCGTTGTTCTGTTGATTACGTTGGCCGCCTTAAGGCCCATCTTCCCCTCGCCACCCGGCTGCTGCTGGTCAAGGCTGATGGCTCGGTGCTGGTGCATTCGGACGGCGGCTCCTACAAGCCGCTGAACTGGATGAGCCCCCCGGCCACGCTCCGGGTGACCACACCGGAGGAGACCGAAGTGGAGGAAGGCGTGGTGGAACAGTGGACGGTCCAGTCCGCGAAGACCGATGACCGCCTCATCATCAATATCTACGAGCAACTGCACGACACGTCACACGATCTCGGTACCGATCCCGGACTGATCAAGGACGGCGTGGAAGCAGACCTGCAACGGCTCCTTGCAGAGCAGATCGAAACCCTTGGAACCGGCTATTCCCTTATCCGGCGCGAATACTTCACAGCCATCGGCCCGGTGGACATCCTGGCCAGGGATGCCAACGGCGCCACCGTGGCTGTCGAGCTGAAACGCCGTGGCGACATCGACGGCGTCGAGCAGCTTACGCGCTACTTGGAACTGCTCAACCGTGATCCCTTGCTGGCGCCGGTGCGTGGCATTTTCGCAGCCCAGCAGATCAAGCCGCAGGCGAAGGTGCTGGCCAACGATCGCGGCATCGACTGCGTCACGCTGGATTATGACGCCATGCGCGGCGTGGATGACAGCGAGTCGCGGCTCTTCTGAGCCCTTCCCCAAACGCGTGTGCCGCAGGCCACTAGAATCAAAATCATGACTGCCGCACAGCATTTCCCCAGTTCTTCCGCGCCCAGCCACCAGATCCTCAAAGGAACCCTGGTCAGCGACGGCGAGGTGGTGGACGACGGTCTTGTGGCCATCGATGGCGACCGGATCGCCTATGCCGGTCCGGCCGACGGTTTTGATGCCCAGGACTTCGAGGGCTTCCAAAGTGCCGTCCGCCTGGGGGTGCCCAGTGGCAGTTACCTCATCCCGGGTCTGGTGGACGTTCACTGCCATGGCGGCAACGGCGGCGACTTCCCTGGCGGGGAAGAAACTTCGGCCCGCAAGGCTGTCGACTTCCTCCACCGCTCGGGGACCACAACGTTTTTGGCCAGCATGGTCACCGCTCCCCGGGAAGACCTCCTCCGCGGCATTGAGCTCTACGTGAAGCTCGCCGACGAAGGATTGGTAGCTGGAATCCACCTTGAAGGCCCGTTCCTTTCCCACGCCCGCTGTGGAGCCCAGAACCCGGACTTCCTGCTGGAGCCGGACCTCGAGCTGATGGACGAGCTTGTAGGCGCCGCGGCCGGCAAGCTCGCCACCATGACCTACGCCCCGGAGCTTCCGGGCGCCGCTGCATTGGTGGATCTCATGACCTCCCACGGCGTCACACCCTCCCTGGGGCACACGGACTGCGACGACGCAACGGCGGCCGCGTCGCTGGCCGCCGCCCGTGAGGGACTTGAGTCGGCAGGGTTCGACGGCGTCAGTTCGCTTCCTACCGTCACTCACCTCTTCAATGGGATGCCTCCGATGCATCACCGCGCACCGGGCCCCGTCGCGGCCTGCCTCCGGATGGCACAGGAGGGCAAAGCCGTTGTGGAGCTCATCGCCGACGGCACCCACCTGGATCCGAGCACAGTTGCCACCGTCTTCCAGCTTGTAGGAGCCGCCAACATCGTCCTGGTGACGGATTCCATGGCCGCTGCCGGCCTGTCCGACGGAAGCTACATGCTCGGCCCCTCCCCTGTGACGGTCAGCGACGGTGTGGCCACTCTTGATGCGACCGGCTCCATCGCGGGAGGCACCGCCACCCTCCTGGAGGTCGTCCGCAAAACCGTGGCGGCCGGCGTCGCACTTCCCGATGCCGTTTGTTCGGCAACAGCAGTACCGGCAGCGGTACTGGGACTTTCCGATGAGATCGGCGGGCTTCGCCGCGGCTTGCGTGCCGACGTCGTTGTGACAAACGAGGACCTGGAACTAACCGGCGTCATGCGCAACGGCCAGTGGTTGTCCTAGCCTGAATTTGAAAGGGCCTGCGTTACCTTCTTTTTACCGAAAATTTTCCCGAATTGCCCAAAAGACCGTTGACCTCCGGCAGGGCACATGAAAGTGTTGTAGCAGTCTTTGTGTAGGTGGTTTTCATGCTCGCAAGACGAGTTGCGAGCGTGAAGCTCCTGCGAAACCAGCCGGGTCCAACCCGGACGGAATCAATGGTCTTCTCGCGGAGTAACAAAGCCGGTACGAGGTGTATCGGACTGATGTTCCACAATGAGGAGAAATACATGGCACTGGGAACCGTCAAGTGGTTCAACGCTGAAAAGGGCTTCGGCTTCATCACCCCGGATGACTCGGATGGGGACGTTTTTGTTCACTACTCCGAGATCCAGACCGGTGGCTTCAAGACCCTCGACGAGAACCAGCGCGTTCAGTTCGAGATCGGTCAGGGCGCCAAAGGCCCCCAGGCAACCGGCGTTACGGTCGTCTAGCCTTAACCGTTGAATTCTGCTTGTTGCAGTTTCAACAAACACGTTGACCCCGGCTTTTGGCCGGGGTCAACGTGTTTAAGGGAGGTTATGTCTGATATTTCGACAACAACTGTTACTAACCATGAAGAAAGTCGAAAACCCAGTTGTGAATGGGCGTTGACTATTCAAGCAACCAAGGTCCGGAGCAGCCGCGCCGAATGCCGTACCGACAATCCAGGAAGATAGGCACGGCTGAGTGCGCGTCCCATTGCAGGAAGGTGCAGGGGGTCTTGGTAATACATGTACAACGTTCGGTACTCCGGTTGGAATCTTGACTTAAAAGAAGCCAGGGACCTGAATCCATAAACCGGTTCCAAGGCTTGCCCCACGGCGTCAAGAATTCCGGCCAGGCCTTCGGCCCGTTGTTCGATTTCGCCCCTCTCCCGGGCCAGGGGAGAGCCTGATAGGGAGATGACCTCCACGGAGCTGCGCAGGTGCAGGATGGCCGAGGCAATCAGGAATTCCATGACTCCCGGGAACGTGTCGCCACGCCGTCTCATGAAGTCCAACGTCCAGCTGACAACCTGCCCCTCTTCATAGACCGGCAACCAACTGGTGACTCCATACACAAACCCCGCATCATCCACGGCGACGCAGCAGAGGACGTCGTCGTCCTCCAATTCGTCCAGGCCGCCAAGGGTGAAACCCATCTCAGGGATCTTCTTTTGGGCTGCCCACTCCTCCGAGACCTCCGTGACCTGGGAGCGCACGCCGTGGGACAGCTCAGAGTAGCGGCCCCAGCTGGCCGTTATTCCCAATTTCGTGGCGCGGTTCAGCGATGTCCTGACGTTCTGCCACTCCTTGCCGCGAAATTCCAGGTCCCTGATCCGGAGGCGGGTTTCCTGTGCAACAGCTACTCTGCGGAACCCGCGCGCCTGCAGAATGGGCCACAGCTCACCGGTGCAGGAGTAGAAGCACGGGATCAGCGCCTGCTGGGAGCAGTACTCGAGGAAGCCCGTGGCAGTGTCCAAGTGGTGTCTGCTGGAGCCAAACGGGCCAGCCAACGTCAACGCCACGTGTCCGTGCTGTTGGTAGGCCACTCCCCCGGTTGCTCCTGCGTTGAACCAATACTTGTTGGGTTCCCAGAGCGCCATCCAGGACAAGGAATCGCCGCCTGACCTGACCAAGGCGCGCGCCCTCTCGCGGGCCTGGTGGTCGAGCCCTCCGGAGTGGTGTCCACGGATGAGCAGGATCCATACGCCCACCAAAGCCACCAACCAGAAGACCGTGCCGGAGTAGGAGAAAAGGAACACCTCCACAACATCACGTTCGGCGAAGACTTTTCGGTAAACGCCCGGAAGCGGAACTGGGAGGTACTGCCTGGCCAGCTCAGCAGCCAACCCCAGCAAACCGCCGTCGCGGTCCATACCGCCGGATGCCAGCCACACCGCGATGTATGCGAGGCTGAGCCCTGCCCCGGTCATACCCACCAGCCAGAAGATCCTATGCCGGAGGCGATCCGAAGACTCCACCCGAAAGTGACCACGGTAGGCAAAAAGAAGCACAGCAAGTATCAAGGGCACCAGGACAAGGGGTATGAGGTGTACCACCGCCGAGTTCAGCATGGGCACCTGCGGACGTCCCTGAGGTTTGGGCATGCCGGCAAAGAGGCCAAGGTAGATCGCCGACAACGCCACCACCACCAGCTGGACACCGATCGCGATTCCCAAAGCCAGCCTGCGTCCACGCCTCATACCGTCGGCACAAATGAGGAGCAGAACTACAGGCACCACTGCCAGCGCCAAACCGAACGGGCCCGTGTAGCCTTGGCGACCCACTTCCAAACAGGCAACGTCAATGGTTCCCCCGCAAGTGCTCTCCAATTGGCTGAGCGTGGGTAAAGGGTTCAGGATGACGTCCCGAAGCAGGGCCAGGGGCCCGGACGGGCTCTTCGCGGCAGCAGTCACGATGGGTCCCACGGCGAAGATTGCCATCGTCAGAGACAGGAGGTTCCGCACTTCCCTGCCCGTGGACCGATGCAGATGAAGATGTCCCTGGCTGCTTTGCATCCACCACCCCGCGGCCAAGCCAATCAGCGCACCAAGGAATCCCACCACTGTCTCGGCGTGGCCAACGTACAACACCAGGAGCAAAGAGACCGAAAGGGCAACTGTGCGCAATCGCCGCTGCCACAGTGTGGGAAGCAGTGCACTGGCAGCCAAGGCAGTGGCCAAAACTGCACCATAGGGGCCGATCAGCCGGGTATCTGCCATCCGGGAGAGCCAGCCGTCATCGGAGTGCTGTGCCACCTGGGTGACCAAAAGGAACGCTGACACGCAGGCGAACTGGCTGCCCAGGAAGACACCGGCCGTTTTGAGCGAACCCAGCTGCCGCTCAGCAAGGCCCAAGAGGAACAGGAACATCACAATGGCCGTGGCATAAGCCAGCGGATTGGTGGTGAAGAACAGCGATGTCCAGATGGACCACCATTCGCCGGATTTCAAGCCATCCAAGGATACGCCGGCTAAGGAAAGCCACGGCTCCGGCGGACCGGACAGAAAGCTGCCCGACACCAAGGACGCGGCCACGAACAGAACCAGTACCAGCAAGGTGAACGGGGTGGCCCGCACGTGCCTGCCCGCCTGCAGCAGTGCCGGCTTGATCACACCTTTGAAGGCAAGACTCAACGCGTCAACCCCCACCGTGCAGCCAGGAAGCCCAGGCCACCGGGCATTCCCCTCACCACAGCGTCCCAGGAGTGCCCGGCATGCTGGATGGAGTGTTCTTCGGTTTGGAAGCCTGCATTCCTCGCGGCATTGGCGAGCTCATGCATGTAGTCGGTGAACTCGTGGTCGGTTTCACCTGCCGTGAGGTAGACACCGCTTCCCGTGAAATTGCTTTGCTGCATCAGCACCAAAGGTGTCCTGGACTCGAAAGCCTCAACATCGCCGTCGAACGAGTCTTGAATGGTTTTGTTTCGGTCCTTGGCCAACGCAGGTTCGCGCTCTGCCGAGAATGCGAGGATCGAGGGGAAAATCTCCGGGTGGGCTGTGCCCATCTGCATGGCGCACGTGCCTCCGAACGAAAAGCCGCCCACCGCCCACTGCCCGGGGTCGTTGGAAACATCCAGCGTGGACTTGATCCATGCAGGAACATCCTGGGAGAGATAGGTATCCACTGGGGCAATCCGACTGTCCATGCACATGGTGTTGGCGCTGCCTGAGCCATTCGGATCCACCACCACCGTCACCGGGGCGAGGCCATTGTGTGCTTCGGCAAAGCGGTCGAGTTGTAAGCGGAGCTGGCCGCCGGTCAGCCAGTCGGCAGGCCCGCCTGGCTGACCGGAGAACAGCACAAGAACGGGCAGGCTCGGACGGAGCTCCCTCTGATAGGCAGGGGGAAGGTAGATGTACGCTTCCCGTGCCGTGAAACCAGAGATCGTTCCGGGAATGTCAGCTCTGCGCAGGATTCCGTTTCCGGGCATGGACTCCGGTGCTTTCCACGCTTCGAGGGCTGGAGGGGGCTTGCCGTCCGCGCTCCGTTTAAGGCTGTCCTCCAACGGTTGGATCCGGGCTACCGCGGTTCCAAGTAAGTCGGCTACAGAGTTGTTCAGGCCAAAGTACAGATTAACCTGGACCACACTGAGAAGGAGGACGCCAATCATCGCCAGCACGCTGAGTGAGCGCCCCTTGGCGGAGTTACGTGGAAAGCGTGCGGCGCAAAGGAGGATGGCTGCCACGGCCGGCACAGACCAAGCCAACGTCTCAAAGGGCAGGTTTTCCGAGAATGTGGCCATGAGATCCACCAGGATCCAATGAACCAGCGCCACAATGCCAGCGGAAACCGCCAGCGAGGCCACAACGACCAGTGGCCATGAACGTCGACGTCGCCAGAGGAGGTACGCCCCACCGGCAGCACCGCAAGCGATGCTGAACCAGAGGAACGGACCACCAACCAGGCTGACGTCGGAAAGAAAATCCATAACGCCTAGCGCCAGGTGCCGACGCCGATGACGGGACCGGCCTCCAGCCAGGAAGACAGCCCAGCATAGGCATCGAAGTTCATGGCAAGCATGAACTTCTTACCTTCGTACTGCAACTCAACCACCACCACGCCGGGCTGCACCCGGACAAGTTCATCTTCCGTGGGTTTGCGGCGGCCCAGCAGTTCGAGCGAGCTGCGCGTAAATCTATGCTTGGGGATCACGCTCAGGGACATCAAGCGGAACCACTCCAGCTCATTGTCCTGATAACGACAAACCCCCATCTGCCAGCTGTTTCCAGCCGTGCAAATGGAGGCGTCTACCGTGCCCAGGGCACGCCGCAGGTTGAAGCGGCGCACCCCGAACAGGCACAGTGCAATGATCAGCAACGAGAACGCTGTTGCCAGTGCGATGAACGGAATAAGGGAATCGTCCATCAAGGTCGTGCTATCGGATCCCCGCTGTAGCCGCTTCGCCCAATTTGGCGTTGTCAGCAACAATGACCACACGATCGTTGTCGACGGAGAAGAATCCACCGTCCACAACTACCGCAATGCGATCACCGGAAACCGGCTGGATTGCCAGCTCGCCTGCGGCCATGATGGCCAGAAGGGGCGAGTGGCCCGGCAGGATTCCGATTTCACCATCACTGGTGCGGGCCTTCACCATCTTGGCCGCGCCGGACCACACAAAGTGGTCCGCTGCGACAATCTCAACCTCGAGCTCAGCCATACTACTTGGTCTGTTCCTGGATCTTGGCCCACTGACGCTCGACGTCATCCAGGCCGCCGACGTTGAAGAACGCCTGCTCTGCGATGTGGTCGAGCTCGCCGTCGCAGATGGCCGTGAAGCCTTCCACGGTGTCCTTGATGGACACGGTGGAGCCCTCGACGCCGGTGAACTGCTTGGCGGTGTAGGTGTTCTGGGAGAGGAACTGCTGGATACGACGTGCGCGGGACACGACGATCTTGTCCTCTTCAGACAGTTCGTCAACACCGAGGATGGCGATGATGTCCTGGAGTTCCTTGTTCTTCTGCAGGATCTGCTTAACACGGACAGCCGTGTTGTAGTGGTCCTTGCCGATGTACTGGGGATCCAGAATACGGGAGGTCGACGTCAGCGGGTCAACGGCCGGGTACAGACCACGGGATGCGATTTCACGGGAAAGCTCCGTGGTCGCGTCGAGGTGTGCGAAGGTCGTGGCCGGAGCCGGGTCGGTGTAGTCATCAGCCGGCACGTAGATGGCCTGCATCGACGTGATGGAGTGACCCTTGGTGGACGTGATGCGCTCCTGGAGCAGACCCATCTCGTCAGCAAGGTTCGGCTGGTAGCCCACAGCGGACGGCATACGGCCGAGCAGCGTGGAAACTTCCGAGCCTGCCTGCGTGAAGCGGAAGATGTTGTCGATGAAGAGCAGCACGTCCTGGTTCTGGACATCGCGGAAGTACTCCGCCATGGTCAGAGCGGACAGGGCCACGCGAAGACGCGTTCCCGGCGGCTCGTCCATCTGGCCGAACACAAGGGCGGTGTCCTTGAGGACGCCTGCCTCTTCCATTTCAACCCAGAGGTCGTTACCTTCACGGGTACGCTCGCCAACACCGGCGAATACGGAAGTACCACCGAAGTTGCGGGCAACACGGGTGATCATTTCCTGGATCAGAACGGTCTTGCCAACGCCGGCGCCGCCGAACAGGCCGATCTTTCCACCCTTGATGTACGGGGTGAGAAGGTCGATGACCTTGATGCCGGTCTCGAGCATCTCCGTGGAGCCCTCGAGGGACGCGAAGGCCGGAGCCTTGCGGTGGATCGGCCAATAGGCGTCGGCCTTGATCTCCGACTCGTCAACATCCAGCGGCTTGCCGAGGACGTTGAAGATGTGGCCCTTGACGCCATCGCCGACGGGCACGGAGATCGGAGCGCCGGAGTCCCGCACAGTGGTGCCGCGGACGAGTCCGTCGGTTGCCTGCAGGGAGATGGCGCGAACGAGGTTGTCACCCAAGTGCTGGGAGGTCTCGAACGTGATGGTCTTCGTCTGGCCGTTGAGAGTGATCTCAGTGGTCAGAGCGTTGTAAATCGAGGGGATTGCGTCAGCCGGGAATTCGACGTCGACAACCGGACCAATAACACGGGCAATGCGGCCGGTGGCACCGGCCGTTGCTACGTGTTCGGTAGCAGTGGCAGTCATCTCTCTCACTTCACTCAGTAGATGGCGTGGGGTTAAGTTTATCTGTTTGTTGCAGGTGCGGCTTCGAGCCGAATCCGCTGCAGGCTAGGACGCGAGGGCGTCGGCGCCGGCAACGATTTCGGAAAGCTCCTGCGTAATCTCGGCCTGGCGGGCCGTGTTGCGAAGGCGCGTGTACTTCTTGATCAAATCCGTAGCGTTGTCACCGGCCGACTTCATGGCACGCTGGCGGGCGGCGAGCTCGGAAGCAGCGGCCTGCAGCATGGCTGCGAAGATGCGGGACTCGATGTAACGCGGAAGCAGTGCGTCAAGCACCTGCTCTGTTTCCGGTTCAAACTCGTACAACGGCAACAGC
This sequence comes from Arthrobacter sp. 18067, assembly GCF_902706295.1. Taxonomy (GTDB): domain Bacteria; phylum Actinomycetota; class Actinomycetes; order Actinomycetales; family Micrococcaceae; genus Arthrobacter. The sequence continues at coordinate 33,521 of NZ_CACSJJ010000006.1, read as the reverse complement.
TCGGATTCCGAGGCTGCTTCCTCTTCGACGACCTCCAGCGGGAGCAAACGGATAACCGTGGGCTCCTGCGTCACCATCGACTTGAAGCGGGTGTAGACGACGTGGATTTCATCCACGCCACCCTCTTCGAAGTCAGTGGAGAAGTCTTCAAGTAGTGCAGCTCCGACTTCCCGTGCGGTTTCGAATTCCGGTGCGTCCGTGCCACCAGTCCATACGCGGGTGTATGACCGGTTGCGGAAATCGAAGTACGCCTGCGCCTTGCGGCCAACCAGGTACGCCTTGACTTCCTTGCCTTCTGCGTGAAGAAGCTCGGTGAGACCTTCAGCCTGCTTGAGCACACTCGCGGAGTACGATCCTGCAAGGCCACGGTCCGATGTAATGATCAGGACTGCGGCGCGGCGGATCTGCTCCGGCTCGGTGGTCAGCGGGTGGTCGATTTCGCTCTGAGTTGCGACAGCAGAAACGGCGCGGGTAATCGCGTTCGCGTAGGGCAGTGAAGCTGCTACGCGGGCGCGGGCCTTACCGATGCGCGAGGTAGCGATCAGTTCCATCGCCTTGAAGATCTTGCGCATCGACGTCGTCGAGCTGATCTTCTGACGGTAGACCCGAATCTGGGCTCCCATACTTATCCTTTCCTAAGTTCCCGATGTGCTGCCCTGCCGGGGCCCTTGCGGGCCCCGGCAGGGCAGGTGATCGAAACTAGCGCTTCTGCTTGACGATCTTTTCCTGGTCGACGTCGCCGCCGGAGATCGCTGCGTGCTCTTCGTGGCCGGCGCCAACCAAGTGGTTGTCGCCTTCGCCGAAGAAGCCCTTCTTGAAGGAAATGATCGCTTCCTTCAAGGCTGCAGCGGTGTCGTCATCCAGGACGTTGGTCTGAGCCAGCGTGGTCAGGATGGAGGACTTGTGCGTGAGGTGCTCCAGGAACTCGGACTCGAAGCGGCTGATGTCCTCAACCGGAACGTCGTCCAGGTAACCCTTGGTACCGGCCCAGATGGACACAACCTGGTTCTCAACCGGGAACGGTGAGTACTGGCCCTGCTTCAGCAGTTCCATCAGGCGTGCACCACGGGTCAGCTGCTGGCGGGAAGCAGCGTCAAGGTCAGAGGCGAACATGGCGAATGCCTGCATGTCGCGGTACTGGGCCAGGTCCAGCTTCAAAGTACCGGAGACCTTCTTCATGGACTTGACCTGTGCAGCGCCACCAACGCGGGAGACGGACACACCAACGTCAACAGCAGGCCGCTGGTTGGCGTTGAAGAGGTCCGACTGGAGGAAGATCTGGCCATCGGTAATGGAGATCACGTTGGTCGGGATGTAGGCAGAGACGTCGTTTGCCTTGGTTTCGACGATCGGAAGACCGGTCATCGAACCTGCACCGAGCTCGTCGGAGAGCTTGGCACAACGCTCCAGCAGACGGGAGTGCAAGTAGAAGACGTCGCCCGGGTAAGCTTCGCGTCCCGGCGGACGGCGCAGCAGCAGGGATACGGCGCGGTAGGCTTCGGCCTGCTTGGACAGGTCATCAAAGATCACCAGTACGTGCTTGCCGCCGTACATCCAGTGCTGACCGATGGCCGAGCCTGCGTACGGTGCAAGGTACTTGAAGCCAGCGGGGTCCGATGCCGGGGACGCCACAATGGTGGTGTACTCCAGCGCGCCGTGATCCTCGAGGGTCTGGCGGACGGCTGCGATGGTGGAAGCCTTCTGGCCGACACCAACGTAGACGCAGCGAACCTGCTTGGTGACATCTCCGGAAGCCCAGTTGGCCTTCTGGTTGATGATGGTGTCCACGGCGATGGCGGTCTTGCCAGTCTGGCGGTCACCAATGATCAGCTGACGCTGGCCGCGGCCGATCGGGATCATGGCGTCGATAGCCTTGAGGCCGGTCTGCATCGGTTCGTGAACCGACTTGCGTTCGGTAACGCCCGGAGCCTGGAGTTCCAGTGCACGGGTGCCTTCGGCCTTGATCTCGCCGAGGTCGTCGATCGGCTGGCCCAGCGGGTCAACAACGCGACCCAGGAAGGCATCGCCAACCGGAACGGACAGGATCTCACCGGTACGGTGAACTTCCTGGCCTTCTTCAATACCGGTGAAGTCACCGAGGATAATGACACCGATCTCGCGGACGTCAAGGTTCTGGGCCAGGCCCAGCGTGCCGTCTTCGAAGCGAAGCAACTCGTTCGCCATGACCGAGGGAAGACCCTCAACACGGGCGATGCCGTCACTTGCGGCGGTCACACGACCAACCTCTACGCGTTCTGCGTTACCGGGTTCGTAGGACGCCGCGAACTCGTTCAACGCATTACGGACGTCGTCGGCGTTGATGGTCAATTCGGCCATCTGCAGTCCCTGCTCTCCTGTTTTCGTGATCATCGTTGCTCACGATGACCGGGTTTTATATCAGTTAAGTTGTGCTGTGTCTTCTTCGCTAGCCAGCGAGCTGACGGCGGAGTTCGCTCAAGCGGGCGACAACCGAAGCGTCGAGCACTTCGTCACCGACCTGGACGCGGATTCCACCAATCAGGGCGGGGTCAACGTTGAGGTTGACCTTCAGTTCGCGGCCGTACAGGGCATCAAGCCCGGCCTGCAGACGGCTGGCCTGCGTTTCCGTCAACGGACGGGTAACGCTGACAGTTGCAATCCAGCGCTGCTGGCGCTTGGCTGCAAGCTTGGCGAAAGACTCGACGAGCTTGCTTGGCTTAACACCGCGCGGCTGCGTAACTGCCTGGCTGATGAGAACCTTTGCTTCCTCGCTGCTGCCAGGAACAAGTTTCTCGGCCAGTGCAATCTTTGCCGCAGGGGATGCCTGCGGCTCAGACAGAGCACGTTGTACTTCGTGGCTGGAAGCTACGGCCTGGTTGAAGGCAAACAGATCGTTTTCCAGCTCTTCCAGCCCCGTGATACCGGAGGCAGAAACAGCCGACTTGTTTTCAGCTACGGCAATGACAACCGTGGCGGCAAGCGTCTCGAGTGCATCGCCGATATCGCGTGCCGATGCCCAGCGTGAGCTGGCCAGTCCGCCCGCAATTTCAGCAGCATCAGCGGAGACTTTCCCGCCAACCAGCTGCTTGACCAGCGCCGACTTTTCGTCTCCAGTACGGGACGGGTCAGTCAGGGCGCGGCGCAAGCCAGCCGAGCTGTCCACCGTTCCCAGGATTCCGAAGAGGTCCTTAGCCAACTGCAGCGAGGCGAAAGGAAGCTTGGCTTCCAACTGCGCCAGTGCTGTGGTCAGCGATTCGCTCGATATACCTGCCATTACTTAGCTGCACCTGCGCTCTGGGTCTCCAGATCTGCAAGGAAGCGGTCCACAACGCGTGCGGCGCGCTGGTCGTCGGTGAGTGCTTCACCAACGATGCGGCCGGCCAGCGTGGTGGCCAGGGTGCCAACCTCGGAACGAAGCGAGACAACAGCCGCCTGGCGCTCCGATTCGATGGCAGCGTGTGCCTGCTCGGTGATGCGTGCAGACTCTGCTGCTGCCTTGGCCTTCAGGTCCGCAAGGATCTGGGCGCCCTCGGCACGTGCTTCTTCGCGGATGCGGTTGGCTTCGGCGCGGGCGTCGGTGAGCTGCTGCTTGTACTCTTCAAGAGCTGCAGAAGCTTCCGCCTGGGCCGCTTCGGCCTTTGCAATGCCACCTTCAATTGCTTCGGCGCGCTCTGCGAAGGTCTTCTCGAACATCGGGACAATGAACTTGACCACGATGTACAGGAGGACCGCAAAGCCGACGAGGACGACGCCCATTTCCCAGACATTGGGAACGAGAGGGTTTGCGGCCTCTTTGCCTTCAGTGGCGGCTGAGATGATCAGCTGATTCATATTTCACCCGTCCTATCTACTCGGTTGCGGAATTCGCTTCGTTCTTAATCCGAAGACTAGAGAACGAACGCGAAGACGAGTCCGAGGATGGCGAGAGCTTCGGTCAGTGCCAGACCAAGGAACGCGATCGGCTGCAGCACGCGCTGAGCTTCCGGCTGACGAGCAACACCGTTGATGTAAGCCGCGAATACGAGACCCACACCGATACCACCGCCGATTGCGGACAGACCGTAACCTACGAGGTTGAGATTGCCTTCCATTTTTTTCCTTTCAAGATGCCACCCATGTGGCAGGTTGTTTGGTTTACTTCAATCCCCATCAGGGGAAGATTTTGTGCCTAGTGGCTGTCGGCGTGCAGGGCGCCTTCGATGTAGATCGCGGTCAGCAGCGTGAACACGTAGGCCTGCAGGGCCATGATCAGTGCCTCGAGCATGTACATGGCGATAGCGCCGACGAGGACCAGGACCGAGGTGCCCTTCAAAAGGACGTTTTCCTGCATGACCAAGTACTCGATGCCGGAACCGGCGAGCATGACGATCAAGTGGCCGGCCAACATGGTCGCGAACAGACGGAGGCTGTGCGTGACGGGACGGACCAGGAAGTTGGAGATGATTTCGATCGGTACCACGATCGGGAGGATGTACCACGGAACACCTGAAGGAACGATGGCGAGCTTGAAGTACTTCAGGCCGTTCTTCTTGACGCCAATGGCAATCCAGGTGAAGTACACGATGCCGGCCAGCACATAAGCTCCACCGACGTGGGAGAAGCTCGGGAGCTGAATGACGGGAATCGCGCCATAGATGTTGTTCACCAGAATGAAGAAGAACAAGCTGAACAGCAGCGGGACGTACTTGATGAAGTCCTTGCCGCCGATGATGTCCTTGGCGATGCTGTTGCGGACGAAGCCATAGGCCATTTCGCCTGCGAACTGCAGCTTGCCGGGAACCAGCTGCTGCTTACGTGCAGCGAGGATGAAGAATGTAGCGATAATGACGACCGAAAGGATCACCAGCAGCATCTGCTTGGAGAATCCGTCGTGCGCACCCCAAGGCAGGATTGCCGGCAGGTGCATTTCGTCGATTCCGGGTGGGGTGAATGACCCCGAATCCTGGGCGGGGAGCGCAAGCGCGATCAACGCGTTTCCTCTCTGCTGTGTCCATCATTGGGCATTGGTTGGAATCCGGGTGCGTTGGACGCATCCGTGTTCCATGTGAAATTATTTGGCATTACTGTCCCCGTCCGTGGACGGACCGCTGTCTGCGTTGCTCTCACCAGAAGAGGAGCTTTGCCTGGTGAGGCCGTGCATATGGGAAAGATAGAACCCTCCTGCGGCTCCCAGCAGAGCGCCAAGGAGCACAATCCAGCGGGTCCCCCACAGATTATCCAGACCCCAGCCTATCAAACTCCAGACAATGATCCCGCCAATGATGTAGCTGAAGACGGCGATGCCGGCGTTGTATCCACCGTCGCTTCCGGCTTCTGCAGATTCAGTGCGATGGGCAGGTTGCTGAGCACCGGCAGCCGGGCGTGAATAACGCTTACGCGGAGACATCCGGGCCACCCTTCGGCTCTGCAGGATCGTTGTAGATCTGAAGGCGGGCTTTGCTGAAACCGTAAATCTCTGCGGCTTGCCAAAGGACTACGGACACGACTGCACCGATGACAAACCAACGGCTGTGCAGCCAATCGGGAGTACCTACCGCAAAAAGGACCACGGCGAATCCCACGACCTTGACGAAGTACGTCGCTACGAAAAGTCCAACGGCCCCAGAGGGATTGTTGCGACCAACGAAGTGGCCGATCAAGAGACTGATCGCGAAGAAGACCACGACGAGTCCGCCGCCGAAAGCAGCTGATAGGGCGCCCTGGCCACCGTTCATTGTTGCCGCCACAATACTCGTGACGACCAAGCCGACCAGAGAAGCAGCGGAACTCAAGAAGAGCAATCGGAGCCAGAGGTTAGACGTCTCACCGGAAACTCCAACACCACGTTTACCGGACGGGCGTCCGGTTTCGGCGTTGGATGTCATGGGGAAACCAATCCTCGTGGCACAGGTGCCATATTCTCAAAGTGGGGTTACGGGCGAGTGACTGTCCGCAGAAAGAATTCTACATGAGATAGAACTGTGACCATAACCGGCTGTCACAACTACTCCCCCGGACGCGTCGAGTTCCTTGTGAAGTAGGGCCACGCCGTCACGGCGGCCATAATGAGCGCTGCCGCGATGATAACGATGAGCACAATTTGCCATGGGAAGACAGCGAAGGCGACACCGCCGAAAGCCAGGATGCACGTCCAGACATACAGCATCACGACGGCGGTGCGGTGCGAGTAACCGAGGTCCACCAGCTTGTGGTGGAGATGCCCGCGGTCTGCCGACCACGGCGACTGTCCCCTGGCCGTCCGACGGACAACGGCCATCCCCAAGTCAAGAAGGGGTAGGGATAGCACGGCGAAGGGCAACAGAATCGGAACGATTGTAGGTATACCGTTGGCGCGGTCGTAGAGGCCGGAACCGATCTGGCCCGTTGCCACCACACCGGCGGAGGCCATGAGCAGGCCAATAAGCATGGCCCCGGAGTCGCCCATGAAGATTTTGGCAGGGAACCAGTTATGCGGCAGGAACCCGATGCAGCTTCCCACAAGGATGGCCATCAGGAGTGTCGCGAGGTCTGAGTTGTCGGTGGACGGATTGTTCCGGTGAACCCAGTACGCCGTGAGGAAGAAGGCTCCACCACCAATGATCGCAACTCCTGCCGCCAGCCCGTCCAGGCCGTCAATGAAGTTGACGGCATTCATGGTGGTAACAATCAGACCAGCCGTGAGCACAATCTGAAGGATTTCAGACTCAAGGAATATCGGTTCCGGGATGAACGGAACCACCGACATCCGCACGCCCCAGATTGCCACGATGAGAGCAGCCGCGCCCTGTCCCAACAGCTTGATCCACCATCGGATGTCCAGGATGTCGTCGGCTACCCCAACGGCGACAATCACGATGGCGCCGGCCAGGATCCCCCACGGAGCATCGTTGTGCCTGAAGATGTCCTTCACGAAGAAGGAATTGCTGGCAACCACCAAAGCGACGAAGAAGCCGGTAAAGATGCCCAATCCCCCGAGTTTGGAAATCAATGCCGAATGCATGTCCCTGCTGCGGATCGGACGGTACAGGCGCAGTTTATTTCCGGCTACGCGGGCACCCCACGTTCCCGCGTAGGACACCACCGCAGCCGTGAGTGCCATCAGCAGATACATGATCATGATGCGGCTCCCGGGAGCGGCCCGCCCGCTGTTCCGGAAACGGTGACCAGCAGACGCAGCCGGTGCGTCGCGTGTAAGCCGGTGGTTTCCGGGCACCTTGAGGTGTGGAATTCTGTCTTTGGATAAATGGAACTACTCCGTCGCCATGCCTGCACCGGCTGTGCCGAATGTTGCGGGATTTCTGTGGACTCTAGTCACGATACTAATGCCAACGGCCGTGACCACCCTGTGACGCAGCCGCAAAGCCCCGCCTGTTGAGCAGGGGCTAAGCTGCGAAGTGGTCAGCTCGCCGGCTCTTGGACGTTCCGCAATGCGTAGATTCCCTCAAGCACCTTCTCATTGGAACGCGGAGCTTTCAGGCTGTGGCGCATGCCCTTGAAGAGCCCGTCAAGCAGCACTTTGCGGTTGGGCGATGCCGCGATGGTGCGGGTCCAATTACGCAGTGAGGCGCCGGTGAAGAGTATCTTCTCCCACGGTGCGAGTGCGCCGGAACGGGTGTACACCCAGAGCTTGTTCCGCACTTCGTAGTAAAAGCGCGGTCCCGGGTCCGCGCCGGCGTCGCCAAAAACCTTTGTGTGATGATTCGCCACCGATGCGTCAGTGGTCAGGGCCGTCCCCCGGCGCGAGACCCTGGCGGTGTACTCGAGATCGTCATTCCAGATGAAGTAGTCCGCAATAGGCAGGCCATACTTCCGGATCTCTTCGGCACGGATCAGCACCGACACAAAGGAAGCGCTGCGGATCTGCGTCGCACCCACACGGGCAGCAGCGCTCCGTGCTTTCTCACTGGCACCCATCCGGGGCCGCATGCGGTTCATAGGGTGGTCCCGGCCATCGGTCCAGACGACGCGGCTTGCGATGAACGCCGGAACATCTCCTGTTTCCTGCATGTAAGCGTCGGAAGCATCCAGGGCTTCGCCCAGCGCCCCCGGCTGGGGTTCGGTGTCGTCGTCCATGATCCAGACGTGGTCCGCGCCATGATCCAGCAGGGCGCGCTCCATGCCGACCACAAACCCACCGGCGCCGCCAACGTTTGTGTTCAAGGTGACCACGTCAATGGACAGCGGTCCCTTATAGTCCCGCAGGAATTCTGCAGTTCCGTCCGTGGAAGCGTTGTCCACGACGACGACGGCCTCAGGCACCCGGGTGCCTGAGGCGATGCCGGCCAAAGTCGTTTGGAGAAGTTCATGCCGGTTATAGGTCACCACGACAGCGACCACGACAACTTGGGACGTCATTTACTTGCCTTTGGTCTTGGATGGTTGAAAACGGCGCCGAATCAGCAGGCCGGCCAGCTTCCAGGGTTCAACGAAAACTCTGTAGGCAACCCGACCCGGATGAAGAACCAGGCGCCAGGCCCATTCAAGCCCCAAACGTCCGAGCCAGCGCGGAGCCAGCTTCTGGATGCCCGCGACTTGCTCGATGGCCCCGCCAACGGCGCAATAAACAGCAGGCGGCAGTAGTCCAAGACGGCGATTCAAGACATGTTCCTGAAGCGGCATGCCCAGCCCAAGCAATACCAGTTGTGGCTGGAACGCGCTGAGCCAGCCCACCACGGCTTCTTCAAGGGCATCGTCCCAGCCTTCGCCGGGCATGCCGTCTACCGTGGCTCCGGGAATGATGGACCGCAAGCGTGCAACCGCTTTGGTATTTGCCTCACGTCCAGCGCCGATCACAGCAACCCGGTGCAACCCGGGAACCTTGCCGAGTTCCGGGATCCAGTCCATTGAACCCAGGCGGTACGCCATGGCCCCTTCGCTCAACGGTGGACCCTGCCGCTTGCGAGCAAGACCCCACAGGAGCGTCGCCGGGGCCCCGTCCAAGAGGACTATCGAGCCTTCCTCATAGAGCGCACGAACGTCCGGACATGAATGAAACAGCGTGATGCTGTGCAGGTTATGCCCGAGCACAGTGTTCGTCGTCCCGGCCACGATGAGTCCGCCCATCGCATCAATGAGTTCATCGACGCGCAAGGGAGTGGCGTCGACGTCAAGGACGGGGACGCGCTGGCGTTCCGGAATCATTCGGACTTGGCTTCTCGTGGCGCCCGCGGTGCCACATCGTCGTCAGGGGTCGACCCGCCGTCCGGTGTCGATGCCTCGACGCCGGCGGCTTCGGTCACGTCAGCAGCCTTGTCACCAGCTGTGGTGGCCTCCTCGACAGGTTCGGCCTCCGAAGTTGCGTCACCAAAAACTGCTGTTGCGTCACCCGACGCCGCTGCTCCTTCAGCCGTTTCTGCAACAGCCTCCTCTTCGGGGACGGTCTCATCTGCTGGAGCCGGCGCCTCTACGGGCACCGTTTCGCCGAAGCCGAGGATCGTCGGAACGATGGTGCGGAGTCTCTCCAGCGAGATGGCTCCTTGGCGCACTACGCGGAACGGGGAAGCAGTTGCGTCCACAATCGTGGACGGCAGCGCGGCAGTGCCCTCCACCGGCCGGAATCCACCCTCCAGGTAGACCTCAACGGACTCGGCCAGTTGCATGCGCGCTTCCGAAGCGGTCTGGGCTGCTTCCTGCCCCGTGCGGTTGGCCGACGATACGGCCAGCGGCCCCGTGAGCCCGAGGAGCTCCAAAGCAATCTCGTCGTCGGGCATACGGAGTGCAACGGTGCCCTTGGTATCGCCCAGATCCCAGTCCAGGGACGGCTGCGCATGGAGGATCAGGGTCAGCCCGCCCGGCCAAAATGCCTGTGCCAGCGCCCGGGCATCGGCCGGCACGTCGGTGGCCAGGCCGTCCAAGGCATTGATCCTGGGAATCAGGACCGGCGGAGGCATCTGCCGGCTGCGTCCCTTGGAGGCCAGCAACATGGTCACGGCCAAGGGAGAGAAGGCGTCGGCGGCAATGCCGTACACAGTGTCCGTCGGCAGCACGATGCACTTCTTTTCACTGATGGCTCGCTGGGCGTGCTGAAGTCCCTCAGCCCGTAGGTCATCGGAAGTGCAATTGTAGGTTGTGGTCACAGCGCTATTCTTTCACTCATCAGGGGCGGTGCTTGCCAGCACCGCGCTGGTTGCACGTTCCTTGCCGTTCAGGTCGAAGTGCGTCGTAACGTCGATCCAACGTCCCGTACGTTGCAGCATTCCGGAGATCCAGCCCGCTTGGACTTCTGCGTGTTCCATCACGAAGTAGCCCCCTGGCTTCAGGAGCCGGGCCGCGGAGGCCGCCGCCGCCGTCGGGAGTTCCATCCCGTCCGCTCCCCCACCGTACAGTGCTTCGGGAGGATCGTGGAGCGCAACTTCAGGTTCTGTGGGTATCGCTTCCGCGGGGATGTACGGCGGGTTGGAAACCACGACGTCGAAAGTTCCGTTGTGTTCGGGCAGCGCATCCCGGAGGTCACCTTGAACAAGGATGACACCGAGTGGCTCAAGGTTCTTCGCAGCCCAGGCATGCGCAAAGGTACTGAATTCCACGGCGTGGACTTCAGCGCCGGGCACCTCGTGGGCAATCGAACCGGCAATGGCACCTGATCCGGTGCCCAGATCCACCACTTTGGGGTTCGATATTCCTGCAACATGGTCAATGACCAGTTGGACCACTGACTCCGTTTCCGGACGGGGTATAAAGACGCCCGGACCCACGCGTAATTCCAAGTAACGGAAATATGCGACGCCGGTGATGTGCTGGAGGGGGACGCGGCCGGCCCTCTCCTGGACGAGCTCTTCGTAGCCCGCGGGCGCGGGAGCATCACCCAACAGCATGGCCCGCAGGCGTCCGAGCCCCACACCCAGGAGGTGTTCGGCGAGCAATTCTGCGTCCACGCGCGGTGTGGGGACGCCGGCGTCGGCGAGAACTGCAGTGGCCTCGCGAACAGCGTCCGCGAGGCTCTGGCCTTGGTAAAACGTCATGGATCTACTCTGCTGTTGGTATGAGGCAGGTGCTATTCGCCGATGGCGTCCAGGCGCGCCTGCTCGTCCGCTTCAATCGCCGATTGGATGACGGGCTCAAGGTCGCCGTTCATGACGGCATCAAGGTTGTAGGCCTTGTATCCGGTGCGGTGGTCCGCAATGCGGTTTTCCGGGAAGTTGTACGTACGAATGCGTTCCGAACGGTCCATGGTGCGGATCTGCGACTTGCGCTGTTCCGAGTTGGCGGCGTCGATTTGTTCCTGCTGGTGGGCCAGGAGGCGGGCACGGAGCACGCGCATGCCGGCTTCGCGGTTCTGCAGCTGCGATTTTTCATTCTGCATGGCCACCACGATGCCCGTGGGCAAGTGGGTAATACGGACGGCGGAGTCGGTGGTGTTCACGGACTGGCCACCCGGACCTGATGAACGGTAGACGTCGATCTTGAGGTCATTCTGGTTAATCTCAAGTTCTTCGGGCTCGTCCACTTCGGGGAGCACCAACACGCCGGCAGCCGAGGTGTGGATCCGGCCCTGGGATTCGGTCACGGGAACGCGCTGCACACGGTGCACGCCACCCTCAAACTTCAAACGCGCAAAAACACCCTGCGCGGGATCGTTCGAGTTGCCCTTGATGGCGACGGCAACGTCCTTGTAGCCACCAAGATCGGACTCGGTGGCTGAAATCATTTCGGTCTTCCAGCCACGTGACTCGGCATAGCGCATGTACATGCGCAGGAGGTCACCGGCGAACAAAGCGGCTTCGTCGCCACCTTCGCCACCCTTGACCTCAAGGATGACGTTACGGGCATCGTCCGGGTCGCGAGGAATCAGCAAACGGCGCAACCGCTCCTGTGCCGCCGGAATCTGCTCTTCCAATTGCACAACTTCGGCAGCGAATTCGGGATCTTCGTCAGCCATTTCCTTGGCAGCTTCCAGATCATCATTGAGCCCGCGCCACTTGTTGTACGCCTCCACAATGCCCTGAAGCTGAGCAGACCGCCGCCCCAACTTCCGGGCCGCAGACTGATCGGCATAAACGGCAGGATCACTCAGCTGCGCCTGGATAGCAGCATGCTCATCAAGCAATCCCTGTACGGACTCAAACATTTTCAAACCTCTTTCGACTCGCAGACAAGTCTAGTTGCGACGATTGGTGTATTAACGACCAACCGCTCAAATAAGCCGGCCAGCGAAGGTGACGGCAACGCCCAAGGTGACCTGACCGCCGTCGAGTAATTTTGCCGGCCCGGGAGTGGCATCGGGCCTGTCGTAGCGTTGCTGCCGACGTACGCAGTACGTCAGCAGCAACGCGAAGGGGCGGGGCCGGCAAAATTACTTGACGGCCCCACCCCACTTAACGCTATTTGTCGTTGTCCGACTTCGCTCCGAGCGTCGTCTTCTGTACCTGCATGAGGAACTCGACGTTGCTCTGCGTCTCCCGGATCTTGTTGGTCAGCAGCTCAAGGCTCTGCTGCTGCTCCAGGCCGGAAAGGACGCGGCGCAGCTTCCACATGATCTTGACTTCTTCAGGCGAGAGCAGGTTCTCCTCGCGGCGCGTGCCGGACGCGTTGACGTCCACGGCCGGGAAGATGCGCTTGTCTGCCAGCTGGCGGGACAGGCGAAGCTCCATGTTGCCGGTGCCCTTGAACTCTTCGAAGATGACTTCGTCCATCTTGGAACCGGTCTCAACGAGGGCCGTTGCCAGGATTGTCAGCGAGCCGCCGTTTTCGATGTTGCGGGCTGCACCAAAGAACCGCTTGGGCGGGTAAAGGGCTGCGGAGTCCACGCCACCGGACAGGATGCGGCCGGAAGCCGGTGCTGCCAGGTTGTAGGCGCGGCCCAGACGCGTCATGGAGTCCAGGAGGACCACCACGTCCATTCCCATTTCCACAAGGCGCTTGGCGCGTTCGATGGAAAGTTCGGCAACCGTGGTGTGGTCGTCAGCGGGACGGTCGAAGGTGGAGGCGATGACCTCACCCTTGACGGTGCGCTGCATGTCCGTGACTTCTTCGGGACGTTCGTCAACCAGCACCATCATGAGGTGGACCTCAGGGTTGTTGGTGGTGATTGCGTTCGCGATGGACTGCAGGATGAGCGTCTTACCGGCCTTCGGCGGCGAGACGATCAGGCCACGCTGGCCCTTGCCGATCGGAGCCACGAGGTCGATGACACGCGGACCGATCTTCTTGGGGTCCGTCTCGAGGCGAAGGCGCTCGGACGGGTACAGCGGTACAAGCTTGGCGAACTCGACGCGGTCCTTGAGTTCTTCCGGCGTCTTGCCGTTGACGGAAGTGACGCGGACCAACGCGTTGAACTTCTGGCGTGCGGACTGCTGGCTGCGGTCTTCGCCATCACGAGGGGCACGGATGGCACCGACCACGGCGTCGCCCTTGCGAAGGTTGTACTTCTTGACCTGTGCCAGGGAGACGTAGACGTCGTTCGCACCGGGAAGGTAACCGGACGTACGGATGAACGCGTAGTTCTCCAGAACGTCCAGAATTCCGGCTACGGGAAGCAGGACGTCGTCCTCGGTGACCTCGACGTCGTCGACGTCCGGGCCCTGCGCACGGCCACGACGACGCTCGTTGCGGTCACGGAAGCGGTCGCTGCGGGTGTTTCCGTCACGGCTGTCCTGACCCCCCCGACGGTCGCTCCGGTCGTTCTGGTCGTTGCGGTCGCGACGGTTACGGCGATTGCGGCGGTTGCCGGTGTCCTCGCCGTCGTTGTTGTCTTCACGGCGTCCGCGGGTGTTGTCGCGGCGTTCGCGCTGGTCGCCCGAATCGGCTTGTTCGCGCTGTTCCGTGCGATCGGCACGCTGCTCGGTGCGGTCCGCACGCTGCTCACGCTGTTCCGTGCGCTCAGCACGCTGCTCACGCTGCTCGGTGCGGTCGGCACGCTGCTCACGCTGCTCGGTGCGCTCAGCACGCTGCTCGGCGGCCGGTGCTTCTGCCGCCTCAGCAGGAGCTGCGGCAGCCTCGCCACGACGGCGGTTGCGAGTACGCGGCTGGCGACGCTCGGTGCCGGACTCGGCATCTTCGGCCGATGCAGGAGCTTCAGCCACCGGGGCAGTTGCGGTTTCAACAGGTGCAGCGGCCGTTTCGGCAGCGGCTACGACACCATCGCTGGTAGCGCGGCGGCTGCGGCCACGACCACGACCGCGGGGAGCTTCCTGGGCCGGAGCCTCGGACGCGGCCTCGGCTGCGGCACCATTATCGGCGGCTTTGGCCTTGGTCGCCACAGCTGCCTTGGTCTGCGCCGCCGGGGCTTCCTTGGCCACAGCCGTGGCTCCCTTAGCCTTGGCGGGTGCCTTGGTAGTGGAGGTGCCGGCGCGGTGGGCGGAAATGGCGGTGACCAAATCCCCCTTGCGCATACGCGATCCCCCGGAGATGCCCAGCTGGCTCGCGAGAGCCTGAAGCTGGGCGAGCTTAAGGCCTGCAAGGCCGCTGCTCTTGGTGGTTGCTGCCGTTGACGGCTCAGCAGCAGAAGATGATGTGTCCACAGCTGAAGCCAGCTCAGTGGTTTCTGTCACGAAGGATCCTTCCCCCTCGACGGCGTCCAGAGCGAGAGCTGGACGCGATGATTTGTTCTGGGCTGCAGTTCAGATCTGCAGCCGGTGATTTCGGCCGTGCCTGATGGATTGTGGCCAACAGGGCCGGTTACTGATCGTCATCACTGGATCCGGTGACCCGGACAGCCGGCTGAAAGTTCAGGGAACAGAGAGAATTCTCGGCACCTGAGACAGGCCGGAAAGAGACGACACCACCAACGTTGGCACAGTTGACGAAAGGTACGGCGAAACCACCGAGATCCAAAATCAGGGAACTGCCCGCGGCTTTACCGGCGGTGCACTTCCACTCTAGCACCTTGAACGTCCACAGCCAGCGTCATCACGCGCCAGCCAATGTCGGGTGTGTTGGCCGCTGTGTAGGACCCGATGAAGTCAGCAACCGTCGCGGCTTCGCTTTCCCCGTTGGCAAGCACCATCACGGTGGGGCCGGCACCGGAAACAACTGCCGCATGCCCTGCGGACCGAAGCGCTGCGATGAGGTCGGCGCTCGGCCGCATGGCCTGTGCACGGTAGCTCTGATGAAGGTAGTCCTCGGTAGCAGGCAGCAGGAAAGCCGGTTGCGCTGTGAGTGCGTGGATCAGTAAGGCTGCGCGTCCGGAATTCATTGCTGCCGCGTGATGGCCAACGGATGCCGGCAGTAGACCGCGCGCAGTTTCCGTTGACAACTCAAAGTCTGGTACCGCTACTACCGGGATGACCGAAGGCACGACGTCGGCGCGCGTGCTGCTGTACTGCTCGCTGTCCTGCCAGGACAGCGCCAGTCCGCCGAAAATCGCAGGTGCGACGTTGTCCGGATGGCCTTCGAGCTCGCTTGTCAGCTGCAGTATCCAGTCACGGTCCTGCCGTGACTCCTCCGGCACCAACGCATTGGCGGCAGTCACAGCAGCAACCACGGCCGATGCTGAAGAGCCGAGGCCACGACCATGCGGGTTGACGTTGTCCGCGGAAATTTTCAGGCCTGAGCGCTGGTAGCCGAGGCGGTCCAGCGCGAGGTCGATCGCGCGCACCACCAGATGGCTGGCATCGCGCGGGAGGGTTTCTGCGCCCTCACCGGAGAGCTCGAACTCCAGCTCTCCGGTGCTCAGCGTTTCCACCGTCAAGGTGTCGTAAATGGACAGGGCCAAGCCGAGGCTGTCGTAGCCGGGGCCCAGGTTGGCACTCGTACCGGGGACCTTGACGGTCAGCCGCTGGCCTGCCGCGACGAGTGCACGATCGGTCGCGGTGGGCTGCGTTGATTCCACTCTTAGTTTTCTTCCAGTCCCAGTTCCGCGGCAACGGTGACGACGTCGTTTGGCACCTTGACGGGCTGGACATCGCTGCCGTCCTCGGTACGGAGGGCCCACTGGGGGTCCTTAAGTCCGTGCCCGGTAACGGTGATCACGATCGTCTTGCCCGCCGGCACCTCGCCTGCGGCGTGCTTCTTGATCAACCCAGCGACGCCGGCAGCCGAGCCGGGCTCGACGAAAACGCCTTCCTTCGCAGACAGCCAGCGGTGGGCGGCCAGGATCTCGTCATCGGTGACAGCTTCGATGAGTCCGCCTGATTCGTCGCGCGCTGCAACGGCGGTGTCCCAGGACGCCGGGTTGCCGATGCGAATGGCAGTGGCAATGGTGTCCGGCTCGGTGATGGGGTGTCCGGCGACGAACGGCGCAGCACCTGCAGCCTGGAAGCCCCACATGATGGGCGTCTTTGTGGACACGGCAGGAAGCGTTCCATTGGCGGTCTCGAAGGGCGCGGAGTACTCCTTGTAGCCCTTCCAGTACGCACTGATGTTGCCGGCGTTGCCGACGGGCAGTACGTGGATGTCCGGGGCATCGCCCAGCGAGTCCACCACTTCGAACGCGCCGGTCTTCTGCCCCTGGATGCGCGCGGGGTTGACGGAGTTGACCAGGAAGACCGGGTAGGCCTCGCCAAGCTTGCGCGCGATGTCCAGGCAGTTGTCGAAGTTGCCGTCCACTTGGAGCAACGTGGCGCCGTGCGCAATTGCCTGGCTCAGCTTGCCCATGGAGATCTTGCCCTCAGGAACCAGCACGGCGCACTTGAGGCCAGCTGCCGTGGCGTAGGCCGCAGCGGAGGCGGACGTGTTGCCCGTGGAGGCGCACACTACGGCCTTTGCGCCGGCTTCCACAGCCGCCGTCATGGCCATGGTCATGCCACGGTCCTTGAAGGAACCCGTGGGATTCATTCCTTCAACCTTGAGGTAGACCTCCGAGCCGGTCAGTTCGGAGAGCTTCTGCGCGTGGACGAGCGGGGTGCCGCCCTCGCCGAGGGTAATGACCTTCGTGGCTTCCGTTACAGGCAAACGATCAGCGTATTCGCGGATTACTCCGCGCCATTGGTGAGCCACTTAGACCCCTTCTACCCGCAGTACGGATGTCACAGAATTGATGACGTCCAGGCCCTTGACGGCCTCGACGGTTGCTGCGAGTGCAGCTTCGGACGCACGGTGCGTCACGATCTTCAGCTCAGCCGATTCAACGTTCGACTCAGAGTCGCGGTGGATCGTTTGACGCATGATCTCGATCGAGACACCGTTTTCCGCAAAGATGTGCGCGATCCGCGCCAAAACGCCGGCCTGGTCAGCTACGTCCAAGCCGATGTAGTAGCTGGTGTCGGAGGCGTCGATGGTCAAGGCCGGGACATACCCCGTGGTGGTTTCCGTGCGGCCCGGGCCTCCCAGGACCAGGCGCCGCGCTGCGGAGACGAGATCGCCCATGACGGCAGAGGCCGTCGGCGTTCCGCCTGCGCCTTGGCCGTAGAACATCAGCTCACCGGCGTTCTCCGCTTCAATGAAGACGGCGTTGAACGCACCACGTACTGCGGCCAGCGGGTGTTCGCGCGGCAGGAGGGTGGGGTGGACGCGCACCGAAATGCCGCTGCTGTTCTCTGATGAGTCGATCTTCTCGGCAATCGCGAGCAGCTTGATGACAAATCCGGCTTCCTTGGCGGAAGCGATGTCCGCAGCGGAGACCTTGGTGATGCCTTCGCAGTAAACATCGTCCAGGGAGAAACGGGTGTGGAAGGACAGCGACGCGAGGATGGCGGCCTTCGCCGCGGCATCATGTCCTTCGACGTCGGCCGTTGGGTCTGCTTCGGCGTATCCAAGGCGCTGGGCTTCGGCCAAGGCGTCGGAGAACTGTGCACCGGTGGTGTCCATCTGGTCAAGGATGAAGTTGGTGGTGCCGTTGACGATGCCCAGGACGCGAGTGATGCGGTCGCCGGACAGGCTGTCGCGAATGGGGCGCAGGATGGGGATGGCGCCGGCTACCGCGGCCTCATAAGACAACTGGACGCCGGCTTTGTCGGCCTCTTCATACAGGGTGGGGCCGTCCTGAGCGAGCAGTGCCTTATTGCCCGTGACAACGCACGCGCCGTTCTGGATGGCCGTCAGGATCAGCGACCGGGCTGGCTCTATGCCACCCATAAGTTCGATGACCAGATCTGCATCCTTGACGAGGGTATCGGCGTCCGTGGTGAAAAGTTCACGAGGCAATTCGACATCACGCGGGGTGTCGATGTTGCGGACGGCGATGCCGGACAGCTCAAGGCGGGCGCCGCTGCGGGCGGCAAGGGTCTCGGCGTCGTCAATCAGGATCCGCGCGACCTGGGCCCCAACGTTGCCACAGCCCAGCAGGGCCACCTTCAAGGTTCGCACTTCAGACATTCGGCACTCCCATGTCGCGGTTCAAGAGATCTTCTTCGGTTTCCCCGCGGACAATCAGCCGGGCAGCTCCGTCGCGTACAGCGACAACGCCAGGCCGGGCCAGGTAGTTGTAATTGCTGGAGAGGGCCCAGCAGTAGGCGCCGGTACCCGGTACTGCGAGCAAATCACCGGCTGCCACGTCCGCGGGCAGATATACATCTCTAACAACTATGTCGCCGCTCTCGCAATGTTTGCCCACTACGCGGGACAGCTGCGGAGCCGCTGAGGAGTCACGGGATGCCAAAATCGCCGAATAATCCGCGTCGTACAGCACCGGACGGGCGTTGTCGCTCATACCGCCGTCCACCGACACATAGCGGCGCGGATACGTAACGTTCTTCAGGTCCTCCGCACCCTCAGGGGCGTCGACTCGGACGGTCTTGAGGGTGCCGACTTCGTACAGGGTGAACGTGGTGCTGCCTACGATGGCGCGTCCGGGCTCGATGGAGATGCGCGGCGGCGTGATGTCCAGCTCAGCGCATTTTGAACGCACGACGGCGGCCATCGCCTGCGCGATCTCGGCCGGCGGGCGGGGGGTGTCCACCGGCGTATAGGCGATTCCGTAGCCACCACCGAGGTCCAGTTCCGGCAGGAGAATTGAGTACTTGGCCTGCATGGCCGCAAGGAAGCCCAGGAGCTTCTCTGCTGCCACGGCGAATCCGTCCGGCTCAAAGATCTGCGAGCCGATGTGGCAGTGCAGGCCGAGCAACTCGATGCTGGCGTACGAGGTGGCAACTGCCACAGCTTCCTCAGCTGCCGAGAGACCGGCCTCCTCGGTGGAGTCTCCTGCCATGGACAGACCAAACTTCTGGTCCTCGTGGGCAGTGGCAATGAACTCATGGGTGTGCGCATGCACGCCGGGGGTCAGTCGCAGCATGACCTTGGCAACTTCGCCGCGGCTGGACGCTATCTTGGCAACACGCTCGAGCTCGTCGAGGCTGTCCACCACGATCCTGCCAAGCTTCATGTCCAAGGCACGGTTGATCTCGGCGTCCGACTTATTATTGCCGTGCAGCCCAAGGTTTGAGCCTTCGATTCCTGCTCGTGCAGCGACAGCGAGTTCGCCGCCGGAACACGTATCAAGGCGGAGGCCCTCTTCTGCTACCCAGCTGGCCACAGCGGTGCAGAGGAAGGACTTTCCTGCATAGTAGACATCCACTCCCCCGCAGATGTCCGCAAAGGCGGCGTCGAAGGCGTCCTTGAATGCGCGGGCCCGGGAGCGGAAGTCCGATTCACTCATGACGAACAGCGGAGTTCCGAACTGTTCTTTGAGCTCACTGACGGCAATGCCGTCAATGGTGACCTCGCCGGCGTCGTTCTTCTCAACCCCGGCCGCCCACATCGGCGCCTGCAGGGCATTGAGGTCTTCAGGGACGGCCAACCATTCAGGAGCCAGCGGTGAAGCGTGCGCAGCGTCTGTGTTCATAGCCCTACATCCGTTCCGGCGCCGAGACGCCCAGCAGTTCGAGTCCGTTGGCAAGCACTTGGCTGGTGGCGTCATTGAGCCACAGCCGGGTGCGGTTGACGTCCAGGACGGGATCGTCGCCCTGCGGGGAAACGCGGCAGGCGTCGTACCAGCGGTGGTAGGCGCCGGCGATGACCTCGAGGTGCCGGGCGACGCGGTGCGGCTCGCGCAGTTCGGCCGCCTTTGCCACGATGGACGGGTAGCTACCCAGGTAGGAGAGCAGCTCGTTTTCCGTGGCGTGGTCAAGAAGCGACGCGTCGAAGGCATCCTGCCCATCAATTTGGCGCTCGACGCCGGCCTCGGCAGCGTTGCGTGCCGTGCCGCGGGACCGGGCATGGGCGTACTGCACGTAGAAAACGGGGTTCTCATTGCTGTGCTTCTTCAGCAGTTCAGGATCCAGCGTCAACGGCGAGTCGGCCGGGAAACGGGCCAGCGAGTACCGGACGGCGTCTTTGCCGAGCCAGGAAATGAGGTCCTTGAGCTCGATGATGTTGCCCGCGCGCTTGGACAGCTTTGCGCCATTCACGGACACGAGCTGGCCGATGAGGACCTCGATGTTGACTTCGGGATCATCACCCGCGCAGGCCGCAATGGCTTTCAGGCGGTTGATGTACCCGTGGTGGTCGGCACCGAGCAGGTAGATCTTTTCGGTGAATCCGCGGTCCTTTTTGGAGAGGTAGTACGCGGCGTCAGCAGCGAAGTAGGTAGGTTCGCCGTTGGCGCGGATCATCACACGGTCTTTGTCGTCGCCGAAGTCGGTGGTCCGCAACCAGACGGCACCGCCGTCGTCAAAGACGTGCCCCTGCTCCCGAAGTCGCGCAACGGCCGATTCGATCGCACCGGCGTCGTGCAGTTCCTTTTCCGAGAAGAAGACGTCAAACTCAACACCGAAGTCTGCCAGCGTGGTCTTGATGTCCCCCATCTGCGCCTCGTAGGCCGCGGCCCGGATCACGGGGAGGGCCGCTTCGTCCGTCAGTTCGCGGATGCCAGGGTGGGCCTTCAGGACCTCGTCGCCCAGTTCCCGGATGTATTCGCCCGGGTAGCCGCCCTCCGGAACGCCCCGGCCGTGCAGGCGGGAAAGCACCGAGTTGGCAAAGACGTTCATTTGCGAGCCGGCGTCATTGATGTAGTACTCAGCGGTGACGTCAGCTCCCGAGGCACGCAACACACGGGCAATGGCGTCGCCCAGGGCAGCCCAGCGCGTGTGTCCGATATGCAGCGGACCAGTGGGGTTCGCGGAAACGAATTCCATGTTGACCACGCGGCCCGCGAGCGCCTGGTTGGTGCCATAGCCCGCACCGGCCTCAACAATGGCCTTGGCCAAGGCACCGGCCGTGGCAGCATCCACGGTGATGTTCAGGAAACCTGGACCGGCGATTTCCACCCCGGTAACACCGGGAATGCCCTGCAGATGGTTGCTGAGGATACCGGCGAATTCGCGGGGATTCATACCGGCCTGCTTGGAGAGCTGCAGGGCGATGTTGGTGGCCCAATCTCCATGATCCCGGTTCTTGGGTCGCTCCACTCGCACGGCGTCAGGCACGGCAGATTCCGTCAAGGCGATTTCGCCGCTAGAGACGGCGTCCTTAAGGCAGGCGGATATGGCAGCAGAGAGTTCTTCGGGAGTCACGCATCTAGCCTACCGGGGGCCCGCAAAGTCGCGGAATTGAGGGTCGCTTATGTGGATAGTTTGGTCACAGCCAGCGCACAGGATCGGCTGGCGGGTGGCACAGACTGAACCATTACGCTGAATTCAACGTTGTGAAGACGTAGGAGGTGGCCTCGTCGGTCATCCCGGGAAACCCAGTCCATTGAGCATTTCTTGTCCAGTTGAAACGAGCAGAACCATGACTACGCCACTCCGCAAGAGCCTCTACGCCGGCGTTGCCGGCCTTTCACTCATCGGTGCAGTGGCCGCCTGCGCCCCATCTGCGCAGTCGCCGTCCACGGAGTCCACGCCGGCCGGCGAGAACGGTGGCCAGGCGAGCACATCCAGCCCCACCACTTCATCCACCGCGTCCGGTTCCACCGCCGCGGCCACCACCACGTACAAGGACGGAACCTACAGCGCCGACGGCACGTATACCTCCCCCAACGGTCAGGAGACCGTGGGCGTGGAACTCACCCTCGCGGGTGACACTGTGTCCGCTGTGAACATCACGGTCCACCCGTCCAACCCGAACACCAAGAAGTTCCAGGGCGAGTTCGCCGGTGGTATTTCTGCGCAAATAGTCGGCAAGAGCATCGATGAGCTCAACGTCTCCAAGGTGGCGGGTTCCTCCCTCACCTCCGGCGGATTCAACGACGCCGTGGAGCAGATCAAGTCCCAGGCCAAGTAGCACCATGCCGTATCCGGACTGGAGCAACTTCAGTTTCGAAGGCATCGGCACGCATTGGGAGATTTCGACGCCGGAGCCGCTGGCACCCGCGGTGCGGAACAAGCTGTTGGAAACAGTGGGTGATTATGACCGGACGTATTCGCGGTTCAGGGCAGATTCCTTGGTGTCCAGTCTCTCCCGTGGACCGGGCAGGATCACATTGCCCGGGCATGCCAAAGGCCTTCAGGAGGTTTATGCCTCCCTGTATCGGCTCAGTGATGGTGCCATGACCCCGCTCATCGGCAGCAGCCTCGAACGGCTTGGCTACGATCCCGGATACACGTTGGCTCCGTCCGGAAGCCCCCAGCCTCCGCCCCGCTGGGAAGACGTCCTTGAGTGGACAGGTGAGGCCTTGACGGCCAAGGAGCCGGTGGTCCTGGATATTGGAGCCGCCGGAAAGGGGCAGCTGGTGGACCTCCTGGGCGAGGTCCTTCGCTCAACGGACCACGCTGAGTTCCTGGTGGACGGCAGCGGCGACATGTTGCACGCGGGAACGGATCCTGTGATAGTCGCTTTGGAACACCCCTACAACCCCGGTCAGGCCATCGGCACCGTTGAACTCCACAATTCCGCGCTCTGTGCCTCGGCTTCCAACCGTCGGGCCTGGGGTGATGGACTGCACCACGTCCTGGATGGGACCACTGGCAAGCCCATTCAGACCACGGTGGCTACGTGGACCATGGCTGCGAGCGCACTATTGGCCGATGCGTTGGCCACGGCACTGTTCATGCTGGAACCTGCCCGGTTGCAGGATGAGTTCGATTTCTCCTGGCTCAGGGTTTCCTCCAGTGGTGCCGCCACGTTTTCGAACCGTTTCGAGGGGAGACTGTTCACATGATTGCCGCTAAGTCCCGGGTGGACACCTGGTTGGGTCGCTTCACGATGTACCGCTTGATTCTGTGGGTACTGGGTGTGCTGGTGGCCTACAGCATGCTCCTTAATATCCTGGGATGGCTGACCTTCGGTCTCCCGGAGATGCTGGTGCACCTTGCACTCTGCCTGGGGGTGACCTACGCATCCAACCGGTTGCTCGCGTTGGTCTTCCGGGTTAAACCGCACACGGAGTCCTCGCTGATTACGGGGTTGCTGCTCTATTTCCTGTTCTGGCCGACGTTCGGGCTGACCGACATGACGGGTGTAGCACTGGCCTGCGTGTTGGCAAGCGTGTCCAAGTACGCACTGGCTTTCCGCGGGCGGCACATCTTCAACCCAGCGGCGACCGGGGCATTCATCACGGGCCTGACCGGGTTGAACATCGCCACGTGGTGGGCCGCCACCCCGGCAATGCTCTGGCTCTTGGTCCCCGGCGTGCTGATTGTCCTCTACCGCACACGGAAATTGCTGATGGCCGCGGTTTTCCTGGTGGCGTCCACCACCATCATTACGGTGGAGCTCTTGAGCCGCAGCATGACGTTCGGGCAGGCGTTGTGGCAATCGCTGGCCCAGCGCCCCTTGCTGTTCTTCGTGGGTTTCATGCTCTCTGAGCCGCTTACCCTGCCTCCCCGCCGCTGGCAGCAGTTGGCGCTTGCCGGCGTCGTGGGTGTTGTCTTCGCGGTTCCCTACAACTTCGGCTTCGTTGCCAACTCCCCCGAGCTGGCCCTGCTGCTCGGCAACCTTCTGGCCTTCTTCCTGGGCCAGCGGGGCGGCGTTGAGCTGACGTTCAAGGGTTCGCGTGCCCTCACTCCGGGCAGTACGGAGTTCAGGTTTGAGCCGCAGCGACCTGTGCGGTTTGCGGCCGGGCAGTTCATGGAGCTCAATTTGCCGCATTCCGGTTCCGACGGCAAAGGCCGCCGGCGTGTCTTCAGCATCACCAGCGCGCCCGGTTCGCCTGAGGTGACTTTCGGAGTTGGTACGGCAGAGCCGCTGTCTACGGCAAAAAAGGCGTTGATGGCTTTGAAGCCCGGTGACAAGCTCTCTGCAACTGCCGTGGGCGGAGACTTTCTCTTGCCGCACGACGCCGGGAAGCCGGTCCTGCTGATCGCTGCAGGAATCGGCATCACACCTTTCTTGTCGCACCTGGCGTCCGACGCCCTGGCGCGCGACACCGTGGTGGTGTATCTGGCCAAGGGCCGTGATGAGTTGGCCTGCGTGGAGCAGTTGGAAGCGTCAGGAGCGAAGGTCATCGCCCGTCTCGCGGACGGGTCAATTCCCCCGGAGTTCATGCTCGACGCCGGCGCTTCCAGAATCGATGCTGCGCGCCTGGCGGAGTTGGTTCCGGACATCGCGGACCGGGAAGTGTTTGTCTCGGGCTCCCCGGCGAGCGTTGACTCCTTGCGCGCTGCGGCCAGAAGCGCGGGAGCACGCCGGGTGCATGTCGACTCGTTCGCCGGGTACTGACCGGGTCCGGATTGGCAGGCCTCTGAGCTGGGCCTGGCACTGCGGCGCCGGGTTTTCATTTGCGGTGCAGTGGCTGCTAAGCTCTAGGACGTCCCACCGGCAACGGAGGGAACCCTGGATGCCCTCGTAGCTCAGGGGATAGAGCGTCTGCCTCCGGAGCAGAAGGCCGTAGGTTCGAATCCTATCGAGGGCACAACGAATACCCCGCCAGTCCTGCTGGCGGGGTATTTTTGTCTGCCGGTGCCGCGCTATCAGTTCGGGGCTTGCCGGGCGGGCACCGCAATATTGTCTGCAGCTGCTTTTAGGCTGAATCCAGTTGGACTTACCGATAGCCAAAGGGGTTTGCCGTGATGTGCTCGATCGTCCCTCCGTACATGCTTCGCAAGATAGCCGCCCAGAACGAGCCACGGCTGCGGGCCGTCGCCAGGGCAGCCAAAGAGTCGCTGCTGCATATCAAGAACCTGCAGGCCATCCGCACAGCCCCCGTTCCGCCGGCGCCGCCCAGTGCCCGCCAAGCCAAGCCCGGCCCTCCGAAGCGGACCATATTCGATGCCGAATCCTCGGAGACCCTACCGGGGCGGGTTGTCCGGAAGGAGGGCGCCGGACCCGTCGGGGACGTTGCAGCCGATGAGGCCTATGAGGGCCTCGGCAGCACACACCGCCTGTACGGCGAGATTTTCGGCAGGGACTCAATCGACGGCGCGGGCCTGGCCTTGGACGCGACCGTCCATTACGGAAAGCTCTACGACAACGCCTTCTGGGATGGATCCCAGATGGTCTTTGGCGATGGTGACGGCCAGATCTTTCAGCGCTTCACCAAATCCGTCAGTGTCATAGGCCATGAACTGGCTCATGGCGTCACGCAGTACACGGCCAATCTGGCATACCGCAACCAGGCCGGCGCGCTCAACGAATCCATGTCGGACGTGTTCGGCGTCCTTGTGGAGCAGTACCTGAAGCAGGAGTCGACAGGGCAGGCCAGCTGGCTGATCGGCGAAGGCCTCTTCACAGACCAGGTGCAAGGTGCCGCCCTGCGTTCCATGAAGGCACCCGGGACCGCTTATGACGACGACGTATTGGGCAAGGATCCCCAACCGGACTCCATGGATACGTACGTGCGGACCAGCGCTGACAACGGTGGAGTGCACATCAACTCCGGCATCCCGAACAAGGCTTTCTACGTCGTTGCCTCGGAGCTCGGCGGCAATGCGTGGGAGGCGCCGGGCCAGATTTGGTACGGCACATTGACGAGCGGTTCACTCCCCGCCACGTGCACGTTTGGGAAGTTTGCCAAGTCCACTGTGGCCACCGCCGAGGAACTCTTCGGTTCCGGTTCAGCTGAACATGACGCCGTCCTCAAGGCGTGGGAGACTGTAAAGGTCAAGGTTTAGTCACAGGGCGGGACCGGACAGTGCTGGTTTGTGGTCCCGCCGGCTGGCTGGCCATGGAACGTCGAACGAGAAGCAGCCGGTCATGAAGATCACCGTCCAACGCAGCGGGGGAATCGCCGCGATGACACGCGTCTGGAGCGTGGAGGCTGTCTCCCCCGACGAGAAGGAACGATGGGTTCCGATTGTTGAGGCCTGCCCGTGGGACGAAGCGAAAAGCCAGGCCCGTGCAGCCAACGAACCCGACCGGTTCATGTACTCCATCAGGGCGGGGCAACGCCGCGCCACCCTCCCCGACCGCGCCGTCACTGGCCCATGGCAGGAACTGGTGGAATGCGCCAAGGCTGAGGGCTCGGAGTCCCGCGGTCGCCTCGGGAGCCGACGCTAACGACCCCGGGCCGCTCAGATGGCCTCAGCCAGCTGGCCCCTGAACGCACGCCGGTAACTCTGCGGACTGGTATCCAGCACCTTGGTGAAATGGTGGCGGAGCAGCACCGAATGCCCGAACCCTGCTTCCCTGGCGATTTCGTCAATGTTCAGTTCGGTGGTCTCCAATAGCTCCTGCGCCCTCAAGACCCGTTGCGAATTGAGCCACGCGGCAGGAGTCGTCCCGGTTTCTGCCCTGAAGCGGCGTGCAAAGGTCCTGGGAGACATGTGGAGACGTGCGGCGAGTTCATTCACACTGTGTTCCTCGTCGAGGTGTTCCACCATCCAACGCAGGAGTTCCTCCATGGGCGCTGAACCACAGCGGGGCATGGGCCGGTCGATGAACTGGGCCTGGCCGCCGTCGCGATGCGGCGGAACCACCATGTCGCGGGCGATTGCGGCAGCGACATTGGCCCCCAGTTCAACTCGCACAAGGTGGAGGCACGCATCGATACCTGCTGCGGTGCCTGCGCTGGTGATGATGGTCCCGTCCTGCACATAGAGGACGTTCTCGTCAACGATGATGTCCGGATAGCGACTGGCCAGGTCCTGGGAATAGTGCCAGTGGGTGGTGCAGCGGCGCCCGTCCAGGAGTCCGGCACGGGCCAGTGCATACGCGCCGGAGCAGATGGACATAACCCACGCTCCACGCGCATGGGCTGCCCGCAAGGCATCCATGACAGATTCGGGGACCTCTTGGTCCCGGCCGAAAGGCGTCATGATGACGAGGTCCGCATCGGCCGCTGCCTCGAGGCCCAAACTTACATGCAGTGACAGGCCGGACTTCATCCGGATGTCGCCCGGTTCCGGGGCTACCACCCGGAAATCGAAGGCCGGTACCCCGGCGTCACGGTCCGATCTATCGATGCCGAAGACCTCGAAGGCCGTGCCGAATTCGAAGATCGAGAAGTTGGGGACAACGATCACCGCCACTGATTTCAACATATCTCCATTGTGGCAGAAAATTATCTAAATGGGGCATTTCTGCCACTGTTTCTTGGCCTCCCACAGGAGCAGGCTGGAGGCATGGAAATCTTCGGAATCATCCTCTTCATCGTCCTCATCACCGCCGTCGCCGCCACCATCTCTGCCCTGTTGAAGGATGGTCGCGGACATAACCCGCCCGTCAGTTCCAAGGAACCGTGGAGCGCTTTTGACGCTCCCAGCAGCCCGTACTGGAATCCGCGCATCTACTAGGGCATGCCGGGCACCTGCGAAATCCGTTCCACTCCAAGATCGAGTCACACCACATCCCACCGACGCCCGTCCGTTCACGGAATTCTGCAGGATTCCCCCAACGGCGGGCGTCCTTACGTGTCCCTTTCCGCGACCCAAAGCCGGGGACGTCCACTCACGGCGCGCATGGACTAGATTCACTTCCATGATCCAAACCTCCGCCCGCCTTCTCCAGCTGCTGTCACTGTTGCAAGTGCGTCGGGAATGGACGGGGCCGGCCCTGGCCGACCGAATGGGTGTGACCGAGAGGACCGTGCGGCGCGATATCGACAAGCTGCGCAACCTGGGATATCCCATTCACGCCTCCCCCGGCATTGCCGGCGGCTACCAACTCGGTGCCGGCGCCCAGCTGCCGCCCTTGCTCCTGGATGACAATGAGGCCCTCGCTGTCGCCCTGGGCCTGAACTCAGTCGCTGCCGGGCCCGTTGCCGGCATCGGTGAGGCCTCCGTTCGAGCCCTGGCAAAGCTCGAACAAGTGCTGCCGTCCCGGCTTCGTCCGAAGTTTGCCATGCTGAAGGCTGCCGTCACCACCTTGCCCAGCAATGCGGCGACGGTCGATCCCCAACAATTGACCGTAGTCTCGGCCGCGATATCGGATCGACGGCAGATTTCCTTTGAATACGTCAAGTCCGACGGGGAATCCGCACGCCGCCTCGTGGAGCCTTACAGACTGGTGGACACGGGCCGCCGCTGGTATCTGGTCGCTTGGGATGTGGAGCGGGAAGACTGGCGTACCTTCCGTGCGGACCGCTTCGCTTCCCTGCCGTCCGAACGCAAGAAGTACAGTCCACGGCCGCTGCCGGCGGAGGACCTGGCGGCCTACGTACAGCAGTCGATCACCCGATCACCCTACAGATTCGATGTCGTGGTGCGGCTCCGCGCGCCACTCGCCGAGGTGGCCGCCGTCGTCAGTTCCCAATACGCGACGTTGACGGCTGACGGCGCGGCGGCCACGATACTGAGGTCCGGATGGGACAACCTGGCCGCACCGGCTGCGTACCTGGCCGCACTGGACATGGACTTTGAGATCCTCGAACCCGAAGAATTCACGTCCTACGCCCTTGAACTCTCGCACCGGCTGAGTGCCGCGGCCGGGACTGTGACGGGCACAGCGGACGTGGGACCCCAGCCACAGTAGACTGGCAGCAGCCATGACACTTCATATTTCCTACCCCGCAGAGCTGCCCGTCTCCGAGCGCCGCGAGGATCTGATGGCGGCCATCGCCGCAAACCAGGTGACCATCATTGCCGGTGAGACCGGCTCGGGTAAGACCACCCAGATCCCCAAAATGTGCCTCGAGCTTGGCCTTGGAGACAAGGGCCTGATCGGGCACACCCAGCCGCGCCGACTGGCAGCCCGCACGGTGGCCGAACGCATCGCGTCAGAACTCGACGTCGGGATCGGCCAGGAAGTCGGCTTCCAGGTCCGCTTCACCGGTGAGGTGAGCGCGTCCACCAAGATCAAACTGATGACCGACGGCATCCTCCTCGCCGAGATCCAGCGGGACAAGCTGCTGCGGAAGTACAGCACCATCATCATCGATGAGGCCCATGAGCGCAGCCTCAACATCGACTTCATCCTGGGCTACCTCAAACGCATCCTCCCCCAGCGGCCGGACCTCAAGGTCATCATCACCTCGGCCACCATCGATCCCCAACGCTTTGCCAAGCACTTCGGAAACGACGAAGAGCCCGCGCCCATCATTGAAGTTTCCGGACGCACTTACCCGGTGGAGATCCGTTACCGTCCGCTGTCCCAGCCAGCCGGCGCGGACGAAGAAAGTTCGGACGACGAACTCGAAGAAGACCGTGATCCCCTGGATGCTGTCTGCGACGCCGTAGACGAACTCGCCAAGGAAGCTCCGGGCGATATCCTCATTTTCTTCTCCGGCGAACGCGAAATCCGTGACGCGGCGGAGGCCATCAATGGCCGCATCCAGACCAACCGCCGCCTGGCGGGGACCGAAGTGCTGCCACTGTTTGCCCGCCTAAGCCTCCAGGAGCAGCACAGGGTCTTCAACCCTGGTGGCAAGCGACGCATCATCCTCGCTACCAACGTGGCGGAGACATCCCTGACCGTCCCGGGCATCAAGTACGTGATAGACACCGGAACGGCCCGCATCTCCCGCTACTCGCACCGGACCAAGGTCCAGCGCCTTCCCATAGAGCGCGTGTCCCAGGCCTCGGCCAACCAGCGCTCCGGTCGTTGCGGCCGTGTGTCCGAAGGCATCGCGATCCGCTTGTACTCCGAGGAAGACTTCGAGTCGCGTCCCCAGTTCACCGACCCGGAAATCCTCCGAACCAACCTTGCTGCCGTCATCCTGCAAATGACGGCCATGGGCGTCGCCCGCGGACCCAAGGATGTGGAGAACTTTCCCTTTGTGGAACCCCCGGATTCCAGGGCCATTAACGACGGCGTCACTCTCCTGCGCGAACTCGGTGCCTTGAGTTCGCCCAAGGCGGCAGACGCCGGCAGTAACGGTCGCAGCGGCAGCGGGCTGACCGCCGTCGGGCAGAAGCTTGCCCAGCTGCCTGTGGATCCGCGGCTTGGCCGGATGATCGTGGAAGCCGGCAAGCGCGGCTGCGTCCGGGAAGTCATGATCCTCGCGGCAGCCCTCACCATTCAGGATCCGCGCGAACGGCCAACTGACAAGCAGCAGCTCGCTTCGGAGAAGCACGCGCGGTTCCGCGATGAGATCTCGGACTTTACGGGCTTCCTCAACCTGTGGAACTACATCCAGGAAAAGCAGCGCGAACTGTCTTCCACGCAGTTCCGCAAGCTGTGCCGCAATGAGTTCATCAATTACTTGAGGGTCCGCGAGTGGCAGGACCTGTTCACGCAGCTCAGGCAACTGGCCAAGCCCTTGGGCATCGCGTTGGACAACAAGCGCGAGGCCGATCCCGTAGGGAACTATGAGGGCATCCACATCAGCCTGCTGTCCGGGTTATTGAGCCACATTGGCCTCCTCGATGAGCGCAAGCGTGAATATGCGGGGGCCCGCGGCAGCCGCTTCGCCATCTTCCCCGGCTCAGCCCTGTTCAAGAAGTCTCCTGCGTTTGTCATGGCTGCGGAGTTGGTGGAGACGAGCCGCCTTTGGGCGCGTGTCGCCGCGAAGTTCGATCCCCTGTGGGCCGAGCAGGTAGCCCCGGACCTGGTGAAGCGTTCCTACAGCGAACCCCATTGGTCTTCCCGGCAGGGCGCCGTCATGGCCCATGAGAAAGTCACGCTGTACGGCGTGCCGATCATTCCCAACCGGCGGGTCAATTACGGGCGCGTCGATCCCGAGCTCTCCCGTGAGCTGTTCATCCGCCACGCCCTGGTGGAAGGCGAATGGAAGACGCACCACAAGTTCTTCCACCGCAACCGTGCCTTGCTCCAGGAGATCGAGGAACTCGAGACCCGCATGCGCCGGCGCGACATCCTTGTGGACGACCAGACGCTGTTCGAGTTCTACGATGCACGCGTTGGCCCGGACGTTGTCTCCGAGAGGCACTTCGACAAGTGGTGGAAGGATGCCCGCCACGCGGATCCCAACCTCCTGGACTTCGACCAATCGCTGTTGATGAGCGAAGACGCCGAGGCACTGGACGACTCCGCATATCCGAAGACCTGGCTGCACAAGGGCTTTGAACTCCCCCTGAGTTACGAGTTCCATCCCGTGGCGCCGGGATCGGCACCCAACCCATCCGATGGTGTCACCGCCGAGGTTCCTGTGTTGTTCCTCAACCAACTCGATGATGCCCCCTTCCGTTGGCAGATTCCGGGGCAACGTGCAGAGCTGGTGACGGCCCTCATCAAATCGTTGCCTAAGCAGGTACGGAAGAACTTCGTCCCTGCCCCTGATGTGGCCCGGCAGGCCACGGCCGCCCTGGAGGCAGACTTCGACCCCGCCGCAGACGACCTCGAAGCGTCATTGGAACTCGTACTCCGCCGGCTCCGTGGGCACGTCATTCCGCCCGGCTCATGGAATTGGGATGCAGTACCGTCCCACCTGCGCGTGAGTTTCAAAGTGGTCGACAGCAAAGGCAAGGTGCTGGACGAAGGCAAGGACCTCGCCGAACTCCAGGAGAAGCTGGCTCCTGCCACACGCCGCGCCATAGCGGAGTCGCTCGGCGCCACTCCCGCAACGACGTCGCGCGCCAAGGGTGGCAAGGGAACCGGCAGCGCCAACAGCCAACCGTCGACGGCGGCCGTTACCAACGCAACAGCTGGCAACGGAGCGGTGGCGGAACGCAGCGGAATCACCGAATGGGACTTCGGCACCGTGGAGCGTCAGGTCACACGCACCGTGAAGGGCCATGACGTCACTGGCTTCCCTGCTGTCGTTGATGAAGGCAAGTCGGTCGCGCTCCGGGTATTCCAGACCAAGGCTGAACAGGAATCCGCCATGCGCGGTGGCGTCATCCGTCTCCTTGCGCTGCGAATTCCGCCTCCGGACCGTTACGTGTTGGAGCACCTGAGCAACATGGAAAAACTGACCTTCAGTCAGAACCCGCACGGGTCCGTCAGCGCCCTGATCGCGGACTGCGCACTTGCCGCCATCGATAAGTTGACGCCGCAGGACTTGCCGTGGGACAGGCCGTCGTTCGATGCCCTGTATGAAGTAGTCCGGGCAGAACTGATTGATACCGTCTTCACGGTGACTGCCGTCGTCGAACGCGTTTTGGCCAGTACGCGCCGCATCCAGAAAGAGCTCAAGTCCAACGCCAGCCTGCCGCTGATCAGTGCCCTCAATGACATGAAAAGCCAGCTGGAACAACTGGTTTTCCCCGGCTTCGTGGCACAGACGGGCTACGCGCAACTCAGCCAGCTGCCCCGGTACTTGCAGGCAATCGAGAAGCGGCTGGAAAAACTGCCGGGCAACGTCCAGCGTGATGGCCTGAACATGGCGATCGTACAGGCGCTGGAGGATGACTACGACGACGCTGTTTCGGCGCTGCTTCCCGGACGCAGGGCAGGCGCGGAGTTAACCCGCGTGCGCTGGATGGTGGAGGAACTGCGGGTGAGCCTGTTCGCGGTGGAGCTGGGCACAGCCTATTCGGTGTCGGAAAAGCGCATACGTACGGTGCTCAACCAGGCCCTCGCCCCTGTCTAGCGGCAGACAAAGGAAGACCCGGCGGCGCTGATTAAGCACCGCCGGGTTAACTCGTCCCGGAGGTCAGTCTTCGGGGACAGCATCTCCATGTCCGGCCGTCCGGAGAGCGGCACGAAGCTTCACTGCAGTGGCATCCATAACCGCAGGGTCCGGGTTGTGGTCTACGTTGTGGACCTCAAAGTCCGCAGTGGAGTAGGCCGGCCACACATGCACGTGCAAGTGCTCCACCTCGAAACCTTCCATGAGGACGCCAACGCGCTTGGCGTCGAAGAGCTTCTCCTGGACCTTGCCGATGCTCTGGGCGACGTCCATGACTTTGGCCAGGAGTTCAGGGCTGGCATGCGTCCACGAGTCCACCTCTTCGCGCGGCACTACCAAGGTGTGTCCGTGTGTGAGCGGGGCGATGGTCAGGAAAGCGACCACGTCCTCGTCCTTCCAGACAAAGCGGCCCGGGATCTCGCCATTGATGATCTTGGTGAACAGTGTGCTCATGCGTCTGCCCTTTCGGATGGGTCCTGGAGTGTTGAAGTGTCCAGCACGAAACGGTACTTTACATCGCCGGCCACCATACGGTCGTAGGCTTCGTTCAGCTGGTCGGCCCGCACAATTTCGATGTCGCTGGCAACACCGTGTTCCGCACAGAAGTCCAGCATTTCCTGAGTTTCCTCAATGCCTCCGATCAACGAACCCGCGTAGGCGAGTCGGCGGCGGATGAGCAGGCCCGGGCTGACCGGCGGCATGTCGTCGGCAGGAAGGCCCAGCTGGAAGAGTGCACCATCCAGCCGAAGCGTCCGGAAGTAGGGGTTGAGGTCGTGCGGCGCGGCGACAGTATCAATGATGACGTCGATGCTCCGGTTGGCGGCCTCCATGGCGTCGGCATCCTTGGAGAGAACCACGTGGTCGGCACCGAGTTCCCTGGCGGCGTCGAACTTGGATTCGGAGGTAGTGAACACAGTGACTTCCGCCCCCATGGCCTTGGCGATCTTGACGGCCATGTGCCCCAGCC
>NZ_CACSJJ010000005.1 GCF_902706295.1 Arthrobacter sp. 18067 | reverse complement strand
GGCCGGGGCTGGCGCCCCGTCTCGTGAGGGAGCGCTGGCGCGCTCCTGGCTGGCCTGGCGGCCAGCGGTGGGTGGCTGGGTGGTGTGGGGGCGTCACGGTTGGTGCGTGGTGGTGGGTGGTTGGGTGTTGTACGCGGCGCTGGCTTTGTTGGGTGGCCGGGTTGGGCGGTAGGTGGTGGTGCTGTGCCGGAAACGCTGGCGCGCCGGCCCTGCACCCTTTGAATGCCTCTCCCCCGGTTCCAGCTCGGCCCCTTTGGGAAGTGTTGTGTTGCCTTCGGCGCCCCTCTCCCCCGTCCTGACAGGCACTCACACCCGCGACGGGCGCGCAACGCCCGCTGCACGCCCTCACAGCAGCCCTACAGCCCTCCCGGGCCGCCACGGGGGCGGCACCAACTACCCACCCATGGGCTCACGCCAGCTCCTGCAGCCCCACGACGGCCGCCACAGCACCACCCACACGCCCGGAACCAACCACGAAGCGCAGCCAGGACAAAGCCCAGACAAAGAGCCGGCCCGCGACGTCGGCAGCAGCAGCCAGGGCAGCCCGCGAGTCTAGACGAACATCACGGGCAGCCCCAGCGCGACGGCGCACCCAGGCAAGTGCAAGGTGCCGCATCTCTATACCTATGTTTCCGGGCAAAAGCCTCGCTCGGATATGGGAACCAGAAAGATACGTCAGCAACCCTTTATCCCGTGGAAACGGGCCGGAATTCGTTTTGTGGGGTAATCCAAAGTTTCTGCATATAACGACTCTGAGGCGTAGAACGCAAGAGACGATAGATTGGAGGGGCTGTGGCCCCAAGTGAAGATTTGAACGAAATGAACCCCCTTGAAGCAGGCGAAACCAGCCCTCTGCCCTTGATGATCGGCCGGCGGGCGTGGCCCCACGCGGAGCTGGCAGAGGCCATCGTGAAGGAGACACTGACTCCGGCAGAGAAGAAGCTCGTGCACGACCACTTCTGGATCTACGGCTTCAAGGTCGTAAAGTCCCAACTGCGAACTGGAGAGTTGGTCAAGGCATCTCTGGCCAAGGGGCGCTCCGTCATGTTCGATTTTGATGACCAGCGCCTACTTCGTGAGTCGGAGGAATATCGAGACGAGCTGGCAGCAGAAGTGTTGCTCCGGGCTGTCCCCTTCTTCTTTGAGAGCGTGCGCTTTTGGAAGGCCGAGAAGGGTGCTGCACTGACGACGTACTTTATTGGCGCCTGTGTCATGAATTTTGCCAACGCCTACCGGGATTGGGCGAAGGCCCGGGACCGGCGATGGCTCACGGCATATCAGACAGCCGCTGCGCCGTGGTTGGATCCCAATAGGTCGTTGGCTTTCACTGACCAGGTGGACATGGAAGAGACGGTCCAGCAGGTGTTCGCCCTGGCTAAGCCCAAGCAACTGCCGATCCTCGGGTTGCTGTACCAGGGCTATTCCCAAGTGGAAGTGGCCGAGCATCTCGGGCTCACCGCAAGGGCGGTAGAAGGCCACGTTTATCGGCTCCGCAGGCAAGTTGTCCTTGCTGTAGGCGCAGGCAAGATCACGCCACCGGCAGGCTTCACATCCGTTCCCACCCCGGAACAAGCCAAGGGACCGGTGATGCTATGAGCAAGCATGACCACCCCACAGTGCTTTCGGTTATTGACCGGGCACTGGGGAACCAAAAGCGCACGGCCAGGCTCCAGTCACTCATCGTCACCATCACTTGTTGCACCGTGGTTTTGGTCGCGCTCCTCGCGACGGTCCTTGCCCTGTCCGGAGGAAACCTAGTGCTCTCGGTGGGGTTCGGTTCCATCCCGGTACTGTGGGCCATCTCCAAGGCGCGGAAGTCCCTCAAGAAGGTGTCCCATCAGCAGTAGCCAAGGAAGACGCGCCTATTGGCCGTGAGGAACACCCACAGAATTGCCACGTCGTATGCGGATGTCTGGAAGAAACCACGAGCCCCGTTTTGGATACCAAGGCCCTTACCCTTGCCCCTCGGCGTGCTATCCACCCACTCGAGTGTCTGGGTGCCCGGACGGGCCGAAATAGTGCAGATGCACTATTCTTGGGGACCCCAAACCTTGATCTAAAACTATACGACTGCACGAAAGTCACTCCCTTGGGTGAACTCCAGGGTTGCTGTTCGTGAAGACGAAGTCCAAAAGAAGCTCCCCAAACTCCTCAGAGGCTTGGTTTTCGAAGGTTTGGAAAGTGAGGCTTGCTTATCTACGAGTCAGGCTATTTGGGCTCTGAGGCCTACACCATGAATAGCCTTCGACGCTGCGGTCTCGTCGTTGTCGGAACTGTCGCCGCTTACGCCGACAGCACCTTGTAGCTTGTCGTTTTCGTCCCGGATAAGCACGCCGCCCGGAACGGGAATCAGCCGGCCGCCGAGAGCTGCGGTCGCCGCGGCAATGAAGTATGCCTGATCCTCGGCGCGCTGCATCAGTGCCCGTGAGCCCATCCCGAGGGCGAGGGCCCCGTAGGCCTTGCCATGGGCGATCTCGAACCTGTTATTCGAGGCGCCGTCCTGGCGCGCGGCGGCGACGAGATGGCCGCCCACGTCGAGCACAACGACGGTAAGTGGTTTGAAGCCCTGCTCACTTCCAGCTGTGAGGGCTTCGGTGACGATGGACTGTGCTGTGGTCAGGTCAATACTCATGTTGCGCTCCTAGCGAGGCGGTCGGTGTTTTTCTGGTCGGCACGGCGGCGGTGCAGTACCGGCTCGGTGTACCCGGAGGGCCGGACAGCACCTTCGAGCACGAGTTCGCGGGCCGCGAAAAATGCCTCAGTGTCAAAGCCGGGGGACATCGGCAGGTAGTCCAAGTCCGAGGCATTCTGCTCGTCGACGACCGCCGCCATCCTCCTCAGCGAGTCCTCCACTTGCTCTTCGGTGATGACGCCGTGCAGGAGCCAGTTCGAGACATGCTGGGAGCTGATGCGGCAGGTGGCCCGGTCTTCCATCAAGGCCGTGCCGTCGATGTCGGGGACCTTGGAACAGCCCACGCCGGCATTTACCCAGCGCACGACATAACCAAGGGTGCCTTGGATGTTGTTGTCCAGCTCGTTGCGGCGGGCCTCGGCATCCCAAGAGGCCGGGTCGCCGACCGGGATGCTGAGCAGCTGACGCAGAGTGGAGCGGCGTGACACACCGAGCCCGGCCTGCCTGGCGTCCACATCGACCTGGTGGTAGTGGATGGCGTGCAGGGTCGCTGCTGTCGGGGAGGGAACCCAAGCGCAGTTCGCGCCGGCGAGGGGATGGGCGATCTTCTGGTCCAGCATGTCCGCCAGGTTGTCCGGAGCCGCCCACATTCCCTTGCCGATCTGGGCCCGGCCTCGGAATCCACATTCCAGTCCGATATCGACGTTGGCGTCCTCGTACGCAGCGATCCAACTTGTGGAACGCATGGCGGCCTTCCGGACCATGGGGCCGGCAAGCATCGAGGTGTGGATCTCGTCACCGGTGCGGTCCAGGAAGCCGGTGTTGATGAACACCACCCGATCCCGGGCCTCCCAGATGCAGGCCTTAAGGTTGGCCGAGGTCCGGCGTTCCTCGTCCATGATCCCGATCTTAAGAGTCAGCGGATCCAGGCCCAGCACGGACTCGGCGCCAGCCAGGAGATTACAGGCCACAGCGACCTCACGGGGGCCGTGCATTTTCGGCTTCACGATGTACACCGACCCTGTCCGGGAATTGCCGCCGGCGTGCGGCCCGCGGAGATCGTGCACAGAGCCTAGGCCAGTAAAGAGCGCGTCGAGGATTTCCTCCGGCACCGAGTTCCCTGCCGGATCAAGGACAGCGTCGCTCGTCATGAGGTGGCCGACGTGGCGGATAAGCAGCAGCGAACGCCCTGGCAGGGACAGCTCGCAGCCGTCGGGAGCGGTGTAGACGCGGTCGGGGTTGAGCCGTCGGGTTGAAGTGCGGCCGTCCTTGCCGACCTCGGCAGTCAGGGTGCCCTGCATGAGCTGGAGCCAGTTGCGGTAGCCCACCACCTTGTCCTCTGCGTCGATGGCCGCCACGGAATCCTCAAGGTCCATGATCGTGGTGACCGCGGACTCGAGCAGTAAATCCTTCACTCCAGCGGCGTCTGCTGCGCCGATGGGGTGGGTCCTGTTGATCTGGATCTCCACGTGCAGTCCGTGGTGCACCAGCAACACGGCCTCAGGTTCCGCGGGGGAACCGCGGTAGCCCACGAGCTGAGCAGCATCGGCCAAGCCAGCCGCGCCGGAGGCAGTAACTGCAACCAATTCGCCGCCATCGATCCGGTAGGCCGTAACATCCGCGTGCAAAGCGCCTGCGAGAGGCGCGTGCTCGTCGAGGAACGCCCGCCCGCGGGCGACTACGGCAGCACCACGGACGGCGTTGTACCCGCCAGTTCGCTTGCGCCCCTCAGCCTCGTCGATGACATCGGTGCCGTACAGCGCGTCGTACAGAGAGCCCCAGCGGGCGTTGGCAGCGTTGGTCGCGAAGCGGGCATTCAGCAGCGGAACCACCAGCTGCGGCCCGGAGACGGTGGCGATCTCGCGATCGACCCGGTCGGTCTCGATGGTGAAGTCCCCGGGCTCCTCGACGAGGTAGCCGATCGAGCGTATGAACTCCTCGTAGGCTTCCGGGTCCACGGGCCCGGCACCGGCCGAGCGGTGGAACTCGTCGATCTGTTCCTGCAGACGCTCACGGATGTCCAGCAGCTCGCTCACCTGCGGCGAGAACTCCGCGATGAGCCCAGCGGCACCGGCCCAGAATGCGTCTTCCCCGATCCCCGTGCCCGGCAGAGCCTCGTCCCGGACGAAGGCAAAGAGCTCCTCGGCGACTGTGAGCCCGTTCGTCTTCACATGATTCCGCATGCTTGCCCAGCCCTTCATTTTTCCGCAATGCGGAATTCATATGTCGAATAGTAAGAAAACCTAGCGGGTACTGCGAGCGCCTGTCAACACTGCCCATTCGGCAGAATCTGAGGAGGGTCGTGGGCCTGACCGCGACCTCATGGTGCGCCGCAACGGCCCTCTAGGGACGCCCTGTGGATCCATTCGGCAAGGGAATTCCCGGGCTGCTGTCGTCTGGATTTTGATGTGCGACCTGCTGTCGAGGGCTCCGATGATGACCGTGCGATCGACGGTGGCCTGCCGGCGGGATAGGGCGATATTGAACCTTGGAGGCCAGGCCTTCCGGTTGCGCCAGGGCGTTGTTGAGGCGCAACTGGTCCGCCCAACGATTGGCAGGTTCGAGTAGGCCTCGAAGCCCGGCGTGCAGGCTCTTCCGTGGCGGATGGAAGTGATCCGTTGAACCGCAAGTGTCTTGACGATTGGTCCACCGGTATGCTCAAATGCATACAAAACTGTGGTCAAAATGTAATGATGTGGATCCGTGACGGTGCGGATCGCTCATCGGTCGCGCCACATCATTCTTGACCTTCCAACCGAGGGATCGTCCCCGAAGTTTGAAGATCGTCAAAGTCGACGGAGTGAGCAGATGAAAACCGAGAAGCTTCGTGAGACGGGGCAAGGTAAAAGCACGGCTGGACCCGGCATGGGGACTCCCCTCGACCTCGAAAAGCTTGAAAGCAACATGCCGCTCGTCACCGAGCACACCTACACCTCCCACGACACGATCCTCTACGCACTGAGCGTCGGCGCCGGGTCCACCGGTGATGAGGGTGACCTTCAGTATGTGTACGAGGAGAACCTAGAGGCTCTGCCAACGATGGCGGTGGTGCTCTCCTATCCCGGGTTCTGGCAGCAGCGGCCGGAGTTCGGAATGGACTGGAAACGCATCCTGCATGCCGAGCAGCAGGTGTTCTTCCACAAGCCGCTCGCGCAGGAGGGAAGAGTCCGGGGAGTTACGTCCGTTGACCGCCTCTACGACAAAGGTCCAGACAAAGGCGCTTTGCTGTACGTCAAAAGGGAAATTCGAAACTGCGACACCGACGAGTTGCTGGCCACGGTTGTCCAAGGATCGTTCCTGAGGGGCAACGGCGGCTTCAGCGGAACCACGCAGTCCAGTCCGAGGCCGACACCGGTCCCGGATCGCACACCAGATGACAGCCTCGATTTGCCCACGTCCGCCGCGCAGGCGATGCTCTACCGATTGAACGGCGACATGAACCCGATTCATATCGATCCCGAGGTTGCGAAAGCAGGCGGTCTGGAACAGCCGATCCTGCATGGTCTCTGCACCTTCGGTGTAGCCTCACGAGCCATCCTCCGCCTACTGTGCGGGGACAGTGCCGCTCGTCTGCGCAGCATCGGCGGACGGTTCACGGCCCCGGTGTTCCCCGGAGACTCCATCCTCACCGAGGTGTGGCGCACCGGCGTCGGCACCGGAGCATTCCGCTGCTGGGTAAAGGAGCGAGAATCGCTCGTCATCGATTCCGGGACGGTGACCTTCGATGAGTAACACCGTTGGTATCACTGCCTTCGGCAGCTACATCCCCTGGCGACGTTTCGATCGCCGGGAAATGGCGAAACACACCTCCTGGTATCAGAAGGCCGCTGGAGCGTCCGGTGAACGTGCTTGGTGCGGGTGGGACGAAGACGTGCTCACCATGGCCGTCGAAGCGGCCAGGGACTGCCTGCCCCAGCCGGGGACACGCGACGTCTCCGCGGTCCTGCTCGCGTCAACAACCGCACCGTTCGCCGACCGTTCCGGAGCTGCGATTGTCCGCCAAGCGATCAATGCTTCCGGCGACTCACTGTGTTTGGACGTCGGCGGTAGCTATCGCGCCGGCACCTCGGCTCTTCTGACGGCCCTTCGTATGTCAGCTGGCCAGGGTGGCCAGACACTGTGCGTCGCCTCCGAACGGGTCACCTCTGAGCCCTCGTCCGCTGAGGAACTCCAGTCGGGGGACGCCGCCGCGGCTTTCGTCGTCGGGGTCGGGGACACGGTGATTGCCGAGTACCTCGGATCGCACTCCATCGCGACTGATTTCGTTGACCATTTCCGCCCTCGCGACAGTGTGGTCAACTACGCCTGGGAATCTCGGTGGGCCCGCGACGAGGGTGTGCTGTCACTGGCACCCGCCGCAGTGCAGGAGGCTCTTAAGCAAAGCGACCTCACCGCCGCCGACGTCGACCGGTTCATCCTTCCCGTCCCCATGAAGGGCGCGGCGGCCTCCGTCGCCAAAAAGCTCGGAATCCGGGCGGATGCTGTAGTCGCTGGTCTGGACACCGTCGTGGGCCACTGCGGAACCGCAGCCCCGCTGCTTGAGCTGGCCCACGCCCTCGAGGGCCTCCTCCCAGGACAATGTGTGGTGGTCGCATCATTCGGTTCCGGCTGCGACGCGCTCGTCCTGCGGCGGACGCAGGCCCCGCTAAGAGCGCCGCGACGCGGCGTTTCCGGATGGCTGGCCAGAAGGACGACCGACAATACCTACCTGAAATTCCTGGCAGCGCGAGAGATGGTGCACCTCAGCGGCGGCATGAGGGCAGAATTCGACGAGAAGCAGTCGATGCCTGCACTGTGGCGGAACCAGAGCGCCCTCCTATCGCTGACTGGAGTAAGGGACGAGGCCACCGGCGAAGTAGTCTTCCCACCACCAGCCGGGAGCCGTCCAACTGAAGACAGCTTCTCGGGCGTCTTCCTTGCCGATCATCCGGCCACGGTGACAACTCTGACCGCCGACCGGCTCGCCTACTCACTCGATCCGCCGACCCACTACGGAGTCATCGACTTCGACGGCGGCGGCCGGATGACAGCCGAGTACTGCGATGTCGAGCCCGGCACGCTCGCAGTGGGCTCGACAGTCCGGATGATGTTCCGTATCAAGACGCTCGACGGCCGCCGGGGGTTCCGAAGCTACTTCTGGAAGGCTGCGCCGGAACTGGACACGAGCACACAAGAGGAAGAGGACGGCTAATGCCCAAAGGAATCAAAGACAGGGTCGCCATCATCGGGATGGGCTGCGTCCGCTTTGGAGAACGCTGGGACATGAGCGCCGAGGACCTCATGGTGGAGGCCTTTCAGGAGAGCCTCACCGACGCGGGGATCAGCCGCGACGACATTGACGCGGCATGGCTCTCCGTAGGATTCGACTCGATCAATGTCGGTCCCTCAGGGATCCCAGCCGCCATGGCCCTGCAACTTGACTCAATACCCGTGACGAAAGTAGAGAACTACTGCGCATCAGGAACGGACGCATTCCGCGGGGCCGTCTACGCCGTCGCAAGCGGCGCGAGCGACATCGCACTGGCAATCGGGGTCGAGAAACTCAAGGACACCGGGTACGGCGGATTGCCCGTGCGCTCGCGCGGCACAAACTACGACCTCTTCGGGGTCACCGGATCAGCGCCGGGAAACTTCGCGCAGCTCGCAATGGCCTACGAGTCGAAGAACGGAGTGTCACGCCGCGACCTCAAGGAGGCCATGGCCCACATATCCGTCAAGAGCCACGACAACGCCTTGAAAAACCCGAAAGCTCACCTCAGGAAGGCCATCTCAGTCGAGACCGTACTGAACGCTCCGCTCATCGCCGACCCCCTGGGGCTCTACGACTGCTGTGGCGTATCCGACGGAGCAGCGTGTGCGATCGTGACCACGCCCGAGAAGGCCAAGGAACTCGGGCTAGACAACATCGTGACGGTCAAGGCGCTGCAGCTGGCGACGTCTAACGGGTGGGAAACGCGTTCCTCTGACTGGGACGGAAGCTACGTGAACACCACAAGGGTGGCAGCCAAGCGCGCGTACGCTGAGGCCGGCATCGAGAACCCGAAAGAAAGCCTCGACCTCATGGAGGTACACGATTGCTTTTCCATTACAGAACTCGTGACCATGGAGGATCTTGGCGTCAGCGAGCCCGGTACGGCCTACCGCGACGTTCTAAGTGGCGTGTTTGATTCGGACGGACGCCTGCCCGTTCAGATCGACGGTGGGCTCAAATGTTTCGGGCATCCGATCGGCGCATCGGGCCTCAGGATGATCTACGAGATGTACCTCCAGCTCCTGGGCCGTGCAGGGGATCGTCAGCGAGCGGGTCGGGTACGTCTTGGCCTGACCCACAATCTCGGAGGGATGCCGAGCCAAAGCGTCGCCGCGGTGTCGATCATCGGCAGGCTAGGCGACTAGAGGTGGGCCGCCATGATCAATGCACATCTGGAAGGGAACAATGATGGAACCTAAGTACTTTGAGGTCACCGTCGAGGCCGGAGTCGCAACTGTCACAATGTGCCGTGGGCCGGTCAACGCCCAGAACACCGCATTCCGCCAACGCTGCATCGAAGTGTTCGACAATCTCAGCGACCGCGACGACGTGCGTGCGATCATCCTCATAGGACAAGGCAAGGCCTTTTCGGCCGGAGCTGACCTCACTGACCGTCCTGATCTGGAGACGCCGGGCGCATACCGGCGGCACAACCGGACGATCAGGGACTGCTTCGACGCGATCCTAACGTGTCCGAAACCGGTCATTGCTGCGATCAATGGTCCCGCGATCGCTGCCGGATTCGTTCTGGCCTCGGTGTGCGACATCATGATCTGCTCAGAATCCTCCTGGATCTCGATGCCCGAGGTTGCCGTGGGGCTGGCCGGCGGGGTCCGTCACGTCCTGCGGCATTTCAGCCAGTCCGATGCCCGCCTCGCAATGTTCACGGGCCGCCGCATCAGCGGACCGGAACTGTTGCGGATGAACGTGGTGTCGGCCTGTGTACCGGATGCCGAGCTTCTGGCTGCGGCGAATTCCCTAGCCTCCGAAATCGCAAAGAATGCGCCGCTCGCAGTCACTGCAGCAAAGCGGTCATTCGCTGTCTCCGAAGAAATGTCAGTGCACGCAGGGTACAGCTTCGAGCAGAGCCAAACCGCCGCCCTCGCCCGGTCCGAGGACTGCGCGGAGGCGATCGCCGCATTCGCCGAGAAGCGCAGCCCGGAGTTTCACGGTCGATGACCGGATCCGGCACACACTAATCCCCATATGAAAGGACCACGATGAAGATCGTCGTATTGACGAAGCAGGTTCCGGATACCAACTCCGACCGAAAGCTCAATCTCACGACAGGACTGACGGAGCGGGATGCTTCGGATCCGGTCCCCGACGAGATCAACGAGCGCGCCTTGGAGTCAGCGCTGAAGTACAGAGACGCTGGCGGCGACGTCGAGGTCATTGTGCTCACGATAGGGAACGACGTCACCAAGTCCGCACGGAAGCT
Source organism: Arthrobacter sp. 18067 (assembly GCF_902706295.1). Lineage (GTDB taxonomy): Bacteria > Actinomycetota > Actinomycetes > Actinomycetales > Micrococcaceae > Arthrobacter. The sequence continues at coordinate 218,642 of NZ_CACSJJ010000005.1, read as the reverse complement.
TCTGTCCATGGGGGCAGACTCTGCCGTTATCGTCGAGGATGGCTCCCTGGCCGGAGCGGACATGGTCCAGACGGCGAAGGTTCTGGCAGCAGCCCTCCGGAGGATCGGATTCGATCTCGTGCTCGCCGGGAACGAAAGCACGGACGGGCGCGGCGGCGTCGTCCCCGCGATGCTCGCCGAGCTTCTAGGCCTCCCCCTGCTGCCCTCCCTGGACGAGATCCAGATTGCCGTCGACGCCGTGTCGGGTGAAGTCCAGGTCGACGGAGGTTCCCTGTCACTGAGGTCTCCTCTGCCGGCTGTGGCGTCGGTGACTGAGCGGTCCGCCGAGGCCCGATTCCCCAACTTCAAAGGCATTATGCAGGCGAAGAAGAAGCCGGTGACCACGCTGTCACTCGCGGACCTCGGCATCGTGGCAGGTCCCGAGGCGCCCGGCGCACGCTCCGTCATGGTCTCCGCCCTTGAGCGGCCCGCCAAGCAGGCCGGCCCGAAGATCGTCGACGACGGCACCGCAGCGGACAAGCTGGCTGACTTCCTCGCATCGAACCGGCTCCTCTGAGCCGCCCCTTAGCCCACCAGACTCTTTCGGATCGTAAAGGAACACCGATATGGCCAACGTCCTGGCACTGATCGAAACCACCATCGACGGCGCGCTGAAACCGACAGCGGCTAGCCTTCTGGGCGCTGCCTCCCTCGTCGGAGCCCCTGTCGCTGTCGTCGTCACTCCCCCAGGCGACGGCGGACAGCTCGTCTCCGAGCTCGGGGCCTTGGGGGCAGAGCAGATCTATCTTGCTGAGTCTGACCAGGCCGACTCGGAGCTAGGCTCAGCCCAGGTCGGGGCTCTCGCGGACGCACTGGCGGTCTACGCTCCCGTGGCAGTGCTCCTGTCCAACACGAACGACTCGAAGTCGGTCGCAGGGCGCCTCGCGATCGTCGCCGGCGGCTCGGTTGCGGCAGACGCTGTGGGGCTGCGCATTGACGACGGCGAGGTGATCGCTCAGCATTCCATCTTCGGCGGCGATTACACGACCGAGTCCACCATCGAGAACGGCCCTATGATCGTCACCGTCCGCCCGGGCGCCGTCGAACAGCGTGCCGCGGCCGTCGCGGCTCCGAAAGTGGTGATGAACCCGGTGACCACAGCCGTCGCTCCCGGCGCCACCATCACTGCTGCCACGCCGTCAGCGTCCACGACGAATAGGCCGATCCTCCGTGGCGCACGTACCGTCGTGTCCGGTGGCCGGGGGCTCGGGTCCCAAGAGCAGTTCGTCCTGGTCGAGGAGCTGGCCGACGTCCTCGGCGCAGCAATCGGGGCCTCACGGGCGGCGGTCGACGCCGGATACGTACCGCAATCCCACCAGGTGGGCCAGACCGGTGTGTCAGTCTCTCCGCAGCTGTACGTTGCCCTCGGGATCTCTGGAGCCATCCAACACCGTGCCGGGATGCAGACCTCGAAGACGATCGTCGCCATCAACAAAGATGGCGACGCGCCGATCTTCGACGTAGCAGACTTCGGTATCGTCGGCGACGTGTTCACCGTCGTGCCCCAACTCATCGAGGCCATCGGCGCCCGCAAGGGCGGGAACTGACTGGCGGCGATGGAAGATGAGTGAAGCCATGCCGTCACCTGAAACCCCGGACGCCGCACCATCGGCCGCACCGGTGAGGAAACGCATGGGTGCCCCGGCACCAACCCCGGAACAGACAGCAACCCCGCCCTCACCGGTGGCAGCCTCCAGCCCGACGCCCCCCGCGGCGAAGCCGCCGGCCCCGAATCGTCCGGTATGGGTCAAGCCCGTGCTGACCGCGGCCGTCGCTCTCGTCGCAGCACTCCTGGTGGTCCTGGTTGCTCGGTGGCTGCGGACCCTGCCCGCCATCGACGGCTTCATCGGACAGTATCCAGGGCACGTTGCTCTGCCGGAGTCCGCGCCAACGGGCATCCCGGCGTGGCTGGCGTGGCAGCACTTCCTGAACATGTTCTTCATGGTGCTGATCATCCGGACCGGGATCCAAGTGCGCCGTACCCAGCGTCCGGCAGCCTACTGGACCCGGAAGAACACGGGGCTGCTGAAGACCAGGCGCCCGCCCAAGAAGATCAGCCTCGACCTCTGGCTGCACCTGACGCTCGACTTCCTCTGGGCGCTGAACGGGATCGTCTTCATGGTCTTACTGTTCGCGACGGGGCAGTGGATGCGGATCACGCCGACCAGTTGGGACGTCTTCCCGAACGCCGCCTCAGCACTGTTGCAATACGCTTCTCTGGACTGGCCCACGGAGAACGGCTGGGTCAACTACAACAGCCTCCAGGTGTTGGCCTACTTCGCCACGGTTTTCATCGCGGCGCCGCTGTCCCTGATTACGGGGCTGCGAATGTCCAATGTGTGGCCCGCCGATGCGAAGCGGCTGAACAGGTTCTACCCGGTGGAGCTCGCGCGAGCGGTCCACTTCCCCGTGATGGGCTACTTCGTCGCCTTCATCGCAGTCCACGTGTTCCTCGTATTCTTCACCGGAGTGCTGGCGAACCTTAACCACATGTACGCCTCCAACGACGGCGCGTCGTGGGCGGGTTTTTGGGTCTTCGCCGCCTCCCTGGCCGTTGTGGCCGCGGCCTGGCTGCTCGCTAGGCCCCTTTTCCTGCGGCCCCTCGCCGCGCTGACAGGCTCAGTAACCAAGTAGAACCACCATCTTTTGCCGGGATACAGAAGCTCGAACAACGTGAAGGAGACGCAGATGGTACGCGACTGGAAGAACATGAACGCTCTGGTTACCGGAGGTGGCTCGGGCATTGGCTTGGACGTCACGCGAAAGCTGCTGGGCGAAGGTGCCCACGTCACGATCGTCGGTCGTAGTGACGAACGCTTGGCCAATGCGCGCCAACAGCTCGCCGGCGAGGACCTCCCAGTGGAGAAGCTCCACACAGTGGCTGCCAACATCAGTATTGAGGACGAGGTTGCCGCGGCGGTCGCCGCGGCAACCTCCGTCACCGGCCAACTCAACAGTGTGGTCGCCTGTGCCGGCGAGCCACGCGGACAGATGGCGCCGGTCACGCATCTGGACGTCGACCAATGGAAAAGCACCTTCGACAACAACGTGCTCGGCACGATGCTGACCCTCAAGCATGGTGCCCGCGAACTCGTGCGCAGTGGCGGCGGCTCCATCGTCGCCGTGTCCTCTATCAGCGGTGTCATGACCGCCCGTTTCGCCAGTCCTATCTCCGCCGCCAAGGCAGCGCTCGAACAGTTGGTCCGGATCGCTGCCCACGAATTGGGCCCCAGCAACGTCACCGTCAACGCGATACGACCTGGTCTCGTAGAGGTGGAGCGACAGGGCCCCATGCCAGGAGGCATGAAGCAGGACTGGCTCGAACTCATCCCCATGGGCCGCTTGGGCAGACCCCGCGACATCGCTGGAATCGTGACGTTCCTTGTCGGCCCGGAAGCGGGCTGGCTGACAGGCCAGGTCTTCAGCGTCGACGGCGGCCAGACCCTGGTGCGCGCCTTCGACGCCTCACCCTGGGTGGAACCGATGTTCGGCAAGGACGCGATGCGCGGAGTCATCTGACTGACGCTGCCCAGAAACGGGGCCTGTCACCACAGGCAACCTTTCCACTACCACCCGGGCCGGGGTCCGCGGCTGCAACCGTCATGGCCGGAGTGCGAATCGCATCAGCCGCAGCTGCGATTCGCACCGAATGCGTTACCCAAACCTGCCGCAGGGGTCAGCCGTCGCCCTTTGACAGCGAGCGCTGCGTCAGCGTGGCTGCAGGCCCAGCTTCAGTTCCGTCAGGCCACGTGGTCGGGCAGCGAGTTTGTCGGCGATGTCCGCCAGTGCGGTGGCTGCCGGCGTCCAGGTTTTCCCGAGCACGATCGGGGAGCCGGTATCGCCCCCCTTGCGTAACCGGATGTCCAGCGGAATCGCGCCGAGTAATGAAATATCGGCGCCGAGGGTGGCGCTGAGCCTGCCGGCGAGGGCTTCCCCGCCGCCGCTTCCGAATAGTTCCATTCGGCTGCCGTCTGGCATTTCTAAATACGACATGTTCTCGATGACGCCGGCTACTTTTTGTCCCGTTTGCGTGGCAATGGCACCGGCGCGTTCTGCGACGTCGGCGGCAGCGGCCTGGGGGGTGGTGACCACAAGGATCTCCGCGTTGGGCAGGAGCTGGGCTACCGAGATGGCGATGTCGCCGGTGCCCGGGGGCAGGTCCAGGAAGAGGATATCGAGGTCCCCGAAGTACACGTCGGTGAGGAATTGCTCCAGGGCGCGGTGGAGCATCGGTCCGCGCCAGGCAACAGGCTGGTTGCCGGTGACGAACATGCCGATGGAGATGACCTTGACGCCGTATGCGACTGGAGGAAGGATCATGTCGTCCACTCGTGTGGGGGCCTGTGTGATACCCATCAGCGCCGGCACGGAAAAGCCGTGGACGTCTGCGTCCAGGATGCCCACCCGGAGGCCGCGCGCTGCAAGCGAGCACGCCAGGTTTACAGTGACGGAGGACTTGCCGACGCCGCCTTTTCCGCTGGCCACGGCGAAAACCTTGGTCAGGGATCCCGGTTTGTTGAACGGGATGCCGCGCCGGTCGCCGGGGCCGCGGAGCTGTTCCTTGAGGGCGTCCCGCTGGGCTTGATTCATGACCTTCAGTTCAACTTCGACGGAAGTCACGCCGGCAACACCGGACAGGGCCTTTTCGGAATCAGCTGTGATGGTCCCGCGCTGAGGGCAGTCGGCGATGGTGAGCAGCACCGCGAGACGGACGCGGCCGTCGTCGGAAATCTCCACGGAGTCCACCATGCCCAGTTCAGTGATGGGGCGGCGGAGCTCAGGATCGATCACGGTGGTCAGTGCTGCGTGGACTGTCTGTTCCAGGCTGGCGCTCATTGAGGTAGAACCCGTCTTTCGGGGTTAGTCGGCTGCTCGGTGCAAATGGCAACAGCACCGCCCATGACGACTATGGGCGGTGCTGTTGTTCTTTTTCGCCGCCGTGGTGAAGGCGAGGCCTCCCGGGCGTAACGGCTTATGCGGTCGTTAGCGCGGGATCACATCGACCGCTGCAATGCGGTGGCGCAGCGGTGCCGTGATGATTTCGAGGAAGACGGTTCCGCCGGCTTCCACGTCGCCGATCGCCTTACGCAGCATCGGACCGACATCGCTCGGGTCGGTGACCCGGTACGACTGCGCGCCCAGCGCCGAACCGATCTCCGCGTAGCTCCCGGAGAGCTCCTTGTGACCGAAGCGCTCCTGTGCGATCCGCTGGTGGTCACCGTAGCCAGTCATCTCGGAGTTGTTCACGAGAACCACGAGCACGGGGATCTTGTTGCGGACGGCGGTCTCGAGCTCCATCGCGCACTGTCCGAACGCGGCGTCACCGAGGAAGCATACGGAGACTTTGTCGGGGGCTGCCATGGCTGCGCCGAGAGCGAGGCCGAGCGAGGAACCAAGAGGAGTGGAGTTTCCCCAACCAAGGTATCCACGCGGCTTGGTCGCGCGATAGTGAGGCGCAAGGTGGTCACGTGGGTATCCGGAATCATGGGTGACAACGGCCTTGTCCGGGTCGAGTGCTTCGATGAGCTCGGAGACGACACGGAGCGGGCTGATCGGGACCTCGTCGGAGGTGAAGAGCGGGGCCCACTCTTGCTTGACGTCCTCGTTGAGCTTCTCAATCTCGGCCCTGACGTCGCGACCTGCACTCGTTGCCTTCGAGGATTTGAGCCGCTCACGAAGCGCGTCGGTGAGCTGGCCGAGGACGAGCTTCGCGTCTCCGACAAGAGCGCTCGCGATCGGGTATTGCAGCGAGAGGTCATCCGGATCGTTTGTCGACTGGATGATGGTGCGGCCTGCGGGGAGGTGGAAGGAGCCCAGGGTATTGAGCAGACTCGCACCGATGCTGAGGAAAACGTCAGCGTCGGGCACAAAGTGCTTGATTCCGGGGCTGACTGCTGTTCCGCCGGAGCCGATCGAGAGCGGGTGGTCTTCCGGGAAGGCGCTCTTGGCTACGTAGGTCGTGGCCACGGGCGCACCAAGGAGATCGGCGAACTCGGCGAGTTCCTCGGTTGCCGAAGCCCACAGGACGCCATGGCCTGCCCGGATGAGGGGACGCTCCGCCGCAAGCAGCAGGTCGACCGCCTTCTCGATGTCCTTGGGGTCGGCGGCGCTGCGGTAACGGATCGGGGGCTCGTAGTTCAACACCTGTTCTACGGTCTCGTCTGCTACATCGAGCGGCAGTTCAAGGACGACCGGACCTGGGCGACCCGAACGCATGAGCTGGAACGCGCGGCGCAAATGCTCCTGGATCATCCGTGGGTCGTCGAGCCGGGCTGCGTACTTCGTGATCGGTTTGAAGGCCTCGATGGTGTCGAAGCTCGTTCGCAGCCCTCGGGCTGACCGCGCGTCGCCCTGGGGCAGAAAGAGCAGGGGGACAGAATCAGAGTACGCCTGGGCGATGCTGCCAAAGGCGTGCTCTGCGCCAGGGCCTTGCTGGACCATGGCGACGCCGATCTTCTCGCCGTTCGATGTACGGCTATAGGCGTCGGCCATGTTTATCACGCCACGCTCATGCCGTCCTACGATCGGCCGGATGCCGACTTCGGCGACGGCGTCGATCATTTTGTTTGCCGGAATGCAGAATACGTACTCGACGCCTTCGCGTCGGAGCACCTCCGCGACGGCCAGACTCGCTCGCATCAGATTAGGTTCCCTTCATCTTTTGATAATGCCTCGGCCGTTTGTCGTCTGCGCTCAGCGCAGCTTTCTCGTCCGTGGAATCTCTTTATCCATTTTTGCATACATTATATGTCGGCGTTCCCCTACGACACCATCGGTAAAACGTGTTGTTACAAGGCCGGCAGCTCTTGCCGCACCTCAGCCGCCTCCACCGGGGTCTCGGCAGCGGTACCGAGATACAGGTCCATGACCTCGCCGCGGGCTTGGCTAGCCGGGCCGCTCCACAGCAGGCTGCCGCGCCGCAGGAAATGACATCGGTCAGCCAGTTCAAGGGCTTTGTGGACGAACTGCTCGATGACAATGAGCGAGACGCCCATGTCGATCGCTCGGCCGAGACCGGCAAAGACCTCGTCGACGATCTTCGGCGCGAGGCCTAGAGACACCTCGTCCGCGATGAGCAGCTTGGGTGGGTCGGCAAGGACCCTTGCCAGTGCCAGCATCTGCTGCTCACCGCCCGAGAGGGTCCCAGCGAGCTGATTGCGGCGGTCGCCAAGGACCGGAAACATCTCAATGGCGCCACTTATCGCGTCCACCCTCCCCCTCTTGTCCACGTGTTGGACTGCGATGTCGAGGTTCTCCTTGACGGTGAGCGCCGGGAAGACGCCGCGCCCCTCCGGAAGGTAGGCGAGCCCGAGCCGTCGGATCTCGTGGGCGGGGCGGCCGGCTAGGTCCTCCCCTTCGAACTCAATCCGGCCGGAGTCGACGGCGATCAGACCGGAGAGGGCTCGGGCCAGGGTGCTCTTGCCGGCACCGTTCGCACCCAGCAGTGCGGTCACGGAGCCTTGCTGGACGCTGAAGGTGACCTCCTCGAGGGCCTGCGCCGAACCATAGCGAACCGTGAGGCCCTCGACGCGGAGCTGCACCGGCGCCTCGCGCGCTGCCAGACTCTCCTCACGGGGGTTTACCGTGAGCGCTGCGCTCTTCGAAGCATCCTGCTCCTCCCCAAGATACGCTGCCCGGACGGCGGCGTTGCGGCGTATTTCGTCTGGCGTGCCCTCTGCGATGATCTTGCCGAAGTCCAGCACATAGACCCGGTTGGACAGTTCGAAGACGATATCCACATCGTGCTCGACCAGGAGCATCGCCACCGCCTGGGAGGCGACGACGCGCGCGAGCGCGTCGGTCAGCCGGCGTGACTCGACCGCGTTTAGCCCAGAGAAGGGCTCATCGAGCAGGACGACCTTGGGGCCGGTCGCCAACGCACGGCCGATCTCCACGAGTCGGCAGACTCCGAGAGGGAGCCCTCCGACGTGTCGATTAGCAAGCTCCGCCAGGCCGAGCATATCGATCAGCTCGCCGACCGCAGCGTCTTCAGCTGGATCAGGGCGCAGGTGGGCGCCGGTGAGGGGATCAGTCCAGACACGCAAAGGGCTGACATCGAGCCGACGAGCCAAGCTGAGGTGTTCGCGAATCGTCAGTGCCCCGAACACCTCAGGCTGTTGGAAGGTTCGGCCGACGCCACGCCTGACCCGAACCTGCGGTGGCATGCCGGTAGCAGGCTCGCCGTCGAGCTGGACCTGACCCGACTGGGGACGGACATCGCCGGATAGGACGCCGAGAAGTGTCGACTTCCCCGCCCCATTAGGTCCAATCAACCCAACGATAGTGCCTGCCTGAACCTTGAGGTCGACGCCTCGCAGGGCATGGATGCCGCCGAAGCGGACAGTGACTGAGTCGGCCGAGAGCACGGTCGACGCATCGCGGATAACTTGTGTAATTGAAGTCATTTCAAGCCCCTCTTCGGACAGAGACGGCGGGTTCGGGCCGGTTCCCGAGCGCCAGGATGCGGCGGCCGAGGCCCTGAAGCTGCTGCCCGTTCAGGCTGATCACGCCACCGGGGTTGCGGGCGAGCAATATGGCTCCGAGGCCGAACAGGACGGTCGGGACGGGCCCAAATTGGACCGGCATGAGGCTGGAGAACATATCGGGGAGGAAGACGAGGAAAAGCCCTGAGGCCAAAGCCGCGTTGCCCGTCTTGGCGCCATTGGTGACAAGGACAGCGAACCAGACCATCCCGATGATCGCATCGTACGAGCTCGGCAGCGCAACACCGTTGAAGATCGCGAGCAGCCCACCGCCGAGGCCGGCGATCGCCGCCGCGAGGGCAGTCGCCGCCACCTTCATCCGCTGCACGCTGACGCCGGTGGCCCGGGCCCCGCTCTCGGAGTCGCGGATCGCGCTGAACGCCATCCCCGACGTCGAGGAACGGATCGCGGTGATAAGCAGGCTCACCGCGACGAAGATGGCGAGCATGAAGTAGGCCATCATGGTGTTGCCTGAAAGGAAACCGGGGAGCGGAACATCGACTCCGCCCCCACCCTTGGTGAAGCGGTCCATACGGAACACGACGGCCGAGAGCATGAGCCCGAAAGTGAGCGTAACGAGCGCGACGTACAAGTTGCCCATCCGCACGGTGAGGGCTCCGACGATGAGTCCAGCGATCCCGGCGATGACGGCGCCGAGCACCACCCCGAGAAGGGGAGGCATGCCCAGGACTGTCGCGACTTGTCCGGTGGTGATCGCACCGACCCCGGCGAAAGTGATCTGACATAGGGAGATCAGGCCGCCCTGTCCAGTCAACAATGTGTACGAGAGGAAGATGACACCCATCGCGCAGGCCTGACCGACAAGCCCGACCCTATATCCCGAGAGCAGTAGGGGCAGGACCAACGCTACGACGACGAAGAGATTGTTCGGTATGAGAGAGACACCGAAGCGCAGGGTCCGCCCGAACTTGCTCTCTTGCGTCCGGCGTCTCGCTGTGACCTGCTGCGCGACCGACGGGGTGCTGTCGACTCTGATCGCTGCATCAAGCTTCCCGCCGCGGCTCGCATCTCCGACTCGTCCGCGGATTGAGTAGTAGAGGAGGAAGACGACAACCATGATGAAGGGGACGCTGGCGATAACGTTCGCGGACCAGCCCTGCGAGGTCGGCAGGAGCCACTGGAGCAGTGAACCGACGATGCCCATGAGAAGGCCAACGGCGACGGCGCGAGGAAGACTCGTCAGCCGCGCCGCCACTACAGCAGCGAAGGCGGACGCCGTAAGCAGCGTGTAGTTCTCCACCGAACTGACGTTGAGGATCGGTGCAGCAAGGACTCCGGCGAGTCCTGCCAGCGTCGTACCGACAGCCCATACGCCGTAGGAAATCCGCGAGGGACTGATTCCGGACAGGGACGTCATCGCTTCGGAGTCAACAGTGGCCCGAACGAGCAGCCCAACAGTCGTCCGGCGGAGGACATAGGTGCCCAGTCCGAGGACGAGCAGCACGCAGCCGTACGTGAGCAGCTGGTCAAGGGTAACGACGACTTCACCAAACTGATATACGGGTACAGGGCGCGGCGCGAGACCAGGCGATGTCAGAATCGCCTGGTTGCCATAGAGCAGCTCCGCCGCGGCGGGCAGAGTGACTGCGATGCCGATGGTCGCTACAACCTTCGTCAGCTGCGACGCCTGAGTGAGAAACCGGAACAGTGCGAACTGGAGAAAAATTCCAAGGATCGGGGCGATAACAAGGATCGCCGTCACCGCCGCAAGGATGGGGTCCCACCCCGAGGTCACACAGAGGAAGTAGTACGTCCTCGCAATAAAGAACGCGAGTGCGCCGAAGGCGAAGTTGAGAACGCCGGCCGACTCGTAGGTCACAACGATGCTCGCGGCCGAAATGGCGTAGATGCCACCCAGGACGAGGCCAGCCAATATAAATCCAAGCATAATTACGATTCCGTTCCCGGGAGGTCCGCGAGCGCTTCAGAGTGCGGGCGGACGGTGACCGGCAAGGATGCCAGGCCATTGAGCTGAACATGCGAGTACTGCTCTGCAGGACCGCTGCGCTCGATGGCATCGAAGCGCCGGATGAATTCGGCGAATAGCAGCTGGGCCTCAATGCGGGCCAACCCGGACCCGAGACAGAAGTGCGATCCGAAACCGAAGGTTGCGTGACTTGCCGTCCACGTCCTTCGAGGGTCGAACTCGTCGGGGCGATCGAACGCCTCCGGATCTCGGTTTGCCGACGGGTAGAGCATGTAAACGCGATCACCGGGCACCAGGTCGACTCCGCCCACAGTGACGTCGGCAAGGACGGTCCGGACAAACCCGCGAGCGGGTGGATCCATCCTCAGGCACTCTTCAATGACCGCGTGGAGCAGGTCGGGCTCGGCACGGCACTGAGCGATGAGTTCAGGGTTGTCCGCAAACCGCGCCGCGAGGCTGGTGAACATGAGCCGGGTCGTCCCACCGTTCGACATAAGCGTCGAGATATGCGCGAGAACGACGGCGTCGGAGACCGAACTGCCATCGAGATGTGCCGTGAGGAACGTCGACATCAGATCATTGCCGGGTGCCTTACGCTTCGCTTCGATCTGTCCTGCAAGGAACCGCTTCATCTCGTCGAACCGCTGGCCCGGCTCCTCCAAGTCGGAGGCGTCCTCCACTCGAGTGAGATCCTCAAGGGCGTCCACCCAGGCTTGCATCTTAGAGATGTCGATGTCGGCCTCGGCTACGCCCAGGAGAGCGGCCGCGACGAGCAACGGGAGGCGCTGAGCGACCACTGTGACGAAGTCGAATGGCTGGTCGACCGGCACGCCATCGAGGACCTCGCGGCATAGCCGCTCCAGAGTCTCCTGGAAGCCGGAGAGGTAGCGTGGAGCGAGGACCGGGGTCATGATCTTACGCACGGCACCATGCCGAGGAGGGTCCTTCGTGATGACGAGCTCGCCTTCAGGGTCGTTGAACCGTTCGAAGGCCTCCACCGAGCCACCGCGGGCCAGCCGGACCTGGTTCAGCGTGAGGCCCCCGGTGTTGGAGAAGATCTCGGGATGTGTCGAAACAAAGCGAATATCGGACATCCTCGAAATGAGGTGGATATCGAGCGGTTCGTACCAGAAGCACGGGGCATCGTCACGAAGCCGGGAATAGACCGCGTACTGGTCGTCGTCGTAGAAGGCAGGATCCTCGACCCGGACGAGCCCGGCCAGATCGCCAGTCAATGCATTCGCAGATGTCACGGTACTCAAGAGACCGACCCCCCGCCATCCATGGCATACGTACTGCCGGTGACCCATCGCGCCGCCTCAGACACGAGGAAGAGAACGAGCGCAGAGACCTGCGCCGGTTCAAGTGCGAACAGACCCATCGCATTGTGGCTGCGTGCCGATTCCTCGAAGTCCGCGCGCGTCGGATTCTCCAAGTCTGGCCGGAAAAGTCGATACATCGGTTCATTGAGGATCATTGGTGTTTGTACCCCGCTCGGGTGGATCGTGTTGACTCTGATGTTTTGCGGTGCGAGCTCCTTGGCGAGCACCTTCATCAGACCTACTAGTCCGTACTTTGACGCCGTATAGTGCGCAATGTTCTCGGATGTCATGGTGGTCGCAGCCGAGCTCGTCAGGATCACCGATCCCCCTCGGCCGGCCTCGACGATATGCGGGATCGTTGCCCGACAGGTCTTCCAGGCTCCGGTCAGGTTGATGTCGATGGTGTCCTGCCAGACTTGCTCGTCCATGGTCAGGGTCGGCGATGGGGTGCTGATCCCGGCGTTGGCGACGACGATGTCGAGTCTGCCCAGTTCGGCGACAGCGCCATCAACTGCGGACTTGAGACCCTCCGCGTCCCGGACGTCGACGACGGCCGGGATGACTCGCCCGCCGATCGCCTCGATTTCGGCGACTGTCTGGGCGAGATCGTCCTCCGTGGCGAGCGAGTAGGGGGCGGTGGACACTTGCTCGCAGATGTCGAGGGCAATGATTGCCGCGCCTTCTTGGGCGAGCGCGAGGGCGTGGCTACGCCCCTGCCCCCGAGCTGCCCCGGTGATGCAGGCAACCTTGCCTGCAAGGGTATTCATGGTATGGAGTCCTATCGTTCTGGTACCAACTAGGAGTTCTTCGTGCCTGGGATCGGCTCGATGTGGATCGGATCGTCACCGGTGATCGACACGAAGTCGTTGTCCTGGACCTTCACCATCCACGTGCAATTCCCGGGGAACTGCTGTGAGGTCGTCCCGAACTTGGAGTAGTCGACCGGGCAGGTGAGGCCGTCGTGGTCGTGGTCAGTCACCGTTCGCAGCGCCTCGACGAAGGACTCTCGGGTCACGTCCTTGCCGGCCTTCTTGAGCCCGGCGATTGCTGTGTCGGCGGTGAACCAACCCCACTGGAAACCCGCAGCCGGGTAGGGAGAGTCCCAGCCCGCGTACTTCTTGAGTGCGTCCTTCATCTTCTGCACACCTGGAGTGTTCTGTGACCACGGCATCGTCCCGGAGGTGGCCGTCAAACCCTGCGCGGCTGCACGCGAGGCGGGGTCATTGAGCAGTTCCTGGCCGTAGGCGCCCTGAACGAACGTGCTCTTCAGGGTGACGCCGGCGCTCTTCACTGCCGTGTAAAGCGCGATCGCATCAGCGACCTGAACCTGGGCGCCGACAATGTCGCAGCCAGCCTGCTTGATGGACAAGGCAATCGACGAGAAATCGGCCGCCCCACGGGGCATCGCGAAGTTCGTGTACTTCACCGGAAGACCCGCCGCCGCGGCTGACCCTGCCATCGCCTTTCCGTTCGCCGAGGGCGAGGGCGCGTCGTAGCTGATCCCGCAGTAGCTCGTTCCGCCCTGCTTCTTGAAGAACTCCGGCAGGCCCTTGTAGCTCTTAAAGTCGTTGTCCGAGCTTCCGAAGGTCGCGAAAATTGTCTTGTTCTCGGCATACCCACACTCGGGCCCATCAATGCAGTCACCCACGACCGGAATGTTCTGCTGGACCGCGTACCGGTACGAGCCCCAGAAATAGACGCCGGCCGCGAGGACGACAAGAGCGTTGTCCTGTTCCGCGAGACGTTTGAGCGCATTCGTCGAGGTGTCGACGCTGGTTCCCTCGTCCTGGGTGACGAGCTTGATCTTCACACCGGGTATCTCGTTGGTGTCGTTCGCGAGTTGAATGCGAGCGTTCGCGGCATCGAGCGTGTGCTGGCCAAATGAGGCGGAAGCCGGTCCGGTCAGGGGCGTCATGATGCCAATTGTGACCGTCTTCGTTCCGTCAGCGCCGACTGTGTCCGCAGAGCCGGCAGAGCCGCACGCGCTGAGCATGCCGCCAACTACCACGGCCGCTACTGCCATGGTCAACATCTTTGTCGAGCTCATGTCTTTCCTTCCAATTGAATGGTGTGAGCATCCGCGAGGGCGATCACGCAGGGCATCTTCGCCGCCCGCGACCAAACCCTACGTCCCAAGCCTCGTGACTCTTCACGCCGCCAGCCCGGTCGCCGCAGACGATTCGTGCTCGCCGCGGGATCTCAGGATTTTGGGTGAAGCCGATCACATTACGTTTCATAAATGTACACATCTTTGCGTACACTGGGAAGATGACAATGCAAATTCGGGTCGACCCCGATATCTGCGAGGGCCATGGCCTCTGTGCCATCGATGCCCCCGGCATCTTTGCGCTCGGCGACGACGGGATCGCTACTGCGATCGATACGCCGGTTTCAAGCGAAGTCGAGATCCTCGTCCGGGCCGCTGCCAAGGGTTGCCCGGCCGCGGCGATCATACTTTCCGAGTAGTCGGCCAGAAGGCCGCTCCGGCAGTCATTTCGCCGGAGCGGCCTGATGTACGAGTCGCATCGAAAGCGCCCACGATGTGCCTCGGCACGCTAGATCTGCCTGATCAGGGCGTTACTCTCGTGCGCCGATCCGCACTGCATTTCCGAGAGCACATTCTCCGACCATGACCGGAGACCGCTCACCGAGAACACCGCGTTGATCTTCCTGGTCGAATCGCCATGTCGGAGAAGGGCCCAGCCGCCCTACCGCCGACATCGACTGGTCCACGCGGTGTTCCGGCGCCGGAGGCATCCCGCTGGATGACTTGATGACCCGAAGTGCAAGCTCGAAGCCATAAACCTCGGCTATGAGTCCATGCACAAGAGCCTCAATCTGGGCGATGTGATCCAATTTCCGAGTCGGAACGACGCGAGCCCTGGCATTTCCCAGCCATGAGTTCGCGGCCATGAGTTCGCGGCCGAAAGCCCTGACCGGGCATGGCTATCAGGTCGAGAAGACGATCGGGAGCGAATGAAAGCCGTTCCTGAGGACCTGGTGGATTCGCTCCGGCTCGCCAGAAATCTCCAGCGTCGAAAAGCGACGCACCAAAGCAGCCAAGAGCGACCGTGCCTCGGTTCGTGCCAGGTGCGAAGCAACACATGCGTGGACTCCAAAGCCGAACGAAAGATGCTGCTTCGCCTCAGGTCGTGCGACGTCAAAAATCCACGGATCATGAAAGACATCAGGGTCACGGTTCGCCGCGTCAAGAAGGAGATAGACACGCTGGCCGGCTTGGATTGGCACTCCACGGATTTCCGTGTCCTCCAGGGCCGTGCGAAGGAACCCTCGGGCCGGGGTGACCCACCGCAGGGACTCCTCAACCGCTCCGTCAACGAGGTCGGTGGCCGCCCGAAGGTGCGCCCACGCATCGGGCCGTTCGGCGAGCGCGTGAATCATTCCGGATAATAATCCCCGGGTAACGTCACTTCCCCCGGCGATGAGTGTCTTGCAGTAGGTGAGGAGGGTTTCGTCAGGGACCGGGGAACCGTCAAGCCGAGCCGTAAGGAGTCCGGAGATGAAGTCCTCGCCGGGTGAGGAGCGTCGTTTCTCGATCTGTTCGCGAATGAAGTCATCCATCGTCGCAAAAACACCGACAAGGGCTTTGATGGCTTCAGCGCCCCTCACAAGCTTGACCTGTTCGAGTGCGTCGCTCCAGACCTGAACGCGGTCATCTTGGCCGGGCGGCAGCCCCAAAAAGTACTCGATCATGCGCACCGGAAGCTTCGCAGCGAGTTTGCCAACGGCATCGACCGGCTCGCCGACGGGCAGGTCGGCGACAAGCCGCTCGGCCTCCGCGGCGACATACGCGTCGACATTCTTTGTTCGCCCGGGGGCGAAACTACGCGAGATGACTGCGCGCAGGTCCCGGTGACGCGGCGGATCCGCGAAGACTAGCTGCTCGCCGGCGCCGTAGAAGGCCGAATAGGCATCCTTCTCCGGTTCGGTGAGCCGCAGCTGGGAGAGGTTGAGTCCGTGAGCTGAGCTGAACACTTCCGGTGTGCGCGCGGCGAACCGGACGTCCTCATGCCTGCTGAGCACGAAGACGTCCAGGGGCCTGTAGTGGAAGACGGGCGCCTCCTGCTGGAGGCGCCCGTAGAGGCGTTCACGACCCTCCCGGTACATCTCGGGGCTCTCAATCTGCACGTTCTCTGACGTGAGCTCAGGCAGGGAGGAGATGGTCATCGATGCTCCTTAGATCGCGTTCTTCGGCTCTCGATCCAGGATGATGACCTTCGTTTCGGTGTAGGGAATCAAGCCTTCGCGTCCACCCTCACGCCCGATGCCGGACTCTTTGAAGCCGCCGAAGGCAATCGCGTGAGAATTCCTGTGGGCGTTGTGGCCGACAGTGCCGGACCGAATCTGCCGGGCGAACTCCCAGGCCCGTTCTTCGTCATTGGTGAAGACGGCGGCGTTCAGGCCGTACCGGCTGTCGTTCGCGATGCGGATCTGGTCCTGTTCGTTGTCCGCCGGGATGACGCTCAGGACCGGGCCGAAGATCTCGTCGCTCGCGACGACGGATTGGTTGTCGACGTTGCCGAGGACCGTGGGCTCGATGAAGTAGCCACGGTCAAGTCCTTCAGGTCGACGGCCACCCGCGGCCAAGGTTGCACCTTGCTCTACGCCTTGGGCCACAATGCGATTGACCATGTCCAGCTGGCGCTTCATCGCGATCGGGCCCATGTCAGAATTCGCATCGAACTGGTTCCCGACCCGCACCTTGGCGAACTCGGCGCTGAGCGCCTCGACGAGCTCGTCGTGTCGGTGCCGGCTGACGACGACGCGGGTCAGTGCCGAGCAGACCTGGCCTGTGAGTTCGGTCGCGGACCCGGCCAATGAGGCTGCCGCGGTTGCGATGTCGTAGTCATCGAGCACGAGAGCGGCCGATTTTCCGCCGAGTTCGAGGTTGACCCGAGCGACACGCTGAGCGCAGATCTCAGCGATCTTCTTGCCTGCCACCGTCGAGCCGGTGAAGCTGATCTTGTCGATGCCCCGGTTGCGGACCAAGAGCTCGGAGACTTCGCGATCGGCAGTGACGATGTTCAGCACGCCGGGAGGAAGTCCGACGCTGTGGGCGACCTCAGCGAGCAGATACGCGCTTACCGGCGCCTCCGGAGCCGATTTGAGGACAACGGTGCAGCCGGCGATCAGGGCGGGAGCAATCTTGAAACTCATCGCAACGATCGCAGCGTTCCACGGAATGATCGCGCCGACGACACCGACAGGTTCCCGGAGCAGCATGCCGAAGCCGCCGCCTGCCGGTTCGTGCCGTTCGGTCCAGTCGAAGGTGTCCGCGAATCCGGCGTAGGTCTCGTAGATGCCCGGGATACGCGCTCCGCGGGTCACGGCATCGACGTGGAGAATGCCCATCTCTGAGGCCCAGATTCCGGCGAGGTCGTCGGTTCTCCTGCGCAACTCGTCGGCCATGGCACGCATGTACCCGGCGCGTTCTTTGTGGGTCAGACGGGGCCAGGGCCCGTTGTCGAAAGCCTCCCGCGCTGCCGCCACGGCACGGTTCATGTCCGATTCGCGGGCGAAGGGGACCGTTGCGTAGACGTCCTCGGTGGCGGGGTGGATGACGTCGACCGAGTCCTCACTCGATGGCCTCACCCACTCTCCTCCGATGTAGAACGCGTCGAGGTGTGTCAAGGGCACGGACGTGCCGGTAACCGTGGTCATCAAGCATCTCTCCTGTAATCAGGCATCCGCCGCCGCCAATCGGCTGCGGCGCTTCGTTCGTGTAGCAAATGTTGGTTGGTGGGGTCTCGGCTCAGGCGTGTTGGGGCGTTGGCAGCCCGAACACAACGGCCTGGGTTTCAGCCGTTCCCTCAACGCGGAGGTTCTCGCCGATCTCGGAGAAGACAACAGTGCGCGCACCGACCGACTCGCCGTTAATCTGGGCTTTTCCGGAAATGATCCACATGAGCTGAAGCCGTTCCGGTGTCAGCTCGAGGACGCCGCCGTCATGCCACTGGTAGTTGGCGACATAAACCTCGTCCTCGGAGAACGTGCCCAGAATTTTTCCATCGACGCCTTCCCCGGCTGAGCGCCAGCCGAAGCCCTGCGGGTCCATGAGAATCGGCTGCCCATAGTGCGGTGTCGGATAGACGATGGTCTTCCCCGTGAAGGTTTCCCAGACGGCGTTGCGGCCGTCCGCACGGACTTCGTCGCCCTGCTCGTCCTTGGTGACGTAATAGCCGTCCTTGAATTCCCCGCTCTCGAGCATTTTCGCGTAGGTGGCATCATGGTCGGCCCTGTTCATCCAGTCCGGGCCCCACTGGATGAGCATGACTTCAGCTTCGTTGATGACCTGGGGACCGTAGTACGCTCCGGCCGGGAAGTATCCCGACTGGCCACCCGAGCCCTCCTGGCCGTTTCCGAAGTCGGCCGTACCGCTGACCATGTACCGGATCTGGTTGAAGATATGCCGGTGGCGCGGCGTCGAGAACGGCTCGCCCTGCCCGCCCTCGTACCGGACGAGGTCGGCCGTGAAGCCGATACCCGGGGAGACGTCGCCCTCCTTGACCAACTTGCGGACGATCCGTCCGGGCCGGTTGGCCTTCGAGACCAGCTCATAGGGCGTGGCATCGGTGTCGACTATGTACATGATTGGATCTCCTTCGTCTGGGTGTTGGGTGATCGTTGTGAGTCAGCTAAACGGGCAGAGAGACTGAGGACGGGGGGCCGGATCGAAGACGACGGGCATGTCGTGCCAACCGGCGCGGAGCAACTGCCGGATCTCCTGCGGCTCCCCTGCCAGTTCCACCCGCTCGAACCTGTCGAGAAGTGCCGAAAGCAGGATTCGCGCTTCAAGACGGGCGAGGTTACCGGCGATGCACTGATGAATGCCGTAGCCGAAGGCCAGATGTGGGATCGGAAGCGGTCGGGTGATATCGAAGATCCATGGGTTTTGGATCGCTTCGGCGTCCCGGTTGCCTGCGTCGAAGAGCAGATAGACGCGCTTGCCGGCAGCTATTTCCACGTCCCGGATCTGCGTGTCCTGGAGGGCTGTCCGCATGAATCCGCGCGCCGGGGTCGTCCACCGTAGGGACTCCTCGACCGTAGCTTCAACCAGGGACCGGTCCGCACGCAGCAGCTCCCATTGTGCCGGGTGCTGGATCAGGGCGTGCAGCATGCCCGAAAGGAGCGATCGCGTCGTATCACTACCCGCGGCCAGGAAGGTTCCGCAGTAAATGAGCAGGTTTGCCTCGGACAGGGGCGCCCCGTCCAGTTCAGCTTGAAGCAACGAAGAGATGAGGTCCTCGCCGGGATGCTCTCGCTTGTAGGCGATCTGTTCCCGGAAGTAGTCGTTCATCGTCCCGAGCTCGGCAACTGCGGCACGCAGGTTATCCGGTCCTCGCACGAGCTTGAGCGACTCAAGCGCATTGCTCCACCGCAGGACCTGTGGCTCGTTGCCCTCCGGCAGGCCAATGAAGTCTTGGGCGACTTGAATGGGAAGGATGGCGGCAACGTCGGCGAGGAAGTCCATCGGCTCGCCGGGCTCGATGCTATCGAGGAGCCGGGTGGTGTGCTCCTGCATCCGAGCCGTCAGACGGGCCAGGGAACGTGGAGCGAAACTGCGTGAGGCGATCCCGCGCAACTCACGATGGCGCGGCGGGTCCGCGTACGCGAACTGCTCTCCGTCCTCGTGGTAGATCGTCGCGTAGACAGCTTTCTCGGCCGGGTCCAGCCGGAGTTCGTGGAGGTGGAGTCCACGCGAAGACGAGAAAATCTCGGCCTCCCGGGCCGCATGCCGAATGTCTTCCTGCTTGGACAGGACGAGAATATCGAGCGGTTCGTAGTGAAAAACAGGGGCTTCGGCGTGCAGCCGGGGATAGACCGTCTCACGGTCCTCGATGTAGAAGTCGGGCGATTCGAGGCGGACCACGTCGCTGTTGAGTGCAGACATTTCGTCCCTCACTATCCGTTGGCGTTTGTACTGATGGGAGTGGACCGCTCAGAGCGGACCGGACCGAGCGTCTGCCCACCATCGACGACGAGCGTCGTGCCGGTGACATAGCTGGATTCCTCGCTGGTGAGGAAGAGAGCGGCGTCAGCGATTTCACGAGGTCGCCCGATACGGGGTACGGCCATTCGCCCGAAGAGCGCATCAAGGTCCCGGCTAAGGAAGTCGGCCCGTGAACTCATCGCGGTCTCCACCCCACCGGGGAGAATGGCATTGACCCGGATCCCGTACTCGCCAAGCTCATGAGCTGCCAGGTTCACGTAGCGGATGCTGGCTGCTTTGCTCACCGCGTACGGCATATACCCGGCCGCTCCGGTCGTCGCCGCTATCGACGACAGGACAACCACTGCCCCGCCTCCGGCGTTCTTCATGGCAGGCACGCAGGCTGCCGTCCCGAGCACTGGCCCGAGGAGGTTGACCTCCCACGCATTGGCGATGGCGCTGAGGTCCGGGGATTCCACCGTGCCCGGGACCATGACGCCGGCATTGTGCACGAGCACGTCCGGTCCGCGGCCAAATGCCTGCACCGTCGCTGCGACAGCCCGCTGCCAACCTTCTGCGGAGCGAACGTCCAAATCGACAGGTAGGACTCGGTCCTCCCGGGTATGGAGGAGCACGGCAGCCAGATTGAGGGCGAGGTCGGTTACGACGACGCTTGCGCCCTCCTCCCAGAACCGTTGCGCGATGGCAGCGCCGATCCCCTGTGCAGCGCCCGTGACCAAGGCGACTTTCCCGGCCAACCGACCTTCACCGATTTTGCCCACATCACATCCTCTTCGTTACATGCAAAAATGCATACACTTGACTATATGGTTGACCCGAACAAGGCGTCAACTGGAAATGCAACTGCGTTCCTCGTCCAGAAAGAAAGGCAGACAGATATGCGCGACAACAGGGTGAAGTCACTGATCCGCACGGGAGGTACCGCCTTCGGGGTTGCGCTGACCGTCACCGATCCGCTCGTCGCTGAAATGATCGGTGGCGCCGGCCTCGACTTCGTCATGATCGACACCGAACATGCCCCGGTGAACAGCGAGACGCTCCAGAATCAGCTCATCGCCCTCCGGAGCGCCTCAAGCACGAGTCTCGTCCGGGTCCCCCACTGCGACCCGGTAGCCATCGGCCTCGCCCTCGACCTCGGCGCCGAGGGCGTTGTCATTCCAGGGGTGGTCGACGGAGTGTCGTGCGCGGCGGCGGTGGCGGCAACGCGGTATCCGCCAGCCGGTGTCCGCGGTTTCGGACCCCGGCGCGCGGCGCGGCTCGAGGGCGGACGGTCTTCCTACCTCATACGGGCGGACGAGGAGATCCTGACCGTGGTCATGGTCGAGAGCCCGGTCGCGGTGCGGAACATCAACAAGATCCTTGCAACCCCTGGCCTGGATCTGATCATGGTTGGCCCGGCAGACCTGGCCGTGTCCATGGGTCATCTCACGCAGCTAAAGCACCCTGACGTCGACGCGGCGATCGAAACCGTAGCGGCGGCCTGCGCCCGCCACAAAGTCCCGTTCGGCATCTTTGCAGCCGCGGAAGCCGATGCACGGCGGTGGACCGAACTCGGGGCCGCCTTCGTCGTCATCGGCGCCGATCTGCAGTTCCTCGACCAGGGCCTGGGCCGGGTCACAACGCTGGCAGCCGACCTCCGACCAGTGCCAGCGTCACCAGTGTCCGATTGAGCATCACTCCCCGATGTGGCGTGCCCTCCAAGATGGGCACACCACATCGGGCGAGACAGGCCGGCCCCACCTTCCGATCAGACGATCCTCACGGCTTTGCCCGCAGCGCGTGCTCGAGCAGGTCATCGAGATCGTGGATCTTGACCCGCCCACGGTCGAGCGTTTCGCCATAGGCAACTTCCGCATTGTCGATCGCGCGCCAGCCAGCCCAGTCGACGACGCCGGATCCGTCGGTAACGACCTCCGATACGTGCGGCGGACGTCCAGCCCCGCCGATCCCTCCGGAGCGCCAGTCTTCGAGTAAGGCCTCGACCGTTTCCATGGCGCACCGACGGTTCGTTCCGATCACACCGCTGGGTCCTCGCTTGACCCATCCGGTGACGTAGAGACCGCGCGCGGTATCGGAGCCATCGAGCACCCTGCCCCGCTCGTTGGGCACTGTCGCAGTCCGCGGGTCAAAGGGAACCCCTTCCAGGGGGTCACTGCGGAATCCGATCGACCGGAAGACGAGGCCGGCGTCGATGTCGACCTCCCCACGAGGCGACGTGCAGCGGACGCCGGAGACATGCCCGTCGCCGAGGAAGGTCTCCGGAGCGAGCCCGAAGCGCAGGTGTATCCGCCGCGACGCGTCCGGTCGTCCGGACTCCGCGACCTCCTTGATGATCTCAATCCGGCGTCGCACCTGGGCGTTGGCGTCCGATAGCGCTTTCTGTTCGACATCGAGCTCAAACTCGGCCGGTTCGATGACCACGCGCGCGTCTTCCATGTGCGCGAGTTCAAGAAGCTCCTTGTTCGAGTACTTCGCAAAGGCGGGTCCTCGGCGGGCAAGGACGTGGACGTCGGTCACCGAGCTCGCCGCCAAGGCCTCGATGACATACTCGGGGACATCGGTTTGGCGAAGTTCCTCCGGGGTCCGGCACAGCATCCGGGCAACATCAAGGGCCACGTTTCCAGCCCCGATGACCACCACGCTCCGGGTGGTGAAGCGCAGTGCATCCGGCCGGCCGTCCGGATGACCGGAGTACCAGTCAACGAGGGCACGGGCCGGATGAATCCCCTCCTGATCCTCGCCATCGACGTTGAGAGTGCGGTCGGAGCGGGCACCGTGCGCGAGGATGACCGCGTCATAACGCTGGCGGAGTTCCTCCAGCGCTACATCGGCACCGATCCTGACGTTTCCGAAGAAACGCACTTTCGGGTCTTCGAAGATCTCGTCGAACGAAGACGTGATCGACTTGATCTTCTCGTGATCCGGGGCGACGCCATAGCGCACAAGCCCGAACGGTGTCGGGAGGCGCTCGAAGACATCGATGCGGACATCCAGGTCGGCTGTCTCGCACAATTCACCGACACAGTACGCCCCGGATGGTCCGGAACCTACGACGGCGACCTCGAGACGTCCGCTCATGAATCTGTCCCCTTTGCCGGAAGTGCTGCGACCCCGGGAACGTCACGGGCCGACTTCCCGAATTTCCGGGATGACCTGGGTGAGCCGATCTCGGCGAAGAACTCCTCGTTGAAACCGACGAACTGCTCCAGCTCCGGCGGTACCTCCGGAGCGAAGTAGATCGCCTGCACGGGACAGGCCGCCTCGCACGCCCCGCAGTCGATGCACTCGGCCGGTTGGATGTACATCATCCGCTCGCCCTCGTAGATGCAGTCGACCGGGCATTCGGCGATGCAGCTGTTGTCTTTGATGTCGACACAGGCTTCGGTTACGACGTATGGCATCTTTGCCTCCTTATTGGCTTCAGTTTTGCATACATTTTACGCCGGGAGGACTACGGCATCAAGAGCAAAACATTCGGTCCGGTCACCACGGCGAACCAGGCGCAGCGGGTTGATCTCGATCTCCGCGATGTCAGGGCGCGAGGTGAACACTTCGGCGAGCGCGGCGACAATGTCGGCGAGTACCGTCGTGTCGTAGCCCGGTGCTCCGCGGAAGCCCTGGATGCGGGGGAAGATCCGTAAAGCGTGCAGGGCCCGGTCCAACTGTTCCGTATCGAAGGGGACGGCGAGGTGGAGGACGTCCTTGGCCAGCTCCGTGTCCACTCCGCCGGCGCCGAGGGTGATGACCGGGCCGAAGACCTCGTCGTTGTGCGCGCTGAGCAGAAGGTCGACGCCGTCGCCGATCATTTCCTGGATGTAGGCCCCATCGGCTTCGAAGCCGTAGGGTGCGAGGCGTCCTGGGTCAGTCATTTCGCTGAATGCCGCCCTGGCCTGCGGGCCGCCGAGGACTCCGAGCCGGACTCCGCCGACCTCGGTTTTGTGGATGAGGCCGGGGGCGGAGAGTTTGATGGCGACCGGCCCGGCGATCCGCTCGGCTGCTGCGGCGGCGCCTGAGGCGTCCGTCTCGAAGGTCTCCTGGGGGAAACGTACGCCGGTCGGCATGAGCAGCGTGACCGAGTCCGGGTAGGAGAACGCGCCTTCTGCCGTCGACTTGTGTGCTGAGCCGTGCGCGCTGGGCTCCGGGGCGGCCTTCGAGGATCCGGTTTGGGGGTCGACGAGGCTGCGCCATTGACTGATCCGAGCGAGAGCCAGGACCGCGCTTCGGGAACTGGCGAAGGGAGCTGTCCCTGCCTTCTCGAGAAGCTCGTAGCCCTCACCACGGCGCGGGGACATCCAGACCGGTACTAGCAGTGTCCCGGTCGCGGCGCAGATCTCGACTGCGTCCCTGCTGACCTCGGTAGTGTTCCGCCCATAATCTGCGGGGACGGCGAAGAGGATTGACCCGACGGACGGGTCGGCGCAGATGGAGTTCAGGACCGCCCGGCTCAGGTCCGGATCGGTGAAGACGTCGGTGGTCAGGTCGACCGGGTTGTCCACGAAGCCGAAGTCCGGAGCGCGGTCCCGGATCACGGTCAGCGTCTCGTCCGAGAACTCGGCCAGTGTCAGCCCGGCGGCACCGATCTGGTCGGCGACCAGCGACGCGGCACCGCCGGAGAAGGTGAAGACACATGTCTGGCCGGGATCGACTCCGGGCCGGCCGAGTGCGGAACCCGCGCCCTCAAGCTGTGCGGCGCGGGAGAACAGCATGAGCGTCTCACCGAGCTCGTCCATATCGTCCACCCGGACCACGGCGTGCTGGTCGAAGACCGCCGAAGCGACTGCATCGTTTCCGGCGATCGAGGCAGTGTGCGAGGCAGCTGATTCCTGTCCGTACTCGGAGCGGCCGATCTTGAGGATGACGATGGGTTTGCCGATCCGGCGTGCCTTGGCTGCCACGGCGAGGAACTTCGGTCCTTGGCTGAAGCCTTCGACGACGGCGCCGACGACCTTGAGCCGGTCGTCGTCGAGCATGTGGTTGATGAAGTCCGCGACGTCGAGATCTGCTTCGTTTCCGGGTGAGCACCACAGTCCGATCCCGAGGCCGCGGTCCATCCATTGCATGACCGCCCGGCCGATTCCGCCTCCCTGGGTGACGAGTCCGACACAACCGCTGGTCCGGTCCTGCGAGGCGACCGGCGACATGCTCAGAAGTGCACGGTCTGCGACATTGGCCAGCCCTGGAGAGTTGGGGCCGTAGACCCGGATGCCGGCTTCCCGGGCTCGCTCGAGCACCTGCGCCTGGAGGAGCTTGCCTTCGGGGCCTGCCTCGGAGAATCCGGAGCTGAGCAGGACGAGGTGTTTCACCCCGCTGCCGGCGCAGTCATCGACGACGGCGGGGACACGTCCGGCAGCGACGAGGACGACAGCGACGTCGACCGGATCGCCCGGGATATCGGACACGGCGGAATAGCTGGGGTCGCCAAGGACTTCCGTGCAGCCGGGATTGACGGCGAAGACTCCGTCCGGGATCTCCGAGTTGTCCCGCAAATTCTCATAGGTCGACCGGCCGAGCGACCCTTCGCGGCCAGAGGCGCCGACGACGGCGACCCTGCGGGGTCGCACCAGATAGTTCAGGTCGGCGAACTCGGGCGCGGATGCAAGAGTTGTCATGTTTGCCTTTCATGTGAGCGGTGCCGGCGTCGGATGCCGGGTCTGTGGTGGTCGTTCTGTCTGGTTATCCGAAGCGGCCGCCGGACACGTGAACGACCTCGCCGGTGATGAAGCCCGCGTCGGGTGAGACCAGGAACCGGATGGCGGCGGCTACGTCGCCTGGTTCGCCGAGGCGCTTGACCGAGTTGTCCCGGATGGCCCGCTCGGCGATCTGCTCGAAGCGCTCGAGTCCGCGCAGGGATTCTGTCTGGACCAGGCCGGGTGCAATGGCGTTGGCCGTGATGCCGCTACGGCCCAGTTCCTTGGCGACGGACTTGGTCAGGCCTACCACGCCTGCCTTGGCGGCGGAGTAGTTTGCCTGCCCCGGGTTGCCGTGCCAGGCCCGGGATGCGACGGTGACGATCCTGCCGTAGCTGTGTTCGACCATGTGCCTGGCCGCGGCCCGGATCGGTACGAAGGTGCCGGTCAGGCAGACCGCGATGACGTCGGACCATTCCTGGTCGGACATCGACAGGAGCCGCGCGTCCCGCGGGAATCCATGTGCGGTCACCAGGATGTCGAGTCTGCCGTGCGCTCCCGCAATGCCGCCGAAGGCGTCCTCGACCGACGCGGAGTCGGTGACGTCGACGACCCGGGAATCGACCTGCGCACCTGGTACCTCGTCCCGGATACGGTCGGCGGTGGCGTCGAGCCGGCTTTGGTTGATGTCGACAATGACGACGCCGGCGCCCTCCCGGGCGAGCTCGATCGCTGTCGTGCTCCCTAGCCCGCCGGCACCGCCGGTGATAACGGCAATCTGACCGTCAAGTTGGTTGGCCATACTGTGCTTCTCCTGTTCGTGGTGATCGCTCAAAGGGTCCGGGCGATGATCTCTTTCATGATTTCGTTGGCCCCGCCGTATACCTTCTGCACGCGCGCGTCGGCATACATCCGGGCGATCGGGTACTCCTCCATGTAGCCGTATCCGCCCCACAGTTGGACGCAGCGGTCGATGACCTCGCACTGAATGTCGGAGAGCCACCATTTGGCCATGGCCGCGGTCTCGTTATCGAGCGTTCCGGAGCCGTGGGCGACGATGCAGTGATCGAGGAAGACTCGGGCGACCTTGGCCTTTGTCTGACACTCGGCGAGCTCGAAGCGGGTGTTCTGCTGCTCGAAGAGCGGCTTGCCGAAGACCTTGCGCTCCTTGACGTAATCGACGGTGAGCCGGACGGCCTTCTCAGTCTGGACGACGGCGTTGACCCCGAGGATCAGCCGTTCCTGGGGCATCTGGGTCATCAGCGCGGGGAATCCGGTGCCTTCCTCGCCGATCATGTTCTCGATCGGAACCCGGCACTCATCGAAGAACAGTTCGGCGGTATCGGCCGCGTGCTGGCCGATCTTCCGCAACGGCTGGCCGCGGTGGAAGCCCTCGGTCCCGGCCTCGACGACCAGTAGTGTGATCGCTTTGGGGTCCTCCGCCCCTTCCACCTTGACGGCGACGATGACGAGGTCGGCGGTGAGGCCATTGGTGATGAAGGTCTTGGTCCCGTTGACGACGTAAGAGTCACCTTCGCGCCTGGCTCGGGTCACCATCGCCCGGACGTCGCTGCCGGCGCCCGGTTCGGTCATCGCGATCGCCCCGATGAGGCGGCCCTCGACCATGCCGGGGAGCCAGCGTTCGCACTGCTCTTCGGTGCCGTACTTGAGAAGGTAGTCGGTGACGACACCGCTGTGGACGTTGTTCCCCCAGCCTTTCTCGAGAACGCTGGACTGCTCTTCAACGATGGCTATCTGGTGCAGGATCGTTCCGCCGGCTCCGCCGAACCGCTCGGGAACGGTCGGGCACAGGAGCCCGAGTTCGCCGGCGGCCAGCCAGAAGTCGCGGTCAACGAACCGCTGCTCGGACCATTTGGGCATAGCGGGGGCCGCGACGTCGGTGAAGAACTTTCGGGCCATGTCGCGCAGGGCAGCCAGTTCGGGATCCATCCACGGGGAGACGTAAGTCGAGGTCATGAGGTCTTCCTTTGGGCAAGAGGGGCGCAGCGCGCTTCACTTCGGGTGATCAAGGTGCCGTCTTCACAATGGAAGGTCCGGTTGGGGCCAGCGGACGATGCCGCCGTATGTCCTGTCGCATGCGAGGGATGGCAGTCCAAATCCGATGGCGGACTACCGTGCACCGCTGCCTCCTCATTGATCAGGTAGTACCCATGGTATAACTTTGCATGCGATAATACATACACTTTTGAACACGAGAACTGCGTGCGTCTCGACCGTCACTCTTCGGCACCGCCGCCCAACAGTACGAGGTATCTGAATGTCTGCCCCCACTCCCCCTCTGGCCGGACTGAAAGTCGTCGACTTCTCCGAGCAGGTGCCAGGGCCCCATACCACCCGCCTTCTGACGGCGCTCGGCTGTGATGTGATCAAGGTGGAGCGGCCAGGCGGCGACGCGATCCGGCTGCGCGAGGCCATCTTCAATGCCGAGAACCGCGGAAAGCGGAGCATCGCCCTAGACCTTAAGACCCAGGAAGCACGCGGCATCGCCCTGGATCTCATCGCACAGGCGGATGTCCTCGTCGAAGGGTTCCGCCCCGGGGTGATGGAACGCTTGGGGGTCGGGTTCGACGCCGCTCTCGCGGTCAACCCGAAGATTGTGTATGTCTCGATCTCCGGGTACGGCTCCTTCGGCCCTTACCGTGACCTACCGGGACACGACTTCCAATACTTGGCACTCGCGGGCGCGATCCCCAGGCCGGCCGAAGGAACAGTGGCGGACTATGTGCCAACAACCCTGCCCATTGCCGACCTGGGCAGTTCGCTGTACGCGAGTCTCGGCATCGTTCTCGCCCTCTTGCAGAAGCAGCAGGACCCCGCCGGGTTCACCGGCCGGCACATCGATGTCGCGATGGCGGACTGTGCCCTCGCCATGATGGA
Source organism: Arthrobacter sp. 18067 (assembly GCF_902706295.1). Taxonomy (GTDB): domain Bacteria; phylum Actinomycetota; class Actinomycetes; order Actinomycetales; family Micrococcaceae; genus Arthrobacter. The sequence goes on along the minus strand of NZ_CACSJJ010000005.1, from coordinate 190,353 downwards.
GCCGCGGCTGGCTGAGTCGATCCATCTCATGACCAATGACGCGGCCCTGGCCCGTCCCGGCTACGGCATCTACGCCACCGCCGACGGTGGGTACGTCTCGATAGGTGCCCTTGAGGACCACTTCTGGGTCCGTCTCACCGAGGCCCTTGATCTGCCTGACCTGCGATCGGAGGAGTTCCGCACATTCGCCCAACGCCGCGAGGCAGTCACAACGATCGATGCGATCCTGCGACCGCGCGTGGCCCGGTTCGGACGCGATGAGCTCGTCCAGCTGCTCATCGGCCATGACGTCCCTGTCGCCCCGCTCAACGACTTACTCGAGCCGGCCAAGGACCCGCACTTCCTCGCCCGCGGCATGGTCCGCGACGACGGGCCAGGCGGCACACCCCGAATCGCCGAATGGCCGTTGGCTCTGGCACCCTTCACCGACGACCGGCTCCTCACTACGGCGCCCACGGTCGGAGAGCAGAGTCGGGAGATCCTGAGCCAGCTCGGCCGGACGCCCGAAGAGGTCGGTCATCTCTTCGCCGAGGGGATCGTTCACGGGGCCTGAGCTCGTCGCGCGGGACCCCACCCCTTCCCGAACCCCAAACCCTAGCGCCCACCCGAGTGGGCCCCCCGAAAGGCATGTGACATGGACTGGTCCTCATACACCCGGTTGACCTTCGAGTACCCCTCCGAGGGGGTTCTCCTGTTGAAGATCAACCGCCCGCACCGGAAGAACGCCATGGACGCGATCCTCCACGCTGAGCTGAGCAAAGTATGGCGAGACATCGCCGCCGACGAGATGTGCCGGGTTGTGATTGTGACCGGGGAGGGCGAGGCCTTCTCCGCCGGAGGCGACTTCGAGATGGTTGAGGACACCCTCGGCAACTACGACACCGTCCACCGGCTCTTCGCCGAAGCATCGGAGATCGTCTACGACATCGTGAACTGCCCGAAGCCGGTTATCTCGGCGATCAACGGAGTCGCGGTCGGTGCCGGCCTTGCGGTTGCTCTGATGGCTGACATCAGCATAATCGCCGAGGATGCCCGGTTCACCGACGGACACATCCGCCTCGGGGTCGCCGCCGGAGACCACGCCGCGATCATCTGGCCCTTGCTGACGAGCCTCGCAAAAGCAAAGTACTACCTGCTGACCTGCGATTTCATCGACGGTCGCGAGGCCGAGCGGATCGGACTCGTCAGCAAATGTGTCCCCGCGGCAGACCTCCAGGCCGAGGCGCTTCGGATCGCCGAGAAGCTCGCCCGCGGCCCCGCCCACGCGATCACCGCCACGAAACGGTCCCTCAACCTCTGGGTCAAGCAGGCGGCTCCGATGTTCGAATCTGCGCTTGCCCTGGAGATGCTCGGTTTCTTCGGTCCCGACGCCCGCGAGGGCTTCAATGCCATGCAGGAGAAGCGCCGTCCCGTGTTCCCGAGCAACTCCCCCGCCTTCCAGCGATGAACGGTGACGCGGTCGTCGAAGCGCTCTGCCAGCCGATCTACTTCGACGACATCCCGCTCCAGCAGGTCTTCACCACGCCGGGCAGGACAATTACCGAAGCCGATATCATCGGCTTCGCCGGGATCTCCGGCGACTTCAACCCCCTCCATGTCGATGAGCACTTCGCCCGTTCGACCCCGTTCGGCGGACGTATTGCCCACGGGCTCCTCGTCCTGTCCATCGCTTCAGGGATGACAACGCGGCTGCCCGTGTTCGCGGCGCTCCAGCCGGCCTTGCTCGGAATGACCTCGGTGACCTGCTCCTGGCCCGCGCCGACCCGGATCGGAGACACGTTGACCATCGACCTCGTCTTCACGGAGGCCACGGTGACCCGGAGCGGGACCAAGGGTCTGGTCACGGAACAGCGGACCGCGAGGAACCAAGATGGTGTCGTGGTCCTTGAGAGCACCTGGTCGCTCCTTGTGGCCCGCAACGCAGGGAACGTAACCGCCTAGCCTGACGGCCCGGGAAGACACCGGGCATAGGCAAGGGTCGCCCGACGGCGACCCTTGCCTATCAGAGAGCCGCTCCCCCGTCCCGGAGCCGGCCGATTTCATCGGGCGTATAGCCGAGCTCGCCCAGGACAGCGTCGGTGTGCTCGCCCGCCCCCGGCGGATACCCCCAGGGCCGGGCGGGAGTGTCATGCATCCGGATCGGGTTGTTCACCGTCACGATGTCGCCGTGACGCGGATGCGAGAGCACCAGAGACATCTGGTTGTGGACAACCTGCGGATCAGTGAAGACCTCGTGGAGTCGATTCACGGGGCTGCACGGCACATCTTCGGCGTCCAGCAACGCCTGCCAGTGCCCCGTCGCCTGAGCACGGAAAGTGGCCGACAAGTCGAATATGAGCTCCTCACGGTGGGCAACCCGCTGAGCGTTCGTGCGGTACCGAGGATCATCGAACAGATCAGGTCTCTCCAGCGCGCGGCATAACGCCTCCCAGAACTTCTCAGTCAGGCAGGCAACGACAATCCAGCCATCACCCGTTTCGAAGACCTGATAAGGCACAATGTTGCTCGTCGCACCTCCCTGGGGCGCGAAAGGAGTACCCGTCCGGTGATAGGCGACGCTGAGATTGGACAACAGCGCAACCTGGCCATCCAACAGGTTCACTGAAACCTCTTGGCCCACCCCGTCACGGTCCCGCACCCGCAAACCGAGAAGGATCGCGTTACAGGCCAGGAACGAGCCGACGAAGTCAGCGACCGCCGGGGCCACCTTAACCGGCGAGCGCCCGGGTTCGCCGGTCGTGCCCATGGTGCCCCCGCGGGCCTGGGCGAGGATGTCCATGCCGGGCCGGTCGGCCAGGGGTCCGTCGCCGCCCCAGCCGGTGATGGAGCAGACGACAAGCCCGGGGAAGGAATCGGCGAGGCTTGCGTGGTCGAGTCCGAGCCGGCGCACGGCCGCTGGCCGCATCGAGGTCACGAGTACATCGGCCGTTTTGAGGAGTCGGAGGAGGACGGCCTTGCCGTCAGCGGTCTTCAGGTCCAGCCTGATCGAGCGCTTGCTTCGGTTGACGGCGAAGGAGTATGCGCTCTCGCCGGGGCCGAAGGCCTCGTCGACCTGACGCAGGGGGTCCCCGTCGGGGGGCTCGACCTTGATCACGTCGGCCCCGAAGTCGCCGAGCAATGACGTCGCGAAGGGTCCGGCGGCGATCTGGCTGAGATCGACGATACGGACTCCGGCGAGGGGGAGGTCTTGTGTGGCCACGGTCCGTTTCCTAGGTGTGCAGGTGGTATCCGCCCGAGACGCAGAGGACCTCACCGGTGATGAAGCTCGCCTTGTCGCTGGCGAGGAAGGTCACCGCGTTGGCGATGTCCTCGGGCATTCCTGGCCGGCCGAGCGGCGTCTTGCGTGCCATCTCGTCAACGTATTCCTTGCTGTAGATCTTCTCGAGGAACGGGTTCCATGTCAGTCCGGGAGCCACCGCGTTTACGCGGACTCCGAAGGGTGCCGCCTCGATCGCGGCGGCCCGGGTGAAGCCCATGACTCCGGCTTTCGCGGCGGCGTAGTGGGATTCTCCGATGGCCGGAGCCATCCATCCGGCAATCGAGGCCATGTTGACGATCGTGCCTGAGCCTTGGTCCCGCATAACGTTCAACGCCCGGCGTGTCACGAGGAAGGGGCCGGTCAGCGATACATCCATGACGAGCTGCCAGGTCGCTGTCTCCATCTCGTGGATCGGGGCGAGTTGGTTGAGTCCGCTGTTGTTCACGACGACGTCGAGCCGGCCATGCCGGTCGACGATGTCGGCGATCACGTCGTCGATCTGTTTCTCGTCGCGCACATCGCAGGCTACCCCGGTCACGTCCGCTCCGGTGTCCTGGCGGATCTGCTGGGCTACCTTCGCGGTACGCTCCGCGTGCTGGTCGCTGATGATTACCGTCGCGCCTTCTGCCGCGAATGCGCGGGCGACGCCTTGGCCGATCCCCGCCCCTGCGGCTGCGGTGACGAAGACTACTTTGCCTTCGAATCCCATGTATCTGTCCTCCATTAGTCAAAGATGAGTGAGTTGTTCCTGTCCCCGGTCGCCTCGGGCTACCGGTGGCGCTGGCGGGACGGGCAGGTCATCGGCCGGACCGTCCAGCACCTGCGCTGTTCAGTCGGCGCCCGTGATCAGTCCCCAGACGCCGCGGGCACAGGCTTCCTGGCCCAGTTCGCGCGCCCAGGATGCCGTCCCGCCGTCTTCGAGGGACCACGCCCACAGGCGGCGGCTGAGCCGTTGGAGCGGGTACTCCATCGTGACGCCGATGGCGCCGTGGACCTGATGGATCGTGCGGGCCGCGGAGATGGCCGCGTCCCCGGTCAGGACGCGGGCAGCGGCGATGGTCGTGGCGGCGTCGAGGATTCCGGTCGAAGCACGCTTGCGCGCGGCGTCGACGGCGACGGCAACTCGCTGGGCTTCGCACGCCACCCGGACGAGGTGGGTCTGGACGGCCTGGAAACGGGCGATCGGCTGGCCGAACTGTTCCCGCTGGTAGGCGTAGCTGATCCCCAGCTCTGCGGTTCGTTGGATCGCCGCGGCCAGTGCAACCGACCGCCCGAGGGCCGCGCGGAGCTGCAGTTCTCGCATGACCTCGGCCGCGGGAGTCTCGATGCGGCCCACACGGCTGGCAGCCATCTCGGCCAGATGTGCCTGCCTGAGCACAGGTTCCCCGGCAATCGTCGCGCCGGCTGTCCCGGCCAGAGCCCCGGCGGGGACAACGGTCACGGTGACCGGGCCGGAGTCTGCGCCGCTGACAAAGACCACCGGGGTGCCCTCGTGGGCCCAGGGAATCTCGCCGGGACCGTTCAGGGGCAAACCGGAGAGCTCTGAATTCCCGGCGGGATCTGCTGAGTCCAGGACACCGCCGAAGACCGCCGGCTCGGTGAGCCAGTCAAGGTCAATCCCGGCCTGAGCTGCGAGCCAACCGGCGGTCAGCGGGCCCTCGATAGCGGGCAGGCTCACCCCGCTGTAGGCCGCGGCGGCGATAACGTCCAGGATGTCATCCAGCGTTCCTCCGCCGCCCCCGAGCTCATCAGGAATGCCAACGCCAAGGAAACCCTCGCCCGCCAGCCGCCCAGCGAACCCGACCGAGTGGGCGTCGACGGCATCGCGAGGCACCGAACCGGTGCCCTGCTCAAGGAGATCCTCGGCGACAGTGGCAACAGTCGCTGCGACATCGGATGAGAGAGCCCAGGAACGCCGGCCGTCGGACCACTCCCGTAACTGGCGTCCCACGAGCAACCGGAGGACCTCGTTCGTGCCGCCCGCGGTGGTGAACACGGGCGACCGTAGCCGGTTGATGTCAAGGAACTCGTGGAACCGGGTTCCCTCCGGGCCCGGTGCGAGCGGCTCTGCCCGGTAGGGCCACAACTCGTCAACAAGCAGCTGCTCAAGCTCGGTCCCGAGGTCCTTGGCCATGGCAGCCTCCGCCACCGGCGAGCCGCCATCATCGACGAGACGGGCGATAGACAAAGTCATCTCACGAAGCCCGATCTGCTGCGAGACCACACGACCGATAAGCTCCCAATCCTGGCCCGGGTTCGGCGCCAGCGCCCGGGAATCGACGAAGGCCTCGAACAAGGGCATCGTCGTGAGATAACGCTCGGGCCCGGCCCGCTCCAGCGCAAGCTCGGCAGTAAGCTGCTCCCAGCCCGCACCGGGGCTGCCGATCAGCCAGTCGTCACGGGCGAACACCTCTTCGAGAATGACCTCATTGAAGTGCCGCTCACCGTCCATCCCCTCGATCGGGTGGACCTCAAGGCCCGGGGTGTCCATGGGAACGACAATGAGGCTCAGTCCTTCATGCTTGCGCTCACCGTCGCTGGTGCGGCAAAGGACCTCGATGTAGTCGGCTTGGTCCGCGTCGGTCGTCCAGATCTTACGTCCGGTGATCCGCCACCCTCCCTCGACGCGACGGGCCCTGGTTCGCACGGACGCGAGGTCGGATCCGGAGTCGGGTTCGCTGAATCCGCCCGCGATCAGACAGCGTCCGGCCGCGATCTGCGGCAGGAGCAGCTGGCGCAGCGACTCGGGGCCGTTGATGAGCAGGCTCGGTGCCGTCTGGCGGTCCGCTGTCCAGTGCGCGCCGAGTGGGGCCCCGGCTGCGAGCAGCTCGGAGACGACAAGTATCCGCTCGACGGTGGTCCGTTCCGTGCCTCCGTACTGCAGAGGGATCGTCATCCCGACCCAGCCCTGCTCGGCGAGCTCGGCACTGAACTCCCGGCTGAACCCTCCCCGGGTCGGGCTCGCCGAGGACGGGGGAAACTTGCGTGCGCGGGCAAACGAGCGGACCGAACGGACCAGGTCGCGCTCGTGCTCGCTCAGATCGACAGGAGGGAAGCCGAGTTTTCGAGCGGTGACCATCGTGGGCCTTCCTTGGTTGTATCAGATGGGGGGCATGTTGCCGGCAACGTCTCAGCCTTGAGCACGGAGCAGGCCGTCCGGATCAACAGAGGAGCGCAGCAGCGTCAGTTCCTCTTCAGTGGGGTAGAACCGTGGCGGGCGCTGCTCGTCGATCGCCCACCCCGTCCCCGCGAGGACCTCTTGCCACGGCCGGTCATCGAACGTGAGGTCCGGACGGAAAGCACCTTCTGCGTTCGGGCGCATGAGCACCGCAGGGGTGAACAGCGCTGCCGGGCCGCCGTTGGGCAGCCCGAGTTCGGACCTGGTCCGGCCACGCCGGGCGTGGCCGATGACCGAGGCGAAATCGACGGCCGAGACGAGCGTGCGCGGCTCATGGCGTGAAGTGAAGAGAATGGTGCGCTTCGCGGTGTGTCCGAGCATCGTGTTTGCCATCCCCGGTCCGCGCAGAGGACCCTTGGGCGTGGCGACTTCGTGGACGTTGACGCAACCGAATTCATCGATCTGCATCCCGCCGTAGAACATGACGTCGATGCCGAGCTCAGTGATCGCGAAGACGTCGCCGAGGTCACCGACCGCGGTCGGTCTGCAGTCCCATCCCGCGGAGAACTCAGGAACGAGCCGTTGCGGGTTGATGTAAACGCCAGCGCCGAGCACGGTCAGGCCCGGGGCGTGGGAACGCTGCGCCAGCAAGCTCGCGGCAAGGGGCACCGCCGAGGCCGCCCCGGTCAAGACGACTTCGTTGTCCCGCAGCTCGCGGGACATCGCAATCGCCATCTGCTCCTGGATCGTTGCGCTCATGCCGCCGCCTCCGCGACAAGTCCGGCCAGGACAGTGTCTCCGACCCGGTCCAAGTAGTCCTCATGGCTGATCTGACAGTTATCCGCGAGATACTCCGCGAAACCCCCGGCACGGACCTGCTCGGCGTACCGGCCCAGATGGTCCAGGTCCGCGACGTAGCCTCCCACGCTGCCGAGGGGATGGGCGCCGAAAGGGACCTCCACGATCTCATCGACAAGGTACCCCGGGATGGACACCGTTCCGACCTGCTCGGCGCGGGGAACGAGCCGGTCGACCTGGACCACGACGCGTTTGGCGGCCCGGGCGATGAGCACGTCAGCCCACCGGCTGCCTGCGTGAACAAGGTTACCGGCCGGGTCACCCACGGGAGCGTGGAGGAACGCAACATCGACCGTCAGCGGCCCGACGCCCCGGAAACCCCCGACCTCTCTGACCAGCGGGTTCCCCTCGACGAGGTCGTTCACGCCAAGATGATCCAGCGGCTGCACCGGCGCCCGATGGTTGGCCGCCAGGAAACCGCCAAGCAGCAATGCCTCGTCACACGGCTCATACTCGACCCCGGCCGACCCCTCGGCGTGCCGGGCCGCGGGAGCCAGCCCGATCCCGGCCAGCGAGATATGCGGGATACGGACACGGCTGACCCGTCCGGCCCCGATCAGGACATCCGCATCCCACGACGCGGCCGGCGCGGACGTCAGGAAAAGCCCGCTCACCCCGGACCGCAGCAGAGCCCGCACGAGCGCGCTGGGCCGGTTCTCCAGCAGCATCCCGCCCAGAGCGACACTCCTGACCCCACCCAAGGAAGCCTCAAAAGCTTCCAGGGACGTGACCTTCGGACCGGATACCGCCACGGAACACCACCACCTCATTTTGACCACAGTTTTGTATGCATTTGAGCATACTGATGGGCCAACAGACCGTCAACACACAACAATCAAAGAGCAGCCAGACCCACCACAACCGGCCAACAACACGAAAGCGGCCAGGAGCAAACCGGCAACAACCACACCGACAAACCCCTGCCCGCCAACGACAACAACGAACAATCAAAAAACCAACAAATCAGGAAACAAACATCCCACTCCGAGAATGCCCATGACCCCCCACACGATGCGCCTCACACACCACCACAAGATCCTCAACGTCATAACGACGCAACGTCTCGATGATCGCCTCGTGCTCAGAAACGATACGAGAGACCACCTCAGGCACGCCCCGCCACCAAGCTGCGCTATGCGCCTCCGACAACTGCCAAAGCCGGAGCACCTCCCGCCGCACCATTTTCAAAGGCGACAACTCAAAAATCGAAAAATGGAAGCTGCGGTTAAGCTCGACAATCTCGGTCACATCCTGAGCCTCCAATGCGACCTTGAGATTGGTATTAATTCGTTCAAGCTCTACAAGCTGGTCGGCAGTAGGACGCACCACCGTCCTGAGCAGCTCGCCCTCGAGCAAAGACCTCATTCCGAGAATCTGAATAAGATCATCGTCATCGAATCTGGCCACAACATAGCCGCGGTTCGCTTCATAAGTAACCAAGTCCTCGGCCTCGAGGGTCCGCAGCGCTTCCCGAAGTGGACTTCGCGAGACGCCAATCTGCTCTGCCAACTCGACCTGGAGAATCTTTTCGCCCGGTAGCAGCACCCGATCAATAATGAGTCCGCGGATCTGAGCGGCGGCCTGGAGGGTCATCTGGGACGAAAGCCCAGGACGCTTAGCACTTGCGCTCAGCACATTTCCGTCGAAGGCTATTTGGCTGCGGCCTGATCGCCCGTGTAGCTCTGCTACTCTCGTCCAATTAATAACCGCGCACCCCGTTAGCAACCGTGAGTAGAAGTAACTGCTCAGAACTCGGTTCGGCGAACGACGAGCCCGGAGGTGGAAGGGGGCCCTGCGATTCTGGGTGCCAATTCCTCCCCCGGAACCCAAGAAATAGCGTCAAAGGTACCTGCTGTAATTTTCCCTTGCTTGAGCTGACAGCTCCCGTCAAACAGATCCACCCAAACACCAACGGAATATCGTGTAGATACATATGAACCCGGTCTCTTAATCTTGGGTTTCTCAAGCGGAGCATTTGCGTCAGGATTACCAGCCGCGTTCTGCGAGGCGGTGGGGCTGGGGGATGTCGTCGACGTTGATGCCGACCATTGCTTCGCCGAGGCCGCGGGAGACCTTGGCGATGACATCGGGATCGTCGTAATAGGCGGTGGCGTTGACGACGGCGGCGGCACGCTCTGCCGGGTTGCCGGACTTGAAGATACCCGAACCGACGAACACGCCGTCGGCGCCGAGCTGCATCATCATCGCAGCATCAGCCGGGGTCGCGATGCCACCGGCGGTGAACAACACCACCGGGAGCTTGCCCGTGGCAGCGATTTCCTTGACCAGCTCGTACGGGGCCTGCAGTTCCTTGGCCGCAACGTAGAGCTCATCCTCCGGCAGGGCGGCGAGCTTGGCGATCTCGGAACGGATCTGGCGCATGTGCCCGGTGGCGTTGGAAACATCACCGGTACCGGCTTCACCCTTGGAACGGATCATCGCCGCGCCCTCGTTGATGCGGCGCAACGCCTCACCGAGGTTGGTGGCACCACACACGAAGGGAACGGTGAAGTTCCACTTGTCGATGTGGTTGATGTAGTCGGCCGGGGTCAGGACCTCGGACTCGTCGATGTAGTCCACACCGAGGGACTGCAGGACCTGGGCTTCGACGAAATGGCCGATCCTGGCTTTGGCCATCACCGGGATGGACACGGCGGAGATGATCGCATCGATCATGTCCGGATCTGACATGCGGGACACGCCGCCCTGGGCGCGGATATCGGCCGGAACACGCTCGAGCGCCATGACGGCGACGGCACCGGCGTCCTCAGCGATGCGGGCCTGCTCGACGTTAACGACGTCCATGATGACGCCGCCCTTGAGCATCTCAGCCATGCCCCGCTTAACGCGACTGCTGCCCGTGAACGCTGCTCGCTCCGATGTGTTGGGGATCTGCATTGATACTCCTTTGATGTGGCCTATTGACGGGCGTTTCGCCTTCAAGCTAGGTCGCCTAGCTCGGCTCCTGCAACAGGCGCCGAAATAGGGTGTCTTAGGCGATATTTTAAAGAAACGGGGCTATTGAGAGTTCCTTGGCAACCGAACCGGGGCAGCGACGAGCTCGCTGCAGCTCTTACCCACAAGTGAGGGCAAGGCCAGCGGTGTCAGGTACCTGTTGCTAGAGGTAACCAGCAGCGGAGTTCTCGAACGCACTCCAGCCGGTGGCCGGCGGCCCTACCCTGATGAAGGCGGAACCGATCTCCCACCTCATGAGCCGCTGCGGAGCCTGCGACGCCCTTGGTCCTTCACTCCGACGGCTGAAAGCTGGGAGAGCCCCTAATTCGGGGCGTTAGGTGGCAATCGAGGCAGTTGGAAACCGGCAGCTGCTGCAGCTGGCAAAGCATCAGCTGTCCACTATAGATGGAGCCACCGCCGGGTTCTGGGGGTCTTCACGTATCTACGCATGGAACCTCCGGAACCCGGCTACCGTCTTCGTCGAATTAGGGCAGGACAGCCGGAACCGGAAGCTGGCTTGCCCCCGAGCGCTCCAACAAGTCCGCGATGGTCTGGGGCAGGCGAAGCGTGGTGAAGCGCACCGTTCCGTCTGCTTCAACGGTTGCTCCATAGACGCCGGGCTCAGGCAGAGAGTTGTAGCTGAACGGTGTTGAGAAGTAGTAGGAACCAGTGTCCAACAACGTCACGATGTCTCCTTGCTCGAGAACAGGCAGGAGCCGGTTCTTCGCCACGAGATCACCCGCGAAACAGCAAGGTCCGGCAACATCCTGGGGGACCAGGACGCCGCCCTTGATCCCTCCGTAGCCGTCATGTGCGACAACGCGAACAGGCCAGACCTCGGGTAGGAAGACCGTGCGCATCGCCACCTGCGCCCCTGCATGGGTCACGGCGATCTGTTGGCCGCCGGCTTCCTTGGTGTATTCCACGTGCGCCGCGATGAACCCGAACTTGGCCATAATTGTGCGGCCAAACTCTGTAACTATGGAATATCGACCGCTGAACAGTGCTGGCACCTCGTGCCGCAACGCTTCGACGTAGGACCCGAACGGGGAAATCAGGTCATCTGTTTCGAAGTCGACCGGTAGTCCGCCGCCGATGTCGATGGTCGAGATCCGATCCCGCCCCGCAACGGTATTGACTTCATCCGCGAACTCAACAACACGTGAAATGCCCTCTGTAATCAATGACAAAGGGCAACCCTGTGAACCGACATGGGCATGCACACTGGTAAGCCACGGATACTGCCTGTAGGCGTTGAGCAGGCGAGAACGGTTACCCTCATCGTTCAACGCAATTCCGAATTTGGACGTTGCGCCAGCCGTGCTCATGGCTTCGATGCCACCGACTCCGACCTGCGGATTGATGCGCACGCCAATGGTTGATGCTGAGGGAGAATGCTCCAGGATTTGGGAGATTCGATCCAGTTCCTGGAAGTTGTCGGCGTTGATTGCAACGCCAAGGGACAAAGCTTGACGAAGTTCCCTTACGGTTTTGGCGGGCGAATCGAACACGATCCGTGCAGGAGGGAAACCGGCAGCCAGAGCTTGGGCAAGTTCGCCTTCGCTGGCCACTTCGCAGCCCATCTCCAGGTCCTTCAGCGCTGCCAGCGCTGGGACGAGACAATTGGCTTTCGCTGCAAAGGCGTGCAGAACATCAGGGATGTCGGAGAATTCACGGTGGAGTGCGGCCACGTTCTCAGCAACGCCGTCCAAATCAATGAAGGCGGCAACGAGGGCATCTTCCGGATGCAGCAGCCCTTGGGAGACTGCGGCCCTCAGAATTGCTTCGCGCCGATCAGCTGCAGCACTGGCTGGAACATTTCCCTTTCCCTGGTTCATGCTGAAACCTCGCATTCGGTGATGGTGAGTTCGGCCAGCACATCCACATCTACGTCCACGCCCAGACCCGGTTTTTCTGTTATGTGGACGTCCGGAATCACGTACTTCAAATCGCCAGGCTCTTTGGCGAACTTCAGTGGGCCGGAGAGTTCAGTGGACACGATATTCGGATGGCTCAGCGCCAAATGGAAGCCTGCGGAAGAGGCAATGCTGGTCTCCAACATTGAACCGATCTGGACCTTGAGCCCTCCTAATTCGGCTTGCGTTGCCAGACGATGGCACGGGGTGATGCCGCCGCTCTTCATCAGCTTGAGGTTAACCATGTCCACGGAGCGGTCCCGGACGAAGTGGGCAAGATCTTGGGCGTCCACCACCGCTTCGTCGGCCATCAGCCGCATCCCGGTGTCTTGGCGCACCAAACGGAAGCCGTCGATGTCATCGGCGATGATAGGTTGTTCCACCCAGTCGATATCAAATGGTTCCAATGCGCGGATCATGCTGCGTGCCGTGGCTGGGTCCACCCAACCTTGGTTGGCATCCACACGGATGCCCAGATCATTCCCGATGGCAGCACGAACAGCCCGTACTCGCTCGACGTCCTGCCCATCTCCGCCGCCGAGTTTCATTTTGAGATGGCGGTAGCCCTGGCTTTTAGCGTCGATAGCCTGCTCCGCGAGAACTTCCGGGGCCAGAATACTCATCACGCGGGCGATTGTAGGCGGTTCGGGCCGACGCCCCCCCAGCAATGAGTAGACAGGGCGCCCCGCGGCTTTCCCTGCGAGGTCCCAACAGGCGATGTCGATTGCTGCTTTGGCGGCGCCACAACCCTTAAGGACCGTGTTGAGACGCTGGTGAATGGCGGTGATGTCCTGCGGATCCATACCGAGAACGGCGGGCACCAGTTCCGTTTTGAGCGCTTCGACCACGCCAGTTGGTGTCTCGCCGGTAATGTGACCGTCAGGCACGCTTTCGCCGTACCCGACCAGCCCGCCGTCGGTTTCCAGGGTAAGCATCACGCTGGGCATCGACATGTAGGACGCGTAGGACACCACGAAGGGTTCCAAAAGTGGAAGGTCGATCAAGCTAATTGTGGCGCGAGAGATTTTCAAGTGTGGCTTCCTATCCACTAGTGAGGGGCGGTGTGCTGAATAACGGCCGAACGCTTCCGCATGACGAGGTCACGCGGAGCGGGCGGCCAAGATGCAGAGCTGAAGTATGGCGGCAACCCTGTCTTCGGATCGTCGAGGTCAAGAACGCCCACGATGGCAAGGCGACGAAGACTGTTTCGGAAAGTATTCGGGTGGATGTAAAAGGCGGACGTGAAGTCACCGAATGCATGCAGCCATGTGCGCAGAGTGTTCACCAGGTTGGGGTTTTGCTTCTCGTCGTAAGCGTAGAGACCAGAGAACTGGCCCGTGGCTGTCGTCGATAACGCGGCCAAGGCTGGCGCGGGCAGGCTTGTCATCCATTCAACCCCACCCCAATGGCGGGGCGGGAAGGCAACCCCGCTAGCCCGGAGCCCACACCATTGGCGTGTTCCTCCACCCACTCGACGATGCGGCGATTGAAGTCGATCCGGTGTGAAGGCTGCCCTACATCCGTGAAGAGGTGGGAGCCGCCGGGATATAGAACCAGACGGCTCACCGCACCACTTTCGCGCAAGGCGGCATGCCACTGCATTGCCTGGCCAACAGGACACCGCACATCGTCCGCGCCGTGGAGAATGAGCGTCGGCGTTGTCACCTGTTCCACCATGGAGAGCGGAGACATTGCCTCGTACCCCTGGTGATCGCGCAGCGCCGGGGCGCCCAGTTCACGGTCGCTGAGGAATTGCCCACTGTCGGAGGTTCCGGCAAAGCTCCGGAGATCACTGACAACCCCGCCGGCCACTGCAGCTGCGAATCTTTGGTCGCGGCTGGTCAGATAGCAGGTCATGAATCCCCCGTAGCTGTACCCAGTCACGGCAAGTCGGTCCGGGTCTGCCACACCCTCGGCCACAAGCTGGTCCAGGGGCTCAAGGAAATCCGGGGCGTCCGCGATGCCCCACCGACCGACGGCGGCCTTGTAGAACTCCTCGCCGTAACCATCGCTGCCGCGGACATTGAGCAACAGCACGGTCCACCCCCGTGCGGCCAGTTCCTGGTGATAGAGGTTCACTTCGTCAGCTGCACTGTTCCATGCGTTATGTGGTCCGCCGTGAATGTCCAACAAAAGGGACTGGGGTCCTGCACTATCCGGGTCACGGATCATCCACCCCTGCACAACGGTGCCATCCGAGATGGTAAAGCCGCGCTCCAGTCGCGGGAAGAACTCCGTATCCGCGACATTCGATCCATGGTGGGTCCAAACCCTGGAGGTGCCGTCGGCAAGATCCACGCTCACGATCTCGCCAAAGGAAGTAGGTGTCCTCAGGACTGTGACGGCCGTGTTGCCTGCGACTGACAACTCTGAGACAACCAGCCCCTCACCCCGTAGGATCGGGCGGGGCTCGCCGCCGTCGAGGTCTACCTCATAGAGGTGTGTGCAGCCGCGGTCCCTAATGCAGAAAATAAGCGCGTTGCCGTCATGGTTTAGCTGCGGCGGCGCCCCGGGATAGGCCGGAGCCCCGGCCATGACGTTGCGGTCCAGTGCCCCAGCGAGATTTCTGGCGGGACTCCCATCCAAGGGAAGCCGGACCAAGTGTGCGTGGCCAACCGGGCGGCTGGTCACCACGAAGAGGGCGTCCCCATCGGCGCTCCATTCAATAGCGCTGACCACCTGGTCGGTGGGTCCTACCCGAGTCGGCATTGCGTCTGGAACGTTGACGGCGATGATGTGGGCCGGAGCAGCCAAGCTGGCATCATTGTCTGCTGCTGGGCCGGCGGCAAAGGCCAAATAGCTGCCATCGGGCGACCACTGCGGGTCGCGGGCATGCCAATCGCCATGAGTGAGCTGGATACATTTCCCGGTGGCCAGTTCAAAGACGTGGAGCTGCCGCTTCATGGTTCCCAACAGACCAAGGCCGTCAGACTGGTAGTCCCTGCCGTCTGTCACCACCGGCGCATCGGTGCTGTACACAGAGGCGTGTGCGGCCACGTCTCCGGTGGCAAGCCCAGGGACGAAGGCAGCGAATGCGAGTTTGGTCCCGTCGGGGCTCCACGTCGGTTTACCGGCTCCCGGTGGTAGGCTGCTGAGGCGCTTCACGTGTTCATCCGCGAGGGTCATGATGCAGAGGTGGATCTGGCCCCCTGACTCACGCAGAAACGAAAGGTGCGCTCCATCGGGCGACCATGCCGGAGCCGAATCGGCGTTGCTAAACGTGAGTTGCCGAGCGGATCTGCCCGCAGTTTCAACCGACCAGATGTTGCGTTCGGTGCTGTCCGTGACGTCGTCGAGAGTCCGCAGCACGTAAGCAACGCGCTGACCGTCGGGAGAGAGAGCGGGCTGCTCGGGGATCGCAAGGTCCAGCAGATCGTCTATGCGTAACCTCCGGGTCACAGCAGTCCCACCCTTCCGGAGATCGTTAAGTCATTGGCGAAGTGGCATGCTGCGGCCTGTCGATGTCCCTCGGGCTGGGGGTCCACTTCCCGGCAGACGTCGCGGTCTGGAAGCACGAGTGGCCCCATCGGGCAACGCAGATGGTATCGGCATCCGCTGGGGGGGTGATGCGGGTCCGCTGGCTCGGCATCGTTGACGGCTTGTACCGCCGGGTCGATGTCAGCCGGGGTGAGGCTGGGACTGCCCTGGCTGGGCACAGCTGCCAGCAAATCCTTGGTGTACGGGTGCTGTGGGTCAGAAAGGATCTGTTCTGCCGGACCTTGTTCGACGATCCTGCCCAGATACATCACTGCGATGGCGTCGGCCACGTACCGCACTACCGCGAGGTTGTGCGAAATGAACAACATGGACAGGTTGAGGTCCCGTTGCAGGTCCCGCACCAAGTTCAGGACAGTCCCTTGAACAGACACGTCCAGGGCTGAGGTAATTTCATCCGCGATGATGACCTTCGGCTGTCCCGCCAAAGCGCGGGCCAAGGCGACTCGTTGTAGCTGGCCTCCTGACATCTGTCCGGGGTAGCTGAAGGCACGCTGGGGATCCAAGCCCACCAATCCGAGAAGTCGTTGGACCTCGGAGCGCCGGCTTGCGGTACCTCCCCTGCCCGCACGCGGGATGCCTTCAGCTATGGAGTCACCAATGCTCATACGCGGGTTCAGTGAAGAGTGCGGGTCCTGGAAGACCATCTGAAGGGGCCGGTGCTCGCCCCGTTTTGGCCGCAGTGGCTGGCCATTGAACAAGATTTGCCCGCCGGACAAGGGCGTAAGGCCTGCCGCAGCCCGGGCCAGCGTGGATTTCCCGGAACCGGATTCGCCCACCAGGCCAACCACTTGTCCCTTTGGCACGATGAGGTCAACGCCGTCCACGGCAGTCATCCCGCGGCGACCACCGAACCGTACCGATACCTGCTCGAAGCGAAGTTCGCTCATGATGCCTCTCCTTGCAGTGCCGCAGCATGTAGTTTGAGTTCGATCGGAACCCGTTCGGAGCCTGTTCCGCGGGAAGGGTGCCAACAGGCCACCCGATGCCCATCATCCCGCTGGAGGAGTTCCGGATCCTCGCGTGTGCAATGCTCGTCGGCCTTCGGACAGCGGGAAGCGAACGCGCAGCCTGCCGGTATTCGGGACGGGTCCGCAGGGCGCCCCGGGACCACGGCCAGAGGACGGTCCCGATCCGTTTCCATGTCCGGGACTGCTGCCAGCAGTGCCTGTGTATAGGGGTGCATTGCCCTCTCCGCCAGCTCTGTTGCCGGAAGGTCCTCCACGATGCGTCCGGCATACATGACCAGGACACGCTCGCAGACCTGCCCCACCAGGGTGAGGTCATGGCTGATCAAGAGGATCGCTACGTTGTCCTGCTCCTTGATGGCTGACAGCAGCCGCAGGACCTGTTGCTGGACTGTCACGTCCAATGCGGTGGTGGGCTCGTCGGCCACAATCAGGGCAGGGCTTCCCATGATCCCCATCCCGATCATGGCCCGTTGCCGCATGCCACCGGAGAATTCATGGGGGTACTGCCGCAGGCGTCGTTCCGCGGCCGGCACCCTGACTGCCCGCAGACGGTCCGCCGCGCGGGCCAGCGCTTGGCGGCGGTTCATTCCCAAATGCCGCTGTGCCACTTCAGCGAGCTGTGCGCCAATCCGCATGGTGGGGTTGAACGATTTCATGGGGTCTTGGAACACCATCGCGAAGGAAGTGCCGAGTGTCTGACGTTGGGCCCTGGAGGGGCTGGACAGTTGGTCTTGGCCGAGGAACTCAAGGCGTGACGCACTGACGCTTCCCGGGTACTCCACGAGCTGCGCCAAGGCCAGGGCGGTCTGTGTCTTGCCGGAACCCGACTCCCCCACAACACCCACTGCCTCCCCCCGTGCCAGGCTGAAGCTGACGCCGCGGACGGGGGTGATGGGTCCGGCAGGCCCGGGGAAACTCACGAAGAGGTCGTTGACGGTCAGCACGGGGTCGCCGTCCGAGCTTGATGTTGAAAGCTCGACGTCGGTGGACGGTGCCACTGTTTTCGGCCGGTGTATGTGCTGGGTTGCAGCGCCCTTGCCGGAAATCGGAGTTGGTGTGCCGAGCGTCTTGGCAACGGCTTCACCGAACAGATTGAATGCCAGCCCCGCGACGACCACTGCCAGCCCAGGGGCGAGCGCCGCCATGGGGTGCAGGTAGATGTCATTCAGCCCCTCGTTAAGGAGTCGTCCCCAGTCGTAGGCCGGCGGTTGGACCCCCAGCCCTAGGAATGACAATCCTGCGAAGGCCAGCAGAGATCCGCCCGCCCCGATGGTTGCTGTGACCACCAGTGGTTCGGCGATGTTGGGGAGAATGTGGCGAAGCAGACGCCGAACCCTGCCCACCCCGGCCAGCTTCGCCGCCGCAATGTAGTCTCGCTCTGACTGCGCAGCTACCAGGGTCTGGGTCAACCTTGCAAAGGAAGGAGCCGTAGCCAAGCCAATGGCCAGCACTGCGCCAGTCTGGCCGACTCCGAAGATCACTGCAAAGAACATGGCCAACAGCAACCCGGGGAACGCGACAGCGATGTTGACAAAGGCCGTGACCAGCCTGCCGATACGCCGGCTCAACAATGATGGGACCGTACCGAGTACCAAGCCGGCCGCCACTCCGATTCCTGTTGCCGCCAAGGCGAGCTTAACTGAGAGCCCGGTGGCCACCAGCAGCCGGTAGAACAAGTCGCGGCCCAGGCTGTCAGTACCTATGAGGTGCTCGGGTGATGGTCCCTGAAGGATGGCCTTGGTGTTGATTTCCTCTGCCTGACCGGTCCATAGAATCGGGGCGACCACGGCCATGGCCAGCACCATGAAGAGCATGGCAGCGGAAACGGCGCCAACAGGCGTCTTCAGGGCCGCCAACCATCGGGCCGCCATTCCTGATGCGGTTACCGTCTTTGAAGTACGCATGAATCAGCCCTCTTTAATCGTTGAACGTGGATCGAGCATTCCCAGTGCTACGTCCACCAAAAGATTCACCAGCAGCACGCCAACCCCGTACACCAGCACCACACCCTGAACAACCGGGTAGTCCTTGGCGAGTATGGAGGCGACGATGGTGCTGCCCAGGCCAGGCCAGGCGAAGACGTTTTCGACGAGGACAGTGCCTGCCACCATAGCGCTGAGCATCAGGCCACCGATTGTCAGCGTGGCCGTCAGCGCGTTCGGCAATGCATGGCGGAAGTAGATAATCCAGCCCGGCAGTCGCTTGGCGCGCGCGGTCCGTACGTACTCAGCGCTGAGAACTGAGAGCATTTCCACCCTCACAATCCGGGACAACATGGCGGCTGAGCCTAAGGCCATGGAAACCACGGGAAGGACATACGAACTGGCATCGGAGCGACCGGCCACGGGGAACCAGCCCAGTTGGACCGCAAAGAAGAACACCAGGCCGACGGCCAGAAGGAATTCTGGTATGGCGGCCACCACAATGGAGGTGGACGTGAAGGCCAGTTCGGTTCGCCGCCGTCGTCCACCTCGGGTCAGGACGCCCATAAGGGCTCCGACCGGAACTGAGATCAGGACAGCTAGCAGGAATGCAAGGCCGGCCATTTCAAAAGTGGCAGGAAATCGGTCGCCGATTACTTGCGCTACCGGCAGGTCTGATGTCATTGAAATGCCAAGGTTCCCGCCCAGCAAACCTTGAAGGTAGTGGACGTATTGAAGCCACAGGGGATCGTTGAGGCCCAGCGCCTCCCGGCGCGCCTCAACCAAGGCGCCTGGAGCTGACGAGCCCAGCGCCGCCCTGACCGGATCGCCGGGAATCAGGTGGATCATGAGGAATGACGCCGTGACCAGCACCCAGAGGGAAACAACCAGACGCCCAATCCTTCGCGCCACAAAGCCGGTCCATGGACTGTCTGTTGCATCCGCGACGACACGTGTTGCAATACTCAAAGTTATTTACTCCTGCTTCTTGAGAGATCTCACTGGACCTCCACGAGACCGGCGTCTCTATTATCTGACTCAGACACGCCCTGATCCTTTGTTCGTTTTGATCACTTATTGAGTCGGGCATGGTCGTATCGGACAATTGCTGACGGGCTGACAAGCGGCAAGGGCCGGCTTTGTCGATTCGGACCACGATTGGCTATCAAGGTCGTCCTGATCTACAAAATTCGACACCCTTCCCGCGCCGTACCATTGGCGCATGACGAACTTAAACGAACTCCGCACGTGGCTGGAAGGCCGCCTTCCTTCACTACTGGCCGAGCATCAGGTTCCCGGCGCAGCGGTAGCAATTTCCGTCAACGGCGAGGTGATCGACACCGCGGCCGGGGTACTCAGCAAGAACACCGGCGTCGAGGCAACTGCCGATTCCCTGTTCCAAGTGGGTTCCATCACCAAGCTGTGGACTGCGACTTTGATCATGCAGTTGGTGGACGAGGGAACATTGGACCTGGACGCGCCTGTACGGCGTTATCTGCCCAAATTCCGTCTCGAGGACGAGTCTGCTGCGGCCGTTATCACCACCCGTCAGTTATTGAGCCACACTGCTGGCTTCGAAGGTGACATCCTTACTGACACTGGCAAGGGTGACGACGCCGTCGCCAAACTGGTGGATCTCCTGGGGGACGTTCCGCAACTGTTCGCGCCGGGCGAGATGTTTTCATACAACAATGCGGGATATGTCGTGCTGGGCAGGTTGGTGGAGGTGCTGCGCGGCAAGCCATATGACGAGTGCATGCGGGAGTATCTGTTCACTCCGCTTCAGCTGACCCACGCGGCCAACGGGCCCTACGAAGCGATTCTCTTCCGCACTGCTGTAGGCCACATCGTGAACGAAGACGGCGGCGAGCCGGAGCCCAGCCCCATCTGGGCACTGAGTCGATCGAACGCCCCCGTTGGCTCGATGCTCAATATGCGGCCCCGCGACCTTCTCAAATTTGCGCAGATGCACATGGATTCGGGGCGTGGGCCGGCCGGTCAACAGATTCTCGGCGCCGGGTCGGCAGCGGCAATGCTGGAACCGCAGGTGCAGCTCCCGGGGCTGGGGTGGATGGGCGCGGCCTGGGGACTCGGCTTCTCGCTCTTTGATTACGACGGTGGCCCTGTAGTCGGTCACGACGGCGGAACCATCGGCCAGACAGCCTTTCTGCGGATTTGCCCGGAGCAGGACGTTTCGATTGCGCTCTTCTGTAATGGAGGAGAACCCCTCCCGGTCTTCACTGAAATCGCAGCCCGTGCGCTTGGGGAGTTTGCCGGTATCACGTTGCCGGAACTCCCCACTCCGGCCGACTCACCCGCACGCGTTGACGCTTCGCGGTACGTTGGCGAGTATTCCTCCCGCGTTGGCAGCGTGGTCGTGAGTCAGGACGCCGAGGGGCGGATTTGGTTGGAGAAGACACCTAAGGGGGTCTACGCGGAGGTCGGGGACAGGCCCGAGAGGATTGAATTGGTGGCCACGGAAGGAGACACTCTATTGCCGGCACAAAAACAATTCGGCTTGCACATGCCGCATGTCTTTGTCGGTGATGATGGCCAGGGCCGGGCGTTGTTCGTCCACACGGGCCGAGCCGATCGTCGGGTCAACGCATGAGCCTAGGATCTGGGCAGCTTGCCGAAATCTTCGCTTCAGCAGGGGCCACGGGCTCCGTCCATGCACGGGAGATCGGAGTAGTTGATGGTCCAGAGGTTTCGTTGAACCCCGACGGGCCAGTAGTACTGGCCTCCGTCTTTAAGGTGCCGTTCGCCGTTGCCTATTCGCGGGAGGTTTCAGCAGGCCGTTTGGAAGAAACAGATCGTACTACCGTGACCTCCCGATACCGGGTGGGAGGTTTGGGAACTGCGGGTTGTGCCGACGACGTCGAAATGAGCTGGCGGGATCTTGCAAAGTTCATGATGACGATGAGCGATAACGCTGCGACAGACGTCCTCTTCCACCGGATAGGGCAGGCCGCTGTCGACGCCGTATTGGATGACCTGAATCTCAAGCACACCCGGATTGTCGGCTGCGGTGAGGACATGGATGTTCAGATGGCGGCCGACCTAGGCGTTGACCCTGGCACGGGGCCCGACGTCGAAGCCATGCTGGGAGCGGCAACTCCCGAGCAGATTTGGTCGATGGGGATATTGGATCCCGCAAGGACTCCTTCTTCCACACCACGGGACATCGTCACCCTGCTGGACGCCATCTGGACCGACACAGCCGGAAGTCCTGAGGTGTGCGAGCGGGTGCGTTCGATGATGGCCCAACAAATCTGGCGGCACCGGATGGCGACCGGTTTCGATGGCAATATTGTGGTCGCAGGCAAGACCGGCACACTTCCCGCTATCCGCAACGAGGTCGGTGTGGTGACGTACCCTGACGACCGCCAATACGCCGTCGCTGTCTTTACCAAGGCCGATACGCTGGCAAACCCGCAGCCGGCAATTGATGCCTCGATCGGCAAGGCGGCCCGCTTGGCCGTTGATCTGCTTCGCGGCGACTAACTTGGCCGGTAGCGCCTGGATCCGGCCGCGGGCCCATGGTTCTACCCACCAAACCTTGATCCGCAGACTTGTCGATTTAGCCAATGGCGCGGATCACAAATGCCGAAAGAATGACACTCATGAACACACAAGGCATGATCAAGGCGGCTTTAAGCGCCTTCACTGTCGGTGCGCTATCACTAACGATGGCCGCCTGCTCCGGCTCTGCACCCAAGACAGATAGCAACGAGCTGGCGAACGGCAAAACGTTTACATTGAGGCTGAGTGTGGACCCCGGGTCCTTGGACCCACTGTTCGCCTCGAATTCCGTAACCCAGCAAACCGCCAGGTTCCTCTACGACACCCTCGTAAATTTTGATCCGGACGGCAATGTGGTGGCCGGCTTGGCGCAAAGCTGGCAAGGCACCACTACTGAGGCCACCTTCACCTTGCGCAAGAATGTCACATGCTCCGACGGTACTGCGCTGACGCCCGAAATTGTGGCGGCAAATATCAACTTCGTCGGTGACCCCAGCAACAACTCCACACGGACGGGCATTTCAGTAGCTCCCGGGGCTACCGCCACGGCAGACAGTGAAAAAGGAACTGTCACGGTGACAACACCTTCGCCGGAACCCTTCCTGATCCGAAATGTGGGCAATATGCCTATCGTTTGCGCGGCCGGTACCAAAGACCGAAGCCTGCTCGCACAAGGCGCCGACGGCACCGGCATGTACACGCTCACCGAGGTGGCCTCGGGTGACCATTACACCCTCACCCGGCGCAAGGACTATGCCTGGGGTCCAGGCGATTGGAAGACCGATCAGGAGGGCCTGCCGGACAAAGTCGTCCTCAAGGTTGTCTCCAACGAGACAACAGCAGCGAACCTGCTGTTGTCCGGAGAAGTGAATGCAGCCACAATTGTCGGGCCCGACAAACAGAGGCTCCAAGCCAAGAAGGCATTCCAACGTGATTTGGTGACAGCGCTGGGCCAAATCTGGTTCAACCAGAAACCGGGGCTGCCCGGCGCGGATGAAAAAGTGCGGCGTGCCTTAACGCAGGCGCTGAAGCTAGACGAACTCGGGCAGGTAGTAACGAGCGGCGCCGGTAAGCCCGCCACGGGTCTCATTGCACCTGTTCTCAGCCCCTGCAAGCAGGACACTCTCACTGGCAACCTCCCCGAGCATGACATCGACGCCGCAAAGGCCACCCTGGATTCGGCCGGCTGGAAGGTTGGCGCGAATGGCGTTCGGAGCAAGGACGGGACTCCGCTGAAGATTGAGTTCTTCTACCCCAGCACCATGGGGCCGACCTTCGCCGCCGGCGCCGAGCTGATCAAGGACGTTTGGTCCGGGATCGGTGTTGACGTTCTCCTCAGGCCAGTTACAGATGCAGAGGGCAGTTCACTCATCCTCGGTGGACAGGGCGGATGGAACGCCGCTTTCGTTCCTATCGGTGTGTCCCTGCCCAACGAGCTTGTACCCCTCGTGTCCGGCCCAACCCCGCCCAACGGCAGCAATTTTGCCTTCCTCAACAACGCCGGTTATCTGGAAAACGTCCAAAAGGCCGTCGGCGCCACTGAAGAAGCTGGCTGTGAGCATTGGGCAGCGGCCGAAAAGAGCCTCTTTGAGCACGTCGATATAGTGCCCTTCGTCAACTCGGCGACTCCCACCTTCGCAGAAGGCGCCACCTTCGAACTGTCGGACGGCCAACTGGCCCCAGCTTCGGTCCGTATGCTCCGATAGCCGTTTCGCTCCTTGAATGCTCCGTCCGGCCGCTGGCTGGGCGGAGCATTCTTATTCAGCCGTAGTCCTCTAGAACAATAAAAAAGGCAATTGTTGATCCTTACGGACAAAGCCAGGACGCCTCGATCGAACAAAGATTGAATCATGTCACTCAATCTCGACGCCCATGCTTCTGCTGAGCGCGCCCAGGTCAATGCTACTTCTGCAGCGGCCAAGGCCAACGTCCGAATCGTCGACGAGCACGACCGTGAGAGGCTCCAAGACATCGAAGGACTGCTCGTGGCCATATGGGGAATGTCGCCACACGGAGCACCCATTCCCTTTGACCTGCTCCGCAGCATCTCCCACGCCGGGTGCAACGTCTCTGCGGCCTACACCCCGGAAGGAGTGCTCTGTGGCGCGGCAGTGGCCATTGTCTCGCCCGAGGGGTCCACGTATTCGCTGATAGCCGGGGTCCTTCCCGGGATTGCGGACCAAGGTGTGGGTTTCGCCCTCAAACAACACCAAAGGGCGTGGTCTCTGGCACGCGGCATCGAAACCATGACATGGACCTTCGATCCCTTGGTCAGCCGGAACGCGCGCTTCAATCTGTCCAAACTTGGTGCTGTGACTTCCGAGTACGAGAGGAACTTCTACGGTGCAATGCAGGACGATATCAACGCCAACGACGAATCGGACAGGCTCGTTGTGGTCTGGCCGTTGAGCTCAGACCGGAGCGTTAGATGCAGCGAGGGCCTCGTAGACGACGTCAATCTGCCGCAAGAGGCGCTGAATAATGCTCTGGAATATGGACCCGACTCCAAGCCCGCGCTAGTGCAATTGGACGGAAACCTCTGGTGCCGTGCACCCCGGGACATCGTCGCACTTCGGGGATCCGACGCCCGGGAAGCGGCGATGTGGCGGTTGCAGCTCCGCGAAATCTTGGAATCTGCTTTCGCGTCCGGCTACATCGCGTCAGGAGTCACCCGCACTGGCTGGTACAAACTCGCACCTGCAGCAACCGTCCTTCAGTAACTGAACACTGTATCCGCTGCGCTACTATGACGCGCACCGGCTGACCTCCGCTGCACTGCGCAGCGCCCACGAAGGAGACCGCATGAAGGTATACATTTCTGTTGACATGGAGGGGATCTCCGGGGTTGCGACCTACGACCAAATTATTCGTGGTGGTACCGGCTACCCCCGGGCACAGGCCCTGATGACGGCCGAGACCAACGCGGCCGTGGGAGGCGCCTTCGAGGGCGGGGCAACCGAGGTCTTGGTCAACGACAGCCACGGGACAATGAACAACCTCCTGCACGAGGACCTCGACCCCCGGGCACGTGTCATTTTCGGAAATCCCACAGCCTTCTGCATGGCTGAAGGGCTGACGGCAGACTTCGATGTTGCTTTCTACATCGGATATCACGCTCCAGCAGGTGTGGAAGGCCTGCTGGCCCATAGTTTTTCGGGCCTCTTTACCAGTTTCAAGCTCAATGGTGAGATCGCCTCAGAGGCATCCATCAATGGCCTCTTCGCAGCTACCCGCGGCGTCCCCGTCGGTTTGGTTACGGGCGACGACGTCATCTGCGATATCGCAGAGCGCGAGTTCCCGGGTGTACTGACTGTTCCCGTCAAGATTGCCCACGGGTTCCAGGCCGCCAACAGCCTGTCCCCCACCTACGCCCGCGCGGCCATCCGCAAGAGTGCGCGTGCTGCTGTCCAAGGCATCGAGAAGACCCGGCTACTGCCTGTACCTGACCAGCTCCGGCTCGAGATCGGTTTCCAGAACCCCTTGGCCGCCGAGTTGTTGGAAGCCGTTCCCGGTGTGTCGAGGGTCAGCAACCTGGTAATCGCCAGGGAGGTCGAGTCTGCCGAGGAGCTCTTGGGGATGATCGGGACCACGTACGAGTTGGCAGCAGTTGCCGCGAAAACGATGTTCCTCCGCGAATCCCTGCGATAGCGTCCACCTCGTCGTTAAAGACCTCTGCAGGAGCCGGATCCGGCTCCTGCAGAGGTCTTTAACATCCCGGTTGATACCACTCAGGAGCTAGTATCGGATCCGCGGAATCGAATTAAGAAGCGTCCGGGTGTACTGATCCCGAGGTTCAGTAAATAGACTTTCGGTGTCCCCGTCTTCGACGATGTTGCCGTGGTACATCACTGCAACGTTCTCACAAAGATTCCGGACCACTGCCAGATCATGGGCGATGAACAAAACAGACAACCCAAGTTCGTCCCTCAGGTCCGCCAAGAGATTGACGATGCCGGCCTGCACGGACACGTCCAAGGCAGATACGGCCTCGTCAGCAACCAACAACGAGGGCTCCAGTGCCAAGGCTTTCGCGATAGCCACCCTTTGGCGCTGTCCTCCGGACATGGAAACCGGGTAACTGTCCAGTGCCCTGGCCGGCAGCTGGACCTGGCCCATCAGATCAAGGCATCTCCTACCGACGTCCCGCGATTCCACGATCCTGTGAACCCGCAGCAGCTCGGCCAAGGACTGACGAATAGTCATTCTGGGATCCAACGACGAGTACGGATCCTGAAACACCATCTGGATATGGCGTCTCTGCTCTTTGGTTCGCCGGACAGGCAACTCTTCACCGTTGAAAACCACGGTTCCTGTGAAAGAACGCTCCAAAGCTGTCAGAACGCGGGCCAGAGTGGATTTGCCGGAGCCTGATTCGCCTACCACCCCGTGGATTGTTCCCCTGGGGACGCTGAGGCTGACGTCGTTGAGGGCGACGATCTTGCGTCGGCCACGACCCCGACCTGTGGAGAACTCGACGCGTATGTCCCGCATCTCCAGGATGTTTTCGGAAGCCGGCTGCGCAAGCTTGGTTGTGGACATCTGCTAGTGCTCCTCAAGGATCGAATGGGAGTCCGGCGCATGGTCCGCTATCCGCATCGCAAATGAATAGTCTGCCGGCCTGTCTCGCAGCGCCGGTGTGGTCCCGGGTATCGATCGAAGCCGTTGACCGGGTTCGTCAATACTCGGCGTAGCGGCCAGGAGGGCGCGCGTGTAGTCTTCCCGCGGATTTCCCAAGACCTCCGCCGCGCTTCCGGATTCAACCAGTCGGCCCGCGTACAGGACGCTGATCGAGCTGCAGAGTTCGGAGACAACAGCCAAGTCATGAGTGACGTACAAAATGCCGGCGTTGAGCTCAGCCCGCAGTCCATCAAACAGGGCCAGGACCTGTGCCTGCACGGTCACATCCAGTGCGGTTGTTGGTTCGTCACAGAGAATCAGCTCGGGTTCGCAGGCCACACTGGCGGCGATCATCACACGCTGCCTCATCCCTCCGGACAGCTGGAATGGATAGGCGTCCACCCGCAACTCCGGGCTGGGTATCCCCACCAACCCCATCATGTGGATGGCGTACTCCCGGGCCTGCTTTCGGCTCCAGCCCTTCCGTTGGGCGATACCGTCCGTTATCTGGGTGCCAACGCGGGCAATTGGATTCAGAGCCACGGCGGGTTCCTGGAACACCATTGATATGCCCGTGCCACGGACCTTCCGGAAGTTCCGGCCGTTGTTCGCAAACAAGTCCGTGCCATTAAAGAACGCGCTGCCACCGCTGACGCGGGCGTTGGAGGGCAGCAAACCCATGAGCGAACGGAGGGCCAGGCTCTTTCCGGAACCCGATTCCCCCACAAGGCCATGGGCTTCCGCCCGCTGGACCGTAAACGAAACGTCCTTCAGCGCAGCGTAATCACGGCCTTGGATGGACACATCAACGCACAATCCCTCCACCTTCAGAAGAGGCTGCCGCCCTGACACGACGCTCATCGCTTTGCTCGCAGGGCATTGGCGATCCCGTCGCCCAGGAACGTGAGCGAGAGGCTGGCGAGAATAACCGCTGCACCCGGAATCAACACAAGTGAGTAGTTTCCGGAAGCCAGGAACTGTTGGCCGTCGCTGATCATTTGTCCCCAATCAGGAGTCGGCGGGACGATGCCCAACCCGAAGTAGCTCAGCGTAACGATCACACCGATGTTGGATACGACGTCGCTCATGGCGAAAACGATTGCTTGCGTCATCGTGTTGGGCAGGACATGCCGGATCACGATCCGGGCGTTGCTAAGTCCGCCGGTCTCGCAGGATTGAATGAAGTCCCTGCCCCTGACCACCAGCGTTTCGGCACGCACTATCCTCGCGTAGGAAACCCAGCTCACAATGCTGATCGCCAGGAAAATACTCATGGGCCCGTTGCCGAAGACGAAGACCAGGGTGATGACCAGGACAAAGAACGGGAAAGCCGAAACAACATCGGCGATCCGCATTATCAGTGTGTCGAACCAGCCACCAAAGTACCCGCAGAGCGCGCCCACAACGGTCCCCAGGACAAAGGGAAAGAGAACGGCCATGACCGCAATGCCCAAGTCGCTGCGGGCACCGAAAAGGAGACGGCTCCAGGTGTCCCGGCCCAGGTTGTCTGTTCCGAGCGGGTGCGCTGCGGTTGGCCCCGACAAGGCATTGGCCAAGTCCTGGGCCGTCGGGTCATGGGGGGTCAGGAGCGGGGCAAACACTGCAGCCAAGACCATTGCACCGAAGATAACGCCTCCGATGAGGAGTTCGACGTTTGATCCGCGGCCCCACGGCCGTATCCGGAAGCGCCACGGAGGTTTGCTCCCGCCGAGTCCGGCTTGGCTTGCTGTTTGGGGAAGAAGCGTCTGTGTCATGCCAGTCTCGCTCTCGGGTCAAGTAGGGCATAGGACAGGTCGGTGACGAGGTAGACCACAACCACGATTCCCGCGAAGACAAGGGTGGTGGCCTGGACTACGGGGAAGTCCCGACCGAGGATTCCGGCCAACATGAGGCTTCCCATTCCCGGAATGGCAAACACCTTTTCCACCACCAAGGCCCCGCCGGCAAGCGCACCGGCTTGGATTCCCAGGATGGTGACCCCGGAAATGCTGCCGTTGCGGATGGCGTAGGCAGCCAGCACCGTGGCTGGCCTAAGGCCTTTGGAGTGGCCGAAGGCAACGAAGTCGCTTTGCAGGGCATCAGTCAGGGAGGCCCTCAAGCTGTTGAGCAGCATGGGCACGATCCCCAAGGCAATGGTCAGAGCCGGCAAAACGAGGGAATACAGGTGTTCCGCCGTTGTGCTACCGTAGCCACCCACCGGGAACCACCGCAGCTTGAGGCCAAAGATGATCACCAGCAGGGTTCCAGTTAGGAACGCTGGAGTTCCTTGCACCACAGCGCCGAAGATACGCACCCCAATGTCGGCGCCGCCCCGGCCCCGGACTGCAACCCAGGTTGCGAGGGGAAGGGAAATGACGACGGCGAACGTTACCGCCATGAGCATGAGCAGGAGCGTTGTGGGCAGTCTTTCGGCGAGCAGCGAGACGATGGGCGAGCGGTATTGGAACGACGTTCCCAGGTTGCCTCCCACTAGATCCATGAGGAAATGCCAATACTGCACTCCCAGAGGCTGGTCCAAACCCCACTCGGCCCGAAGAGCCTGAACTGCCGACTCGGAGGCCTTATCCCCCAGGGTTGCTCGGGCCGGATCTCCCGGAGTGGCATGGACAAGGATGAACGTCGCCGTGACGACTCCCCAGACCACGAGTGCAAGGAGGCCCAGCCGGCGGACCAGGAACCGAGTCATTTGTCCTCACCTGCCCCAGCACGTGTCCGTGCTGCCAGCTGGTTACCTGGTGCTATTTCGACAGCCATGTGTTGACCAGGTTGTAGTTGCCGGTGATGGACGGCTGGAAACCGTGGACCTTATCGCTGTAGCTGTAGAGCATGGGCTGGTAGAGCAGCGGCACCAGGGGCTGGTCGTCGTTGACCTTCTCCTGGATTTTGGAGTAGATCTTTACTCTCTCGGCCTGGTCGCTGAGGCTGGCCGCTTGTGTTGCCAGATCGGCGACTTCCGGGTTGTCATATCCTGTGTACAAGGCATTGGAGCCACCGGACTTCACTACGATGAACTGAACCAACTCGTCGGGGTCTGTGATGTCGGTTGTGGCGCTGCTAATGGCCATGTCATAGTCCATTGATTTCCGCGTCGCACGCAGCGCCCCTGGCTCCATCTGGTTGATGGTCAGTGTGATTCCTATTTCCGAAAGCTCACCCTGCAGGATTTGAGCAGTGGTCAATTGGGTTACGTTGCCACTGGCTACCAGAATGTCCGCGCTGAAACCATCTGGTTTGGAGGACAGCCCCATCTCTTTCTTTGCTTCTTCGAGGTTGAACTGTTTGCCCTTGACGTTTGCGTCATAAGCCCAGTAGGTGGGGCTGAGGAAGGAACCCGCCGCAGTTCCCTGGCCGAAGTGCGCGGCTTTGAGTATCGCTTCGCGGTCAATGGCATGGGCGATGGCCCGCCGCACGTGGACATCCGTGAACGGGGCCCTGGTGTTGTTGAGCGATAGGAAGCTGGTGTAACTGCTATCGAATGCTGAGACTTTCAGTCCCGGCGTTGTTGACAGCGCGGCATAGCTGCTCGCCGCAGGCGTCTGATTAATGGTGATCTGGCCACCCTGTAGCTGCGTCGCGCGCGTGTTCGCATCCGCCACGGCAACGAAAGTTACGGCATCAAGATATGGGCGGTCTGCACCCCAGTAGGACGTGTTTTTGACGAGTTCCAGCTGCTGCCCTTTGGTCCAGCTCTTCACCCTAAACGGCCCCGATCCCACGGGAGCTTTGGCGAACTCTTCCCTGGACTTTCCGCCGTAATTTGCCGGCACTATGGAATTTGCAAAAAGAGCCAACACCGACGGCAGGGGCGACCACGCTGTCTTCGTCCGGACCACCACGGTCTCCGGGGAAGGAGTTTCCACGGCGGCGATTTGCTCATTCAGGAAACCGGATGGCAGATCTGGATCCGAAGCGGCGTCCAGGGAAAACTTCACATCTGCAGAAGTCAGCGGGGTACCGTCCGAAAAAGTGGCACCGGACCGCAAAGTGAACGTCCACGCAAGCTTGTCCTCGGACTGGACCCAATCCGTGGCCAGGGACGGCTTGAGGCTCTCCCCGTCCACCGAAGGAACAATGAGTGTGTCGTAGATTTCTTCGACTGTCCAAATGGATTGGTTGTCGGAAGCATCGACTGGCATCAAAGTCATCACGTCCAGTTCGCGGGCCATGACAAGATGCCCACCAGCCTGAGGAATTCCATCCCCATCCGAGGATTTGGACAGATCGGGAGAGCACCCCACCAGAAGCAGGGATGCGATGAGAATCGAGGCGGCCAACGATGGCAGCCACTTGTTTGGAATCATTGTTTGTCCTCAATAAGGGCTTGGGTCCAGTGGTGAAATACTTCTAGTTCCGCAGGGTCTCAGGACTTGCTGACGGCCGAGTAGATTGTTCTGGCCGCGACGCCCGCGAGCTTGTAACTGGTGGCAATCATCCCCAGCAGTTCTTCTGTTGAATCCAGCTCCCTCGAAATTGACAGGTTGCTGGTGCGAATTACCCCGGGCACCGCTTCCACGAGTTCAGCGGCCAAGGCTGTCTGGAAACCAATCTCCAGATGAATACGATCCGGGACTGGCAGAAGACGCATTCCTCCAACCCCGCGTACAGCAGCAGCGGAACTTTCACGGATCCGCTTTCGAGCCTCTTGTGGGGATAGGCTGTTGGCCGCCATGACTCCCCGGGCTTCCTTCACCTGTACGGTCCGGACCCCGGGGAACGTGCTTTGAGCAATGCCGCAGATAACGTCGTCACCGGTGACGAGGCCAACAGGCACGCCCCTCGTGGCTGCAAACATTGCATTAACGGATGCTTCGGATGCGACCTCACTGTTGACATGGAAGCTGGCGAAGTAGCCGGAAAAGGAATGCGCCAGAACACCTTCGGAGCCGGCTGGCGCGTGATAGCCGACGTACAGTGCAACGTCAAAATCCGGAGTAAGACCTTCAGCCATACAAAACGCTTTTGGGGAACCGAAGATCACGCGCGCCCGTGGATCCAGTCGCTCGTGGAGAAGGTTGTCCATGGTCCCGTGGCTGTCGTTGACCAAGACCTCAGTGGCACCGCCGTCGAAGGCCCCTTCGATGGCAGCGTTGGTTTCTGCTGTCATGAGCAGCTGGGCGCGATGATAACCACTTCCTCCACGAATGATCTGGTCATAGGTCGCGATTCCAGAGATTCCCTCCATATCGACCGAAATATAAACCCTCATAGTGAGACTCCTTTGACGGCCGCAGCCGCGTTGCTGGTGGTTCCGGTCGATCCGTCGATCGGAACCTCCTTTTGTGGGATGTCGTTAGAAATGAGTCCCGATAGCTTCCACGACCGCAAGGAGTCATTGACAGCTATTTGGTCCTCGTCGGACAACACGGGGACAGGGGCTATTCATTGGGCGCAGTGACTTCCAGCGGGAAGGCTAGGGGCTGGATCAATTCCTCAACGCCCACCGGATCCAGGTGGAAAGTAGCCTCGATCAATGGCGTTTGCGACGTCCAGTACATCCGGCATGGTCGGCCCTCCCGCCTTCGTGGTGGGTTACCTGCAGTGCCGACGCGCCACGGGTTCTAGTTGCCATAGAGCAGCTCTCCTCGATGTCTTATCGAAGATTACGCGGCCGTAGGCGCGTCCCCTTGGTGCCAGAGGCAGAGCTGGAAGCAATTCCTTCGGCCTTTTGGACAAAGAAACAGGCGCGATTGTAGTGAGTGCCGACCCTGAACTGGAATACTTGACGATCGTCATAGGACTGATACGTTAGCCGTCATGCCCAATCTGGATTCCCGCGCAGTGCAAACCTTCGATGCAACAGACAAGGCCGTCTTCAGGGCCCTCGACGACGATCCCCGGGTCCCGATCCTTTTTCTGGCGAAGAGGTTAGGCCTGGCTCGCGGCACTGTCCAGGCACGACTCGAACGGAAGCTGGTTGCGGAATGTCTTCGCCCGCACAGCACCCGAATCACCCCCGACTCGCTGGGGCTACCCATATCGGCCCTCGTCACAGCAGAAGTCGAGCAGTCTTCACTAGCCGCCGCCGTTGAGGCCCTTCGCACTATCCCGGAAATCATCGAGGTCTACGGAATGGCAGGAGAAGCTGATCTCGCCATCAGGGTAGTTGCGCGGGACACCGAAGACCTGTTCCGGCTTGGCCAGCAGATTACAGACTGCACAGGAATCAGGCGGACCACCACGTCCCTGCTGCTAAAGAAGCTTGTACCGTACCGCATCAGCCAACTACTGGACGAGGGCTGATTGCACAAACGATGAAAGCGGATCGCCCCCATTCCATTGGAGCGATCCGCTTTCTTGTTCAGTTATTTCGTCTCCGCAAATGCCCTGCGTCAGGCCATGGCAATGGCCATGCTGGGGTCCGAAATGATGGAACCCACGTCAGCCAGGAATCTGGAACCCTGCTCACCGTCCACCAAGCGGTGGTCGAAGGAGAGGCTCAGAGTCATTACACTTCGCAGGGCGACATCCCCTTGGTGCACCCACGGCCTCTGCCTGACCGCTCCAACGGCCAAAATGGCCGCTTCTCCGGGGTTGAGGATCGGTGTTCCCGCATCTATTCCAAAGACGCCGATATTGGTGATCGACATTGTGCCGCCGGAAAGCTGAGCCGGGCTCGTCTTCCCGGCGCGGGCCACGTCGGTCAATTCGCTCAAGGCGGTTGAAAGCTGCGTCAGGGACATCCCGTCGGCGTCTTTGATGTTCGGTACGGTGAGGCCGCGCGGTGTTGCGGCCGCGATTCCGAGGTTGACGTAATTGAATTGAACGATTTCCTGTCGGGCTTCATCCCACCTGGAGTTCAGTGAGGGATTGCGATGCACGGCGAGGAGGACCGCTTTCGCGACGAGCGTGAGGGGCGTCAGCTTGTAGCCGGCGTACTCCCGGCTCCCCCTGAGCCTGGCCAACAACTCGATCCCGTTGGACACGTCGACAGTCAAGAACTCCGTGACGTGGGGAGCCGTGAAAGCGCTCGAAACCATGGCAGAAGCGGTGTGCTTCCGGATGCCCTTGACCGGCATCCTGGTCTCCCGTGGCGCTGCGGCCTCTGGCTGCGGCTCCCGCTCCTGGTTGAACGCCGAGATCGCTGTGGCTGCGTGAACGTCGGCGCGGGTGACCAAGCCTCCTGGACCGGTCCCTGGAATGGCACCCAAAACCAGGCCCAGGTCACGTGCCAGCTTTCGGACAGGCGGGGTAGAACGGGGTCGTTCCAGAGTGCTGGCAGATGAAACTGCAGCGGAGGCAGGACTGTCGCCGGTTGTTGGAGGCGCAGAACCATTCGCCTTACGCGCTCTCCGCTGCGGCCTTCCCCTTTTCTCTGCCTCAGCCCCGTATCCAACCAGGTTGGGCACGCGTTTACCTTCGTCATCGCTCGGCATTCCGGCAACGGAAGGGTCCTCGGAGCCGCGAGTGAGATCGCCTGAATCGCTTGGAAGCTCAAAGGAGACGATTGTTGAACCTACCTCCACAACAGTGCCCGGTTCTTCGTGGAGGATCGCGATGGTGCCCGCGTATGGAGACGGGAGCTCCACCACGGCCTTGGCTGTTTCAACCTCTGCGATCACCTGATTCAACGTGACGATGTCTCCGACCGACACTTTCCATTGGAGAATTTCGGATTCGGTCAGGCCTTCGCCCAGATCCGGCAATCTGAATTCCTTAATGGTCATCGCGGTCACGTTCCCAGGCCGAAAGGGAGTTTTGGCGGCCCAGCGCCCGGTCCACTCCGTCAAGAATCCTGTCCAGATCCGGCAGGTGGTGTGATTCCAGCTTCGAGGGCGGATAAGGAATGTCAAAACCTGTAATCCGCACCGGGGGTGCTTCCAGGTAGTTGAAGCAGCGCTCGGTGATGGTGGTGGCGATTTCGGCTCCCAAGCCGCCCGATTGGGAGGCTTCGTGCGCGATCACCAGGCGGCCGGTCTTCCGGACGGAGGTTTCAACCGTGTCGAAGTCGATGGGAGACAGGGACCGGAGGTCAATAACTTCCACGGACACGCCGTCGTCGGCAGCGGCAGTGGCGGCGTCCAAAGCCGTTCGCACCAGCGGACCGTAGGTGACCAAGGTGATGTCGCCGCCGCGGGTCACCACCTGCGCACTCCCCAGGGCAAGTCCGTTGCCCGGCTCGGGGTGTTCGGTCACTTCGCCTTTGATGTGGTACCGGCGCTTCGGCTCGAAGTAGAGCACAGGATCATTCGAAGCAATGGCTTGCCGGAGCATGGAATACGCGTCCTGGGGGTTGGACACAGCGACGACGCGCAGACCGGAAGTATGGGTGAAGTAGGCCTCCGGTGACTCGGAGTGGTGCTCGGGCGAACCGATCCCACCGCCGAACGGCACCCGAATGGTGATGGGCATGGTGACCTTGCCCTGGGTCCGGTAGTGCAGCTTCGCCACCTGGCACACGATCTGGTCGAACGCGGGGTAGATGAACCCGTCGAACTGGATCTCTACCACGGGGCGGTACCCGCGATACGCCAGTCCAACGGCGCATCCCATGATTCCGGCTTCGGCAAGGGGCGTATCGACCACGCGATGGCTTCCGAAGTCTTTCTGGAGCCCGTCAGTTACGCGAAAGACTCCACCCAGCTTGCCGATGTCTTCTCCCAGGAGGATGACTTTCGGGTCATCCTCCAATGCCTTACGCAAGCCAGCGTTGATCGCCCGGCCAAAGGTCATGGTGCTCATTGGTTTGTCCCTTCAACGTGGTCAGCTGCGAAAGATTGGAGGTAGCGGGCGTAGTTTTCCTTTTGGGTGTCCAGCGCTAAATTCGGCTCGCTGTATACGTGGCTGAAGACATCCATGGGTGCGGGGGCCGGCATGTTGATGCAGGCTTCGCGCATCTCCCTGGCTACAGCGTCTGCTTTTGCTGTGACGGACAATTCGAGTTCCGGAGTGAGGACTCCCCTGCTCTTCAACAGGGCCTCAAGCCTGGAGATCGGGTCTTTGGCAGCCCACTGATCCATCTCTGCCTTGTCCCGGTACCGGGTGGGATCGTCCGCCGTCGTATGCGGTCCCATACGGTAGGTCACTGCTTCGATGAACGTAGGTCCCCCGCCTGTCCTGGCTCGGTGCATGGCCATCCGCGTGGCTGCCAGGACGGCGAGAACGTCATTGCCGTCCACGCGAATCGAGGGGATGCCAAAGCCTGGAGCACGGGATGATATGTGAACGCGGGCCTGCAAGCCCACGGGCTCCGAGATTGCCCACTGGTTGTTCTGGCAGAAGAAGATGACGGGCACTTGAAAACTGGCCGCAAAAACCATGGCCTCGTTGACGTCGCCCTGGCTTGTTGCGCCATCGCCGAAATAGGTCAGTGCAACAGCGTCGCTGTCGTCGTTCTTGATGCCCATGGCGTAGCCGGTCGCGTGGAGTGACTGTGCGCCGATGATGACCTGCGGCGTGGCCATGTTCAGCTCATAGGGGTCCCATCCTGAGTGGGCGTTGCCACGCCAAACACGAACGATGTCCCCGAGGTTCACCCCCCGGCAATATGCCACGCCGTTCTCCCGGTAGCTGGGGAACACGAAGTCGTCCTCACGAAGCGCGCGGCCGGATCCGATCTGGGCGGCTTCCTGCCCCAGGAGTGGCGGCCAGAGGGCGAGCTCGCCTTGGCGCTGGAGGTACGTGGCCTCCGTGTCAATCCTCCTGATGACCACCATGTCTTGATACAGCGAGGCAAGCTGCTCATCCGAAACGTCCAACACCCATGGGTCGAATTCCACGTTCTCCCTGCGCCGACCGTCAGGAGCGATCAACTGGATGAAGTTGTCTCCCTCGGAATCTGGAAGGTCGTCGTGACCTGTTGAAAGGCTCAGCTCATCTACTAGCAAGGTTCACACACCTTTGTCATGTCGTCTTAGGCAGCGGTCGGAGCTGGTCCCCCTGAACCGCGCGGATGGGCACGGGCGCCTTTCGTGTGACGGTACTCACGCCCACTAACGCGGCACAACATCGCCTTTCACCGTTGAGCATGGTGCCTACTTGAAGGGCTACGTTGACGGGATTTCTGGACACGGTGCCGCAAGAATTTCGATGGCGAGACTGCCCCAATCGAAATTCGCCCCGCAAACGGTGTTCGACGACGTGAAAGCCATGGAGGGCCCAAAAATCCTGACGCCAACGTGTGCTGGTGCCGGAGTTACGGGTTCCCGTCCAAACTGAACAATGAACTCCACAAGCAGGAGCGGGGGGAGTTCGTGAAAAATCTGGTCACTGAGGACCCGCCGCCCGGGGTTTTGGCGTACGACTGGATCTCGAAGGACTCACCCAATTAGGTGACAACGGATCCTCTTTCTGCCGGGTGATGAGGCCAGCGGTCCCCTAGTGCCGGTACCGGCGTAAGGGCTGGCTTCACCCGCTCGTTCTTGCCCTGTGAGGGGTGCCGTGATTGGTTCGGTGCCGCGGTCTTGAGTAATTCGACCGGAGCGCCGGTCGAAAAGGTTTATGGGGCCAGCGAACCGCCAATGGTTTCAGTCAATCATCTCTGCATTGATCTCCTGCAGCCGCAGCTGCAAAGCGAGCGCCAGCCGCACGTCTGGGTCTTCGATATCAACGACTTCAGCCAATCGGCGTAGACGATGCCTCAAGGTGTTGGGGTGCAGCACCAGTGCCTCCGCTGCACGGGCGACGTCGTAGTGCGCCGCGATCCAACTGCTGAGTGTCCGGACGTAGTCGGTGCCCTGCCGACTATCGTGATCGGCGACTACGGAGAGCGGTTCGGCGTCCAAAGCAGACTGCGACTGCAATGCGTCAAATACCTCAAGAAGGAACAATGACGCGCCCAACTCTTGATGTTTACCGATCTCCCCATGGCCAAATGGCCCACTCACCACACCGAGTGCCTGCTTTGCTTGGGCGAATCCGGCAGGCACGTCAGCCACGCTTTCCAGAGTGCGGCTGATCCCTGCCCGCCAACCACCTCCAACACTCTCCTCAGACCGAGCCAGCACTGTGGTGGTAATCGATTGCAATACTGGCGACTCAGCTGCTGTTCCGATGACAGCAACCATCTGGCCGTCGAGGGATCCGACCGCGGCCGGAATCCGGTAGGAGGACAGCGCCATCCGCAGCAGAACGCTGACATGTACAGCGGCCGATGCCGCCGACATCCCCCGTGAATGGGTCGAGGGGTTCTCGTCCCGGCCGATCACCACTACTGTCGCAGCGGCGTCAAAGCGCAGACCGAGCGACTCAGCAATCCTCCGTCTCGGTCCGGTTCCGCGGAACAACTGCCCCAACCGCTCCGCCCGCTGCCGCCGATCTGCGTCCGCAGCGACGTTGAGTTTGGCCAAATGCGGAGCAGCCAAGCGAGCGCCTTCGGCCAGCACCTCTGGTGCTTTAGCGCTTATAGGGTTCTCGCCCTCTATCACCCAGATGCTGCCCAGTGGTTCGCCGCCGTCGCGGACGGCGATTGCCAGTCGAGGCCGGAAATCGAGTTGGTCACGGATCCAGATCGCCGTTTCAGCGCGCAAGACAACCGAGTAGTCCTCAGCATTCGTCGGGTGATCCGGTACCCGCCTCCCAAGGATTCCATCCCGCCGCAGATCATCGACCACTTGGCCTGGAATCGTCGAGTAGGCCAGAACCCGCATGGACAAATCCTCGATCGCCACGGCACCGCCTGCCCGCAAAGCAATGTCATTGGCCAGCGAGAAAAGGTCGGCAGCCCGGTCATCCTCTTCGAGCACCGGACCGGTAACCGCACGCAATGCGTCGATCAGCATATACAGCTGACCCCAGGAGAGCTCTTCGCTGCACTCCAGCAGCGTCACTCCGGCGCGATTGGCTGCCGTGGTCATCGGTTCAGGGTCCGCCGCGCTGGCACGCACCACTACCGCAGCGACGTGTGCATCCACGGCCCAGTTGAGTAGATCCACGCTGGGTCGGCCGGGAACTAGCAGGACGGCATCGGTCAGCTCAACGTGAGCCTGGTCTGTGTCATGGATCGACGGCGAACCGATTACTACCGAGGGGCCGTGCGGCAGCGCCAAAGGGCGTACTACGTCGGGGCCCAAGGTGTCGAGCAATACTCCAACGGTGATGCCATCCCAAGGCATCACCGCATCGTTGACCTGGTCAACTGAGTTCATCGACGGCGGTGTCCTCTCTTGATAAATAGCATGTTGGGCCGCAGAGGCGGGTGTACTGAGGCTACCAAAGGGCGGGTGCCGCTCTAGGAAATCGAGCCGGATGCCGCTCCTTGGAGGTGTTGCACGAACGCGGGGTTCGAACCTCAGCCCCGAGTAGTTCAAGAGGCTCGTGGCCTCGGCTATTGCGGGTCGCTACTCGGGCGATGGGGATGAAGTTTGAAACCGGCGTTCCCTTCAGCCAGTTAGTCGTCCGAAGAAGTAAGCCCAAGTCGCCGTGATCCGATCGACTCCGTCGAGAAGGCGCCGCGTACTTCGTTGATGACTTCCCAGGTGGAGCGTGCGCGATCGGGGTTGGACACTGCGACGCCAAGGAGCAGTGCGTCCAAGACCAGGAGCAGGGCCAAGTTCTCGCTCACGGTGAATCGCTGCGATGACGGCAAGGTCAACACGTGATCGACCATCGCGCGCAGCTTCTCGCCCAACACCTCGGTAATGAGGATGCAATGCGCACCAACAGCCGATGCCCTGCTGAGTACCACATCGATTTCGTGTAGATGAAGCAGCGGTGCCAGCACAACAACGGCGCTCCCTGGCTGAAGCCTCGAGAGAGAATCTGCCAAGAGGTACCCCGACTGGACAACGCTGGTCGCTGAGGAGCCCAGCCGAACCATGCCAAGGGCCGCGTACTCGGCCATCGTCCCTCCGGCACCCCACCCGAAGAAGGTGATGACGTCGGCGTCAGCGAGGAGCTTCACGGCGGCCAGGAACTCATCGTGGTCGGCGCTTCGCATTTCCCCCATCAGGTCGGTGGCGTCGTGAAGAAGTGAATCGAGAACAGACTTCGGGTCGGCACTGACACGAGTAAAGCGGTCTTCCCACCGCGTTCGGCGGTCGTAGTGGCCAGCCAAGCGTTCACCGATGTCCTTCCGGAGACCGGGCAGGCCAGCGTATCCCAGCGTTTGGACCGCGCGGACGACCGTTGCGGTACTGGTTTCAGCGGCCTCTGCAATCTCAGAGGCCGTAGCCATCAGCGCCCGCTCCGGATGCTCCACCAGGAACCGCGTAACGCGGAGAGCCGCGGGCGACATGCTCTCCCGGTTAGCTTCCAAACGCTCTTCGATCGATATTGAATTCATGAAATCTCCATTACATCTATTGACACTTCAGTGTAACGCGGATTACATTTGGGGGGTAGACATCCCCACTCATGAAAGGTCGCATCGCCGTGTCCTTACACAAGAAATCTGTCGCTGTTACCTTGGCTTCCATCGTCGCACTGGGCCTGAGTGCATGTGGCCCAGTCGTTGACAATGCCGCATCAAATTCAAGCGAATCCGGTGCAGCCTCTTCGGAGCTTACTGCCCTTCCAGAGGTCAAGCCCGTTGCTGAGCTGGCGGCGCGCGTCCCCCAGGATCTGCGCGACTCCGGTTTCACCGTGGTCACTAACCCGCATAGCCCGCCCATGACCTACGTCGCTGAAGACGGCAAAACCTTGGTCGGATTTGATCTGGACATGGCCCGCGCGATCGGGAAGGTGCTCGACGTCAAACTCGAAACAACCGAAGCCGGTCTCGACACCATCATTCCCGGCCTGGCCGCCAACCGGTACACCATGGCTCTGGCGACCATCGGAGTCACCCCCGAACGTCAGAAGAGCATCGACTTCGTCTCCTATTACAAGGGTGGCCAGGGATTCCTGGCGACTAAGAAGACAGACTTCGAAATTACCAAGCTCGAAGATCTCTGCGGACGCCGCGTGGCAGTCAGCGTGGGTTCCGTCCAACAGACTGCGTTGGCCGACAGTGCAGGCATTTGCAAAGCCGCAGGGCTTGAAGACTACACAGTTCAGCCCTACCCGAATAACAACCAATCAGTGCTTGCCATCAGCAGTGAACGTGCCGACGTCATGTACGCCAGCATTTCCATCGTGGGATACAGCGCAAAGCAGAATCCCGACGTCAGAGTGGCCGGCGTATACAAGCGCACGACCGTCGCCGCCGCCCTGCCTAAGAACTCAGCACTCACTCCGGTCGTACACGCAGCAGTGCAGCACCTCATGGACGACGGCACCTACACAAAGATCCTCAAGAAGTGGGGGCTTGAGGACAACGCCATCCCCACCGCCGAGATTAACCCGGCTAAGTAATTGAAAGTGAACTCTCTAATGGCTTCTCAACAGAGCACTGACCTGAAAGCTGTCACTTCCGGCTACAAGGTCCAACCGCTCCGCCACCCTTCACGTTGGGTGGGCGCAATCGTTGTCCTTCTGCTCACACTCATCGCCGTGAACTCCATGGTCACGAACCCCCGGTTCGAATGGGACGTGGTTGCAAAGTACCTCTTCAGCACTTCGATCCTCAACGGAATCCTGAACACCATTAACCTGACGATCACCTCAATGGTCATCGGCACCGTGTTCGGAGTGCTCTTGGCAATCTGTCGGCTCTCCCCCAACCCCATCATGTCAGGGGCCGTCGGAGCGTACGTGTGGATCTTCAGGGCAACGCCTACCCTTGTACAGTTGCTGTTCTGGTACAACTTGGGCGCTTTGTACCCCGAACTCGGGATAGGCATCCCAGGCGGCGAGATGTTCTTCAGCATGTCCGCCAATGACGTCATCAGCCCGTGGACCGCAGCCCTGCTGGGTTTGTCCCTGCATCAGGCGGCCTACACGGCCGAGATCGTCCGGGCAGGAATCGTTTCAGTAGACTCGGGCCAGCGCGAAGCAGCGACAGCGCTGGGGATGCCTCCCCTGATGACCCTTCGCCGAGTCATCCTCCCCCAGGCAATGCGCGCAATCATCCCTCCCATGGGCAACGAAGTCATCAGCATGATGAAGACAACGTCTTTGGTAAGCATTATCGCGGTCCCAGACCTGCTTAACTCCGCACAGACCATCTACGCACGGACCTACCAAACGATCCCCCTGCTCATCGTGGCCACCTTCTGGTACCTGGTGCTAACAGCAGCACTCACCGTACTGCAGGGCATGCTGGAACGACGCTTCGGACGCGGCAACACCCGCACTCCAAGTTCCTCGTCTTCCCTCATTAAATGGATTCAGACACGCGCCGGAAGAAACTCCACCCTCACGGCCGTACGAACGGAGCGTAAACGATGAGCACCCCCCTGGTCCGCGTAGCGGGCGTCCGCAAAGCATTCGGTCACAACGAAGTACTCAAAGGCATCGATTTCACCGTCGAGTCAGGACAGGTTGTCTGCCTTATCGGCCCGTCCGGTTCCGGCAAGAGCACCATGCTTCGATGCATCAACCACCTCGAAACAATCGACGGCGGAGAACTCACCGTCGACGGCGCACACGTCGGCTACGAACTTCGCGGCAATGTTCTCCATGAAATCAAGGAATCAGAAGCCTGCAGGCGACGGACCGAGATCGGCATGGTGTTCCAGCAGTTCAACCTCTTCCCTCACATGACGGTCATGGAAAACCTGATCGAAGCACCAACCCGGGTGAAGAAGGAAAAGCGCTCCGTGGCAAAGGCCCGCGCGATGGACCTGCTCCGACGGGTCGGGCTGGAAAACAAAGCCGAGGCGTACCCACGACAGCTCTCCGGCGGTCAACAGCAACGCGTCGCTATAGCCCGCGCCCTGGCCATGGAACCGAAGCTGATGCTCTTCGACGAGCCCACATCCGCGCTGGACCCCGAACTGGTCGGCGAAGTGATCCAGGTGATGAATGACCTCGCCCGTTCCGGCATGACCATGATCGTTGTCACCCACGAAATGGAGTTCGCCCGCGCAGCAGCCGACGTCGTTGTTTTCATGGCCGATGGGTGGATCGTCGAACGGGGTACCCCTGATGAACTGCTCAACAACCCCCAGAACGAACGGACCAAAGCCTTCCTCGCCCGAGTCCTATGAGATGAGCCAGCAACCTCGCTAGGTTCACCGCCTCTGGTGACGTCGTCATCTTCAAACAAATACCCACTACACGGAAGCTGCCCCGCTCAACATTCATCACTGAGCAGGATAGCCATCCGCATTGGCGACGCCCAAGCCCTTAGTCGAGCGCGCCGCCATCCAATCGAAAGGCAAGAAAGTGTCAGACCCGACCACCAATGTGCAGTCCCCCCTTTGGGGCAAAGTGACATCGCTCGCACTCCAGAACTCGCCGGCACTCGGGCTTCGGCTGTATCAGCTCCCCGATTTCATCAAGGCATTCGCCGAAGTGAAACTGGCGGCAGCACGCACCAACTGCCGGTTGGGGCTCCTTGACACGACCCGTACCAACGCAATCTCCAAAGCCGCCATCGAGGTCGCCGAGGGAGGGCTTCTGGAACAGTTCCAGCTGCGGGTCGTCGCCACCGGCGGCGGAACGTCAACAAACATGAACGTCAACGAAGTCCTGGCCACCAGAGCGATGCAGCTCCTACCGGCCGAAACCTCGCTCACCATTCATCCCAATGATCATGTGAACCGGTCGCAATCCTCCAACGATGCCTATCCGACAGCGGCGAGGATCCTACTGGCCCGGCAGGCACTCAATGTTGCCGCAGCCCTGCGAAGCCTGGCAGGCAGCTTCTACCGGCTGGCCGAACGACACGCAGGCCTGGAGCGGATGGGACGCACCGGCTGGCAGGAC
Organism: Arthrobacter sp. 18067; assembly: GCF_902706295.1. Lineage (GTDB taxonomy): Bacteria > Actinomycetota > Actinomycetes > Actinomycetales > Micrococcaceae > Arthrobacter. The sequence continues at coordinate 147,034 of NZ_CACSJJ010000005.1, read as the reverse complement.
GCTGTCCTGGTCTCCGTGCCCGAAATCCACAGGGCACAAGCCCTCGTAACGGAGCGCTTCGCAGATCAATTCGACGTTGCAGCCCAAACCCTCTTCGCTGTTCCTCTCGGTGGGACTGTTCTGGGTACCGGCGTGGGCGCACCGGCAGGCTTCGCCTCGGAAGTTGCAGCTGAACTGGCGACCGTCACCGGGCTGCCCCTATATTCCAGCCCAAGCCTCATAGACGCGTTCGCGCACGCCGACAGATACTCAGTCCTTGCCGACACCACCGCCCGCTATGGCTCGATCCTGTACAAACTCTCCCACGACCTCCGGGTCCTGAGCTCAGGACCGAACGGCGGACTGTCGGAGCTCATCCTGCCGAAACTCCAGCCCGGTTCCTCGATCATGCCGGGAAAAATCAACCCTGTCGTGCCCAGCATGGTCGGCCAAGTCAGCTTCTCGATACGAGCAGCAGCAACGACAGTCAGCCTGGCCGTCGCCGGCGGTGAACCAGATTTCAATTCGAACACACCCTCCATCGTGGCTTCGTTGTCCCCTGCTCTTACCGAGCTGATCTCCGTGCTCCCGGTCCTTCAGGAAAAATGCGTTGAAGGCCTGGAATGGAACGAGGAACGCCTCGCCGCCCTCGCAGCGCTCCCCTTCGACGCTCGGATTACTCAAGCAGAACAATCCGGGTACGACGCAATAGCAGGCCTTCCCGCCTAAACCACCCACAGCGGGGATCTCCCCGGGCCCGCCCCCAAATTCAGCCTGTCCCGGCTGAATTGGGAGGCCAGCACCAGCTCCGCCGTGAACCCAAAGCTGCCGGAGGCCATCAGCCCCCAAGATGGTCTCCGGCAACCCCACTACCCGAGAGCCAGCCCAGCTGGCTGAGTGAACCGAGCACTGACATGACCACGCATCCCGACGCCGCACCGACACCAACGACCGGACCCAACGGGCGGCAGGAGACTGACTTCCTCGGCACCAGGAATGTCCCCGATTCTGCCTACTGGGGAATCCAAACGCTGCGTGCCGTTGAGAACTTCCCCATCACAGGCACCGCCATCTCTTCCTACCCCGTCTTCGTCAAGGCTTTGGCCCAGGTCAAGCACGCAGCTGTACTCGCCAATTTCGACCTCGGGCTGATCAGCCCTAGTAAGACGAGCGCTATCACTAAAGCGTGCGCCGAAATCGAAAACGGTCGGTTCATCGACCAGTTTGTCGTTGACGTCATCCAGGGTGGCGCTGGTACGTCCACGAACATGAATGCCAATGAGGTCATAGCAAACCGCGCTCTGGAACACCTCGGTCTGCCAAAGGGCCAATACATCGCCATTCACCCGAACGGCGATGTGAACATGGGACAGTCCACCAACGACGTCTACCCCACTGCCTTGCGGATCGCTGCCATCCATGGTGCCCGGGAATTACTGGCCGCCATGGACCACCTTCGCCACTCCTTCGAACGCAAAGCCGAAGAATTCACCGACGTCCTCAAAGTCGGGAGAACGCAGCTTCAAGATGCCGTTCCGATGACGCTGGGACAAGAGTTCAGCACCTACGCGGTCATGATCGGGGAAGACCAACTGCGCGTCCAAGAAGCCGCAACACTCCTGCACGAAGTCAATCTGGGAGCCACAGCCATCGGCACGGGAATCAACACCCACCCCGATTACGCCGCCCTTGCCTGCACCTATCTGCGCTCGATAACGGGTCTGCCGGTTGTGACAGCGGCGAACCTCGTCGAAGCTACCCAAGACTGCGGATCCTTCGTCCAGTTCTCCGGAACCCTCAAGCGTGTAGCGGTGAAGCTGTCCAAAATCTGCAATGACCTCAGACTCCTCTCCTCCGGTCCTCGCGCTGGTTTCAACGAAATCAACCTCCCACCACGCCAGGCCGGGTCAAGCATCATGCCCGGCAAAGTGAATCCCGTGATCCCCGAAGTTGTGAATCAGGTCGCCTTCGAAGTAATCGGCAACGACCTGACCGTCACCATGGCCGCTGAATCGGGCCAACTCCAACTCAACGCTTTCGAACCAATCATCGGCCGGTCCCTGTTCGCGAGCCTCACCCACCTCACCGCGGCTTGCACAACACTGGCCAGCCACTGTGTAGACGGTATTACCGCCAATACCGAGTTTCTTCGGTCCCAGGTCGAAGGAAGCATCGGAATTGTCACCATCCTGAACCCCTTCATCGGCTACGACGCCGCCACCTCCATTGCCCGCACTGCACTGGCCACCGGCCGCAGCGTGACCGACATCGTCCTGGAACGCCAACTGCTGACCAAGGGACAACTGGATCAATTGCTCCGTCCCGAATATCTGACCCACCCCCAGCCTCCCACCAAAGCCACCGTTTAGGACCAATGATGCTCACGGATTCAAAGACAACTCAACGGTCTTCGCGCATGTTTGTCAGGAACACTCGTGCCGCAAATCTGCCAGCCAACCTCTCCCGTTCTTGGCTGCTGGCGTCGGCATCCCGGGAATGTGATCTTCATGCCGCGCTGGCCTCCGAAGCCGATTCCGTCGTATTCGACCTTGAAGACGGTGTACCCGAGGCCGGCAAGGCCGCCGCCCGGGAAAGGGTAGCTGTCGCGTTGGATAACGGCGCGCAGGCCTGGGTCCGGATCAATACTGAAGGGACCAAGGACTGGGCTGCAGACCTTGAGGCCGTAGCCGGCCAGCCCGGACTCCGAGGCGTCATGCTAGCCATGACCGAAGAACCCCACCAGGTGGTCCAAACGTCCCTGCAGCTCCCTTCCAAGACGCCCGTCATCGCACTCGTTGAGACTGCGTTGGGCGTAGATAATGCATCAGCGATTGCCCGCGCTCCTGGGACCTTTAGGCTCGCCTTCGGCATCGGCGACTTCCGCAGAGACACGGGCGCATCCGATGACGCCATGGCGCTGGCCTATGCCCGTGGACGGCTAGTCGTTGCCTCACGGGCTGCAGGGCTACCAGGGCCAATCGACGGCCCCACCGTAGATGCGAAAGGAAGGGATCTGGAAACTGCTTGTCGGACAACACTTTCAATGGGGATGACGGGTAAATTATGCCTTGCCGCTGGCACCTCTCCCACGATCAACGCCGCGTTGGCCCCTAGCTCTGCCGACATTGCTTGGGCTGCAAGCGTGCTCAAAACACACTCCCGAGGTAGAACAGACAGCATAGACGGCTCATATCTTCCCATGCTGGCAAGAGCGCGTCGGATCAGCGACCTCGCGAGTTCTTACTACCCGTAATGAGTCCTGACTTCAAGCCCGGCACCGACAGCTTTGTCGGCTCTTGACTGATCACATTATCTAAACGCTGAAGTAACCACGTCCCCTTCATTCACTCGCTGGCCACCCGTTGGTGCCGTACCCCCTGGCTTCCGTTGTGCCATGTTCGCCTCAGAAACCGTTAGCGGATCCGCCGACATCAAATGGCAGTGTTTGTCGGATCAACCAATGGATTCAGCGGCCGCCCGAGGAAGGGTTGTCCGGAGGACTTACGGCGCCGGCGCACGGTCGGTTGCCTGGAATTGTGGAGGAACTATGAATCGTAGACTTGTTACGGTGCTCGCGCTGATGGGCAGTGCCGCCCTCGCGCTGAGCGCTTGTTCGGGTGAAGGCTCGGCGGGCAGCGGCGGAGATGAGCTGGCCAAGGATGGCAGTTTCTCCATGGCTCTTGATTCCGATCCCGGCACACTCAGCCCTCTGATGACAGTGTCGACGTCGGCAAGCCGAGTTATTAACTACCTATACGACCGAATGGTCTTCGTCGACCCTGCCTCGGGGGCCGTCAAGCCCTGGTTGGCGGAATCCTGGAGCGAGCAGCCTGGTGAAGTGGTATACACGCTCAAGAAGGGCATCACCTGTTCCAGCGGCGAGCCCCTGACCGCGCAAACTGTCGCTGATAACTTTACCTTCGTGGCCGACAAGGCGAACAATTCACCCTTGCGAGGTTTCTCTGTGCCCGGTGACCTTGTTGCCACAGCCGACGACACCACCGGGACGGTCACTCTCAAGACCCCTACACCATCACCCTTCATGCTGGTCAATACCGCCTCGATCGGCATCCTGTGCCAGTCAGGTTTGAAAAAGCCGGATGCCGTGGCGACGGAATCTGATGGCACTGGCCTGTTCACCTTGGCTGAAGTCGTGCCGAACGATCATTACACCCTCACCCGCCGCGCAGGTTACAGCTGGGGCCCTGACAACCAGACAACGTCGGAGACGCTTGGCGTGCCCAAGGAGGTCACTTTCAAGGTCATCACGAATCCGAGCACTGCCGCCAACCTGCTCCTCTCAGGCGAGCTGAATGCAGCAGTGATTTCCGGCGCCGATGAGGACCGCTTGGCCTCGGCAGGACTGGCGACGCTGAGTACCGACCGCCCCATGGGCGAAATGTTCTACAACCAACTGACAGGAAAACCGGCGTCCGATCCTGCCGTCCGGCTGGCCCTGACCAAAGCAGTCGATATTCCCAACCTGGCCAAGATCATCACTGCGGACAAGGGCGCAGTCAGCAAACAACTCTCCGGCGTTTCCCCGGTGGGGTGTCAGATGGAAACCACCGGAGCGCTTCCCAAGCCGGACTTTGATGGCGCGGCCGCTGCGCTGACAGCCGCCGGGTGGGTCCCAGGCGCCAACGGAAAGCGGGTCAAGGACGGCAAGGTCCTGGAACTGGCGTTCATCTACAACAATGCGACCGACACCTCGAATGCCGCTGCAGAATTCGCGCAGCAGCAGTGGACTAAGTTGGGGGCCTCTGTGTCCATCAAGGGTGGGGACGAGAATTTTATGATAGAGCAGCTCCTCAGTGGCAAACACAACGCCGACTGGGACATCGCCTGGGAAAACGTCAACGTCTCCGTTCCCAGCACCATCGTGCCCTTGATCTCTGGCCCGGCCCCAGGTGAAGGGCTTAACTTCGGTTCAATCCGCAATGCTGGCTACGAATCAAGTGTAGCGAAGGCCTCCGCCCTCACGGGCGAACAGGCGTGTGCCGCCTGGGGAGAGGCTGAGAAGTCCCTCTTCACCTCCGCTGATGTAGTTCCTTTTGCTTCCGCCCCGTCCACCACTTACCTACATAAAGCGTCGGCAGTGTTCGACACGTTGGCCAGCGGCCCCCTTGTCCGGGTCAAGAGGTAGGCGAGCCGATCCGATGACCGCCACAGCAATATCCCCGACCCCAACCACTACCCGGGCACAGGCTGCCCCGAATGCATGGCCCCGCTTCGCTATTCGGCGCGGCGGCCAGTTCTTGGTCTCCATTGCGATCCTGATTACCGTGGCCTTCCTGATGCTGCAAATGATCCCCGGCGATCCCGCCCGACAGTCGTTGAGCCCCACGGCCAGTCCGGACCAAGTTGCGGAACGGACGCAGGAACTGGGCCTCGACCAGCCGCTGGCAACGCAATATTTGGCCTTCTGGAAGGGGTTGCTCACCGGCGACCCTGGACAGTCGATCAGCTTGCGGATGCCCGTTGAAGACGTGATCGCCAGCCGGCTTCCGGCGACGGTGGAACTGGCACTCCTGACCGTTCTGGTGGTGCTGGCGATCGCCATTCCTGTTGGGCTGCTGGCCGCGGCCCTCACCAAGGGTGGACGTCGGCGCGGACTGGAGCTTACGTTCAACAGCGCCAGCGGGCTCATCGCTTCAGCGCCGGAGTTCCTGATCGGCGTGGGCTTGGTCTACTTGTTCGCTGTAAACGTCCCCTGGATGCCGGTGGCCGGGCGCAGCGGACCTGCCAGCTACGTCCTCCCGGTTGCAGCCCTGTCCATCGGTGCAATCGCTGCATTGTCCCGGATTGTCCGTGCGGAGGCGATGGACGTCCTCAGCTCAGACTTTATGCGCACTGCAGCCGGAAAACGGATGCCGGTACTGCGCAAGTACCTGCGGCACGCCCTGCCCAACCTGATGACGTCCACCATGACCAACGCCGGGTTGTTCCTTGGCTCGCTCATTGCCGGGACCGTGCTGGTGGAGAGCATCTTTGCCTGGCCGGGACTGGGCATGACCCTGGTGCAATCCATTCGGGCCAAAGACTTTCCGCTGGCCCAGGCGCTCGTGGTGGTCTATGGCGCAATCGTACTGATGATCAATCTGGCGGTAGACGTGTTGCTGGCAGTTCTGGACCCCCGCTCCACGATTAAGGATTCCTGATGAGCGCAGCTGGAATGACCGGGCGCTGGCGCTCGGCCCTACTGACACCCACTGGCCTTGCAGCCCTGGCCGGCATGGCAGTGCTGCTGTTCCTGGTGGTTCTTGGGCCCGTGATCTGGGGGGACATCAGCACCACCACCAACCCGGCGGCACTGTCCCAGAAACCCAGTGCGACGCACCCCTTCGGCACAGATGCCGGCGGGCGCGACGTGTTTGCCCGCACCATGACGGCGGCCCGGCTCAGCGTCCTGATGGCCCTGGCGGCCAGTGCCATGGGCGTCCTGGGCGGGGCACTGCTGGGTGCGCTGCCAAGCGTGTTGCCACGTCCCTTGGGGCGAGCCATCCTGGCAGGAGTAAACTTTGCCCTCGCGTTCCCGGGCCTGCTGATCACTGTGGTGCTGTCCGTCGTTTTTGGCCAGGGCGTCCTGGGGGCGGTCTTCGCGATCGGGCTGGCCATTCTCCCCGCCTACGCCCGGCTCACCAGCACACTGGCAGCCTCTGTGGGCGGCAGGGATTTCGTGGCTGCGGCACGCGTGCTCGGCGTCAGTCGGGCCGGCATGCTGTTGCGCCACATCATGCCCAACATCGCAGCACCCCTGATCGTCAATGCTTCGGTGACAGCCGGCGGCGCGTTGACCGCCTTCGCAGGATTGTCCTACTTGGGCCTGGGCGTCCAGCAGCCTGAGTTCGACTGGGGAAGGATGCTCAACGAGGGACTTCTCAAGATCTTCGTCAACCCCGCCACCGCGCTGGCACCGGGGATCGCCGTCGTCGTCTCCGGCATCATCTTCACCATGGTGGGCGAAACAATCGCCCGCGCCACGGGCGTCACGAGGACTTTCAGCGACAAGCTGCCACGGCTGCGGCCCCGGGAAATCAGCGCAGTGCTGACCATCGAGGACAACAATGCAGTCCTGCAGGTGCGCGGCCTTCAGATTGCAGCCCCGGGCCGATCCCGCTGGGCCGAACTGGTGCGTGGCGTCAGTTTCGATGTGGGGCGTGGAGAACTCGTAGGCCTGGTGGGCGAGTCCGGCTCAGGCAAGTCAATGACCTGCATGGCTGTGGCCCAACTCGCCGATCATCCACTGCACGTCAGCGCCCAAAGCATCCGCTTTGACGGACAGGAGATCTACCGCGGCACAGCCCCGGCCGGATCCCGGCGCGCAGTGTCCCGGCTGCTGGGGACCCGTTTGGCCATGGTGTTTCAGGACCCCATGTCCTCCCTCAACCCGTCGTTGCGGGTTGGCGGACAAGTGGCCGAGCCCGGATTCCTCCACGGCGGGCTCAGCCGCCGCGCGGCATGGCATAAGGCCGTACGACTTCTGGGCCAAGTGCAAATCGCTGATCCGGAGCGCAGGGCCAAACAGCACCCCCACGAGCTCTCCGGCGGCATGCGCCAGCGGGCCATGATCGCCATGGGGCTGATGGGCAACCCTGCGCTGATTATTGCGGACGAGCCCACAACTGCCCTGGATGTCACAGTGCAGCGCGAAGTCCTGACGGTGCTGCACCGGGTGCACCGGGAAACGGGATCGGCTGTGCTGATGATCTCCCATGACATGGCTGTCATTACAGGATTCTGCACGCGCGTCATGGTCATGTACCGGGGTCGGATCGTTGAAGACATCAGCACCGAGGACTTGGTAGCTGGCAATGCCCGGCATCCTTACACCCGTGCGCTGCTGGCAGCTGTTCCCACGTTGGAAACGGAACGGTCCGTGCCGATGCCCACTATCGCTGACGGTGAGGACTTTGATACGGATCTCCGGTTCGACCTGGAACACAGGTTCGCAGCGCGGAGGCAGTCCACAGCGGACAAGGACGCAATTGAGCGCGAAGGAGCACACGCATGAGCGCATTGGTGTTTGACAAGGTCAGAGTGAGCTTTGGCCACGGTGCCCGAAAGTTTACGGCCGTGCACGACGTTTCACTGCGCGTGCCTGCCGGCCGCAGCGTTGGGCTGGTGGGCGAGTCCGGTTCGGGCAAGTCAACGCTGGCCCGCGCCGCCGTCGGCCTGTGCGAACCCCGTTCCGGGTCCATTGCGTTGAATGGCACCGAACTCGTCAATGCACGGGGCCGTGCCCTGGCCCTTCGCAGGCGGGTTCAGATGGTGTTCCAGGACCCGTCATCGTGCCTAGACCCGCGGATGAGTGTCGGTGCATCGTTGGTAGAGGCCATCCGCGCGGCCGAGCGCAGAGACCGCCGCCCCGGCACTGTCGCCGGCCGATCCGCCCAGATAGCCGGGCTGCTCGAATCCGTGCAGCTACCCTCTGCCAAGGCCGCCGAGTACCCCGGAGCCCTGTCCGGCGGCCAGCGCCAACGGGTGGCAATCGCCCGTGCACTGGCCGCCGAACCGGCATTCATCCTGGCGGATGAGATCACCTCGGCCCTGGACGTATCCGTGCAGGGCTCTGTGATGAACCTGCTCAAGGAGCTGCAGGCCGAGCGGGGTTTCGGGCTGCTCTTCATCAGCCATAACCTGGCCGCCGTACATTACTTGTGCGACGATGTCGCCGTGCTGCGCACCGGCCGTCTGGTAGAAGCCGGAGCCACAGCCGATGTCCTGCACACACCCAAGCAGGACTACACCCGCGAACTGCTCGCCGCGGTCCCCAGGATTGGTGAGCCCTTGTTTGCCTAAGATGCTCCGGCCCGGTTCAACTGGCGACGTTGAACCCGGACGGGACACCGAGCGGTACTGTCCCGTCCGGCTGCCGGGCGAAAGGCATCCGATATACACCCGGGGTGCTGATCAGCAGGTGGTCACCGTCCAGCCGGAGGGTGAGACCGCCCGCCGTGAACGCTCCATCAGGAGCGGGTTTGATCTGCGTAACCATCTGAAGTCCCAGCTCCAGCTCGCCCTTCGCCGTGACGGTGGCCAGCACGCCCAACTCAGAACTGCGATAGACAGCTGTGGGCAGAGTCGCGCCGATGACCGGCGGATCACACCGCCGGTACAGGGCGTCATCTCCCGGTCGGTTCACTGAGCCGAGCCGGAGGCCGTCTCCTGTCACCTGCAGTCTGGAGTCAGCCGAAGCGCCCTGGCCGTGCCAGGTGCCGTCCACTGTCAAAGCGAGCTCGGCTGAAGTTATCTCACCGGACAGCTTCAGGAGGCCGCCTCGGGTGGTTTCGACGCGCATGGTCCGGTCTGTTTTTGGGTCCATCCAGTAGCCGGTGAGCCCGGCAGTCGCGGCCGTTCGGTCCACCCGTTCCGCGGGCTCCTCCGCGACCAGTCCGGCTGCCAGTCGTAGTGCCTCCGCGGCCACGGGCCTGGGTGCGATCGACGAATTGTTAGTCAGGACCGCCACACCGATACCGCACCTGGGAAGGAACAGGAGTTGGGACCGGTATCCGGGAACCCCACCTGCGTGCCCGAAAGCCGGCTCCCCACAAACACTCGTATGTGACAGGCCCAAAGCATACGATCGTGGCCCCCCGCCGATGTCATTGACGCGCTCCAGAAGGCCATCCCGCAGGTCCGCACCCAACACCCTGCCGTCGAGCAGAAATCCAAACCAGGGAGCCAAATCGGCAAGGCTCGTAGCCAGGCCACCGTCACCCACAGCGCACTCCTCCGTGTCCGCCCTACGCATTCCTGCTTCGCCGACGTCGTAACCGTTGGCGAACCGAAGCAGAGGCAGCTGGCTGTCCTCCCGGAACAGGGTCTCGGACATGCCCAGCGGGATGAACATCCGCTCCGTGGTGAACTCGCCCAAAGTCATCCCGGTCAGGCGCTCAACCAGAGATGCGACCAGAACATAGCCTGTATTGGAGTAGGAAAACTGCTTGCCAGGCTCGAAGTCCAGGCCGGTCACCCCAGCCACGAAGGCCAGTGTCTGTTTCTGCGTCATCCGGGTGAGCGGACGGCCGGCCAGTTCGGTGAGGGCCAACCAGTCACGAAGTCCGCCGGTGTGTCGCAGACTCTGCGCGACGGTGACCGGTACTTGCAGATTGAGCTCCGGCAAGTGCACTCGGATGTCGTCGTCAAGAGATAGTTTGCCGTCCCGGCACAGAAGCAACGCCGCCGTGGCGGTGAAGTGCTTGCTGACGGACGCGATGTCGAACCGGGTATGGGTGGTGACCGGAGCATCGAACTCCACGCTCGCCAATCCTGCCGTGGCGTGCTGGGCCAACTCACCGTCCGTATAAATACCGATTGCCAACCCGGGTTGACCGGGGCGCACAGTCTGGTGAGCCAGTTCTAAGAGCCTGTTTGCGATATCCATGGAGCCACCATGGCAGAGGCCCCCGCCGTTCGGTTCGTCGAAACCGCCAAACTCCACTGTTGTCCTGTAGCCGGTCCGACAACAGTAATTTCCGACGGACCAGGTGCGGCGCCATCACGCCAGTCAAACCTTGGTTCGTTCCACTGTCTGACCGAAAGGCACACCCCTATCGAGTGAAGCCATGCCCTGGCTAGCATGATGCCGGGTCACCAAAATTCCGGATGATCCAGGGACCGCTGCAACCCAGCGCATCAACCTTTCGGCCTCCGTCAGGAGCTCCTGAAGCGGTCCCGGAGAGGCATCCACGACCTCGCACTCGGTCATTTGATCTTGCATTATCTACTTCCTCTTACTCATCGAGGAAGGTTACAACGACCTGGTTCCTACGCGAGTTTCCGGAAAAGCTCAGACGCGACCCAGACTTCATATCCATCGGCGGCTTCGAAGAGCCTCCGACCATCTGCTCCTTCTGCTGCCAGCCACAACGCAGAGTCATCTGGCATCGCGGTGTCAACGAATCCGCTGCGTACGGTTTTTCCGGAGAACCGCACCTCGACGGGTTCGCCTTTGAGCAGGCTCCACCTCTTGTACGCGTACATACCCCGTTCATCAGCCGTGTTCGGCAAGGCGGGACCCTGCGGGATCCCCGCGGCGCGGACGCCCGCCATGGATTCGCCCAGTCCGTGGGAAATCATGGCAATAATCTCTGGATAGTCGTGGAACGCGGTGGCCCTCACCAGCGCAGCAGCGTGCTCAGAGGGGTTGCCGGACGTGAAAACATCCGAACCGACGAACACGCCGTCTGCCCCGAGTTGCATCATCATCGCAGCGTCAGCCGGGGTGGCAATGCCGCCTGCGATGAAGAGCGGGACGGGGAGTTTCCCGGTAGCGGCAATTTCCCGCACCAGTTCATAAGGGGCCTGCAATTCCTTGGCCGCAACGGACAGCTCGTCCTCCGAAAGACCAGCGAGCTTGGCGATCCCCGCCTGGATCTGGCGGATGTGCGACGCGGTACCGGACCGGATCATGGCCGCACCCTCGGTGATGCGGCAAAGCGCCTCAGCGAAGTTCCTGGCACTACAGACGAAGGGAACGCTGAACTTCCATTTGTCGATGTGGTTGAGGTAGTGCGCAGGGGTCGGCCCCTCGGATTCGTCGATGTAATCAACGCCAAAGGATTGCAGAACCTGGGCCCCCACGAAATGGCCGATGCGTGCCTTGGCGATCACCGGGATGGACACTACTGCGAGGATCGCATCGATCCTGTCGGGATTGGACCAACGTGAAAAGCCGCCCTGATTGCGGACGTCGACCGGACCATGCTCAAGCGCCATGACGGCTACGGCACCGGAAGCCTCAGCGATGCGGGCTTGCTCGACGTTTACGACGTCCATGATGACGCCGCCCTTGAGCATCTCAGCCATGCCGCGCCTGACACGGCTGTTGGACAGCGGGGAAGCCCGGACCGTGATCTTCACAAATGACTCTCCCAAACCAATCTCGTTGCATTCATCCAGTTGAAATCTAACGGCCCCTGAAACCCTGGTCTTTGTTCATTTGTAAGTATTTTCGGGTTATTCTTTGGCCGATTCGACCGAGTGTTCTTGACTCAGTAGTGGCGCCTAATGTTCAGTGCCTGACTGAATCCGTCAACGCCGCTCGAGGCCGAGGCTGAGCGGGTCTTTCTTCTTGTCTGCTCCAACCACGGTGACCGCAGTGCCGGGGTCTGCCCTTGCGCGAGCGGCAACAAATGAGCGGATCAAGGCTTCGTTCACCCCAGTGGCTGATAGCCTTATGCGTTGCCAATGTAGCTGAGCATTCGTTTCGCGTTGGACAGGAGGAGTGCCTTCAACTCAGCGGGGCCCTCGACGATAACCGGGCAGCCTAGGGCAGAGATGATTGCAGGCAACCAGTCGAGACGCTCCGCGTGTATTTCAATGTGATGCCACCGTTCCTCACCGGGCTTCACTGGGCCTTCGAGGTCCTTGAGGACTGCGATTGCGCTTGGCAGGTACGCTCGGATCCGTTCCTCGGACGCTTGGATTCTCAAGATTGCACGCCAGCGATAATCGGCGGAGGCAAAGCCCTCCACGAGCCGTTTCACCACATCGGGTCTTGTGGGTCTTGTGAAGTAACCCTGCGCCGGCCGGGCGGTTAGGACGCGGTCCGCGCGAAAGGTCCTCTCTTCATCACTTAAGACATCCAGCGCGATGAGGTACCACCGGCTCGAATAAGAGACTAAATCGTAGGGGTGCACCGTCCGTTTTGAGAGTTCGTTCTTGGAACTCCGGTACCGCAGTTCCAAGGGAGAGTTTTTGCCTATAGCGTCGGCAATTGCCAGCAGGACATTAGCATCCGGGGCGGCAAGTACAGACGGACGCCCGAATGTGATCGCTTCCAGCAGACGGTCGAAACGCTCTTCAGACGCAGCTGGGAGCACTCGTCGAATTTTCGCCAATACGGTGCGCTCTGATATGTCCGGGTCATCTGATACATCCAGCGCACGAGACAGACCCAGGACCACGGCGACGGCCTCGATATCTGTGAGGATCAAAGGAGGCAGCCGATAGCCTGCCGCGAGTCGGTATCCGCCATAGCGTCCACGCACGGACTCAAGTGGTATGTCCATATCAATGAGTTTCCGGACATAGCGTCTGACGGTGCGTTCATCCACGCCGAGACCGTCGGCGAGCTCTCGAACTGTACGCAGGGGTGCGGACTGAAGCATCTCGATTACACGGAGCATGCGCCCTGATGGAACAGACATAACAACATTCAATCTCATATGTAATACCGGGCTAAAAGTGTCCGGTAATCCTCGTAGCGTTGCTTTCGCGGCTTCTTGGCCGTTGACACCAGAACGAACTGAGGAGAAGAACATGGAGTTTGCGGCTACCCGCATCATCACAGACGACGTCGACCGATTGGTTAGCTTCTACGAGAACGTCATCGGGGTGGCGGTCGTAAGGCTGCACCCCTTATTTGCCGAGCTGCGTACGGAAATGGGTGTACTCGCCATTGCGAGTTCCGCCACAGTTCCGATGCTCGGCGAGGGGGTTGCACAAGCCTGCGCGAACCGTTCAATCATTTTGGACTTCCTCGTCGATGATGTGGATTACGAGTACGCCAGGCTTCAATCTGTCATCGAAGTCTTCATCAACGCACCCGCTTACATGCCTTGGGGTAACAAGTCGCTTCTCTTCCGCGATCCGGATGGCAATTTAGTCAACCTCTTCACGCCAAGCAAGCCACAAGCGTAGGGCCAGAGTGGAAACGAGCACCAGAGTGAGAGCTGCACCCAAGTCTGGGGTTCAGGTCCACTCACCTCATGTACGACTTGAGGGTTTGCTACGCCGACGCCGCCCGCGGAGGTTTTTGCATCGACCCCGTATCTCCTAATGCGGGTTCTTCGAGCTCGGTGGACATGACACGAAATCGTGGCGTGCGAAATGCCGGCGACTCTCATGACGCCGGTAAGCCCTACGCCATCCGCCTTGTGGAATCGGCTGGACGGCCACCTCACGTGGGGGCCTGGATTCGCCTGCAACGAAATGGCAGCCGGTACCCGGCCTCGGTCAACAACACCGTGGCCGGGTACCGGCGTCAGCTTCGACCGGCGAGGGCTTTTGCGCTGGCAAGGGCGATTCCCACGTGTGCTGCGACGCTTGCTTCCAAACCGCAGAACACACCGGTTATTGCGGTTCCCACCCATCGTTCTATAGCGACCGTAGCCGCGCGCTGCACAGCTTGTCCGGATTCATTGTCGCATTCTGGGGAGTCGGCGATTGCGGCGACAATATGGCCGGCAAGACGCAGGCGTTCCAGATCGCGGAACCGCTTGACCGTTGACACTTCAGCGACCGTGAGACGCTGGCCGGCATCGACCGGGGGATGCCAAACTTGGGCGACATGCTCGGAACCGGCATGGACGGCGCGCCAGCGCGCAGTATCCAGGTGCGTGTGCCGGTCGAGGCGTTCTAGCCAGCCGAAGTACTCACCACGGACCTCGTTGCGTTCCTTCTCGATAGAGCCATACAGCTGTGCCGCCGTGGTCTGTGTCAAGCAGGTGTCAGCTACTGAGGGGACGTTCCAAAGCGGTGCTTCCACCACCACCCCGAAGGTGCCATATTTCGCGGCGTAGTCAGTGCTGCTGATCATCACCCCGCCCTCGAGCAAAGGCTTCTCGTGGAAGATCCCGGGCGCAAGAATATCCGCAGGGGCTTCCGGGAATCCTTGGTCGACGGGGAGACCGGTGAGGCGACTGGTCTCCCGGAACCCACTTACGATTGACGGATAGGCCTCGGTGACGTTGGCGTATAGGCCGCCTGCCTCAGTGTTGTGCATCGAGACCAGCAACTCAGGACGCACATCATCAAGCAGTCCCATCACCGCCCGAGTCTCCGGTATAGGCGGCAGCCCGGGTTCAGCCAGGTCACTCCGGTGGAAAGTCCACTCGAAGTCCACATTCCGTGGAGGGCGGTATATTCCGCCAGCGTACGACTGCCGACTGAACGGCCCCGCGAACCAGGATTCATTCAGAACGCCGCCATCGGGGTCGGCGCAGGGCAAGATGTGCCACGTCAGGCCCAGACCTTCGCGGAGGGCGTCGTCTCGACTCAGCAATTCGGCCAGACCCAGCGCACCAAGCGCTCCCGACGGTTCGTTTGGGTGTGGCATTCCTATGACTACGGCGTGACGTGCGCCTGACCCGACTGTCAGTTGGTGGAGCGGCCGGCCCTCGCGGGATAGGCCGATAGTTTCGGCTTGCACCCGGGAAGGGAAGGCGCGAGCCAACGCACCGACGCGAGCGTCAATTTCTCGAATTGTCGGAAACCTAGGTTCCGACGCGAGGGAGCAAAGCGCGTTCGCCAAGTCCATCGTGATTGTGTCCTTTCAGTCAGACCCCGCCAATGGCTGCTAGCCATGGCGTGTAGAGCACGGAGGGGAACGCCGCCGTGGACCCGCCGAGGCGGTTGTTCAGGAACACGCTTTGCAGCGGATACGCGATGGGGAACCAAACGAGTTCCTCGGTCATAACTGACTGGGCCTTCACTGTCAGTTCTGCACGTTTGGTGTCATCGGCGGTGCTCCGGGCCTCTTCGAGCAGGCCCGCCACCACGGGGTTGTTGTAATTGTTGAAATTCGCTGCTCCACCGGGGATACCGATCTGCATGTAGAGCTCGGTCGGGTCTGCGATATCGGCGTAGTAGTCCGATAGGAAAGCATCGACCTTGTTACGGGCGTCCTCCTGGGTGAATAGGGCGCTGGCCTCGGCGGACGGAAGTGCACGTAGCTCGACGTCGAAGCCAGCCTCTTTGGCGTTGCTCTGGATGCTTTCACCGACCGTCTTGTACTGCTGGAAGTCTCCGGGGACTGCCAGCACGATCTTGGGGCGCGGGTTTCCAGCTTCCATGAGGAGCGCCTTAGCACCCTCGATATCGCGTACCGGGTCCGTGAACTTTTCATATGCGGGCTTGTAGATGTCGGCGCCGGAACCCCAGCCTCCCGGAGGGACAATCGTGCGCAGCGGCTTGCTCAGTCCAGCCCAAACCGTAGAGAGTAAGCCTTTGTAGTCGATGGACTTGGCGAGAGCGTGACGGATCTTCGGGTCGGCCAATGGACTCTTGCTGTCAACCCCGAGTTGAGTAGGGATGAGAACGAACTGCCGGGTCGAGGGTCCCGCATATAGTTTCCCGTTGTTTGCGTTCTGAAGCTGCATAAGGCTGGTGCTGGCGATGTCCATGTTCCCGTCGAGGTCCCCGTTCAGCAGCGCTGAGGTGATTGTCGAATTGTTAGTGAGGAACGTGAACGTCGCCGATTTGGTCCGCAACGGCTGTTCGTGAATATTCCACCAACTCTCATTCGCCTTCAGAACGATGGTGTCGCCTGGATTCCATTTCTCCAGAGTGTAAGGTCCGGTGCACATCACACCTCCCGTTGGGCTGCCGTAGGCGTCGCCGACCTTTTCAACGTAGGCCTTCTTGATGACCTGCCCGAGAGGTGTCGTGAGCATGCGGTAGAAGATGGCGTCGGGCTTTGACATCTGGATCGTCACTGTGTGTTCGTCGGTTGCTGTGACCGACGCGACATTCTCTCCGAAAGCGCCCCAGTAGGACCCGGATTTGGAATCCAAGATTCGGTTGAGGCTGAAGACCACATCGCTGCTCGTTACCGCGCTGCCGTCACTGAACTTGACTCCGTCGCGCAGGTGAACGATGTACTCGGTTTGTGATGGCTGGACGATCGAATCGGCGAGTCCGGGCTTGACGCCTCCGGTGTCGGTCATGGTGAGCAGGGTTTCGCACAAGTTGGCTGCAACCTGCAAATCGGACCCTGCGAATACCTTCACCGGGTCGAGAGTCGCCGGTTCACCGCCGACCAGGTTCCATTTGATGCTGTCGACATCCTTGGTTGCGGCCGGTGCTGAGGTTGCCCAGCTCTGGTCATCCGGGACGTTGACCGAGTCGTGCGGTTTCCCGACACAGCCGGTAAGAAACGTTACGGCGGCGATGAGTGCCGCCGCGGTGACGGCTGGCTTCCGCCAGATGGTGGTTGTCATTGCGCACCCTTCATGAGGTGTGGAGTGTCGACGTCATCGGCGACAAATTGAACGATTGCACAGGTTTAAGTTGAACACAAGCTCAACTCGTGTATCTTGACTTCATGGTTTCTAATGCAATGTCGCGCGGAGAGCTTCGGCGCTCCAACATCTTGGACGCGACTCTCCGAGTAATCGCCCTTGAGGGCGTGCGCGCCGTCACCCATCGACGCGTGGCCGCGGAAGCGGAAGCGTCCGTAGGGCTAATTACTTACTACTTCAGTTCGACCGACTCCCTGATCTCCGCAACATTGGACGCCCTGGCTGCCGATGAAGCTAAACAGATGGGGCAACTCCAAACCCGTATCAACGAGGCTTCGGGTGACATCGATATGCTCACCGAGATTCTTGTGAAGGAAGTCGCGGAGCGATCGCACGTACGTCGCGATCGGGCTCTGGCGGGCCTTGCCCTGACTCTTGAGATTCCCCGTCTGTCTATTGATCGGGTGGCATTCGCGCGGTGGGAATCGGCACAGGAGGGCGCCTACGCTGCGCTGCTGACTGCTCTCGGCCGGGAGCCTGAACCTGAGCTCGTGGAATTCCTCTCGGCTACCTTAGACGGGCTGTTCCTTTACGCTGTGATCACACCGAAACCCGAGAACGTGGAGTCAGCCTCCCGCGCCGGCCTTGCCCACCTGTTCAGGTCATTCGTGTCATCCGACGCTGCAAACCAGGCGAGGCGATGACAATGGGCCGATTCCTTGCAAGACGCATAATCATCTGTGTCCTGACGGTCGCGGGAGCCAGCTTCGTCATCTTCGCAAGTCTCTACCTCGCACCTGGCGATCCAATCAGCTTCCTTACGGCAGGACGACCGTCCTCTCCTGAACTCCGGGCAGCGCTAGCGGCGCAATACCACCTGGACGACCCTTTCCTTCATCGCTACTTGCAATGGATTACTGACGCCTTCCAGGGCAATTTCGGCGAGTCGATAGCCCGCCGTAGACCGGTTCTCGACCTGATATTTGCGAATTTGCCGACCACGATCTTGCTGGTCATCATGACTCTCATTCTCGTTGTTGTCGTCGGTGTCCTCTTTGGAGGAATCGCGGCATTCCGTCGTGGTCCCATTGACGACGGCATCATGGCGGCAATGACAGTCTCCCTTGCAACACCAGCGTTCGTCTCTTCCATCTTTCTTATCTCGGTCTTCGCTGTAGGGCTCGGGTGGTTTCCGGTCTTTGGCCCAGGCACAGACATTGGCGATCGCATCCACCACCTCGTCCTGCCCGCCGTCGCCCTCACCATCGCGTGGTGGCCCGTCATCGGGGAGACAGCGCGAGCCTCAATGCGCGAGGAGCATGAACGTGAACACGTCGAGACCGCCAGATCTCGCGGGCTGACACCTCAGCACATTGTCCGCCGGCATGTCTTCCGCAATGCCGCGATCCCGATAAGCACCGTCATTGGACTGTCGTTTGCTGGGCTAGTCGCCGGCACAGCCATTGTTGAGAGCGCCTTCCAACTGAACGGGCTCGGCAGCCTCCTCATCACGTCGGTTACAGGCCGCGACTTCCCCGTCGCGCAGGCTGTTGCGCTCCTGTTGGTCACCGTGTTTGCCGTGACCAACGTAGTCGTCGATTTGCTGTACGCCGCTCTCGATCCCCGAGTCCAAACTTCATGGAGCAGAAAATGACCGCCCTGAATACACCAATCGCGCCAGCTCGCGTGTTACGGACCATCCGTCCCATCCCAGGCCTGGATGTGGTCGGACACGTCGCAGTCCTGCTAGTTATCCTCTTCGCTTGTCTAGCGGCATTTGGTCCACTGATTGCCCCCCACGACCCGAACGCAGTTAACCTATCCCTGTCATACGGCGGATCCGACACCGAACACCCGATCGGATACGACCAACAAGGCCGCGACATCTTCTCCCGACTTCTCCACGGAGCGCGGTCCAGCTTCCTCGGGCCGCTGATCATCGTCGCTGCTGCGAGCACCGCCGGAATGACTCTGGCTATCGTTGGAGCCTGGCGTAAAGGGTGGATCGATGCCACCCTCGCTGGAATTCTTGACTCTTCCTTGGCTTTCCCTGGCCTTCTGCTTGCCGTAATGGTCGTGGCCATCGTCGGCCCCGGCATTCAGTCGACTGTTATCGCCCTCTCGATTGCCTATACCCCATACATGGCGCGGATCGTGCGTTCTGCAGCCATCACCGAGATCAGCAAGGACTATGTTGCGGCTGCTCGCGTCCAGGGTTTCTCGGCTCTCACAATCTGCGTACGACACGTCATACCTAACATCATGCCGATTGTGCTGGGCCAGGCCGTACTAACAGTGGCCTGGGCGACGGTCGACATCGCCGGGCTGTCCTATCTCGGCTTGGGAATCCAGCCGCCAGCCGCCGACTGGGGGATCATGTTAGCGAACGGTCAAACCGGAGTCCTTCAGGGCTACCCGATGGAAGCCGTGTCCGCTGGACTCTGCTTGATCATCGCGATCTGTTCATTCAGCCTTCTCGGAGAACGAATCAGCCGACGAGGGGAGGCGATCGCAGCATGAGCTTGCTCTCGATTAAGGACCTTAAAGTAAGCCTTCCCGTTGATAAGGAACGCCGTGTTGTTCTGCGTGGTATCGATCTGGAGCTTGAGGCCGGCGAATCCGTAGCGATCGTTGGCGAGTCCGGGTCCGGCAAGTCAATGACCGCGCGAGCAATCGCCCGGCTGCTTCCCAGACGGGCGGTTGTCAGCGGATCGATCCTCTTTGATGGCAGGCAGGTTCTCGATCTGAAGGACGCTGCCCTCCGCCGGTTTCAAGCAGCAGAGATGGCGATGATATTCCAAGATCCTCGCGTGCACCTCAATCCCGTCAGAACAATCGGTGATTTCCTGGTTGAGGGTCTCGTGAACACACGTGGATCCTCAAAGAAGGCGGCCGAACACAAGGTCATCGAATTGCTGGACGAAGTTGGCATCCCCGATGGGACCCGACGCCTGCGGCAATACCCGCATGAACTTTCCGGGGGGCTGCTACAGCGCGTCATGATCGCCGCGGCGCTTGCTAGCGAACCTCGGCTGTTGCTCGCCGATGAACCCTCAACGGCACTCGACGTGTCGACCCAATCTGATGTGATGGCTATCATCGATGATCTTTGCAAGAGCCGAGGAATGGCTCTGATGTTTATCACTCACGATCTCGAGCTGGCCGCGGCGATCTGCGATCGAACCGCCGTCATGTATGCAGGACAGATCGTCGAAGTTCAGGGGAGCACGGACCTTGTCGAACATCCTCGCCACCCCTACTCTGCGGGGCTTCTGGGGGCCAAACCCAACGTCTCACGCCGTGTCCAGCGCCTGAACGCCATCCCGGGGCGGCCACGCGCCGCGTTCGAGGTTCAAAACGGCTGTGCATTCTCCGACCGGTGTCGCTTCGCCTCCGAAGAGTGCATAGCAAGCGAGCCGACCCTCAAACACGAACCCGGAGGAGCCGTGCGCTGCTTCCGGGCAGATGACCTCATACTAAACGCGACAGAAGGTGCAGTTCTATGACATCATCCGCTTCCATCGTGGAGGTCTCTGGCCTGCAAAAGCGCTTCGGGAACCATGTAGCTGTCGACGACGTCACGTTTACCGTCCCTGAGGGCGGCTCCGTCGGCATCGTGGGCGAGTCAGGTTCGGGCAAGACCACAATTGCCAGGATGCTTGTGGGATTGGAGGTGCCCACGGCAGGCACCATCCGGGTGGGCGGTCGAGACCGCATGCCTCATGCATCAGTGGCCGAACGACGTCGTCGGGCCCGCGAGTTACAGATCGTTTTTCAGGATCCATACTCGACCCTCGACCCTCGACAGACCGTTGATTCATGTCTTGACGAGGTTTTGCGACTTCACCGGCCTGAGCTGAACCGGAAGGGCCGGCTCAGCCGAATGAACGATCTCGCGGACATGGTAGGTTTTGACAGTCGCCAACGCCGAGCGCTTCCACGACGGCTCTCGGGAGGACAGCGCCAGCGGGTGGCGATCGCGCGTGCGCTGGCCGTCGAGCCTAGTGCCATAATTCTGGACGAGTCGGTTTCGGCGCTGGACCTTTCGATCCAGGCACAGATACTCAACCTGCTCGCGGAAATCCGGTCTGAGACCTCCATTGCATACATCCTCATCAGTCATGACCTAGCGGTCATCCGACAGTTGACTGATACTTGCGTTGTCATGCAGCACGGTAGGGTGCTCGAGGTCGGAGAGACAGGCGCGGTGCTCGACAACCCGCAGTCCGAGTACACCAAGTTGCTCCGAAGCTGCGTACCGGGACCCGGATGGCATCCGACACGACTCCGAAACATATTTCCCGGAGGGTCCTAAGCCTGGCTAGTTGGAATAGTTGGGCTGCTGCTGGCCGGTGAAAGGTCTAAACCAGGTACTCATGGCTACTAGTTCCGGCTCGTAAGAAATGCATATGGCGGACGCGAGACAGTACTCATATGGAGGTCAGCAGGCGTCCGCATCGAAACCGACGAACCCACGGCACTCGTCCTGGTCCCTGGATCCATACGAACTTGAGCCGGGGTCGATGGATGGAGATGACGCCTCGGCGCCAGCAGCGTGGTCCGCCCAATTCCGCCCGCGCACAAGGACGCCGGTCACGTTTGAGTTGGGTTTGGGGCCACCCGAGCCCTGCCGGAACTGCAGCACATCGCAATTGAGAAACGATGAGAAACGACTTCGTTCCGCACGAAATACAACTCCCAGCGCGAGGATGGACCGTGATGTGAATTGTCAGTACTTGCCTCGGAAAACGCACATCACTTCCTTTGCCCAAACGTACAAAATAGAGAGACTTAATGGCACGAGTACTAATAGTTGAGCATGAAGCGAATGCTGGTGTGGGCATAATCGGCGACCGGCTCCACGCTGCGGGAATCGGCATGGTCATAGTCGGCCCCGAAACTGGCCGTGAGGTCCCGAACGCGCCAGACGGATTTGACGGAGTCGTCGTCCTCGGCGGCACCCCGGGACCGACCGACGACGAAACCGCAGTGTGGCTCCCCCGAGTTCGGAAGCTTATTTCCGCCTGCCTGGACCGCGAAGTACCCCTTCTCGGTGTATGTCTTGGTGGGCAGCTACTCGCCGTCGCCGCAGGCGGCTCGGTCATCCGTGCCCGCTATCCAGAAATTGGCCTCGGCGAACTACGGCTGACCGATGCTGCGGCCGATGACCCACTCTTCGGCACTCTGCCACCGCAACCGAAGGCCCTTCAGTGGCACTTTCTGGAGATCATTGAACTTCCAGCCGGGTCCGTTGCACTCGCCACGAGCGAACGATGTACGAATCAGGCGTTCCGCTTGGGACGGGTGGCGTGGGGCACTCAGTTTCATCTTGAGGCTACAACGAAGACCGCCTCTGACTGGGCTCGCCCCGACAGCGATGCTCTCAGGTTGCTCGGGCTAACCCGACCCGAGGTCGTGGACCCGATGCAACGGGACGAAGACGAGTTGCGGACTACTTGGTCGACAGTCGCCGATCGATGGGCCAGCGTGGTCGCTCGGGAGGTGACACAGCACATGGACAAGTCTCCTGGCAGACGGAAACGAACGGGATAGCGGAGAATCTGAACCGTCGTTGCCCCCTCATTTTGTGTGCAACGTGGCCCGGAAATTCCTTGTTTAGCAGCATAGGTTTGCCAGCTCCTTTTGCAACCGCCAGGTCTGTCAGAACTGCGGAGAGCTTTCCCTTCCGGGCCACAGACTATCCGAATCGCGGTCGGGATTTGTACCGCTGCGAATTCTTCTGGAATAGGTCCTGGAGCGTCGTCAAAGCAAGGCAGGCAGCTGAAGTGGTGACCTGCGAACATGTCGCTGATCCGACGATGAGGATGCTCCCAAACAGTGTGCGCTAGGGCCAACGGTTCCGGCCCGCAAAAGGATTGTATGTGCAGGCTCCGTTTCAGTCTCATGACCCATTTCGACCGCCCCGAAGATAGACAGTGGTCGTATGGGTGAAGAACTCTCGCGCTGATTGGCCTTGCTCTTTTGGCCCATAGCCGCTCTTCTTGACTCCGCCAAACGGTACGTGCGGATCCGCGCCGGCAGACTCGGAGTTGACGTGGAGGATACCTACATCGAGTTCGTCGAGTCCTCGAAGTGCCTGAGAAAGGTCTTGGGTGAAAAGGGCCGCGGACAACCCGAATTCGCTGTCGTTGGCCAAATCAAAGGCGGCCTGGGTCGAAGATGCTCTGCGCACGCTCAGCACCGGACCGAAAAGCTCTTCGCGCCAGACATCAATGGAACCTTCCCGGGGCAACTCCAAAATGGTCGGCTGAATGAAGTAGCCGGCAGTGAGGTCTGATGGTGGGTAGGGTGTGCCTCCCGTCAACACTTCGGCTCCTTGACTCAGAGCAGTTTCGATACCCCTATTTATGGAGTCATAAGCAGCGGCGTTGACTACCGGGCCCATATGAACGTTGGAATCCAGAGGGTCGCCGACGACGAGGCTTTCGGTTCGGGCCCGTAGCATGGACAGGAAGTCACTTGCGACGCCCTCCGCCACGATGAGCCTCGAGGTGGCGGTGCATTTTTGCCCGGCGGAACGGAAAGCGCCCAGCAGGACTTGTTCCACGGCAAGCTCCAAGTCAGCATCGGCAAGGACGATGGCGGCGTTCTTCCCACCCATCTCGGCTTGGATCGGCACACCATGTCCGGCGGCCTGCGCTGCCAATGACCGGCCGACTACGGTCGACCCTGTGAACGTCAGCCCGTCGAGGCCACGATGTTTTACGAGTTCGTTACCAAGCAGACCCGGTCCTATCAGCAAGTTCAATACACCGCCCGGCAGGCCGGCATCATCGAGCGCTTGGACTAGTCTCATGGCCAACAATGGCACAGTGCTGGCGGGCTTCCACACGACTGTGTTGCCGTAGGCGAGGGCCGGGGCGATTTTCCAAGCAGGGATCGCGATCGGGAAATTGAAGGGTGTGATGACACCGATAACTCCGAGTGGCTTTCGTGTCACGAGAATACGTTCGCCACGCCGCGGGGAGGAAAACACCGCACCGGCCTCGCGGTCCCCATCGTTGCCGTAATACCGCAGGATCTGCGCGGCCCGCAGCACCTCTCCTTGGCCTTCAGTCAGTGTCTTGCCTTCTTCGCGGGCCAACTCTGTTCCCCAGGCAGCCGCGTACTGTTCCAAAATTGCCGCAGCGCGGAGCAGGACAGCACCACGCTCGTGCGGCGGAGTCCGTGCCCACTCGTGCTTACCGGCGTGGGCAGCGTCCACGGCATGGCCGAGGTCGGTGGGTCCTGCCTGCAAGCCTTGGGCGATTGTCTCGTCCGGCCGCGCGGGGTTGATGCTGGTGATGGTGCTTCCGGTGCCGGCACGCCAGCGACCGGAAACATAGTGCTGAAGTTCTAATGCGGGTTTCATTTTCTCGCCTCTAGCGGAATGCGGGGATGCCGGTGATGTGGTTACCCAGGATGAGGGTATGGATTTCGTCCGTGCCTTCATAGGTGCGCACCGACTCTAGGTTGTTAGCATGGCGGAAGGGTGCGTAGTCCAAGGTGATGCCGTTCCCTCCGAGCATGGCCCGGGCATCCCGGCATATCTTGATCGCTTCGCGGCAGTTGTTGAGCTTGCCCATGGAAATCTGATGCGGTTTGAGTTGGCCGGATTCTTTGAGGCGACCGATCTGCAGGGCGAGCAGCATTCCCTTGTTGATTTCGAGTGCCATATTGACAAGTTTTTCCTGGGTCAGTTGGTAGCTGGCCAACGGTTTGTCGAACTGAAGGCGTTGTTGTGAGTACTCGAGGACCGTGAGGTAGCTGTCGCGGGCGGCCCCCATGGCACCCCAGATGATGCCGTATCGAGCTTCGTTGAGGCATTCAAAGGGTCCGCGGAGTCCCCTAGCCCCAGGGAGGATGGACTCCGCGGGAAGGAGCACGTCATTGAGTTCTATGTCGCACTGGATAGATGCGCGCATGGAAAGCTTCGACTCGATAGGCGTGGCGTTGAAGCCGGGGGTGTCGGTGGGGACGATGAAGCCCCGAACCCCATCGTCTGTCATGGCCCAAATGATAGCGATCTGGGCAATTGAGGCGAGGCCGATCCAGCGTTTGGAACCGTTGAGGATCCACGCGTCGCCCTCGCGGCGGGCGAACGTCTGCATGCCGCCCGGGTCGGAACCCGCTGTGGGTTCGGTCAGGCCGAAGCAGCCCACCACCTCACCGGCGGCCATGGGAGGCAGCAACCTGTTCTTTTGCAGTTCCGAGCCATGTTTGTGGATGGCGCTCATTGCCAAGGAACCCTGCACGCTGACGAAAGTGCGCAAGCCGGAGTCGCCCGCCTCAAGTTCCATGGCTGCCAGCCCGTATTCGATAGCGGAGCGGCCCGGGCATCCGTAGCCCTTGAGGTGCATGCCCAACAAACCAAGCCGCGCCAGCTCGCGGATGATCTCTTGGGGGAAGACAGCGTTTTCATACCACTCTGCGATGTGGGGGCGGATGCTGCTGTCCACGAAAGCGCGGACATCGTTTCGTAGGTTGAGTTCTTCGGCGCTGAACAGGGAATCCAGGTTAAGAAGGTCAGAGGTGTCGAGCATGTGGTTCTCCAGCAATGTTCGGTGGGAAGGACGAGATCAGAGAATTGTGACGCCCGTACTAGGGAGAATGCGGGACTCTGCCACGATTGCGTCCCGAAGGACGGCGAGACCGTCGAGCAAGAGTCCGTGGGCAATGACCAGCGGTGGCAACAGCCTGATGACGTTGCCGTTCGTACCGCAAACCAAAGTAAGCACGCCCTGCTGATGACAGTGCGCGTTGATGGCGGCAGCCAGGTCCGGTCGCGGCATCTTGGTCGTGGGGTCGACGAATTCAAGGGCCAGCATGGCGCCGCGGCCGCGGATGTCCCCCACGGCGTCTACTTCCTTGAGCAAAGGTTCCAGCATTTCCCGTGTGGTCACCTCGATGGTGCGAGCGTTCTCCAACAGGATTCCGTCTTCGAAGGCATCAAAAACCCCCAGCGCAGCAGCACACGCTAGCGGGTTGCCCGCGTAGGTACCGCCGAGTCCTCCTGCATGCACAGCGTTCATGAGTTCTGTACGACCAGTCACAGCGCTTAAGGGCAGCCCGCCAGCCAGCGCCTTGGCCGTCAGGGTGATATCACCGGCGATGCCTTCGTATTCGCTGGCGAACAGCTTTCCGGTCCGTCCCATGCCGGACTGAATCTCATCCACTACGAACACGATGCCGTTCCGTGTGGCGATCTCGCGGAGCGCTGCCAGAAAGCCCGGAGCCGGAACAATGAACCCACCCTCCCCTTGTATCGGTTCGATGACCATCGCGGCGAAACCGTCCGAGCCCTGGGCAGTGATTAGCCGCTCGACCTGCATGAGGGCCTCAGCAGTGGCCTCGCCCGGGTCGGTGGTCTTGGATTGCAGAGACGTACTGGTTGCAGCGCGGAGCACTTCGCCCGGAAACGGACCGAAGTTCATCTTGTACGGGTTTTCCTTGGCGGTCATTGCCATCGTCAGCAGAGAACGGCCGTGATAGGCGTCTTCGAATACCAGGACTTTGTTCCGTCCAGTGGCAGCCCGGGCAATCTTAATGGCGTTTTCGACTGCTTCTGCACCGGTGGAGAAGAGAGCTGTCCGCTTGTCAAAGTTGCCCGGAACGTGCTTGTTGAGCCAGGCTGCTACCTTAGTGAACGAGTCGTACTCGGTGACCATGTAGCAGGTGTGAGTAAACTTCCCGAGTTGCTCGGCAACGCGGGCTTGGACCATCGGGTGTGTCGCGCCGACACTGGTCACCGCGATTCCCGAAGCGAAGTCGATGAAACGGTTCCCGTCCACGTCCTGAAGGATGCCGCCTTCGGCACGATCGATGAAGACCGGCAGAGTCACTCCGAAACCGGAGCTTACCTGGTCCGCACGCTGGGCATGGAGAGCCTTTGAACGGGGGCCAGGAATGGCGGTCCCGACATGCCGAGCCTGGACGAGAGGGACTGCGCTGGTTGTCATGGACTCCAAAGTAACCGTCCGGAGCGGCATCTACATTGGATGATCCATCCAGTATTCTTCATAAGTTCGGTTAGATCATCCAAGGATGTTGCCCAAAGGTACGGTCATCGAAAGGCCCTCGTCGCATGATTAGTCTGGCTCAGCTTCATCATCATCTCGGCGACGATCTCCGTCCCGCCGGTGGTCACCAGGTAGCACGTCGCCAGATCTCCGGCGTCCATATCTCAGAGCTCGACGACCCTACGCCGTATCTCGAGGGCGGCGAATTGTTACTCACGACAGGGATCCCCGTAGCCAGGGGAACTGCTGACAAGATCCAGGCCTACGTTCATCGCTTGGCGGAACGGAAGGTTGCCGCACTAGGGTTGGGCTTGGGTGCAGGCCTCGATGAGATACCAGAAGCCCTAGTCACAAGCTGTTCGCGGAGTAGTTTGGAACTGCTGGTGGTGCCGAGCGGGGTGCCGTTCATGAACGTCTCCAGGGCGTACTGGGACCTGATAGCGAAAGCCGGCCAGACCGACCTAATTGCCAGCTTGGGTACCCAAACGGCTCTAGCGCGGGCGGCAACACTGCCGAACGCTCTGGCCTCGGTAGTTATGGCGCTCGCTCAGGCACTCGGGGGATGGGCCGTCTACCTCCCGGTGGATTCAGGAGAAGAGACGCTATGGCCGCCAACGATGCGTGGGGTTTTGCCCCAGCTTCGCCTTGAAACCGCCCGGCTCAACATGGCGGGGCTCCACTCAGCTGCGACCTTTCAGATACACGGCACGGACGTCGTCGAGCATCCGGTGCTCGTTGGGCGCAAGATCGCAGGGTTTTTGGCGCTCGGAGCCGGCCGGAAACTCACCAAAGCTGACCGGCAGGTGATTCAGACTGTGTGTGTCCTGCTTTCGCTCAAAGCTCAGCAACAGGCGGAAGCCCTGACAACGGCGGCAGGGCTCGACTCAGCGGTGGCTACCCTCTTGCTGGGTGGGCATCTTGATGCCGGGAAGGCACTCGCGGTTGATCTGGGCGTCCCCTTACCCGTTGGATATGTCCGGCTGTTGGTCCTGAAGGCAGATGCGGATGCCCGCTCTTCCGCCGATCCCGCTTCGATGCTTGCGAGCCTGCAAGGCGTCCATGTAATGCCGTGGTTGGAGACGTCAGTGCGGGATTGTCGTTTGCGTTTCCTGAAGGATGATTTGGAGTATTTCCTCCTTGACGCCGGCCCGGGTTCTACGGATAGCCGGCAGGTCGGGAGTTTGAAGGTCCCGCAGGGTGCCCCTTCTGATACCAGACGGCTTTCTTCTGGTACCGCGGCGGCTCTGAGCCAGCCCATGACGCTGCAGCGGGTTGCGGCGGAGGCGGGAGAAATGAGTGCGTTCGTCAGGGAAGTGCCCCCCGGGACCGTAGCCACGCCGTCGACGGCCGCCGTGGATCCCCGAGCGGAGGCTTGGGTAATTGCGTTGCGTAACTACGCAAGAGCTGACCTTATCTCGACCGTCCGCAGCTACCTTCGGCATCGTGGGCAGTGGGAACAGGCTGCGCGGGAGTTGAAACTCCACAGGAATTCGCTCCGTCACCGGATTGCCATTGCTGCCAAGCTCATCCAGGCCGATCTCGACGACCCGGACGTGGCAGCCCACCTCTGGTTGGCGGTGCGGAAGGCCTAGCCAGCTGTTGGGCCTCCGCGGCATCGCCAGGGTCCGGGCGCCCCGCTAGTCAGAAGCCGCTGTTCTCCCTGCTGATTCCAACCAGGAACGAATGCTGTGATCGTGTTCCCCTAGCTCCGGCGGTGCCTGTTTGCGCAGACGGAATACGGGGGACCACGTGATCGGATTCCTGATCTGGCGACCTACCGTGACCCCGGAAGAATCGTGCACTTCGAGGATCGGACACAGGCCGAGGGACTCGGCGTACTCGAGTCCCTCGGCGATGGTTGAGACGTGGCCGGCCGGGACTCCGGCCTTGGTGAGTCGCTCCTGCCAGTACAACGCCGGTGCAGCGGAAAGAGCTTGTTCAAGGCGCGCCGTCAACTCCCGGCGATGCTGTACCCGGGCGGTATTAGTGGCAAAACGGGGATCATGCGCCAACTTGGACAAGCTCAAAATTGCGGTGAGCTTGGCGAACTGTCTGTCATTTCCACAGGCCACCGCCAAGGGCCCGTCAGCGCATTCCAGTAATTGGTAGGGCACAATCGATGGGTGCTTGTTACCCATGCGGGTGGGGACTATTCCCGCGCCGAGATAAGCCTGTC
Source organism: Arthrobacter sp. 18067 (assembly GCF_902706295.1). GTDB lineage: Bacteria > Actinomycetota > Actinomycetes > Actinomycetales > Micrococcaceae > Arthrobacter. The sequence continues at coordinate 117,893 of NZ_CACSJJ010000005.1, read as the reverse complement.
CCTGGTTGGCCAGCGCGCCCTGCAGGCTGGAGAGCAGGTTGACTTCCACGCGGGCGCCCATCCCGCTTACGCCGCGTGCCTGCAGCGCCGCGAGAATGCCGATCGTAGCGTCCTTTGCCGTCAGCACATCCACCAAGGCAACGCCCGACTTCACCGGCCCGTCATCAGCCGAACCCGTGATGCTCATGAGGCCGCCCAGGGCTTGGACCACAAAATCGTAACCGGGCAGGGCAGCGCCTCCGGCGCTGCCGAATCCGGAGATTGAGGCGTACACCAGGTCGGGACGGATGCCCGAGAGCTCTTCGTAACCCAAGCCGATTTTTTCCATTCGTCCCGGCATGAAATTCTCTACGACGACGTCAGCTCTAAGAGCGAGCTCGCGGGCAAGGAAGACGTCGGCCGGGTCGGTCAGGTCAAGACGCAACGATTCCTTGTTGCGGTTCACGCTTTCGAAATAGGTGGATCCGGTAGCTGAGAACGGCGGCCCCCAACTCCGAGTGTCGTCTCCGCTGCCTGGCCTTTCAACCTTGACTACACGGGCACCCATATCAGCCAGTGTCATGGTGGCGAGCGGTCCGGCAAGGACTCGAGAGAAGTCCGCCACGAGAATTCCTTCCAGCGGAGCCGGGCGGGGCGGGGGTGGTGTCAGGCGAGGATTCATGGACGTCCATTCGAAGCACGAAGCGGATCGGAAGCGTGGGGCGAATCAAAGGCGATTACCAACACACAATATTTGTCCTTGGGCGCCGGGGTCTCTGGATGATCCGTCCTGCCATTGGCCAGAATGTACAAAGTCCCGTTGTTCAAAAGCGCTCGTCGATCGGTGCGACATCCGCTGAGTCATGGCCTCCTCCATGGCCAGTTCTTCGACCTCATTGGTCAGGCCGAGGAAGTCGAAAACCAACGGATCCTAGACCACACTCCGGGCCAGCGCCGCTCCATCCTCGGAGAGGCGTTCTTCGAGATTGTTCGGAGCAGCCCCGACTCTGCGGTGTAGGCCGGTCGTGATCTGGTGCTCAAGGACTTCCAGCCGCCATTTGTGCTCGACAGCCCGTTCTGCGTACCAGTCACGGATCACGGGATCCTTCAGCTTGAGCAGCTCGATGATGTGACCCCAGGGCAGCCCTTTCACCGCGGTTGAGCACGGATGGATCCGACAAGTCCCAGACGGCAGCGAATGCTCTCATGTAAAAAGGTTTGAGCGGGAGAACCCGCGCATGTGTGGAAAGGCGGATTTCAGATCGGCTGCAAGCCGCTGCAGATCAGACACCAGCGATGCCTGAGGAAACCAATTGCCCAGTCGATTACAGGGATGTAGGGCAGCTCGAGCGCCGACTGTCCCAGCAGGGCACGTACGGGCCGCCGCGCATAACTCCCCCGACGAGCCCCTTGCGCTCACCCGCCGGGCGGGTGCTCGCGGTATCGCAGGGAGTCTCGGACGCCAGCGATTACCAACCCTTGCGAAGAGGTAGCACCTGGTCGAGGCTCACTGTCGCCGGAGGCACCGATTGTGCACCAATTTCAAAGTCAAACCCGTCTAGGGCTTCTCCCGATAAGCGTGACGAAAGTGGCATCGCCGTTACCAACATAACTAAATCGATGCAGGAGGCCTTTTGTCATGATTACACCTGAGCTCGTTAGGGGCTGGATCGCACAGGAGGATGCTCATCGCTTTGCGTGGGGCCTAGTCAAGATATGACCGCAGCTCGCCCATCGCCAACCGCAAAATGCTGGTCAGGTCACTGTCGGGTTCAGAAAGCCATTGCTCATAGGATGAGACCGCTAACGCCAGGCTCACGTGTCCGGCAAGTCGGGGCACTAGCCCATCCGGCCTCATGTTCAGCCTGGCCGCCACGTAGTCCTCGATTACGGTCCGCCAAGCGGCATACCGGAGGGCGGAGTGCGCTTGGAGTGTTGGCGTATCCAGAATCAGCCTCATTCGGATTCGGTGTTGGGGCAAGGACTGTTCATCGAAATCGTTGAAGGCCACGACACACTGGTGAACGGCCTCCGAAACCGGTACCTCCAGCGGAACGCTTGCCAGCTGCGCGGCAAAGTCGCGCAAGCTTTGGTCGAACTGGCCCCAGGGTATGTCGTTCTTGGAGGGGAAGTAGCGAAAAAGAGTCCGACGTCCTACGCCCAAGGACTCGGCTATTTGCTCCATTGTCGTGTCGTCAAAGCCTTGTTCCTCAAACAACCTGAAGGCAGCACGCTCAATCGAGCCATGATCCGTAACGGCCCGACGGCCCGGGGAGCGATTCGTGGTTGTGGTCATTGTAAGAACAATTTAGCAGTCTTCGCACCTGCCCCTATCTTTTTGGCGCTGAGTGCCATTATTCTGATTCTTACCTCTCCGCACCTCTGTGGAGATCCGTCGGTACAGGAGAAAAACTGTGGAATATGTGAACCCGAACCATGAGAAAACTACGTCTGAGGACGCCGACTTGGTCATCGAAGACTTGGTCGAAGACGTGTCCATCGATGGAATGTGCGGCGTCTACTAGACGGCGGGTAGACCCCATGACAACGACCGTCATTGACACCATGCTCGATGAAGAGTGGGGATTGTCGCCGGCCGTCGCGCTGCGGCCAGAGCCGTTCGGTGCGATGGCTTACCATTTCGGCAACCGAAAACTGACATTCCTCAAGAAACCCGAACTCGTCAGCGTTGTGCGTTCACTGAATCAATGCACGACCGTCCGGGCAGCGCTGATGCAAGCTGGGATTCCCGAAGCCCAGTGGCACGCGTACATCGCCGCGTTGCATAGTCTCGCCGCAACCGACATGATCCGCGCCAGTGAAGGAAACAAGCAATGAGCATAGGTATCACCACCCCACTGGTTCGTCCTACGGGCGGATCCCTGGTGGACCAATTTGAATTCGGACTCGACGCCCCGATCTGCCTGACTTGGGAGCTGACCTACGCATGCAACCTGGCCTGCGTCCACTGCCTGTCCTCTTCCGGCAAGCGCGACCCGCGCGAGCTGACCACGGAGCAGTGCGAAGCCGTAATTGACGAACTTCAGCGCATGCAGGTCTTTTACGTCAACATCGGCGGTGGCGAACCCACCATTCGACCGGACTTCTGGCATCTGCTTCAGTACGCGGTCGACCACCAGGTTGGCGTGAAGTTTTCCACGAACGGCATCCGCATCGACAAGGAGAAGGCTGCATTTCTGGCCTCAACACCCTATGTCGATGTCCAGATCTCCCTCGACGGTGCAACGGCCGACGTCAACGACTACGTCCGAGGACCCGGGTCATACGCCACCGCAATCCGTGCCTTGGAAAACCTCAAAGAAGCAGGCTTCAAGGATGCGAAGATTTCCGTCGTTGTGACCCGGCAAAATGTTGGCCAGCTTGATGAGTTCAAACGCATCGCCGATGAGCATGGTGCCACCTTGCGTCTCACCCGACTCCGCCCCTCCGGCCGCGGGGCCGACGTATGGGACGAGCTACACCCGCTGCCCGAACAGCAGCGCACCATCTACAACTGGCTGATTGCCAACGGAGAAAACGTCCTGACCGGCGACTCTTTCTTCCATCTCGCGCCCTTTGGGGAGAGCCTGCCGGGCCTAAACTTGTGCGGCGCCGGCCGCGTCGTGTGCCTTATCGATCCAGTGGGAGACGTTTACGCCTGCCCATTCGCCATCCACGAAACCTTTCTCGCCGGCAACGTGCTCAGCGAAGGAGGATTCAAGGAGGTCTGGCAGGAATCGGCGCTGTTTACAGAACTCCGTTCCCCACAAACCTCCGGCGCCTGCACCAAATGTTCGTTCTTCGATGCCTGCCGCGGCGGCTGCATGGCCGCAAAATTCTTCACGGGCCTGCCCCTGGACGGACCGGACCCCGAATGTGTCCAGGGCTACGGCGAAGCTGCCCTGGCTGGAGAACGCAGCAGACCGCAACCCAGTCAAGACCACTCGCGCTCTGCGCTCCCAAAGCGTGCGCAGCCTGTCATGGTGCAGATCGGAATGCGGCCGGACATATCGTCTCCCCCCGTTTCGGCCTGCGCCGCCAGTCCGCTCGCCGGCTTCCAGCCGTAGCCCCCAGAACCATTTCGAAAGGCAAACATGTTTAAGAATCCCTGGGCGCAGAACCCTTGGTTCGAATCCGTAGCCGAGGCGCAGCGTCGCGCCAAAAAGAAATTACCTGCCTCCGTTTACGCGGCCTTGGTCGCCGGGTCTGAGCGTGGACTGACACTCGACGACAACACCGGTGCCTTCGGTGAACTCGGCTTTGCACCGCACGTCGTAGGCCACCCTGCCGAGCGGAACTTGGCTACAACAGTGATGGGTCAGCCTATCTCTCTCCCGGTCATCATCTCACCGACTGGCGTACAGGCCGTTCACCCCGATGGTGAAATCGCAGTTGCCCGTGCCGCCGCCGCCCGTGGCACCGCCGTGGGTCTGAGCTCGTTCGCGTCCAAGCCCATAGAAGAGGTAACCGCAGCGAATCCCCAGACGTTCTACCAGATGTATTGGACCGGAACCAAGGACCAAATGGTCAGTCGAATGGACCGAGCCCGTGCCGCCGGGGCCAAAGGCCTGATCGTCACAACAGATTGGTCCTTCTCGATGGGACGCGACTGGGGAAGCCCGGAGATCCCCGAGAAGGTGAACCTCAAAGCCGCAATCAGGCTCGCCCCCGAAGTGGCGCTCAAGCCCCGCTGGTTGGCGTCCTTCGCCCGCGACTTGCCGGACCTGACCGCACCCAATCTCGTCCCTGTGGGCGAGAAAGGGCCCACATTCTTCGGCGCGTACTACGAATGGATGAAAACGCCGCCACCGACCTGGGACGACATTAAATGGATCACCACGGAATGGGGCGGCCCCGTGATGCTGAAGGGCATCTGCCGTGTCGATGACGCCCTGCGGGCCGTCGATGCGGGAGTCACAGCGATCTCCGTCTCCAACCACGGAGGCAACAACCTCGATGGCACCCCGGCACCCATCCGCGTCCTACCTTCCATTGCCACTGCCGTGGGCGAGCACGTAGAGATCGTCCTTGACGGCGGGATCCGCCGCGGCAGTGATGTCGTCAAGGCGCTGGCCCTCGGTGCCCGGGCTGTGATGATCGGGCGTGCCTACTTGTGGGGACTTTCCGCGAACGGACAGGCAGGGGTGGAAAACGTCCTCGACATCATGCGCGGAGGCATCGACTCTGCACTGCTCGGACTTAGCGTCCCTTCGGTGCATGACCTGCGACCGGAGCACCTTGTCATTCCCCCCGGGTTTGTTCGAGAACTGGGCGTTCCTGCGACAGTTCTTTCGTGATACTCGGCCAGCAAGAGCTTGGTGACCTCGCCTGGCCTGATGTTCGTGAGCGACCCACGGTCATCGTCCCAATCGGGTCTACCGAACAACACGGGCCTCACCTGCCGCTGAACACGGACACTGTCGTCGCAACCGCCGTCGCAGAGGCGGTCGCCTCCAGAGTCCCCCACCATGCATTTGTGGCTCCCCCGGTGAGTTACGGCTCCAGTGGGGAGCACCAGTCCTTCGCCGGGACGGCGTCCATTGGGTCTGCTGCGCTGTCGTTTTTTGTAGTCGAGCTTGTCCGGTCCCTATCCACCTGGGCTGGACGAATCATCCTCATCAACGCACACGGTGGAAACATTGCTGCTCTTTCAAAGGCTGTGCCCCAGCTGGTCGCCGAGCAACATAACGTTGCCTGGCTGCCCTGCGTCGCCGAAGGCGGCGATCTTCACGCCGGACGGACGGAGACCTCGCTCATGCTTCACCTCAGGCCAGACACGGTCCGGTTGGAACGAAGCAGGGCAGGCAACATGGGGCTGCTTCCTGACATTCTCCCCCAGTTGAAGGCCGAAGGGATCAGCGCCGTCTCCCCCTCCGGAGTGCTCGGGGATCCCACCGGAGCAAGCGCTGCTGAAGGTCGGCGTTCGCTGGAGCAAATGGCTGAGAACGCTCTGCGCCGCATCTCAGAAGGCGTCACGGACAAGCACGGAATGCTCACAGCCAATATGCAAAAGGCCACGTCGCAGACTCAAATCTAAGAAAGCGACGGATTTCCTGGTCACAGCCCGCGGATCTCGTATAAAAGACGATGAGCACAACAAAAGGAAAGCCCGATGTCTACTGACTGCCTAGCCCAGCCAGTTTCAAAGCAACTCCAATCGCGAAACCTCGTGGACGAATTCGTCGACACACGATTCGATGGCCGATTCGGTTTTTCACAACGATCTCATGCACCCGAGGACTGGGCATGAGCGCCCCTCGACCAGAACTAGCCACGGGATTCGCAGTCAAACTGAACCGGCGAGTCAGGATTGCCGGCGAGGGCCGGGAACTTGTTGGCGGTTCCCCCACACGCGTGCTTTACCTTTCGAAAACAGCCAGCCAGATGATTGTGAACAGAACAGCTGTCGTCACCGACCCCGGCACTGCCTTGCTGGTTGACCGGCTGCTAGAGGCCGGCATGGCCGACCCGGTGCTATCGTCCCTCCCGGACCTCGACATCTCATCAGTATCGGTGGTTATTCCGGTTTTCGGACGCCCCCTTGCCTTGGATAGATTGCTGTCAAGCATCGGAAGCCAGCACAGAGTAATTGTCGTAGATGACTGCTCTCCCGATCCAGAAGCCATCAGTGCCGTGGCCAAGAAGCACGACGTCCAGCTCGTACGCCTGGTCGTCAACGGCGGCGTGTCCCGTGCCCGCAATGAAGGGCTCAAACGTGTAACCACCCAGTATGTTGCCTTTGCAGATTCCGACATTGTCATCGCACCAAACACCATCCCGCTACTCCTTAAGCACTTCAATGACCCAAGGGTTGCCCTGGCCGGTCCCCGCGTACGCGGATTGGACAGCGGCAAAGGAATGAACTGGATTGAGCGATATGAGGAGGCCCGATCGTCGCTCGACCTGGGTCCTTACCCGGCCACGGTCCGCCCGCGTTCTCCGGTTTCCTGGCTTCCAGGCGCTTTTCTTCTCGCCAGAGTCGACGCCCTGGAGGCAGGATTCACACCAGACAACCACGTAGGAGAGGACGTTGACCTTGTATGGCGTCTAGTGGAGCACGGGTGGAGGGTGCGGTTTGAACCTGAGGCGGAAGTGTGGCATGAGCACCGTCAGACTGTCATTGACTGGTTGACACGAAAAGCCTTTTACGGAAGCTCGGCTCACATCCTTTCGCTCCGGCATTCCGAAGCAATTGCGCCAGCGGTTTTCGTGCCATGGTCGGTCGCGGTTGTCGGGGCAATCCTCTGCCAGCGCAGATGGTCGGTTCCAGCAGCGGGGGCAATTTCTGCCTTCGCCGGCTGGCGCATTTCGAGGAAACTCGGCAAAAGTGCGCATCCGATCCGGCTCGGGGCCAGCCTGGCGTTACGCGGAGTATTGGCCGCAGAAACACAAACCACAGCACTCTTTGTTCGCCATTGGTGGCCCTTGGCAGTCATTGGCAGCATCTTCTCCCGCAGGCTGCGGCGAGCCCTCATAGTGTCCGCCATAGCTGATGCAGCATTGGAATACCGCCGCACACGACCTCGGCTCGATCCTTTCCGGTTTGCCGTCGCACGCCGGCTGGACGATCTGGCTTACGGGGCCGGCGTTTGGTTCGGTGCGCTGAAAGGCAGGTCTTTACGTTGTTTGCTTCCGGATGTAAGGAGAAACCCCAACTGAGGTGGCCCGGGCAGTGTCTTCCCAAGAACGGCCAATTTGTCCATCGGGTAGCGCATAGCAGATCAGGCGGGGGGCCGGGTGAGAGAGATACACGGAGATGAAAACCGCGACAGGCATTTTGACGTCCTCGTGGTCGGGGCCGGTGCTGCAGGAGTTCCGCTGGCCGCCCGGCTGAGCGAGGACCCACAACGTTCCGTACTGCTGTTGGAAGCGGGACCGGTCCCTGAGAGCAGGGAGTCGTTCCCTCCTGAGCTACTCAATGCCGGTACGGTGCAAGGGGCCATGCCCGGTCATCCCAACAACTGGTCGTTCATGGGCCATCTGACGCCCGACCGCCCCTATTCCATAGCCCGCGGCCGCATCCTTGGTGGCTCAACGGCAATAAGCGGAACTTACTTCATCCGTGCGAGAAAGCATGACTTCGACAAGTGGTCCTCGGGAGGAAATGACGAGTGGACCTGGCACAAGGTGCTGCCCTTCTACCAAAGACTTGAGAGGGATCTTCAGTTTGGGCACAGAGAAGGGCATGGCGCCCTTGGTCCTATGACGATCTCGCGGCCACCGCAAGATCATCCCGTGATCAGTGCTTTTGCACGTGCCGTCAAAGACTTCGGCTTTCCGATGGAACCGGACAAGAATAGTCAAGATGAGCCGGGTTACGGCCCCATGCCAACTAATAGCGTTAACGGCCAACGGATCAACACCGGCTTCGCCTACATCAATCCGGTACGGGATCGCGACAACCTGACCGTTGAGGGAAATGCCTTGGTGCGTCGGGTGTTATTCGAAGGTACCCGCGCGACTGGCGTCGAAGTTCTTCGCAACGGAGCTCTGACCACGATCAAAGCCCAAGAAATCGTTCTCGCCGCTGGCGCAGTCAAGACGCCACACATCCTGCTTCTTTCCGGGCTGGGACCCAAAGCAGAGCTGGAGGCCTTCGGCATTCCGGTTATCCGCGACTTGCCTGGGGTGGGAAAAAACTTCAGCGACCACCCCAATATAGCCATTAGCTGGAGGTCCAAGATCTCCCTGATCGACTACGACACAACACAATCGATGGCAGGAGTCCTCAACTTCACGGCCAGTGGTTCTCCCTGCACAGGTGACCTTGAAATAATCCCGCTCCTCAAGCCCATGGGCTATATGTTAACGGGGAAGCAGACAAGCGGCATCGGCGGGCCGGATGGCCTAATTCCCAATCGATTGACCGAACAGGTTCGCAACGAAGACGACCTTGCCTTCCTCGTATCCCTGCAGGCTGAAACCTCGCGCGGAAAAATTGCATTGGAATCAGCGGATCCAGATATCCAGCCCCGTATCGACTTCAACTACCTGTCTACGAAAAGCGACATAGAACGGATGCGGGAGGGCATCCGCATTGCTATCCGACTTCTTCAGTCGTCGGCGTTCAGCCAGATATTCGAGAGTCTCACGGAACTGACGGAGGACACACTTCAGCACGATGACCGGTTTGACGCCTGGATACGCGCACACCTCGGAACCGCCATCCACCTTTGCGGAACCGCGAAATTTGGTCTGCCAGATGACCCAGACACTGTGGTCGATCAGTACGGCCGCGTCCACGGAGTAGAGGGTCTCCGCATTGCCGATACTTCAATTTTGCCCACTGCCCCAAGCCGAGGCCCAGCAGCCACCGCCATCCTCATTGGCGAGCGTATCGCTGATTTCATTCGTCGGGAGCACGACACATTCGCGCCATCCTTCAAAGCGTAGGCGCATCCATCCGATCGCTCAGGGGACAAAGCCATGAGAATAGTCAGGTGCAGCGAACTCGGTAATGGGGCTTATCACAAGTCCTCCAGCTGCCCATGACGACTTCGTGGCGGGGCCGATGCAGGCGGTCCAGCGGTCCCCAAGGCTAGACGCGGAGTTCGGCGCCAACCCGGAAGCGAACGTGGCCTTGCGCAACAGATCTCGACAGAACACCGCCATGCTTCCTAGCTGCTCCATCGTCGGTGATTCACCTAAGGCGCTAACTCTCTGTTTGGCATTGGGAGTCTTCTCTAATTTCCTCAAGCGTAGGAAGCGTAGGCCAACGGTTGGAAGCCCATTCGGACCAGGTGCTCCAACCAGGGGGAGGGTCAAAGCGAATCGTGCCGTCAAGCTCAGTTTCCTGAGGAATCTGGAAATAGTGGCGAAAGCCAGCGAGTCGCTCAGCCGAGAGGGGGAATGATTCTTGCGGAGATTCGAGGAAACGCCGAGTCACCCGTCCGAGTTGCGTCTTCTCGTCTATGGGGAGGTACAGGATTGATGACTCCGCACCTAGACGTTCGGATAGCCAAACCAACGCAGATCTTTCATCGCGCGCCCAGAGACCAAGGTCCAGCACCACACTGACCTCCCTTTGGAGGGCCTTTAGCGCAATCCAAATGAGTCGAGCTTCGACTATGTTCCGCTGGCGCTCGGAATCACTGTGGCCGAACAGGGGAAGCATCCATTCATCCGCGGTTAGGCGGAGGGCGTGACGGGTCTTCTCCAACTTCCGAGCCTCAGTTGTCTTGCCAGAAGCAGGAAGGCCTACCAGCAGGTAGAGAACAGGCCGGGAACTCACGGTGTCATCATGCATGTCATGGTTCAGCTTCACAAGAATGAATCTACTTCGCCGGCGATCCGGCTGATGACGTCAGCAATACTCTCGCTGCGCTTGCCAGGACGGGTGAACAGTGGTTCACTCATTAGGAGAGTAAACACGCGTTCACCATCTGCTGAGCGCCCCACCCCTGCGGAAAGTTCGGCGCTATGACGCAAGAAAGCACCGTGCCCCAATCGCCAAGGGCCATCACTGCGGTCCTCGCAATTTCCGGCACCGTTGTTGCCCTGATGCAAACCCTTGTCGTGCCGCTGCTGCCGGACTTTCCCGAGATCCTCAACGTCACCGCCGAGGACGCATCGTGGCTCGTCACGGCAACACTGCTCTCAAGCGCGGTGGCCACCCCGATCGTTTCCCGCAGTGCGGACATGTATGGCAAACGAAAGATGATGGTGGTGTGCCTGGCCATCATGGTGGTGGGTTCCATCCTTGCGGCAGTCGGCGGGAGCTTCCTTTGGCTGATCTTCGGACGGGCCCTGCAGGGCTTCGCCTCGGCCTTGATTCCTGTGGGAATCAGCATCATGCGCGATGAACTACCCAAGGAGAAAATGGGATCGGCAGTGGCGCTAATGAGTGCCACGCTGGGGATTGGCAGCGCCATGGGGCTGCCGCTGGCCGGGATTCTGTACGAAAGCCTGGGCTGGGAATCGATCTTCTGGGTGTCCGCCGGTGCTGGCTCCCTGCTGCTCGCTGCCGTGCTGATGGTGGTTCCCGAGTCCAAGGTGCGGACCCCGGGCCGCTTCGACTACCTCGGAGCCGTGGTGCTCTCAGCGGCCTTGGCTGCACTGCTCCTGGCCATCTCCAAAGGAGGTGCATGGGGCTGGGGCTCGGAGCCGGTGCTGCTGTTGTTCCTTGCCGCCGCTCTGCTCTTGGCGGCCTGGGTGCCCTATGAGCTCAAAGCCGGCCAACCGATGGTGGACCTCCGAACATCCGCCCGACGGCCGGTGCTGCTGACGAACCTCGCCTCACTGCTGATCGGCTTTGCCATGTTCGCCAACATGCTCCTGACCACCCAACAGCTCCAACTGCCCACCTCCACCGGCTACGGATTCCAGCTGAACGTCATCACGGCCGGCCTGTGCATGGTCCCGTCGGGACTGGCCATGGTGGTGTTTGCCCCGGTTTCTGGCGGCATCATCAAACGTTTTGGCGGGAAGCCTGCCCTCATTGCCGGGGCAGCGGTCATGATTGCGGGATACGTGGGGCGGGTTTTCTTCTGGGACTCCATCGCTTGGGTCATCATCGGTTCCACCGTCATCGGTATTGGGACGGCCATCGCGTACGCGGCCATGCCCACCCTCATTATGGGAGCCGTGCCCATCACCGAGACTGCTTCCGCGAATGGGCTCAACAGTTTGGTCCGTTCGATCGGCACCTCGACGTCGAGTGCCGCAGTCGCAGCCATCCTCACTTCGGTGACAATCACCATTGGAACAGTCCGCCTCCCGTCATTCGAATCCTTTAAGGACGTGTTTTGGATGGCGGCCCTGGCATCGGCAGCATCCATGGGCGCAGCAATGTTCATTCCCCGCACCGTCGCGGCGAAGCCCGCGATCCTGGCCGAGGTCACACGCGAACTTGTGCTGCAGGGCCGCGTCCTGACCGCGAATCAGCTCCCCCTGGCACCCGCCGTCGTCACCGTCCTGCAGACCTCGGGCGAGCCGGTCGACTGGAGCCGGGTGGACAGCGACGGAAACTACTCTGTCGCTCTGCCGGGCTCCGGTAAATATCTGGTGGTGGCCAATGCAGCTGGTTGGGCACCCTTGGCCGAGGTGTTTGACTTCGACGGCCGCACGCTGCGGCAAGACTTCCACTTGAACAAGCAGTTGGAACTCGCTGGCGTGGCCACTCTCGACGGCAGCCCCATAGAGGGCGCTGTGGTGACGCTGCTGCAGGGCTCCGGGGAACATCTGGCGACAACGAAGACTGACCCCGCTGGCAGATATTCGCTGCCGCTGCCCCTCCACGGCCGATACATAGTGACCATGCTTCATCCCTTGACCCATCAAGCCATGGCGCGGAAGTTGGCCGTGAGCAACCGCTCGATGAGCACCGACCTCGCGCTAGACAGCACGGCCGGACAACTGGTGGAAGCATGAGCGCCGCCAGACAGGTGGGCGGTTCCAGCCGGGACGCCATTCTGGATTCCGCAGGAAGGCTGTTCGGCGAACGAGGCTATCGTGCAGTGACCGTCCGGGACATAGCTTCCGACGCCCGCGTATCCGCAGCGCTCGTGATGAAGCTGTACGGCTCTAAGGCACAGCTGTTCGCGGCAGCCCAGCCTGACGAATCGCTGCTGAACGAACCGGATATGCCGGTATCAGACCTTGGCGGTGCGCTCGTTTTACGCATTCTGATGCGGCGGGAACGCGGGCTCCAGGAGCCTTGGGCGATGTTACCGTTCACCATCCAGGACTCCCCCACGCCGGAAGCTGTCCGTTTGGAGACCCGCGAGCGGTACCTGACAAGTATCGCTGGGCTGATGAGGGACACGACGCCGGAGCGGCGCTACGCCTCCACGGTAGTAGCGCTCATGTTGGGTTTCGGTGAAGCGGTTCGCACGCTGGGCTTGTTCGACAGTTGGGACGTCGACGCACTTGCGGCGCACTACGGGGCAATCGTTCAGGCCGAGATCGACGCGTGCCGGGCGGCCGACCACAGCTAACCCCCAGCGCTCCCTCAAATCCACCGCCGAAAGGCATCGACCGTCGGCTCTTCGGGCAAGCTGGCCATCGGACATGAATACGACCGACAATCCTTGAAACAACTGGCGACCAGCTCAGAAACCCCCAGCTCATATCGTCGGGCGACAGGACGAGCGCCTGGTCCTTGTCGCGGCCGTGATACCAAGGACAGCAATCCAGCCCACCATCTACGCCTCGTGGCCTCCGAGGAAGATAACATCCGCTAGATACCCGTAGAAGGACGAGCGGTTCATTGCTTCTCCTTTAGGGTCGCCGTGATCTCGCGCTGGGTCGCTGCCCAACTGGCCAAGACTTTCAGCGCATCTTCTGACGGCGTTCCCGGGTCCGCCATGTATACGTTGATACGCAGTCCTTGGTCACCGGGTAGTTCTAGTGCCTCGAAGCCTAGCTCCAGGTCCCCGACGATTGGGTGATTGAGCCGCTTCCGGCCGTTCCGGTGGAGCTTCACATCGTGCCGAGCCCACCGGATGCGGAACTCCTCGCTGCGCGTTGAGAGTTCACCGACTAGGTCTGTGAGGTCTTTATCGTAGGGGTTTTCTCCGGCTGTGGACCGCAAAACGGCGACGATGTCGTCCGCGCTGCGTTCCCAATCGGCGAAGAACTCCTGCGCTTTCGGGTTCAGGAAGGTGAACCTTGCGGTATTCGGCGGGATGGTTCGTTCAGCCATTAGATCCAGGTAAAGGGCTCGGCCGAGTTCGTTGGCGGCCAAGACATCCCCGCGGTCGTTACGCACCCAGGCCGCGGCCGTGATCGCATCGATGACCCGTTGCACGCTTGGCCGCAATGCCCGGGGGCTGCGCTTGCGCCGCACTCGCGGGGAAGCTGTGGCTGCGAGGGTAAGGTCGAAAAGATGGGCCGTTTCGGCGTCGTCTAGCTTCAATGCCCGGGCGAGTGCCTCGATGACGCCGTCGGAGGCGCCGGAGAGGTTTCCGCGCTCTAGGCGGACGTAGTAGTCAACGCTCATCCCGGCGAGCATCGCGACTTCTTCGCGACGTAGGCCGGTGACACGGCGGTTGCCACCGTAGACGGGCAGTCCTGCCTCTTGAGGCGTGATTCTGGCTCGGCGGGAGGTCAGAAACCTCCGCACGTCGTCGCTATGTGTCATGACATCCACGGTACGTGTCGGCTGATGTTCGAGGGAGGGGATGGCAGTACCCGGAACGATAGTGACTCCCAGCCCCTAAGAAATCACGCTTGCATTGAAACCATGGAAAGTACACCGACAACGACTGTAAATCCGACCGCGATTGTGGCGATAATCCTTGCCAGTTACTTCATGATCCTGCTGGACACTTCAGTCATCTTCACTGCGCTGCCGAGCCTTCAGGCAGATCTGCAGCTCAGCACCGGTGAACTTTCCTGGGTTCAAGACGCTTATACGCTAACCCTCGGGGGTCTCCTCCTTCTCGGCGCCCGGGCTGGTGACTTGCTCGGAAGGCGGCGCGTATTCGTGTTCGGTCTAGTGGTGTTCTCGATCGCGTCCTTGCTGATCGGATTGGCCCCTACAGGCTGGTGGGCAATCGCCGGGAGGGCGATCCAAGGTATCGGAGCGGCGATCGTGGCACCTGCTTCGCTGTCCCTACTGACCGCGAGCTTTCCCGAAGGCCGTGAGCGGACCCGGGCCGTAGCTTTGTATGGTGCGACTGCGGGGATCGGCGCCAGCCTTGGCTTGGTCATCGGCGGGGCGCTGGCCCACTGGGTCTCTTGGCGAGCAGGTTTCTTCGTCAACGTGCCCATCGGCGCTGCGATGGTCGTCCTAGCTCCCCGGTTCCTCTCCGAGACGGGACGGGCCAGCGGTCGCTTCGACGTGTTCGGAGCGCTTAGCGCGACCCTCGGTGTGGGCGCAGTCGTGTTCGGGATCATCAACACCGCTGAAGCAGGCTGGCAGTCGCCGGTTACGCTCACAACCGTCAGCGCCGGCGTCGTGCTCCTGATCGTCTTCGTGCTGTCCGAACGCAGGGCTTCCCAGCCCATCATGCCGCTGAGCCTGTTCCGGAGCCGCCGCCGAACCGGCGCCTACGTGGCGCGCTTCCTCTACCTGGGCGCTATGATCGGATTCTTCTTTTTCACCACCCAGTTCATGCAAGAAGCACTTGGCTTCGACCCGCTCCAGGCCGGATTAGGGTTCCTTCCCATGACTGCAGTGAACTTCACTGTGGCAATATGCCTCCCGGGTCTCATAAAGCAGTTGCCGAGCTCGGTTGCTCTCTTGGCCGGGATTCTACTGACCCTTGCCGGGATGTTCTGGCTGAGCCGCGTCGGGATCGAGGCCGAGTACTGGACGGACGTCGCATTGCCAATGGTCCTTATTGGAGCCGGGCAAGGCTTGGCCTTTGCCCCTCTTACCTCGTTCGGCATCGTCGATGCGCCAGTGTCCGACGCGGGCGCCGCGTCCGGCCTGGTAAACACGTTCCACCAAGTGGGCACCTGTCTAGGGCTTGGCATCGCGGTCGCGGCTGCGGCTACCGTCCCTTCTGGACCAGTTAAGGAGCACCTGACGGCGGAGGTCAGCGCCGCGCTCACTGCTGGCAGCATTCTCATGCTCCTGGCTCTGACAGTCGCCGCGGGACTGATTCTGCCCGCAGACTTGACCGAACGCCGCATTAGGACGTTGTCCGCGGCGCGATCCGTGGCCTTAGCCAAGTCCGCCCGTTGAAACCTCCAGCCATGGAGGTGGTGCTGGGCCTGTAGTCCGCTGAAGGACAGGGCATGGGGCACGACCCCCGCAAATTTGCTGCCAATGCCAGGCTAAGCGTCGCCCGTTCCTTGGCTAGCCGGACAAAGAATGCGAGGCCCCCCGGGGCCGTATGAGAAACGATTTGCCCTTCCGCACTCGCCCTCCTGTCCATGCTTTTGACGATGCATGAGGGATCCGCTGAGGATGCTCTGGGCGGCCTGAACCCGTGGGGCGGAACAGCTGGCTGAGATGCACTATCGGCGCCCTCGCCTGCGGCCCTGTACAGGGTTCAACCTACTCGGGCATCAGTCCGGCCGGCGGCTACCGAGCGGGAATTCGTCGTCAGGATGTGGATGATCAAGGTGAGGAACACCGCCGCGCACAGGACTGCGCCGATCCCGAGCGTCGTGGTGATTCCGGCACCGGTCGGTCGAAAATCCGGCGCGATGTTTGCTGCGAGCACGGCGCCCGAAACAGCGGTGCCGAACGAGCTTCCCACAGTGCGGAGGACTTGATTGAAGCCCACCGAACTACCGAGATCCTCGGTAGCGACGCTACGAGCGATCAGCGCCGGCATGGCGGCATTGATTGTCCCCATACCCAGCCCCATCACTAGCATTCCGAGAAGGATCTCCCAAAGCTCAGCATGGGCAAACCAAAGGAGTATTCCGGCTGCCATCACCATGCCAGCGCCTATCGGCAGCAGAGTGGTCAGACCTATCCGGCGCGATAATCGGCGCACCAAACGGTTCGCCGTGAAGCTTCCTACGGACAGCGGGAACATCACAAAACCGGCCCAAAACAATGGCAGCGCGACGCCATATCCCGTGGAATCCGGGGCCTGGGCGACCAGACCGGAGATCGAGATTCCTATATACATCGCGGCCCCGAGCCCCATACCCGTGCCGTTTGCCAGAAGCACATCTCCGTTCCGAAGGACCCGAAGGTTGACCAGCGGATGCCGCGTCCGCAGCTCAACCCCCACCCAAGCTGTTAGAACGGCTGCAGCGAAAACGAACGTGGCGATGATCCAAGGAGAGCCCCACCCCCAGTTCGGCCCTTCACTGATACCCAGGAGCAAAGCCCCAAGGCCAAGACCGAGCAGGCCTGCACCGGCATAATCCAGTCGTGCGCGCGGGGCACGTTCATCAGGTCCTGCCGGAACGACTCGGAAGACCACAATGATGGCGGTGACCACGAACAAAGCGCCGAACCAGAAAGCGAACCGGAAGTCGAACACTCCCGCGATGATGCCGGTCAAGGGGTATCCGATCCCCAAACCGGTTGATACTGTCACGGACAGGCTTGAAATAGAGAACCGCACCTTGTCAGCAGCGACATATCGGCGGGCCAAGGCGATTGTCACTGCAACGATCCCGTAAGTCAGCCCCTGCAGTGCACGCCCTATCAGGAACACCGTGAAATTTGGTGCCACCGCGGCGATGATGGACCCGATGAGGATTATCGACAGCGCCCAAAGCAGAAGCCGCTTCTTGTGAGGTCCATCGGCCAGACGACCCATGACGGGCGTCGCGATCGCGCCGACCAGGAGGTTGATAGTCAGCATCCACTGCGCCGTACCCACCGAAACATCCATCTCGCGGGAAATTGTGGGCACCAACAGCATGCCTAGCGAGCTCACGACTGAGGTGGAGAGCGCCGCGTAGACCAGAGCCGGTACCAGGCGCGCTCGCGGTTCAGTCAACGGATACTTCCAATCCGAGTTTCCAGAGGATGACGATGGCCGCATGGAGAGTCTCCCGCTCATCCTTGGTCAGCTTCTCCCTGATTGCCTGATCAAGCCACCCCTCACCGGCCGCCAACTCCTGGGCCAGCTTCTGCCGGCCGACCTCGGTGATCTCGATCCAAATCCGGCGCCGGTCCTCTGCATCAGGCACACGCATGACGAGCTGTAGACGTTCAAGTTCACGCGCTGCAAGCGAAATTGCTTGCGGGCTGACCTGAATGATCGCGGCCAGCTCCGACGTCGTCGCCCGCCCTTGCTCCGCCAAATGTCGCAACACTCCCAGCTTGCCCGGGGAAAGCGTTCGTTCGGCATTCCGTCTCCGCAGCAGCGGGATCAGCGCCTCGAAAAAGGAGCCTGTCATAAGTTGGTCCGCCAGTAGGTCGTGCGTCATCCCCCAACTGTACAAGAAGCTTGATCAAGTTACTTGAACATTTCGAAATGCCCGGTCGGAATCCGTGAGAACGGCTAGGGTCTGCCGAAAGCATCCGAAATCCGTCATTGAGGCCTCTGGACTGCGAGCGCGGAGATGGCCATCATGAAGAAAAGCGCGAGGAGCCGTCCCGTATAGCCAGTCGGAGTGGTTCCGCGCGCTGGAGGTGAAAGGGTATGCCACACGAATCCACACCGTCGGACTCATTCGCAGGAGGGCCGTCACCGACTGACGAAGAATTCTTCACCGCCTATTACGAGCATGTGGCCGCAGATGACATCCACGACCACAGCGTAGAAACGCTTGAGTTCCGCGCGCGTGAACACCTCCGTCTGGCCGCGGTCCGACCACCTAGAACGTTCACGGTCGCAGTGGTCAATGAGCGCACTACCGCGATGCTGTTCGTGGTGGCCGATGACATGCCACACATGGTGCGCTCGGTCACCGCAGAGCTCATCCGAGAAGGCATGTCGATCCGACTCGTCGTCCACCCCACGTTCGAAGTTCATCGCGATCCGGCAAGCCATGAGATCATCGAGCTCCGTCATGGGCCGCAGCGCACACGTTTCAACGCCGGAAGCGCCGCCGCATTGACGGAGCACGATGCGCCCGAGCCCGCGGCGGCTATGGAAGGCACCGCGGAGATTTGGATCGCCGTGGAGATTAGCGGACTAACCGATTCGTCCCGCGCCGAGGATCTCGTAGCGGGCCTGCAGAGGGTCCTCACCGACGTTCGCACTGTTGCAGAGGACGCACGTGAGGTACACGCCCAGATGGTTATCGCCATCGCGTCACTGGACCGGTTACCCAGCGGGTACCTGCCTTCCTCCGAGCAGCTCAGGAACTTCCTGCTTTGGCTTGAGAGCGGAAACTTCACGCTCCTCGGCTACTGCGAACACGAGCTCAAAACCGCGGGAGGCTCTGACGTCTTTCGGCTGAGGGCGGGGACGGAGCTGGGTCTTCTGCATGCGCACACTCCGTCCAATGACACAGACGAACCGACTTTCAGAACCAGCGAGATCCTGACGATTTCCACGTCCGACCTTCGGTCCACAGTAGAGCGGCCCTCATATCTGGATGAGATCCGCATCAAGATCTTCGACGACAGCGGGGCCGTGGCGGGTGAACAGCGCTTTGTCGGTTTGTTCGCTCCAGGAGCGGCAGCCCAATCCGTGGGTCAGATACCAATGATCCGGGAAAAGGTCGCCGCCGTGCGTAGGCGCCTCGGTTTCATCGCAGAATCACGTCGGGGCACTGAATTGCTGGCCGTCCTTGAGTCATTTCCCCTCGATGAGCTTTTTCAGGTCGACGTTGACGATCTGACCCGACTCACGACGGAGATCCTGCGGCTTCAGGAACGCCGACAGACACGGCTGTTCCTGCGTACCGACGACTATGGCCGCTTCGCATCGGCCCTTATATTCCTTCCCCGCCACCGTTACAGCACCGCAGTGCGCCTTCGCCTAGCGCAGGAACTCAAGGACGCTTTTAACGCTCCAACCCTTGAGTTCGACGTCTGGCTGAGCGATTCGCCGATGGCCCGTGTTTTCTTCCGGATCCTCCTGCCGGCAGGACTAGGGCCCGGCACCATCGATCCGTCTGTACTTGAACGTAGCCTCATCATCGCCACGCGAACTTGGACCGAGGGACTGGATGAGGCACTCCGGAGCCACTTTCCCACCGCACAAGCCGCCCGGCTATTCTCTCTTTGGTCAGCAGCATTTCCTGCCAGCTATCGCGCGGATGTCGCCCTTGAGGACGCAATAGAGGACATCGAACGATTCGAGATGTTCAATCTGGACGGAACCGGCGGACGCCCCCTCGATGATCCCATGCTGACTCTAACAACGCGGCCGGAATCTGCCCGCAGGCTGGCCTCGGGCGCTGACTTGCGGATCCGGCTCTACCTCACAAGCCCCCAGAGCCTTACGCAGATCCTGCCGTACCTCCACAATCTAGGCCTTGAAGTGCAGAACCAGCGACCGTTCGACATCCTGCGTGGTACGGACAGGCCCCTGTTCTTGTATGACCTGGGCGTGAGGTATCCGCTTGGTGTGGACCCCGTTCGAACTAGCTCCCTGCTCGCAGATGCTTTCGGAGCAGCCATGCGCGGTGACACGGAATCAGACCGCTTCGACGCCATGGTCCTGCAAGAGAACCTTGAATGGCAGCAGGTCGCGATCCTCCGCGCTTACGCCAAGTATCTCCAACAACTGGGGACCACAAACTCCTATGACTTCATCGCCGATACTTTCCTGAACAACGCTCGGGCTGCCCGCGCGCTGCTGGGCTTGTTCCAGGCAAAGTTCCGCCCGGGGCTTGGAATCGCCGAACGACTCCGGGATACAGCGGCCGCCCGCTCGGAGGCTTCCGAGGCGATCGACGCCGTCACCTCATTGGATTCGGACCGCCTGCTGCGAACCTTCTTGAACCTCATCGAGGCCACAACAAGAACCAACTTCTACCGCGACCGGCCATACCTAAGCTTCAAACTCCAGCCTTCCCACCTTCCTGGTGCACCCTACCCGCGGCCGAAATTCGAGATCTGGGTCTATTCGCCTCGCGTGGAGGGCGTACACCTTCGCTTCGGGCCCGCAGCCCGCGGAGGCCTGAGATGGTCGGACCGGCGCGAGGATTTTCGCACCGAAGTTCTCGGGCTCGCCAAAGCCCAGATCATCAAGAACTCAGTGATCGTCCCGACCGGCGCGAAGGGTGGTTTCTACCCCAAACGGCTTCCAGATCCGGACGCCGGCCGCCCCGCGTGGCTCGCCGAGGCCATAGCGAGCTACAAGGACTTTCTCCGCGGGCTGCTGGATGTAACGGACAATCTGGCATTGCCGGACGTCGCAGGGTCCTCTGACGATCGTGGTGCCCGGGGCCATGAAGGACGCGTCGTTCCCCCCGCGCAAGTGGTATGTCATGACGACGATGACTATTACCTTGTGGCGGCCGCCGACAAGGGCACCGCCGCGTTCTCGGACATCGCCAACGAAGTGGCCAGCGAGTACGGCTTCTGGCTGGGCGACGCATTCGCATCGGGCGGTTCAGTGGGCTACGACCACAAGCGGATGGGCATCACGGCTCGGGGCGCCTGGGCGTCCGCGATTCAGCATTTCCACGACCTCGGATTCGACTGCCGGAACGAAGACTTCACGGTGGTAGGCATCGGCGACATGAGCGGGGACGTATTCGGCAACGGCATGCTGCTCTCAGAACACGTCCAACTCGTAGCCGCATTTGATCATCGACACATATTCCTAGACCCCGCACCCGATGGAGCGGCCTCCCTTGAGGAGCGACGCCGCCTCTTCAAATTGCCGGGCTCGTCCTGGGCCGACTACAACCCCGCGCTCATCAGCCCCGGTGGCGGGGTGCATCCGCGCACAGCCAAATCGATTCCCATCAGCCCGCAAGCCCAACTGGCACTGGGGCTGCCGCCGAGCACGACGGTAATGAGCCCGCCCGAGCTCATCCGGGCAGCCCTCCGGGCACCAGTGGACCTTATCTACAACGGTGGAATCGGAACCTACATCAAGTCCTCCTCCGAGACCAACCCCGAGGTGGGCGACAAAGCCAACGACTGGATCCGCATCAACGGAAACGAACTCCGGACAAGGATCATAGTCGAGGGCGGAAACCTCGGCGTGACCCAGCGAGGCAGGGTGGAAGCCGCACTGAACGGGGTCATGCTGAACACGGACGCCACCGACAACTCAGCTGGAGTGGACTGCTCCGACCACGAAGTCAACATCAAGATCTTCATCGACAGCATGATCGCGACAGGCAGGATGGCCGCCAGCGAGCGCACAGACTTCCTCCATTCCCTCAGCGACGACGTCGCGCGCCTGGTGCTGAAGAACAACCGCGACCAGAACACCCTGCTCGTTAACGACCGCCAGCTCGTCCTGAACTGGAGCCCGGGCTTCGAACGGACAATGGACTGGCTGGAAAAAGCCGCCGGCCTTGACCGTGCTCTTGAAGCATTGCCCACCACCGACCAGCTCCATGAACGCCTGCAGACAGGCCAGGGACTCACCTCTCCAGAACTGTCGGTGCTGGCTGCATACGCCAAGATCGCACTGGCCAAGGAACTGAACGACAGCGACGTCACCGACGATCCCTGGTTCAATCAAGTCCTTCGCGGCTACTTCCCGTCCCGCATCGTAGACCGCTTCGGAACTGAGCTCCAATCACATCCGCTCCGCCGGCAGATTATCAGCACCGTGCTCGCCAACGACATCATCAACCAGGGCGGAATCACCTTCGCCTTCCGGGCCATAGAGGAAACCGCCGGGAGCGCGGCCGCCCTCGCAAGGGCCTTCATGGTGATACGCGAGGCCTTTGGTCTCCAGCGGGTCGCAGGCAGGATCGCCGAGCTTCCTCCAGCCGTTCCGTCCGATCATGGCGCGGAATTGGCATTGTATGTACGAAGAATTCTGGATCGGGCGACGCGCTGGTACATGAGCCACGATCATAGGGACCAACCGGTAGAAAAGGCCCTGAGCAGGATAATGCCCACCATGGACCTTTTGGGGAATAGAAGCCTCGTTTACCTGCGGGCCGATGACATCGACTTAGCACAGGACCTGCAGGCACGCTGGGAAGCCATAGGGATTCCGTCCGATCTGGCGCGCAGCGGAGTCGGCATTGCCATGAGCGTCCATTTGTTGGATATCTCCCTAATCGCAGAACAGATCGATGAGCCCCTCGAGAGGATTGCCGATTTGTACTCCACCGTGCTCGAGCGCATCGGCGCCCTAAAATTGTTTCTGAGGATCACCGATCTTCCCCGCGGGAGCCGCTGGGACGCACTCGCTCGGGCCGCGCTGCGCGCCGATGTGTACTCAGTCGCGGCTGACATGGCCATCTCCGTCTTGCGGAGCACTTCTAGCGGCGAGTTAGGACGCGCAGACTCCCTCGAGCGCGTCCTGGCATGGGAACGCGGACGCCAAGAACAGCTAGCTCGGATCAAGGACATGTCCGCCGAAGTCACAGGGGCCGGCCCTGTGGACTTAGCCTCAATTTCCGTTCTGCTCAGACTCCTCAGAACCCTCGTCCGCACTTGACCGGCGCTCATCACACGGGCGGCGACCGCTTGACGGACTGAACGGCGAAGGCTGGTCGCTGCACCTTGTAAGCAGGCCAATGCACGCCAGCGCAAATAGCGGGCTCTTGGACGTCGCGCACGCCGGCCCTCGACTCGACGTTGGCCAAGGGATGAGAACGATCAACGCCACTCAGTAGCGGCAGAACAGGGATGCAGGGCATTCAGACTCATGAATCCCCCTCCATCCATACTTATCTGAAAGATAGGATAGTTATGGATAATTCGAAGCATTGTTTGCGTCCGAATGCGCCGTCCCCGGCGACGTTTGCGCGTTGACTCTCGATGAAACCAAATAGGGGTCTGTTACCGCTACTCGCCCGGCCACCCACCCACCCAGGCTCAGTCCCAGGACTCACTGACCAGCACACTGTCGCCCGCCAACAGTAGCCCTAATCCATCCAGCAAAACGCCGGATTCCCGTCCACACAGGGATTTCGGCGTCTTGCTCTAGGTAGCTTCGGTCTAGCTGGCGACGGCCTGGTCCATCTGGACTGCGTCGAACTCAATCGGTAGGTACTCATGCGACTGCACCACGCCTGTCGCCGTGTGTACAGTCTCACCCTCTGGGATACGGATTCGGGTGACTCTCTTGTATAGCTCCTGAAAGCCGATCTCGATCTGCAGCCGGGCGAAATGCAGCCCTATGCAGCGATGCGGACCCAGGCCGAATGCCGCATGTGGATTGCGCTCACGCTCGAAGTCCAGCTCCGCCGGGTGCGCGAACCGCGATGGGTCCCGATTGGCCGATGCGTAGTGCACCGCAACCCTGTCACCCGGTTTCAGGGGGCATCCATTCAGCTCCGTCTCTTTGGTAACGGTGCGGGCCATGAAGGCGATCGGCGAGTCCAGGCGTAGGAACTCGTCCAGATCGTCCTTGATCCACTCGGGGTCGCGCACCCGTGACTCAAGGGATGGGTCGTCAGCGATGTGCCGGGCGATGTTGCCGAGGGCGGCCTTCGTGGTGTCGAGTCCCCCTGTGAACAGAATGGTTGTCGCCCCAACCCGTTCCTCCATCGTCAATGGACGTCCGTGCACCGTGGCCCGCAGGATAGCGTTGACAATGTCGTCCCGTTCGCTGCCGGAGGCCAGCCGCTCCTCAAGGAGTTCCTGCGCAAGACTTGCCAGCTCGAAGAAGGCTTCATTCCAGCCGTAGCTGCTGATCTCTGTGGCGAGGTCGATTGCGCGTTGTAGACGGACCTCATTGTCGTCATCGAGGATCACTCTGGCGAGGTTGCCTGTCGTGAACGGGACTGCGAACTCGGTCATGAACTCAAATCGGCCGCGGGGGACGAGCTTGTCGAGCAGCTCGCTTGCGTGGCGGCGAATATCTTCCTCGTAGCGGGCGAGGAAAGTTCGCATGAGGTAGGGGTTCAGCGCCCGCCGGAACTCAATGTGGTTCGGCGGGTCCTCCGTCAAAGGCGGCATCGGGATCGGCGTGCCGCGCAGGCCCGCCTCCGCTGAGCTGTAGGTCTCGGCGTCTGTCAACACGGCGCGTAGGTCGTCGTAGCGCGTGACGATGTGGTAGCCGTCATCCGCGTCCGTCTTGACTACGGGGCAGGACGTGCGCGCGAAGTCGAGGACCTCCCACAGACGCAAGCTGTGTGAAGGCTCGAACAAATCGAAGTGCGGTGTGAGCTCTTCGACCGGCATCGCCGACGGATCCGACGAACCCATCATGATGAGCTCCTCTCCACGTAGCTGATCGCCTGCTCGGGGCAGTTCCCTACGGCCTGAGCCACAATCTGCGCGAACTGGGAACCTGGTTCTGGGATGAGGACGACACCCAGGCCGTCGTCGGGGGTCAGGTCGAACAGCTGGGGGCTAATCAGGGAGCACCGTCCGTGTCCCTGACAGCGGTCATAGTCGATCATCAACGTCATTGTTCACTCCTCGACGGCCAACATGGATGCGCGTGATCCATAGCATTTGGCCACATTTATGGATGCAGTATGGCAGACATATCGAATGACGTCACGAAGTTTTTTAGGGCACCAAATGGCCATCCCGCGAAGTGTCCGGGCATGCCCATGGCCCGAGTGGCGCCTCGGGTATGCGGGGTTGAATCGCGCCAAGTTCGATAGAGTCATCGAGGCCTGGAAGGACTGATCTCACGTCGGATCAAACATTCCCCGGCCGAGTTGATGTAGCGGGCGAAGAGGCTCGACGGCACTCGCCGTTCAGGATCGACACCGCTCGGACCAATGGTTTTCTCGGTTTGGATGACGTGATGCGGGCGGAGGCACATTGTGCCCCGCCCGCATCACGTCCGCCTCAGAATTGGATCACGCCGCGGAGGTTTAGGCCCTTGTGCATGTCCTCGTAGCCGACATTAATGTCCTCGAGTTTGTACGTTTGGGTCACCAAGTCATCCAGCGGGATCCTGCCGGCACGGTATAACGCGTGAATCCGGTCGATATCTGCCGTGGGTCGGGTGAGGCCCATGACCACCCCAATCAGATTCTTCGCCGACATGGCGAACTCGACCAAAGGAATCGACACTGTCTCCTCACCGAGCGGAGAGACGGAGGTCACAACCACATTGCCACCCTTGCTCACCAGACGCGTGATTGGGCCGATCATGTCGCCGTGAAGGACACCAACGGTGATTATTGCCGCCTCGGCCATTCTGTTCCTTGTGAGGGTCGAAACGATACCCATAGCCTCTTCGATGTCAGCAGCCGCATGCGTCGCCCCGAGCTTCAGCGCTTGTTCCCGTTTGAATGGCACAGGGTCGACTGCGACCACATGCGCAGCACCGGAAATTTTTGCACCGATCACGGCGCTCATCCCGACTCCCCCGACGCCGACCACAACGACGGTGTCGCCGTCCCGGATGCCCGCTGCGCGCACCGCGGAGCCATAGCCGGTGATGACGGCACAGCTCGTGATGGCAGCGACAGGCCCTGGGATGTCTCGTTCGTAGCGCTGGACTCGGATCTGCTGCACGAGCGTGTAGTCCGAGAATGTTCCGAGCTGCCCATATGCACCGATCGGCTGGCCGTCTGCAGAGGTGAACGCGAACGAGCCATCAGCGCGGGCGCCCGTCATCACATCCAGATTTGCGTCGCAGATGTAGCTGCGCCCCTCGGCGCAATAGCGGCACTTCCCGCACGAAGGCAGGGGAAGGAGCATGACCGAGTCGCCGACTTGGACCCGGTCAACGCCCTCCCCGACCGCGACAACGACTCCGGCACCTTCGTGGCCGCCAACGACCGGCAGCGCGGCCGGGAAGTCTCCCGTGATGTTGTGATCGTCGCTATGGCAAAGGCCTGCGAACTCCAGCTTAACGAGCACCTCGCCTTGCCGCGGGTCGGCTAGCGTGCAGTCCTCGATCTCCCACGGACGGCCGACTTCCCAGCACACTGCGGCTCGAGTCTGTGTTGGCATCTTCTGTCACCTTTCCTCGTCGGGATGACCCGATCGCTTGAGAAATACTTCGTGACGTCGGTCACGATGTCTGTAATAGTGTATGCACAAGTGACGTCATTCACATGGTAGTGACCGTGCCATCCAACTTGACGCGCAAAGAGCTAATGGTGGCTTTTGGCGATCGACGCTAGCCGCAGTCAAGGACGCGGTTCGTGGTTCGGGATGTTAGTTGAGCTGTCAATAAACAACGAGGTCCGGAGGTAACGCGCAGAGTGGGGCTCAATGACGGAGCCTCAAAAGCAGGTGGTAGGCATCGCAACATCACACGACGTCGTGCACTGAGGGCGTCCACGCCAAGGAAAGGCTCTGTACTTATGACCAAACTAAAAATGCTGACGGGGGCGGTCACCGCGCTGCTGGCCGCAAGCACGCTCGCGGCTTGTGGCTCGACTTCCGCCTCCGACAGCGGCGGCGGGACCACAATTACTCTTGGAATCATGACGCCACTGACCGGCCCGGCAGCGTCATCTTTCGGCCAAAAGACCATCGATGCAGCCAAGGCACGCATCGAGCTGGCCAATGCCAGTCATGAGATACCAGGTGTGACTCTGAAACTGGTCAGTGAGGACGAGGGGACCAGCCCGCAGACTTCCCTTGCGGCGCTCCAACGGCTCCACGAGCAAGACCACGCCGACATCGTTCTTGCAGCCGGCGCGTTCTTCTACGGCTCGTACCGCTATGCAGTGCAGAATAAAATTGCCGTCGTGGGTGACTGCATCGACGGCCCTGAGTGCGCAGACCCAAATAACAAGACAATTTTTGCAACGTTTGGTAGCTCCGACAACAATTTTCCAAATTATCAAGGTCTCCCGGAATTCTTTAAGAGCAAAGGCGGAACGACGTACTGCGGGGTCGGCTACAACTTTCCGTCGACAATCGCCAACGGAAAGGCCATGAGCGGTTCGGTGCAGGCGGCCGGAATGCCCACGCCTTTTGTGGACTTCAGCTTCGACCCTGGATCGGCCAACTTCAGCACCATGGCGCTCTCGATCAAGAATGCCCAGTGCGACGTGGTCGGTACTCAAATGCAGGTCGCTGACAGCCTTTCGCTGTTCACAGCCCTCAAGGGCGCTGGAGTTGAACTCAAGGCCTCATTCGTCCAAGGCGGCTATGGCCAGGAGCTTCTGGACGACCCGGCAGGCCTCGCTGCTGCCCAGGGTCTGTACATGGCAGCCGGGTACACACCCGCCTCATTGAAAACCCCTGGGGTCACGCGGATGATGGACGCGCTCAGGACATATGCCGGTTGGTCAAAACCGTACCCCTCCGTCAGCCATGAGTGGGGCTGGTTCACCGCCGATACGGCGGTCACGGGCCTAATCGCCGCGGCGAAGGAAAATGACACATCCCCCGCCGGTTTCGTCTCCGCGCTGCGCAAGGTCACCCATGATACCCATGGTGGCCTGACGTGCCCCGTCAACTACTCGACTTTTGGGGACACGCAACAACAATTCCCAGGCAACTGCACCTACATGGTCAAGGTCACAGGCAACGAGCTGGTGTCCGCAACGGGCGACGCTCCGATCCAGATCAAGGCCATCCCGGGAACCAAGAACGGCTAACGCCACCGCCGCCTGCTCGCCGGCTTGGCTGCCGGCGAGCAGGCGGCGTTAAACCTGGGTGGGTTGAAATCGCTCAATGATCGGTCTCACCCCAAAATAAGTTTGTCGACCGTCACAAGACAATAGGAGAGCACATGATGAGAAACTTCGAGGTCGCCGCGCCGCCGAAGATCGACTTTGTTGATGGACCAGGCGCAAAGCCGATGCTGATCGGCGGCGAATGGGTGGCCGCCAAATCATGTCGTACGTTCACAACAATCAATCCGGCCAATGGGGAGACGATCGCCGAGATAGCCGCTGCGGACTCCGAGGACGTCGATTTGGCCGTGGCGGCAGCTCGCCGCGCGTTCGAGGAATCGACTTGGCGCGACCTTAACCCACATGCGCGGAGCCAAGTACTGCTAGACATGGCTGAAGCGATCGAGGCCCATGCCGAGGAATTGGCACAGCTGGAATCTCTGGACGGCGGCATACCGATCAGCATCACTCGTGGCATGGTTGCCAGCACCGCCCTCACATTCCGCTACTACTCTGGGTGGCCAACCAAGATCCTGGGCACTGTCAATCCTGTCAGCGACTCCGTGCACTGCTACTCCGTGCGCGAGGCCCTGGGCGTCTGCGCTGGAATCGTCCCGTGGAACGGCCCACTGGTGATGGCATCATGGAAGATCGCACCAGCGCTCGCCACAGGGAACACAGTCATCCTCAAGCCTGCAGAGCAGACATCACTGACGGCGCTGAGGTTTGCCGAGATCCTGGGCGAATGCGACCTGCCGCCTGGCGTGATGAATGTCGTGACCGGGCTCGGTGAGCGGGCCGGGACTGCGATCGCAGCCCATCCGGACATCGACAAGGTGTCCTTCACAGGCTCGACCGAGACAGGCAAGAAAATCCTCGGAGCCTCGGTAGGAAATCTGAAGCGTGTCACTCTGGAACTCGGCGGGAAGTCACCGCACATCGTCTTGGCCGACGCGGACATCGAATTGGCGGCGCGCAACGCTGCGAGCGGGTTCTGTGCGATGTCCGGCCAGGTCTGCGTGGCAGGAACACGCATTCTGGTTCAGGACAGCGTGCATGACGAGTTCGCAGAAGCTCTCATCAAGGCGATGTCCGCCTATCAGATCGGTGATCCATTTGATGACGGCACCACACTTGGTCCCGTCGTGTCCAAGCAGCAGTTTGACCGGGTGACTGGCTATGTGACGACCGGCCAGGATGAGGGCGGTCGGATCGCCAGTGGCGGCGAACCGGTCAACAGCCGTGGCTACTTCGTGGAGCCTACCTTGTTTGAAGGCGTGAACAACGGTATGCGGATCGCACGGGAGGAGATCTTCGGCCCGGTGGCAGCGCTCATCCCGTTCAGCGATGTGGATGAAGCTGTACGAATCGCCAATGACACGCCGTACGGGCTGGCGGCCGCGGTCGCTACGCGCGACGTATCCAGTGCCCACACCCTGGCGCGGCGACTCCGCGCTGGAGTCGTATGGATCAACACTCACGGCGAGTTGGATTTGACCTTCCCGTTCGGCGGATTCAAGCAGTCAGGCCATGGCCGCGAACTCGGCGCACAGTCGCTAGATGCGTTCACCGAGCTCAAGTCAGTTATGATCCGCCTATAGGGCCCGCCAACGCGCCGTTCACCCTGCACTTCCATTCAGCCTCTTTGACCAAAATGACTCGCGAGGTCCTGGCCGGTCCGGCGAGAGTTGCCATGGCAAGGCCAGGACGATGCGGTTTGGAGGTTCAACGGGAATTCACTATCCATACCGCGGAAGAATGGACACGCCGACGGAGGCGTGTCCCGCGCATATGACGGCAGGGGCGATGATCTGACCGAAGACTAGGGAGTTTTTCCTTAATGAGACCGTCAGTGCTGCGAGCCAGTTATGTTCACCTCCGAACTGACTAAACTGAGTCGGTTCCGTCCGTGTCTTTGTATTTTTTGAGTCCTCGAGAGGAACTGATGAGTCTGCCACAGATTGCCGTCACGGGTCACGCCCAGAAGGAAGCGTGGCAGAACAAAGTGCTGCCACCCGTGGAGCAACTCAACATGAATGTGTGGTCCGTCCCTGTTCCATTCCCCGACAATCCCATGCGCTACACCCTCAGTTACCTGCTCTTGGGCGACGGTGAGGCGGTTCTGATCGATCCGGGCTGGGACAGTGATGTCGGCATGGAGCATCTGACGGCCGGTCTGCGGCAGGCGGGCCTTGGGCTCTCGGATCTGACGGGCATTGTGGTAACCCATTTTCACTCGGACCATCTGGGGATGGCTGCCCGTCTGCGTAACGTCTCCGGTGCCTGGGTTGCTCTGGGCGAGCACGAAGTGCACCGGCTCGCCGCTTACGATGACCCTGATCGTTTCCTGCGGGCCCACAGCGAGGAACTTACGTTGTGGGGCGTGCCGGCTGACCGGCTAGCTGAGGTGGCCATGGACAGCACAAGCCTGGTGCATGTGAAGAACCTCGCAGATCCAGACCTACGACTCAGCGACCGTAGCCTCGTGCCCATCAAAGGGCTAGAGATGCGGGTGATCACCACTCCCGGACATTCGCCGGGGCATATCTGTTTGGTGGATGAGCCTCATGGCCTGATATTCAGCGGGGACCATGTCCTGCCGCGCATCTCTCCCCACATATCGCTGGAGCTGCCCGGTCCACCCAATCCGCTGGCGGACTACTACAAGTCCCTGGACCTGATCGCATTCGAGGACGAGATGGAGGTTTGCCCTGCGCACGAATACCGATTTATCGGCATGCAACGGCGGGCCGCACAGCTGATCCAGCACCACCGGGAACGCTCCGCCGAAGTCCTCGGCGTGCTGAATCGGAACCATCCCGACACCGTATGGGACGTTGCCCGCCACTTGACGTGGTCACGGGGCTGGGAGTCCCTGCGGTCATTCTCGCTGCGCCTGGCGGTCTCCGAAACAGCCAGCCATGTGGTGTACCTGCGCTCACAGGGCCATGAAATCAATGTGCCCGTGACCGGACCACACCGGGCAAATATTCGGTGACGCCAACCCGCTGGGCAGGCTTCAAATCCGACGCGACTAACCGTCGGACGAGGCCGCTGTACCTGC
Source organism: Arthrobacter sp. 18067 (assembly GCF_902706295.1). GTDB lineage: Bacteria > Actinomycetota > Actinomycetes > Actinomycetales > Micrococcaceae > Arthrobacter. Next base: position 86,905 of record NZ_CACSJJ010000005.1, on the reverse strand, counting down.
CTGGTGGTCTAGGACCTGATCCCCGATGCTCGACCGGTCGAGCTTCGAGACTGCCAGGGCATCGAAGCGCCCCAGCTTCAGCGAGCGCCGGGCGATTCTTCAGGTTCTTGGCTGACGCGGCATTCTCGAGATAGATGATCAGGGGTCAGCCGTGCCGCGCTGCTTCAAGTGCCTGTGGCATCTCTGGGCTCACATCTTGTTTCGACGTTGAAACGCGCATGTACCCGATGACTGCGAGCGCTCTAGGGGTCTGTATGACCCGATTCTTCCCTCTATGTGTAGAACTCTTCGAACAACAGAATGTCGGCGGCTCGCATTAATGTGTTGTGTGAACCGTTCGAACAAATCAAGGGGGTCAGGTGCTACAACAACAGGGTTGGTCAGCGGCTAAGGAAGACGTGCTTGCATACAGGTTGTTGGTTTGGTCTGTGAAGCCGACTAGCAGCGGTAAGAGCCTGCAGGATGCGGCACAGGAACTGGACGCTGATGAGGATCTGCTCTACGGCATCTTGAAGGAATTTTGGGCTTCGGGGCTCGCTGACGATATCGACCGGGCAAACGTTCCCTCGATGAACAGCGTCTTTGCCACCGGTGCCGCTACGGCGAAGGCGCGGGAAATTGCAACAGCAAGCACAAATGCCGGGAAACGACGCCTTGCCCTACGCAACGGCATTGTTGATTGGCTCAGCAGCGTAGGAGAACCATCCGGCCTGTCCGACTTCGTCGATGACCCCCGCGCGTCCTTCTTTGGCGTCTCCTATACGCAAGACGAGCTGAGTGCCGCAGCGGATTACCTCCAAGACAAGGAACTGGTCAAGGGATACGCAGCATGGGGTGGTGAGATTTTGCGTCCTTCATTGACCTCTGATGGTATCGACTGCGCCGACAGTTACTCCGCTGATGTCCAGTCGTATCTGAACCGCTCCCAAACGCTGGCGAACAACACCAATGTCACTGTTCACGGATCAACCGGCGTCAACATTGCGGCCAACAGCAACTACGTCAATCAGTCTGTGGGCATCTCGCAAGAGACCGTAAACAAGATCAAGAAGATCGTCGATTCATTTCAGCAAGCTCGTCCGCTGCTGGAACTGGACGCCGAAAACGACTCTAAACTGACTCAGGTCGTCGCGGAAATCCAAGCGGAGGTCGACCGTCCAGTTCCCGATACGAACAAGCTCAAGGGCTTCCTACAGACACTACACAGCATTGGTGTGGGCGCTGCGGGCGACGCCCTGGGCTCGGTGCTGGGAGACGCTGTCATGGCAGTAATGGGCAGCTTCTGAGTTCAGCCGAAACTGTGCAGCCAAAGGTCAGCTTCGAGGACGCCCGCCAAATCGTCGCGCGGGCGCGGCTTGACCTGGGTAGGGGCGACGGCGCGGGAACGTACATGATCGCTGACTACGGCTTCGAGAGCGCACAGCACTGGCTGATCGTCGACGGAGATCGGGAATGGACCATCGGCAGAGACCTTAGTTTTCTGTACTGCGGAGCTGGGCCGGTGCTCGCGGACAAGTTCACCGGCGAGCTGATCCAACTCCCGTCGCTGTATGACTTCGAGTACATAGCCACATTCGTATCCGTTGGCGATGTCCCGCCGGACGACATGGGCTGACAAGAGTGCCCGGTGCATCTCGTGCCGGGCGTTCTTCGTGGCCCCAATCTACCTGTGTCCTATCGTGCTTCGAAGATGAGTTCTGGCTGCGTCATTCCCCCGTTGTTCTCGAGCGCGCTGTGTTCATCAATCTCAAAGGCGGGCGTGGAAGGCGACCAAACCTACCTCTTAGCACCTACCACGTTCCGTCTGGTTTCGGGTAGACAGTCATACTGATTGGCTCAGCTTCATTGTTCATGTCCTCAAGCTACTCGGCAGGATAGTGCTCATAAACGCCGGATTTTGCCCTCCGAGAGCTGGATATGAAGTGGTAGGACCATCTGAATGAATGCGACGCCCACAGGTTCATCAAGTAGTTCATTAATCGAAGCCTGTCCTTCCAGTTCGCTGTCTTCAGCTCTATCCATGCATCAACCACAAGCTGGGAATCGTGGCCCTGCTGGCCGACCGGTCGGCTGTGCGCGGGGTTGCCCTCCGGAGTTTTGTGCTGGACAGTGCACTGCTGAAAAGGAGGGCAACTTTTTTCTTTGTCTTCGGCTCCATCAGCGCTCTATCCGTTCGACCGATGCCGCCGGAAGAGGGTCAGTTCAATCTCATCGGCTCGGACCAGGCGTGTGCCCTCAAGCCGTTCGCCTGCTTGACCGGCCCAGCGACCCAGCAAGCCGGAATACCTTTCGTAGGTCTCTGGCCACCATCCTGCCTTCGGCGCTTGTGGCCACGCGTCCTGCCGCAGATTATTTGACACAACTTGATCCAGAATCACGTGGCGTGGATGCGCGGTACTGCCCTGGGCGAAGTAGAGGAATTTGGTGGAGAATGCTGGTCCAAACCATGGGATTCGTCCCGCGCCTCGATTGGTTGTCAAGGTGCCGTATGCCTCGCCGGTAGGGGCTCCATTCCTAACCAAAGTCCAAGCTGTCACAAGAAGCTTCCCGGCTTTTTCCTGTTCGGCGGATAGTCCGTCTAGCCGCTGATGAAGCCGGGGCGCGCGCGTGCCCAAGCCCCAAGCCAGAGAGTAAAAGAACAACTGGAAAGCGTTCGCGACTGTCGGAGCCTGATCCCCAAGGTCGAATACTTCCTTGCGGGTCACCGATATACGCTTTGCGTTGCCGAGCTTCCCCTCGGCTGGCGGCAACCCGCGAGCGGTAAGCGCGCGCTTCCAACGGTCACTATCCACGAACACCGCGTGGCTCATCACAGCAGCGGAACCGGGCAGCTTTGCGAAAATGTCTTCGGGCAAGGGTTCATTTTCGTTGATCATGGGATGACTCTACGGGGGCTGGCAGACATTGACGGCCAGAGGCTTCCATGTTCCGTAGTCACCGCCCGCCCAATCCACGGGCGCCAAGAATGAGACATCCCCCATCAGCGTGGATGCCCTCCTTCTCGTCCTCGAACTCTCCTCCGCAGTCTGCGCACTCGAATCGGAATCCGTTAGGGCTAACGCGGTATCGGGGGCTAGCTCTGAGCTGCTCCATTCTTTCTGCATGGGCCTTCTTGGCAACCAGAAAATAAGGCAGTTCCTCGCTACCCGCCTCGGTAATCCAGTTCGGTTTGCGGCGTGGGCCAATGAATCTCCAGTCACTCTCTTCGACCTTCACGGGCGGCCGTTGCGCTGGTGCTTTCTCTTGAGTGTGGGTCGTTTGAGCGGGCGTCTTCCGATAAGGCACGTCGCGGGCCCAGGCGGTGGAAACGCTTGTTTCTGCGATGAGCGTCCACTTTGCCGGTGGGAGCGCGGACACCCATCGGCCCTGAATAAGTTGGTTGCATTCGGGGCACACGAACGTCCGGTGTACCGGCCAGCCACCCACCCGAAAGACCTTCGCTTTAGCCAGGCTGCTCCCGGCAACGGCCAACCATGTATCGACATGAGCACGCACGTTGTCGAAGTTCTCCATCGTAGGCCGCCACATCGGGCCGTCGGACGTTCTCTTCGGGGGTGGTTCCGTCAGCCGCCAGATCAGCATGGGATGGCCGGCCTTCAGGCAGCGGACTTCGGTGGCCCAAATGCGGTTCGCAGCGCGGACCGGTCCCGCCGCACTAATGGCCGGAGTTGCGGCGGACGCGATGAACCTGGCCGCAAGTTCTTCGGCTTGAAGCTTGGCCTTCTCCTCGTCCAGGCCCTTCTCTTCGGCCAGCCGTGCTTGCCTGTCTTGGTGTTCAGCCGCAGCCTTTGCCCTTATCTCCTCCAGCTTCGAGATCTCATCCAATTGGTGCTCTGGTGTTCCATAGGGCCAGCGGAAGGAAGGGGCCAGAATAGCGTCCAGTGCTGCGCCCACGGATGCCCTTTTGCCGAACACCGGCTGGAAGTGGGCCAGGTCCATAAGCAATTCGGGCGGCTCGGGCAGGGCGCTGGTTTTGCCGAATCCCGTCACGATCATCGGCATCTGAATGCGAAACCAGTCGAGGTTGTCGGGAACGATCCACACCACACCAACACAGTCGTCTGCGTATCGCTGTGATCGGCGAATGTACTCGTCTTCGCTCAGCGGCGATAGTTGTACCTCGAACGCGAGTCGCTTGCCGCTGATATGGATGGACATGACATCAGCGATCCATGCCCGCTCCGGATGGGCATGCTCAACCTCGGCGTGCCAGCCAGCAGCCGCGTTTATCTTGTCTTTCAGCGCCCGCTTCATTGTTAGGTGCTGCTCCGACTCGGCTTTGTGCTCGATGGAGCAGGCCACATCACGGTGGTGCCTGAAGAATTGCAGCCCACGTAGCGTAACCCGGCTGGCGCGTAGCCCACACTCGATTAGCACCAGGCTCGCATAATTGCGGTCGTCCACGAGCGCGCGCCATTGCTCATGGGCCACCTGCGTTGCGTCGATCCGCTCACCATTTAGATAAGCCACCAGCTGCACAGAATCCCCCATTCACCTGTGAGCATCAATTTGCCGCCGATCCGCGGAACTTACGCCCCTATGCATGTCGACAACCTGAAACAGGTTCTCAACGGCCGTCCTTCCTGTACTCAGACGTACGTCCGCCACCTCCAGCGCTCGTTCGGTTTCTGTCGAACGTGGCCACCTGCCATGCGATGGCAAATCTACTTGTAGAGCCGCAGAAGATCTATTACCTCTTCCACAGCCACGAGCAATTCTCCCAGTTACAGTCATCGCCTGCACCGTTCGTCCCTCCCTGCCCCACGGACGGGTGTGAGCGTGCGGGTCCATCGTTGACACCCCTCCTTTAGCGAGTACTTCATCTGAAAGGAACACCATGCCTAGAGAACATGGCATGAATCGCCAAGGTGCCGGCCGGATCAAAGGTCCGCGGCGCGCGCACATGCAATAACAGTTCCTGGTAGGCCAATGAACGAGTCCGCGAGCGCCTGAACTGGCCAAGCAGCGGGATCAAGAGCACGGAATACCCTCCTCGCCGCACCCAAATTCGCAACAGTGTTGACACTGACGGAGACCCTTGGTTAATATGTTTATGTCAGATCAACAAATTAAGCAAGGGAATACCATGACTCACCGCATCGAAATCTTCCAGAACGGCACAGCCGCTTTCGTCTCCGCTCGCGAGGACGCATGGCACCGACTCGGCACCGTCACCAAGGGCGCAATGAATGCTCAAGAGGCGCTGGACCTGGCGCTGCTTACCAATTGGGACGTTCGAAAGGTCGCCCTCCGCACCGAACCTATGCTTTCCGAGGAAGGCGTCACTACTCTTAGTGTTCCGGATCAGTTCGCCACCGTCCGAACCAACCCGGTAAGCGGAACCCCTGATGTTCTCGGGGTCGTCGGCAAGAAGTACCAGCCCATCCAGAATGAGGAGCACACGCATCTGCTCAATGCTCTGGTCGACGAATCCGGGGCCCACTTCGAAACTGCCGGATCCCTCAAGGGCGGGCGCGAAGTTTTCGTCACAATGAAGATGCCCCAGCATATGAACATTGGCGGGGTCGACTGCGTTGACCTCTACCTTGCCGCCCTCAACAGTCACGACGGCAGTTCCGCATTCCGATTCCTCGTCACGCCAGTTCGGGTCGTCTGCGCCAACACGCAGGCTGCCGCCCTCCGAGCCGCGCGGTCAACCTTCTCGGTGCGCCACACCCGCGGTGCTTCAGCAGCCATCGCCCAAGCCCGTCAGGCCCTCGGTCTGACGTTCAAATATCAGGACGCGTTCCAGATCGAGGCGGAGCAGATGATTGAGCAGACCCTGACCGATGTCGCGTTCATGGGCATTGTGGACAAGCTTTTCCCCGCCCCGTCCTCTGACGCTCCCGCAACCACCCAGCGTCGCCATACAGACCGGACTAACGAGCTGGAAAGGCTCTTCACCGAAGCCAATACCAATAAGGCGATCCGTGGAACGCGCTGGGCCGGGTACCAGGCTGTCACTGAGTACGTCGATCACTTCGCCCCCGTTCAGCGCAACAAGTGGACGACGAGCCTCGATACCGCCAGGGCGATGCGCGCTCTCAGCGCCCCCGTCGTAAACCTGAAATCCCGCGCATTTGAACTGCTGAAGGCCTAGAAGAAGTCCTCCGGGGTCTGGCTTATGCCACACCCCGGAGGGCTTGGCGGCCACCAGCCGGCCTATCCGGCCGTGTTGATTCAGCAGCCATAGGAGTGAGAGTGAGCGGCTCGCCCATTAGCTGCAGGCCTGACCCGCTGTGGGTGCCATCCCTGGTAGGTGATCTTCCTTGGCGCTCTTCAAAGACGGAAGTTAGGTGACGGGTGGATCACCCCCATTGAAAAAGCACTTCGGTCGCCACCTACTTCAGTAGTGATGCTCGCCAGGGGTTAATCGCAAGGTTGTTGACATCGGATGCGAGCGCCACATAATATATTTATACAAAATTAACAAAAGGGGCCGAGGTGGCGACCAAGACACTTAGCACTGATGAGCTCAAGACTCTCCTCAGTCACGCGCAAGAAGACGTCGCCGCGATGGAGGCTGCCAAAGCAAGAAACGCCGCAGCGGCCTACTTCGCTCTTGAGTGCACCATCCAGCGTTTTATCGACGCAGCATAGAGCCCGCACTTCCGGGCCCTGCTTGTGTTCCATACCGAAAGCTTGAAAGGACCCTGCCATGACCCGCATAGAAGCCACAGCCCCAGAATTCGGACATCTGATCCAGGATGCCGTCGTGCTGAATCTCGTCAGAGACCAAGGTCAATGGGTGCTGGATCCTTCCATGACTGACGACGAGCCCCTGGAGAGTGCCCGCGGCGAGTCTGACAGGATCACCGCCGACTGCACTTGCACCAACACGGAGGAGCACGAGCTGGTTGAACAACGCCGGCGAGGCTCCGAGATGCAGCTCCCCTCCAGCGAGCTCCTGCTCATCGCTCTTGCGGACGCGTTGGGCTACGAGCTTCGAAAGCTCGACTGATATGGCCACGCAACTACCCTCCACCTGGGTCAGGGGCGAACCGCCGCAATCCAGGCCCGCGAACACATCAATGCCCTCGTAACCAACAGCATGCTTCATTGCGCTCCATAGCGCGCGCTGCCGGCGTATCATTCTCAGCCATCCGCCAGATACATGCAGGACGACACGCCCGGTCTCCAAACACTGCGAACAATCCATTCTCAGCACAACGCCTGAGAAGGTTGCCTCCCTTCCACCCTGCGTGTGGTGCCGGTTTTGGGGAAGAAGTTGCGATCTGTTGAAGCGACGCGATGCCGTAGACTGGGCGACAAAGGCGCCCCGTCTGGCTCTTGGCTGTTGATCTGACAATCGTGGTCTTCCTAACGCGGCGCTTTTTGCTGCGTCAGTAAGTTCCGGGCACACCAATGAGTGAATCAGACGGAATCGACGACGTAATTGACGGCGGACTGCGGCAATCGCTGATGCATCAACACAGCCGCGACCGCGAAAGACCAAGACAACCAGATATGCGGAGAGGTAGAAGAGCGCAAAGGATATTGAACACGAGAAGGCTTCGCAACTGATCGCGGCCGCCCGCGCAGAAGAACTCCGCGCCCAAGCCGCGAACTCGCGCCGAAATGGAACGCCACCAAGTACCCGTGGAATACCTGGCCAACCCCGAACTGGCCAAAGCACTCCAGCACGCCCACAGCGCGAAAACCCCCAAGGCGCTGGAGATAGCGGAACGCCGCCGTCCAAGAGCGCATGTTCATCATCGGCAAGGACGGCATCAACGGGGTCGGCGAAGAACACTTCAACGACCCCGCCTTCGCGAACGCCGCCAAGAACCTGCACGAAGCAAAACTGCTCGAAGAGGGCGGCTTCAAAGGCGGCAAATATTCAAACCAGGAACAGCGCTACGAGCGCGCCGAAAAGGAACTCTTCGCCCGCATGGAGGGCATCGGCCGCGAGATCGAGAACCGCGTCACCGGCAACGACAGTAGCCGGCCAAAAGACCAGAGCCTGAAGACCGAACCCGCTGTACAAGACGGCTACGGTTCCGCTGAACACCGCGAGAAGTTGGCGGAGTCACTCGCCGATACCGGCGCCAACGAAACCAGATATGTGGCCGCCTCGCGGCCGCTCGCAGCGAGGGCACACACCCCAACGCAGCCGTGACGACCGGGAAGGCAACCAAGGCCAGAAAGACGCGCGGCGGGGCAGCCGTGGGCGCCAAGAGAAGCAATAATGGACTGAGCCAATAACAGCGTCGTGGGGGATGCCATCAGGCGTTTCCCCATGATGTGGAGTGTCTCGGGGCCTTGCTGGTTCTTCCCAGGGACCTCCAAAGTGGGTCGGGGATAATCTCGTTGAAGCTTCGGTCAACCGCTATTTGATCGGGCTTCGGCAATTGAGAATCCACGAGGAGTGCCCACGCCGCCAGGAGTGCCCACGCCGCCAGGAGTGCGCGGACAGGGACGAGCAAGGCTCGCGGCAGGGGTCTCCTCCTGTCACTCCTCCCAGAGGGATTCCGCTTGCGACCTTAGACCGACTCTGGCTCGCGTACGGCCGGCCGGCTGAAGTGCACGGAATTGTGCGACCGCGCTGTCATACAGCTGACCAGCTCCAGATGTATCAGTCACGGATATCAGAAGCGCAAACGGCAGCTTGCTCGGCGAATTGTCCAGTTGACCGCGCCCTCGTGTCAGGTATGTCAGTTCGATTCGGGGATCCTCGACGTCATCGGGAGAGAGAGTGAAACGGTAGTGCCGTAGCGTCTCCCACTTTCCACCTTCGCGAAGGCTGGCCTCGTTTCTTCCGCTCGATGAGCCCAAGGACTTTGTGACTGGCTCTTGGCTTTCTCGCCACCCCTGTCCGATCAGCTGCAGTGCCTCTTGGCTCCGACGATCGAGAGTCTGAAATATCCGGTTGTTGTGGGGCGAGGTGAAACGGTGCATAAATGCATGCGGTCGGAGGGTGAGGTCTATTGAGGCCCGCGTGTACTCCGTTGCTTCTGTGGGTTCGACGGGCGATAGGTAGGCCAGGGTGATTCGGACTTCAAGTTTCCCAGAGAGGCCGCGAGGGACTGGTAGCTTGTAGGCATGCAGCTCACCGCGTTCACTGGAGTCCTTGTATAAGACATGAGCCTCATCGGCCGAACAGGTCAACGTACCGAGGAAATCGCTGGGAATTCGACCGTACCCAACTTCGGGTTGAAGCTGCTTGTGGCCCCTAGCTGGTCGTTCCGCAAAATGCACACCAAATGCTCGCAGGACATTGGTATTGACAGTCGGAAGGTTGATCGCCAGTTCAGACATCGCATAGGTGACCAAGGGCGCAGCGAAGCTGGTTCCAGTTGCTTCCAGAAAGGTCCCGTCTGCTGCCAGTACTGGGAATTTTTGGGCATCGGACCCACCAAACTGAACACCGAGCGGTTGGACTCTGCCACCCCAGCGCCCGGGACCCACGGATGAATACGAAGAGCGGTGCCAGGGACGGTCCGGTGAGGGAACATCGCAAGCGCCAACACTGAACCCGTTGACCATATCGGCAGGAACTTGAACTCGGTGCCTGCCGCTCTCAGGATCGAGATGTCCGTCATTTCCGGCAGCCACGATGAACATGACATCGCGCTCCCAGGCCAACGTATCCAGTTCGCTAGTCCAGCGGTTTGGCTCAAGATCGTCCTTGACAGGCAGCGTAGGACCGAGGCTCAGGTTAATGATCTTGTGCTCGTCCCGAGAAACCACTTCCTTAATCCGGTCTAGTACCCAGTAACCGTACATGTCACCCGGGATTGCAGGAGCGGGAAGTACACGAAAACTGTCAAGAGGGAGCGGGGGAGCACTGGTTTGATCTCCAGAACGCACTAGACCGTACAGGGCGGCTCCGGTGACAGCTGTTCCATGCACGAGGGAATCGGGATGGGATTGGCCGCCTGTCAGGTCAATTGAGTCCGCAACCATGTGGTTCTTGGAGTTCGCTGCTTCATTAAGCCCACCATCGAACACTGCGATCTTGAAGCCGGTGGCTCTTGTCGCCAGCGAGCCTGGTCCGTGCCACACCGCGGACGATCTAGTGCCAAAGATAGGTCGAGGCGGGATTGCTGGCATGGGTCTGACGATTCTAAGTGCGTTGAAGCCCGAAAGGTTTTCGAGCGATCCCTTTGCTGCCCGAACGGGTACAAAAGTCAATCCTCCAACTTGTCGGATAAAGCCCCTTTCAACGCTGCCTCCTTCGTTCTCAACTGCGGCAGCCCAGCGATCAATAACTGCATCAGTTGCAGGGACAAGGGCTTCGCCTTGCAGACCGATAGGGTTTAGGACGGTTTCCCAGAGAATAATTTCGTCTTCTGGATTCTCAACTTCGGTGATTGCCCGCAAGACAGCCTGTGAGGGCAGGGAAAGCTCGTCGAGCTTGCGAATCTCCTCAAAGGCGGCCCGCTCACTTCGGTTGGTTCCCTGTGATTCAATGAGATGCTCCAGCTCAGCTAGGGAATCGTCTGGTACCGAGAGCACAAGTCGTCGGGTAATGGCATTTTTCGATGTGGTTGCCGTGACATAGAGGCCTTCCTCGGCCCGAGATCCGACAGGCATGGCACCAAGCTTGTTAATGAGCTGGCCAGGGAATGAAGATGCCGCAAGGTAGTTCGGTAGAAGCTTTGCTTCGATGAACGTATGTCCTGGAACGCGAAGTTGGTTATCTAAAGCTGCCACTTCCTCGCGCACCGACCGGATCTGTGGCAGTAGTATGGCACGGGCCTGAACGGCGGTCTGGGGCTCAAATTTGTCTCCGCCGCCAGCCGGGGGTTTCTCCGCAGGAGTCCGCAAGGCTTCGCCTTTGTACAGAAATGGGCGTCCCGTCTCGCCGAGCTCAGCCATATATTTCCCCTATTTTTCGATGCGTCGAATTGCTTGGGACACAGTCGGATGACTAACCCCAGCCAAGTCTGCAATCGCTCGCAGCGATAGACCAAATTCTCGGTGAAGTCTTTCCCAAATGACGTCGCGCTTCTTGCCGGACGCAGGCGAGGCCGAGATTAGCTCTGTAAGCAGTACTCGTTCAAACGGGGCCTCATACAGGATGCTTCGTCTCCCCGCTCTTTCGATCAAACGGGTCAAGTCAGAAGGTGAGCTGCCTTCGGTGATTTCGGCGATTGCCAGGATAATTGCTGTGTCCACAGCTCCCGTTGCCTTATCTGCGATCAGGAGCTCTCTCTCCCTAAGCCCGGGCAATGGGAAATTGATGATTCGATCAAATCGTCTACCGATTGCTGGATCAAGAAGCTGGGCATGGTTTGTAGCTGCAATCAGGAAGCTGCGACTCTCCCACCGGTCCAGTTCGACGAGGAGGACGTTCACAATTCGCTTCAACTCGCCAACGTCGCTGTCGTCGTCCCGAGCTTTAGCCAACGCGTCAAATTCGTCGAGCAATAGGACGCAAGGCGTCGACTTGGCGAAGTCCAGCACGTCCCTGATGTTTCTTCCAGAGGTTCCTAAGTAACTTGAGAGAACGGCCGCTAGGTCGAGAGATACCAGAGGTAGATCAACTTGTTCTGCAACCCATCGGCTAGCGAGGGTTTTTCCCACGCCTGGTGGACCTGACAACAAAGCAGAGTGTGAAGGTGTCATGCCGCGGAGGGCTAAGAGGCTATCCCTTTTCCGCTCAAGCACGATCTCGTCCAATTCAGCTTGAACCTTGGGCGGCAAGACTAGGCCTGATCCGTCGGGAGATAGGTCTACGTCCACTAGTGGACCTGCGCCGCCGGCTTCCATGGGGAGTGATTCCCCTGACATCAACAATTCGTTACCAGGAACTACGCTGATTGCGTCATGCAGCGCAATGCGGAAGGCTTCTGCGTCAGAGATACCTTCTGGTACCCGCCGAATCAGTTGGTTGGCGACCTTCCGAACGTTGCTAGGGCTTCCCTTCACCCCGGCTCTTGCTAAGTTTACGAGTGCCGCTTCGACAGGGTCGCCAGGGTGGAAAGAATCAAAGGGGGTGGATCGCATGCTTACCACGATACCTCCCTAGACCGCGTCGATTGGTAGATTCTGCATGGTAAAGAATGTGAAAAACGTCAGCATTCCTTCCATCTACACCAAGTTAGCCGGCCCCCGGCCCGACCCCTCGGGCGCTAGGTGTACCCGGCCACCAGACAAGGAGAAGCCTCACCTGGCGACGATTATGGCGGCGACGTAGGACTGATGGAGCAGCGCTCGCATGGACAGTCGGACAAGCCTCAAGCCAGGTGGGAGCAAAACCAAACGTTATTGACACTTTTTCAGCCGCCGCCATAGGGTTGCCTCCGTCGGATCAGCGAACAGGACCCCGAGGGCGAGACCGCCGAAAGTGACACAGGAGAACGCTCCATGACCACCCCAGAAACCCCTGCAACTCTTATCGAACTCGCAGCGGCAGGAGCCGCCTACAGAGAAGCCAAGGAGAAGCTGAAGTCCCTGCGTTCCCAACGCGCGACTCTAGTTGCCCAAGGATTCAAAAATAAGCTCCCGGCGACCGAGCTAGCCGGCCACGCCGGCTTATCACGCCAAAGGCTCTACTTGGTTCGGGATCTCGGCCTGAACGCGCTCAAAAATTCCGAAGTCCAGCTGAATCTGCCGCCTCAGAAACTACTGGAATCGCTGATGAACGTCGCTTCCAAGCTACCCGCGGCCCTAAGGGAAACAGATACGGCACTGCGGGAAGTAGAACGCATTCTTGTCCAGGTGGCAGGAAGCGGAACGACTCCGGTGAAAGACTTGGCTCGACTCGCGGGGATCACCCCCGAGCAAACCAGGAAGATCCGAATTAATGCTGGGATTGCGCCGCGCCGTTACGCTCCCTCTGCATGACGTCGTGAGGATATAGGCGGCCTGCCCGGTGCCCCAAGGCGCGTCTTTTCCCGTTCGAGGCTATATTTTCGAACCTCGTCGGCCTTCCATAGCTTTTCCGTGACAACCGCAGTGGGGAAAGCCTTGTCTCTTGACATTGTTACCCGCGTAGATTCAATGCTGGCCAGACCAAGAATCTGCCTGACACCCTCCGTGTTCACTAACCCCTTCACACTCGATGGCCCTAGGCCAGCCGCGTGGATCTTCTTCACCAATGTCGTGATGCTCTCCACGAGTTCGGAATCCTCACAAGAGTCCAGATCCTCCACACCAAAATGATCCGCAATCACTTCTGCAAGATCATCATTGCGCTTGCTCATCGAATCGCCTTTCCTTGGATTTGGAGGGTTCTTTATGGAATCAACGCCACGTCGATCCCGACTTTTGTTGATAAGACACTAACAAATATGAAAACTGTGTGTCTCCTTGGCTGCCTGGGGGCAGTGCCCGGCTACCTTGAACCAGAGGTCAGCGGCTGGATCGCAGCGTTAGTCGTCCAGGAGTGTTGCTTTCGATGCCGAAGCGCGAATCGGCGGGCAGCCCGTACAGCAGCCAGCTGAGATCGCGGAGCACGGGAGCTGATGCGGCGTAGTAGCCGTGCCCGATGAAGGAGACGTCAACTTTCTCGGCGTCGACGAATGTCATCCCCGCGGGGATTTCCGGGACGAACAGGCTGGGCTTTCCGTTGCCGACGCGCGCGGCATTGTGGAGGAACTCGGAAGTGCGTAAGGCCCTGTCTCGCAGGGAGGTGTAGACGGTTGTCCTTCGGGCAATATCGGGCAGAAGAGGAGAGACTTGCGTGAAGTAGCTTTCGGAGACGTCGGGCGCAGCGAGGATCAGCTCGCCCAGTTCGAAAGGAGGCACAGCGGCTTCAGCGGCCCTCACCACCACCCTGACAGCTGCCCTGCAGCCCATGCTATGGGCCAACACGTGGACGGGCCCGACGTTTGGCAGGTTGTGTAGCTCGGCAAGCAGGTCATAGAGAGGGCGTTCGGCGGCGATGACTGAGTCTTCGTCGGCGGTATAGGCGCGTTGGTTTCCGCTTCCACGGGAGGGCCAGCTGAACAGAACGGTTGCTCCGGGGACGGTTAGATCGACGTGGATCTGTGCGGCGCGCTGCGCGGCCTCAGGGAAGCCTGTGTTGAATCCGTGTACGTACACCAGGACTGCTCGCCGGTTTGTGGTGTCCGCGTCGAGTGCCGCCGTCATAGCGTCGGTGAACGCCGTGTTGTCCACCAAGGTGTGGGTTGAGAGTATGGGAGTGTCATCGCGGCCGAGGGACCGTCGGGGTCGGCCGATCCGCGCCGTTGAGAAGACCTTAACCTGGCAGGTTCCTCTAAGCGAAGGCCCGGGGCGGGAGGTGAGCTCCTTTCGCCTGGCATCAACTGTGCGGTTGGTCCCGAATGCCAAGTCCACCAGGCTGCCTCGACGCGCTGCCCGGAAGCCGTACGCATCGATTCCACGCGAGAAGAGCACGGGTTGGACGTCGTCGGGAAGTTCGTACGCCGCGATGGCCATGAAGGCACGTTCAAACGCGTCGGTGGTCTCGGCGCCCTCTGCCATGGCTTGGAACCAACTTGAGAGGAACTGGTTTGCGTCGGAGCGGCCGATTCGGGCCGGGATGCCAATGACCGTCCTCGCTCCTTTCGCCAGGAGCTCTCCTGTTTCAGGGGTCCAGCACGAATCCAGCACCAGAGCCTCTACCGGATGCCGCTCCAGGTGCCGGTTCAGCTGATCGCATTCATCGACCCGTAACCCCTCGAGTGCCCGGAATTCGTTGTCGCCGCCCAGGACATGCAGCACCTCAAGTGTTGCGCCTTCCATCTCCGGGACTATGGACTGTGAGGCAGTGAAGTGCGCTCCGGGCCGGGCGGGCTGACCACCGGATGAGTTGCTTTCCAGGGCGTCGCTGTCCAAGACGATGCGCTGAATAGTCACCGGGCCGGGCCCCAGTGTGTCATGGCGGCCCAGGCTGAGGGCCGCTGCGGGTTTTGGGTCCATAGGCGCAGCTGGGCGCGGTGCAAGGCTGCTGCAGGGTCGGTGGGGATCCCGTCGGCATAAAATTCCTCAGCAAGCTGGGCTGCTGCCTGGTCGTCAAGGGGCCAGATGGCGGCGACCACGTTGGCGCAACCGGCGGCCCTCAGGGCCGCAGCCAGATGGAGCGGTTCGTCGCTGAGGTGTTCGTCCGCGGATGCTGTGTCGCATGCCGAGAGGTAGGCAAGGTTGAGGTCAGCACCGGCCCGTGCCACCTCAATTGCCCGCACATCGCGATCAGCCAGGGCAAGCCCGCCCTCAAATCGTTTGCGTGGGTTGGTGAAGCCGTGGACTGCCACATGAACGACACCGGAGTGCCGGAACTCTGTGAGCACGGCCTCCGCCGTCGCGTCGACGGAGCTGAGCGGTACCTGCGCCCCTAAGCGTTCGGCAACCACGGCGGCCTCGCGGTCAGCGCCCCGCAGTGATGGGTCTTCGCCGCCGATTACGCTCACTCTGCTGTGCGAGAGATTCCATCCCGGATGTGTGAGTGAGCCGATGCTCGCGGCATAGTTGGAGGTGAACCTCTCAAGGTTATCCCCGGGCACATGTTCGCCGGCGGTGTGTAGGGGGAGCCCGGAAAAGGCGCCTGTCGGGATCCAATTGATCCGGGTCGCGTTGGCCAGGTGCGGAAGGAGTGGCCTGATGATTCGGTCAAAGATCCATGCCGAACTCTGCCCGAACAATTCAGTGAAATGGTGTTCGGCAGCTTGCCTGCCCGCGTTGCTCGCTTCGGCTAACGCATCAATTTGCTGACGTAGGACCAGCGCTTTCGCTCGTACTGTTGCCTGGTCGATGCCTGGTAGCGGGACTCTGGCTATCGTCCCTCCTGCAATGACGAGAGCATCGCATCTGGCGCGGCCACCGAGAAGAATGATGACGGGGTCTTGGACTTGAATTGTCTCCACGGCCACGGAAGGTAGAAGGAAGTCTTCGAATCCATCCTGTGCGCGGATCCGGGCTACGACTTCGTCCCATTTCTTCCGGTGATGGTGTCGGTCCTCCACGTCCGGGATGGACAGGGCGTCCACTCCCCCGATGTCGACCATTTGCCGCAACCCCTCGAACTCATGCGCCAGTTCGGGGTGGTGCATCCGGAGCCGTCCCATGAGGGGCACATCATCGAGCAAGGCCCCAAAAAGAAGGCTCCGCCCACGCTCAAGCAAGTTCAGTGCCCGCCCGGTATCACCCAGTTCAAGGGCCAGCGAGGCTGCTTCCGACGCCATACCGAGGAACCGCTCCAGTTCCGTGCCCCGATCGGCGAGGTCAGCGGTTTGCGGTGCAACACGGGATAGGGAGTGGACAGCCCTTTCATAGAACTCCAGTGCTTCTTCGAGTTCGTTGTCTTCTGCCAACATCTCAGCAGCGAACCGCGACGCATCGATTGCCACCCGTGGGGCGACCGAGGTCATTGAGGAGGCCTCCCTAACAAGACGCAAGGCCTCGGCCCGTGCGGCGGGATCATGTGGCCCGGCCATCAGTGAGGAGGCAAGCTCGAATTGGGCCATGGCTCGGTCAGGGTTGTCGGAACCGGCATCGGTAATGGCGGCACGTAGAGCGGTGACCGAAGCCGACAGGCGTGAGTTGGTGTCTGTTCCTTGCAAGGCAGCCTCACGGTGGAGAACTCCTATCAGGGTCCCGTACCGCACTCGCCCTATATGCCCTTCGGGTGCTGCAAGGTTTGCCATTTCAACCGCAGAAATCGCTTCCAGTAAATCGCGGGCATCGCGTCCACGCTGGCGTAAGGCGATAGAGAGGTTGGATGCGACTTCGTGGACCAGGGTCCGGTCGGTGGAAGTGTTCCGGATGATGTCCTGGAAGATTCGGATCGCTTCGTCGAGCTCGTTGGATTCCCTCCTTGTCCGCGCTGCGGTCATCAGTGACAGACCAAGGTTGTTGGCGTACAGGTTACGGTCCGAAGATTCCGAAGACGTTGACGCCACCGCCTTCCGAGCCACTCTGATCGATTCGTCCAGCGTTGCCGTATCGCCTGTACGGTCGGCACGGGTCCACAGAGCAAGGGCCAGATTTGACTGATGCGCTGCGATCCTGCCATTGCCGGGCGGTAGGTGGGCTATCGCCTGGCGTTGCCATTTGAAGGACTCTTCAAGTGCCTCCAGGTCCCCCAGAGCTTCATATCGGAATCTCAATGCCAAGGCCAGCATGCTCATTTCAATATCTTTGCTGGGCACATCATCATTTATGGCCTGGACTGCGGCCCGGCTGGCATCTATGGCATCGTCCAGGGCAGCGATGTCCCCCGAACTCTCGAAAGTCATCCGCAAAGCAAGGCCCAGATGGGACAAATGAGGACCGCGGCGCGGCGATTCGGCCGGCGTCATCTCCACCGACTCACGAGCCCGATCCACTGCCTCCGCGAGAGCCGCCTTATCGGAGCCGTACTCATAACGGTCCTGCAGCGCCGTGCTGAGGGCCGACAACGCTCTGGCCCGCATAGTCTCATCCGTGGCCGCGTGCAGAGACAGCGACCGCAGCCGTCCGATCGCTCGATCAAGAATCTCCAAGTCCTCGGTCTCTGCGGCTAGTTTCTGCAGCGCACAGGCATAGCCGTACTCCCGCTGGTCCGGCACGAATGAACCCGAACGCGCTCCAAGGAGTGCCACGGATTCCCGAAGAGCCTCCAGATCATAGGTCTGGTCGTACAACCGGCCCAAGACCAGGCCCAGATTGCCCGTTCGCTCCACAAGGAGATCCCCCCGTGCCGTATCGACGGCCCGGCGCAGGAGCCCGACCGCCTGAACAAGTACGGCAATTTCGCCCGTCAGCTCAAATTCATCCCATGCGCTCAGGCCACGTTCGTAATCATTCACAGAAGGTTTCTCCACATCTTTGTGGGGGAGCCCGTGAAGCGGCAAATTTAGCCGCCTCTTCTGCCCCGCGCGGGTGCCATACCCACAACAGGATGACGTTTCGAGCTCAGCGTAATACACCCTCGGACTCCCCTGATACGCCGTCTCATGGTGCGTCACATATGACGGCGCGGCATTCGGGTCAGGCGTTTCAGTCGCCATCATGTCGGATAGATCGCAGTCCCGCCGCTTTTGCAAGGGAGTGGGCGGGACTGCCTGAAGGAGCTCACCTGTCAGCAGAGACCTTTGGGGATCCTCACTGCTTTCTGAACCGCATAGGGGCGCTCGGGTTGTGCCAGCCAGCCGTGATCCCCGCGCTGCAGTACCCGATCACCGTCCCGCATGTGAGGTCCCGCGTTAGTCCAGGTGTTCTGTCCCCTGGTCTCACAGAACAACGCGAGCCGTGCCTCCTTGGGAAGGCATGTCCGGTGTGTCCACCACGCACGTCGTTCACCCTCAGGCCCGAACATCAGGCCATCGCCATGGGCGATGGCGTCGTGCACAGCTCGAAAGGCATCATTGAGCGGCACATGCCTGGTCCCCCCACACCCATCGGGAACGGTCACGGTGCGCGCCATGGGATGCCCTGCCGGCAACGCACCTTCCGTATCGTCCGAGACCTCGGTACGGAAATAGAACAGATGCTTGGACTCCCGCAGATCAGCCAACATTTCGGCCGAATCGGCATAGGGTTGCTCGCTGCTGACTGATTCCCATGGCTCAAAGCTGAAGCCAGCAGAGACAAAGTCTGAGTACTGCTCCTGCACATGTTTCCCCAGGGAACGATACGAACGCCGTACCACTGGATCCCGGGGATCATGGACCGCTTCCCCGTAGGCCTTCGCCGCGGCGATGTCATCAAGCTCGGACATGTGCGGCATTTCCGTCCGTGCAGTGAAGCCGTGGCGCTCGCGGTAGTCCTGGCGGATTTTTTGGATTTCGCGGATGGGGGCGTGTCTGGCGTAGTCGGTGTTCTTTTCTACGAATTCGGCCCGGACGGGTGTCCATTGGGGGCTGCCGTAGCGGCATTGGATGGCGTAGAGGGCCAGTTTGTCAGGCTGGCCATCGGTCTGGAGGATCTGCAGCCTGCCATCAACGACCCTGCCGCCGGGGATCCCGGCGAGCCTGAGGGTATCGAGCGCGTCGTCGGCGTCGATGTTCGTCTCTCCGCCGAATGTGTACATCCGGTCTGGTCCGGCTTCATCGACAAAGGCGACCATGACGGAGTCCTGGTTGTAGCGGCCGGCGATTTCTGCGGCCCAGGATCTGATGCATTCTTCGGATCCGCGCACCGTGTAGGCGCCAGCGGGTTCCGTTTCGCCTTCCCACAGGCCATCTGCCGGCTTATCGTCCAGGAGTTCTATGTCGTGGGACGCCCCGGCGTTTCGAATGGTGTCGTCGTATTCCCGCCATTCTTCTGAGGAGTAGTAGGAGGGGCGGGAATCCAGGGAGAGCAGTTCGGAGCTTTCAGGCCGGAAGGGCGTGGCCCCTATGTAGGCCTGGAGTTCACCGGCTGCAGCCGCGGCGATGCTGTTTGGATCTTTGCACTGGTAGCCGCCGCGGGGGTGACTCTTGGGACGGCACATGTCTTAGGCACCCCCGTTGGGTGCTGGCAGGAAAGTGATCGCGTCTCCTGGCTGGAGATTGCTTCGTTGTCCTATGTCGTCGATCTCAACTGCCGGTGTAACGGTCCCGTCTTTGATGTCCTTGAGCAGCTGGACGAATTCGTCCTTGCTCATTTCCTTCGGGTCTTTACCGAACTGGATCTTCGCGTCGGTGTTGTTTTCATTCGTGGTCATGGTGTCCTCCTTTCGCGGCGTCGCAGGTGTGGTCAGTCAAAGTGGCCCCTGCTCCCGCCGTGGACGCCGATATGGCGTCGTCGGCTGGTGTAGGTATGCCTGATCCCGGATTTACATATTGCTACCCGGCGGGTTGCGTTTGGTTCCAGTGTCCCTTGCCCCTGCCTCGGGGGTCATCCCGTTGTGCTCGGCTGCCCCAGCGCTGGGTTCGGGGGTGAGCATGGCCAAGGAGTCGCCCTGTTGACGGAGGCCGACTCGTTCGTAGATCGGGATCAGACGCCGGTCCGCTGCAATGCAGGAGATCGCAGCCCCCGGGGGTACTTGCTGGTCAAGGACTTCCCTCAGGAGCTCCTGTGCTGATCCTGCCGGGGCAGTGAGTCGGCGCGCCAGCTGGGTGTAGGTGTATACCTGCCGGTCCTCGGGCAGCGCGTTGAGGGCTTTCTGGTGCACCCGTTCGGCGGTACGGGCTTCTGGCCCCAGCATCCGGGCGAAGGCCGGCGCCATCGGCACGAACAGCACCACCATCGCGGCGATGATGCCCACCACCGGTCCAGCGACCGGGGAAATCACCAGGTACACCACAAGCATGGGGACGAGGAGCGCCAGGGAGCCGACCAGCCGGGACTGCAGCTGCGGTTTCCGGTGGTTCTCAATGCCGACCATGACACGGCGTTCGTGATGGAAGAGGCTGCCGTTGTTCTGTTGTCCCAGCGTGGCAGTGAGTTGAAGGAAGTATTCGAGCGCGGCCCGCAGTGGCCTGTCGCGGCCTTCCAGACGAGTGAAAGCCAGCGCTGACGTCCAAGCCAGCGCTGGCACATCCACTAATTTCGCTTTGGTGACTTTCATTCAAACTCCCTCAATTAGTTAATATGATATCAACTAATTGAGGGTTTGGCTCTGGTCCGGTCCTCGCCGTGGTTATTCAGCTCGCGATCGGGTGGCCGTGACGGCGGAGTTCCTCAATGAGTTCCTGTGTCTCCTCGTCTGGCTCGTAGTCTTCGTTGAAGCCATCAAGGTACGTGTGGAGCTTTGACACGAGCTCCTCGACGCCAGCGCTATTACCCGCTGCGTGCTCGGCCAGGATGGCGTCCCGCCACATTTGCTCGTTGGCCGGATCCACAATCCTGCCCACGGATCCTGCCAGCCGTGCGTTGGCCGTATCTCCGGTGGTCAGGGACCTTCTGGCCAGTTCATGAGCCGCATCGCAAATGCCCGAAAGCATGCCATCAATCACGTGCTCTGACCACGTGTAGAGCTGGTCTTTGACGCCACTGAACGGCCGGCCACGGACCAAGCGGAGGGCTGCCACAAGGCGCGGCGTGCTGGTCCTGGCCAGGTCCTCGCCGATGAGATCCAAGAAGACGTGCCAGTCCGTTGTGACGTCCGGGTGGAGCTTATAGCCGTCGGCCGGCCCTACGTGCGGGAAGTACATTTCGCCGTCGGTGGCACGCTGGCCCAAGTAGTTCCTTGTCAGGTTGGAGAGCTTGTTCCGGTTCGAAGAAGCCGTCTTCCCGTTCGGATCAGCCGTCGGCCAAAATGCCTCGTGGTAGGTCTCCATCGACGCCCCTGGATTCAAGGCCAGGAAGGCTGCCAGCGCCGTGCAGCGTGCCACAGCGGCCGCGGACACGGATCCGGATCCCGGCGTCCGGGGAGCCTCACCTTGGGGGTTGATGATCGAGACCGTGCCCAACACTGCAATGATCGGCGCTCCGTCACCCTCAACTGCCGGGTCAATCTGATCGATAAGAGCCACCAGCTCCGACGGGACCGGCTCCTCCTCCTGGACCTCGGGGACGGGCTCAGCCACAGCAGCATCTTCAGGGGGCAGGGCGTAGAGTTTGCGCTCCTCCTGCCCGGCTTCGGCCGCCGCCACGGGTACATCTTCAACGGCAATATCGTCCTGGGTGCTGCTGGCAGCCCAGTCCGGGCCCGGCTGGCAGTCCTGGGAAGCGACGGAGAGCAAAGACATGATCTTCTTGCCCTCGTCGTCGGTAATGAGCTGCGGGACCATCTCCAGCCCAAGGGGCTCAAGCGTCGCTGAGCCCTTGGAGCCGATACGGATCTCCCAATCCCCTGTCACCTTTCCGGCACTCACCGCGGCAATACCGATCCGTGGGATTGCGGTGACCAGCTCTTCCAGCTCAATCCGCTGCGACGCTGACGGCTGCTGGCCCAGGATGACAATCTCAGGCATCCAACCTTCTGCATCCCGACCCAAGGTCCGGGCCTCTTCGACCCCGCTGACCCCCAGGCGCGCGAACGCCTCCTTCGTTGCCTTGGCCTTCCCGCGAAGCAACACCAAAAGGGCATCCATGTCATCGACGTGGCGGACTTTGCCCGTAGAGAGCGCAGCAGGCAGTTCATCGGAGACACCCACCATAGTGACCTGCAGCTGCTCACCCCACTTCGAGGTGGCAAGCTCCACGGCGAGCGCGGTCAGAGCGTTGGAGACAAGTTCCTCTTCACCTGCAATTCCGAGGGCTCCAACGTATTCCAGGTCGATCAACAAATGAGCGTCCTTGGCGTCCTGCCCGACCGTGACGAGGGCGGGGTAGGGTGCTGTCGGTTCGCGGTCCAGATCTCCGATGGTCGCCGGTTCAATTGTCCAGACGGTATTGCTGTCATCGACGGCAACGAACGGGCTTGGGAGCTTTGCCGGAGCTGCCAGATAGATCGCGATTTCGTCGGCAGCGACTCTAACGCAGAACATCTGAGGCAGAGCTATGGAGTGGTCCTGTCCCCACACAGCGAGGAACTTCAGTGCCCGGTCCAGGTCGTCGATGGTTTTGGGCTCCTCGACGGCCCGCAGTTGAAGCTCAAGGTTCTCGTCTTCACGTGAAGGTACAGCCACGCGCTCGCCGGCACGGCGCCGCCGTCGCTGTGCGATTCTGCGAAGTCCCAGGACGGACAGGAGTCCGGAGGCCAGGAGCGCGCCGATCCCGCCAATGGTTCGAACCGGAAATTCGGCCTCAGCTGAAGAATCCACAGGTATCTCTTCGACTGTTTCTGCCTCATCTGCTGCAACAGGTCCGCTGGACAACGACGCCCCCGGGATGGGTGACGCCGCAGCGGGGGCTGGCTCCACTGCAGGCGCTGGGGGCTCCACGCTCGGGGCCGCGGGCGCAGGGGTCTCTACGGGTGCGGCGGGAGCCGCAGGGGCCTCCACGGCAGGGGCAGGAACTGCCTCCGGCGGCGGAACTTCAGCTGCAACTGCCGGGGGCGTGGCCGCTTGCGCGGCGGAGGCCGACGCAACCACCGCAGCAGCGGGCACGGTCAACACCCATCCCGGAAGTACGACGTCGGGGTCCGTCAAAGATCCGCCGCCGGGCTGGGCCACGCCCTGCGATGCCTTGAAAATCTGCTCGAAGGCCCCGGCGTCTCCGTAGTAGTGCTCGGCAATCGACGACAGGGATTCACCTTCAGTGACTACGTGCGTGGTGGCTTGCTTCTCAACGGCCTGTGCGCTCGCCGGGAGGTTGAGGACCCAACCGGGTTCTATCCAGTGCCCGTCGGAGAGTGCCCCGCCGTCGGCTTGGGCTACGCGGTAGTTGAGCTCCGCGATTTCGCCGTAGCGGGCGCCGTCTCCTAGATAGGTTTCTGCCAGCAACCAGAGCGACTCCCCCGCCACGACGGTGTGTTTTGGAAGTGCTTTGGTCCGCTCGGGTGTTTGGTTGAGGGCCGGGGCTTTGTTTTGTGTGTTGGCTTCGACGCTCACGGGGGCGGAGATCTGGGTTGCCGATGGTTCCGGGGCAGTTGCCTGGGCTTTGGGCGCGGAGATGAGCGAGCCTGCGGTGAACATAAGAAGGACGGCGCCGATCAAGGCACCAGCCAGTGCTTGTTGCGCACCCAGCCCTTTGATCCTTGGAGCCCGGATCCCGCCGACGGCCGATGGGACTTCGACGATCACTGAGGCGGCGAAGGTCAGCCACGCTACCCAGGCGACGATCGGCAGGAAGCTCCCGAATAGGAAGCGGCCGCCGTAGTCGGGCGTCGTGAGCAGGTTTTGGAGGGTCTCCCCTGATGGCAGAGGATTCCCGACAATCAGAACCAGTACCGCCGGGATGCCGATGACCAGCACCAGCAGCAGTACCAGGGAAGCCAGTCCCTTAACGATTTTCACAATGATCCCTTTCGTGGGACATGGTTTACACACTTACGGCACGTAGGTGCCATTCCCGGACGCTTTACCATTCGGGGCATCAGGACACCATCCATGCCTTGACGAGATCAGCCGCCAGCGCAGCGATTGCTCCGGCTGCCATGTAAGGGCCCAACGGGATGAGCCTGCGGGATTTTCGGACTACGAGCGCGTGCGGAAGAGCAAACACCAGGCCAAGCAGGCCGCCCCACAGCACCGTCGTCCAACTGTTGAAACCCAGGGCAAGTCCGAGGATCGCGGCGAGCTTGACGTCACCCAATCCGAGGCCCCCGGCGATGGCCGCCACCAGGTACATGATGCCCAGTGCCACCGAGGCCAGCAATGCCTGCCCGGCGAGCGCCCAGTCACCGGTTAGCAGCGTGCAGGTGGTGACGCCGGCAACGACGGCGGCCGCCATGGGAATGGTCACGGCGTCCGGGATCCTGTGGGACCGTGCGTCGACACACCCTACCCAGACACCAAAGACCAGCACTGCGACCAGGACAGCTGCCCGCGCTGCTGAAGGAACGTCGGCCCCTGCGGAGCTGGCAATGAGGACGTATCCGGCCATACCTATGGCTGCTGCGATGGCGAGGGGGAAGGGATTGAATCCGTCGCTGGCGCGCATCCGTGAGGTTTCCTGGTCCAGGCGTTTGGAGAGGGCATTTTTCATGATTTGCCTCTAGTGTCCGTGCCTGTTGATGTAGTCGGCCATGCCGGGGACGGTGAAGGCCAGGTATCCGCGGCGGGGTGTATAGACGAGCCCGGTTTGGATAAGGGATTGTCTCGGGGCGGAAATCGCTGTTTGGGCCCTGCCGAGGCGGGCGGCGATTTCGCTGACCAGGGAGGGAGTGTCGTTGTCCCGGGCCATGGCTTTCATGAATTCCTGTTGGGCGCTGGTTGCTCGTTCCCACCGGGATTTGTAGAGGCCGGCGTCGACTTCGTCGCGTGCCCTGCCGATTCCGATGCGGGCGTCGTCGATGTCGATCGTTCGTGATGCTGCGACGTCCCAGATGTGTTTGCCACAGGCTTGTACGAAGTAGGGGTAGCCGCCGGAGGTTTCCAGGACCATGTCCAAGGCCCCGGCGGACCAGGTCACGCGCTCGCGTTGGGAGGGGGCGAGGAGGGCTTCTTTGGTGTCCTCTGGGCTCAGTACGTCCAGGGTCCGGTAGAGGTACATCCGTTCGGCGTAGCTGGAGGCTTTGGCCAGGACTGCTGGCAGTGAGGGGAGCCCTGTGCCGAGGAACATCAGCGGTACGGGCCGGAGGTCCTGCCCCAGCTGGTGGAGGGCGACGTTCATTGCCTCCAGGTCGGCGGTGGGCGCTTCCTGCAGTTCATCTATTGCCAGCAGCACACCGGTTCCGGCGGCTCGGGCGGCTAGGCCCAGTGATTCAAGCATTTCGGCCAGATCCGTTGAGAGCTGTCCGCTGTCGGCCTTACCGGCTGCAGCCTGGACATCGAAACCAAATCCGTAGGTACCGTTCGGGTCGACCTTGATCTGGAAGGACCGAAAAACCGCGAAGGTTCCCTTGAATGCCTTTTTGACTTTCTCCGACGCCGTGGCCGCTTTCCGGAGAGCTACATAGATTTCCTTGGCCAGTTGCACGGCCAGTGGTTGGCTGCTGGAGGCTTCGAGTTTGATGACGATCCATCCGGCGTCGATAGCGTCTCTGCCGCATTGGTTCAGCAGCACAGTCTTGCCGACGCCCCTGAGCCCGGAAATGATCCAGGGCCTTTCGCCTTCTCCAGAGCTTGCCACGGAACCAAGAACGGCTGTGTAGTCGGCGAGCACGTTGGATCGGCCGGTTAGCTCCGGGGGCACCCGACCAGCGCCGGGCCGGAAGGGATTAGGGGCGTTCAGGATCATGAATCCCACACTATCGGCTTTTATCCATATTTCAAGATAAAAGCGGATAGTGTGGGATTTTGTAGCGGTTCGGGCTTTAGCCAGCTACCTTCGCGGCTTTGTTCCGCCAGATCTCCAAGATGTCGGGGTTGAGCCTGGTGTCGAAGCGCTTCTTCTTGCCGGCGTTGATTTCAGTAGCCAATGTCACCAGTTCCAGTGCTGCCTCACCTCTCCAGTTGCGCGCCAACGCCCCGGCCAACAGATCGTTGGGGTCGAACCGGTGGCCAGCTGCCTTGAGCTTGGTCAGCCCTTCGGTCACGGTGGAGCGGTCGCTGCTGTGGGATAGGCCGGTGCTGGAATTGATGCTGTTCGTGAACGTGTCCATGGCCGCTGCGACGACGGGGTCAGCGATGACCGGGTCTTTGACCTCAATTACCGGGCCGCCAAGATGATCTGGCTTGAACGCCGTGATCCACGGCTGAGCCCCGACCATCCCTTCAGTTCCATAGTGCCGGTCGTGATGGGCAGGTCCTGTGATGCCGAATGCCAGAACGGCCGAGGGCATCCGCTTCCTCTCCACCTGCCACAAGTGCGCGGGCTGCGGCCGGTACATGAACACCGGCCCGGACGGAAGCGCATCGATTTTTCCGCGGGAGTCCGTGTAAATCTTTGCCCCTGCCTTGACCAAGGCAGCGAGCATAGGCGCGTCCTCCAGATCGTCGCGACCGCCCGACTGGATCCCGACACCGCGCGGATCCCCATCGGCGTGACTCAGACACCAGGTGATGGCCGACCCCAGGTCCTTGTCATGGTCCTCATAGAGGTGGTCGTGGGGAAGCGCCACATAAGCGCGCGGAACGGCTGTCCGGTCATCCTCAAACATCATGTCCAGATACTCTCACCACCCGCCGACAATCACTCACTCCTTGCCACGATGCGGGTCTTCATTCAGGGCCTGCTTGTCGCTCTCAGGTATTCTTTTTGGCCCGGAGTGGATATATCTGATCGATCCGAACCTGGCGATGCATGCCTTAGATTGCTCATGAGGCTGGAAGACTATTCTTGTGAGCGAAGTCGAATATCAAGGTCTGGTTCCGGTTCGAGCTACCATACTTCCTGCCCGCGCGGCCTATCTAGTGAAGGCCGACAGCCGTACGGGCTTCCGGCGAGCTATCCAGGAAGCTAGCACGCGGTGGGGTGGGGTGACTGAGCCTATCCTTCCAGTTGGTGAAGAAGGTCAACTTGATGAGTGGACAAAATACATTGTTTCCATCTCAGCTGTTGAGGGACTCGTGAACGTCGACCTCAGCATAGATGAGGCCGAAGCCGCAGCGTCCGAACTCGGCCTGCCGTGGGTATCGATTGTCCACATTGATAACTACGGTCCAGTCAGGTTGACCTCCCATCCCAGCTGGCTGGAAGCTCCCGCTCACCCGACATCTTGGGCAGTCAGCCAGCCTTCCAGCGAGTTGTGGCAAGCCGTGGCAGCAGGAGAATTATCAGACG
Source organism: Arthrobacter sp. 18067 (assembly GCF_902706295.1). Lineage (GTDB taxonomy): Bacteria > Actinomycetota > Actinomycetes > Actinomycetales > Micrococcaceae > Arthrobacter. The sequence continues at coordinate 59,881 of NZ_CACSJJ010000005.1, read as the reverse complement.
AACATCTAGATCTGATGAAGAATCAGGACCTTGCATTGGCTAATCAGAGTCCTGATGGAATCGCACGGGACCAACTTCTGGGCCATACGTGGCTGGACAGAACCATGGTCTCTCTGAACGAAACATATGCAAGCCCTGCCGTGCCTAGCACGCCAACAGTCTTGTGGGTCACGAGTGGCGACGACCTTCAGGACAATTGGCACTTCTGGAATGCACGGGCACTTAGTCCACGCACCTTTGCAAACATGCCGATCTTCCTAGTCCCGTACGAGGACGTCCTCCATTGGGAGTTTGACAAACATTTGCTCTCTAGCCTGGACCGGCCCAACGAATTCTCAACTGATGTGATTGTCACAAGTTTGAGCACTCCCGAAGCCAAACTGCACGATCTCGCTGAGAGTCTCCACCTCCGACGTGAAGAGTCCGAGATAACGACGTCACGAAGTTTTCCCGTGACAACTGAACGACGAAAGGCACCCTTTTCTTATACAGTTCGCCCAGATGTTCGTAGGTTCATTAACTTCGATCGCAGATACGGCGTAGTGCTGGGTGCTGACGCCCACTTTCTCACTGGTCAGGAGAGCTCGGTTGCATTCGACTCGCCTGTTACCTTCGTCGTCGAAGGAGGTACCCTGGTCCAGCTGGAAAGCCGGATGTTTGACGGGCTTCCGCGGAGAGATCGTGTTGCCTCGCTCATCATCGACGGAGCATCGTGGCGGGATGGCTCCCTTCAAGTTGGTGCCTACGCAACTGCAAAGTTCAAGTTTGACTTGAATGTTCCTCGCCTGCCTGAAGTGTTGGCGGTACTCCTTCAAGACCAAGTCAGAAGCCATTCAATCTCAGATAAGGGGAGTCTGGCCGCTGCCTTTCAGCGACGTGGGAATGAAATGGATGCCCTGCTCGAGCCAAACCTTTTCGAAGCTATCCGCGCACTTACAACACCTCGTTCGAAGAGCCTCACACGGGAGTTAGCTGAGGTTCTGGGCGAGCAAGAACTGGGTAGAGAGATTTTGGAGCTCGCCCAAAGCTGGGCCGTCCTAGGCAAGAGGGCTTACAAGAACGTAACTAGGGTTGAAGGCATGAAGGGGCCGGAGGCAGCAGCTGCGTTGGAGCGCCTTTGCGAACTTGGTTGGGCCGAACGCGGGTTGGAAATTAAGTGCACTACTTGCCATACGTCTAGCTTCCTGGAGTTGGACACTGTCGTCGCAAAATCCAAGGCGACATGCCCGGCGTGTGACGACTCGCAGCATTACACACGCACTCCATCGGGACCTACCATTTTCTATCGATTGGATGGTCTTGTTGATCGTGCCAGCGATCAAGGTGTTTTCCCCCATCTACTCACAATTTCCGCCCTAACCCGGAAGGAAGCCCACTCTTGGTTCCTGCCCGGCGTGGACATGGTTTTCCACGATGACGTAAAAAACGAGGCAGACGTGATCGGCCTCTATGGAGGCCAATTCGCCGTCGGCGAGGTGAAAACCTCGGCGTCTGAATTTACGGATCAGCAGCTTCAAAAAGACGTCGCTGTCGCAAGCAGACTGGGAGCGGACGTCTATCTGATGGCCGCGCCAGATGAGATAAGCGATGAGACGCGGGTCCTCGCGGAGCGCAAGTGCCTGGAAGCCGGGCTGGAGCTCTTGGTTCTCGGGCGCGAAGATTTGCGTCCGTCGGTAACACCCGCAAGTTAGCTTCGCTGATGGGTCGCAACATGCCGGTTTACTCACTGAGGGCGTAGAGAAGCTGCCTGACTCGATGGCAGGTCGCCAGCTTCAAGTGACCACCAATCGGGCATCAATGATGAGGTCTTCCTTGCGCTCAGGTTCTAGCTGAAACATCACAAGAGTTTTCCGAACCATCAATCGCTGCTGCACGTTCAGCTCATTCGGGCAGAGCGCCTGTGCGGTTGCCGTCAAGAAATGAGGCATTTGCCAAATAGGATTCTTGGCATGGACACCTCTGTTGCTCAGACCGTTTCCGAGAGCGAAGACACGGAAGACCCTGAGCATGTAGCCGAATCTCCCACCAAGGAGCCAGTAACTTCGGCAACTGGAGACTCTTCGACAGGGTTACTTCTCTTGGCGCCTGGGTATGACGAGGCGCAGCACGGCGCTTACGTCCGCCATCTGAAGAATGCCCTTGAGGGCGAGGACTCGGGCCGGATCCGCAACATCGCCTTGACGGGTGGTTACGGCAGCGGAAAGAGCAGCATCTTGGAGGCCTTAGACGGCGGTGAACCAGCGCGAAAGGCTTCCTGGAAACTGTGGGAAAAGCAAAGTCCTCAGAACAGGATCATCAGCCTTGCGCTATCGACTTTGGGCGACGAGCCCTCCAACGAGGAAACGCCCCCGGTCTCTAAGACCAACCGGATCCAAAAGGAACTGGTGAAGCAGCTCCTCTATCGTGAGGAGAAAGTTCCCGGTTCCCGATACCGGCGCATTGGGTCCTTCCAGTGGCGGCGAGAGCTCGGTGCAGCATTAATGGGCTCAGCAGTCTTGGTCGTTCTGGGATATATCACCCGTTTCACTGATAGATGGATCAACTTCGCTGGCACCTTACCTGCCGGGCGGCTGGGGATGCACTTGGCACTTTTTGTGTTCGTCGCCTTGGTGTTCTTCGGGGTGAGACGGGTTTTCCATAACCGCCTCTGGGTCGATAAGTTCGTCGCGGGCCCGGCGACCATCTCCTTATCGAACACAGCCGGCAGCTACTTCGATGAGTACCTGGACGAAATCGTCCACTTTTTCCAAGCTACGAAGTACGACGTCGTGATCTTCGAAGACATTGACCGTTTCGAGGATCCGCACATCTTCCAAACACTTCGGGAACTGAACACCATCCTGAACAACTCAACGCAGCTCGATCGGAACATCCGGTTCATTTACGCCATCAAAGACAGCATCTTTGAGCAGCTCGGCACCGAGGGGGCTGGGTCTTCAAAGAATGAGGGCACAGCTCAGACCTTTGACGCCGCCAAAGCGGAAACCGAGCGGGCGAACCGGACGAAGTTCTTTGACATCGTCATACCGGTGGTCCCCTTCATCACGCACCGCAGTTCCCGCGACCACCTGACAGACATGCTCGAAAAGTCCGGTTTCGAGATCTCACGGGACCTGACCAACTTGGTTGCACGGCACATCGTGGACATGCGTCTTCTCAAAAACATCCATAACGAGTTCGCAGTCTTCCGGGAGCAATTGCTGCTGCCCACAGATCGGCTGGAGGGGCTGAACGCCGATTCCCTGTTCGCCATGGTTGTCTACAAGAACATCCATCTTTCCGATTTTGAGCGGATTAAGGCTGGCACCAGCCAGTTGGATGAACTCTATGCTGCCAGCCGGGCCCTGGTAGAGGAGAACGTGGCCAACCTGGACGAGGAAGCCGAAGATATCCGCGCCAAGCGCTCCCGCCAAGCATCCGCAGAGTCGATGGCAGAATCTCTGGGCGAGGCCTTGGAGCGATACTTCGAGCGCACTTTCCGGCATCAGAACCAGAATATGAGCGAACCGTACGACATGGTCACATCCGTATCTTGGAAGTCGGGTGCCCTCCCCATCAGCACGGTCCGCACGCCTGATTTCTGGCGGAAATACACCGAAACAAGGGAAACCCTCGCCGTCACAGCCCGGGGAAGGCATAATGCCTTCTTCACCTTCGAGGACGTAAGCGAGGCACTAGGTGAGGACCTGTCCCCCGGTCAATGGGAAAAGCACAACCGCTTCAAGCTCGACATGCGCTTCAAAACCATCGAGCATACCCGCAACGTGCTGATGAGCGCTGATATGGCCAAACTCATCCAGCACCCTGAGCTCAAGCTTGACCGGCGAAGCAAGGAATGGGCTTTCAATGAAATTTGCAACGAGCTCCTGGAATCACGTTTGGCAGTTGACCTAGTCGCCCACGGCTATATCGACAGGAACTTTGCCCTCTACACTTCACACTTCCAGGGAGTTCACATCAGCCTGCAGGCAATGAACTTCATCATCCATCATGTACACCCCAACACCCTGGGCATCTACTACGAGCTTTCGAAGCCGGAAGACATAGAAGCGGTACTCAGCGATGCCGCCGCTAACCTGGGTGAACGAAGCATGTACAGCCTGAGTATCCTCGACTACCTCCTTGAAAAAGGCGACTCCCGATGCGACCCCATTGTTCGCAATCTTGCCGCCGCATCTGGCCAAGACGAGCGAAAATTCTTGCAGGTTTACCTAAGAGGCGGAAAACACCCGGCCGCCCTTTGCCAACGGATGGCCCCCAACGCACCCGACATCTTTCAGCGGATCTTCAAGCTGCATGCGACAACTGCTGTGAAAGCTACGTTGATCAACGCGGCCCTGTCCGGGACAGAAAAGTACATCGACTACAACCTTGATGGACTCCAACCGTTCATAGAGGAAAACTACACCTCAATGAACGTCTTCACGACAGAAGACGAATCCGCTGAACCGACCAATGCGCTGGTGAAGATCATGGTCTCCCTTGGAATATCGTTCCCCACCATCACGACCCTGAACAAGAACTTCAAGCAGCTCGCTGTAGAACACAGCCTCTATGACGTAACAAGAACCAACCTGCGAGTTGCACTTGATGGACAGACGAATCTGGCACTGAATGCCATCAAAGACAGCGACGTCACCGTCTACAACCACGTCCTAAACAACGCCACCAAGTACGCACAACTCATAGCCAACACCAACCCACCCGCATACACGATCAGCTCTGCGGACCGGTTCGTTGAAATCCTTGAGGAAGCCCTGGCAGTAGATGGCACATCGGCTAAAGCTCTGATTCCTGGTGCATCACCGGACTGTCGCATCATCAGTCTCGAAAACGTCAGCAGCGGCCTGTGGCCAACACTCGCGACCCAAGCTCGGTTCATTCCGTCTTTCGCCAATCTCAAAAACTACTGCGACACTGTCGGTGTCGTCGATGAGGCTCTGGCTACCCTCCTCAACGCCTCAGACAAAATTCAGGACTACGAAGAAGAAACGGAAGACGACAAAGAGGCGCTCGCCGTCACCATCCTCAACGCGAAGGAAACCCTCTTGGAGCCAGAAGCCAAGAGTCGTCTGGTCCGAGGCCTCGAGCTCGAAGACTATATCTCCATCGCACAAGTCCAGGTTGCCGAGGGCCAACTTCTTGGTGTGCTGATCCGGGACCAGATCGTTGTAGATGCGGTCACATCGTTTGACTCCGCTGTGGGCCTCGCCTGGGACACGCGAGAGTTCGCAATCCGTCAGTCAAAAAACTTTCCCAAGTACATGAGTCCCGCGCACCTACCTTCAAGGGACCTTGGACCTCTGATGACAAGCGACACAGTACCTGAGCACGTTAAAACGGCGGTGATACGACGCCTGCCCGAATTCGCTCCGGGGGCAGGCCGATCCGCCCTTACGGAGGTAGCTAGCTACGCGCACAGCAACCACATAGAACTTGACGAAGCGTCCCTCCGGGTCCTTGCAGCCGGGAAAGCTGACCCGATCACATTCATCGACGTGTTGGAACCGGCTTTGACGACCCTGGGCACTGCCGTGGTGACGGAATTCCTGGAGCTCATGGGTGCCCCGTACAGGAAGCTAACCGAATTCGGAGGACCAGTCAGGCTTCCCCGTACCACTTCCCATCGAGTCCTAGCTTCCTATGTCGAGAAGTTTGGGCGCGCCAGCTCGGACAACTGGGACAAGACGCAAGGCAAGCGTGACTTCCAGGTATTCATGAAGAGAAGGCCGGCGAAAGTTTAGGACCGCTTCCGGGTTTCGACAGGGCGACGGTTTAGGTGCACTGAGTCAGATAGCGATGAGACGGCTCCCGGCATACCGTACTTTTGAGTCCATGCTCAGCTAGCTAGTATCCGAGGCGGGGCTGGATCCGATGATCTTTCCGTCCGCCGACGAAGCCCGCGAGCTTTGAGTTTCGTGTGCCCTCCTGACCTTCCCGTGGTCAGTGGTGAGTTCCCGACAAGAAGCACGTGCTCCGAAATCTCGGTGCTGCTGGTATAACGGCCTTTGTTCTCCTGCGTAGGTGCCTGACCGACTAGCCTTGATTTCTTCCTCAGACCCGACGACGTGGTGATCGTCGATGCCTACGCCTACCCGACAGCTGTGAGCCTCCTTCGGGGCGCCGGAGTTCGTGTCGTCGGAGCACCCATTTCTGAGGACGGGACAACGAATGTTGAAGGGATGTACCGTCGAGCCCTGCAGCTCGGGGCGGCAATGGTCGTCGTAATGTCCACGTGCAATGCAGCCACCGGGCACAGTCTGTCAAAAGGCGATCGGGGGGCTCTGGCGCAACTTGCGGAACAGGGCGTCACTGTCGTGGACGACCGTGCACTAGCTGACTTCCACCCTTCTCCATCGCCGCACGCCATCGGACGGCTCTCTCACAGCCCAAATATCGTCGCCGTGGGCTCATTAACAAACTCTATTGGGGTGGACTACGCCTGGGATGGGTCCGCGTCCATGAATCTCTCGTCGGATCGCTGGTGCGGGCTAAAGGCAGAATCGACTCAGGATCCTCCATCCCGGCCCAACTGGTCCTTGCCAGATTTGCTTCGGCAGCACCGTGAGGTTGCAAACGTGCGCAGAGCATTTCTTGAGGCTGCACGCCACCAGGCGGCGGAGTTCATCCAAAAGTCATTTGAAGACTGGCGGGTCGAAGGCGCCAATGTTGGTCCATCAATGTGGATCCGGCTGCCCTTGGCAGACGCTGCGTCTTTTGTAAGGTTTGCATACGCTCGGAACGTCTTGGTCGGGTACGGCGGGGACTTCCGTTCGGACGGGCGCCCATCCCGTCACATACGGCTCTCTCTCACCGCGGGCGCCCACGTGGTTCTACCAAGCCTCTCTCGGCTCAGTATCCTTTGGGAGGAGTACAAGCTTCAGGAGAACGATCACTCCGGGTAGCCCGCACTGGCTGGCTCCCGCATAGATTGGTGACTCAAAGAAGTCTGTCCTCATCAGGGCAACGTACCCTGGAACCGAATCAACTCGTCGACGGCACCCATCCCGGCGATAATGGCAACCTCGCTCTCGCTTCCAAAGTAGTCGCCGCTTTTCATAGCTGAGTTCAGTGGATAGTCTCCTCAACCTGAATGTTCCTCGTGTCTCGATGAGGAGCTCCGCATGGAATTAGTCCTCGCAGCGGGTTACTGTCCTGTCCGCCGGCTTTACAGCTGCGTCTTCATGGGTCGGAGCCTGCGCAACGGCCGGCAAGACAACACCACCACGTGTCGCGTCCGAAATAGGTGAATCCGCTCAAGCGGCCACCCTCGGTGATCCTCTATCTGGCCGTTTTCCATGTATGTTCACAGGAAACCTGTCGCGGCGATCATTGGAAACCGCCCTTTACTTGAGTGGCGGTAGGACGTCGATTTTCGCGATCTCTTCGAGGCGAACATGGAGCCGATGCCTGCCCTTGCGCAGTCTGCCTTCAACGATGAGATGCCAGCCGGTGAGTTGGGTCGGGTCGGTCAGGTCCGTGAAGTATCCAAGCCATTCGCTTGCGACGACCGGCGGCAGCAGGACTGTCATGAGTTCTTCGCTGGGCTGTCCGGGGTTCAGGAAAAGGGTCCCATCCCCAGTGAGGGTTGGGCGTGCAATGACCCCCCAAAACGCCATGAGGGGCGCCTCACCGGTGGCCCGCAGCATTGTGTGTTGATCGGTTGCGTCCTCGAACCGGCAGAAGTAGTCCGTCGCCAGGACGTCCCGTCCCCGGCCCGGGACCGTGATTCTGAAGTTCGGGGCCGGGTAGTTCTCACTGTTGCGCAGTTTTTTCAGTTGGGTGGCGAGGCCGGATGTGCGCTGCTGGTTGGTGGGGTTGGAGGTTTCCAGGACGTAGGCTCGACGGCTCCTTCCCGTCGGTCCGGCAGTTCCGCCCTCGTCTTCGATGACGCCGGTCACTGACATTTTTCGTGGGCGGTCGTAGCGGATGGTCAGCTCCGTGCCGTCGTTGTAGACGGCGTCGACCTCGGCGGCGTCTTCCGGTTCGTCTGTTTCGGTTGGGATGGTGCGCGTGCGGAAGTCGCATTCGGGTGTGTGATGCCGGGATCCGAACGCTGGGGATCCGTTGTTGCGTGCTGGGCTGCGGAAGTATGCGATGGCCTGGCATCCGTTGCCGATGCACACCCAGGCTTTGTTTCGCTTAGTCCATTTGGCGAACCATTCATCGTCGTGGAGGGCCTTCTGCGCCCAGAAATCGGCAGCGTCCCATTCCTGCCCGTCGATCAGGCTCTTGGCACTCTCCATAAATGAATTCCCCCAAAGTCTTGCGGACCTGGTCCTTTGGCCGTGGCCCGGCACATTTGAACTTGTTCTCGTGGGCTTGCCGAACTTCCCTGGCTGTCCACGGGCCCTAGCCCGCGAGCAGGTACAGCGAAGCGGCTCCCACTGCACCAGCGCCCACAAGGCCCAGTCCGAGCTCTCGCCGGGCTTCAGAGGAGGTGAGAAGTCGCCAGCCACCTATGAGTGACAGCGCGGACGCGGCACAAACCAGAACAATCAGGATCGTCGTCATGGGGTCCTCTCAGGGGCGGGCTCGGTTAGCGAGCTGGAAGTAGCGGTCCACGTGCGCTTGAGAAAAGCCCGGGACCAGCTGTTGCAGTACTTCAGAGCAGCGGCGGTGGATCAGTGGGAATTCAGCGGCCTTCCCCAAGGATCTAAGGTGCTGTGGCCGCATCCCAAAGTGGTGCTGCAGTTGGTTAGGCAGCGCGTACCCCTCATGGTCATACAGGGGCGTGCCATCGTCCCACGTCATATACTTACGGGCCGCCCCTGATTCCACCGAGGAAGCATCGAAGTCATCCGGCTCCACAGCTAGGACGTTTGCGGACCTGCACCGGAAAGAAACACCTACTGGGTAGTCAGGATCATGAGAGGGCTTGCCTTGGGGGAAGACTCTGTAGAGCGCGGAATCCAGCCCCAGGGTCAGATGCCTGACTGCGAAATCGAACGCCAGATCACGGTCTGTCGTGACGTACACGTAGTCAGGCCGATAATCGCGGAAGCGCTTCTTCGATCCCGTTATCCCAGCGAGCACCGAACCGTACCCTGGGACCTGCACTCCAGGCACGAGCACCTCACCGACCGCCCTTCCGGCCGTACCACCATGCCAGTACGTGACAGTTTCCGCCCGTGTTCCCTGGTTCCGCAGACGTTTACTTTTCCCCAACGCTCTTCTCTCCATGGTCACTTATCCGTTGCTGTCAGACCTCAAAACCAACTTCGCGCTTCGCTCAGCGCTTTACATTGACGGCCTGCAACTCGCCGATCCTCGCCTGCATCTGGCCTTGAGTCGTGGTAGCGATCGCACCACTGGCGCCTCCTGTAGCAGTCCAGGACACTTCCCAGTTGGACGTCGCGGTAATCGTATACGGCTGTACACCGTTAGAAGGCGACATCGTCGCGTACCGGTACCCGCAGGTGGGACTGTCCGTATTGCCGTTGCCCTCGAGGTAAACAGTGCCAGGGTTCGCGCAAACCACGGTCTGCCCATCCCCCATCGAATAGGCAACGTTGGCCACCCGTGCAGTGGCTGTCACCGTCACACCGCCAAGCGTTGCCGTCTTCTCGTAAGGACCCCATGCAAGGGCGTCACCCTGGTTCTTGACCCACAGCCACACGGGCAGACCTACTGCGCCCTTGCCTGATTCCTCAGTGGTCGACCCGATCTCAACACCCTTCAACTGGAAAGTCTTGATCAGAGCGGCAGCCGCCTGTCCCGGGGTAAGCGTGTTCATCCCTGGCGGCGGAGTCGTCAACCACCGAGGAGCCGAAACCGAAGTGACACACGGCAAGCCACCCCCACCAGCAGGAGCAGCCTTACACGGCGGATCCACACACACGTACCAGGCACCATCACCAGCAGTGTCACCGGCAGGCGGAGCAGCCTGAGGATCCTGCAACTTCATGTAGCAACCGCGATCAGGCTGATATGCCCCACGCTCAGGATCACTACAAGGAATCTCATTCTCCTTAGTAGCCTCCGCACCCTGGCGGAAACACGACGTCGGCCCCGGAGTAAACCCGGTCACTGGATCCGCAACCACGACAGTTCCCCCACCAGGCGTCCCCGGCGTCGGAGGAGGCGTTACAGAGCAAGTCCCCAGATTGCACCGAACACCATCTGCAAAAGCTGCTGGCACCGAAACAAATGGAACGATTACTGCAATGAGTGCGACCGTCAAGGCGGTCAGAAATTTTTTCAGCATGAGACGACCGCCCCCGTTGGCAAGATGTAGTTGCTGACCGTCCACTTGCTGGCCGCCGGGTCGTAGGTCACTTCGATGTTTTCCGCTGCCCTCATCACGTCCCCTTTGTTGCCCGGTGTTCCATCAGCATTCAGAGGTTTACTGCCGCTGATGTCGTTACATACCGTGAGCCCAACAAACCCGTTCTTGATCGTGGCACCCCCCGGAGGCGTCGCATCAGATGCGTAGGACTGAGTTACAGACACGGCCCGGCTTCCCCCTACGCTCACACCTTTTGCTAGAACCTGAGCAGCTGCATCGTGGACATAAGTCCGTGCCGCCCCCGTTGAGACAGCATCGACTCTCTCCGGGTTCTTTCCACCGTCATTGAGAATCTGGTCCGTGATCGCCCAGTACTCCTTGGTGACAGCCGTCGCGGCGGCAATAGCTTCAGCAGAGTCCTTCGGCGCGGCCACGGTTGCCGCTGCGCTGGCGGTAGGTGACGTGGATGTAGGTGTCTCGCTGCTTGTAACGGTCGCCGATGGAGTGGGCGAAGGTTGCGTGCAGCCGGTGAGGAGCAAGACGCCAACCGTAAGGGCTGCGAGGCCAATCGAAGGGGCGCTCAAACTCTTGGTTTGCATATGGATCTGTTCCTCTCTCGTGGGTCGCTCAATAACGGCGCTGACCCGGTTCCTTTTCCTTTGACATCCTCCCCGAACTGAAAGTCGGGGATTCTCGGCTGCATCGCGGCCGATTGGTTGACGCTGCCAGCGTGAACCGCTGGACCTCTACGTCCTGACGCCCCGTGCCCCGGGGCCAGTGTTGCTAATCCGCGATCAAGGATGACTGCGGCTGCATTGAAGTCGGCATGCGCCTCGTGACCACAGGCTATGCACTCAAAGACCGCTTGGCTCTCACGGTTCCCAGGTGCACAGTGCCCGCAAACGGCGCATGTTCGACTTGTGTTCTTCGGATCCACCCGGACCACGGCCCCGTCGGGCATCTTGTGTCCGAGCCGGTCTAAAAGCCGGCCCCAGCAGGAAGCCAATATCGCCTTGTTGAGCGCGGCCTTCGCTCGTGCCCCGTTGGGAAGGAACGCGCCCGGGTTATCTGTGTCTAGGTCAGGCTTCGATTGCGGGCGCCTAACCATATTGCGGATCCGGAGGTCTTCAACGGCAACGAATTCATAGGCAAACGCGAGGGTTGTGGTTGTCTGCTCTACCCAATTTCCGCGGCGTTGCTCCAGACGAGTCCGCAGTACGCCCATCCTGTCGAGTGTCCGCCCACGACGGTTGGACCCCTTGGGTTGCCGGGCCAGCTGCTTCTGGAGGGCGAGGAACCTCAATTGCTCATTGTCCGTCAAGGCGGGCGCTTGGAGCATCTTTCCGTCCGAGGTGGCGAGTGTGTTCTTCACACCCCGGTCTATTCCGACGACAGCATTTGTTCGGGCTTCTATCTTCGCGGCAGGCGGCGTCGTGAAGGCGATGTGCCAGTGGCCGTTGCGAAGGGTGACCCGAGCACTGGTTGCGGCTTTGATGCAGTACCAGGGCCGGGACACACGAAACCGGACCTTCCCGATCTTCGGGACGTTCACCACTCCCCACTTCCGGTTGAGCCGTTTCACAGCCAGGTCTCGGACGACGAATGACCCCTCGCGGTCGTTGCGACGCTTGAATGATGGATACTTCGCCCGACCAGAGAAGAAGGCCTGGAATGCACGCTCCAAGTCTCGCAGTGCGGCCTGCTGCACACTGGAAGAGCCGGCGCGAAGCCAGTCGAGTTCCCCGCGCAGCTCAGCGAGCTCCCGCATCTGCGTCAGCGTGGAAACCTTCGGTAACGACAGCTCACCCCGCAGATGCTTGTCACGCCTCCACAGCGAACGCTGCTCCAGCCCGATGTTGTAGACAAAACGATGATGGTGGCAGTGTTCGACCAAAACCGCCCTCTGGTCCGGGCATGGATAGAGGCGCTGCCGGATACTCACGAGGCCAACGCTAGTAGAAGGGTCCGACACTCTCGGAGCATCGTTCCCGGTGGTACAGGTGCGGCATCGGAGGGGACGACCGGAGTTTTGAAGTGCTTCTGCTGCATGACTGTTCACGGCCCGCTCAGTAACTGCGCCGACCCGGTCCCTTTTCCATGGAGGGTGCCGACGAAGAGTGATAGGAATTTTGGCTTGTATTCCTTTTGCGCGGTGACGGTAATTGTCTGGCCGCTGACCTCAACGGAACCAGATACGCCTGCAGCTGCCAGATACTTGTTCGCGGCGGCGATGGATTGGCCTGCTGAGATGTTGACCGCCCCGCTGCTTGGGAGCTTGGCGTTTACGCCCCCGTTGGCTCCGGCTCGTGCGGCGCCTTGGGCGATCGTTGTTGCTTGTTCAGTTGCTTGGAATTGCCCTGCGCTGTCCACGACGAGGCCGACGACCAGGATCAGGACGGGGACCAGCAGTACAAATGCCACGGCGGCGTCGCCCCTTTCCTTGGCCGTCCGAAGCGTCTTCCTGATTCGAATAATCAAGTGGTTTCTCATCTCTGCCGGAAGGCATCCACGGGGGACGACGCAGCACTGGTTAGGGTTTTGGTTCCAGGGATCCCGGGGATCCCGATGTCGCTGAGATTGGCCTGGCATGTCACCGTGGCTTTCACGGTTCCTACTTCTCCCAGGGGCACGCGAAGCCCGGAGGTATCAATGTCCACATTCAGGCTGGAGCAGGTCACTCCTTGCTGGGTCATAACTCGCAGAGCAGCTTCGGACGCATTGGCCCGGGCCCCTGCCTCCGTGCGGGCCAGAGAAGCGTCACGGGCAGCAGCCGCTGCCGAGCTTTCCACAACATTCCCTGCCACGGATACCCTCCCCGCGAAGATCAAGAACCCAATTACCAAGACGATGGCGGGAGCGATGATCACGAAGGACACCGAGGAGCTCCCCTCCTCGGATCGTCTAAGCAATTCACGGATCATCTTCACCGGTTCACCCATCGTTCTGTAGGTCCGGACACTGTCTGTGTCACTGAGGGGCCGCCCCACCCTGGAACAATGGTCGGGGCGCTTCCCGTGACGGTGACACTGACTTGGTCGGCTGTACGGCTGACCGATACGGAGGCCCCTTTGAGAGAGCCGCCGTGGTTTGCAATGACTTGGCTTCCGGCAGCTTGTCCGCTACCGGATGAGCCGTTGCTGACCCGTGCATCGTTGTAGGCGGCGGCCGCCGCCGCGTGGGCGACGTTCTGGGCTTGGTACCACAGGGATCCCTGGATGATGCCGAAGAAGATCAAGAGCACAACCGGGATGATGAGAACGAATTCCACGGGCGCGCTGCCGCGTTCTCTGCCTTCGGTCATGTGGTTTCTCGTCTTCTTCAAGGGTTGGTTTCGTTCTACTGGAGTTGGGCAGTCTTTGACTGGACGAAGGCGGTGACGGCGGCAATGACGATAGCTGCGATTGCGATTACGCCGATCAGAATCAGCACCCACCCGGCCGCACCGTCGCCTGCTTCAGCCCGAAGGCGTAGGCGGCCGAAGCGTTCTGCTGCTTCTTCACGCAACCCGTTGATGAGGATTCGGGCCAGAAGGTAGATCTTGATTACGGTGTTCACTGTTGCTCCCTAAATTGTTGGTTGTTGAGTTCGTATCCTTGGCCTTCATTCGAAGGGGCCAGCGTTACATGATTTTGAGAATGAGCGGTGTCATAAGAACGCCGCCGAAGATGAGGGCCAGTACCGAAATCAGGATGGTGACCCTTTCGGAGGCCTTGTTTGCTCGTGTGTGTTCTTCGTTGAGCATCTTGACTCGCAGGCCTTGTCCTGAGGATCGGAGCGCCTCGTATACGGATGCTCCGTCGTCTCCAGAGAGGCGGACGATCTTCGCTGCCTCCCCCAGTTCCGGCACGGAGATGTCCTTGGATAGAGCAACCAATGCGTCCCACGGCTGAGTGTGGTCGTACCGGGACCGTGTTAGTTCCTGATTGATTCGGATGAAGGGCCAGGCTTTGCCGATGGCTGCAGCATTTTCCAAGGCAATTGCCGGCGGCTTACCGCTGCGGCGTTCAGCAGCGACGAGCTCCAAGTAGACCGCTACACACCGAACGAACTCCTTGCGGGCCGCAGCAGCCTTGTCTTTGAGGAAGATGTCCGGAAGGAACCAGGCCGTAGCCGCTGCAACGAGCCCGAATACGGCAGGGATCGCGAAGGGCAGAATGCCTAGTATTTGGACGTAGAGTCCCATGAGGATCATCGAAGTGAATCCACCTACGGCCCACAGGGCCTTGGTGTAGATGAACTTATGGACAGTCGTGCCCACAAGGGCCAAGTCCATTTCGGGAATGCTAAACCCTGGAATGGCTGGCAGCCGCTGGATAACCCATGATGCGACGCGCGTTTCGAGGGTGCGACGACCACCGTCAGTCGCAGCAGTGGTTGTTCCCAAACGGTCCAGGGCAGCACTCAGTTTGGGCCGGGAAGGAAAGGCCTGGGCGACCACCAGAGATACGGCGAGGCCTATCAACGCACCGCCAACAAAGATAATCATCAGGACCTCCTTCCGGTGTTCACAAGCATTCGCGGTATTGGTCGGGCGGCGACCACTTGTTTCATGGCCACGAGGATCAGCGCGATAATGCCGAGCCATCCGGCAAACATGATCTGGCCAATGGGGGATTTGTATGGTTCGGAGAACGCTGACATAAACGGGATGGCCAGCAGCAGCCCGATTGTCAGGCCGGTAACGACCCTGGCGTTCCATCGCGGCTTGGAGCGGTCCGATGTGACCTGTCGGCGTACCCGGACTTCCTCGAAGACGGTTTGAGCCAAGTCATTGAGGGCGTTTACAAGCCCTTGCCCGCGCTGCTTGGCGGCGAGCATCAAATTCATGACCACCAAATCGCCCGTTGGATCATTTAGGTCGTCGGCGAAGGCCTGGAGGGCGTCCATCGTCGGCCAGCGACCCTCCAACCTAGCCACCAGTCTGGACACATCTCGGTAGATTTCGGGTTTGGCGTTGGACAGGGACGAAGTCAGGGCCCGTTCTAGTGGGGTGCCGGTAACAATCAACCCGGACAAGCTTCTCGTCCAAGTTTCGATGGCCTCCAGCTTGTCGGTTTGGGTCTTTTCACCTTGGTCCGAGAAAATTGCGGGCATTCCCAGGATGGCTAATGGGATGGCGACGATGAAGATTACCCAGCCTGTAGCGAACCAGAACACAACGCCGGTGACAGCTCCCACTAACAGGAGGATGCGTGTCCTGCGGGAAACTCCTGTCCTCATTCTCTGGAGGCGAATCTGAAGCCGTCCTGGCGCCTTCGTTGCTGTGTTCTCCGGAGATGGAACCAAGGTCAGCAAGGCAGCAAAGATCCCGCCGAGTCCCAGGACTACGCCCAGTGCTGTGAGGATTGCCGGGGTCATTGCTGGCCTTCCCTGAACCGGGACACATCAAGTCCTGCCCGGATGAGGTCCTGCAGCAATCTTTCGTTGGACGGCAGCCGGCGGAAATGTGCTTGCCGGTCCCCCGGGTCCAGACGGAAGACATCCTGTGTTGCAACGCCGCGCTCCCCTTCTGCCGGGAGCACTTCGCTGATGTGGGTCACACGTCGCACGGCGTTTCCGTCTTGATCGACGCCCTTGCCCATCTGAATCACAAAGTCGATGTGCCGGCCGAGCTGCTCCATCATGTAGGACTTTCCGTAGCGCTCGATGCCGAGCCCTGCGAGGCGGTCAATGCAGTCATCTGGCCCGTCCGCGTGGGTGGTGCTCATGGTTCCGGCGCCGGCCTGCATTGCGTGGATCATGGAGACGATTTCCGGACCGCGAACTTCACCCACCATGATGCGGCGGGAATTGAGTCGCAGGGCTTTCTCCATGCACTTTTCGAGGGTGTACTCCCCGGGAGAATGACCGTAGGCGTCCCGCTCTCCACTGCCGGGGCGATATTGCAGCGCGAAGGGTGGCACGATGCGTCCGTGGAGCTGCTTCAGGTGAAGCTCTCGTTCTTTCTCGATGGTCACGATTTGTTCCATCGGTCCGATTTTCCCGGCCATGGCACGCATCAGGGTCGTCTTCCCGTCGCCGCCTTCACCCGATATCACTACCGTCTTTTTTGCCTTCACGATCATTTCGCATAGGTGGGCCATGTCATGGCTGAGCGTCCCGAATTCCACCAGCTGGTCAAGGCTGATGTTGATGTACCGGTGGATACGCAGAACCGCTGAGGGACGTTCCGCGATGGGCATCGCAACAGCCGCGAGGCGAACGTAGCCCAGCAAATCCATATCCAGGTCAGGCTGAGCTGAGGAGAACGGCCTGGCCTCATCGCCGTTGCGGTTGGCGAAGAACTGCAGGTCCTCCATCAATTGCTCGTCGGAGGATGCCACTGGCGCAACCTTGACCATTTCGCCGTCGCTGTATTCGACAAACACGAGGTCGTGGCCATGGATGTGGACGTTCTCTACTTTGGGGTCATCGAGCAGTTCCTGGTACCGTCCGAGTCGAAACATCTGGTCGAAGGTCGCCTTGATGACCTGTTGGCGATAGCTGTCCGACCACACGCTGCGCTGGCCGTCGGAACGGAGCTGCTCGGCCACGTGTTCAGAGACAACGTCGATGACGTGTTGCCGGCCCATCTCTTCGCGGGCTTCCTCGTTGAGTCCGTGCCGGCCTTCAAGGGATTGCACGTGGCGGTCTGCAGCTTTGCGTCGGAATTCGGCTACAGCAAGCCAGAAGGACTCATCCCCGATGGAGGGCTGCCCAACGTCGCGGATTTCATCTTCAAAGGCTGCGACTCGTCGATTGACCTCGTCCGCGGGGATGTCTGCCGTCGGGTTGGGTGGGCTCACCCGGGTACGACCTGCCCGACCAAGGTGGGCTCTGGCTGCGTCGGGAATTTGAAAAGGCGTAGCAGGTACATCGGGCTGGGTCGTTGAGTTGGACTGGAAGAAGGGAATTGCCGTCGGGTCAAAGCTGTGGGTGTCGTCGAAGTTATTCACGGACGTGCCTCCTCATGTTGGGAAGGACGGTTTCCCAAACGCTGTCCCCGGTCCCGGATCTGCGTGTCAGCGGCAGCCGCGAGTGCGACGAGGCCGGAGAGCAGGTCCGAGCGTTTGAAGGATCTGGGTTTGGGAGCTCCTTGGGAGAATACGGCGGCGGTTGTTGGGTCCCATCCGAGTTTGCCGACGGCGGGGGTTTTCAGGTTTTTCTCGATGTCACCGACGCCGTAGTTACCGACGACGGTTTTCCTCAGGATCAGGCCTAGGTAGTCTTCGTGTCCGACCCGGGTGAGTATCGCGCGTATTGAGGCCAACGGATCCACCAGGGCTGCAATGTCTGGCAGGACGGGGCATGCCTGCACGAGGACCGCGTCTGCCATTTGCAGGAGCGGTGTGCGGGCGTCTTCAGGGGTGTATCGTCCGGCGTCGATGATGACGTCGACGCCGCTGTCAGATTGTTGGGACAGCAGTACAGCCAAGTCTGACCAGAGTCCCACCATGTTTCGGGCTGCCGCTGAGTTCGAGATTGCGGAGAGTAAGTACTTTCCGGACGCTGGGTCTGCCCGGTTGGGATCTGCGGCGAGAGGGACCAGTTGATCCCACATCGCCTCGTTGGTGAGTCCGGCGTGTTGAGTCCGGACGGCTAGCGGCAGTAGGCCGCGGCTGTTGTCCAGTGCGCCCTGCATGTAGCCGGGGATTATGCTGCTGGGCTTTGTTGTGTCGGCTTCGACAAGGATGACTGGTCGGGGCCAGACTTCTGCAAGACCCAGCGCAGTCGTTGTTACTCCTGGTGAGCCGGTAACACTGCATAGGAAGATCGCTGCCATGTTTACTTCCCCGACTCGCTGTTTTGCAGGGGGTCCAGGATGAGACCCGCGTTGCCCGACGCTGACCAGGCAACGACCTCGGCTGCAGCATCGGTAGGGACGACGACATCGACGATGATCAAACCTTTGACATCGTCAGCTCGTGTGGAGTCGACAACTCCGGCCACGGGCGTTGCCTTGGTGTCGATCTGGCCGCCCTGTGTGGGGGTCCTGATGATTCGTACATGGTCGCCTGTTTGGAGCTGGCGTGAGGGGACCTGGGCAGTGGTCAGGCCTACACCGACAACGGAAGTGCCGTCCTTTATCCCGAGGTTGGGACCGACGTTGTTTTTGGTGATGAGGGAGCCTTTGGGCAGGTCTACCGTTGCTTGCTGACCGACGACGGTTCCGGATTGCTCGATTGGCACTGCGCCGTTGCCTGCATCAGATGCGATGTCGATGCTGGTCAGGTTTGCGGCGGTGATCTCCTGGCCTCTGACTAGGCCGTCTTTAGCAACGAGCACTGCCACTTGGTTGTTGGCCGATAGTCCGAAATATGTCACGAGGCCACCGACCAAAGCCAAGGCGATGCAAAGAGCCACAAGTGCTGGCCTCTTTCGTGCCAGCTTTGAGGGCGCGGAAAAAGCCGGGGGCTCCGGCGGCGCCGATTCGGTGCTGCTTGCCCTGCGGCTTGATCGAGTCTTAACGGTGCTCACCGGAGCGCCTCCTTGTGGCTTTGTGTGCCCATAGCTAGTCGATGGGGTAATCTGAACATATCCCAACTCAACAAGTCAAATGATGAGTTGGCGTGTTTGGTGTTTCGATGCGGCATGATTGAGGGCGTGGTTAAAGTGGTCGATGCGGGTCTAAGCGAGCAACTGGTAGAAGTTGCCGCCGTCTTCGGCACAACGACGCGCCTGGGAATCCTGGGATATCTCCGCAAGAACGGGCCGGCGCAGACGGGAACAATCGCTAAGGACCTCAACGTTTCCCGGACCACTGTTGCCGCAGCATTGGTTGCACTGGAAGAACTGGGTGTGATCATTGGCGACTCCCCCATGGACCAGCGGCACGGAAAACGAGTCATGTACAGTGCAGACGCTGCGCGAATTGACGCCCTACTGAAAGCGCTCAGAAGCGCACTGGATGTCACCTAACCCCCAACTTTCCCCAATGTTCCATTGTCGTACGAGCGACAAGCCGGATCCCCTGGCGGAACTCCACGGGTCGGTCGAATAGGGGCGCGCCCTCCCACACCTTTA
The DNA here is from genome assembly GCF_902706295.1 of Arthrobacter sp. 18067. Taxonomy (GTDB): domain Bacteria; phylum Actinomycetota; class Actinomycetes; order Actinomycetales; family Micrococcaceae; genus Arthrobacter. Next base: position 40,650 of record NZ_CACSJJ010000005.1, on the reverse strand, counting down.
GACACCTGACACTGCTTAGTGGCACGGAAGTGCACAACCTGTCGCCAAAGCCAGGATTTACCTCTCTGAATCACCATATTCCGTTTCCCCGAAAGTTCGTTGATTAGGCGGATCAACAGAGGTAGGTGGATCGGTGCCATGTTTTGCAATAACCAAGTAGATAAGGCGTGATGCTATGCGGTACGTCATACGTGTCGCCATGTTGGATCAACCGCGTTGCCCGCCGCGATCTACCCGGCGTTTAGCACCACCGACTTAAGGCCTCTGGAAACACAACGATTCTTACTACCCCTGCACAAACGACCACCTACAACGGCTCTTGATTGGGCGGGATCAACAGAGGTACGTGGATGGGTGCCATGTTTTGCAATAGTCAAGTAGATAAGGCGTTAAGCCATGCGGTACGTCATACGTGTCGCAATGTTGGTCCCATTGCGTTGCCAGTCGCAAGTCATCCAACGTTTTAGCCCGTTGCCTCAGATGCTGTAAGACCAACGTTCTCTACTACCTGAAAACACACGTCAAGAACTGCGTTTGAAACCGCAACTGCTCATACTGTCTGACACGCGGGACAAGCAGCTTTGCCCACTACTTAGGCAACAGCGGTTTAAAACGCTTTAGACAACGTTTGTTAAACCATGGGCGCGCCTACCTTGAAATTACGTCAGGGCCCGTAGGATCGCCTACACGATTGTCAGCAGTGCTCACCGCACAAACAGTAGGAGTTCCCATGTCCAACACGCTTTCAAAGGCCGTTACGTCCCCCGGAGGACGGGGGACGGCAGGGTACCTTGACCGGGTAGTGGTACTTGCCAGCGCCAAGGGCGGAGTAGGCAAGACCTCAATAGCCGCCAACGTCGCCGGTAAAGCAGCGGGGGACCTCAAGGTCCTGGTCATCGATTTGGATCCCAGGGGCAGTTTGCACCGCGATCTCGGCTACGAGAGGCAAGACGGCACGGCCCTTTTCAATGCCCTGGTACACCTTAAGCCGCTGCCGATCCTCAAGGACGTGCGCCCCAACTTGGATGTCGTACCCGGCGGGGCAGCGATGCAGGATATTGCCGGCATGCTGCTGGTCCGACAGATGTCCAACCCGGAGTCGGGCGAATTCGCAGACCTCCTCTACGCCGGCTTGTCACCAATTGCCGAGGACTATGACTTGATCATCGTGGACACTTCCCCCGGAGAGGCCAGCATCGTCCAGGGAGCCTTCACAGTCGCTTCCGCAGTGGTGATCCCCTCAAAATCCGATGGAGGCTCGACGGATGCCGTAGAGGGTGTAGCGGACCGCTTCAAAGCCGTGCGTGAGCGCAATCCACGCTTGGCCGTGGCGGGTGCGGTGCTCTTCGACGTGGGGTCGACCAGTCGGAAGATTGAACGGAACCTGCGCAAGGAGCTTTCGGAGCTCTTGGAGACAGCGGCGCCGGTGTTTGCTACACGTATTCGTCACTCCGAGGGAGCCGCTCGTGATGCTCGCGAGCACGGCAGGTTGATCCATGAGCTTGAGGGTGAGGTGGATCTGGCGAACAAGACGCGTTTTGCTGACTTCAAACGCGGGATCAAGCATTCGCCGAAGTTCCACACGTCGAATGCGTCGGGCCTGGCAGCCGACTATGAGAATTTGACCCAGGAGATTCTGATTCGGGTCAGCGAGCTTGAGGGAGAGGCCGAGTAGCCATGCCCGACGCGCAGAAGGGTTTTGGGGACATCTTTGCCCCTGTTAAAACACCATCGGCTGACAAGGCCAAGCTTCTGAGACCCCGTACCAGGCGTGAGTCGGGTGGGCCCAATATCAGCGTTGTCGCCGATCCTGTGGAATCGGCGGCCGCTCCGGAAACGCTTGTGGAGGCTGGCACTGAAGATGCTGCCGTGGTTCCGCAGCCTGCTCTGGCCGAGGTGGAAGAGGGCGTCGTTGCTTCTGAGCTGGTCATGGGGGCGGCTCGGAGCAAAGGAACCTACCTTCCTCCGGATCTGCTGGAGCTGGTCAAGGCCAGGACAAATGACGACGTCACCTATACGGATTTGTTGTTCGATGCGTTTGATGCCGTTGATTTCGAGGAGGTCCGGAAGCATTTCCGTCCTGAGTTGAGCGTAGGCCCGTCTGGAATTCATCGGAGGGTCCGGCGTAAGAGAGGGACGGGAAGCATTCAGATCCAGCTCCGCTTGGACAAGGTCCAGGAAAAGTGGATTTCTGACAAGGTTGCCTGGTCGGGGGCGCCGTCCCGAAGCGCGTTCGTTTCGTATGTCTTCGAGCTGTTCCTCCGCCCTGAAGAAGGTTGAGCCTAGAGCACGGAAAACTAATGGGTGGCGCGCCAGCACGGCGGCCACCCATTCTTTTTGCCTAGATGGCGCGGAGCTTCCGATCGGGGATGTGCTCAGCGGAGGGCAGGAGCCGGATCCCCGTTCCAGTGACGAGGATTTTGGCCTGCGGATACAGGACCAGGACCTCGCGGAGATTCTTTTCGAAGGCTGCCTTGAATTGACGCTTCACTTTGTAATCCGCGCCGAACTGGCCTGCCAGCTGACCCCAGGAGACCGTCGTGGGACGTTCAAGGTACTTCAGGCGGTACACCAGCCATGCGTAGAGATCGAGCCTCATAGGGGATCCAGAGAGGGCCCTGAGCGCTTCCGGGCGGAGCGGGACGGGCGCTTCAAGGACGGACCGGTAGAAGTCCTCGGACAGTGTGATCGTTGATCCCAGAATGTCGCTCGGCGCTTTGGCGGGATCTTTGGAGAACCACAGCTCGTATCGGCTCGCAACGTTGAAATTTGCCCCGGTGATACCCCAGCGGTCTCCGCTGGTTCTCAGGTCCTCAATGTTCATATTGGCTACAGCCAGGCGGTGTAACTGGTCCAGTGCTCTGGCCGAGGACGCTCCTGAAGAGTTCATTCCAAGGCTCCGAAGAAATTTCGACAAGGACGGCCCCAGGTGGAGTTGCCGGCTTCCGGTTCTGACAGCCTCAGTTGTCATCCAAGTCATGAGGTATCGCGGGATGACACCAAAGGGATACGCCGGACGGCGGGAACCGTCTTTGGCCGTGGTCATTCCGGGGCTGATGCTCAACGTGATGCTGTTATTGCGCCGGACCCATTCCGGGACAGGGCCGGGATCCCTGTAGGGCAGCGAAAGCTGGGCCCAGAGCCGTGCGGAATAGCTCAGGGGTTCAGAGCCGTCGGGAGAGAGCTCAAGACCCGCACCGACGTTCAGGAGCCGCAGCTCTCTTTCGCTGATCAAAGCAGCTGGCCCTTCCGCTGGCGTTGTCATGTACGTGGACCAACCTTTCTAGACGACAATCCTTGCGAGCAGGTGCCTGTAGCCGTCGTTTTGCCATCGCCTTCTGCTGGGTGGTTTTGGGTGTGGATAACGGAGGTTTTCCACGTGCATCTTGTGACGCAGGGGTTTTGACCCATTTCCGGTCCAGAGAAAACATGCGATTCCGCGTGTTTCCGCAGGTCAGGCCACGTGCATCTTGTGACGGTTTGTTAGTCGTGCATTAATAAACCGGAAGTTATCCACGTGCATCTTGTGACGCCTGACCTCGTGCATCTTGTGACGGCCATGCTCCGTTTTCCCGCGCCAGCACTGGGAAGCAGAGGGGTCCCCATATAGTGTTAAAAAACATGTAGCTCCCCATGTAGTGGTTCGAGCCCGGGTTGTGGATTTGTGGGAATCGCGAATCGCGGCCACTTTTAGGCCCCTCCGAACTTCCTGTTCCTAGAGGCATCCACGCTCAAGATTGTTCGCTGCCAGGGCTGTACGAAGCTTGGCCTTGATCAGGCTGGCGTAAGTCGTAAGGCTGTATCGGCCCAATCCCAGCTCCTCTGCGAGCGCGTATTTTTCTTCGCGTGTTGAGACTGTGAACCTGCCGAGGAGCTTTGCTTCTTCTTGGGTGAGGGTTCCTGTTTCGGTGGCCCAGAGGATGACTTTGAGGAGTTCTTCCAGGGGTGTGGCGGAGTGGATGACGTGTTCGTCGGTTTCGCGTTCAGCGGCGATGATGCGGTCGAGTTCGGAGTCTTCGTGTGCGTCGGGCAGGTTTGCTGGTGCGGGGTGGGTCAGGGTGATGATCTGGAGGGCGTTCATGGCCAGGTTGCCGACGACTTTTTCTGTCTTGTGCAGGGGGAAGGTGCGGATGGATTCCCACATGGCTCCGACGGCGACGCAGAGGGCGTCCTGGCTGGGCATGGCGATAAGTCCGCGGCAGTTGCGGCTGAGGTTCACGGCTTTGGCGAGCATGGCTTGGAGAAGGAGTCGTTCGGCGTCTTTGTTGCCTTCCTGGACTTCGGAGAGCATTCCCCAGTAGATCCCGTCGCGGTCCTGTATGCCGGCGGTGGTGAGCGTTGAGAGGGCTTGGACTCCCGTGATGTATCCAAGCGCGCCGTAGTGCTTGCGGGATGGGGCGATGACGGTGTCCCATTCGTGGTTCATCCGGCCGATAAGGCCGATGGTCCGGCGGGCGCGGGTTGTTGTTTCGTTGATGCTCATGAGGGCTCCTCGGGAGGTGGTTGGTGGTGGTACCAACCACGCTCCTCAGCAGCTCTGGACGAGCTTCTGGATCAGTTCCCTGCGCGCTGAACAGGCGGTGCTTTCGCGCGGTGTAAGGCCTTCTGGAATAAGTGGCCTTCGCGTAGGTGAGAGCTGGGTTCGCGCTTCTGGAACAGGGCCCAGCGAAAAGTTTTCAAAGTTTTTTTTTGCAAAGCCATCGATCCAGGCACCTACATGCAGTGACCACCCCCGACCCAGACTGGGGGACTGATTACTGACAATCCATGAGGAGCTTCGATGGGCGATGAGATGCAGGATTCCGCCGCACTACCTGAATCTGTTTCCGACGAGAACCTGGCGGGGTTTATTGGTGACGCTGCCGTCACGATTAGTGCCGAGGACAAGATGCTTCGGGGCATAGCCGATCTGCTGGAGCGCCCCTTTGATGCTTCCCGGCAATGTGAGCTTGCGGAGGTTCTGACTTCCGCGGCAATGGCAGCGGCCAATCAGGCTGCAGCTCGGCTTCATTCTCCAGAGCGGGGATCGTCCTCATGAAGCGGCTATGGAAACGCCAGGCCGATGTTGATGTTTCCGAGGACGTCAAAGTCCCGAGCGTGGCCGGGTCCATGACCCGGGTCCATTCACTGGGAACCAAGGCTTTGGTTGGTGGCTTCTACTTCGTCATGGCTTTGACCGTTGTGGTTGCCTTCGCTGCGTTGGCGCTGTCGCTCAGCAAAGACATCACTGTCGCATCCGATGCCTCCACTGTTCAGCAACCTCAAACTGACAACGCTCCGGCGGCCTACGCTGAGGGTTTCGTTGGTGCCTGGCTGTCGGCTTCCAGCACTGACCATGCCGCCTTGGACACCTACCTTGATGCTTCGAGCGTCGGGATGCTTCCGGCTACCGGATGGGTCTACCGGGATCTTGGCCTGGCGGGTACGGAAACACCGGAAGGATCCACCCTGACGGCAGTCACCGTGGCCGCCAACGTCAAAGAAACCGCCGTTGTGGACGGCAAGACGACCGAGTCTTGGCCGCGACGATACTTCCGGGCCGTGGTGAACTCCGACGGCGGTCTCAGTCCCGTTGGGCTTCCCTCTCCGGTATCCGGACCCGTCCCAGCCACATCAGAGATCACCCTCCGATACCCCGAAGCGGTCTCGACCAGTGCCGACGCTGCTACCACCGTGAGCTCGTTCATCACCGCTTACGCAACCGGAGCCGGCGGGCTGGAAAGGTACACGACCCCCGGGAGCATCATCGCCCCCATTACGCCTGCCCCCTTCAGCAGTGCCTCACTCCGATCCCTAAACGCTGACAAGACTCCTTCTGCTGCGCCCAAGGACGGCGAGACGCTGCATGTCCTTGTTGGCGTGACCTTCAAGACCACTCAGAACCAAGGCGGCGCATCCACGTACGCGATGACGCTCAATGCACGTGCCGGCCGGTGGGAAGTCAGTGCTCTCAACTCCACCCCCGACATCGATAAGACCAGCAAGCCCTCATCAACGAAGACACCAACTGAAAGGCCCACGCCATGACCATCGACCTGCAGACCTCCCTTGACCTTGTCGGGACCGCCTCCCAGATCCACCAGGCCGCTGTTACCCACGTTCCGGCTGGGGTCGTCGACACCGCAAACCAAAAGATCACGGACGTGATTAACCTGTTGAAGACCGGGGCCGTTCTGGTGTCCCTCGGCGCGGTGTTCTTCATCTCCTTGATGAAGAAGTTCAAGGTCACGGGCATCGTCATGGGCATCGCCGCGGGCGGTCTTTTTTTCTGGGGTGTCTTTAACGGCATCGGATGGATGGAAACCCAGATGCGTGGCGAACTGCCTGTTGCAGCCTCCGGTCAGGCCACCGAGCTATCCACTGAGTCCGGGTCCGAGATCTTTCTGACCTTGGAATAGAGCCTTGCCTACCCCCGTAGCGACTGAAGTAGGCCGGTTCTACACCCGCGCCCGCAGGGTCAAGAAAATGCTGGGACGCCTTCACGACGGTTCCAAAATCTGGGGTGGCCCTTACACCCTGACACAAGCCGGCGTGGGGGTCGTCTCTGGTTTCGCGATTCTCAATACCAACTGGCTATGGACCACCGGCATGGCCATCGTGGACATCATCCTCGGTGGCCTTGTGGTCTGGGGACTTGCCTGGTTTACCGGGCGGCTGCCCTCAACAAACCGCAACCCAGCCCTGGTGATGGTCGACGCTTCAGGTGCCGTGTTCCGGCCTGCCACCGGAAGCTACCGCGGAGAATCTCTCAGCATTCGAGAGCCCCGAACACGGCCTGCGCCGCGCTCACTTCCACGGCCGGAAACCGAAGCCATTGAAATAGCAGAACCAATCCCACCTACTCCAGTTGAACCCGAGTCGCAGGCTCCTGTAGGGCCCCCGGATCCCCTCCCCATGAGTGGATCAGCCGTTCAACGCCTGCTGGCACAGGTGAACACCAAGTAGGAGGAAACCCCAATGCAGCGCATCCCGTTCTCGTCCCTGGCCGGCCATCTCATGTGGACCACTGGCGGCATGATCTGGGCCATGTGGCGACTGGAGCCTCTGGCCTACGGGTACGGCAAGCACGAATCGAAAATGCTCGTCAAGGCAGCACACCAGGCCATGTACCAGTCCCTGACCGGTGAATCACTGCTGCTCGGGCTCAGCGCCAACCTCGATCCCGCCGTGGTCATCGAGAACATGATGGACGGGGTCCCCATGGATCGCTGCCCCGAGTACCTCACCGAGGTTGAGCTGAGTCTGGAAGAACTGGAAAACAACCCCGTCGGCACGCGTGCTTTCTGGCTCGCGGCCCCCATCGCAGATCTCGGCATCAAAGAAGCCGTCAAAACCAAATTCCACGCAGTAGATGCCGTTGTCCGGCGTCACCTGGCTCTGCCTCGACGCGTTCCCACGCCGACGGAAATCGCGCACGCCCTGGAGGCGGCAAAACAGATCGAAAAAGCCATACCTCGCGAATTTCAGGCAAAACCGGCAACACCAGACGAACTGGCATGGATCAACGACCACATGCAGCAGCGTGGCCTCAGCCTCGATGTAGCCGTACCGGAACCTAAAAGCAACGCCCCGAAAGGCCGGGTCATTTCCGGAACCCTGCTCTCTGAGCCTTGGATCGACGAAGGCGGACAGTCTGACCAAACATCGGCAGCGGCCCGTGCGGTGCCCTTCAAACGCCGCTACCTCAAAGTCGGCCACGTCGAGAGCGAGACTGACTCGTACCAAGTGTTGATGGCTATGACCGGGACACCCCAGGGCGGATTCGTGTTCCCCGGCGTTGAATTCATCAAAGCCATCGACGATCTGCCCGTAGATGCCGACTTCGCCGTCAGGATGACAATCCAGAAGGCCGAGAAAGCGAAACAGCGCAATGCCCGAGCTGAATCTACCCTCAACGACCAGTACGAGCAGCAAAGCGGCCAAAGCAATCCCATCACCGGCAGCACAAACGACCTGGATGACGTCGCAATAGTGCTCGCGGATTACCAGGCATCGCTGAACCAGTCCGAAAGTGAAGTCGAAGTACAGGCAACGACCATCATTGCCGTCGGAGCCGACAACCCGGAGGACGCCAAGGCAAAAGCCAAATTCATTACGGACTTCTACAAGCGGAAGGAATTCAAATTCGAGGCACCCCTCGGTGGACAAGAAGAACTGTGGTGGGCCATGCTCCCAGGGATCCCCGCCTCCCGGCTTGTCAACGAGCTCGCTCAGATCACTACCGGGCGCGAATTTGCCATGGGTGTGCCGGTCGTTTCAAACGCAATAGGCGAAACCACCGGGTTCTTGGCCGGGTACAACATCTCATCAGGTCGTCGTTCTCCCTTTTTGATGAACATCGGGGGAAACATGGAACGAGACCTTTCCGGTTCCTTCGGAGCCACGGGGGAGAACGGGTCCGGGAAATCGACGTTCCTCAAAACGGTTGCCGGGCACACCTTCGACCGTGACGGGCTCCTGGTTGTCGTAGACCGTTCAGACAACCAGGAATGGGCCGCTTTCGCCAAGTCACTGAACCCGGAACGCACCTCGATCATTGACCTGATGGCGCCGAAATACTCCATGGACCCGCTGCGGATCTTCGGTCCGAAAGTTGGCTCACGAATGGTGAAAACACTCTTCGCTCAGCTCTTCGCGATCCAGACCATGAGCGATGACGGAGACCTCATCAGCTCTCTCCTGGAACCCAACTACATGATCGAGCACGGGGTGACTTCCCTGTCGAAGCTTCTGGATCACATGCAAGGTGACACAGGCATTCCAGCACGTAACCGCGACGTCTGCGACCGCATGGCCAGACGCCTGAAGAACATCGCCACGATCGACCTGGGAGATGTTCTCTTCAACGACGAACTGCCGGCACTGTCCATGGCATCCCAAGCAGTGGTGTTCTGCACCCATGGTTTGGACTTGCCCAGCAAGGATGAGCTCTTCAACGAATCGTTGAAGAAGGAAATGAGCATAGAGAAAATCTTCGGCCGTGCCATGTACGCGCTGCTGGCCAGCATCGGTAAAACGATCTGCTTTGCTGACGACGCCCGCGAAGCGCTGATGATCGTCGACGAGTGCCACCACATGACGTCCTCCCCGGAGGGGGAAGAGGAGATCGTCGATTTCATCCGCTACGGACGCAAGCACAAAGCCGCACTCGGACTGGGAAGCCACGACGCCATCAACGACTTTGGATCCGAAGTGCTCCGCGGGCTCATACCGCAGCGCTTCGTCTTCAGGAACCGTGATGAAACCCTCGCCCGAAACAACCTGAGATGGTTCGCCTCCATGGACACGGACGAATGGGTTGAAACCGTCACCAAGCATCTATCTCCACAAGGAGCCCAGGGCGTGCCGCTGGAACGCCGTGGTGAATGCCTGTACCGCGACGCCAGGAACCGGATCTCCACCGTCAAAATCCAGATCCCCCGCGAACCCCGCCGGGCCAAAGCAGTACTGACAACGCCTCCCAAAATCGATCGGCAAAAGGAGATGGCAGCGTGACCTGGTTCCTGTCGCTCTTCAACCGCCCAGCAGTGTTCCGGGTCAACATCCTTACCAGGATCGGCGCAGAAGCACGGTTGTGGCTCTATCAGCACCCACGGACCCGCCGAACCATGAGCGTTCTCTTTCTTTGGGCTGTCCTCATTCATGCCGGAGCCACGGCCGCTTTCGCTGCCGACGGCACCGGCCAAGGCTCCGGATTGTTCCTGCCCACTGCAGGAATCCACGACACGCACGGCATCCCGATCGATAAATACATGTCCTTGCCCTTGGACCGCGGAGACGCTTGGACACCCCAGAAAATGTGGATCACCAGCATTCTGGACTTCCTCTGGGTGGGGCACATCTTCTACATCGCCATGCTCTTTGCCATGGTGAAGTTCCTGCTGGCCTTTGAATGGATCGAATTCATCGCCTCACCCCTGAACGGGATAGCTGTCTCCTTCCAAGCTCTGGTCAACCAGATCTACTGGATACCCTTTGCCCTCATGGTGACCGCGTTCGTCGCCGGTATTTACATCCTTAGAGGTAAATTCTCGTCAGGACTCATCGAATGCGTAGTCGCCGTGGTCATCGCCATCGCTGCCACCGGTGTCCTGGCAAACCCCGTCGCCACCATTACCGGCCCCGACGGGATCTTAAACAAGGCCAAAATCTGGGGCGGTGAGATCTCCGTCGCCATCACCACAGACCAGCAACCGTGCATGCCCGGTGGCAACTGCCCACGCCCCACCGCCGATGCGACCATGTCCGCGGACAAAGTACTTGCCGAGAACGTCATCGCCCAGCTCGTGGACACTTTCGTCAGAGTTCCGGCGCAAACCGTGACTTTCGGCCACGTTCTGATCGGAGATTGCGACAAAGTCTTCGACAAAGCATTCAACGACCGGAACCCCATCAACGTCGCCGAAACCAACGTTCGAGACAGAGTTGGGGAATGTGACAAGGACGCCAAGGAATACGTTCAGTCACCGGTGATCACGAAGATCGGAGTGATGGCCAACATCCAGTCCGGCAGCTTCTTTATGAACCTGCTGATCCTCGGCCTGTCCCTGTACATCATCAGCTCCGTGTTCTCATCCCTCTGGAACGGGCTCAAAGCCATGTTCGCGTCCCTCTGGGCCGTCCTGCCGTCCACGTCAAGAACAGGGCTGTGGCGGTCGATTATCGGAATCTACTCCTCCTGCGTCATGATCGTCGTCGCCCTCATCTTCCTTGCCGGCTACATGAAGGTACTGGTTTCCATCACCGCCCTTATGAGCCGATTCGGGATCGTCCTCCAAATGGCGTTCGTCAACATCGCCGTCCTCGTGTTCCTCATCGGCCTGTGGCGACTGCACCGCCGCGCGAAAAAAGCAGGAGAAACCCTGGCCCAGCGGCTGGGGAAACTCGGCCTCGGATCAGACGAAAAACCCCGAAGCCAAACCATCAAGCAACTAACCAACCGAGTGGAGCCCTGGGTTCGAGATGCCTGGCGTGATGCCCGTCTGACCAAGAACCTCAAACCCAAACAACGGCAACCACAACCCGGATTGGGGTGGGCTCCCAACGGGGGAGGCGCATTCACCGACCTTGGGGAGAAAATCACACCTCCGCCAACCCTCGGATCCCGTGTCATGCCCGCTCTGACCTCCGGCCCCGGCGCAGGCCCCACGGCCAATCCACCCTCGCCTACTCCAGGAGGACCAGGAGGGGGCGGGACGGACGGCACTCCGTCAGCATCCTCCAAAACGGCAGCTAGCCTGGACTTCGTTGGAACCGCGGCACAGTTCATTCCCCACCCGGCCGCCAAGGCCGTCGGAGCCGCAGCGAAAATCGGCTCCACAGCCGCCCGCACCAAAGCCGCGATCGAAGCCGCCGCACCCGGCCCGCAGGCCCCGAGACACGGCCGCACCATGGGCCCCGCCCACGAGAACCTCACCCGCCGTATCACTGTGGACTCGCAAGGTCATGGATCAGTCAGCCCACGCCTATCCGTTGACCGCAGGGGCAACGGATCCGTTAGTCGGCCGCTCGAAGGAACGATCATTGACGCCCCGGCGGCCCCACCGGCCCCGCGCAGTGCCCGCTCGGTCGAGCTCTCGGCCAAACTCGCCCACCTCCGCTCAGTACGGCCGGTAGGCAGCAGATGAAAAAGGCAGTAATCGCCGTCGCCGCATTAGCGGCGGCGGTTCTACTCTTCGTTACTGTTGTCTTTTTCAGCGGGGCCGCTTTCTTCCTGTCAGGCTCCGGCGCCGTGCTCGCTCGAGGCGGACCAGATTCCCAAACAGGCTCTACCAAGTGCGTCCCCTCTACCTTCGCCGGAGGGTACGCCAGCCCCTTGGTTGGCCAGCTGACCTCCGGTTACGGTCCACGCCCCAACCCCTTCGGCCCCGGTGTTGTGCCAGCCGGATTTCCTGATGAATCAGCCTTGACCTTCCACGCGGGCCAAGACGTCGCCGGCGTCCCCGAACGTACCCCGTTCTACTCAGCTTCCGCAGGCACTGTCCGGGCAGTCGACTCAGGCGGCAACGCCGGCGGCAACGGCATCATCATTGATGCCGGAAACAACACCGAATTCTGGTACTGGCACGCCGCCGACGGCACCTCCAAGGTCAAAGCAGGTCAGACCGTCAAGGCCGGCGACGAATTGGCCGGTGTCGGATCGACCGGCGCCTCAACCGCACCGCACCTTCACTTCGAGATCCACGTCAACGGCCAACACGTAGACCCCAACACGTACATGAAAGAACGAGGGATCACCCTCGGCGCCGGCGGAGCCACTGGCGGCGATGCCCCAGCCCAAGCAGCCCCTGTCTTAGGTGGTGGGCTGACGGTCAAAGGCCCCAACGGATTGCCCCTCACGTTCAGCGGTGACCAAATGAACTTGGTGTCCATCATCGTCAAAGAAGGCAAAAACGCCGGAGTTCCGACCAACGGAATCCTCATCGCGCTCATGGTTGCCTCGCAGGAGTCAGGGATCAACACCTACGCCAATTCCGGAGTCCCTGAATCTCTGATGTACCCGCACATGAAAGTCGGAAGTGACCACGACTCCGTCAATGCCTTCCAGCAGCGCCCCGCGGCCAGTTGGGGATCCGTCGAGGAACTGATGGACCCCACCTACGCGGCACGGGCCTTTTACGGTGGGAAAGAAGGACCAAACCACGGATCCCCCAGAGGACTCTTGGATATCCCCGGCTGGGAACAAATGAGCCTTACCGGAGCCGCCCAGACAGTGCAGGTTTCGGCCTTCCCGGACGCCTACGCCAAATGGCAGACAACTGCCCAGCAACTCCTTGAATCCGCCGGTGGCGCCATCCCGACCCAATGCACTCCAGGGGCCGATCAGCCCATTACGGCCGCAGACAACGCCGGCACCCGCACCAAAGTCATCGATGCCGCCAAGCAAGGAGTGGGAGGTGACTACGTTTGGGCTGGAACAACTTTCAAAGCCTGGGACTGCTCGGGATATGTCCAATGGATCTATGACCAGGCGGGCATCAAACTTCCACGCGTCAACCAGTGGACGGCCGGAAGCAAAACCACCGACCCCCAGCCAGGGGATCTCGTCGTGCAGCGGCAAAGCAGCCCCGGGCGCTGGGAACACGTCGGAATCTATGCAGGCAACGGACAGATGTACAGCGCATTGAACCCTCAGGAAGGGACGCTCCTACATGCCACCACGTGGGAGACCGACACCGAATACTTCACTCTGCTCAAGGCCACCCCATGACCAAGCACACCCTGATAACGAGCTGCATTGTGGCGGCAGCTGCAGCCCTCGCAGCCTTGGGAATCTGGCTGTTCCAGACGCCCTCACCAGCCAGCAACGAGCCACCAGCACGTCTGGAACAGCCATCACGGGCTCCAGAACCACCACCGACCCCCGGCGGACAAAACGGCCCGGAAACCCCGGAAACACAAGGAACCCAGGCATCTGTTCCAGAAGCTCCAGCACCTGAAGATCCCGTCCTGAGCACCGCACAGATAGCGGAGCTGGACACAGCGGCCAGGGACTTCGTCATCTCCTACCACCGCCGCTCATTCGAGGACCCCAGTGCTTCGTCATGGCTGACGAACGCCCTGACCAACTGCACACCGGAATTCGGTGCAGAACTGACGAGAAGATTTTCAGGTGACGGTGGACTTCAGTGGACCCGCTACGTGGAAGGCCGCTCAACAACTGAGGCACGGATCCTGCGAACACAACCTGGACGGACCGAGGAATTCCCCGCCGGCAAGATGACGATGATCGTTGACTACACCGTCACCACCCAAAGCCAGGACCCAATGGTCGCCGCGGCCGATACTCCGTACGTGCGGACGGTAGAACTGGTCAGAGTAGGAGACGGCTGGAAAGCTGAATCCCTCGCAAATCTCTCAGGCGAGCCCACGGCCTAGCGGGAACGACCAGCGCGGGCCAAGGCAGCCACTGAGCACGCCTAACCCCACAAGCACACGGGAACACCTTCAAGCCAAACACGACCAGCCTCCGCACTTGTACAACCAGTCGTATACGCTCCCCAGGTGTGCTCATTGCTATCTGGCATAGGCGCCCCGGAAGCCTCACCGTGACCACGACATTCCATCGCAACGTCATCACGGAGAGCTCACCCCGCGTGGGGAAAAGACAGGTGAACAGACCAACGCCAGTGGTCGCAGACCATCCGCAGAACACCCCACATCAGCTAGCACGGTAAGCGATGCTGCAGCAGCGCCGACGATAAGGCCATACGGCTGGAGGGAAGGCTTGCTCAGTGCCAAGTGGGTCAAGCTGATGGAAACCGCGTGTGCCCTCATATTGGAAGGACAACACCCACCTCCACACTCTGGATCACTTCTCTTGATTCGGGGTCTCGAGTTTTACCCTCGCCCGATAAACGCGTTTACCTTTCGAGGGTAAAACTTGGGACCAAATTGAATCGGCTCACTCTCGAAACAACGAAACGCGACGCAACTGGCCCTGCAGGCTTGCGACGCACCAATTACGGTTTCATCTGTGCTACAACATTTGTATCTATTATGGATACAATTGATGCATGACTGCTGAGACTGTCGCCCTTCTAGGGACAATTGCCGAGCAGCGCTGGGGGCTTGTGACTACCTCACAAGCCGAGCGCGCTGGGATCTCCCGCATGCAGCTCTCCCGGCTGTCAGCGGCCGGAGCAATAACCCGCGTCCTCCAAGGCGTCTACCGGATGGCGGGTGCGCCCATGCTGGAACACGAAGACATCATCGCAACCTGGCTGGCCACCGGTGGCGACAGCGCAGCACGGACTACCACCGGGGCACCTGGACTCGTCGTTGCCGGAGTCGATGCAACCCTCCTGCACGGTATAGGCGATTTCTACCCCGAGGGTCACACCCTTATCTCACCGACCCGTAAAGGCACGCGCCTGCCTGGGGTGAAAATCAAAATCAGAACCCTCGCTCCCGAGGAAGTCACCTACGTCCAAGCTCTGCCCACGCTGACCATCGAGCGAACGATTGCCGATCTCGTCGAATCCTGGACGGACAGATCGCTCACCTCCGACACCATTCGCGACGCCATTGCCCAAGGCCGGCTTGTCCATCCCCAACGACTGGTCGAACATCTTGCACCTCTCGCAGCCGCCAATGGTCACGACGTCAACGACGGCGCAGCACTGGCGCAGGAACTATTCGACCTGGCCGGCACCAGCCCTTCGGGATGGGCGCCCCGTGTCTGAAGCCGGCTACAGCTCCTGGACAGCTCTGGTCGCAGCTTTCAAAGCCACCGCAGCCAAGTCCGTCAAGGACGGGGGAGCCCACGACATCAACTCACAGCTGATTCAGGCTAGGTTTGACCGTTTCCTCTCCCGGGTCTTCGCCGACGGCGAGAAATCAGAATGGATGCTCAAGGGCGGAGGCGCCATGCTCGCACGCGTGCCCCTAACAAGAGGCACCAAAGACCTCGACCTGGCGGCCAGCGCCGCCGACCTTGACGAAGCCCTCCATGCCTTGGAAGAACGAGCTTCAGTAGATCTTGGCGATCACATTCGCTTCGAGCTCGCCCGCACTACCGACACCGGACAAGGGGACAACCAGCCGGGCACCCAAACCCGCAGGGCTCAATTCACTGCCTACGACGCAGACACAGGGAAGAAGATCGGGGACATACCAGTCGATATCGTTGTGGGACCTCCACCGGTCGGGGTGCCGGAAGTGGTGAACCCCGCGAACCGAATCCATTTGCCGCGTCCTATCCCAACCCACCCCTACCGCCTATACCCGTTGGCCGACCAGGTCGCCGAGAAGGTGTGCGCCACGCTCTCGCGATATGCCGGAGTCCCCAGCAGCAGAACAAAAGACTTGATTGACCTTGTCGTGATCGCCCGAACCCAACGGCTCAACGCTCGCGAGCTCCAGCGCGCGATAGACGCCAAACGACTAATGTCCCAAATCGGCGAAGTCTCCACCTTCACAGTTCCCGAAGGATGGGGGCGAACGTACCAAGCTCTGGCGAAGTCCACGCCATCAACCGGTGGAATAACAGATGTGGCGGAAGCGCAGGAACTCGTAGCTGCCCTCGTCAACCCGGCGCTGGCGCCGGACCCGGCCCCTTCCAACATCACCTGGATTCCTGGTTCAGGGTGGCTGGCCGAACCCGAGCCAAGCGCTGAACCCCTGCGAGCGCCTGACTCTGCCGGGTCGGATGTTTGGGTTCGTCGTCATGTCCGGGCGGGTTGGCCGGTCAGTGAGCACTTCAGGTCCCCGCGCAGTTCATAGACGGATCCGTAGCCTGCCCTGCTTGTAATCTTCGGTCCTCCGGCACCTACCCCGTATATACCAGCAAATTTCGAGTACACAAGGGGCCCATATGGGATCGGTCGAACTTCTGGATCATCGGCGTGATGCGCCTGCCATAAAGCGTCAGGGCGTAGGAACGAGTACGCAGTGGACCTTGTCCAGGAGCGAGCTGACCCGTGCTTTGAGTGTGGGTCCAAGTTTGGTGGATCGGCTGGAGCAGGCTGGCTATCTTGCTAGGGGACATACCCCTTTCAGTCAGATCCAGTGGATGCTCAACGCGTCCAAGGTCAGTTGTAAGGGGCGGCTGCCTCTAGCGCAGACACCTGCTCAGTCGTTGCCTGGGTCGCAACACCTTGATGACTCCCGTTGGGCTTCGCAGTATTTCGGTCCTTGGCCTAATCGTGGCTTCCCTTACGACGAGGTCAGCACAGGCAAGATCCTGGCAGTGGGGACGGGGACGTTCATCACCGGCGCCCTTCGTATCCACGAACTCATTCCGGGACCGGATTCCACCCTCCATCTGACTGGCCATGCCATTGCCAGGTTGCGCCCGCCGGCCGCGGGAAGAGTGAATCCTGCCATCACCATCGATGGTGATGAGCCTGAACATATTCAGGCCTGGCTCAGCGAACTCATCGGCAGCCGGTATACCCCCCGCCGCGGCGGATCCCTCGCTCTCATTTAGCACCGCAAAACACGGAGACATCATGAACAGTCGTAACAAGGAAGCGCTGCGGTCATCCCGCCTTTTGTCCAGGGTCATCGTTGCGTTTTTGGTTGGTGAGCTGTGAGCTCAGCATTCGGCCGCACACAGACAGCTGAACCGCCCGGGGCGCAGCTTCCTGCTCCTCACAACCCATGGACTCCCGTCATTCTGGTGTGCCTTGTTCTGGGGGTCATCGGGTCATGCATCCTTTGGATCCAGGGGTCTACCGTCGGGGCGATCGCTGCGGCAACCTTTTCTGGACTCTCGACTGCGGCAGCCACTGTCGCAGCTGTACGGAACAGGCGCCGGCAATACATCATCGACAATGCTGTTGAAGCGCTCGCTCCGCAGCTCGGGGTCAGGAAGGTCTCCCGCAGCCTGGTTAGGGCTTCGAAATGGGGAGAAGGTTTCACGGGCTATCCAGCGAGGGTTTCGGTCCGGTACGGGAGGACCGTCAACGATCATGACGGTATCTGGCTGGCCAAACTGGGTGAAGTTGTTGACAGGAATTTCGACGGTACCTACAAGGTGGACGCCCATGACCGGCGGCGCAAGCACATCCAGTTTCGCTTGGATATCACCGAGATGGAGAAGGAGTCTTCAAAGACCGCTGATGCGTTGAGGGCTGAATCGGTCATCACGGAACTTTTTGGCAAGGACGTCACCATCGACACCAATGAGGATGACGAGGGCATCAAGACCATCGGGGTCAGCGGACTGCCAAGCGCGAAACTATCCATTGGGTCTCGCCGTTCCGGGGTCGAGCGGGTCATAGCAGCAACTCTGCCGGGCCGTCTCAAAGCGGTTTGGGATCTGCAGCACTCCTCTGTGGAATTCAAACGTCGTATCCCTCTGCCCACTATGGTCAGGCCGCCCGAGGAGCACTCGCCGCTTGCGCTCGACCACAGGGTTTATACCGATTTCAGAGTTCCCCTCGCTGTGGCAGAAGAAGACGAGCTTCTCGAATGGTGGCCTGCCGTTCAAGCCCACCTCATGGTGGTCGGCGGTACAGGGTCCGGTAAGACCGTTCTCCTTCACGGGGTGACTCAACGTGTAACGCAAGCTGGTTGGCGTACTTGGATTATTGATGGCAAACGCATCGAGTTCATCGGTTTTCGGGGGTGGCCAAACGTTGAGCTGGTTACCGCCAGAGTTGAACATCAGGTGCGTGCGATTCTGGCCGCTCACGAGCTCATGGAGGAACGGTACAACCAGGTAGAAGTCGGCCAGGCCAGCCTTGCAGACTTCGAACCACTTCTGCTGGTTATCGACGAACTCACCACATTCCTCAAGCGCACTGAACGGTGGTGGAAGAAGGTCAAGCCCAAGGGAGCGCCGGTTAAGCCGCCGATTCTTGAGCTCATTGCAGACATCGCCCGGCTCGGTCGTTCAGCAAAGGTCCACATGATTGTTGGCCTACAGCGCCCGGACGTTGAATTTGTGGGCGGTGAAATGCGTGACAACTTCGGCGCCAGAGTGTCGATGGGCCGACTATCTCCTCAGGGAGCCCAGATGATGTGGGACTCCGCAGCGATTGGCGTAGCCATTCCTCGAACCGCCCGGGGCCGCGCGATCTGTTTGGACAACAAATCACGACCAGTGGAAGCGCAAACGTTCTTTTCACCCAACCCGGATCCCAATTCACCCGGCTTTGACGAGGCCTTCGTTGAATCCGTGCGTCCGAAAGTTACCTACTATTCGCGAAAGATGGTTGAGGTCCTCGAACCCAAGGAAGACCTCGACGGTGAAACTCTCCCTCTGACGTTCGATGACTACGCTGTAGCTGAAATCATGGAATACGACGCGGACTACGAAAAGCGGCATGCTCATATCCCGGCCGGCGACACCCCCCGCAAGAGCCAGATCTCGAAGGCACCACAGCCGCTCCAAGATGCGGCCGACGAAACAGAGCCGGTAGCAGTTGAGTCCGCCGAGGGTGAAGAAGATCAGTTCACCGGATACGACGCAGAGACCTATTCGGGTCCCGAAGATCTGAGCGCCGGCGATCTGTTCTGCGTTGACGAGAATATCGGCCAATGGGGCGTCATTGAATCGATCGAACCCGACTACAGGGACGACTCGGCCATGACCATCGACTACCGGGACTTCGACTCCGGTGAACCCGAAACGATCATGCTCAGCTCAGATTCCGCACTGATGGTGCGGCACCCATCCACAGTTGATTAAGGAGCACACCTATGAGTAACAACGGCGGCAGCGGAGACCTGACCCCAGACCAGATGCAGCTGATCTGTATTGGCTTTCTCGCTCTAGCTATGGGCCTCATACCGTTCGGGGCCCTCCTTGACCCGGTCAGGGATTGGCTACTGGCCAGCCACGTCATGGTTCCTTCCGCTCAAGCACTCATCGAAATTCCAGGAACCGGAATCGGACTGGATCTGCCGAGGCTTATCATTCTCGCCGCAGCAGCGGTCGGGATCGTTGCAGGGAGCGTCTTGATCGTCCGGAGAAGAAACGTCGAGGATTAACCGGGGACCTACCAAGGCGTTGGCCGAGGTTCGTTTCATGAAATGGCCACTGATCGAATGGAAGCTGCCGTAGCGGCAGTCCTTGTTGTTCATGATGATGGCAGCCACACCTTCACCGGCGAGCTACCCACAGCCATCCTGGACGCACCGAGATACTTGACCGGACCAACCCTCATGGTCGGGTACTCTTCGGTGACGGCCCGCTGGCGTGGGCGAAAAATTGCCACAAAGCCTTTCGCGGTCCTTATCTGAGCGGGGTCATCTCACAGCATGCGAAGAAGCCCCAGCTCTGACACCGCGACACGCCACCGGACTTAATAGGTTAAATGAATCGTCACTGAGGGTAGATTCAATCCCATGGAGCAGAAGCGAGCGAAACGCGAGCGGGGAACAGGCCTTGGAAACATGCCATTCCTCGTCTATGTTGAGGGACCCGCGAAGCATAAAGCCGACCAGATGGCAGATGCAGCTCAGGTCACCTTGTCACGAATGATCGAAGCCATCATCGATCACATGCCAGAGACTGTATCGCCCGGTACATACGGGGATCCTGCGAAATACAGGACCAAAGATCACACCGGCGATGAAATTCTCACAGGGCTGATCGCTCCGGCACGCAAGGCCAAGGTCAAGCGCCTGGGGAAGCTGAACGGCGGATCCACGTCGATGGCCCAGGTGATGAACGCGTTCATCACCAACATCCACCTTGACCCCTACGGTCTCCCTGAATGGTGGCTTGATCCAGCAGCTCCGAACTATCAGGAGGCTTTGCCCATCACAGGCACTTAAAAGAGTGAGGGCGCCGGATCCGCCAAGATCCTACGCCCTCTAATCATTGAGATCGATCAGCGCCAACTGATCAATTCTCCAAATCTTTAGCACCGGTCACACCATGAGCCGGTTGCCTATGTCAGCAAGCTAGAGAAAACCAAAACCCCGCCGCCTTTGTCGTGCCCGAAAGGATCACAGCTTGAGTATAGGACAACTTCCAGCAGTTATAGAAGCACCCACGCAGGGGACGTACCATTCGGGCGTGTCGCCTGAGGACCGCGCCTGGGAACTTTTAGCACCTGCATTGGCTGGCCGGGACCGCGTAAGGGTGTCGCTGGACCGCGGCAAAAACTATCCGGCACGCTGCGAACAGAACCTTCGTGCAAGGCGCCCGGCCGCGCCTGCAGCAGTAATGGTCTATTCACTTGCAGGCATGGCGTCGACGATTTTCCTTGACCTTGACACCAACCGCGGCGGCGTCCAAGCGGTCACAAAAGACGCTGAACGACTCCGCACATGGTTCGGGCACAACGGGGCGCAATGGGTTGAAGACGTCTCCCCAAACGGAGGGCGACACCTGTATCTCCCACTCGCTGAGGCAATTCCATTCACCGAAGCCCGAGACTTCGTAGAAGCCCTGGAACGCCGTTTCACCACTATTGACCCCTCTCCTCACAGATCCGTAGCCTCCGGATGCTGCCGCGTACCAGGTAGCACGCACCGTACAGGTGGCGTCCAGAAACTCACCCAGGTAGTAGGAGAAGCCATTCTTGCCGTTTCCGAAAGGAACGCTCCAGTCGTTTGGGCTCGACTCTGGGCCGACACAACCGAGCTACGGACCTCCAGGAATCAATTGGAACCCTATGTACCCGAAGAGATTGACTCCGATCAATTGGTCGGGTTGTCCTCACAGGTCCTCCGGATAGCGCGAGAAGGCATTTACGACCAAGCTCGCTACCGTTCTCCCTCAGAGGCAAGGATGGCCGTGATAGCAGGAGCCGTTCGCCAGGGCATGACAGTAACGGACGTTCAGCAGAAGATGCTCACGGGCGCTTGGCCGGCGCTAGCTGGCCTTTATTCAAAGTACGCGCCAGGAACAAGGTCCTCAGTCCTAGCCAGAGAGTGGCGAAAAGCCCATGAGTTTATAGCGCGGTCTCTTCGGAGAGGCAGCGGTCGGAGCACCCAGAGGAACGTCCACAGATCAGACACAAGCAAAAACAAATCACAGGGGGTGCACGCCGCCCCTGCCCACAAAGACTTTCTGGAAGCCTGGTCCAAGGCTCGGTCTGCACTCGAGCAGAGACTTCGGGGCTCCAAGGATAAATTGGGCCTGCGGATGATGCTTCGAGCACTCGAGGAGGCATCGGCTAAAACTGGTACGAGAGAGATCAGCTTCGGAGTCAGGGCTTATGCCCTCGCCACCGGGGCACATCCTTCAACAGCTGCCGCCCAGCTCCAGCTGCTGACTGCAACTCCTGGGGCACCTATCAGAAAGATTTCTGACGGGCGTGGACGAGACGCCGACACTTACGAACTAACGCTGCCTGAGGTGAGTAATGTACTCCCAGGCAGACGCCGTCGAGTACATGCTGTTCGACCTGCATTTCGTGAGTTGGGTCTACCGGCGGCGTTCGTATATGAAGAACTGGAAAATGCGCAGACCCCCCTACGGGTCGCAGAGCTGGTCCAGGCAACTGGTCTCGGAAGATCCACCATCCATCAGGCTCTGGAAACTCTCGCATCCTGGGGTCTAGCCCGATGGAAATCGCTGGGGTGGGTTGTTGGGTCGGCATGCCTGAAAGTTTGCGCTGAAGTGCTCGGAGTAATTGAGGCCGTCATCCGCCAGCAAGCCCTCTATAAGAAACAGCGCGCGAGGTGGCATGCATGGCTCGAATCAAGACAGCATCCCGGACTGATCCCCGAAGTGATCGAAGAATATCCATACTGGCTGTTTGAACCAGATGAGGAGCCGGAGGATCGAGCCCAATTGTGAGATTTCTGCCAGGATCAGGTCTGGTTGGCTATGACCGGCTTGCCTGAGACCAGATAGGCCCTGTTGAGCTTTCCACGGTGGACAGCGATCAACGAATCAACTAATGTTTTGTTATTAAGAAATTAACAAAATGATTGGAGAATGTCAGTGCGGCCGAAACCCTGGAACTTTGGGGATATTCCTACATTGTTCGCGGACTACACCACCGGCCGCGGAGTGTTCTCTAACGGTCAGTTCGTCCCGCCGAAGATCGGGGAGCGCCGGAAAAACCCGAACCTGCAGGACATGTTAGATACAGCTGCGTCTGCCGGGGCGGCGCGGATCATGTTTACGGGAAATGTTCCCGACAATGATCCCTTGTCGGCCGGCCGTGAGGTCAGGCACTGGTTGTTGGTTCAGACGCCAGGGTGGGAACCAGGGTGGATGGGCAGGGATGGGCGCATGGAGGGGCATTGGACAGGCAAGCCGGTGACCGGCCGTTTTGAGCGCAAAGCCACCGGCCAGCGCGTTGAGGTAAAGACTGCGGCCGAGTGGTTCGGCAATGTTCCGTTGAATCCGGAGCAAGCCCGGCAAGCCTGGGACGCAACGCAGGCCCTTGTTGGCAGGGCCTTTCCACTTCGGAACAGCAACGGTGAAACCAAGCCGGCGAGGCTTGGCAAGACCCCGGCATCGACCGGGACCAATTTGTGGGCTTTGTCGTTGCCTTACGGTCTTGACCCCGAACAGGTTTCAGATGACATCGCCCAAGAGTTACACCGAACGTCGGGTCAGCACCACCTCGAGCATTTGGTTGCGGGACCTTCTTTCTCAACCCATGAAGACTGCGTACCGCTGGTTGACCCAGCCGCCATGCCGAAGCTGGAAACGTTCGCATACGTCGACGGGCGTCGCATGTACGCGTCCCTGTGCCGTGAGCTTGGGGTCGGGCCCGGGCGTCGCTTGAACCGGGCCGACACCGCGGACCTGATCGAACGAGACCCTTACGCCCGGGCACGTGTCTACGCGAAGTTCACCGTGCCGCGCGACTGGCGGCACGTGGGAATCTTCGGAATGCAGCAACCAGGATCAGGGAAGGACTGGTACTACCCAAACCGGCCGGGCGCGGTAGGGGAATCCTGGGCAGATATGTCCGAGATCCACGTCGCCCGCAAAATGGGATGGCTCGTCGAACCAATCGAATCCGTGGAGTTCACTAAGCTCACTCCCGGTAAGGATAAGGACGGGGAACCCAAAATGGTTGCTGCCCGACCATTGGATACCTTCGCCAAACGCATCATCAACATCTGGGACGCGGTTGACGAAGACCCCGAAATGCCGCTGCTGATCAAAGCAGCCGTATCCGCAGCGATGCGGGCCATCCTGATCCAGACCATCGGCACCTTCGCCTCCCGTGGACGCAGCTCCACGGTCGTCGCCTGGAGCCCCCAAGACGTCCCGGCCCAATACCTGCAGTCGGTCCAGCGCAGAGGTGAGGCGTATGTATACGAGGTCCCCGCGCCCCTGTCATCCCAACTCAGGCCCTACTACCGTCCTGAACTTGCCGTGCAGGTCTGGGCCCGTGGACGGGCGAAGGTGCTGCTGGGACCATCCGCCCTCGGCCCGGACACAGCCGGCGCCCTGACAGTACCCTCGGAAACTCTTCTGGGCATAAACGGCGACGCCATCTACACCACCTTCGTCCCCGGATGGTCCCTGCCTACCGGTCACGGTGGAGGCGATGACGGCAAAGTCGGCCGACTTCGTCTCCAGGGCGTCCTGAACAACGTCAAAACACCCCTGACCACGGACGAACGCAACAAACTCCGCATCAAGGCCGTCAAAGCCGGCATCGATGCCGCGTTCTTCGACGACGAATTCAACACTCCAAAGGACTAAACCATGGCAGCAGATCCGTCTGGGCTCACACCCCAGCAACTAGTCCAGCAGGTCAAGGAAGCTTACGGATACACCTGGGCCGAAATGGGAGAACGCCTAGGCCGTTCCGAGAAAATGCTCCGCAAGGTCGCTAAAGGCGAGACCAGCGGTGAAGCTTACCGAGAAGCACTTAGCGACTTGTTCACCCACGGAGAGGTAAGACGCTTGCCTGCCCGGCGTAGGGCCAAGGACGGACACATCGTGCCAGTAAGGGCCAAACGCGGCGCAGAGAAGGCCACGTACGTTCCGAAGGACACCGTGGGTGCATACAAGGATGTACCTCGTCGCGGCAAGTTCAAAGTCTCCCGCACCGACTTCCCCGAGGGCGGCAGGCAGCTGGAAGTAACAATGCCGAAGACCGCCCGCGCCAAAGGCCGGTCAGCAGCGGTAAGCGAGTTGGAACGCCAGATCCGCAATGTCACAAAGGCCCAGCGTCGCGACGATAAGCGCGTGAAACTGGAAGCTACTTTCGACGTAGGCGGCGGCCAGGGACGAGTCATGTCCATAGGTGATAAGTCCGGCTACCATGCCTCCGACATCCTTGCAGACATCAAAAGTGACTTCGGCGGTGACATGGTGGCCTGGCTTGTCTCCCAATCCAAGGGCCGCTATGAGGAGCTCGACCTGAAGACGAGCCCGATCGTTAGTATTCGGATGACAGTGTTCAACGCCCACCGGCCCAAGACCGAGCGTAAGGCCCAGGACGAGGCCCGCACACGACGAAGGAAGTGGCGGCGATGAACGATCGGTGGCTTGCCAGACTCATCACCAAGCACCTCGGAATTGAACATCCAAACAGAGACCAAATTGCCGGCATCCGTTCTATCGCCGAACAGCTCAATCCCAAAGACCATCCGGGAATGGAAAACATGGTCGACGCCGACGGCGCCCGGGACATCCTTGGCTTACGAAGTGTTGGATCCCTTCGGGTCACCATGTCCCGTGACAAAGCTTTCCCCGCCCCAGCCATCACGGGCCCGATGTGGCGGACTGCAGACATCGAGCAATATCGCGATGCAAGGGAGACCCGCAATTCCGGCAGCCGTGGACGCCCGCCAGTGTCCGCGCAACGACGTAGCCCAGCAGACAAATAGCCAACAGCTAGCAGAAAGACCAACCAGCCAATGGCAACCGCACTGAAACCATCCTGATCGATGACCTCGACGGCACGGAGGCAGTAGAGCCAGAGGAACAAGCTGCGAGCCAGTTCGACTACAGGAAAGGCCTGCTCTCGATAGAGCAGCTCAGACCCTTCCGAGACAGTGAAAAGGGCATCAAGACCAACCAAGTAGTCAGCTTGGCTGGTTCCGCCGATGTCGTCAGCATCTAGGTTTGTGCAAGTCATTCTCATCGTTGTTACTTCGTCGCCACCAACACGGATCCACGCGTGCGAAATTCTGCTCGGTATTCTCTCGCACGATAGATGGCCGAACGCTATGTCGCGTTCAACTCTCCACCGCCTGAAGTGCTGTCGCCGTATCGGAAGCGCTGGAAATGCACATAAATGGACACGAACACATGCCCGAACCCCAACGTAAGCGCCTAGAAAGTGCAACTCCAGGCAGCTCAATCAGTATTGAAGAACTCTCGGGGCTGGAGTTCGACGTGACTTTCGATGATCTAAAACGCCTGAATCGCCCGAAATGACGCAATCCACCGCGCTCAGGCACCCGATGACTTCGAGACTCGGAAATTGCTTCAGGTGGTCGGGCGCTTTCTTTGGTTCCTCCGCGCGTCTGAACGAAGCAACAGTCGGCCCGGAGTGAAGAGCGTCATCGTCCCGTCCACGTCCTCGAGATGCCGGGCGCGACAACCAAACGTAGGGAAACGAATCTGATTCACGGGGCGTTCACGGGGCTAGACGGCTATACACCACATCAGTGGCTTCGCTGAACATCAATGGTCTATGTGCGGTGTTCTTGGTTGCTTGTGGCTGCGCAATATAGCGTGCTGCCATGCACCTTTGTTACGTCGATGACTCCGGAGATTCGAAGAACGGAACGACTCTCACCGCCCTAATCGTAGAAGACCGTCATTGGCGTGGACTGCTCTCCACGTGGCTGGAGGGCCGCCGGGAGCTTCACTCAACGTTTGGCGTAGCCAAGAATACTGAGCTCCACACCTTCAAGCTTCTAAAGAACCGCGGAGAGTTTTGTGAGACCGAAGAGCAGAACAAGGCGTTCCACAAAGGCACCAGGGCGGCCGCCTACCGCATGCTCTTGACCAAACTCGCGCGCTTTGAGCACTTCACCGTTCTGACGGTGGCGATGAAGACTACGCGGAAGCCTGAAATCTACGCACGTTTCCTTGCCTATTTGGAGGACTGGGCTGAGGACCGTGACACTCATTTGATGGTTTTCTACGATGGACAACAAGGTCTGGCGGACGATGGACATGAACTCACGCAGTCCGAGCAAAACGACATTTGGGAAACTGCCGTCAGGGGGGCGGCTCCGTATCGAAGGGCTCATCGGGATCTGGATCTCGGGACGCGGAGAATAATTGAGGATGTCTTCATGCAGGACAGTCGATACAGTCAACTGGTCCAGGCGGTCGACTTGATCGCTTATGGTGCGTACCACACGCACTTGGACGGGAATCCTGAAATCTGGGGCAAGAAGAATAAAGCCTTGGCAGCAGCCGTCGCCGGATATGTCAGACTGCACGAGCGGTGGGGCGAAGGCAGCGACAAAGGTGTCTATTGGCTGGAGCCCATCGAAGGTCAGGAGACAGGCGGGAGTTAACGCAAGAACCCCCAGCCAAGGCTGAGGGTTCGCGAGGTGCAAGACCCTCTGGTCGATCACAGAGATCGCATAGGGCCTTGCGAACACAACATTACCCGTTTCTGGGCGAGTTTGTCCATGCGCTTCAAACAAACTGTTGATGGTTAAGTGGGTTGAGAGCTAAGCCTCGCCAACCCGGGGATGGGCCAGGGGGTCGGACTCCCGACCCCCTGGCTGCCGCTTGGCCCGTTGTTTGGGTCGCCCCTCAGAGCGGGTCGCGGGGGATGTCGTCATCCTCTAACTCGAGAGTCGGAGTGGCCGGCGATGACGCCTACCTGCGCCACTGTTCTTTGCGGACTGTCTCGGCATGGGACATGACTTCTGAGAACGCTAACTGAGCTCGCTGCGCCGAACCGTCAAACAGCCCGTCCAAAAGCGGCGACCAGCCCTTTTGGGAGGACTCAAAAGCAGCGCTGAGCGCCTTTTCTGGAGGCAAGGGAGAACGGACATGATTCCACGTATAACGACCGTAGCCTCCGTAGAAGCTCCGGTAGAGCTCAGGATGCACAGCTGCGACATCGGCAGTTATGAGGTCGAGAAAAACCTCGGCCTTCTCGAAAAGTTCTGCATAGTCCATTTCGTCCCCGACATAGTCGGAAAAAAGCGGTGCTAGTAGGCGATAGAGATGATCCGAGAGGGGCGTGTGCCGCTTTCCCACGGAACCGCGGAGGAGGCCCTCCAGCAGTGCATCATCGGGTTCTGCCCTTTGGTCTTCAGCAATGACAAGCGCGGACGTCACCCACTGCATCTCGCTGAACACCCGGCGAGGACTGTAATCAAGGGCAACAGGGACTTTGCCGGCGGCGGTGCGGACCGTTGGCGTAGCCGCGAAAGCCCTGAGGGAGACATAGTTTTTTCGCGATATGGCCGCCATCGCGGCTACGTGGGTGGCAACGATTACGGGGTAGCCTCGCAACTCCAGAAGTGCAGGATCTCCGGAACGCTGATGAACGGTACTGCCGAGCGCCTCGATCAGGTTCGTCCAGACAACCTCGTGCTGAGGTAGGCCGTACATGGCTCCGAGCTGTACGACGCGAAACAACGGCTCCAATACCCGGTCATATTCATGGATCCGCCCGATGTAATATTTGGCGACCCCGATCCTGGATCTTTCAAGCGATGCAGGTAAGGACGTCGGAAAGATCTCTGGATCTTTCAGAGCCGTGCAGATCGGCTTCGCCACATCCGCGGCCAGGTCTTCCAAGGCGATGTCACCGTTGGGATCACGCAACAGCTCCTTGATCTCCTGTACCCGAACAGCGCGCGGAGAGTCGGCCTTCCGCGCCTCTGCCAACCCTGCTGCCACAGCTGGCGCGATGGGTTGCTCTGAGAGAACCTGCGGCGCGACAATCCGTTTGACGGTCTCAGTCAGCCGGATAATCTGAACCGTCTCGGAAGAACCAAAAAGATCTGTCCGGTGAATTGAGCTGAGCCGGCGTCCAGCTCCGAGATCGTAATCCGGGACCTCACACTCGCTAAATCGAACCGGCAGCAACCATTGAGTAGTTGGCGGTCGAAGGCGGTACTCGTCTGCCGCCAACGCCAGCTCGAGGTTCTGGTACGTCGTTTCCCTGGCCTCCGAGTTTTCAGAGAAACAGGCAATAAAGGCCAGGCTCCCCGACTTAATTGCTGAACGAATCTGGTCTTCCCAGTTCTGCCCAGGCCAAAGGTCCTTGGTGTCGCGCCATACCGCAACGCCAGCGGCCTCGAGTGCTTCCTGGAGTCGGTCGACTCTCTCCTTGTCCTCATGGACGTAGGAAATAAAGGCATGGCGTTGAGTTGGTTGTTTTAGTACCTGGTTCACATCGCTGATTCTAGGCCAGAGCGGCTGCCGTCCCGTCGTGCTGGGGGCGGAAGGAGCTTCGACCATGGCGCACCGGTCCAACTCGAGGGGCCGCTACGACGAAGGGACTGGAACTGGAACATGGGACAGTAAGTCTCCTAGCCAATGAAGACCCGGACGAGCTGCCGGGCGCCCGGCCATGGGTCCTCATGCACAGCGGATAGTCGTCGTCCTTTGACCTACGCCAAGCTGGGGAGCGTGAACTCGGCACGGATCCGCTCCCATAGCTGGTCCGGAACGGGCGAGCGGTACAAGCTGGCGGGCATCAGCTGATGGATTCCAGCACCCACCGGTCGGCGGCGGGATCGAGGCGCAGCAGAAAAGTCCGCAGGGCCGCATTGGCGGAGAGTGTGGCCTGAACCCGCCAGTGTTCAACGCCGACAAGATCATCGGTGCCGCTTGCTGCCCGGTTTCCGGTTTCCCACCATGTGTCTCTAGTGAACCAGTGAGCGGTGTGGACGTCGGGATCGACCATCCAGATCCGGCCATCGTGACGGATCGCCAAGGGCGTTCCGTCGGGGCTGAATCGGACATTGACTACATGGCCAGTCGTGGGGGATTCAGGTGCAAGAGTCACCGAGGTTTCCTTTCAAATTGGCGCCGGTTAGGCGGAGTTCGGGCCCAGTGTGTGGTGGCCGGGGGAGAGCAAACCAGTCCGGCCCGCCCCTGGACCTGAGGGAGCAGCGCGTGAGTGGGCGGCCTTTGTCATCGGCGCAGCCTGGTCCATTTGTCTGCTTGAGACTTGCGGCCATCGTCGTTCGGTACCGTAAGACTTGATGTTGCTTTTCATGCCGGCGGGGGCTTTCGATAGTTGCTCAACCTCCACACTTCATTTCTTAACGTCAGAAGGCGCTCAGCGCTGCAGGACCGTCTCCGTGAGAAACTCCGTGAATAGATGTCGTCGCATCCCTGACAAGGCCCATCTTCTTGTCTGATTCCGGACCTAGCGGATCCCCCGATCTAGTGTCTTGGTCTTTGCTAAGCCCGACTTCGAGGGGCAGGACCTCTTGTGTGATTGATGAGCGGGGTACTCAGGCCATGAGTGCCGTTCCTGGATCAGAGCAAATCGAGTTCATGGGTTAGGCCGAACGGAACCTCGGGGCTGAAAGCGACCTCGAAAGTATCGTGATTGACTCTGATGAGCAGGATGCCGCAATCTACGGCTTCCTTGCTGAGTTTGGTACAGGCCTGTTCAAGTTGCCGGTCCCTTGATGCCGGGCCCTCGATTCTGATAGTGAACTTTGGTGATGTTGTCGACAAAAACTTACTCCGCTCAACTTCTCGATAATTTATTCCTTCAAAACCAAAAATGCCACGGCTTTTGCTTGCTTTTTGTATTCTTGTCCTCATAAGCCGCTGGTTTCGCCTCCGCTGGGCGATTGATTTTACTTGATTAGTCATGCTCGCTTCTCGAGCCAGACGCTGACAATATCGCCCATGTGGAGTGCCACACGTCCGCGACCGTCGTCGAGCCAGATCCAGAATATGGATGCATCCGGAGCAACAACATCGATGAAACCGGCCGCGATGGGACCATTTCCGCGCTGTACTTTCACCCTGTCGTTTGGATTAAGCCACACCCACTCGTCTGTCGTAAGCGCATCACCGACTCTTGGTCGGGTGGCAGCCCAGACCATGTGGGTCTCTGGGGTCCAAACCCCTTTAGGTGCCGCCGAATCCTTGGGCATTCTGTTACCCACTACAGCTTCCTACCAGCCGCGTCAGTCCTGGTGCTGGATTTTCCTGCTAGTGACAGGCACTGCTGCCATGCCCGGGCTTTGAGCGTCAACGGGCTCAGTTGGGTCTCCCGACTTACGAAAAACCAATGCCGATGGCACACTCGGTGCCGAGATGCTTCGTGGCTGCGGGTGCGTCCGCCGTGGCGATGAAGCAGGCGGTGATCGTCACTACGGGGAGCCTGCTGTTTTCGGCCATCTCTCCATCCGAATCGCAGTTCCGAAGTCGCGGCCTGAGTTAGTCCTCCGGGATGTGGGCGGGTTGTCAACAGAATTAAACCTTCTGTGATTCGGGTGGTCTGTATACCCTTCGCCGATCTTGGCGGGCCAATGATTAACAATCTCATTCAATTCGTCCTTACAAGAGTATTTGCGGTGCACACCATGGGACTAATGATCCGGACGTATCTCCCTCGTAATGACTCATAATGAGTAGGGACATCCTTGCTGCCCGACTTCTCATTCTCTTCTCACGGCCAGCGCACGCAGGTGTGGGGCCAAAGATCCGGAACGACGCGGCATCTTTGCATTGATTGCGGAGGTTCACGCAAACGTTTGGATCGCCTTTTGCGCATATTTAATCAAATACGGCTCAGTCCGATTTGGGTGTTTCTCGGCAGTTGGATCAAAGATGGCGGTAGGGCACCGAGTCGTTGCGATAGTCGATGATCCGTTTGATCATCTGGTGCCCCACCGCCGGTTCATGGGGCTTGAAGTGGAATCAGATGGAGCGTTGCTCTGGGCCGTTGTATTCACTCAGCGGACGGATCAGGGAGTTGGAAGCCACCTGCTCCATGATGTGGGCTGTCCAGCCGGTAATCCGGCTTGCGACGAACAACGGGGTGAAGGTCTGGGTATCGAAGCCCATGAGGTGGTACGTGGGCCCTGCGGGATAGTCGAGGTTCGGCTTGATGGCCTTGGCCTCGTCCATGGCCTGCTCAAGGCCGTTGTACAGGCCCAACAGTTCCGGGCGTCCGTAGTGGGCGATCATCTTGTCCAGGGCGGCCTTCATGGTGGGCACGCGGGAGTCCCCGTGCTTGTAGACGCGGTGCCCGAAGCCCATGACTTTCTTCTTGTGGGCCAAAGCGTCTTCCATCCAGGCACGGGCTCGCGTGGCAGCTTCCTCAAGGGATTCTTCGCTGCGGATGCCGATCTCGTCAAAGGTGTGCATGACGGCCTCGTTGGCTCCGCCGTGCAGCGGGCCCTTGAGGGCACCGATGGCCGCAGTGACGGCCGAGTGCAGGTCCGACAGTGTGGACGTGACCACGCGCGCTGTGAAGGTGGAGGCGTTGAAGGAGTGCTCGGCGTAAAGGGTCATTGAGACGTCGAAAGCTGCGACGACTTCGTCCGCGGGTTCTTCGCCGAAGGCCATCCACAGGAAGTTCGCGGAGTAACCGAGGTCGTCCCGGGGTTCCACCGCCGCCTGACCGCGGCGGCGACGCTGATCGTAGGCCACCACCGCCGGGAAGGCAGCGAACAGGTCCTTTGCTTTGGTCAGGTTGGCCTCCGGCGACGAATCTTCTGCCAGCGGATGCCGGGCACCGAGCACCGATGCGGCTGTGCGGCACACGTCCATGGGGTGCGCAGTGGTGGGCAGGGCATCGATCACAGCTTTCAGGCTGGGGTTCAAGGTGCGGCCTGCGCGCTCGGCCGCACGGAATTGCTCCAACTCCTTCTGGGTGGGCAGTTCGCCGTGCCAGAGCAGGTAGGCAACTTCTTCGAAGTTGCATTTGGCGGCCAGTTCCTGGACCGGGTACCCGCGGTACAGCAGCGAGTTGGTGTCCGGGTTGACCTTCGAGATCGCGGTGTAGTCCACCACGACGCCGGCAAGGCCTTTGCGGATTTCGAAGGTTTCGGTGTCCATAAGACGTCCTTGTCTGAGCTTGATGGAGGCCTGACGGCCTAGCGGGTTCCGGGTATTTCGAAGTTGAAAACGCCGGTATCGAACTGGTTGTATGCCTCGTAATCCACGAGGTCATAGAGACGGGAACGGGTGAGCATCGCGCCGACGCGAACCTCTTGGGTGCCCAGCCTCTTGATTGTCTCGAGAGTGCCTTCTGCAGCGCCCATGGCAATGCGGAGGAGCGTGACCGGGTAGATGACCATGTTCACGCCGACGGTTTGGAGCTGGTCCACGGTGAAGAGATCGCTTTTGCCGAACTCGGTCATGTTGGCCAGGATGGGCACGTCCACAGCGTCGCGGATGGCTTGGAATTCGTCCAGGGTGGCCATGGCTTCAGGGAAGATCGCGTCAGCACCGGCGTCTACCAGTGCTTTGGCGCGGTCCTGGGCCGCCTGGATTCCTTCGACGGCGCGGACATCGGTCCGGGCCATGATGAGGAAGTTCGGGTCACGGCGTGAATCCGCTGCGGCGCGGATGCGTTTGGTGGCGGTGTCGAGGTCCACCACGTTTTTGCCGTCCAGGTGGCCGCAGCGTTTGGGGTTGAACTGGTCCTCGATATGGCAGCCGGCGAGGCCCGCGTTCTCGAGTTCCTGGATGGACCGGGCCACATTCATGGGCTCGCCGAAGCCGGTGTCCGCGTCCACCAGGGAGGGCAGGTCCGTCATGCGGGCGATCTGCCCGGCCCGGGTCGCTACCTCGGTCAGGGTGGTCAGGCCGATGTCCGGCAGGCCGAGGTCGTTGGCCAGGACCGCGCCGGAGATGTAGACCCCGGCGAAGCCCTTTTCTTCGATCAGCCGGGCCGAGAGCGGGTTGAACGCGCCAGGGAATTGCTGCACGGTCCCGGAGTTGAGCAACTCGCGCAGTTTGAGGCGTTTCTGTTCGGGGGTGACTTTGGAGTACAGCATTTAGAACAGTCCCTTGGGTGCGTTGATGAGGTCGATCACGCCGGGTGCTGCGGTGATGTTCAGCTGGTCCAGTTCGCCTTCGCCCAGTTCGGTGACGCGTTCGACGGCGGCGAGGAACCGTTCGATTTCGGCTTCCTCAACCAAACCTGCAGCGAGGGTGCGGAACTTGTTGATGTATTGCTCGCGGGCGAACGGCCGGGCACCGAGCGGGTGGGCGTCGGCCACGGCGATCTCGTCGGTAATGACTGTGCCGTCATTGAGCGTGATTTCCACGGAACCGCCGAAGGCCTTCTCTGCGATGTCCAGGGAGTGGTAGCGCCGTGTCCATTCCGGGTCTTCGACGGTGGTGACTTTGTGCCACAGTTCCACGGTGTCCGGACGGGCGGCGCGCTCAGGGGCGTAGGAATCCACGTGGTGCCAGGCGCCGTCCTGCAGGGCGACCGTGAAGATGTACGGGATGGAGTGGTCCAGGGTTTCGCGCGATGCGGTGGGGGAGTACTTCTGGGGATCGTTCGCGCCGGAACCGATCACGTAGTGGGTGTGGTGGCTGGTCTTGATCAGCACGGACTTCACGTTGGCCGCATCGGTGGTTTCGGGGTGCTCGCGGTTGAGCTTGCGGGCGAGGTCGATCCACGCCTGGGCCTGGTACTCGGCGGAGTGTTCCTTGGTGTAGGTGTCCAGGATGGCGCGCTTGGCTTCACCGGGCAGCGGCAAGGGGACCTCGTAGGAGGCGTCCGGGCCATCCAGCATCCAGGCGATCACGCCGTCTTCGCCTTCGTAGATCGGCACCGGTGAGGTTTGGCCGCGCATGGAGCGGTCTACGGCTTCGACGGCCATTTTGCCTGCGAAGGCCGGCGCGTGGGCTTTCCAGGTGGAGATCTCGCCCTTGCGGGACTGCCGGGTGGCGGTAGTGGTGTGGAGAGCTTGGCCCACGGACTGGAAGATCGCCTCAACATCCAAACCAAGAAGAGTACCGATGCCTGCTGCGGCGGAGGGGCCTAGGTGTGCCACGTGGTCGATCTTGTGCTTGTGCAGGCAGATGGCTTTGACGAGGTTTACCTGGATCTCGTACCCGGTGGCGATGGCACGGACCAGGTCGGCGCCGTTGGAGCCCACATGCTGGGCGACGGCGAGGATCGGCGGGATGTTGTCGCCCGGGTGGGAGTAGTCCGCGGCCAGGAACGTGTCGTGGTAATCGAGTTCGCGCACGGCTACACCGTTGGCCCAGGCAGCCCACTCGGGGGAGACCTGATCGCTGATGCCGAAAACAGCGGCGCCCTTGCCGTTCGCGGACGGAGCGTGGGTCAGGGCCTGAGCGCGGGCTGCGACGATCGGCGCCCGGTTCAGCGACGCGATGGCCACCGAAGCGTTGTCGATGATCCGGTTGATCACCATGTCGGTGACCTCGGCCGTAACGGGAACGGGGTCGGCGGCGACCACTGCGATCTTGTGCGCCAACTGCTCCTCGCGCGGGAGGTTCTCTTCGCTCTTGTAGACGCGGACTTGGTTGTTCTTGACCATGGTGCTCCTTCTAGTGAGGCGTCTTAGCTGCCTTGATGAGGAAAAGACTGCGGTTCAGATGAAGTGTGGTGACGGCTTCGGCCAAGCGGGGATTGCGGACAGAGGGCCTCAACCGCCGGCCGGCGGACGCGGACTAATTGGACGCGGCGGCTGGGTATCGCCTGAGCCATGCACGAGTTGGAGATCGCCGACTCGATAGCCTCGTCCAGGTGACTCACCAGGCCGTAGTAGTCATGGCGGGCAGGATCGTTGTCGCTGAGCAGCTCAGGGCTTCCCAGCAACCGGGCGTGAAGTTCGGCGAACAGAGAGCGTTCACCGGTTTGCAGCAATGATGGCTGCTTGGGCTTCGAGCGTTCCGGCACTTCGGTGGTGAGCCGGTTCAGTGCCTCCCGGACCGGCGTTTCGGACGCCCAGGCCCGGTCGGACTGCTTCTCGGCGAGGGCAATGGAGAGCCTGAGGCGCCACCCAATTATGTCTTCGCGCGGGGTCATATAGGCCTGATCACTGGCGCGCATTCCGCCCCTTTCATCGTTGAACGCGCTCAGCGTACACAAAAAACGTGTCTTTTCCGTAATTAATGTATACATTATGCTTGATACTGGGAGGGCGGAACATGATGGGCGTCACACCTGCATTGGGTGCCCGCCGCTGGCCGCGCACGTGATCCACGTCTCTACTTGGGCTCTCGTGCGGCTGGATAGTTCGAGACCCGACAATCGGAAGGAAGAGTCTGTGGACCTACATCTGCAATCAGACTGGCATTGCGCTTTGGGTCAGTTTGTGGAGATACGGATATTCGGGCGGACGCTCCGGACTGGAGTGGTCGAAGCCGTGATGCCGGACAATTCAATTCTCTGGATTTCTGCTGACGGCGCGTTTCCCCGAGAAATGGTCGAACGAGCCGACGGCAAACAAGTCTATACACGCTACGCATGGAATCCTCCTCCCAGCCAAACTTCCCCTTGGGGCTCCTGAGATTAGCGTGGCCGTGGTTTGGTGGGCTCGCGGGTGGCCGGCTTCCGCCAGCTGCCTCATCCATGAAGACAGAAGAGCCCAGACGTAGTCGGAGACCATGACAATGTGCTCGTCACCCGCAAGCAGAGCTCGACGTGAGCCTCAAAAGAGAAATGAACATACCAGATGGTGCCGGGCAGCATGAGGCGTGCCGGGGACTTTAGATGGATCGAGAGAGGGAAACGTGACACGTATTGGCATCGTGGCCGAAATGGGCCAGGAGACAAGGGTGGCGGCGACGCCCGTAACGGTTAGGCAGCTGGCGGAGCTGGGCTACGAGCTTGTGGTCGAAAAGGGTGCTGGGGAATCCGCATCCTTCCGTGACGAGGCGTATGAAGCTGCGGGTGCCCTGATCGTTGGGGCTGATGAGGCGTGGGGCAGTGAGGTTGTGCTGCGGGTCAATCCGCCTACCGAGGAGGAGATTAACCGGCTGGCTCCGGGCGCGACGCTGATCGGGTCGTTGAGCCCGGGACTGCGGCCGGAGCTTGTGGATGCGTTGGCGGTTCGGCCAATCACGGCGCTGGCGTTGGATGCGGTGCCCCGTATTTCGCGGGCGCAGTCGATGGACGTGCTCAGTTCGATGGCCAACATTGCCGGGTACCGGGCCGTGATTGAGGCCGCGCATGAATTTGGCCGGTTTTTCACAGGACAGGTCACGGCGGCGGGCAAGGTCCCGCCGGCTAAGGTCCTGGTGGCCGGTGCCGGCGTCGCAGGGCTGGCGGCGATCGGTGCGGCGTCTAGTCTGGGCGCGATTGTGCGAGCGACGGACCCGCGACCGGAGGTCGCTGACCAAGTAAAGTCGATCGGCGGGACCTATCTCAAGGTCGAGGTGGGGGAGGAGATGAAGTCCTCCGACGGGTACGCGAAGGCCACGTCCGAGGCGTATGACGCCCGTGCCGCGGAGATTTACACCGAGCAGGCGGCTGATGTGGACATCATTATCACCACCGCCCTGATCCCCGGCCGTGCGGCCCCGAAGCTGCTCACCGCCGAGGACGTGGCCGGGATGAAGGCGGGCAGCGTGATTGTGGACATGGCAGCCGGGCAGGGCGGGAACGTGGAGGGGTCCGTCGCCGGGGAACGCATCGTCACTGACAACGGGGTGGTTATCCTGGGCTACACGGATCTCCCGGCCCGGTTGCCGGCGCAGGCGTCCCAGTTATACGGGACGAACATGTTGAACCTACTTAAGCTCCTCACGCCGGACAAGGACGGGGTCCTGCGGATCGATTTCGACGACGTCGTCCAGCGGTCGGTGACCGTGGTGCGTGAGGGTGAGAAGACTTGGCCGCCGCCCCCGGTCCAAGTCTCCGCCGCACCCCAAGCGAAGACGGAAGCCGGGACGATCGACAACAATACTGCGCCGAAAAAGAAGCAGGGCCTCAGCCCTGCCGGCAAGGGGAGTCTGTTCGCTGCGGGGACCGCAGTGCTGTTCGGGATTAACGCCGTTGCCCCGGCGCCGCTGCCCCAGCACTTCACGGTCCTGATGCTTTCCATCGTGGTCGGCTTCTACGTGATCGGGAAAGTTCACCATGCCCTGCACACCCCGCTGATGTCCGTCACCAACGCGATCTCGGGAATCATCGTCGTCGGCGCCCTGCTGCAGGTCACTTCCGACAACATCATCATGCAGGTCCTTGCCGCCGTCGCGGTTCTCCTGGCCAGCATCAACATTTTCGGCGGCTTCGCCGTCACCCGTCGCATGCTCGCGATGTTCTCGGCCGGGAAGGCACGTTCATGAACGCCGCCACCGAAACAGCAGCAACACTTACGAGGAGCCTTACCGTGTCTGACACCGTCTCCGGTCCGTTTACCGCCGACTCCATCGCGGGGGCGGCCTATGTTGTCGCGGCCCTGCTCTTTATCCTCAGCCTCGCCGGGCTGAGCAAACATGAGAAGGCCCGCGCTGGCGTCATCTATGGCATCACCGGCATGATCATCGCCCTCGCTGCCACTATCTGGCTGACAATCCAGGACGCCTGGGGCACCGGCCGCGCCCTCACCGGCCTGGGCCTGCTCGTAGCCGCCGTGGTGGTTGGCGGGGCGATCGGGCTCTGGCGCGCCCGGGTCGTCGAAATGACCGGCATGCCGGAGCTGATCGCCGTGCTGCACAGCTTCGTGGGCCTCGCCGCCGTCCTGGTCGGCTGGAACGGCCACCTCGAAGCCCCCGCCCTGTCCCCGGACCTGACAGCCATCCACCACGCGGAGGTGTTCATCGGTGTCTTTATCGGCGCGGTCACCTTCACCGGCTCGATCGTTGCGTTCCTGAAACTCTCCGCCCGAATGAAATCCACGCCGCTGATGCTGCCGGGCAAAAATGCGATCAACCTCGGCGCCCTCGCCGCGTTCATTGCCCTGACCGTCTGGTACGTCAACGACTCCCAGCTTTGGCTTCTCATCGTGGTCACCGTCCTCGCCCTCGGACTGGGCTGGCACCTTGTGGCCTCGATCGGCGGCGGCGACATGCCTGTGGTCGTCTCCATGCTGAACAGCTATTCCGGCTGGGCCGCCGCCGCGGCCGGGTTCCTGCTCAACAACGATCTCCTCATCATCACCGGCGCCCTCGTCGGCTCCTCGGGCGCATACCTGTCCTACATCATGTGCAAGGCCATGAACCGCTCCTTCATCTCCGTGATCGCTGGCGGCTTCGGCATCGTCGCCCCCGCCAGCAAGGACGACACAGACCAAGGCGAACACCGGGAAATCACCGCCGAGGCCACCGCCGAAATGCTGACCAACGCCTCGTCCGTGGTCATCACCCCCGGCTACGGAATGGCGGTCGCCCAAGCCCAATACCCTGTTGCCGAGCTCGCTCATCAACTTCGCGAAAGAGGAGTGGATGTGCGGTTCGGTATCCACCCCGTTGCCGGACGGTTGCCGGGCCACATGAATGTGCTGCTCGCCGAGGCGAAAGTCCCCTACGACATCGTCTTGGAAATGGATGAGATCAACGAAGACCTCGGCGAAACCTCAGTCGTCCTAGTAATCGGGGCCAATGACACCGTGAATCCCGCTGCTGCGGAGGACCCCAGCAGCCCCATCGCCGGGATGCCCGTCCTGCGTGTTTGGGAGGCTGAGAACGTTGTGGTGTTCAAGCGGTCCATGGCGGCGGGCTACGCCGGCGTGCAAAACCCATTGTTCTTCCGGGACAACTCCCAGATGCTGTTCGGCGACGCTAAACAACGCGTCGAAGACATCCTCCGCGCGTTCTGAAAGAACCACTCTAAGGAAGACGAAAGAGACCCATGCTCAGTCGCCCAGCTCCAAATGGCCATGTTCAGGAGGCGAGCCAATCCGAGATGCTGGCGCGGGGCCCTTGTGCAGACGAAGCACGAGTACACCAGGACGCTTTCAACATTGACGAACTGGCCGCCTCACCATGGATGGGACTTCACTACAGACATGAGTTCCTCATCCACTACTTAAATGAGCTGTTGGAGAAGTCAGCGGCGTCAGAAGAATGAATCACAGGAGTGGACTTCGTGCATCCATGCAGGGATTGCGAGTACTTCATATGTATAGCGGAGGTTTCGAGGGGCCGCTGCGAAACCTGCTGGTTAGGTGGCTAGCAGTAGGTCACGTAAGCGCTCGGCTGGAGTTTTCCAGTCGAGCGTTTTGCGTGGGAGGCCGTTGAGTTTCGGGGCGGCGTTCTAGGGATTTCTCGTTGTCGTTGATTCTCGCGACCAGAACTGTGTGGTTCGAGTCGAAAGAGTCGGAAAGTTGTTTTAGCGGTGGACCAGATCGCGGGATCAAGCCCCAATGCTAGAAGATCGCTATCGAATCGATCCAGAAACTTTTGTGCAACCAAGCTTGACCTCGGCCAGTCAAGCGGGTCGATTGAGCCACCAGAAGGGAAACTGAGTCGAATTTCCACCAGATGAATCCCTTTTAGGACAACAGCGGCTACTGCCTCAACTGACATCGAGTCGGACACGAAGTCACCTCGAAAGGGGTCTTTGAGCCAGTGGGGCTGGCTACGCGCAAGGTTAACGACCGGGAAGGATGCGGTCGGCCAGATGGTAGGAACAAGAAGGCGGACCAACATCCGAATAATAGTTAGTGACGACGGCCGAGTGAGCACTGCTTTCCCGTCAGTGAACAGGTGACGATCATGTGGATGACGTACCACCAGCTCCACACTGAGGAAGTAGCCAGGCAGACTATTTGATTGGTCTGGACGCCGATTTCAGGTTTGGGAGAGTCCAGTGCTGCTGCATCGAGAGGCACGGGACGACCGCGCGGAACGTTCCCTTGAGCCCGTTGGGAAGGAACTGCACCCCATTCCGATCGAAGTCCATCCAGAAGACCGCCTTGCGTGGGTGTCCATTCTCCTGTCAAACCCGCGCGGCACCGATCACCCGGTGTAGCGATAAGAGGGAAATTGTTGTGGAGAACCCTGTTTGGATCACAGGACCCGCGCTGAGTTCCCTTGGGTCAACGACGGTTGCTCGGCCTTGTGGGCTGCCCAATCATTGGCGCACGGGTTTGAGGTCGTACCACGGCGCGACGAATCATTAGCGAATTTGATGTTCAGCCTGCCCTAAGCGCACTAGGCAGGCTGAACATCAATGGTGGACCGTAGTTGGCGAGGTGCGGGAGCTATTTGTACCAGACGGCTACGCCGCCGTGGTGCGAGCAGGTACCGCGGTGTGTTGCGGAGAAGGAAAGTGTCCCGTCGTTACACAGGGCTGTCGCGCCACCGCCGGGTGCCGGTGCGGGCGCCGCGGGAGCTGGCGCGGGTGCAGGCGCTGCCGGAGCCGGCGCGGGAGCTACAGGTGCCGGCGCAGGAGCGGCGGGTGCGGGGGCAACGGGTGCGGGGACAACGGC
>NZ_CACSJJ010000004.1 GCF_902706295.1 Arthrobacter sp. 18067 | reverse complement strand
GACCACGGTCACGGCGGTGGCGGTGGCGGCGGATGGGGTGGCGGCGATGACCACGCCCACGCCGTTCAGCAACTGGTCCACGTGGTGAACAACTACTCGTACACCACCAACATCGACGACCGCGACACGATCACCGATCAGTCGGTCAACCAGAACATCTGGGCAGACGGAGACGTCACGCAGCTCTTCAACCAGGACGCGGTGGTCGCCTCGGGCGACGGTGCCATTGCGGCCGGCGACGACGTGAAGGACTCCGGTAATACGACTACTACCAATGACCACTCAACAGATAACTCGGTGCACATCACCGAGTCGGGCGACGGGGATCTCGAGGTGGGCAACACGGACATCGAGGTCAAGGATTCCTTCAACGACAATTCCGACCACTCGGTCACCAAGGACTCCTACAACACAGATGTTGATGTCGACGTGGACATCGAGGACTCCTTCAACGAGGAGACGGACAACTCGACGCACACCACGACGATCTCCGATTCGTTCAATGACAA
Organism: Arthrobacter sp. 18067; assembly: GCF_902706295.1. Classification (GTDB taxonomy): domain Bacteria; phylum Actinomycetota; class Actinomycetes; order Actinomycetales; family Micrococcaceae; genus Arthrobacter. The sequence continues at coordinate 241,931 of NZ_CACSJJ010000004.1, read as the reverse complement.
CTCCGTCACGGACAACTCCGATAATTCGGACAATTCCGTCAATGTGGCCGACTCGTTCAATGACAGCTCCACCAATGTGGACGTCGAAGATGTTCAACTCATCAAAGACTCCGTCGTGGTCCAGGACAACGAGTTGGATCTGGAGTACTCGCCGGACAACTCCACCAACATCGAAGTGGACGATGTCAATGTCATCAACGATTCCATCGTTGTGGCCGACAACGAACTGGAGTTCGACAACTCCACCAACCTGGACGTCGAAGACGTGGATGTCGAGTACAACGACATCGACGACTCGATCGTCGTGGCAGACAACGACGTTGAAATCGACTAGCAGCAAAGAGCTCCAAACGGCGTAGCGAAAGCTGCGACGCGAACTACCCCCAGCAGTGCCCGGCAGGCGGAAGATCGCCTGCCGGGCACTTCGTGGCCCCGACGAGGCCGGCCGAGCAAAGGACAGACGGTGGCGGAAACAGGACGCATGACTAAGTTGGTGGAGCAGGGCATGGCGCTGGCGGGGGACCGGAACGATCTGCGGCGACGGTTGGAGAACACCCGGAGCCGGCTGCAGGATCCGAGCGTCCGAGTGATCGTGGTTGGCGAGTTCAAGCAAGGCAAGAGCCAACTCATCAACGCTTTGGTCAATGCGCCCGTCTGCCCGGTCGACGATGACATTGCCACCACAGTGCCAACGGTCGTACGGCAGGGAGATCCGGCGTCGGCCGTTGTCCTGGTTCCCGGCCCCGGCGCGGGCACCACGAACGGAACCCCCGAAGGAGACAATGCGGGCTCCGAAAGCAGGCTGGAACGGCAAGCTATTCAGTTGGACCAACTCGCTGAATACGTCTCGGAAAAGGGCAACCCTGGAAACATCAAGAAGATCGTGGCGGCCGAGGTTTCCCTCCCGCGGAAATTGCTGGCCGGCGGCCTGACCATAGTGGATTCGCCCGGGGTCGGTTGCCTGGGGTCAACGCACACACTGACCACGTTGACTGCCCTTCCCTCGGCGCACGCCATGGTTTTCGTCTCCGACGCGTCCCAGGAATACACCGAACCGGAGATGCGCTTCCTGCGACAAGCCATGCGTATCAGTCCAAACGTTGTGTGCGTGCTGTCCAAGACCGACCTCTATCCGAGTTGGCGGCAGATTGCGGACCTGGACCAGGGGCACCTCACCGACGTAGGGCCGGACATTCCCCTGTTTCCGGTTTCCTCGGAGCTTCGCCTCCAGGCAGCGCGGCTTCAGGACACGGAACTGAACGCCGAATCAGGATTTCCCGCGCTGATCACACACCTGCGGAACAACATTGTGGGGGAGGCCGCCGGAATTCAGCGGCGGTCAGTTGGCCATGACCTGTTGACCGTCACTGAGAACTTGAAGCTTGCGTTGCAGTCGGAGCTTGGTGCCTTGGAGAACCCTGAAGGTACTCCGCAAATGATCGCCGGACTGAACGCAGCCAAGGAGGACGCCGACGCCCTGCGCAAACGGTCGGCCCGCTGGCAGATAACCCTCAACGATGGGATCGGGGACCTCATCGCAGACATGGAATATGACCTGAAGGACAGGTTGCGCCGCATTCAACGCGAAGCCGAAACGGCCATTGACCACGGCGATCCCGGGCCGGCGTGGGAGCAGTTCACCCAATGGCTGGAACAGAGTACTGCTGCTGCGGTATCGGATACCTTCGTCTGGACCAGCGAACGCGCCCAATGGCTGGCCACCCAGGTGGCGGACCACTTTTCCGAGGAGGAGGTGGCACTGCCGGCGCTGAAGGTGGCCGACACCGGCGGCGTGCTGGACCCTGTAGCCGACATCCAGCAGATGGAAAACGGGCGGCTTGGACCCCTGCAGAAAGTCCTGATCGGCATGCGGGGATCCTACGGAGGAGTCCTCATGTTCGGCCTCCTGACAGGCATCTTCGGAATGGCCCTCATCAATCCCCTCTCCGTTGGGGCCGGTCTCCTGCTCGGACGGAAAGCCTTCCGGGAAGACAAGGCGGCCCGGCTCAAACAAAGGCAATCGGAGGCCAAGATCCTCGTCAGGAAGCACGTGGACGACGTGGTGTTCCAAGTAGGAAAACAACTCAAGGACAGGCTGCGGCTGGTCCAGCGGGCCACCCGGGACCACTTCACGGAAATTGCCGAAGAGCACCACCGTTCCCTGGCCGAGTCTGTGGCGGCTGCCCAGAAAGCGGCAGCTGTCTATGCCGTGGAGCGGGACATGAGAATCAAAGAGATACGGAACCAACTCAAAGCCGTGGACACCTTGGCCAAGGACGCGCAACAGTTGCAGGAAGACCCATCCGTGGAGAACCACCCCAATCCCGCCACCTCGGCGGTTCCGGCCGGATGATGGAAACGGGCACCGCCGGAGCCGCGGAGTTGCTGCGGCTGGCAAGGGAAGTCTTCCACGATGACGCAGCTGCGCTCGCGGTGGTGGACGAGCTTGAAAACAGGCTGGAAGGGCCGTTGCGCATAGCAGTTGCCGGAATGGTCAAGGCCGGGAAGTCAACGCTGCTCAACGCGATCATTGGCGAAGAAATAGCGCCAACCGACGCCGGTGAATGCACCCGGGTGGTCACCTGGTACCGGTACGGACACACTCCGAAAATCACCCTCTACCCCTTCAGGGGAGCACCCCAAACGCTTCCGGTAACCCGGGAGGACGGCCGCCTGGTCTTCTCCCTTGGCGATGTCCCGGCCGAAGACGTAGAGCGCTTGGTGGTGGACTGGCCATCAGCCAGCCTGCGCAATCTCACGCTCATAGACACACCCGGCATAGCCTCCTTGTCGCAGGACGTATCCGGAAGGTCCACTGCATTCCTGTTGCCGGAAGACGCACCCACAGCGGCGGATGCCGTCATCTACCTCATGCGGCACCTGCACGCCTCCGACGTCCGGTTCCTCGAATCCTTCAAGGACACAGCCGCCGGTCAATCCGGCACCGTCAATGCCTTGGCAGTACTGTCCCGCGCAGATGAGATCGGTGCCGGAAGGATCGACTCCCTGATTTCCGCAGCAGTCATCGCGGACAGATACAGCCGGGACCAAAATCTCAAACCCCTTGCCCTGGGTGTTGTCCCCGTGGCCGGATTGCTGGCGCAAAGCTCACGGACCATGCGCCAAGCCGACTTCGATGCCATGAAACTGTTGGCACGGATGGACAAGAACCAGCGGGAACGGATGATGCTGTCCGCAGACCGCTTCATCCGTCTGGAGGGTCCGCCGGGACTCGATCAGGCCATGAAAGCGTCCTTGGTGCACAGGTTCGGCCTGTTCGGGATCCGCTTGGGCGTAGCCCTGATCCGGGGCGGCACCATGGACCCCACGGAGTTGGCCCACGAGCTTGCACGCCGCAGCGGACTTGGCCAACTGCTCGATACCATCGGCCATCTCTTCCAGACGCGCGCCGAAGCACTTAAGGCGCGTGCCGCCGTCGTCGGTTTGGAGTCACTGCTGCGCGGCTCGCCGAAGGACCGTAAAGCGCCGTTGGAAGCCGGGTTGGAAAGGCTTCAAACGGGAGCCCACGAGTTCCGGGAGTTGAAGCTCCTGGCAGCCTTGCGCACCGATGGCGTGGGATTGGACGCGGAACTGGAAGCCGAAGCCGAGCGGCTGGTGGGTGGACGGGGCAGTATGCCCGCCCTGAGGCTGGGCCTGGACCCGGGAACGGACCCCGAGCACATCAGCGAGGTTGCCCGTGCCGGATTGAACCGTTGGCGGCTCATCGCGGAGAATCCGCTGACCGAGCCCCGCGCGCTGGACGCATGCCGCGTTGTCCTGCGCAGCTGCGAGGGCATGCTGGCCTCTATGCCCGCCGTTCACTGAGCTGTTCGCTGAGCCGTTCGCTCAGAAGCCAGCTAGTAGTTGATGGGAAAAACAGCAGGATCAGCCCTGCAGCGGCAAGGATGAATTGGGCCGCCAACAGGGCCGTGGTCAAGGCACCATCAGCTCCGGGAGCCACAACAAAGTCGGCGGTGATTACCGTGACCACAGCGTGGAGGAGGACCAGGGGCGCCAGCGCCCACCGTGCCCAGATGCGGCGTCTGAAGAGAACAGCAAGCAGGACCCCTTCCATGGCCACTACCAGGGCGATCATGGCGAGGCTTCCCAAAAACACGACGGCGGTGGCGCCCTCGACGGCCTGGGCGTCGCCGTCGGGAACCATGCCCTCGATGACGCCTTTCAGGCGGTCAAACTGTGCGTCTCGGCCGAGGAAGCCGGTTACCACCACGGCGATGCCGGCCACGAAACTTGCCAGCCACAATGACCGGGAGGCGCGTGCGGGGCCTGGAGGCCTGATGACCGCGGCGATGGGCGGCGGCGTGGACAAGGAAATGCCCGGACGGGGCGGCGGCGCCGGGGGAGCAGTTGGCCCGCTGGCTGATGGTGAGGTGGAAGGTGACTGCCGTGAACCATCAGCTTGCTGGGCCATGTTTGCCTACTTCAGCTCGTCGGTGTCATGGGGATCCGGCTCGCTGCGCTTGGCATCGCCGGGTTTGAAGCCGTTGCCTGTTACCTCACCGGAGCCATCGGAGGGCTTGTCGCCGAGCTTGCGTTCCTTGGCTTCGAGGTCGGCTTTGAGCTTCTTCAGGCGATCGTCCTCGGCCTGGTTGCGGCGGCGGGTTTCCAGGTTCCGGAGGAATTCGGGGTCATCATCCGGGGCGGTGGGCTGACGGCGGACCGGCTTTGCGGTCGGCTTGCCGTAGGGCCGGCCGAAAATGAACCAGAGCACGGCCCCGAGCAGCGGCAGGACGATCATGACGATGATCCAGGCGGGTTTGGAAATACCGCGCGTTTGGTGGCCGTCCGTGCGGATGACATCCACCAGGGCATAGACGAAGATGACAAGGACGACGACGACGCCTACAACGCGGAGCATGCACCAAGTCTAGTCGCCGGAAGCCTTCCGCTGGGCGCCCGATACCTGCCGTGATCAGAGTGCAACCATCGCGGCTAAACTTGGATGGTGGCTTTCCTGAAGTATTCCCTCATCCGTCTGGCGCTGTTCGTGCCGTTGTTCGTGCTCTTCGCCTTTTTGGGGGTCGGTTGGATTCTGGCCGTCGTCTTCGCCGGGCTGATCGCGTTCGCCATCAGCTACCTGTTCTTCCAGAAACAGCGCGACGCCGCCACGGCCTCCATGCGCGAACGTTTCTCCGGCCGGGCCAAGCCCATCCGCACTGCCGGCGAGGTTGAAGACGCCGCCGCCGAGGACAGCCTGGTAGAGAAGAACCCGGACATCGCCGTCAACAACGACAAACGCCCGGGTTCAGTCCAGAACTAGAAGCCGTGGCTCAGGACCAAGCCCAGTGAGAACAGCAGGCTGTATCCGAGGTTGATCAGGCCGGTCTGCTTGAGCACCGGGATGAGGCTCTTGCGCTTCTTGCCGTTGACCATGAGCCATGCCGGCATCAGGCAGGCGGGGATCAGCAGCAGCACGATCAGCATCCACGGCTTGGTAGGCGCCAGCACGATGACCAGCAGGATGGCCACGGCCAGCATCAGCACGTAGCTTTCACGCGCGTGCCTGTCGCCGAGACGCACTGCCAGTGTCCGCTTGCCCGCAGCAGTATCCGTGGGGATATCCCTGACGTTGTTGGCCATCAACAGTGCACAGGCGATGAGTCCCGTGCCAATGGCGCCGATCACCGCGGCCAGGCTTACCTGGCCGGCCTGTGTGTAGGTGGTGCCGAGCGTGGCGACGAGCCCGAAGAACACGAACACGAAAATGTCGCCCAGGCCCATATAACCGTAGGGATTCTTGCCGCCGGTGTAGCCCCACGCTGCCAGGACGCAACCGATACCCACCAGGATCAGCCACCATGTCTGGGTGATGATCACCAGGATCAGGCCACAGACCATCGCAGCTCCGAACAGGGCGAACGCTGCCCACTTCACCTGCTCCGGCTTCGCAGCTCCGGAACCAACCAGGCGCAGGGGACCCACGCGGTCTTCATCGGTGCCGCGGATGCCGTCCGAGTAATCGTTGGCGTAGTTCACGCCGATTTGGAGCAGGAGCGCAACGAGCGCCGCCAGGATCGCGTTCGGCAACCGGAACGCTTGGAGCTCGTACGCCGCTGCCGAACCGATCAGGACGGGCGCGATGGCCGCGGGCAGTGTGCGGAGCCGGGCTCCTTGAATCCATTGTGCAGCTGTCGCCACGTGTAGTACCTCGTGTGTTTCGCGGTTGATCTTTAGCGGGGAAGAACGTGTCTATTGTCCCTGATGCAGCTTGGAAAGCTGTTCAATCATGGCCAGCCTGTCCGGTTTTCCGTTCGGCAGCATCAGCAATTCCTTGTCCGCGAGCACCGTCTTGGGGGCCAAAACACCCAGCGCGGCCTCGCGTCGGGAGGTGAAGCCTTTGATGCCTTCGGGGGTGGGATCCGTCACTGCGACGTAAGCTGCCACGGCTTGGCCCCACTCGCGCGAGGGGACGCCGGCCACGAAAGCCGCCGTGACGCCGTCGAGCTCTTCAAGCTTGCTTTGGATGTACGCGGCGGAGGCTTTAACTCCTCCGGTGATGATGACGTCGTCCGCGCGGCCTTGGACGGTGAGCTTGCCGTCGTCGGACAGCTCACCGAGGTCGCCGGTGACGTACCAGCGCACGCCGTCTTCCTCGAAGAACGCCGCTTTCGAGGCGCGGGCGGCGTCCAGGTAACCTGCCGCCACGGTGTCGCCGCCCAGCAGGATGCGGCCTTCCAGTTCGCCCTCACCGATGCGGACCTCGACGCCGTCCAGCGGCTCGCTGTCGTAGACGCACCCTCCGCAGGTTTCGGCTGAGCCGTAGGTGGTGACTACCTTGAGTCCTTCGGCATGTGCGGTGGCCAGCAGATCCGGGGACGCCGGGGCGCCGCCCAGCAGGATGGCGTTGAAGCGACGCAGTACGGCGAGGGTTTCCGGGGCGGGAGAGTCCAGGAGCCGCTGCAATTGCGTGGGGACCAAGGACGTGAAGCGGATCTTGTCCGTCAGTTCCTCGGCGGCAGCGGTGAAGGCCTCCGGAGTGAAGCCGTTCGACTGGTCCATCACCCACGGACGCGTGCCGGCGTAGAGAGAACGGACCAGGACCTGGACTCCGGCCACGTACTGCAGCGGGAGCGCCAGCAGCCACTGGCCTTCGCCGCGCAGAGCCATGGCTGTGGACACGGAGGATGCTGCCAGGGCGTCGATGGTCAGGACAGTTGCCTTGGGCGTCCCCGTGGAACCGGACGTCCGGACCACCACGGCCGCATCTTCGACGCCGGTCTCCACCGGAAGCGCCTGCGGCTCGCCGTTTTCATCCTGGACGATTTCGACGGCGGGGCCCTCACCGTGGAGGGCGGCCATCAGGGCTTTCAGTACGGGATCGATGTTCACGGAGGTCCTAGAAGTAGTAGGGGAAGTTGGACCAGTCAGGGTCGCGCTTTTGGAGGAACGCTTCCTTGCCTTCCACGGCCTCGTCCGTCATGTAGGCCAAGCGGGTGGCTTCGCCGGCGAAGACCTGCTGCCCGGCCAGGCCGTCGTCGGCGAGGTTGAAGGCGAACTTGAGCATGCGGATGGCCTGGGGTGACTGGCGGGCGATGTCGGCGGCGTACTCCAGGGCGACGTCCTCGAGGCGTTCGTGGTCAACGGCCTCGTTGACGGCGCCCATCCGAACCATGTCGTCAGCGGAATACTCGCGGGCCAGGAAGAAGATTTCCCTGGCGGCTTTCTGCCCGATCTGGCGGGCCAGCAGCGCAGAGCCGTATCCGGCGTCGAAACTTCCCACTGTGGCGTCTGTCTGCTTGAACTTGCCGTGCTCGCGCGAGGCGATGGTGAGGTCGCTGACCACGTGCAATGAGTGGCCGCCGCCTGCCGCCCAACCATTGACGACGGCGATGACCACCTTGGGCATGGTCCGCATCAGCCGCTGGACTTCCAGGATGTGCAGCCGCCCGGCGCGGGCGGGGTCGATAAATTCAGCGGAATCACCCGCCGCGCCTTCTACTTGGTAGCGGTAGCCGTCCCGGCCACGGATCCGCTGGTCCCCGCCGGAGCAGAACGAGTGCCCGCCGTCCTTTTCCGATGGCCCGTTGCCCGTGAGCAGCACAGTGGCGACGTCCGGGGTCATGCGGGCATGGTCCATGGCACGGTAGAGCTCGTCAACGGTGCCCGGGCGGAAAGCGTTACGGACTTCGGGACGGTTGAACGCGATCCGGACCGTGGGGAGATCCTTGACAGTGCCATCCGTCGAACGCTCTACCTGCCGGTGGTAGGTCATGTCCTTGAAGTCATCAAAGCCGGAAACGGTGCGCCAGCGTGAGGGGTCAAAGACGTCTGAAACCTTGGCAGGGAGATGGTTGTTCACAGTCCGAGTCTAGTAATGGCCTTAGCTGATGCAGAACTCGTTGCCCTCGGGGTCGGCCATGGTGTGCCAATCATGGGGTCCCTGGCTGGCCGTCCAGAGGTGTTTGGCGCCCCTGGCCTCAAGCTGTTTCCGCACCTCGTCCTTGTCGCGTCCGTCCAGGCGGACATCCCAGTGCACGCGGTTCTTGACTGTCTTTTCATTGGGATCGGTCTGGAACAGGATGCGCCGGCCGGTCTTGGGATCGGTGTCCTCAGCCGGCACGATTGCACAGCCCTCCGCCCAAACCAGCTTGCCTTTGTGGGTGATGGTCTGGTCCTCAGTGGCGAATCCCTGCTCGATCATGGAACGGATGAATGCTTCATCCTGCGGTTCCACCTTCCATTCCAGCGTCTGGGCCCACCAGTCGGCGAGGTCGTGAGGCTTCTTGGAGTCAACAGCGATCTGGATGTTCAGCGTCATGCCTTCAAGCTATTCCCGACGGCGGGTGGCTGTGTAGGGCGATGCGGTCACCTTTCGTCCGGATTACCCAACTGGGTCGCAGCAAACGTCGCAATGAGGGCCCAGTGGAACGTTTGCTGTTACTCAGTTGGGTAGAAGTTCCGGTGGGATGGCATAGATGAGCACTACGGCCATGAGGTTCTTCGCGGCGTGGACAAAGTAGGAGAACATCAGGTTCTTCCCTGTCCACACATAGACGGCAACCAGCACCAGGGCCATGCCCAGGTACGGCGCCAAGGCGGACAACACCAGCCCTTCGCGCCCCACCACGTGGATGGATGCGAAGACCACCACGGAGATCACGCAGCATACCCAGATATTCAGGTACCGGGACAACTTGCCGATCAGGAGATGGCGGAAGAGGTACTCCTCCACGAACGGACCAAGGATCACCAACAGTGGCACCATGAGCCAGGCGGGCACCTGTTGCAGCAGGCCTTGGATGCCAAGTTGGTTCTCTGAGCTTTCGGCCGTCCCGAATGCCGCCACCAGGATGGCCGTGAGGATGAGCATCACCACGATCGCGAGGGGAATCATGCCCAGGGTGAACCACGGCCGGGTGCCCAGGATCTTGAGATCGCGGCCCACAACGCGCCAGGCCGAGGCCACTGCGAATATTCCGACGCCGGCATAGAAGATCGCGTTGACAGCGTAGGATGCGGTGGCTGGCTGGGGAAAAAGCTGGAGCATGAGCCGTTCCACCGACTCGCCTGCGAAGGTGAAGTACGCGGTAAAGCCGAGGTAGACGGCCACTGCGATGGCGTCGAGGGCAGTGAATCTGTACAGAGATGCCTTGGTGGAAAGAGTGCCCATGTGACAAGCCTAGCTTTGCTGGGTGACCCATGCTTGGCTACACTTTTCGGTATGCCTAACTTTTTGTTTCGGTGCGCCAAAGATGTCCGCCGTCTCGCTGTCATTGCTGTTGTCATTGCTCTCGCCCTGGGGGTCTCCGCCTGTGGGGGAAGCTCCTCCGCAGGAGGTGATGACAAGCCCGTGGTGCTCACAACGTTCACTGTGTTGGCGGATGTGGCCAGCAATGTGGCCGGGGACAAGCTCCGCGTGGAGTCCATTACCAAGGCCGGCGCGGAGATCCATGGCTACGAGCCAACGCCGGGTGACATTCGGAAAGCTGCCCAAGCTGACCTGATCCTGGACAACGGGCTGAATCTTGAGGCGTGGTTTGCCCAGTTCGTGGAGGACCTCGATGTTCCGCACGCGGTGGTGAGCGATGGCGTGGAGGTCATGCCCATTGCCGAGGATTCCTATCAGGGCAAGCCGAACCCGCACGCGTGGATGTCGCCCAAGAATGTCCAGATCTATGCCAACAACATGGCCAAGGCTTTCGCCAAGCTGGCGCCGTCCCATGCTGCCGAGTTCGAGGCCAACGCCAAGGCCTATAACGCCCAGCTCCAGACAGTGCAGGACGAGATGGTCTCCAAGCTCTCCGTGTTGTCGGAGAAGCAGCGGGCGTTGGTCACCTGCGAAGGTGCCTTCTCCTACCTGGCACGCGATGCGGGCCTCAAGGAGGTCTACATCTGGGCTGTGAACGCGGAGCAGCAGGCCACGCCACAGCAGATCACCCGGGCCATCGAGTTCGTGAAGGACAACCAGGTTCCGGCGGTGTTCTGTGAATCCACGGTCTCGGATGCCCCTATGCAGCAGGTGGTGGGTGCAACTGATGCCACGTTCGGAGGGACCTTGTACGTCGATTCCCTCTCTGAAGCGGATGGGCCTGTTCCCACGTACCTTGACCTCATGCGCCATGACGCCAAGGTCATCACCACGGCACTGACAGGAGCAACGTCATGAGCACCCCCGCGATCGCTGTTGAGAACGTCACGGTCCATTACGGTGAGGTCCTGGCGCTGGACAAGGCATCCCTCACCTTGGACCATTCAAGGATCTGTGGATTGGTGGGCATGAACGGCTCGGGCAAGTCCACGCTGTTCAAAGTCATCATGGGCATGGTGAAGCCCGATTCCGGCCGGGTGCTCATCAACGGCGAACCGCCGATGAAGATGCGCAAGGACGCCGGTATTGGCTACGTTCCCCAAAGCGAGGACGTGGATTGGGCCTTCCCCTTGTCCGTCCGGGACGTGGTGATGATGGGCCGCTACGGGCACCTGGGATTCACGCGCCGGCCCCGCAAGGCGGACCGGGACGCCGTCGAGCATGCTTTGGAACGCGTGGAGCTGAGCGAGTACGCCGACCGGCAGATCGGGCAGTTGTCCGGCGGGCAGAAAAAGCGGGCTTTCGTGGCCCGCGGCATTGCGCAAGGCGCCACCATGATGCTGCTGGACGAGCCGTTCGCGGGAGTGGACAAGAGGTCCGAGGCCACCATCACCCGGCTCCTCCGCGAGCTGGCCGAAGACGGCGCCACCATCCTGATCTCCACCCACGACCTCCACGCTCTACCCCAGCTCTGTGACGAAGCAGTGTTGTTGATGCGCAAGGTGCTCATGCATGGAAGCCCGGACACTGTGCTTCAGCCGGAGAACCTGGCCATGGCTTTCGGCCTCGACGTCATGAACAGGGGCTAAGCCATGGAATTCCTGCTGGAACCCCTGACGTACGACTTCATGGTCCGGGCCCTCGCCACCACGGCCATCGCCGCGGTGGTCTGTGCTGTGCTGAGCTGCTGGCTCGTCCTGATCGGCTGGTCCCTCATGGGCGACGCCGTCTCGCACGCGGTGCTTCCCGGCGTCGTCCTGGCCTATATCGTGGGTGCGCCGTTCGCGCTCGGCGCGCTGGTGTTCGCGCTCATCGCGGTGACGTTGATTGGGGTGGTCCGCAATACCAGCAGGGTGAAGGAAGATGCTGCGATCGGCATTGTGTTCACCTCGTTGTTCGCGCTGGGCTTGGTGCTGATCTCCGTGACCCCGAGCCAGACCGACCTGAACCACATCATCTTCGGCAACCTGCTGGGCGTCAGCATCCCGGACCTCATCCAGGTGGTGGTCCTGGGCGTGGTCGCCTTCGCCATCCTGATCCTCAAACGCCGCGACCTCACCCTCTACGCCTTCGACCCCACGCACGCCCATGCCATCGGGCTGTCCCCCAAAAGGCTCGGCGCCCTGCTCCTGGGCTTGCTCGCATTGACCTCCGTGGTGGCGTTGCAGACTGTGGGTGTGGTGCTGGTGGTGGCCATGCTGATCATCCCGGGCGCCACGGCCTACCTGCTGACCGACCGCTTCTCCCGGATGCTGGTTATAGCGCCCGTCATCTCCGTAGTGTGTTCCGTGGCCGGTATCTACCTCAGCTACTACCTGGACACCGCGTCCGGGGCCATGGTGGTCCTCACCCAAGGTGTGGTGTTCGCCGGCGTGTACTTGTTCAGTCCGCGGCAGGGACTGATCGGCACACGGCTGGCGAAGGCACGGCGGAAGCGGTCTGTGGCTACGGTGTAGCGGTCCTAGCGGACGGGGGAACGCGTTACCGTGATGTCTCCATAGGCGCTGCGAGCCCGGATCTCGACCCGATCCGGGGTGTCGCCGGGGCCATTGATGGCATCGAGCGAGTTGCGTACCCGTCCGTACTTGGTGTTGAGGTCCAGCCAGGCGGCGGTGCCCTCGCGGACGCCGATGGCGAGTTTGCCCGCCGCGGTCTGGACAGTGAGGCTACCGGCGGCCACTTCGCCCACGGTGATGTCACCGCTGGAGGTTTTGACGGTAGTGGACAGGCCGGCCCGCTTGAGGGAGACGTCGCCATTGGCTGCGCTGACGCTGAGCTCACCGGCAGCGTGCGAGATGTAGGTGCTGCCGTTGCCGTTCTTTATCGTCGCAACTCCGTCGATGTCCCGAATACGGATCTTGCCTGAGCCGGTTTTGATCCTTGACCTGCCTGAGGCGCGCTCCACGGTGACGTCGCCCATGTCCGTATGGGCCCGGAGCTCGCCGCAGTGGTCAATACGGATCTGGCCCAAGTCGGTCTTCAGGTCGGCAGAGCTGAACTCGCCGTCGCAGCGGAGATCTCCCATGGCTGACTTCAGCTCCAGGCTGCTGCCTGTGGGCACCTCCACGGTGATCTCCACGGCCCCGCCGTCGCTGAACCAGGTGTGCCGGATCGCGGGCCGAAGCCTGACCTGCAAAGTCCCATCGGAGTAGTCCGCGGTGGTCTGCTCGGCCATCTTGACGTCCAGGCCCCGGCCCGGCTTGCGGGGTTGGACGTTGACCACGGTGTCCATCCTGTCGCTGGCGACGAGCCAGATATCGGCGCGGACGGATACATCAACCACGACGGCGATTGGCTGGGGAGTCTGGAAGGTTGCCATCAGCGTGCCCATCCTGTGAAGTTTTGCTCGCCGCGTTCACGGTTTGTTGCCCGGGGCGTGGAGTGGCGGCCGTTGAGGGCGTCGGCAACCGCCCGGACCAGCCATGAGTTCACGGACAGGCCGTCTTTGCCCGCGGCGTCCTCAACCTGCTGCTTCAGGTGATCGGGTAGTCGGAGCGTCGTCCGCGAGGTGCTGGCTCCGTCGAGGTCTTCCGGCGCCATAGGCTGCCCTTCGTTGACTGCCTCGAAGTCCCCGCCGTGCGGGTTGTTCACCACAAATTCCGGGTCGCGGTCGCGAAGCCTGACATCCACGGAACCCGGCGCGAGCTCAAGCGTGATCTCGCTGGCGGCATCTGAGAGGGCCTCCAGGAGGACCAACCGGACCGTGGATTCGAGGCCCGCGGTGAGGCGTTCGCTCAGTGCCCGAGCTTCCGGCCCACCGGCTTCGGCGGCGGTGTCCAGCTGTTGCTGGACGGCTGTGACGTAGTGATTCAGCTGCATGACACCATTATGACGCCACAATGGTGTCAACGCAAGGTCATGCGGCGCAAATGGTGACATCCGTGGTGTCTCGGTTGACGGTGACCCCTTGTGCCGGGCAGGCTGGAGCAATGAAGTCTTGAGCGCAGCCCCTTCCTGCGGCTGCATCCCCAGTACCCACACGGCTTTCTGCCATCCACTGCGGACTTGCGAGGACACCTCTTGACTGACCACCTTCACCTTTCCGGCGTTTCCCACGGCTACGGGGACCGCGAACTCCTGCACAATGTCGACCTCGTCATCCACCACGGTGAACACGTGGCAATCGTCGGCGAAAACGGCGCGGGTAAATCCACATTGCTCCGGCTCATGGCCGGCGTCGAAACGCCCGACGACGGCACTGCGGGTCTGTCCGGGAACGCCGGCTACCGCGTCGGTTACCTGGCGCAAACCCACGGGCTCTCCGAGTCATTGGCGGTGGGGGACGCCATTGACTCCTCCCTGGCATCCCTGCGTTCCCTGGAGGCGCGCATCCTGGACCTCGAATCAGGCCTGGCGGATGCCGACACCGAAGAACTCGAGCTCTACGGCAGCCTGCAGACGGAGTACCAACTCCGCGAGGGCTACGCTGCCGAATCCCGGGTGGAAGCGGCGCTCGACAAGCTGGGGCTGGGTGGCTTGGACCGGCGTCGAACGCTTGGGTCTTTGTCCGGCGGCGAGCAGGAGCGTGTGGCGCTCGCATGCTTGTTGGCCGATCCGGCCGAAGCGCTGCTCCTGGACGAGCCCACCAACCACCTCGACGCGAATGGCACCGCGTGGCTCGAGTCCCGCTTGGCGGCGCATCGCGGCACCGTCGTGGTGGTCTCGCACGACCGTGTCCTGCTGCGTAAGGTAGCCACCACCATCATCGAAGTGGACGCTGACCGGCGATCCGTGAACCGCTACGGGAATGGCTATGAGGGCTACCTCCGGGAGAAAGCTGCCGAACGCGCCCGATGGATCCAGCAGTACGACGAATGGCTCGACGCCATGGCTGCCGAACGCCTCCAAGCCGCCACGGTGGCCGACCGCATGGGTTACGGGCGCAAGCGCGACAACGACAAGATGGCTTTCGGGTTCAAGACCGGAACATGGCAGAGTGCGGCATCCAGCAAAGTCCGCAACGCCCAAGAGCGGCTTCGCAGGCTCGAAGAAAATCCCGTTGACCGGCCACCAGTGCCGCTGAAGCTGGCGGCGCCGCTGGGTTCCGTTGCTGAAACGGACTCCGAACCCGCCCTGGAAGCCCACGGAGTCAGTGTGCCGGGACGGCTCCACACCACCGACCTCAGGGTGGAAACCGGACAAAAGGTGCTCATCACGGGCCCCAACGGTGCCGGCAAGTCAACCCTGTTGTCTGTGCTGACGGGCAACCTGGAACCCGCGGCGGGATCCGTGATCGTCAACGGCAGAGTTGGCTACCTGCAGCAGGAGTTGGAGGTCCCGTCCCGCCCAGCTCTCCGGCTGCTCCCTGCGTTCGCCGCCGGATTGGGTGGAAACATTGACGAACATGCCGAAGGCTTGCTCCGCCTGGGTCTTTTCCGGCCGGCTGAATTCCACGTCCCCGTGGGTGGCCTCTCCGCGGGTCAGCAACGACGGCTCGCCCTCGCACGACTCCTATTGGGTGGCTGTGAAACCATGATCGTGGACGAACCCACCAACCATCTGGCACCCGTGCTGGTGGAACAGTTGGAGGCCGCGCTGGCGTCGTTTGCCGGGACGCTGGTGATCGTGAGCCACGACCGTGCCCTGGGGGAGTGGTTCGATCAGTGTGCCTCCGGCCCTGGCCGGGAGGCGTCTACGGGGACGTGGGTCCGGTATGGGATGCAGGACGGCGAAATGCTGTAGTCCTCACTCGGTTTCCACCCTGGTGAGCTGTTCGCAAAGCGATCGTTACGCCCTGTCCCGCAGGCGGAAACACGGCATCGCGCGTACGGAAACAACGGCAGAGCACCATGGGAAGGGAACCGGCCGAAAGGACTTGTCCCGTGATCATCCAGAATCTCTTCCTGCAGGGCATCTACCACTTCGAGGGCACCGGGCTGGATAAACCGGTTCCCATCCATGCCGAGCTCTCGCACTTCGTCCCGGACGGCGTCGTGAACCAGACGCTGTACTTCCGCGGCGGCAATTCGAGCCCGGAACTGATCACCGTTGTCCTCATGCGGGACCGAATTCCCATGCGCTATTTCCCTATCGGTGCCAAGGGCGATGTCCACATCCCGCTGAGGGTAGTGGAAGACACCGATGGCGGGTCGGTGATCGAGCTGTTCCTGGTGGCGCCCGCGGGGGTTCGGGGATCAGTGGTGGTGGATCTCGGCATGGTGGAGCACTGATGAAGAGGCGGCTGGTGGTGATTGGCAACGGTATGGCCGGTGCCCGGGCTGTGGAGGAGATCCTGGCCCGGGGTGGCGGCGACCTCTTCGACATCACCATGTTCGGTGACGAGCCCTACGGAAACTACAACCGGATCATGCTCAGCCATGTCCTCTCGGGCGAGGAAAGCGATGCGGACATCTTCCTCAACGCCCTCCCCTGGTACCACGAGAACAACATCACGCTCCACGCCGGGGTCCGGGTGGACCGCATCGACAAGTTCAGCCGGCACGTCTTCGCCTCCGACGGCCGCGTGGCCCAGTACGACCAGCTGATTATCGCCACCGGCAGCCGCTCCTTCCTGCCACCGATGGACGGGCTCCATACGCCCAGTGGAACTGTCCGGCACGGCGTCTTCACGTTCAGGACCATGGACGATACGCGGAAGATGATCGAGTTCGCCCAGCACGAGCACCACAGGCGGGCCGTGGTGATTGGCGGCGGATTGCTCGGGTTGGAGGCCGCCCGGGGGTTGCAGGCCTACGGCCTGGACGTCGCGGTGGTCCACTCGGGCGGGCACCTGATGAGCGCCCAAATGGGGCCCGACGGCAGTGCAATACTGCGGCGGAGCGTCGAGGGGCTGGGCATCGAAGTGCACACCGGAAGCCGGACCACGGCGATCCTGGGATCGGACCGTATCACCGGGGTGGGCCTCCGCGACCAACCCGACCTGGACTGCGACATGGTAGTAGTGACCGCAGGCATCAGGCCCAACGTGGATGTCGCCGTCGTGAGTGGTTTGGCAGTGGAGCGCGGCATCGTGGTGGACGACCACCTCCGGGTGATGGACGAAGAGGAGATCTACGCCGTAGGGGAGTGTGTCCAGCACCGCGGCGAGGTGTACGAGCTGGTGGCACCCTTGTGGGAGCAGGCCGCCGTATTGGCCGATCACGTCACGGGAGTGGACCGCAACTCGATGTATTTGGGGTCCAGGAGCATTCCTCAAAGCAACGCGGGGTCACTTATGGCCCCTTCCGGCGGCAAATAAGGGCCGTAAGTGACCCCGCGTTGTTCTGCGCTGTTGCCTGCGTCACGGGCATTGGGGTTAATCCCGTAAGATAGACGGGTTGCGCGAAGCTTCGGCGTTCTGCGTTCTTTGTCACACTTCGGGTCCTCCAAAGAGGAAAAGCTCGAATTTTGTGTGCCAAAGCCGCCCGTGTTCCGGCACTGGCGTAACACCTACAGCAAGACCCCAACCCACAAGGAACAGCTGTGCCGCAAAGTACTCCCACAGATCTCCAGAGCTCCAAGGCCTCATCTGCAGCCTCGGACTCCAACCTCAGCGCCGAGGGATATCAGAAGACCCTGAGCCGCCGCCACGTCACCATGATCGCCATGGGTGGCGCCAT
Source organism: Arthrobacter sp. 18067 (assembly GCF_902706295.1). Taxonomy (GTDB): domain Bacteria; phylum Actinomycetota; class Actinomycetes; order Actinomycetales; family Micrococcaceae; genus Arthrobacter. The sequence goes on along the minus strand of NZ_CACSJJ010000004.1, from coordinate 224,603 downwards.
CGGCGTCGGCCTCTTCATGGGTGCCGGCGGCCGCCTGGCCTCCACGGGCCCGGCCCTGATCTTCTCCTACGCCATCGCCGGCGTCATCGCTTACCTGCTGATGCGCGCGCTCGGTGAACTCATCATGTACCGCCAGACGTCCGGCTCCTTCGTGAGCTACGCCGGCGAAATGTTCGGCAAGAAGGGCGCGTTCCTTTCCGGCTGGATGTACTTCATCAACTGGGCCATGACGGGTATCGCCGAACTGATCGCGATCGGCCTGTACTTCCAGTTCTTCTTCCCGAACGTGCCCATTGAACTGTCCGCCATCGCCGCGCTGGTGCTGCTGGTGGCCGTGAACCTGTTCAGCGTCAAGGCATTCGGCGAGTTCGAATTCTGGGCCTCCTGCCTCAAAGTTGCGGCGATCGTCATCTTCCTGGCCGTTGGCACATTCATGGTTGTCACCAACGCCAAGGTGGGCGAAGGCAATGCGTCCGTCGCCAACCTCTTCCACGAAGACGGCGGCATGTTCCCCAAGGGCGGCCTGGTGATGATCCTGGTCCTCAACGCCGTGATCTTCGCCTACAACGCCATCGAACTCGTCGGCATTACCGCTGGTGAGATGGAGAACCCGGAACGCGAAGTTCCCAAGGCGATCCGCGCCGTCGTGATCCGTATTGTTGTCTTCTACGTTGGTTCGGTGACGCTGCTGGCAATGCTGCTGCCGTCCGACCAGTACGTGGCCGGCACCTCGCCGTTCGTTACCGTGTTCGGCCAGATGGGCCTCGGCTGGATGGGCGACGTCATGAACATGATCGTCATCACCGCCGCGCTGTCCTCCTGCAACTCGGGCCTGTACTCGATCGGCCGCATCTTCCGCACTATGGCCAACAACGGCCACGCACCGCAGTGGCTCACCAAGATGTCCACCCGTCACGTGCCGTACGCGGCCATCCTGGCGATCGGTGGTGTCTACCTCGTGGGCATTCTCCTGAACATCTGGCTGGGTGGCTCGCACGCATTCGACCTCGCGCTGAACACGGCCTCCATCGGCGTCATCTTCACGTGGGGGTCCATCTTCGCGAGCCAGATTGCCCTGCGGAAGAAGCGAGGCAACGTCTCCAGCCTGCCGATGCCCGGTTCGCCGTGGACCAGCTGGCTGGGCCTCATCGCTCTGCTGGCCATCACTGTGCTCATCGGCTTCGACACGATGACGGACAAGGCAACCGGCGAGGTCTTCCTGCTGGGCCTGTGGACCTTGGCCACCATTCCGTTCTTCGCCCTGGTCCTGTGGCTCGGGTGGCAGAAGGTCAAGAACAACGAACCCAAGAGCGAGCTGTTCAGCTAGCTCTCCGGTCCTTAGCGCTCGACGGCGGGTGCCTCCTTGTGGAGGCATCCGCCGTTCGCGTTGGGACTGTCAGGGGTCGGGTCTAGGCTCGATGTATGGAACACACCACCACCCTCACGCAGCACATTAAGGCCAGTCCGGACAAGGTCTGGGCCGTCATCTCGGACATTCCAGGCTCGGCTGGCACGCTCTCGGGCATCAACGCCATCCAGATGCTCAGCGAGGGCCCCTACGGCGAGGGCACCCGCTGGAAAGAGACCCGCACCATGATGGGCAGGCAGGAAACGGTCGAGATGTGGGTCTCCCATACCGACCCGCCCCGCAGTACCACCATCAAGGCGCTCCAAGGGGGCGCGGACTACACCACCCGCTTCAGCCTGAACGAGCGCGACGGCGGCACGGACCTGTCGCTCACCTTCGGCGCTGAGGTCATCAACCCGACGCTGCTCAGCAAGATCACCATGGCGCTGTTCGGGAAGATCGGAATGAGCATGACGCGCAAGGCCCTCGCCAAGGACCTGACGGAGATCGCAGCGAAGGCGGAATCCCTCTGATGGCGGCTGCGAAGGTTGCGGCCCCTAAGATCTCACCGGTCCGTTTGGAAGAACTGCGCGACGACGACGCCCCGGACTTCCAGCGTGGCGAACGGTACGACGGCCTCAGGTTCACCAAGGTCTCCGCTGATGGGGAGGAGCTGAGCGGCTCCGACTTTATCGAATGCGAGTTGAACGGTGTCTCCTTCAACGAGGCCCAATTGCGAGGCGCCACGTTCCGCGAGTGCATCCTCGCCGAGCCGTATGCGCCGGTCTTCACTGCTGCGCGAAGTTCCTGGCAGGACGTGGAAATCAGCAATCCGCGGTGGGGCTCGGCAGAACTGTATGAGGGAAATTGGCGTTCCGTTCGAATCGATGGCGGCAAGCTGGACTACGTGAATCTGCGCGGCTCCAAGCTCATGGATGTCCAGATCTCCGACTGCATCATCAACGAGCTCGATCTCGGCGGTTGCGCCGGGACCAGGATCGCCTTGAAGAACTGCACCATCGGCACGCTGGACGTCACGGGAGCGAAGCTGAAGGACGTGGATCTGCGAACCTCCGAGTTCCGCGGCATCAACGGTTTGGCCGGGCTGGCGGGCGTGATCATCGATGACTATCAGCTGAGCCTCATGGCGCCGCTGCTGGCCGGTCACTTGGGGATCCGGGTAGTGTGATGCGGCGGTTGGGCCGGCTTAACGGAAGGCTTCTCCTGTTGACCGGCCCGCCGGGCCGTGTAATCTTTATAGAACGAACGGTCGGTATATTATTCCAAGGCCGGTCCCTTTCACTTCGCGAAGGATGTTCTCATGGTCGAGGCTTTTCTTGTTGGCGGCGCACGTACGCCTGTAGGTCGCTACGGTGGGGCACTGTCCTCCGTCCGCCCGGACGATCTCGCAGCGTTGGTGGTCAGGGAAGCGGTGGCGCGTGCCGGCGTCGACCCTGACTCAATTGACGAGGTGATCCTCGGCAACGCCAACGGGGCAGGCGAGGAGAACCGCAACGTCGCACGCATGGCCACCATTCTGGCGGGACTTCCCCTCCACATCCCTGGCATCACGGTGAACCGCCTGTGCGCCTCGGGCCTCAGCGCGATCATCATGGCCAGCCACATGATCAAGTCCGGTGCTGCGGACATCGTGGTGGCCGGCGGCGTCGAGTCCATGAGCCGCGCTCCGTGGGTCCAGGAGAAGCCGGCCACGGCGTTCGCCAAGCCGGGCCAGATCTTCGACACGTCCATCGGCTGGCGCTTTGCCAACCCGCTCTTCACCAAAGGCGAGCTCTCCCGCGACGGCAAGATGACCTACTCGATGCCGGAAACGGCCGAGGAAGTGGGCCGTGTGGATAACATCTCCCGCGAGGATGCTGACGCCTTCGCTGTTCGCTCGCACGAGCGCGCCCTGGCAGCCATTGCCGGCGGTCGCTTCAAGGACGAAATCGTTCCTGTGACGGTCAAGACACGTAAATCCGAGACCGTGGTGGACACCGATGAAGGTCCCCGCGAGGGCACCACCATGGACGTCCTGGCCAAGCTGCGGCCTGTTGTCCCCGGCGGATCCGTGGTGACGGCAGGCAACTCTTCCACCCTGAACGATGGCGCGTCGGCCATCATCGTCGCGTCGGAAGCAGCCATTAAGAAGTTCGGCCTCATCCCACGTGCCCGCATCATCGACGGTGCTTCGGCGGGTTGTGAGCCGGAAATCATGGGCATCGGTCCTGTTCCGGCCACTCAGAAAATCCTTGCGCGTACGGGCCTCAGCGCGGATCAGCTTGGCGCCGTGGAGCTCAACGAGGCTTTCGCCACTCAGTCACTCGCGAGCATGCGTCGCCTTGGTTTGAACCCTGACATTGTGAACAACGACGGCGGGGCCATCAGCTTGGGGCACCCGCTCGGTTCCAGCGGCTCGCGTATCGCGATTACGCTGCTGGGCCGGATGGAGCGCGAACTCGCCTCCTCGAATGGACCCAAGCTTGGTTTGGCGACGATGTGCATCGGCGTCGGGCAAGGCACCGCGATGCTGCTGGAAGGCGTGTAATGGCACTGAACCCGGAAGACTTCAGCACGCTCCTCATCGAGGAGCGCGAAGACCGCCTCACCGTTCTCCTGAACCGCCCCGAGGTCCGCAATGCGATTGACCAGAAAATGGTGGACGAGCTCCACCTGGTCTGCGCTGAACTGGAGCGGAGCCCCAAGGTACTCATCATCGCCGGAACGGAGGGGGTGTTTGCCTCCGGTGCCGATATCGGCCAGTTGCGGGAACGCCGTCGGGATGACGCATTGCAGGGGATTAACTCCACCATCTTCGTCCGTATCGCCAAGCTGCCTATGCCCGTCATCGCGGCCTTGGATGGTTACTGCCTGGGCGGGGGTGCTGAACTGGCATATGCAGCCGACTTCCGTATCGGCACGCCAAGTGTCCGGATCGGCAACCCGGAAACCGGCTTGGGGATCCTGGCCGCGGCGGGTGCCAGCTGGCGACTCAAGGAGCTTGTGGGCGAGCCGAAGGCCAAGGAGATTCTCTTGGCCGGCGCTGTGCTGTGGGCTGAGGAAGCACTGCGGATCAGCCTCATCACGGAAATCCATGAGGCCCCGGAATTGATGGATGCCGCCCACAAGCTGGCGGACCGGATCGGACGTCAGGACCCGTTGGCGGTCCGCATCACCAAGTCGGTGTTCCACGCCCCGGCTGAAGCCCACCCGCTGATTGACACACTTGCCCAGGGAATTCTGTTTGAATCCCAGGCCAAGTTTGATCGCATGCAGGCTTTCCTCGATAAGAAATCGGCTAAAGCTTCGCGAGACACTGACGCTCCCACGCATGACAGGACCCAGAAATGACAGCAGTTCCCGCCATCCCGCACGTCGTCGGAGTCTTGGGCGGTGGCCGGATGGGTGCCGGCATCGCACACGCCTTCCTCACCAAGGGTGCCACCGTGATCGTGGTGGAGCGCGACCACGAGGCAGCCGCCGGAGCGCAAGGCCGCGTGGCCGAGGCGGTTGCCAAGTCCGCAGCCCGTGGAACCTTGAGCGAGACCCCCGAAGAGGCCATGTCCCGCTTCAGCACCTCCACTGACTACGAATCGTTCATCCACTGCGGCCTTGTGGTGGAGGCTGTGCCAGAGGACTATGCCCTGAAGGTCACCGCCCTCAAGGCTGTGGAGGAGCACTTGTCCGCTGACGCTTTCCTGGCGTCGAACACGTCATCGCTCTCGGTCACCGGACTCGCCAACGAACTTCGCCGGCCCGCCAACTTTGTGGGTCTGCACTTCTTCAACCCGGTGCCTGCCTCTACCCTGATTGAGGTGGTGCTGGCTGAGGAAACGTCTCCCGAACTCGCTGCCGCGGCGAAAAGCTGGACCGAGGCACTTGGCAAGACCGCCGTCGTCGTCAATGACGCGCCCGGGTTCGCGTCCTCCCGCCTGGGTGTGGCGATTGCCCTCGAGGCCATGCGCATGGTGGAGGAAGGTGTGGCGTCCGCAGAAGACATCGATGCCGCCATGGTTCTCGGCTACAAGCACCCTACTGGCCCGCTGAAGACCACCGACATTGTTGGCTTGGATGTCCGGCTGGGCATCGCCGAATACCTGCACTCCACGCTGGGCGACCGTTTCGCTCCGCCGCAGATCCTGCGGGACAAAGTGGCGCGCGGCGAGCTCGGACGCAAGACAGGCAAGGGCTTCTTCGACTGGAACGACTGACGCCCACGGGCGGTTAGGCTAACCGGGTGACTTCAATCGAACCCATCACCCTGACCGGAAAATTCGTGACGCTGGAACCGTTGAGCCAGGAACACCATGACGGCCTCGTGGATGCAGCGCGCGACGGCGACCTCTGGAAGCTTTGGTACACCTCGGTCCCTACGCCCGAGGGCATGGCCGCTGAGATCGACAGGCGCTTGGACCTGCAAGCCAAGGGTTCCATGCTGCCGTTTGCCACGCGGTCCACGGCGACGGGCAAGCTCATCGGCATGACCACGTACATGAATATCGACGCCGTAACGCCGCGGGTGGAGATCGGTTCGACGTGGAATGCTGCTTCGGCGCACGGCAGTGGAACCAACCCGGATTCCAAGCTGTTGCTCCTGCAGCACGCCTTCGAAACACTGGGTTGCCCGGCCGTGGAATTCCGCACGCACTGGTTGAACCAGCAGTCCCGTGACGCGATTGCCCGGCTCGGCGCGAAGCAGGACGGCGTGCTCCGGAATCACTCGCGCAGCGCGGACGGTGCCCTCCGCGACACCGTGGTGTTCTCCATCCTGGAGCACGAATGGCCGGCTGTCCGGAACGGCCTCGAGTTCCGGCTGGCGAAGTACCAGCCCGCCGAGGGGTGAGTTTTCGGCAGTAAGCCTGCGTGATTGTCCCGAGAGCTAACCCCCGGTGACAAGCTCTCACCGCCACGCTCAATGTGCTTAGCTGGCTCCTATGGATGGGACAACTTCACCTGACCAAGCTGTTCGATGGGAAGGCGCCGTCAACGCCTGGCAAATTGCGGGAGACGTTTACCGGATGGGTCGGCACGAATGGGTTACCGGGACCGGTTGGCAGCAGATGTACGACGACGGCGTCCGCACCGTGATCGATCTTCGCGCCTCCCGCGAGCGTCGCCAACGCGATACCGATCCCGAGGTGCCGGACCACGTTAAGGCGCGTATCGACGTCGTCCATTGCCCAACGGAGGATCCGGACCATAGCGATTTCAGCGAGCTGTTCGGCCCCTATCTGAAGGACCCGGCGCAGTACGGTGATTATTTGCAGCTTTTCGGGGAGAAGATTGCCGCCGTGTTCACAGCCATTGCGGCGTCCCCGGGGAAAGTAGTGGTTCATTGCTCGGCGGGCAGGGACCGCAGCGGGGTGATCGCCCTGATCCTCCAGCGGCTGGCAGGCATCGGCGAAGAGGAGATCGTTCGTGGGTATGAGCTCGCTGCCCGCGGGATCAACGAGCGGCACCGGACACATGGGGCGCCTCACGCCCATGATCCGTACCTTTCCGGCGACGACCTTGAAGCAATGCTGGTGCAGCGGCGGGCGAGCCTACGGGACTTCCTTGGTTCGATTGACGCGGTCGCTTTCCTGACGAGCAACGGCGTCACTGAGGTTGAGATCGCGGCGGTTCGGGCAAAGCTGGGCTCCGGGCTTCCGGGCGCTGCTAACATGCAGGATTGATCACACTTCCCGAACGGAATGGACCAGCCATGAATGCCGGTGCCCGCGTCACCATTGTGACCCGTACCAAGAACCGCCCGATTTTCCTGGCCCGGGCCCTGGACGACATTTTCGCGCAGACTTTCCGGGACTTCGAGTTGGTGATCGTGAACGACGGCGGCGACCCGGCCGACGTCGATCGCCTCACCTCCCAGCGGCCTGAAGCCGAGCGGGAACGCATCATCACGCTCCACCATGGTGAATCCGTGGGAATGGAGGCCGCCTCCAACGCAGGGATCAAAGCCGGCTCAGGCGACTTCATCGTGATCCACGACGACGATGACTTTTGGGCGCCGAACTTCCTGGAGAGCACTGTCGCCTACCTGGATGATCCTGCCCACGGAGCCGAGAGCGGCGTCATGGTCCGCACCGAGATCGTCATCGAAGAGCTCGTGGCGGACCGGATTGAACCGATCCGGCGCGAGATCTTTTGGGCGGACATGCAGCAGATCACCCTTGCCGACATGCTGAAGATCAACAGGGCTGTCCCTATTTCCTTCCTGTACCGTCGCAGCCTCCACGATGCCGTGGGCTACTACAACGAGGACCTCCCTGTGGTGGGCGACTGGGAGTTCCACCTGCGGGTCCTCAGCCACTCACGCGTTGGATTCCTCGACGGCGAACCCCTCGCCTTCTGGTCGCAGCGGCCTGAGTCCGAGGGCCATGACGGCAACAGCATCTTCGCCAAGGCCGCCGACCACGCCCGCTACGATGCCCTGGTCCGCGATGAACACCTCCGGGAGGGCGTTGCACAGGGCGGGCTCGGCGGCATGTTGTACCTGACGCAAGTCCTGGCCGAGCAGGAGGAGCTGATCCGTGCCCAGCAGCGTCGCCTCGACGAAGCCGCCGCCAAGCTCGACCACGTGCTGGAGCGGCTCGACGCCCTAAACCAGACCATTGTTGTCCGGACCAGCGTAGGGGAGTTCCTCAAAAAGCCGCTCCTGTTGGTGAAGAAGCTCGGTGGTCGGGGCTAAGACCTCACCGAAGTGCTCTATCACTTCATAAAAATCCGGCGTTTCGAATAACCCTTTTTCATGCACTAGGATCGCGACGGGTCGCCAACCCAGCGACCCCTTCATTCGCATGAAAATTGGGGGACCCATGAGGGGTATTTCTCGCGGCCGTTTTCGGCTCGCTCTCACACTGTTAGCAGCACTTATTCTGGGCGCACTGCCCGCTGGGTTTGCGTCCCCGGCGTTTGCAGCGGCCACGGGAAGTATTTCAGGAACGGTCACTGTTCCCGCGGGCTTTGACGTAACGAAAATTACGGTACAAACCTTCAGCCCGTCGTACAGTTATGCCCAAGTGCAAGCCAACGGCACCTTCGCTCTCACCGGGCTCGAAGCCGGGCAGTACAAAGTCAGCTTTAGTACCTTTGCCGAGCCCGGACTCACCTCCACTTGGTATGGAGGTTATAAGGAAAGCCAAGCGACGGTCGTTCCCGTTGCGGCCGGTGCGGCGGTGACCGGGATCAACCAGACTTTGACCATCGGCGGCAAAATCTCAGGAAAGGTCACCGTACCTGCCGGCGTGGACGTGACCAAGGTCAGCGTTAACGCCAATGCTGGATTGCCCGCCAATCCAGCAGCAGACGGCACATACACAGTGATCGGGTTGCCTACCGGCGCACATGAAGTGGGCTTCAGCTACTCTCCTGAGCCCTCGCCCGTGTTGCGCGCCTCTTATTCGACGTCTCCGGGCGGGGCGGCGACACCGGTGAAAGTTACAGAGGGTGCCACCACCAGCGGCATCGATCAAACGCTGAAACCGGCCGCAATGATCTCTGGAAAGCTCTCGGTTCCGGCTGGTGCTGTTGCCTACAACGGCCAGGTCATGGTGGAGGCCGGCCCGGACTTCGCCCTGAACGATTTCGCAGGATCAGCCTTCCTCAGCTCGGACAACTTGGGAAACTTCACGATTGGTGGTCTCAAGGCTGGCACGTACAAGCTCCATTACCGCGCCTTTAACGACACGTGGGCCAACATGTGGCACAAGGGGGTTGCTGACCCTGCCAAGTCGCCCTGGATCACCGTGACCGACGGTCAAAAGCTCACTGGAATCCAAGACTCCGCAGTTGCCGCTGCCACTATCTCTGGTTCCGTCGCCGGGTCACCCGCGCCGGGCCCGTCGATGAGTGGCCCGGGGATGGGCATAACAGCGGTGACTGCGAACGGTACAGTGGCTTCTTCCACAGTCATGGAAACGTCGCAGACCACCTACTCCCTAAAGAACCTGCTGCCCGGTTCCTACAAGGTCGAGTTCAACCGCACCAAGGGGTACTGGACCACCTACGAGGGCCAGCTGTACAAGGACCTTCCTGAATCCGGGGGCGCAGCCAATGCCACGCCCGTGGCGGTTGCTGCCGGACAGACCGCCTCGAACATCAATGCAACCGTTCGCGTGGGCGGAACCCTTACGGGCAAGGTCCTCGGTGCTAATGGAGCTCCGTTGAGCGAGGTGCCGATCCGTGTCTACACCAAGGATGGGTCCTTCACTACTCGTCCGGGAAGGACAGCAGCTGATGGGACGTTCAAGGTTACCGGCCTGACCTCGGGGTTCTACTTCGTAGTTGCTGAGCCCGAGGGACAGGGGGGCCCGATTTTCTCGGGGAACGTCCTTGCTGAGGCCAATGCCAGGTCGGTTGCTACCGCGGTGGGCAGGAACACGGATATTGGGACGTTGAGTTATGCCACGGCGAGCCAGGGTACTCGTGGTTTTGATGACGTTCCGTTGGGGGCGCAGTTCCAGGATGAGATCCAGTGGTTGGCGGATAAGGGTATTTCCACGGGGTGGGAGGCGAATGGGTCCCGGACGTATCAGCCGTTGTCTCCGGTGAATCGTGATGCGATGGCTGCGTTCATGTATCGGTTGGCGGGCAAGCCTGCTTTTACGGCTCCTGTGGTGACTCCGTTCAAGGATCTTCCTGTTGGTACGCAGTTCTACAAGGAGATCACGTGGCTGGCGGATAAGGGTGTTTCCACGGGGTGGGTTGAGGCTGATAAGTCCACGACGTATCGGCCGTTGCAGCCGGTGAACCGTGATGCGATGGCTGCGTTCATGTACCGGTTGGCGGGGGAGCCGGAGTTCACGGCGCCTAAGGTTTCGCCGTTTGTTGATGTTCCGGTGGGTGCGCAGTTCTATAAGGAGATCACCTGGCTTGCTGCGCAGGGGATTTCCACGGGCTGGGCTGAGGCGGGAAACACTAAGTCGTTCCGTCCGTTGCAGCCGGTGAATCGTGACGCGATGGCAGCGTTCATGTTCCGCTACAACACCAAATTCGGCGCCATCTAGCTTCGGCGTCCAAACAAGCGAAACGAAGGGTCGGCTCCCCACAAAGGGGCCGGCCCTTCGGCGTCCCTGGAAATTACTGCTGTACTCCTCCGGGCATTCATGTACCCTGTATATATTACCGAACGGCCGGTCAGTAATGTTGGCTCCAGTCAGCATTGACCGTGCCGATTTCACGTGCCTTGGAAGGACCCGTCGACGATGACCACTACCGCAGTCGCCCCGGAAACCACAGCCGTTGCAACCGTCCCCAGTTACGTTCAGGATGCCTGGTGGACCCCGGCGCCAGACGCCAAGAAGGTCCTGGTTCGCGATGCCAGCACCGGAGAAGTCCTGGCCAACGTGAGCACCGACGGACTGGACCTTGCCGCCGTCGTAAATTACGCCCGCACCACAGGCCAGGCTGAACTCGGGAGGCTGACGTTCCATCAGCGCGCCCTCAAGCTCAAGGAGCTTGCCCAGTACCTCAACGGCCGGCGCGAGGAGCTGTACGAGTCTTCTTCGCAGAGCGGTGCCACCAAGATCGACAACATGATCGACATCGACGGCGGTATCGGCGTGCTGTTCACCTTCGGCTCCAAAGGACGCCGCGAGCTGCCCAATTCGCAGGTCGTGGTGGACGGTCCCATGGAGGTGCTGTCCAAGGATGGCTCCTTCGCCGGTGAGCACATCTACACCCGCATTCCCGGCGTCGCGGTGCAGATCAACGCCTTCAACTTCCCGGTCTGGGGCATGTTGGAGAAGTTTGCTCCCGCATTCCTGGCCGGCGTTCCCACCATCGTGAAACCCGCTACGCCCACGGGCTACGTCGCTGCCGCGGCCGTCAAGGCAATCGTTGAGTCGGGCATCCTCCCGGCCGGGTCGCTGCAGCTCATCTCCGGTTCGGCCCGGACCATCCTGGACGAGCTCGACTACCGCGACCTCGTATCCTTCACGGGCTCGGCATCCACCGCCAACTCGTTGAAGAGCCACAGCAATGTTGTTCAGGGCGGGGTCCGCTTCACGTCTGAAACCGACTCCCTGAACGCGGCAATCCTCGGCCCTGACGCCGTTCCTGGCACGCCCGAGTTCGACGCCTTCGTCAAGGCAGTGGTCACCGAGATGACCGTCAAAGCCGGCCAGAAGTGCACCGCCATCCGCCGCATCATCGTGCCGCAGCAGCTCACCGCTGAGGTTGCTGCCGCCGTCGGCGCCCGCATCAAAGAGCGCGTCGTCGTCGGTGACCCCCGCGCAGAGGGCGTCACCATGGGCGCCTTGGCGTCGCTGGAACAGCTCGCCGACGTCCGCGCGGCTGTTCAATCAATGCTCGACGCCGGCGGTGAGCTTGCGTACGGATCTCTCGATACGCCGTCGGTCACCTCTGTTGGCGGCACCGTGGGTGTGGTGGAGGACGGCGCTTTCATGTCCCCGGTCCTCCTGAGCTGGGCTGACGCCGAAACCGAAGAAGTCCACTCGCTTGAAGCGTTCGGACCCGTATCTTCCGTCATCGGCTATTCGGACCTTGCTGACGCCATCCGACTGGCGGCCCGTGGCTCCGGTTCCCTGGTAGCTTCCGTGTGCACCAACGATCCCGCCGTGGCCCGCGAACTCGTCACCGGTATCGCTGCCCACCACGGCCGCGTCCATATGCTCAACCGGGAAGACGCCCGCTCGTCCACCGGTCACGGCTCGCCAGTCCCGCACCTGGTCCACGGCGGTCCCGGCCGCGCTGGCGGTGGCGAGGAACTGGGTGGCATCCGCTCCGTCATGCACCACATGCAGCGCACGGCCATCCAGGGCTCCCCAAATATGCTCACTGCTGTTACCGGCCAGTGGCACACAGGAGCCGACCGCAACTTCACGGTGGAAACCGAGGGGGAGCACCCGTTCCGGAAGCACCTCTCAACCTTGCGCATCGGCGACGCCGTCCGCTCGGAACTCCGTGAGGTCAAGCTCGAGGACATCACTGCCTTCGCGAACTCCACGGGCGACACCTTCTACGCGCACACCAACCAGGAAGCCGCCGAAGCCAACCCGTTCTTCCCCGGCATCGTGGCCCATGGCTACCTGCTGTTGAGCTGGGCTGCCGGGCTGTTTGTCGAGCCTGCACCGGGTCCGGTCCTGGCCAACTACGGCCTGGAGAACCTGCGCTTCATCACGCCCGTTGCGGCCGGCGACTCCATCCGTGTCACCCTGACGGCCAAGAAGATCACCCCGCGCGAGACTGATGAATACGGTGAGGTGGCCTGGGACGCCGTCCTGACCAACCAGAACGACGAAATCGTAGCCACCTACGACGTTCTGACCCTTGTGGAGAAGTAACCCTCTCTCACCTAATTGGGTGTTTGGGCGGATGCTCTCTCACCTAATTGGGTGTTTGGGGCGGATGCTCTCTCACTAACGCCGAAGCGCTTCCCTACTCCAGTGGGGAAGCGCTTCGGCGTTACGGCTTATGACGGCGGCAACTGGCTACCACAAAGGGTGAGAGAGGCTCGCCAAAAGGTCGACGAGAGGTGAGAGAGGGATCCGCCCAAGGGCGTGGATGGTGAGAGAGGGTCGCCAAAAAGCCGACGGGAGGTGAGCGGGCGTTGGGCCGCGGAGGTGGTCAGGCGGCCGTGTGGAGCCCGTCGAAGGCCATGGTGATAACGTCGTCCGCGAGCTTCTCCGGGGACAGCGAGCCGCCTGGCTTGTACCACTCCACGATCGAGTTGATGGTGCCGAACAGCAGGCGGGTAACGGTGCGGGGATCGATATCCTGGCGCAGCGAACCGTCCTCGCGGGCTGCGGAAATCAGGGCAGCAACTTTATGGTCGAACGCGCGGCGGCGTTCCAGTGCGTCCCGTTCAATCTCTGTGTTGCCACGCAAACGCAGGAGCAGGGTCACGAAGGGCAGCCTGTCCACCAGCACGGCAATGGTCTGCCGAAGTACGAACTCAAGCCTGGCGTCGGCCGGCCCGCTGGTCGCAGACGGCTCCTCGAGGATTGCCTCCAAACCACCCAACGCGTGGTCCAGGGCGAGCTTCAGGAGATCGCCCTTGGACGGCACGTGATGGTAGATGGCTGACTTCGAGATCCCAAGGTTCTCGGCCAGGATGCCCATGGACGTAGCATCGTACCCGTGGCGGTTGAAGACGTCGACGGCGATGCGGAGCACCGACTGCTGGTCATAACCGGGCCGTCCGCGCTTGGTGGTGGTCTCAGTAGGCATGCTGGCATTTTCTCACGATCTCAACGGGGCGGGCGTTCAGCCCTTCGGACGCATGTCGTAGATCCGACGAAGCTTGCCGTTGGAGCGCTCGAGCGAACCTGGCTCCACAACATCAACCACGCAAGATGACCCCACGTGAATCTTGATCTGCTCGCGCAAGGTGTGTGCCGCCGTCGTGCCTGCCTCTGACGGAACGTTCTCACGGCGCTCGATCTTGACCGTCAGCGAATCCATGCGCTTGCCTTCGGGGCGGGTGATCTCGAGCTGGAAGTGCGGGCTGAGCTCGGGAATGCGGAGGGCGATTTCCTCGATCTGCGAAGGGAACAGGTTTACGCCGCGGAGGATGATCATGTCGTCGCTGCGGCCGGTGATGCGTCCCATGCGGCGGTGCGCGGGCCGGGCTGTGCCGGGCAGCAGACGCGTGAGGTCCTTGGTGCGGTAGCGGATGATGGGCAACGCTTCCTTGGTCAAGGATGTGAAGACGAGTTCGCCGGGTTCGCCGTCTGCCAGGACCGTGGAGTGGTCAAAGGGGTCGATGATTTCCGGGCGGAAGTGGTCTTCCCAGATGTGGCAGCCGTCCTGCGTCTCAACTGCTTCGCCGGCGACGCCCGGGCCCATGACTTCAGAGAGTCCGTAGATGTCCGAGGCCTTGATGTTCATGGTGACTTCGAGTTCGTGACGCATCTCTTCGGTCCACGGCTCTGCGCCGAGCACTGCGTACTTCAGCGAGGTCGACGTGGGGTCGATGCCCTGGTGTGCCATGGCGTCCGCGATGGTCAGCAGGTACGTGGGCGTGGCCAGGATGGCGTCCGGCTTGAAGTCCTGGATGAGCTGGATCTGGCGTTCGGTCTGGCCGCCGGAGATGGGGATGACCGTGCAGCCGAGCGCTTCAGCGCCCGCGTGTGCGCCCAGACCACCTGTGAACAGGCCGTAGCCGTAGGCGTTGTGGACTTTCATTCCGGGGCGGACGCCGGAGGCGCGGAAGGAGCGCGCGACGAGGGTTGCCCAATTGGCGAGGTCGTTCTTGGTGTAACCCACCACTGTGGGGCGCCCGGTGGTGCCTGAGCTGGCGTGGATGCGCGCTACCTGGTCCTGCGGCACGGCGAACATCCCGAACGGGTACTCCAGGCGGAGGTCCTCTTTGGTGGTGTAGGGGAACTTTCCGAGGTCGCTGAGTTCTTTGAGGTCCGACGGGTGCACGCCGGTTTCGTCGAACTTGCGCTTGTATAGCGGCACGCGATCGTAGGCATAGGCGACCGTGTGCTGGAGGCGGGTGAGCTGCAGGGCCTCGAGTTCGTCGCGGGAGATTGTTTCTTCGCGGTCCAGCACAGGGGCACTGGCCTTGGAGGTGGTAGCGGCAGGTGCGGCCACGGTGTTCTGGGTCATCGGTTTCCTACTTCTTGGAGATGGTGCGGCTGCGGCCACGGAACTCAGCGATGAGTTCGCCGGGCTCGGTGTCGGGGGCGGCGTTGTCGTCAGGGGTAGCGGCGTAGATCTGGATGTCGTACAGGCCGCTTCGGCCGGTACTCGCGCGGCGGTTTGCGACGGCGGTGATCACCTGGCCCTGGAACGCCGGCTTGATGAAGTTGATGTCGACGCCGGACGCCACCGTGATGTTGGCGGCTTGCTTGGGCGTGGGGTTGGCCGGGTTGCAGGCCAGCGCGAAGGCTGTGTCACCGAAGGCGAAGATCATTCCGCCGTGGGCCATGCCGAATCCGTTGAGCATCTCCTGGCGGAGGTGCATCCGGATGGTGGCGTGGCCGTCGTCGAGCTTGAGGACCTCAATGCCCATCCATTCGGACGCGTAGTCGTTCGTCAGGATGTGGTGCGATGCACCGGAGAGGGTTGTTTCAACCATGCGTCATTGCCTCCAGCTTTATTTACCGAATGTTCATTAGGTAATCCCAGATCGCGTCACGTGTCAAGACTGGACCAGTATTCGCCTGCACCTAGTAGCCTCGGACACATGCCCGAAATTGAGCTTCCCATCATCACTGACCGACTCATCCTGCGGCGCTTCGAGGCTGAAGACCTCGAACGTTTCCACGGTTACCAGTCACTTCCTGAAACTGCCCGGTTCCTGCTGCGCAACGAGCTGACCAAGACCAAGTCCATGGAAGTCCTGGGCCGGTACGCAAACTTCGAATTCAACCAGGAGGGAGACTGGATCTGCCTTGCCATCGAGCGTAAGGACCAGCCTGGCTTGATGGGCGAGGTGGTCCTGAAATGGCTGGAAGGCACCGGACAAGGGGAGCTGGGCTGGATACTGCATCCCGAGGCGCGAGGCCATGGGATTGCCACGGAGGCGGCAGAGGCTGTCATGAAGCTGGCCTTCGAGAAACTGGCTTTCCACCGGATAGACGCAAAGCTGGACGCGCTCAACACCGGTTCGGCAGGCATCTGCAAGCGTCTGGGCATGCGGCTGGAAGCAACGTTGGTGGACAACTGGCACTACAAGGGCCAATGGGCCACTGAAAATATCTACGCGATCCTGGACTCGGAGTGGCGCACGCGGCACCATCCCTGGACGCGGACCATCAGCTGACTGGCCAGGTCTTGTGGTGCTTCAACTGGTCGGTCAACTGCGCTTCAGGCAACGGCCTGCTGAAGTAGTAGCCCTGGCCACTGGTGCAACCGATGCTCAGGAGGTAATCGGCCTGATCGGCGGTTTCCACGCCCTCCCACACGGCAGCCAATCCGCAGGCACGGATCAGTTGCAGCACTGCCGCAAGGAGGGCCGGTTGCGACGGGTCGCTGCCCAGGGCTGACAGCAGGGTCCGGTCCACTTTGACCGTGTCCACAGGCAGCTGGCGAAGGTAGCTGATGGAGGAATAACCGGTGCCGAAGTCGTCGATTTCCAGCCCCACTCCCAAACGGCGCAGGCTGTTGAGCGTGTAGCGGTCCAGGTCGTTGCCCTGAATGACTGCGCTCTCGGTCAGCTCCAGGACCAGGAGCGAGGGGTCCAACTCCGCCGAGGCTAAAGCCTCCCGGACGTCCTCGATGAACTCCAGCCGTTGCAGGTCGGCCGCCGAAACGTTGATGCGCATGCTGAAGTCGTGGCCCGACGTGAGGGGGTCGGTGCGCCATTGCTTCAGTTGTTCGACGGCGGTGCGGAGCACCCAGCCACCCAGGTCTGAGATCATCCCGGTTTCCTCGGCAATGGGAATGAACTCGTCCGGCATGATGAGGCCGCGGGTGGGATGGTTCCAGCGGACCAAGGCCTCCGCCCCTTCGATTTCGCGGGTATCCAGCCTGATGATCGGCTGGTAGTAGAGCACCAGCTGCGAACCAGCGATTGCCTCTTTGAGTTCGCCCACCAATTGGTTCCGCATCTGGCGGGCATGCAGCATTGCCGGCTCAAAGACCTTGAGCTTGCCACGTCCATCAGCCTTGGACTCGTACATGGCGATGTCCGCTTCCATCATCAGTTCCTCCGCGCGATGGCCGGGGTCAGCCATCCGAAGGCCCATGCTGGCACCGCAGCGGAGGTGATGGCCCTCAATCTCCATGGGGCTCACAACCGCAGCGAGAATCCGGTTGCCGATGGAGGCGGATATCGCAGGGGTCACGTCGGGAATCAGCACCGCGAATTCGTCGCCGCCCATGCGGGCAACCATGTCCTGGTCGCGGACGGCACCTGTGATCCTATTGGCCACCGTTTCCAGGACCTTGTCCCCAATGGTGTGTCCCAGGGAGTCGTTGATTGCTTTGAACCCGTCCATGTCCAGCAGGAGGATGGCTGCCCTTCGGCCGCTTTCGGCCCCGCTGGCCTGGGCTTCGCTGAGGGCGGTGGCAAAAGCTGAGCGGTTGTTCAGCCCTGTCAGGGGGTCGGTCATGGCCATGTGCTGCATTGCCAGATGGGCCTCGTTGAGCTGCTGCGTCCGGGCCTGCACCCTTTGCTCCAGTTCTTCATAAACGATCTGGAGGTCTTCAGCAAGGAGGTTGGTACCCATGATCACGGCATCGATTTCATCGCGCGCGTCCGAGACTTCGATCCTGGTGTTGAGGTCCCCGGCGGCCAGCCTGACGATGCCTTCCAGAAGCAGTCCCAAACGAGGGTCGTTGCCGGAGTACATTTTTCCTTCGGACATGCTCACCCCTTGTGTGGCTCGCCTCGTTGCTCATCGCTATGGCGAAGATACTCCCTGACCGCAGCGCTGCGTTCGGGCAACGCTGCTTGTTCGAACAGTGCTGCGGCCTCATCGAA
The DNA here is from genome assembly GCF_902706295.1 of Arthrobacter sp. 18067. Taxonomy (GTDB): domain Bacteria; phylum Actinomycetota; class Actinomycetes; order Actinomycetales; family Micrococcaceae; genus Arthrobacter. The sequence goes on along the minus strand of NZ_CACSJJ010000004.1, from coordinate 206,859 downwards.
CATAGTCAGGGCATCTTCACGCATACCGGATTCCAGAAAGGTCCGGGCCAAGAGGAAATGAGCCTCGGCGGAGGTTTGCGTGGCCAGAATGGATGATCGGGCGCAAAGCGGCACAAGGATTGCCGTGGCTTGGTGCAAATCGCCGCTGAGGAAATACCAGTGGGCGCGCACCAGGGACATTTCCAAGTGGTCCCGTTCGGAGCCGCCAACAATGTCTGTGGCCAGCTCAGCCCTTTCAATGCAACGCAGGGTTGCTGCGTCACTGAGCTTTGCCTGAAGCCGCATTTCCGCCGAAGCCCTGTTGAAACGGGCCCACAAGTCAACGTCCTTTGACGGTGATAGCCGTTCGGCCGCAAGATCGTGATAGCGCCCGCCATCAGCAACGCGGTCGGCAAGGAAAGCGACGTTGCCGATAACCCAATAACCCTTTCCGGCGGTGTCTTCGTCCACGTCGTCGGTCAGTAGTGTTTCCAGCACCAAGCATTCCCGCCAGGCATCGTCCAACAAGCGGCTTTCCGCCAAAGCAGCGATCAATGCGCGCTGGGCAAGGATCTGGACGTACACCAATTCGGCGTCCCCGGCTGCCAGTTTGGCCGCATCGGCGGCCATGGCCGCGGCTTCGGGAAGCCGGCCCAAACCTTGGAATGCCACGGCAACCATGGTGCCTGCCTTGGCACCGAGTTCCGGTGAAGCCGAGGTCAGGTTGTGGCCATTGAGTTCCATGGCCATGGTGAGGAATTCCTCAATGCGCCCTTGGTCCCGGAGGCACTCGGCCTGAAGGTACCGCATGTCCCACCAGGATTCGTCATCTCCGGCGATGATGGAGAGTCCGGCAGCGTCGCCTGCCAGCCGATAGGCCTCATCGAAGTCCCGTTCCTTCCACTTGGCGCGTGCCGTTAGACCGGCAACGAGGTGGGAGGCGAGGTGCGGACTTTGCATGTGCCCATTATCCATGTCATTGCGGAAGAAAAGCTCGTATAGTTTGCACCGTGACTTTATTCAAGTCACAGACAACAAATTCGCATCAGTACGAAAGGGCATAGCGGATGAAAAAATTTGCGGCAACCCTGCTCATGGCGGCGGTTCTGGCAGTAACGGGATTCGCTGCCCCGGCTAATGCCGAGCCTACGCAGGACAGCACGGCAATCGGCTGGTGGCCTAACAGCATCACCACGCCTAAGACGAACACCACCAGCATCGGTTGGTGGCCGAACTAAACATTGGGGGAGCGCCTCTCAAGGCCATATGACATAAATTGATGCCCTGGGCTGCTGCCCGGGGCATCAGTTTTTGTTTCGCAGTATGTCGAGCATTAGTGACCATCGGGCGCATGTTCGAAGCCCACGTTGACACGGCTGTCACATCGGGATTCGGACGGACCACTGTTCCTGACCAAGTGCGCAGATCCGGAATGAGGGGCGTAGGGCTAGTGTTGGCGCATGAACGAAGCGAAGCCAGAGCCTCCTCAGGTCTGTGTGGCCTGTACAGCGGATTCAATGTTCGGTCCGCTGTATCTGTACCCGGAGACGGGCATGGGAAAAGGCGAGGTCTTGGTGGCTACGGCGGAGTCTGCCCGAGTATTCGGAAAGGTCCGGGCCGTGTCGCTCAGAGTATTCGTGTGCCGGCACTGCGGTCACCTTCAGCTCATCGCTGCAGACCCCGAAGCCCTGTATCAACACTGGTCAGCCGAGCAGGGCGGGGAGTAGTCGCTACCGTCCCAAGGTGAATTGGGGCGGAAGATCCACTAAGGCCCACCAACCGGCAACTCCACGGACACCGTGGTCCCGGAGCCCAGAGTGGAATCCAGGAGGAGGCGTCCCATATGGCGGCTGATGATGTCGTGGGCGATTGCCAAACCGAGCCCGCTGCCTGGGACAGCCGCGGACGTGGCGTTGGAGGCCCGGTAGAAGCGGGTGAAGATGTGCGGGAGATCGTGTTCCGGGATGCCCAAACCGTTGTCTGCGATCCGGACCAGCGCGAGTCCGCCGTTCTCGGAAGTCGAGACTGAACTGGTGATGCCCACCCGGCCACCCTCGGGAGTGAACTTGATGGCGTTGGCCACGATGTTGGTGAACACCTGTTCCAGCTTTGCTTCGTCGGCCGTGACTTCGATGTCCTCAGTCCCTTCGGTAAAGGACACTGAGACGTGCCGGGACTCTGCCAGGGGCCGCAGCGTTGCCACCACGACTTGGAGGAGCTTTGCGATATCCACCGGTTTGAGGTCCAGGTTGCTGCCGTCCTGCATGGACACCGTGAGCATGTCCTCGATGAGCCTGCGGAGGCGGTTGGAGTTCCGGGCAATGACATCCAGCATCTTGCTGATGCCTTCAGGAACAGGCCCGCCGGTCCCGTCCTGGATCATGTCCAGATATGCGGTGATGGAGGTCAGGGGTGTCCGGAGCTCGTGGTTTACTGTGGCCAGGAAATCGGTCTTGGCCTTATCCAACTGCCTCAGCTGGTGGAGGACGCGTTGCTGGGCGCTGATGAGATGGCCCTGGATGAGGCCGTGGGCCACATTTCCAGCCACATGCTGCATCAACGCAATCTCGGGTCGGGTCCAATCGTGCCGTTCCTCCACGGTGGACAGCAGGATGATACCCATTGCAGAGGCGCCTTCACCCACTGGGAGAAGGACAGTGGACACGGGGTTGAGGTCACCGGACCATTCCCGCAGCGCCTTGGCAATCTTTGAGTCGGGGTCCTCCCGGTGGTCCGTGACGGCGAGGACGTCCGCCTCCGCCCAAAGCTTGTTGGCCGTCTCGATAATGGCGTTCTCGCTGTCGCCCAGCCGGGCGGGCAGCAACGGAAGGCCGGGACGGTTCCACTGCGCCCGGATGCTGGGGACGCGTTCGTCCCGGAACGTAGCGAACCAGACGTGGTCGACTCCCAGCGCCTCGCCGAAGCCGCGGACCACGTGGTCTGCGATCAGTTGGGGATCGTTGGTCTCCCGTATTGCCGAGGAGACATTGCGGAGGCTTTCCCGCAGCGCTTCGATTTCGCCGCGGGAGCGTGAGCGTTCGGTGGCCCGGCCGATCAGGGTTTCAACCCGGTGGACAACTTCCCCTGCCCGCACCGGGCTGATGACGTAGTCCGCTACCCGCCAGGACTCCACTTCCTCAAGGTCCACAATTTCCTGTGCGGCGACGATCAGCAGCATCGGAACTCCGGGGTTGCGCAATCCATGCGCAAGGGCGCTCTGGGCCACGACCACCGAGGGGTTGTGCTTCTGGATTTGCGAGGCCAAAGACTCAGCATCCGGGGCAGGGAAGACCGTGAAACCCGCTGAGGAAAGTGCGGCCGTGGTCGCGGCCAAACGGTCACTTTCTGAATCCGCCACTACGGCAGACCGGGCATGCTGTACGTCGGCAACGGTCTCGCCCACTGAGCCCCTTCCGTTCCAACGTTTCACTCACGGTATTTCATGATTTGGCAACACCCTATCAGCGGCCTTGAGGACAAAGGTGGCCGTGCGTCAAATGGGCGGGATGAGTCGCAGGCCACATCTTTACTTTGTCTCCCGGATTCGTCAGCCTTGAGGGTGTCAGCTCGGGAGCCACGTCCGCCTCCCCTGCAGCACCACCAATCGCGCAAGGAGCACTGTGGACCACCCAGCAACACCGCAGGATCATCAACAGGTGTCGTTTCAATTGGAGCTCGAGGAACAGGGCATCCTTCGCTTGACCTGGCCGCGCGGGGCCAGGATCCAGGAAGCGGACGCCCAACGGGCCATGGACCGGGTCAATGAGCTCTGCGGCCAGGAGCGCCACCCGATGATTGTGGACATGGCAACCACGGACGATGTCACCCGCGGTGCCCGCTCTGTGTTTGCCAAGCCTTGCCAGGCCAACCGCATCGCGCTCTGGGGCTCGTCACCGGTGGACAGGGTCATTGCCAATTTTTTCCTGGGCATCATGAAACCCCCGTGCCCTACCAAGTTCTTCACATCCGAAACAGAGGCGTTGGAGTGGCTGGTGGAGGCCTAGCGCCACTTATATTTGGAGAATGTTCTCCGCCCTCAGGAAGTACCTGCTGATTCCACGCCTCATCAGGCTCTCTTCCGCCGCACCCAAGGACGCCCGAACGGCCTGGGACCAGTTCTGGGGTGACATCCGCTCAACCGGCGCCACTGGCGATGTGCTGTGGGACTCGGGCAGCGACCACGAACTCCTGGGCTACCTCCCCAAGTTGGCGGAGTTGGACCCGGCATTGCCTGTGGTGGACGTTGGCTGCGGCAATGGCAGCTTCACCCGGCTGCTGGCGCAGCACTTCCCGCACGCGCTGGGGCTCGACTACTCCGCAAATGCCGTCGACCGCGCACGGCTGGAGTCAGCGGGGATAACGACGGCGTCATTTGCCGTGTGCGACATGACGGCACCTGACGCTGCGCATACAGTCGCAACGGCACTTGAAGCAGTGGGCTGGACCGGGGACGCCAATGTCTTCATTCGCGGCGTCCTGCACGTACTGGACCGGAACGGCCGGTCAGAGTTGGCGGCGAACCTGTTGCCCGTCGTCGGGACCCGCGGAGGAGTGTTCCTGGCCGAAACCAATTTTCCCGGAACGCCGGTGGACTACGTCAGCCACCTCGGCGCCACCCGCGATTCCATCCCGGCGCCTCTTGAGTGGGCCATTCGCGGGCTGCCGATGCCGGGCCGCTTCGGGGCCGCGCAACGCGCGAAGGCCTTCCCGACGGCGGACTGGAACCTTGTGGAGGAAGGCTCGGCGAGCATCGAGACGCGCCCGCTCAGCAACCCGTCTGCCCCGGACGTGATCCCGGGTTACTTCGCACTGCTGCGGGCGCGCCGGAACTGACCAACTCCTACTTCAGACCGGCTCCGGGCAGCAACTTGGTGGCGCCCACGGAGTCGGCAACAAATGCGTAGTCCCATGCGCGCTCACGCCACTGGACATACCTGCCCGATGCGCCGCCGTGCCCACCGTCCATCTCGATCTTCATGACGATTGGCTCGGAACCTGTGGAAACGGAGCGCAGCGCCTGAACCCACTTGGCTGGTTCGACGTACAGCACACGGGTGTCGTTGAAAGACGTTACCGCGGCGATTTTGGGGTAGGCCACCGCCCCCACATTCTCGTAGGGAGTGTAGGACTTCATGTAGGCGTAGGCCTCGGGGTCCGTGATCGGGTTGCCCCATTCCTCCCATTCCAGGGCGGACAATGGAAGCTCCGGATCCAAGATGGTGGTCAATGCGTCCACGAATGGCACCTGGGCCACCACGGCAACATACTTTTCCGGGGCCATGTTGGCGATGGCACCCATGAGCAAGCCGCCGGCGGATCCGCCCATGGCAGCGATGCGCGCAGGGTCCGCCCAGCCCGACCCTGCCAGCCAGTCGGTGGCCGCGATGAAGTCAGTGAAAGTGTTCTTCTTGGTGAGCTTCTTGCCATCCTCGTACCACTGCCGGCCGAGTTCACCGCCGCCCCGGATATGGGCAATCACCATGACGATTCCGCGGTCCAGAAGCGACAAGCGGGCTATGCCGAAGCCGGGATCCATGCTCATCTCGTACGAGCCGTAGCCGTACACCAGTCCAGCGGCCGTGCCGTCCTGCTGAACCGAAGCGTGACGAAGCACTGACAACGGGACGCGTGTGCCGTCGTCGGCCGTTGCCCATTCACGGGTGGCGACGTAATCCTGCGCGGAGTAACCGCCCAGGACCGGGCTCTCCTTGCGGAGCAGCAGCTGGCCGGCCGGAAGATCGGCAGTGGGCAACACGAAGTCGTAGACGCGCGACGGCGTGAAATAGGAGGTGTAGCCCATGCGGATGACGGGAGCGTCGTAGTCGGACCCTGAGACCCCGGCGGTGTAGAGCTCTTCATCAAAGGCAGGCTCAACCGGTGCGCCCTGGGTCGCGGTGCCAAGGCCGGCCAGGGGGAGCACCTGAACGCGCTCGATGGTGTCCTTGCGGACGGACAACACCAAATGCGTGGACGTGACGCCCGCGCCGTTCACGCGTACGTCGTCCGAATGTTCGACGACGGTACGCCAGTTCTGCTCTGCCAGCGGCCTGGCGAGTTCGGCCGGGTCCACCAGGCTCACCATCGAGTTGATGGCGTCCTTGTTATGGGTCAGGAGCAGGGTCTCTTTGCCGTCCAGGAGGAAGGGCTCGGCCTCGTAAAGAAGGTGGTGGTCGCGGGAGATGACGGTGCTCAGGCCGTCAGCGTACTGGTCGAAGCGGAGGAGTTGGGTCTCGCTGAACTCGGAACAGCCGATGCTGAGCACCAGATGGCGGCGGTCGGAGGAAAGATCGAAGCCAAGCCACATGGCGACGTCGTCCTCCTGGTAGAGAACCTCATCCTCGCTGACCGGAGTGCCCAGGACGTGTGCCTTTACCTGGTAGGGGCGCCACGAATCATCCACCACGGTGTAGAACAGGCGGCTGCCATCGGGGGAAAAGGCCACCCCGTAGAAAATGTCCTCGATGACGTCCGGGAGGAGTTCGCCGGTGCGCAGATCCTTGATCCGGAGGGTGAACCGTTCGTCGCCTGAGTTGTCCACGGCGTAGGCGTAGAGCTTCCCGTCCACCGTGACGGCAGCGCCGCCGACGCTGAAGAACGGTTGGCCCTCGGCTTCAATGTTGCCGTCCAGAAGCACCTGCTCACCGTCGATTTCGACGCCGGGCTCCACCGACGGAGGAGTCCAATCGGCTACTGGATCCCCGGTATTCGACGCCAGGACGCGGCACTGGATGCTGTACTCCTTGCCCTCCACCGATCGGCTGTAGTACCACCAGCCGTCCTTGCGGCTGGGTACGGACAGGTCCGTCTCCTGGGTACGGCCCTTGATCTCCTGGAACATCGCCTCGCGCAACGGTTCCTGGTGCGCCGTGACCGCTTCCTGGTATGTGTTCTCGGCCTTCAAATGGTCCACGACTTCGGCGGACTCCTTTTCCCTGAGCCACTCGTAGTTGTCCACGAAGATGTCGCCGTGGTGTTCGCGGCGGGTGGGGATGCGCTTTGCGACAGGGGGCGCGACCGCTGTTTCCGGGGCGCTGGCAGGGACCGAAGATACGTGGCTCATGTGGCCACTCTATAGACGGGCTCCGACATGGAACCAGCAATTTCGCTCAGAGCGCCGGGAGGCTGTCCACGGTACTGATAGGGAGCCATGACTTGGGCCACAACGTGGGATTCGCGTCATGACTTGCCGGGTTCCGCCACTCCATATATTGCGGGCACGTTTTCGTCCCGTTCCCGGATATTTGGAGGCTCAGATGGTACTGCTGCAACCCCACAGTGTGCACATTGGCAGGAGAGGGGGACTTCAGGCGCGCCGACATTCAGACTCCTTGCGCCGCTCCCAGGTTGATCTTGAGGTCATCATCCCGGCCTATAACGAGGCTTCCAGAATCCCCAGCACTTTGAACCAGACAGTGGATTTCCTGGCCAAGCAGCCGTGGTCCTCGCGCATTGTGGTGGTGGACAACGGCAGTGTTGACGAAACAGCCGCAGTTGTCCGCCGGATCTCGCGGGAAAAGGGAGATGTGGTTCCCATTTCGGTGGTGGGCTGCTCCAGGAAGGGGAAAGGAGCGGCAGTCCGCCGCGGCCTGCTCAGCGGAACGTCCAGGTTCACGGGCTTCTTTGACGCTGACCTGGCCACTCCTCTGGACACCCTCACCGAAGCCATGTCCCATCTGTCCGGTGGCGCATCAGCTGTCATCGCATCCCGGCATGCCCCTGGTTCAACTTTCGTCCGACCCCAACACATCGGGAGAAGAGTGGGCGGAACGGCTTTTAGGGTCCTGACAAGGTCCAAGGTCAAAGGCATCCAGGACACGCAATGCGGTTTCAAGTTTTTTGAACGGGACGCACTCACTGCAGCCATGGTGCAGTGTCGCAGCACGGGTTTCGCCTTCGACGTTGAGCTTCTGCTTCGGCTCCAGGACAACAACGCCAGCATTATCGAACTGCCTGTGGCCTGGACTGACGGAGCAGAGTCAACGTTCCGCCCCTTCCAGGACGGGGTCGCCAGCTTCGCCTCGGTGATCCAACTTCAGAAAGCTACCCCATGACGTATGCCCTGCCTGACTTGAACTCCCCAACCCGACTCGCAGGAAAGCACGTGCTGGTGCTCAACTGGCGCGACGTAAGGCACTCACAGGCCGGCGGCGCCGAGCAGTATATGCACGAAATTTCCAAGAGATGGGTGCAGAACGGAGTTCAGGTCACATGGTTCACAGGGCGCGATGCCGGCCAGGCTGCAGAGGATGTCATTGACGGCATCCGCATTCTGCGCGGCGGCGGAGCCTTGTCCATCTATGGACACGCGGCCCTTCGCCTTCTGCGGAGCAATGGCCAGTTCGATGCCGTGGTGGATTGCCAAAATGGGATTCCGTTCTTTTCCCCTTTGTTCTTGTCACGGGACATTCCGATAGTCCAACTGATCCACCACGTCCACCAGGAGCAGTTCCGGACCAGGTTCTCGCCGCCCATGGCCGCTGTGGGCCGATTCCTGGAAAGCTCGGGAGCCAAAACGGTCTACGGGCAGCGGTCCATTGTGGCGGTGTCACCCTCAACACGCCTGGAACTTCGAAAGCTGGGTTTCGCGGGTCCTGTCCACGTGGTGCCAAACGGCACCATCGACATTCCTCAGGTTGTTGCCGCTCGTGCTCTCAACCCAACCATCGCCGTCGTGAGCCGCCTGGTGCCCCATAAACGACTGGACCTGCTCCTGGGGCAGTTCGCCGTGGCGGCGCGCAGTGTTCCGAAACTAAGGATGGACATCATTGGGGACGGGCCGGAGCGGGCGCGACTCCAGCAGTTGGCCATGGATCTGGGCCTGGACCACGCTGTAACGTTCCACGGCTACCAGCCCAACAAGGTCCGTGACGAGCTGCTGAGCCGTGCCTGGCTCACGGCATCCACCTCGGCTTCCGAAGGCTGGGGCTGCTCGGTGATCGAGGCCGCGGCGTGGGGCGTCCCCTGCCTGGCCCTGCGTGTACCCGGTATCCGCGACTCCGTCGTGGATGGCAGAACAGGTTGGCTGGTGGACACCCCCAAGGAATTCGGGACCGCCATGGTTGAGGCTCTCACAGCCATGAGTGAACCGGACGCGGCCAAGGACGTCTCAGCGGATTGCCGGGAATGGGCCAGCTGCTTCACTTGGGATCGCAGCACCAAGCTGCTCACTGGTGTGCTTTTGGAAGAGGAAAAGATGCGCCGAGAGGGCGGGGACCCGCGCTCATGCCACTCTGACCTGTCCACACTGGTGCGCTTCGAACTGCCGGAAGGCGCCGATTTCCGCTCCATCCTGCGGCCCACCGACGAAGTTACCTTGATGGACGATGGACATGTCTCGGTCCTGATGAAGGGCCGCGACGAATTCGAGGCATTCGCGGCCATGCAGAAGATTGGCGTGCCCGCGGCGGAGCTCCGTCACGCCGGCCGCAATACGTTGCTTGCTGGCCCCGGGAATGCTTTCGCTCCGGCTGATGCCTTTGACGGTCAGTAGCGGTAGTTGGCCCGTGGATGTATCCGACTCGACCATGACCACAGCAATGAGCTTGAGGCCCAGAGCCGAAAGCAAGGAAAGGACTCCAGATCAAGATGTCAACATAGCCCAAAACAGTGGCTTCCTGGCCGTGTCCGCAGGAGTAGTAGGCGTGGTGAGCTATGCCTGCACGCTGCTCATGGCCAACATGCTGGGAACAGCGGACTACACACAATTCGCCGCTGCCGCGATGATTCTTGGGGTTGTGGGAATCGTAGCCAACGCGCTGGTTCCGCTTCCCTTGTCACATGTTGTTGCAGTGCACCCGGAAGGATCCGAAGAGCGTCGGAACGGTGTGGCTTTCTCGGTCTTCGTATCATGCCTGGCGGGAATCGCTGCGGCGGTCGTCACCGGCAGCGTGACTGTCGCGCTGGCTACTCCGGCCTTGGCGATGGTGGTGGCGTTGGCGGCCTTTGTCATCTTCATCGTTAATGCGCCCGCAGGATGGTTGCAGGGAGAGCTCCGCTTCACCTGGTACGCAGTGTCCACCATCGGAGAAGTAGTCCTCAGGTTGATCTTCAGCCTGCTGGTGATTGCCATGGCGTGGGGGGCCGGGGGCGCCGTGCTGGGCTTCGTTGCGGGGTGCATGGCGCCGTTGTTTGTCCCATGGTCGTTCTACCGGGATCTTCGCTGGCGTCCGCGGGTTTTGCTGGAGAAATGGCGTTGGGCAGAAACCAGCGATATCGCGTCGGTTCTGTGTGTGGTTTCCGTGCTGGTGGGCATCGACGTCGTGTTGGTCGGCTTCCTTGATAACGGCTCGGCCGCCGCGGCAGGATTCCAGGCGCTGGCCACGATTGCCAAGGGACCGGTGTACGTGGCAGCCGGAACTGCGTTGGTGGCATTTCCCCTGCTTCGCACCCCCGGCGTAAAGGTCGGCGAGGTGCTTAGCGCTTCCTTTGCTTCCTTCGGCCAGCTAGTGGTGGTGGCTTTCGCCATTATCGCTACCGCGCCGCCCATGATGTCCGGCCTGATTGTTCCACCGAAGTACCACGGTTCCCTGGATCTCCTGCCGTGGTTGGCAGCCTCGGGTCTCGGCTATGCCGTCCTGATGGTGCTTTCCACTGTCCTTCTCGCCATGCGCGCTTACCGTCGCTGCCAAATCGGCCTCGCCTGTGCATGCCTTCTGGTGGTTGGCGGGCTTTGGACGGGTTGGCAGCTGAACGCTGTCGCGGGCATGGCTGTGGGTTCCGCGTTCGGGGCACTGACGGCTGGGTTGGTCCTGGCAGTCCTGGCGCGGCCGGTCCTGATGGCAGCCCGCCCGGGAAGGGGAGCCGGGAGGTTCCTCATTGTTGCGTTCGCCTTGATCGTGGTCCTCGCAATCGCCGCGCTGCTTCAGCCCGTGGTCTGGTTGGTTATCGCCACCATCAGCGGCATCACCGTTCTTGCCCACCAGCGCGGCCTGCTGCCGTACAGGAACGACTTCAGGATCTCCCGACGACGCCGGGCCCGCCGAAGTGTGACCTCCAGAGATATTGAGACGGAGAGAAAGTGATGAGAGTTTTGCATTTGGGTTTTGAAGATCCGCGTATGCCTGGGGCAGGCGGTGGATCTGTGAGGACTCATGAAATCAACCGCCGTTTAGCAGCAAAGGGCTTTCGCATCACCGTGCTAACCACCCGGTATCCGGGCTGGCAGGAACGTGTGGAGGACGGTGTGCACTACGTGCCGATCGGCTTCGGAACTGGCAGTAACAGCCTGACCAGGCTGGTGGCCTATGTTGCCCGGCTGCCTTTCGAGGTCCGCAAACGCCGGTCAGCGGCAGATCTGGTGGTGGAGGATTTCTTCGCCCCGTTCTCCACTATGGCCGCACCGCTCTGGACCAAGCGCCCCACCGTCGGTGTAGTGCAGTGGCTGCATGCCGAGGATAAGGCGCGCCAATACAAACTGCCCCTTCACTGGATGGAGCGGTTTGGTGTCCGCAAGCATCGCCGGCTGATCTCTGTCTCGCAGGGCATCGCGGACCGGCTGACCGGCATGAATCCAGGCATCCACGTGGACGTGATCGGAAACGGCGTTGATCCCGAGGGCTGGACACCGCAACCCCACCTCGGCAAGGACGTTCTCTTTATCGGACGGCTGGAATACGGCCATAAAGGCCTGGACCTGCTGGTGGAAGCTTGGGCACGGTGCTGCAGCCGGATTGACGGCAACCTGCTCATCGCCGGCACCGGAACGGACGAAGCAAGGTTACGCGCCGCCATCCGTGCAGCCGGACTTTCTGAGCGCGTGAAAATGCTCGGATGGCTCTCCGGAGCGGAGAAGTTCCAGGCGTTGAGCAACGCCCGGCTGGTGGTGGTTCCATCCCGACACGAAACCTTTGGCTTGGTAGCGATCGATGCTTTGGCAACGGGAACCCCGGTGATTACGTTCAACATTCCCTGCCTCAGGGAGATCGTCCCACCGGGTGCAGGCTGGATGGTTGAAGCCTTTGACGTGGATGCTCTGGCAGATGAGGTGGCCCGCAGATACGTCCAGCCCGGTTTGGAAGCGGCGGGCGCCCTCGGCCGGAAATTCGCCGCAGCCTACAACTGGGATGCGCTCGCCGATCTGCAGGCTGCGTCCTACCAGGAATCACTCACCGCACTGAGTGGTACCAGAACCCTGCTGCAGGCCAGCTACCTGGAAAGGTCTTGAATGCCGCACCAATCACGAATCGAACGTTCCCTGGCCGGCGACGCTCCGTGGCTGTTCTTGTCACCCCACCTTGACGACGCCGTACTGTCCTGTGGTGGTCTGATGGAAGCACAAGCCACAGGGCGCGAGATTTTCGTCGCCACCCTGTTCACGGAGGCAATGCCGCCGCCCCACACGCGCGCAGCGCGATCTTTCATGCGCCAATGCACCATTGCGGACGCAGGAGAACTCTTTGAGGCAAGGCAGTCGGAGGACCGTGTTGTGCTGCAAGACATGGGAGTTCAGACAATTCACCTGGGAGAAGTGGACGCGCTTTTTCGATGCCGGCGCAGGCCCCCAGTGCTGGGTAGCAGTGCCTGGGACAGGCTACTCCCGGAGCTCACGCATCGGTACCCCACCTATCGGTTCGACATCGCACTGGGCAGGATTTCCAAGGGTGATCAGGAGCTTATCCGCAAACTCCGGAGCGATATTGCCGGGCTTATGTCTCAGACCAAAGCCGAGCTCCTCTTCTGCCCCGCGGGAGTGGGAAAACATGTGGACCACCTCATTACCCGCGAGGTAGGCAAGGGCCATCCGGAAAACCTGGTGATGTACTCAGACTTTCCTTACGACCTAGTGGCTGGACCGGATGAAATACACATGTCAAGGTTGGGATTTGTTCCGTGGACCTGGGACGCGGGACTGGACGCCAAGCGTGGGCGGATCAGACAGTACGCTTCGCAAGCTGACGCGCTTTTCCCTACAGGAGTGATTCCCCAGCAACCTGAAACTTACTTTGTGCCCGGATCCTTCGGGGGTGGCGAATCATGACTTCGCTTTACCGTGATGTATCTCTGCCAGGGGGGCGAGCGCGGAGGGCTGCCCGCAGGCCCCAAGCGGCGATGCGGGGATACCTGTGGGTTGCAGCGATGGTTGGACTGCTGGCCGCGGCATTTCGAGTGTTCGGTGTTCAACGGGCTAATGACGTCTTTATCGACGAAGTGACCTACGCGGACATTGCCAGGCAAATAGCAGATGGTCACATGCCGACAATTCTTGGTACCCCTTTTTTCCTGCATCCTCCAGGGTCATACGCCCTCAACGCAGTGGTTATTCGGGTGCTGGGTCTGGGAGGGCACTCCACGGATCTCGCATTGCAGCTGCGCTGGGTCAACAGTGTCCTCGGAACGGTAACAGTCGTGGTTTGCTTTCTGTTGGTTCGCCGATTGGTAGGTGTAGTACCTGCCGCGGTGGCGGGCGTCATACTCGCAAGTGATCCGTTTGTCCTCCGCATGGATGGGCGCCTGATGATGGAGACTCCAGCGGGGCTGGCGGTTTTGTCGGGATGGCTGTTGTTCCTGCTTGTACTGGAGCGTAACCAAGGACGCTCGCGCTTGTGGTTGGAAATCAGCACCGGGTTGGTCTTCGGATTGGCCATTGCCATGAAGGATATGACCGCCGTCTTCACCGTTGTCCCACTACTGGCCGCAGTGGTCTGGCGGAGAACTGTTCCACTGCAAACAGCTCTGCGTATCCTCGCCTGTTCAATCGTTCCGTATCTGATCTATCTGGGCTTGATTGCGGCCAGCGGGCTGTTTCCGGAATTCATGAACCAAAAGTCGGTGGGCGTCCTAAGAATGGTGGGGGCCGTTCAGATGACCGGGTTTAATTCAGTCCACAGCGTGAGCCTTACCGACCGGCTCATCGACCTGGCCGGTCGGTTCGGCACCAGCTATCTGCTTCTGGGACTGTCCGTCGTGGCCGGTGTTGTGGCCGCGATGTCTCCGCTGGTGGAACGGCGGGTCATGGGTTTGTTCTCGATCCTTACCGGTTTCGTTGGGGTCTACTCCGTTTTCTTCGGGGCCGCAGAAGAACAGTTTGGCTATTGCGTCGTGCTGGCCGCAGTGGTTTCAACGCCCGTAGCCGCTGTGATGGTGGTGAAATGGCGGCCCCGTCTTCGTGGGGTGGTGGGAGCTTTCGCGGCAGTCATGGCCGTCCTTAGCCTGTTTCTTGGTATTCAGGCAAGGTCAGTGGTGGATGACGGGCTTGTGCGTGCCCGTGATTGGATGACCGCCGAGCTGCCTCCGTCCTCGAAGGTGGCTTTGACGTCCGTAACGGGAGAATTCGCCTTGCAGCCACATGAGGGCTGGGCAGTCCTGCCCTCGCTACAGTCCCTGCGGGATGGAGGCGCCGAATACGTCCTGACTCAGGGCAGGCCGTTGAGTGAGGGGTACGGTTTTGCTTCGCCTGAATTCTTGGGCTGGCTGCAGGAGAACGCTCAGCCGGTTTTCACTTTCACTGGACCAACGTCAGGTGACACCGTTGTGTGGATGTTGGACCGCGCAAAGTTGGAGGCGGCTGTTGACGGAGGGCTGGTACTGCCTCCTGTAACGGGCGGGTACCCATGAGACGCCTGCTTCCTGCACTCTTGCTTTCCATCGTCTTGATCTCTGTGAGCGTCGGATGCAGCGTGAAAACCGAGGGCGCGCCTGAGCGTATGACTTTCGGAGTATTGGGGTCCACCTGTACTCCAGAACGTCTGGCAGCGCTCCATGAGGCTGGCGTTTCCGTGGTGGAACTGCCGATTGCCTGGGATCGGTACCAGCCTGAAGCAGGACAGGTGGATCGTGACTACGTTGCGGAAGTGCGGGAGCGGCTGAATAATTGCCGCCAAGCCGACATGGGAATGGTCCTGTCCCCAGGCCTGCACTACCCGCCCGACTGGGTCAGGGACCTCCCCGACGGGCAACTGAGAGGAAACGCCGGGGGCGTGCCACGAAACGCCGGAGCCGAACTGATATTCAGCGCCGACGTCCGCAACGCCGCCCAAAAATACCTGGCCCGCGTCGTGTCTGATCTCGGGTTCGAGGGCATCACAGCGATACGCGTGGGAACGAACGCCAGCGGCGAACTCGGGTACCCCGGGCCCGGCGACGGCGGAAACGAACGAGAGTTCTGGGCGTTTGGTGACGCTCCCCAGTACGGCATCGGATTACCTGAGGGCGTAGCACCCTCGCCCATGCCCGGATGGGTTCCTGGCACCCGTTCCTGGAACGGCAAACCCGTCACCGACGAACAAGTCCAACGCTGGTGGGACTGGTACACCGGATCCGCCGTGGACGCAGTGACGTGGCAGATCAGCGAGCTACGGACACTCGGGTACCAGGGCAGCGTGCACGTCCCAGTAGCGGGCCGCGGAGTCCTGCCAACCGACAAATCAGAAGCCATCAAAGGGCGCCTGGACGGGCGGGCTAACCCGGACGGCGCCCAGGAACGCGGCCTGGACTACAGCGAACAATTCACCGCCCTGGCAACCATGCCAGGAGTGGACGTGGACTTCACCGGCCTGGACGACGTATCGGACGTCAAAGCACGGGCCGCCGAACCGCGCCAGGACCAATGCCTCTCCACCGACGACGAGAACGTACTGCAACAAGACGTCTCGGCATGGTCCTCCCACAGGTACACGACCGCCTTGGCTCGACGCGCCGGACTCGGGCTGGTCGGTGAAAACCCCGGCCCACCCGACGCACCATTCACCGGCGGCTCACCCCTCTCACACAACCTCGCGGAACAACTGCAAACAGCACCCAGATACGCCAAAGAATGTGGCATGACAATGTTCCTGTTCGGCTTCGAAGAGAACCTCTTTGAAGAAAAGGGCCGTACCGGCAAAGGCGCCACCGTTGAGGACTACAAAGAAGTCATCCGGCAGCTCCAAGCGGCAACGTCATTCTGAGCGGAGGGCGCTGGCCAGGGTCACCCGGTTACGGCCGGAGGCCTTCGCCGCGTACAGGGCGAGGTCGGCTTCGCGCAGAAGTTGCTCGCTGCCCGCCCGGTGCCCTTCGGTGAAGGCCGAGACGCCGGCGCTGATGGTCAGGACGCCGTCGGGGTCCCCGGAATGCTCGATGCGCAGGTCATGCACCGCGGACCGGACGCGTTCCATGACGGTCCGTGCACCCGAGACCGATTCGTCGCGGAGGACCAGCAGGAACTCTTCGCCACCAAAGCGATACACGGCGTCGGCCTTCCGTACTTCGCGGGCGAGGGTTGTTGCGATCGCCAGCAGCGCGGCATCCCCGGCCTGGTGACCGTAGATGTCGTTGTAGCTCTTGAAGTTATCCACATCCACCATGGCCAGGCAGTAGTCGTGGTCTTCGTGGCTGTGCAACTGGCCCAGGTCTTCCGTGAGCTTCAGCCGGTTGTGCAGCTTCGTCAGCGGATCCGTGCGCGCTTGCTCAGTCAGCGCGGTGCGGTAGCGGGCCAGGTCTGCGTGCAGCGACGTGATGCGTTGGGCAGCGAGGAGGCGGATATGCAGGCTGAAGGGGTCCAGCGGCTTGGTGACGTAGTCGTCAGCACCGGCTTCCATGCCGGCCAGGACGTCTTTCCGGGATCCGTGGGACGTCACAAGAATGATGTAGGTGTAGCTGTCCTGCTCGGAGGCACGAATGGCCCGGCAAAGGTCCAGTCCGTTGAGGCCGGGCATCATCAGGTCCGTCACCACAGCTTCCGGGCTGTGGTCCTGGTACATCTGCCATGCCGAGTCACCGTCCACTGCCACGATGCATTCGTGGCCTGACTGCTCGACGGCGGCCTTGGTGATCATCCGGGAGATCTGGTCGTCGTCGGCGATCAGGACTTTCATGAAGCTCCTTGGAGAGTGCGTTCGAGGGCAAGGTCCACGCGCGCGAGTTCCGCCTGCAACTGCGCCAGCACCGGTGTGCCTTGGGCTGCCAGGTCCGGGCCTGCTTCACGGCCGGACCGTTCCAAATCCTTACACAGGACGGCCGCGCCGTTCGCTCCGATGTTGGACGCCGCGCCGGCGAGTTTATGGGCGGCCGCTTCCACGGACGCTGCTTGCCCGGCGTCCAGCGCAGACCGCAGGGCTTCCAAGGTCGCCTCTGCATCCTGCCGGAAAGCCCTGATCGCCTCGGGGAGCAGGCCCAAACCGTCAGCGGGACCCAGTTCGCGCAGGATCTGCAGCCGCCCGGCATCCAGGACACCGCTATCCGGAACAACAGCGCTCGACGCCGGTGCTTCCGCCGGCTCTTGCACGACGCCCACCGCAGCCTGCGCTGCCGACCCGCCAACCGCCGTCGACGTTTCATCAACCTCCGGGACCCAACGGGTGAGAACTTCCCCGAGTTTGGCCAGGTCCACGGGCTTGCTGATGTAGTCGTCCATGCCGGCAGCGAAGCAGCGCTCGCGGTCCTCGTTCAGTGCCCCTGCCGTCATGGCGATGATGGGAATCCGGGCCGAGTGCCCGTTGCGGGCCCGGATGGCCCGGGTCGCGTCGAAGCCGTCCATGACGGGCATGTGGCAGTCCATGAGCACCGCTGCGTATGTCCCGGACAGCGCTGCTGTAACGGCCTTGGCGCCGTCATCCACAATGTCCACGTCGTAGCCCAGCCTGTTTGCCATGCCACGGGCTACCAACTGGTTGACCTCGTTGTCTTCGGCAACCAGCAGTTTTCCCAGCCGCCGTACGGGTTCGGCCGTCGCAAATATCTCCGAGGAAGCAGTCGGGGCAGCGGAGCCCACCGTCCTGGTGGCCATGAGGCGCAGGAGACGGTTGTAGAACTCTGAGCTTCGGACGGGTTTGGTGAGGTATTCCCGGATGCCTGCGCTGACGAGGTCGCCCCTTTCAACCTGCATTGTGGAGGTCAGCAGGATGATCCCAGGCGTCCCGGAACCTTCGTTTTCACTCTTGATTTGGCGCGCCAGTTCAAGACCGTCGGTATCGGGCATGCACATGTCCACCACGGCGATGTCGTAGGGGTGGCTTGTCAGCACGGCTGTGCGGTATTCATCCATTGCTGAGGCGGCGTCGGCAACGGCCACTGGCTGCATGCCCCAACTGGCCAGTTGCTTTTCCAGCACCAATCGGTTGGTTGCATTGTCGTCCACCACCAGCACCCTGCGGCCGGCGAGCGTGGCAGGCAAGGTGCCTGAGTCGGACGCTGCCGGGCCAACGGGAAGTTCCAGGACGAACCAGAATTTGCTGCCGGTTCCCGGCTCGCTCTCAAGTCCGATCCTGCCGCCCATGACTTCGGTGAGGCGGCGTGAGATGGCCAAACCCAGGCCCGTGCCGCCATACCGCCGCGTTGTGGAAGCATCGGCCTGGGCGAAGGATTCGAACAACCGGTGATGGTCTTCGGCGCTGATGCCGATGCCTGTGTCCCGGACTTCAAATCGCAGTGCGGCGTTCTCTGTGTCCCTACTGACCACGGAGACCTGGATTTCGACTTCGCCGGCCGGGGTGAACTTCACTGCGTTGGAGGAAAGGTTCAGAAGGATCTGGCGGATTCGTCCGGAATCGCCCATCAGGCGTTCCGGAACGTCGGGGTGGCAGTAGGAGATGAGTTCCAGGTTTTTGCCCTGCGCGGCTTCTGCAACCAGCCCGGCCACCTCATCCACCAAGGCCCGGGGATCGAAGGAGTTTACGTCCAGGTCCACTTTGCCGGCTTCCAGTTTGGAGAAGTCCAGGATGTCGTTGATCAGCGTCAATAGAACCTCGCCGGCGCCCTTGACGCCTTGGGCGTATTGCCGCTGGCCCTCGCTCAGGGGAGTGTCCATCATGAGCGACGTCAGGCCGATTACCGCGTTGAGCGGAGTCCGGATTTCGTGGCTCATGGTGGCCAGGAATTCGGATTTGAGCCTGCTCGCTTCCAACGCTGCTTCACGTGCGGCGAGGAGTTCCTTCTCGGCCGCCCTGCGTTCGGTAATGTCCCGGGAGATGGTGGCGACGCCGCGGATGCCGGATTCGCCCCGGACGGGGGACAGCGTCACTGACACCGGAATAACGTCACCGTCTCCGCGCTTACGCAGTGTCTCGTAATTCTGAACATCACCACTTTGGGCAGTGGCTTCCAACGCTCCTCGTTCCTTCTCCATCAACTCGGCGGGGACGAAGAAGTCGCCCTTCCTGCCGATTGCCTCCGCCGCCGGGTACCCGAAGATGCGCTCCGCCCCTGGGTTCCAACTGGTGATCACGCCGTTGGGTGTTTCGCCGATGATGGCGTCGCCGGAGGAGTTGACTATTGCCCCGAGCCCCTCCAGCTCGGCAGTGCGTTCGGCCACTTTGGACTCGAGGTCGCGGGTCAGCGTCACATTCTCGACGACGATCAACACCTGCCGGACGATGACGAAGACAATCACCACCAGTCCGGTGACCAGCAGGATGCGGTCCTCCCCGATGGGACGGCTGCGCGAGAAGAACACGGCGCTGAACACAGGGAGGTAAGGGAGCAGTTCAAGGGCGGCAGCGTAGGCCCGTCCATCATTGCGCGTGCTGTCCGCTTCCGGGAGCAACGGGCTGAGTCCCACCAGCAGGAAGGCGAACACCCACCCCAGCGCCAGCGGGGAGCCCGTGACACCCGTGATGCCCTGGAGCGTGAAGCTCATATAGGCCAGGTCTGTAATGGCAAGGACCCAGAAGCCAATTCCCAGGCTCAGCCAGGGAAGCCGGCGGCCGCGGGCCGCGCGCATTGTCAGGACGATCACCACGGAGACCATGAACACATCAGCAATGGGATAGGCCATCTGCGTTGCCTGGGCAAAAGCGTCTTGGTCGGTGGTTGCTGCCAAGGATCCGAGGACGGAGCTCCATGCGATGAAGAACATGGAGCTTGCCACCACGCCGGCGTCCAGTATGGTGCGGCGCAGTGAAATGCGCAGCCCCTGGCCCCTCAACAGCAGCAGCAGGCCAATGGAAGTGGGCAGCGCGTACCAAACAAAGCCGATGTCCGCGAAGGAAGGGAACGGGTACTGATGGTCAAGCGTGATGCCGTTGATGGTCCACACGGTTTGCCCGGCGCACCATACGGCCAAGCCTGCCACGATGAACCATCGGCCGGCCGTGTTGTCCTGTCGTTTCCGGGCAGCGAGGGTGTGGGTGGTCAGCGCGGTGAGTGCAGCGAGAAGGATCGCCAAGTCACCGGCGAGTTGCGCCGTCGTCGTTCCTGTTCCGCTTGCCAGCCCGAAGACCAGCAAGACCAGACAAACCCCAACAGGCACTAAAAAGATCGGCCATCCATGTCGTGCCGACAAGCGCACTGGAAGAACCTCGTGCTTCACTCCTGCCACTGAACCCCTGCCTTCAAAAGTGGCCCCACCAAAAGCGAACAACGCGTCGTGCCTGCGCTGAGGAGAGCATACGCCGAAATCCCCGCCTGAGTAGCAGATCAGGGCCGTTTTGACGATTCATAACGGCCTGATCTGCTACTTAGTTGGGTCAGAGCTCAGGAATGAGGGCCTTTGAGTAAATCACGGAGCCCAAAGCGTTGCGCAGGCTCACCGTAAACACGCCGTCGGAGGCAAGGTCCACGTGCCCGAAGTACTGGTTTTCACCATCGCGCGGTGACTCACCCGCGAAACGCCCCGCCTTGGCGAACAGAACCTCGGGGCCGAACGTCCCATCCATCTCGCTGGGCCCGAAGGAACCCGCGTTGATGGGCCCGGCCACGAACTCCCAGAAGGGGTCGAAGTCGGTGAAGGTGGCGCGTTCGGGGGAGTAGTGGTGCGCGGCGCAGTAGTGGACATCGGCAGTCAGCCACACCGTGTTCTTCACACCAAATTTCTTGAACGCGCTCAGCACGCCCGCGATCTCCAGTTCGCGGCCCAAAGGAGCTCCGTGGTCCCGGTTGGCCAGGCTTTCCTGGTTAACGGCGCCGTCAGGAACGATGATGCCGAGTGGCAGGTCGGCAGCGATCACCTTCCATGTCGCTTTGGACTTCCGGACTTCCTTGATCAACCAGTCCACTTGCTCCTGGCCAAGGATGTTGGTGGCGTACGGTTCCTTGCCGTCGGTGTTCGGCGACTTGAACGTCCGCATGTCCAGGCAGAAGATGTCCAGTTGGGGGCCGCGCGAAATCTTCCGGTAGATGCGCGCCGGCTGATACTGACCGGCGTCGTACGATCCCGGGCGCCACAGCGCCGCGGCGTCGGCAATCGGCATGTTTTCCTGCCACGCCTGTCGTCCGCGGGCTGCCAGGACGTTGACGTTCCGTTCGGTATAGCGGGGGTCGTCCAGGATTTCGCCGGGGTACCAGTTGTTGGTGGTCTCGTGGTCATCCCACTGCGCGATGACAGGGACGTCGGCGAACATGGCCCGCATGTTGGCGTCCAGCGAGTTGTAACGGTGCCGGCCCCGGTACTCCTTGAGGGTTTCGGCCACTTTGGAGACTTCCTCGGTGACGATGTTCCGCCACACCTGGCCGTCTTTTTCGGTCACAGTGGCGGCGATGGGGCCGTCGGCGTAGATGGTGTCGCCGGAGTGGATGAAGAAGTCCGGCTTGGTGGCATGCATGGCCTTGTAGCCGCGCATGCCGCCCAGGTCCTCGTTGATGCCCCAGCCCTGGCCGGCGGTATCGCCGGTCCAGACGAAGGACTGGGAGTACGACGACGACCTGCCGCCTCCGCGCGGGTCTTCAGTGCCGCCGTCGTGCTCTCCCTTGGAAGAGCCGGGTGCCGTGCGGAAGGTGCCGTGAACTGCTTCGCCATGGCCGTTCTCGTCCTCGAAGTTCAGTTCCATTGCGAAGCGGGTGCCGGCGGGGAGGCCTTTGGCCTGGATCTTGGCGGTGAAGTCGCTCGCTTCGTTGGCCAAAGGGCCGCGGATGGTGCGGCTGAAACCGTAGCGGCCGCGCAGGATTTCGCCCGAGTCGTCCACTGCCTGCAACAAAGCCGTGAGCCGGCCGGGCCCGGAAGCGCGGGACCAAAGGACGGCGGAGTCGGTGGTGACGTCGCCGGTTGCGATCCCGGTGGGAAGCGTAAGCCGCTTGCGGACCAGGGGGATGGCGGACGGGGCCGCGGATCCAGAGGTTGCGGAGGCGGGGGCTGCGCTGGTGGCGAGGCCGGTCAGGGCCAGGCCTGCGAGGGACGTCTTGACGAGGGTGCGGCGCGTGAGGTCGGTCATGTCGTCCACTGTTGCGAGCGCCCATGAACGGAAAGTGAGGCTGAGGTAAAGGAACCCGGACCTTGACTGAAAACACCCCCTCCGCATATTCTGAACGAACGGTCGGTAATTTATTAGGAGCAACCATGGCATCGCAGAATCTGCAGTCAGTGCCCGCTGAGCTGTCCCCGGAGGAGCAGGAGCGGGAGGCAGCCGGTCAGGCGTATTTTGATCGCATCATTTCGGAGGACTCGCGCATCGAACCGCGCGACTGGATGCCCGCGGCTTACCGCAAGACTTTGCTGCGCCAGATCTCGCAGCACGCGCACTCGGAAATCATCGGCATGCAGCCGGAAGCCAACTGGATCACCAGGGCGCCGAGCCTGAAGCGCAAGTCCATCCTCATGGCCAAGGTCCAGGATGAGGCCGGCCATGGTCTCTACCTGTACTCGGCAGCCGAGACCCTGGGCCAGTCCCGGGACCAGATGATGGAAGACCTGATTGCCGGCAAGGCCCGGTATTCGTCCATCTTCAACTACCCCACGATTTCCTGGGCAGACATGGGAGCCATTGGCTGGCTTGTTGATGGCGCCGCCATCTGCAACCAAGTGCCCCTGTGCCGTGCCTCGTACGGTCCCTACGGTCGCGCAATGGTGCGCATCTGCAAGGAAGAATCGTTCCACCAGCGCCAGGGCTTTGAGATCCTGCTGGAACTTGCCAACGGGACGCCTGCGCAGAAGCAGATGGCCCAGGACGCAGTGAACCGCTGGTACGCGCCGTCGCTGATGATGTTCGGCCCGCCGGATGACGATTCACCCAACTCCAAGCAGTCCATGGCCTGGAACATCAAGCGCTTCAGCAACGACGAGCTGCGCAGCCGGTTCGTCGGAATGATGGTGGAGCAGGTCCGGGTCCTCGGCTTGACCCTGCCTGACAAAGACGTCCGTTTCAACGAAGAAACCAAGAAATGGGAGCACGGACCCCTGGACTGGAACGAGTTCAAGGAAGTCCTTGCCGGCCGCGGTCCCTGCAACTCGCAGCGCGTTGAGCGCCGCCGTGAGGCACACGAAAACGGTGCCTGGGTTCGCGAAGCCGCAGTGGCCTACGCCCGTAAGCAAGCACAGAAGGAACACGCAGCATGAGCCCTCACGGTAACCCGGAAGCACCGGGCAGCGCCGCCAGCGAAATCAACCGCGAAGCACCCAAGGTTGCGGCCACCACGGAAGAGCACCAGGAATCCCCATGGTCCCTGTGGGAGGTCTTCGTGCGCTCCAGCCGAGGCCTGTCCCACGTGCACGCCGGTTCTTTGCACGCACCGGACGCCGCCATGGCCCTCCGGAACGCCCGCGACCTCTACACCCGCCGCAACGAGGGCGTTTCCATCTGGGTTGTCCCGGCCGAGGCGATTTCCTCCAGCGATCCCGACTCCAAGGGTTCCTTCTTTGAGTCCCCGCAGGGCAAGGATTACCGCCACGCAACGTACTACACCAAGAGCGAAGGCGTGAAGCACCTGTGACTACCAAAGACACTGACTTCGCCATCGAAGGCCACGGGGACATTTCCGTGGGCGTCCACGGAGCCGGCGCTTCGGGCGACGGTTCCGCCAGCGCCACCCGCATCACGCCGGGCAACGCGCTGCGGCCCGAAGACATCGCCCTCGAAAT
The DNA here is from genome assembly GCF_902706295.1 of Arthrobacter sp. 18067. Taxonomy (GTDB): domain Bacteria; phylum Actinomycetota; class Actinomycetes; order Actinomycetales; family Micrococcaceae; genus Arthrobacter. Next base: position 183,179 of record NZ_CACSJJ010000004.1, on the reverse strand, counting down.
CAGCCGCGGGCAGGTCAAGCCCAGCGAGGATGTTGCAGAGTTTGCGCTGCGCATCGGCGACGACGGACTGATCCTCGCCCAGCGCCTGGGCCACTGGATTTCCCGTGCGCCCGAGCTGGAGGAAGACATCGCGCTGGGCAACATTGCCCTGGACCAGTTGGGCCACGCAAGGTCGTTCCTGACCTACGCCGGCGCCGCTTGGGGCAAGTCGGAGGACGACCTGGCCTACTTCCGCCGCGAGCACGAGTTCCGTTCCGCGCACCTCTTTGAGCAGCCCAACGGCGACTTCGCAGTCACCATTGCCCGGCAGTTCATCGTGAGCTTCTACCAGTACGAGCTCTACACAAAGCTCATGGAGTCCACCGACGCCACCCTCGCTGCCATCTCCGCGAAGGCCGTCAAGGAAGTGGATTACCACCGCGACCACAGCGCCCAGTGGGTACTTCGCCTGGCCGGCGGCACGGAGGAGTCCCGCGAGCGCATCATCCAGGGCTTCAAGCTTGTGTGGCCGTATGTGGACGAACTCTTCGAAGACGACGAGCTCACCACCCGCCTGGCGGAGGCCAGCGTCGCGGTGCAGCCCTCCAGCCTGCGTGCTGAGTTCGACCGACTCACCGGCGAGATCATGGCCGAGGCCGAGCTGGAAATCCCCGGCGTCCCGCAGTCCCTGGGCGGTGGCCGCCGTGGCAAGCACTCCGAATTCCTGGGCTACATCCTCGCTGAAATGCAGGTACTGGCCCGCGAACACCCCGGCGCGAGCTGGTGACCACCATGACGACGCAGTCACGGACGCAGCTACGTACAGCTGAGCAGCGGGCATGGGACATTGCGTCCACGGTCTGCGATCCGGAGATCCCGGTCCTCACCATCGAGGACCTGGGGATCCTGCGTGGCGTGCGGGTAGTCCCGAGCGAAGCGGCAGGCGAGCACGACGGCGGCCCCTCAAGTACCGCCGTCGAGGTCACCATCACGCCCACGTACTCCGGCTGCCCGGCGATGGACGCCATTGGTGACGATCTGCGGACAGCTTTCGGGAAGGAGGGCTACGCGAGCGTGCACATCAACCTGGTGTTGTCGCCGGCGTGGACCACTGACTGGATGACGGATTCCGGCAAAGCCAAGCTGGAGGAGTACGGGATTGCCCCGCCCACCGGCATGGCTGCCGCCGGTGGCCACTCCGGTCCTGTCCGCTTGAGCCTTGCCGTGAAATGCCCGCAGTGTTCGTCGTTGAACACCAAGGAACTCACCCGCTTTGGTTCCACCTCCTGCAAGGCGTTGTTCGTCTGCCAGGACTGTAAGGAACCGTTCGACTACTTCAAAGTCCTCTAAGGAATTCCATGACCACCGAAACCCAGACGGCCAGCCGCCGTCGTGCGTCTTTCCATAACCTGACCGTCGCGGAAGTCCGGCGCCTCACGGACGATGCCATCGAGGTCACGTTCGGTGTTCCCGCCGAGCTGGCCGGCCAGTACGACTACCTTCCGGGCCAGTACGTGGCACTGCGCACCTCGCTTCCTGATGACAACGGCGAGCCGCACGAGGTCCGCCGCAGCTACTCGATTTGCGCTGAGCCGCGCAGCTTCGAGGACGGCAGCAGCGAGATCCGGGTGGCCATCAAGAAGGACCTTGGCGGCATCTTCTCCACGTGGGCCAACGCCGAATTGAAGGCCGGCGACGTCCTGGATGTCATGAGCCCGCAGGGCGCGTTCATTTCCCGGCACGGCAAGGACGGCTCGTCGGTCCAGCACAACGTCATGAACTCCATGAACCACCCGGAGGAACTGGCGGGGGAGCCGGGCAGCTTCGTGGCTATTGCTGCGGGCTCGGGCATCACCCCGGTGATCGCGATTGCACGGACACTGCTGGCCGCGAATCCGGAAACCAAGTTTGACCTCGTTTATGCCAACAAGGCCGCCATGGATGTCATGTTCCTGGAGGAGTTGGCGGACCTGAAGGACAAATACCCGTCGCGCCTGGCTTTGCACCACGTACTGTCCCGTGAACAGCGCATCGCGCCGCTGATGACCGGCCGCATTGATTCGGAGAAGCTCCAGTCCCTGCTGAGCAGCGCAATCCATGCCGAAGACGTGGATGAGTGGTTCCTGTGCGGGCCGTTCGAACTGGTCCAGCTGTGCCGCGATACCCTGGCAGCCCGCGGCGTAGAGCCTGAGCACGTCCGTTTTGAGTTGTTCACCACCGGCCGCCCGGACCGTCCCGAAGGAAATGCCGGCCGCCCGGTTGTGGAGGACGAGTCGCAGGACACCTTCAAGATCACGTTCACGCTGGATGGCCTCACCGGCGACGTCGCCAGCCCCACCCATGCCCGCGAATCCATCCTCAACGCGGCCCTGCGCGTTCGCCCGGATGTTCCGTTCGCTTGTGCAGGCGGCGTCTGCGGCACCTGCCGCGCCAAATTGATCACCGGTACGGTGACCATGGATGAGAACTACGCCCTTGAACAGGACGAGCTGGACAAGGGCTACGTCCTCACCTGCCAGTCCCACCCCACCAGCGAAGAAGTTACCGTCGACTTCGACGTCTAAGGAGTCCCATGATCGAGCTCTCCATTGCCAACGGCATTGCCGAAATTGTCCTCAATGCCCCCGAAAAGCTGAACTCGCTCAACGAGGACGCGCTTGCCGAACTGGATAAGGCGTACGACGACGCTGCTGCCGCCGTCTCACGTGGTGAGGTGCGGGCGCTGCTGCTGCGCGGAGAGGGACGCGCCTTCTGCGCCGGCCGCGACATTGCCGCTGTGACTCCGGAAACCGACGACGCACAGGCCTACCTCGGCGGACTCGTGGAGCCGCTGCTGAAGAAAATGGCAGCCTTCCCGACGCCGACATTCGCTGCCGCACACGGCGCTTGCCTGGGAGTCGGGCTGGGGCTGTTGCTGGCCACCGATGTGGTCTACGTGGCGGAGAACGCCAAGTTCGGTTCTCCCTTTGCGAAGCTGGGGGCCACCCTGGACTCGGGCGGCCACTGGTACTTTACGGAGCGGCTCGGAATGCACCGCACCCTGGACCTGATCTACACGGCCGACCTCATCTCCGGGGCCGAAGCAGTGGCCCAGGGGATGTTCAGCAGGGCGATGCCTGCCGATGTCTTGCTTGACGAGACGCGGGAGATCGTTTCGCGGGTAGCTGTCGGGGCGACCGAAGCCTTCAATGCATCCAAGGAACTCGTGGCCCACATCCGTGACCAGCGCCTGGGCCTGTGGGCATCCATGGCCGAGGAGAACGCCGAGCAGGCCCGGCTGTGCAAGACCGACGACTACGCCGAGGGCTTCCGGGCTTTCCAGGAGAAGCGTGCGCCGGTTTTCAAGGGCTAGCGCTGGCCGGTCCCGCCCACGCCGAGGGGCTGCCTGGGGAATTTCTAGACGAAGCCGTTCAGGAGCTTGTAGCCAGCCACTTTTCCTTCCAAGGAGATGACGGCCATGCCTTTGTCCGTTGTATTCACGTCGGTGAGGGCACCGTAAGTGAGGGTTGGGACGGCCGTGCCGCCCTTTATGCACGGGAAGGCTGAGAAAGATCCTGCGCCGGGAGCATCCTGGTAAGGGCCATGAGGGGGCATGGTGTAAGTCGTCTCCTTCAAACACACGAAGACGTCCTCGAACGATGTTCCTCGGTATTTCCCGCTGGCGGTGTCCCATAGGTTTGCATTCCAAAAAGTGCCTGCAATAACCCGGTCTCCAGGGCTCAACGACGGCAACAGGCCGTAGTCGCCCCAGCTCCGGACCTCTACCGCCTTGGTTTCCCAAGCGGCGTCGCCGGTGAGTGGATCGTAGCCGACCAGCTTCGATAGACCACCGCGGTATTTCCCGGCGGGGAACTCAATGTGGCCCTCGGTGTACTCGCACCGAACAGGGAATGCCTCGCCGCCTTCCAACTTGGTGGCTTTGGTTCCAATTGTCTTGGCGCACTCCACCTGCGATCCTTCAGCTGCCCAGAGAACCCGGGCGCTTGAAGCCCGGAACCCCACGGTTTTAGTGGATTCGCGCAGGTTCAGTGAGAAGGTTTGCTCGGAGAATTTTTCGGGCGAGATATCCGTGGGGTTGATTCCAACGGAGCCGACGTAGAGGTCCAGCTTCTCGGAGTAGATGAAGTGCCAGCCCCTGCCGGTGCTGGCCCCTTTGCCAAAGATTTCTTCTATCCCGACTTCCCAGAGCACCTCGCCGTAGGAGACATGCGCCAGCTTTTCAACGCCGTCCGTCACCACCGAGTAGAGTTCTTTGCCCACAGGTCGGAAGTTCCCGATGAGGGGGTTGATGTCGGGACCACCCGATTCCTCGCCGGATTCCAAGTCCACCCAGTGCTCCACGGTGTGGGATTCTTCATCGAAGGCGATGAAGCACATGTCTTGGACGTCGTCGCAGGCAAAGGGACGAGTGCTGACCAGTTCTTCCCTCCCGCGATAGATTTCCCTTCCGGTTGTCAGGTCAAAGGCGACTGGGGCAGTCCACCATGCCACGCCGCCGTCATTGGCTGGTGGTGTTGCCGCCTGCAGGAAGATCGCCGCACTCTTGCCAGTGGCAGTCCTGGCCACGACAGGTTCAAGCGGGACACCAGGTGCGTCGTATCCGGGATGAACTGGCTGCGTCCACAGCTCTCTGCCGTCGTCAACAGAAATGGCATGGGCGGCGACGCCTGCCGCGCTCTTGGCGTAAACCAAGGCAACACCGTCGGCCACCACAGGCTGTCCGAGGGGTTCGAGCGCAACTTCCCATGCCGCTGTCGTGATTTCCGTGTTTCGCTCCGGTGGAGCGTTGCTCGGCGCTGGCGTGCTTGGAGCAGGCGAAGCTTGCTGAGGGAGGAAGCTGCAGGATGCAAGCAGCATCGCGAGGCCGACGGCTGCGATGCCGAGCCCCGCAGACTTCAGGCGGGCGGTGGGCAGCGCCGATGGAGCGTGATTCATGGTTCCCCCAGGGACATTAAAAAGGTCAGCCAGGCGTGGCTCAGATAGAGAATACAGCGCACGGACCCACCTGAACGCGCCGAAAGCAGCAGCGCAGCCCGTCTGGTGTTAGCCCGGCCTATTTCGGAGCCGTGGTCGAGAGTAACTTGGTCAGCTCTTCGTTGGTCAGTTTCGTCCAGGCTGAGTCCGAGGAGCCCTGCAGTGCCGCCTCAGGGCTCTGGGTTTGGACCCACCATTTGGCTTCGAAGACGTGCTGGTCCAGCATCACCCGGTCGCCCTTGTGGTAGACGGTGGTGGCGGACCAGGCGGGGTAGGTTCCTGCTGGGACAGTGATTTCGGGTGCGGGGCGGTCACCGGGAAGAACGGGGCCGATCAGCTTCCATGGCGCCGCGGCGCCGTCGTGGACCGGGTCGTTGGGCACGTCGTCCTTTGTCCACCACTTGGCCTCGTAAACGTTGCCCTGCCAGACGATCCTGTCTGATTGCACGTAGGTGGCCACGGGGGACCAGATCGGATAGGGGCTGGTGGCGGGGTCGTCCACTACCGCCGTGGCCGTGGTTTTGCCCGTCGGCAACGTGGAGCTGGGGGCGTCAGTGACCTTGGAGTCGATGTCGGCTCCCAGGACGTCCGAGAACCTGGTGCTGCCTTGCGCCACACCACTGCAAGCGTCGGACACCACGGTGAGGGTGGGATAGTTCGGCCCGCATTCGGCATCCCGGTTCAAGGACCACATGGACATCCTGCCGATGCCTTTGCCCTGCGCGAAGTCGTGAAGGCCCTGCGCATCGGCCAGGGTGAACACGTCGGCCACAATGTCGTTCTGGCCGATCATGGGGGTGAGACCGATCCTGCGCCACAGCGTCTGTGCACCGAGGTTCTGTTGCGCGGCAGAGTAGATGTCTCCCAATTGGGCATGGGTGGCTTCTGCGGCCGCGATGGAGGCCTGCAGCATGGACTGCCCGGCAACCCGGCTTTCGCCGTAGTCCATGGTCATGATGTTGACGCCGGCAAGTTCCACTCCGGCGGCAAGCATTTGTGCGACGGCGGCAGTACCGTCAGCGGTCAGCCCGGCTGGGGCCACGGGGAGCGTCAGCCAGACGGACAGGTTCTTGTCCTCCGCCTGCCGGTCTTTCTGCAGAGCTGTAATGGCTTTGGCCTGCCGTGCAATGGCAGCCTTGTCAGCCAGTGCGGTGCCTTCGATATCCAGGTCAATGGTGGCCAGGTCGTAGCGGTCCACTACGGCCGAATAAGCCTGCTGCAAACGTCCTACATCAGTGCAGGCGGTGGAAAGTTCCCGGTTTGATAGCCCGCCGAAGGAGACTGCGATGTCTCCGCCGGTTTGCCGTAGCCGGGCGATCCGCCGGTCGAGGTCCAATTCCGAGGCGGCCGCATCAAGGCTGTAGAACGACCCCCAGGAAGGTGTGCACCCGTCTTTCGCATCGGCCACGATGAAAGCCAACGCTACTGACTTGGTGTTTTCTGTTGCTGGTTGCTCGAATGCGTACCGTGGGGTCGCGGTTACATCAACGTATCCGGTGAAGACCGATGGTGAGGCTGCGGCGGCACGGGTATCTGTGTAGGTCCGCCAGGAAACGACGCCGGCGCCCACCAGTACCGCTATAACAGCGACCAGAACGGAGAGCCGAATCCAGGACAACTTTCGCCCAGGAAAGTGTTTCGACATAAATCCCCCAACGTTGACACTGGAAATTCGAGCGACTGGATGTTATTAGCCTCTTGACAAGACCTAAAAATGTCCAAGTGATTTCCGTCGATTACGCGGGAATCATAAGGCACCTGTTATCGATTACTATAAGGGCAATCGGCGACGCTTTTGCTACGAAAAGGCGGACGTTCAACCGGACATCGGGCTTTTGGCCCGGTCACAGTCTGATGGGGAACTATGACGGACCAGTTGGTTGTTTCACCTGAACTTGCGCGGGATTCCGGTTTGCTTCCCCCCGAGCGCCTGGAAAGCGCCGTACGAAAGCGTCAGTGGGGATCCGAGCGTCGCTCCGAGCCCTTGGCAATTGTTCATCCAACGCCCTCTTCACGAAAGATCGTGCTCGGCAGGCTGGCTATTTTGGTGACGGTGGGAGCGTGGATTTATTACGTTGTCTCCACCATCATTCGACAGTTCGTTGACAACCCAAACTCCGGGTTTCGATTCGGGTTCGAATCGATTTCCTACCTCATTGTGGTCACTTTCCTGACGTTCTCAGCCCTCATGTACCTCATGGCGCGGCAAGGAGCTCTCTATCGGTTTAAGGAACACCGGCGGGTACCCCGTGGGGAGTTGGATAACCATTTTGCCCATTACAGCGAGGCCGTGACCGTTTTGGTGCCGTCCTATGCCGAAGAACCACAGGTAGTGAGGGGAACGCTGTGGTCGGCCGCTCTTCAGGAATTCCCGGATCTGCGAGTGGTGTTGTTGCTCGATGACCCTCCCCACCCCACTGAGCCCGAGAAGATTCAACGACTTGACCAAACCCGTGCGTTGGCAGGGCAAATTGAAGACGCGATGTCAGCCCCGGCAGGGCGTGCCAACGATGCCCTTGCAGCTTTTAGGGAGAGGCAAGGTTCAGCTGCCAATGAGACCGGGGAGCTCCAACTCCTGATCGGCGAGTATGAGGCAGCCGTTGAATGGTTGGAGGCGATGGCTGAGGCCGAGACCGTTGAGGACCACGTGGATGAATTCTTCGTGGACCTGGTCATCATGGGACTGGCGCGCGAACTTCGCCTTGTGTTGTTGGCACTCAAAGCAGCCACAGCCCAGAATGCTGCGCCCAGCCCGGAGCGCATGGAGCAGCTTTACCTCCGCCTCACTTGGATTTTCAACGTCCGCACGGAGACGTTTGAGCGCAAGAAGTACGCCAGCCTCTCCCATGAGGCCAACAAAGCCATGAACCTCAATGCCTACATCTCCCTCATGGGCAAAAGGTGGCGCCGGGAAGAAACTGCCGGAAGCGTGGTGCTGCGGCCTTCGCTGGTTCCGCGTGAGGACGACCTGCTGGTTCCGGACAGCACATATTTGCTGACTTTGGACGCGGACTCCCTGCTCCTGCGGGACTATTGCCTGCGGCTGGTCTATTTCCTTGAGTCTGCCGGCAATGAACGCGTGGCGGTGACGCAAACGCCGTATTCATCGTTCCGCGGCGCCCCCACCAGGATCGAGAGAATCGCAGGCGCCACAACCGACATCCAGCACATTCTCCACCAAGGCATGACGTACTACGGTGCTACGTTCTGGGTGGGTGCCAACGCGATCATCCGCAAATGCGCGCTTGAAGACATCGTGGAAGTGGAGACAGTGGGCGGGTTCGAAATCCGTACCTACATTCAGGACCGCACGGTCATTGAGGACACCGAGTCCAGCATCGACCTGGGCACCCATGGCTGGAAGCTCGTCAATTATCCGGAGCGCCTGAGTTACAGCGCCACACCACCTGACTTCGGCTCACTCGTGGTTCAACGGCGGCGCTGGGCCAATGGCGGGTTGCTGATCCTTCCCAAACTGTGGAACCAACTGTCCCATAGGCGCAGCCAACGGCAACGGATACTCCTCCGCGAAGTGCTGCTGCGAGTGAACTATATGGCGTCTATTACGTGGGCCAGCTTTGGACTTCTCTTCCTGTTGGCCTACCCCTATGACAGCAGGCTGCTCAGTCCTGCAGTCTTCATCGCCGCCCTCCCGTACTTCCTGTGCATGGGTTCGGACCTTCGCGACTGCGGGCACCGGTTCAGCGACATTTTCCGGATCTACGGCTTCAACCTCATCCTGCTCCCGGTCAACCTGGCCGGTGTTTTGAAGTCTCTGCAACAGGGCCTGACGGGGGACAAGATCCCCTTTGTCCGTACACCCAAAGTGAAGAACAGGACAGCTGCGCCGGCCATTTATGTGTTGATTCCCTATGCAATCGTCGCGTTCTCAGTCCTGACGATCTGGAGGGACGCCCAGCAAGGTAACTGGGGAAACGTAGCCTTCGCTTCGTTGAATGCCGTCCTGGCCATGACCTGCATCCAGGCATACATCGGCATCTGGAATTCTGCCGTGGATGTCTTCCTCGGTGCCGTCAACTGGCTTTACGTGACTCCCAAGTCCAAGGCCAAGCCCGAGTCCCTGGTAGTGCCAAAGACCGCGGAGGAAGTGGACTGGGAATCGATTCTCTACCACGGTGACCGCAGGCTTAACCGGGACCTCCGCGGCGGAACCGACCGCCGTCGTCGTATCTCATTGCGGTGATGCCCGTAACTCCGCCCAGGCAATCCAGGACCGCATCGGTATCCTTAAGCGATGAGTGACGTAGCGCGTTCCACCATCGCCTTCGAGGGGTTTTTCGCCCGGGACTTCCCGGAGTTGGCCATTCCATGGCGGGCGGAGGAGGCCGCCGACCCGCAGCTTCTGGCCCTCAACCAGCCACTCGCCGTCGAGCTTGGTTTTGATCCTCATTTCCTCCGGAGCCCCGAGGGCATTCGGCTGCTGATCGGTAATGCCCTACCGGAAGAAGCAACTCCCGTGGCCCAGGCATACTCAGGTCACCAGTTCGGCTGGTACTCACCCCGGTTGGGGGATGGGCGTGCCCTGCTGCTGGGCGAGGTCGCCGGCGACGACGGGAAGCTCCGCGATATCCACCTCAAAGGCTCGGGGCGCACGCCGTTTGCCCGGAATGGTGATGGCCTGGCAGCGGTTGGCCCGATGCTGCGCGAGTACATCGTGAGTGAATCGATGCATGCCCTGAACATTCCTACCACCAGAAGCCTTGCCGTTGTCGGGACAGGGCGTCAGGTTCAGCGTGAGACTCTCCTGCCGGGGGCCGTCCTGACCCGGGTGGCCAGCAGCCACTTGCGCGTGGGTAGTTTCCAATACGCCCGGGCCACCAACGACGTGGATCTGCTCCGCCGCCTCGCTGATCACGCCATCGAGCGACACCACCCGTCGTCGGCCGGGGAAAGCAACCCTTACCTCGGACTCCTCAAGAGCGTCATATCGGTCCAAGCGAAACTTGTGGCCCAGTGGATGCTGGTCGGATTCGTTCACGGCGTCATGAACACCGACAACATGACGGTGTCCGGCGAAACAATCGACTACGGCCCGTGCGCCTTCATGGATGGCTTTGATCCCGGGGCCGTTTACAGCTCCATTGATGAACAGGGACGCTATGCCTACCGCAACCAGCCCTTGGTTGCGGAGTGGAATCTTGCCCGATTTGCTGAATCACTTGCGTCGCTTATCCACGAGGACGAGGAGCAGGCGGTGGCCCTTGCCGTTGAGGCGCTGAATGCGTACCGCCAGCAGTACAGCGCCACATGGTTCAGCGGCATGCAAGCCAAACTTGGGCTGCCTGAGGGAATTGACGACGGCGTTGCCTCACCTCTGGTGGATGACCTGCTTGAGCTGGTTCAGGAGTCGCGCGCGGATTACACCTCGTTCTTCCGCAGCCTTGGTAAGGCGGCCCGCGGGCAGGTTGAGCCCGCCCGCGGCATGATTCTGGACTTGGCAGCGTTCGATGCATGGCTGGAACGTTGGCACGCCCTGGCGCCTGATGCCGACGCCATGGACAGGGTCAACCCGATCTATATCCCGCGCAACCACCTGATGGAGGAGGCCCTGTCCGCCGCAACAGAGGGGGACACGGGCCCGGCGGAGCGGTTGCTGGCAGCAGTGTCCGATCCGTTCAGCGAACGCCCGGGATTGGAAAAGTATGCTGAGCCAGCGCCGGAGAGCTTCGGTCCCTACCGGACCTTCTGCGGCACTTAACGGGGCCTGGCTACAGACGGGTCGAAACCCAGCAGCCCTAAGGGGCGTGACGCACGATTGCCAGGAGCTCTTCGCGCAGACCGTCGGAGTCCAATTTTACGGCTGACAGCACAATGCTCTCCAAGCGGTGGGACTGTTCGAGCAGCGCCAGCCCCACTTCGGTAATCGACACCAGTTGGCTGCGGCGGTCGAAGCGGTTGGGCTGACGGAGAATGTAGCCTCGGGATTCAAGCCTGGACAGCAGCGGTCCCATGGTTTGGGCTTGGACGCGTACGCTCTGGGCAAGCTTCCCCGGCGTGATGGGCCCTGCGGTTGCCACCGTATCAAGGGTGAGTACTGCCGGATACGTCAGCCCCAGGGGTCGCAGCTTCTCATTCCATGCCAGCTCCACGAGCCGCGCCGCAGTGGACAGCAACCGGCTGGTTGGCCATCGGTCCATGTCAGGCATTGAGGCACCCCAGCTTTCCCAAAGTAGTCAGCTTGCTTACTAGGTTACATGAGTGCCATTGGGGCAGACTGTGCGGGTTGGGACGGAACGCTTGGCCCGCATCCCAAGTCAGTGCAGTTGGCTGTCCGGGGGCGTAGTGCGCCACGAGTGGAAGGGTACGGTCAACCCTGCGCGTGTTGGTGCGCAGGTGAACGGTCCGGCGTGCGCCGGAAGGTCGGGCTCCAACGGGACGACCCGCACTAGTTGGAGTTCGTTGCGGCCTGAAGCGGCCCGGATGGTGAGGGCGTCGCCTTGGCGACTGATCCGGATGCGGGCCCGTTCGCCGTTCCACTTTGGAACAGGTGCCAAGGACCAGTCCGAGAAGCCGTCCGTAACCACCGCGCCCAATTGAGCGGCGCCGTCGGCAAATTCCACGCCCGCCTTGACCCAGTGCTCGGCGCTGATCCGGACGAAGATGCCTGCTTGGTCGAACTGTTGGGAAAACGCAGCGGTGAACTCAACCTCCATGGCGCTGTCCTGTGGGAACGGAGCGAGCAGCGCGTGTTCGGTGTCGTGAATGAAACCGTAGGACGTGATGCGCCAGGCGTCACTGCTTTCGGCTGCAGTCACCAGAAGGTCACCTTCCTGCTCGACGACGGCGGCCGGCTGGTTGGTCCACTCGCCGCGGCTCCAAGGAATGTCAGAAATCACAAGGGTTCCTTAATTTACTAGTCCAGTGCAGAGGGCAAGGACGGCACGGTTGAAGGGGCCTTCCGGATCGGGCTGGCCACTGTGCTGGGTAAGCGTTGCTGCCAAATTTGGGTGACTTTCAACGGAGAGCAGCTCAAACGCGAACGCGGAACCGGCAGCTTGATTCTGTTGGGCGAAGAGTGAGACGAGCCCCGTGACGACAGCGATGAGCTCCATTTTCTTCTCAGCAGCTACATCCGCATCCTTCATCGCCTTCAGATAGGCCTCGAACCAGGCAAGGGTATGGGGGCCAAAACTCCTGCTCCCGAGGGACGCCTGCATAAGCCATGGATGGCTTTGATGATGAAGGAGTTGACTGTTTGCCAGGTTGAGCATGGCGTCCGTCCATGCGGATCCCGGTTCGACTGCAGGCGGCGCACCGATGGCGGCATCCACCATGAGCTCAACAATCTCGTCGCGTGAGTTCACGTAGCGGTACAGGGCCGGAGCGACCATCCCAAGCGCCCGTGCGATGGCCCGCATTGTTACGTTGTGGAAGCCCTCTTCGTCCGCGATCTTGATTCCTGCGGCAGCAATGCTGTCCCGGGAGTGAAGGGGAACTGGTCCGCGGGCCTTTCGAATGGGCCGGGACCACACGCTCTCGTTTACCGGGTTGTTCACTTCTTCGGCCGCCATGCCTCAATCCTATATACTGTGAACGTTGTTAGCAGTTAATCGGTGATGAGAGGAAAAGATGGCCAAGCAAAACCCTGAGGCAAAGAAGTGGCACCTGCCAGGAGCCAATGGCGTTCTGGTGCCGGTGCTCACGGTCGGCGAAGGCCCCGGTCTCATCCTGCTTCACGGAGGAGGTACTTCGTCCGCGGAGTACATGAGGCTTGCGGGGAAGCTCTCCTGCGCGTTCACCGTCCATGTCTACAACCGCCGCGGCAGGCCGGATGCCGGGTCCATGCAGGACAGTGACACGGTGGCCACCGATATCGAGGATCTCTCGGCCGTCATGCAAGCAACTGACTCCACCCGCGTGTTCGCGCACAGCGGTGGAGGATTCATCGCCTTTCAGGCGGCGCGTACTTTACCCATCAGCCACCTTGGGACGTACGATGCCGCGATTGCCATCGAAGGCACGGACCTGCCAAAGGGCTACTTGGGCGACTTCCAGCAGGCTCTCGACGACGGCGATCTCATCACTGCGATGACCATAGTCGCCACAGCCGCCAATCCTGACGAGGTGCCAAAGAATGTGCCCGCCTGGCTTCAGCGCTCACTGACTGGGCTGTTCCTGAAGAGTACCTACGGAAAAAGGATGAAAGACCTCATCCACACCTTCAGGCCTGAGATCAGTCGGATCCTTGACAACGAGGAGCCGGCGTCCTTCTACTCAAGCATCGAAGCAAAGGTTCTCTTGGGCACCGGCTCCCACAGTTCGACGTACTTCGGGCAGACGTGCGATGCCTTGATGGATGTTCTCCCGTTCGGGCAAAGCCTCGTCATTCCCAACGCCCGCCACAACACAGCAAACAGTGCGCCGGAGCGGCTGGTTCAGCCCTACATCGATTTCTACTCAGAATAGGGGCCGGGTGGATCGGTCATTCACTGCCCCGCGTTAACCAGCCCCGATTCGTAGGCCAAAACCACCAGATGTGCCCGGTCCCGGGCGTGCACTTTCGTCATGATCCGGTTGACGTGCGTCTTCGCCGTGTGCGGAGAAATCACAAGGCGGGCGGCGATCTCCTGATTCGTCATTCCCCGGGCAACGAGGAGGAGCACCTCACGTTCCCGTTCGGTGAGGCGGGCCAGGACCTTGTCTTCCCACACGGATGCCGTGGGAGGGGTCGCCACGAAACGCTCGATCAGTGCCCGCGTCGCAATCGGGGACAGCAGCGCTTCTCCGAGGTGGACGGTGCGCACTGCCCGCACGATGTCGTCGGGCTCCGCTCCTTTTCCGATGAATCCGCTGGCTCCGGCACGAAGGGCAGCCACCAGGTACTCGTCTTCCTCGAAGGTGGTGAGGATCAGGACGCGCGTAGTACTGCCGAAGGGGCCTGCAATGATCTCCGATGCAGCCGCTATCCCGTCCAGCACAGGCATCCGAATGTCCATCACCACTACGTCCGGAGCCAATGCTGCAGTGGCGTTTACTGCCTCCCGCCCGTTCGCCGCTTCGCCGACCACGTTGATGCCGTCGCTATCAGACAAGATGTCACGGACCGCCTGCCTCACCAGCGGTTGATCGTCAACCACAAGAACGTCGATCATCGGAGCGGCATTTCGCTGCCGGGCAACGTGACCACGAGTTGGAATTCGCCGTCGAGGCTCGCAGTTTCGACCCTGCCCCGTACGGCAGCAACCCGTTCGCGCAGACCCCGCAGGCCGTGCCCGCTGGGCACCGTTGGGGCATCGTCCGCGCGTAGGGGATTGGTGACAGTCAGGATCAAGTCACCGTCATGGGCGCGGATGCCGACGGCGGATTGGTCGCCTGCTCCGTGCTTGTGGGCGTTGGTGAGTCCCTCCTGCAAAGCTAGAAAGGCGACGTGGTCGCTGGCAGGTGAGAGCGCCGCGATGCCTGGCGCCTGCTGCAGCTCGACATCCAGGCCCGCGTCCTTGAAGCGATCAACGAGCTCACCAAGCCGTGCCAGTCCCGCCTGAGGATGGAGGTCACGTTGTTCATCCGTATTCTCGGCACGCAGCAGGGCCATCAATGCGCCGATGTCTGCGAGGACAGTTCTCGAGGCGCTGCGGATGCTTGTCAGTGCTTCCTGCGCCCGTTCGGGGCGGCCCGCCAGCGACGAGGATGCGACGCCGGCGCTGAGGCTGATCACCGAGATCTGGTGCGCCACAAGGTCGTGGAGATCCCGGGCGATGCGGACGCGTTCTTCAGCCACCCGCCGTCGTGCTTCTTCATCCTTGCCCCGCTCGGCGCGTTCCGCCCGTTCAGTCATTGCGGCGATGTATTCACGCCGCGACCTGGCGGCGTCGCCCATGGCGCCGGCAAGCACGATGAACGCGACGAACTGCAGGGCCCGTGAGTCAAAGAAGTCCCCTCCGAGCGGCACTGCGCTCACCAAGAAGACCACCATCGCAGCGACTGCCACGGACACGATTCCAAGGACGCGCCGTGTCCTGTCTGCAACTGAGAATGCTGCGATCACGGCGGCAACCAGTGTGCTCGGGGCAAGCACGCCTGCGAAAGCGATGATGACGCTGCAGCCGAGACTCAGCCCCAGCGCTGCTGCTGGCCAGCGGCGGCGGCAAGGCATGGCCGCGACGGGCAGAAGCGCAACGAGGAGCAACGGGCCGCGGGCTCGGAAGACCTCGTCCGGAAACGGCAGGACGGCGAAGAGAACCACCACAGCTATGGCGATGACATCGCTCAGGCGTGTCTTGATTCCTGGAGGGCGAAGTGACGGCACCCTGCCAGTATTGCGGTCTTGCCACATGGGCCGTCGCATCCTGAGGACGATATGCGCATACCACCAACGCAGTATCCAAGTGACCACGAAGGGATGACGCGTGTGGCTGTGCGAAGGACGAGGCTGGAGGCATGGGCGCACGGTGCGCCCTGGGGGAGGCGCGCAGTGAAGAAGTCCGTTAGGAAAATGCTCGTTGGGGTCGCGGCAGTTGGTGCCGTTCTTGCGGTCGGACTGGCCACAACAACCGTGGTCAATGCAGTGGCGAGCGGGTCTGAGAGCCATCGGATCGAGTCGTACGGGCAGCGAGTGGCAGTCGACGGCGGCATGATGAACGTCGTTGTATCGGGCGCGGGGGAGAACGTTGTGCTCCTGCCGGGGTTCGGTACCTCATCGCCCTTCCTGGATTTTCAGCCGCTGGTCACGGATTTGGCCAAGGATCATCGCGTGATTGTGGTGGAACCGTTTGGGTATGGTCTGAGCGATGGCACGAATCGGGAGCGGACCACGGAGAACATCGTGCAGGAGGTCCATGGGGCGCTTGAGGCACTGCGCATTGACCGGTACACACTGATGGGGCACTCCATCGCCGGCATCTATGGCATCGAGTACGCAGCCCGGTATCCGGAGGAGGTGACGGCGTTCGTGGGCGTTGACTCAAGCGTTCCCGGACAACCCGGCATGGACACCCTGTTCCCCACCGGACTCCTGTCTGCGGCCAAAGGCCTGGGCCTCCTCCGCCTCGCGGCCGTTGGCGGTGACGGCTACAGCGACGCGTACTCCGATCACGCACGGGAACAGATGAAGATGCTGACCAACCGGAACTCCATCACGCCCACCTATCTGAACGAGATGACCCACATCCGGAGCAACTTCGAGCGCGCGCTCGGGACAGGTTTCGCCGAGGACCTGCCCTTGCTTCTCTTTGTGGTCTCCGAGAATGCGAAGAATCCTGAGTGGCTGGGGCTGCACGAACGTCAAGCAGCGAACGTTACGGACGGTACGGTAGTCCCCCTTCCGGGCGAGCACTACCTCCATCACACCCACGCCGCCGATATCGCGGGCAAGTTCCGGGAGTGGCAGGCCACCCGCTTCCCGTAAGCCAGCGAGCGAAATGTTGCGCACAATCACGGGGATCAACGGGTGAATCCGGCAAACTGAAGTTGGCACATTGAATTGTTGGGGATGCCGGTGCTGACTGTCGTCGCCCTACCACCGTGGGCTGCAACATCATTCTCCGAAAGGCATCACCGTGACACAGCAACAGCCCGACAACAATCCGGCTATTCCGGAAGGCGGCGAGCCGTTTGCGCAGCAGCCGCCTTACGCCCAGCAGCCCCCCTACGGCCAGCAGCCGCTGCCGCAGCAGCCCTACGGATACCAGTCGCAGTATCCTGCGCAGCCCCCGGCCCCGCAGCAACCGCCCTATGGCCAGCCCCAGTACTATGCGCAGCCGCAGCAGCCCCAGTACTATGCGCAGCCGCAGCCCAACGTGCCCTACGGTTACTACCCGCAGCAAAAGTCGAAAATCGCCGCTGGCCTGCTGGGCATTTTCCTTGGCGGCCTCGGAATCCATCGCTTCTACCTGGGCTACACCACCATCGGCGTCGTCCAGTTGGTCCTCACCATCGTGGTGGGCGTGTTTACGTTCGGGTTGATCGGACTGTGGGGCCTCATCGAGGGCATCATGATCCTCGCCGGAGCGGAGTACTTCCGTAGGGATGCTCAGGGCGTTCCCCTGCGCGACTGACGTGCCGACCATTTGACTGGAAACGAAAGTGTCCCGCCTGATGGGGGATCAGGCGGGACACTTCAACTCTAATGGTGCTAGCTGGTAATTGACCGGGTGCCGATACTTTTGCTCGTGTCGGGCCCCTGCAACGGCGGACCCTGCTCTCAAAGCCAGGGGCCGCCGTCGTGCTTTCCGCTAGGGGTGACCGGGGCGGGTCTCGCAGGCGATGCGGTCGTCGTCGCTGTCAAGACCGGCCACATCGCCGTACCACGGGAAGTAGTAGTCGAACCAGTCCTGTGCCTGGCGCCACGTAGCAAAGTCCGTGCAGTTCTTGCTGTTGCCCGGGTTCGCCGGCGGCTGCGGCGTAACTGGCGGCGTCACCGGTGGCTGCGGCGTCGGCGGCTCGGGCGTCACGGGCGGCGGGGGAGGCGAGCACGTGTTGCCAGTGATGCCGCCGGTGCCGCCGTTGACGAACCTGTACATGAACGCTGCCATGGCATCACGTGCCACGGGCTGGAGCGGGTTGTACGCGCGGCAGCCGTAGCCGATGTCCCAACCGGTGGAGATGCCCTGCGCTGCAAGCCAAGTGATCTGCTTGTAGAACTGGGTTCCCACCGCGACGTCCTCGAACGGGGAAGTGCCCGGCTCGGAGAAGTCCGGGTTGCCGCCGAAGCGGTACAGGAACGCTGCCATGGCGTCACGGTTGACGGGTGTGAGCGGACGGAAGGTCTTGGAACCGTTCGCTTCGGTCCAACCTGTTGAGATGCCACTCGTGGCCAGCCAGGTGATTTCCTTGTAGAACTGGCTCGACGGCGTCACATCAGTAAACGGCGACGTCGCCGGGGGAGTGAATGCAGGTTTGCCGGCCAGACGGTAGAGGAAGGCTGCCATGGCGTCACGGTTTACGGGGCTGAGCGGGCGGTAGGTGCGCGTCCCGTTCGCTTCCACCCAACCTGTTGAGATCCCTTGCGATGCGAGCCAGGAGATCTCTGCGTTGAATTGGGTGGAGCTGTTGACGTCACTGAACGTGATGGGTTCTGTGGGCGGAGCGTCCACGGCGATCGTTGGAACGGTGACCTGCGTGGTTGCACAGGAGCCTTGGATGGCCGATGAGATGGCCGCCGACTCGGCCTGGTCGATTGCCAGTTGCCACCGGTATTTCACCAGTACCCAGTCTGTTGCGTACCGGCAGGCTGTTCCTGCCAGCGGCGGCATCCACTCTGCCGGGTCTCGGTCGCTCTTGGACTGGTTCACGTTGTCGGTCACAGCTTCGAGGGCCACGTCCAAGGTGAGGTCGTTGGCGTAGTCGCGGCGTTGTTCGGCCGTCCAGGCGCTTGCGCCGGAACCCCAGGCTTCGGCGAGGGGGACGAGGTGGTCGATGTCGACGTCGGACGCATTTGTCCACGTTGCGCCGTCGTACCAGGAGGTCCACTTACCTGTGGCCACTGTGCAGCCGGAGCTGAACGTCACGGGTGTCAACGATTCCTGTTGAAGGACCTCGGACCGGGTATCGCAGTTGTCGTTGTCGGCGTCCACCCAATGCTGGAACAGGTCGCGGTTGTAGCCGGTGTTTGATTCAGTGGCGACGGTCAAGGATGAGAGAAGAGCAGCGACGCTTGCTTTGTCCGAAGCGGTCGCGGTTTGCGGCAAAAAGACAGCCGCCGACGCGGCCAGCGATAGTATCGCCAACCACGAAAGAGCCTTGGGCATCTGGGTTCCCCATATTCGATTAGAGCGCTCTGAGCAGCGCATACATCATGGGATGCTACGGGTTCCGTCAGGAACCTTGTTGCCTCGTGACTCCGGCGTGGCGGGCGTACTCTGGGTCCATGGAGTCCGAGGTCAGGACTGTCGCGCTGCGAACCGGCATCAGCGTTCCCTGCTTTGTCCAAGGTCACCTTGAACAAACAGTCGACGACGGCGGCACACCGTTGGTCCTGTTGCACGCCTGGGGTGAGTCCTGGCGGAGTTTTGAGCGGCTGATTGCCGCCCTTCCGGATTGGGTTGTTGTGGCACCGGACCTGCGTGGGCACGGTCTTGCCGAGAAGCCTTCCGGCGGGTATTCGCTGCTGGAAGTGGCCGAGGATGTCGTGGCCCTGTTTGCTGCCCTGGGTCTTGTCCGTGCCAACGTGCTGGGTTCTTCCAGCGGTGGATATGTGGCGCAGCAACTGGCGGTGACGCGGCCCGATCTGGTGGCATCTCTGATTCTGGTGGGTGCGCCTTTGAGCCTCCATGGGAAGCCGGCGTTCGCGAGTGAGATGGATTCCCTGGCTGATCCGATTTCAGAGGATTGGGTGCGGGATTCACTGTCCTGGTACCGGCTGCTGCACACCGTTCCCGCGTCTTATATCGAGGACCGTGTGCAGGACGGTATGGCCATGCCGGCTGCCGTTTGGAAATCGTCGCTGCGAGGCTATTACGAAGCCGTTCCACCCACGGAATTGGGCGCTATTTCAGCCCCCACTCTGATTCTCTGGGGAGCCCACGACCACCTGGTGCCTCGGCACCATGAAGAGACGCTGGCGCGACGCATACCGGGATCCCGCCTCAAGGTTTATGAGGAGACCGGGCACCTGGTGTTGTGGGAATGCCCGGAGCGGGTGGCGGGGGATGTGGAGGGGTTTTTGGGTGAGGTGCTGGGCGGCTAGCCCTTGATGGTTCACGAGTTAGCCGCCCACCTCCGTGGAGCAAATCAATCAGAGAATGGCCGTCATGCCGTTCCATCCGATGCCCACTTTTGTAGCCGTAGGCCAAGCTGCACCCCCGCTGCCAGCGTAGAGCCACAGCTCGCCGGCCGCGTTGCGCGCCAGGATGTCGGCCTTACCGTCGCCGTTGAAATCGCCGGGTCCAACCAGGGAATTCATGGAGTTCCATCCCTGGCCAATCTGTTGCTTAGGGAGCCAGCTGCCGTACCCACTAGCGGGATACAACCAAAGTGCCCCGGCGCCGTCGCGGGCAATCAGATCTCCGAGACCGTCAGAGTTGAAGTCGTCTGTCCCCGTGATTTCCGAGAGTCCCACCGAACTGGTGAAGTTGCCACCGATCCACGAGGGATGAAGGAACCTGGCCTTCCCATCGGCAATGTACTGGTACAAACTTCCACCGCGGTTGCTCGCAATAAGGTCTATGAAGCCATCGCCGTAGAAGTCGACGCCCTCTATAGCGGCCATAGCCTCCCAGCCGTGGCCGACCTGTACACGTTGCCTCCAACCTCCAGCCCCGTTGCCAGGGTAGAACCAAAGGAGCCCTGCCGCGTCACGCGCCAATACGTCAGCATGGCCATCGTCGTCGAAATCGCCGGGGGCGACGAGGGCTGTCATGACGTTCCAGCCCTGTCCAACCTGGACACGCGAAAGCCATCCGCCTGAGCCGTTGCCTGGGTAAAGCCAGAGCAGTCCCGCCGTGTCCCTGGCCAGGATGTCGGTCTTACGGTCTCCGTTGAAGTCGTTCTTGACGGATCTGGCCGCATCCCCATCAATGACAGCCACCGAGTACTGTTTGTATTGGTTGCCAGAGCTGGCTGTGTTGACGACGTACACCTTGTTGTTATTTGGGTTCACAGCCGCCTGTCCAGGGTCCCACCCGGTGTATGCAACACTGCTGCGGTTGTTGGCTCCCTCAATGATGGTGACACCCCGAACGAGCATGGTGGCGTAGATCTTATTGTTCGAAGGGTTGACTACGATGCTTTGCACCTGGCTTGCGGTGGGTATGGTCGCAGTCTCCGTCAGGGTGCCGCCATCCATCACCTTCACAGAGGTATTTGCGGTAGTGCCCGAGCCCACGTAGATTTTGTCGGTAACCGGATTCACAGCAAGGTCTCCGAGCGGAGCGTTTGACGCCATGGAACCCTTGATCGCATTGCTTGCGCCATCGATTACTTTTACGCTGGATCCGTATTTTGGCGCGCTGGTGACGTAGATCTTGTTCTTCGTCGGATTCACTGCTATGGCGAGAAAGCCGTCGGCTCCAATGGATACCGTGGAAATGATCTTGCCACCCGCATCAATGACCTTGATGGTTCCCCCGGAGAGCGCGTAAGCCCTATTCGTGGATGAATTAATGACGATGTCCTGGGCGGAGGCTGAATCAAGAACTGGCTTTATAGCGTTGGTAGCACCGTCGAGGATTTTTAGGCCGCTGTCTGTGCTTACGTAAACTTGGTTGGTTTTCTCATTCACGGCCAGAACGCCGGGAGCCGAGTCGACCGGGACCTCAGTGGCCGCGAGCGTTGCCCCGTCAAGCACAGCGATGTGACCGGACGACATACTGACATAAATTTTGTTCGTTGCGGAGTTAACAGCAACGTGTTCAGCGGGGCTCCCATAGCGGCTGAGGCCTTTCACGCCGCCCGCCCCAACGCTGTGCACACCATCGTATGAGGCCACATACGCTGTGTCTGTCACGGTGTTCACGGCAATAGCCGTGGGCCACTGTCCGACGGTGTAGCGATCCGTAATTGCGTCGGCGTTGGCTGGCGCAGCAGTGTTACCTAGCGACAACGCCAGCGCCAAGCTCACGGCGACGGACGCGCCCGCTGCCTGGCGCCGGCGTCGTGAGTTCTCTTTCCCGAGCGCGCGCGCTCCATCCAAAGCATCAGACATAGTGTCCCCCAAAAGTAGTGACGCTCGACTGCGTCGATAGTCGGATTCTATAGGGGACAGACCAACGGCCAGCCCTGATCTTCCATCAGGGCTGGCCGTTGTTTTCGTTCTGGAGGGGGGACGGGCTAAAGGATCGCGGTCATACCGTTCCAGCCTGAGCCGACTTTGCTCGCGGTAGGCCAGGATGCTCCGCCGGTACCTGCGTATAGCCACAGCTCACCGGCTGCGTTGCGCGCCAGGATGTCGGCCTTACCGTCGCCGTTGAAGTCGCCGGGGCCAACCAAGGAGTTCATGACGTTCCAGCCTTGCCCGATGGTCTGCTTTGAGAGCCAGCTGCCGTAGCCGTTGGGCGGGTAGAGGAACAGAGTTCCAGCGCCGTCTCGGGCTACGAGATCAGAGACACCGTCACCGTTGAAGTCACCTACGCCCGTAATCTCGGACATTCCGGTCCAGCCGGAACCGGCCCACATACGGGACAACCAACCGCCCTTGCCATCTCCGCGATATACCCAAAGGGCACCATCGCGGGCCCGAGCTACGACATCGGCGAATCCGTCACCGTGGAAGTCAATTGCCTCAATTGCGCTCATGCCTTCCCAGCCGCTGCCGACCTGCACACGCGTCAGCCAGCCGCCGGAGCCGTTGCCTGGGTAGAGCCAAAGGACACCAGCTCCATCCCGGGCGAGAACATCGGCATTGCCGTCACCATTGAAGTCACCAGGAGCGACTAGCGCTGTCATCACGTTCCAGCCCTGGCCAACCTGTACGCGAGGCAGCCAGCCGCCCGTACCGTCGCCCGGATAGAGCCACAGCACACCAGCGTTGTCCCTGGCCAGGACGTCGGCCTTGCGGTCCCCATTGAAATCGTTCTTGACGGGTTGTTCCGCGTTCCCGTCAATGACACCCACCGAATCGCTCTCGGAGTTGACGACGTAAACCTTGTTGTTGGACGAGTTAACGACGGCGGCGTTGGGCTCCTGGCCCGTGTAAACCGCTGTGCTGGTGTCGTTCCTGCCATCAATGATGGTGGTTCCACGACCTGTCATGGTCGCGTAGATCTTGTTGTTGGACGGGTTCACCACGATGCTCCGAACCCGCGTTGCCGTGGCTATGTGCGCGGTCTCCGTCAGGGTGGCGCCGTCGATGACCTTTATGGATCCGTCGCTGTTCCAAGTACCAGACTCGACATAGATTTTGTCGGTGGCGGGGTTCACAGCCAAAGTTCCCAGTGGGCCTTCGGACGCCATAGATCTTGTGATCGTGTCAGTGGCACCGTCGATGACCTTGACGCTGGATCCGTATTTCGGAGTAGTCGTGAGATAGATCTTGTTTTTTGAAGGATTGACCGAGATCGCGCCGATACCGTCTGCACCCACAGACACTGTTGATGAGATCTTGCCGCTGGCGTCGATGACTTTCACAGTTCCACCTGAAAGGGCGTAGACCTTGTTGTTAGCCGTGTTGATTGCAATGTCTACTGCGCCGGTGGAGTTCGGGATCGGAGTGGCTATGTTTGTAGCGCCATCAATAATCTTGATGCCAGCTGGTGTGCTGACGTAGATCTTGTTGGTGTTCTCGTTTACCGCGATGATGCCTGCACTAGCCCCAACTGAGACAGATGTGGCGGCGTGCGTTACTCCGTCTATCACCGTGACCGAGCTTGATTCGCTGACGTAGATCTTGTTGGTCGCGGAGTTTACGGCAACATCCGCGGGCAAGTCGGCTGGCTGGTAAACGGTTCCGCTTCCGCCGATGCTGGAAATGCCCTCCCATGTGGCCACGTAAGCTGTATCGGTTGCGGTGTTCACAGCGATCGACGTAGGCCGGTCACCGACCGGGATAACATCTTGTACCGCGTCCGCGTTTGCGGGCAACGCAGAGGTTCCCAATGACAGTGCCAAGCCCAGACCGACCGAAATGGCCCCTACCTCTGCCCTGCGCCGTCGGCTTACCTTCACCGTCCCGAAGGCGCGCGAACCACCCAAATAAGTACTCATAGAATCCCCCAGTAGTCGTGACGCGGAAGCGCGTCTTCAGGGGCATTCTATAGTCTGTCTGCCACTGCGGATGAATGCTACTGATGACGGTGGAGTGGTTCAGGGGGCGGCGTGAAGCCTTCGGTACTCAAAGGTTTGAGCGACCAAAATGCAAGGCTGTGACCAGTGGAGATTTAGAGAAATATCGCGAAAGACATGCGGGAATCAGCAAGCTTATTGCGGGAAAGCCTGAGCCTTTTCGCTCTATTGCCAGTGGAGATTTTGGGCGTTACCGTGTGATCATCATCTCGAAAATCGTGTACTACTACTGGGGGCATTACATGAAACGTTCTATGGTCGCCTTAGCGGGCGCACTAGCGCTTGCTCTTACGGGTGCTACCTCTCCGGCCTTCGCAACCACAACTTCTACACCGGCTCAAATCACCACAGGGTTTTCTGGCTCGGCTTATGGGTCCTATATTTTCAACACGGACAAAACGCTAACGTCCGGCCCGACAGCAAGCGCGAGCGTTGCTTGCACTGGGGCTACGGGTAAGACAGCTTCCAACAACGTTACCGGGCTTAATGTCCCTGCTGTTGGAACCGTCGGCAACGCGACCACGACTGTCAAGACATTGCTGACCACAACAAGTAAACGGATTGAGGGTAAGTCAACCGTTGCCGGCGCGAACCTGCTGGGTGGCCTCATCACTGCAGGCGCAATCACGTCCGAAAGCACCGCGGAGAAGAACACCGCCGGTGCATTTGCCGGGACGAATCAAACAACCATCGCAGACCTTAAAGTCCTTGGGATTGCGGTGAACGCCAACCCGGCGGCCAACACCGTTATTGATCTTAAAGTGCCGCTTTTGGGATCGGTAGGAAAAGTCACACTTAACGGTCAAGAGAAGCGGCTGGTCGGCGGCACCACGTACACAGTCTCCACTACAGCACTGCGCGTGGAGATCCTGAAAGCTGGGCTGCTTGGTCTGAAAGTTGGTACGGACATCCGCCTCGGCGTAAGTAACGTCAAGTTGACGCCTCCGCAGACTGGTTACCTTGCCGGTACAGGCTACGGGACACGGGCTACGCTGGCATCCGGTCTTGTCGGTTCCGGCCCGACTGCAGTTGCCTCTGTCAAATGCGGCGGAGGAACGTCGACGGCTAACGTGGCTGCAGTTAACATCCCTGGTGTCGCCTTGGCTGGAGCTTCGGTAACTACGGCTACGGGCGTCCTGACGCCTGAAGCCAAGAGCTCCGTGGTCAACACCATAGGAGGAGTCAATGTGCTAAATGGCGTCATACAGGTTGACGCTATCAAGGCTGAAACCAGCGCTAGCCGGCCACCGAGTGGCGGCGCAGTCAAGCTAACGGACACGTCCACATTCACGAATCTCAGGATTGCTGGATTGCCTGCGATCAACGCATCGGTTGCGCCGAACACAGTCATTCAGGTCCCTGGACTGGGTCAAGTCACCTTGCATAAGGTCAGCAAATCATCTACCACAATAATTGTCACAATGATCGAGATCGTCCTTAGCCAAGCGCTTGGCACTCTTCCGACAGGATCGAAAATCCAAATAGGTTACTCAAACTCAAGCGTCGGAGCATAGCTCCGCCTATTGAAAGTAAATCAGTATCGCCCACACAACCCGTAGAGTCCCGCCAACATCGTGTTGGCGGGACTCTACGGTGGAACCCGCGGCCACAGGGACTGTCCTTTGAAGCTCCTGGGGCATCACACAGGGGCTGTCCGACGTTCATGCACCAGGGCCACGGCTGGGCGCGTGCGGCAGCATCGGATAGTGTCGTCTGCGGGCCAAATGCCCACGACCTGTTCTGCTACCTCTCAGGAGAATCCCACTGTTATGAGACGCGCACTCTCAGCTGCACTGATCGCCCTCGCCCTTGCTGGATGTTCCGCCCCGAGCCAGTCCGAGCCGCAGCCTACGACTACGCAGTCGAAACCGGCAGTCCCCAAGGTGACAGACGAGCAGAGCGCGGACCTCATGAAGCGGATCTCTCCAGTGGCTCCGAAGTTCACGCAGGAAGAGATTGCGACCAACTCCCGCTATGTCTGCGCCGCAATCCTGCAGGGCGGCAGCGACAAAGCGCTGGTCGCTACCGTCGTCAAGCACTTCAACCGTGCAGACGATCCAATCGCGGATGCCGAGGCGGCCGGAGTCGTGGAAGCAATCCGAGCTACCGGTTTCTGCCAAGAGAATGCCGCGCCATAAAGACAAGAATGTGAACAGACTCCTGGTTGTAGCAAAAGTCGGTACCTGTTCTTTGGCTGTCTGCCTAACTTTTGTTAACTCTTGCTAAAACAACGAAGAATGGATTCAAGCTGCTGAGAGTAAGGTTTGCGCGGTTCACGTATTGTGGAGCCTTGGCAAACAGGCCCTGAGAATGGGATCGCATGGCTGACGCCGTCGTAGCTAACGAGCACGAAGTAGCGCTGCCTCCGCTGAGCGTGGAGGCAAAGCAGTTTGGGAATGCCGTGGCACGATCTGCCCCCATTAGGACAACCGCTCCGAATGCTCGAGGTGGCAGCCTGCCTTCAACTGGCCCCAAAACCACCTGCCCAGAAGTCTGGACTAAGAGGAAACCCCTGTACACGACTATTGGCGTGTACAGGGGCAGGAGCTCGAGAAGTTAAAGCACTGGCCTTGGTGCTAGTTGCCCTTTTCGAGGGCATGCGCAGTGACATAAGCACCTAACTGGTCCTGGGAAAGGGCTGCAGCAATTTCTGAGATTGCTGTTGTGTCTGCGACAACAATCGACTGGCCGTCTGTTGAAGTACCGGTGCCGAGAGTGGGAAGTGTGAACATCACCGTGTCATTTGCTCGAAGGTCCTTCATCCCGAGGGCAAGGCTACCGATGGCGGCAGCGTCGAAGCTCTTATCGACGCTGATGAAAGGAGAAACTGCACTGACCATGCTATTGACGGTTACAGGGTTGGTCAGCGTTTCACGTGCGATCGTCTTACTGATGACCGCCTTCATGTACGCCTGCTGGTTCCGTACGCGTTGGTAGTCGCCGTCGCTGAAGGACATACGTTCACGGACAAAGGCAAGCGCCTCGTCGCCGTTTAGCGTCTGCTTTCCGGCTTCGTAATAGTGGCCCTTCATAGGACCCTTTGCCGGTGCAAAGGGGATCTTTACGTCCACTTCGACTCCACCCAGGGCATCGGTGAGGCCCTTGAAGCCCTCAAAGTCGACCATGGCAACGTGATCAATACGCTGTTGGAAAAGGGACTCCACAGTCTGGACCATCAGCGGGACGCCGCCCAGAGCCAAAGCGGAGTTGATTTTCGACTCGCCTTTTCCGGGGATGTTGACCCAGAGGTCACGCATGAGCGACACCGCGTAAACATTCTTACGGTCTGCCGGAATGTGGACCAGCATCAAAGTGTCAGCGCGCTGGTCGGTTGATGCCGCAGTATCGACATCGAGCTCAGCAGATCCGCGGGTGTCGCTGCCCATCACGAGAATGTTCATCGCCGCAGTGCCATTGACGGGCTCGGTCTTCTGCGGTCGAGTCGACTCTTCCGGGAAAGCAGTCTCAATCTTGGTAGTGCCCGAGTTGAACGTCTGTGCCAGGTTGAAGATGTAGGCGCCGCCGATAAGGCCAGCCACGAGGACCGCCGCGGCGAAGCCCAGAAGCACGTTTCGTGCAGTCTTTTTGCCGCTTCTCTGACGTCTGGGACGGGCCTCTGCGGAGGGAGTTTCGGTATCTGTCGGGAGCGTCATGAGTTCCTTGGTGTCGGCATCAGCAGTGATGATTCTATCAAGGTGTGAATACGCCGCCAGCAAACTCCGTGCTCCGGTCCGCGTTCTGCCGGTTGCTTATATTCACGATGTAGGGGGTTCCAGGGGCCAAAGGTGAGTCACCGAGACTAATAGCGATCGACTCCAGTCTCGGATTGAGGCCGATTTCGGCGCCATATCTTTCCGCTATGGACGAGGGTTCCGAATTCCGCTCGTGAGCCTTACCGTCCTGTGATGTCCATTTCAACGTCGCCTTAACGCCAGAGAGGTTGAATCCGATGACGTTAACTATGCCGGTGCCTGGATCCACGATGGCGTCAGTCACGATGGGCGCGGTATGTCCTGATTGCAGTTGCTCTTTTAGAGGTGTGCCTGCGCCTTTGCAGGTGAAGTAGGGGTCCCACATGAAAGAAATCACCTTGGTAGCCTCAGCCATCTGTTGAAGCTGACGATCCATTCGTTCCAAGGTGGTTTGGCCGCGAAGGCTGTTGCCACATGTATTGGACTCTATGGCGGGTGCCATACCCTCCAAGTTGGCCCAGAGCACGGCGCCTGTCCCAGAAATTCCCTCGGCTGCTGCCCGGAAATAGTCCTTGTTAGGTGCCAGATACTTTTCGCTCCACGTTCCCTTCCCCACGATGCTTTCTGCGAAGGCATCCACGGGTGCGTTGGCTTCGCTCGCTAGGTAGGCCGCACCCTTGCCAGTTCCCATACCATCTTGGATTGCGATCTTCAGTGCAAGGCCGCCGGAGGTCTGGGCGATCCGGCGGATTCCGAGCCGCGCATCTTTAGGGTTGATGTTCGACGCTGTCAATCTGGACTCGATGTATGGACTAATGATTGCCGAACGTGTCGGCAGGACGCGGTGTATTGCCTGGTTTTGCATTTTATAAAGGGACAGGACGGGGTCAAAGAACGAACTGGAGCTGACAGGCATCTCAAAGTGGTGGTAAAAACCCGCAAGACCGAGTACATCATTATTGGCGGCTTGATACTCCAGAAATCGCTCTGTGAAGAGGTCAAGGGTATCCACGTAGGAAAGGTCGGGCAGGTAGTCCACATCGAGGCGCTTAACAGGTGCCGGGAGACCCGCGTAGAACTTCATATTTAGTTCTGTTGCCGCCGAGGCTAAAGCGCGGGCTGGGTCTTCGGCGGATGCCTTGCTTCCTCCCACTATGACCACGTCATAGGTTTCATCAGGTGAGTTGCAGCCGCGGCCCTCGGTGGGTAGAACCAAGACGGTGTAGGACTTTCCGTTGGATGAGACACTCCGATCTCTGGGACATTTCAGCGTTGAGTCACCCCAGTGGCTTCCGTCTGAATATGTGAAGAATCGATGAACTCTCAAGGAAGCGTTCACGAATTTGTCACAAGTAACTCCTTGGATCAGGCAGTCGGTTGGAAGGGACTCCTCCGTGGCGGGTCTCAACAGGGTGCCAAATGTGATAGCCGTGTCGCCGCCGAGCGCCTTGATGTCAGCCATCTTCTCCCTATTGGCGGAGGCGTCGGTGTTGGCCGTGATGAAGTAACCGCTGATGGGATAGGTCCGCGCGGCGGGTGAGGTGTCTGGAGTAGAGGATTCATCGTCGTAGGGGATGAAGGTCACGCACGCGATCATCAGGAGGGTCGCGAGCAAGACTGCAGACCACCGTCCAGCACCTCTGAAGGCCGGCCTCTGCGACCAAGATTGTCCGGAGAGGTTTCGGGGTGTCATGTAGTCCTCTGAATCGACATCAGCAGAGACGACTCTATCAAGGGAGTCCATAGTCCAGATTCTGGAGGCACGGACCCTCGACGGGTTGTCTGTAGCTGCAGCAGGGCTGTCTCTAATCCATACGATAAACTAATGCGGGTCGCTCCTCCTCGGAGGGGGATGTCCGCGTGCCGCCATGTCTCGGGCGGCTGCGTTAGTTGGATCGTAGATAGCGTTCTGAAATATATACAACGGGGGGGAAGTTGAGCACTGTAATCAAACGTGTTCAAGCCGCGCTGGTGGTCCTAATTCTGGCTACTCTCGGGTTCATTGGAATTCAGCCCGCTATCGCCAGCGAACTGGAACCCGGGCCCGGGAGTGAAACTGGGCAACCAACAGACCCGGGAACACCTACGAAGCCAGTGGTTCCCCCGGTGGTTGTTCCTCCGATTTTGGAGCCGACTCCAGCCCCCACCCCGTTGGAACCAGAGATCAGTCCAGAGCCTGTTCCGCCGGTAATAGAGCCCGCACCGGTTGTCCCGCCTGTCACGCAGCCCGTTATTCCGCCGGCTGTTGAGCCAGCCGCTCCCGCCGTTCCCACGCAAGAAACGCTTTTGCCGCTTCCGCCTACGGACGCTGGGATTCAGGGCTACTTTGAAGAGCCCCTGGTTCCTGTGGAAACGACGACCGCCCCGCCGGAGCCCAGTCCGTCTCCGACGCCGACGCCGTTGGCAACCAAGTCAGCGGCACCACCAGTTGCCAGCGCCGACATTGCTGGTCCGCTGAAGGTTGCCTTGGCACCCGTTGCTGAAAATAACCCCATAGTCCAAGGGGTGACCGTCCTCGTGCTGCTTCTGCTAGGTGTTGCGTACTTCCGGGCTCTGCGTTCCAAGGGGAGCCCTCGCCCCCGCCTCAACGGCAAGTAGGCCCATGGGTAACTCCCTCACCGGGGATAAGGCTGCCGAAAGTCCTGCATCACCGATGCGCCTCATGCTCCTCACGCACTCTTACTGGCCCGAACATAGCCCACCTCAACGTCGATGGGCATCCCTCGCCCGAGAATTTCGTAGGGCTGGCTGGGACGTTGACGTTGTTGCACCTGTGGCGCATTATCCGAACGGTCGGCGCAATCTGCCCCGCAGGCAAGCCGGAATCGCCTTTTCTCACCAGCGGGGTCTTCATGGGGAGACGATCCGGCGGGTCCCTTATCTGCGACACATGGGCACTTCGTCCTTGGCTCGATTCGTGGATCAGCTTTTTTCTGCCATTATGTCTGTCCCCGTGGGCTTGGGAGGCAAGAAGCCCGACGCAATCCTTGCCACGGCTCCGAGTCTTCCTACCTTGGCTACTGGATACGTTCTATCCAAGCTCCGTAGAGTCCCGTTCATTGTGGAGATGCGTGATGCTTGGCCGGATTTGGCACGCGATGCTCGTATCGTTCAGGGCAGCGTGAAGAGCGTGGTGGAGCACGCTGTGGAGTTTTTGCAGCAACGTGCCGACTTGGTCGTGACAGTGACAGAAGGGTTCGCCGACACGCTTCGAGCGAGGGGTCTCAAGCACGTTGCGACTGTCAGTAATGGCCTGGACCTCCACACTGTCCCATTCCTGGAGCCTCCTGCTCTCGATCGCAAGGAGTTTCGCGCTCTTTACCTTGGGAATCACGGCAAAAGTCAGAAGTTGGACATCCTAATCCGGGCCAGCGCATTGTTGGGTGATGGCTACCATCTAACGCTGGTTGGCACGGGAACAACCAGGCCTCAACTGGTTAAGCTGGCCAGGGAGCTGAATGCGCCGGTGACGTTTTACCCGTCCCTTCACGGACCAGCTGTTCTCGAAAAGTATCGCGAAACGGACACATGCATCGTCTCTCTGCGCGATGACTGGAAGTCGTTTGAAACAACCGTTCCTTCGAAGACCTACGAGGTTCTGGCCATCGGCCGGCACGTGACCGCCATCGTTCGAGGTGAGGCTGAACGAATCATTCGTGAGGCCAAGGCGGGCGATGTGGTTCAGGCTAGTCCTGAAGCTGTTGCTCAACTCTGGCGCGAGCTTGCACACGATCGCCAACGACTCGCAGCAGGCAATAGTGGGCGGGACTGGGTAAGTGAGCATGCAGACTATGCACATCTAGCCCTCCAATACATGCAGGAGATTGCCGCAGTTGTAGATATGAATTCCCCTGCATCAGGACGGCGGGAATCCAAATGATCCAAGTTATCAACAACTTCAAGTTGGCCGCCGGCACAGTTATTGAACACATGACGGAGGCGCCGTTCATGCTGGTGCTCCTAATGCTTAGGCGGCTGCCTTCATCCGTGATTGGACCTGCTGCGACCACAGTCGCCAGGGTGGCGCCGGGATCCGCCAAACCGCTGTTTTTGCTGGCAAGCCACGCATCCGGTGACACTGGCGGATTGGTGAAGCGGTTCGAGAACGCCGTGGCTCAGACGATAACACCCAGCCAGGCGCGGAGGGCAAGCGAGGTCGCCTTGGCCGCGGACCAGCCCAAATGGGCGGATATATTCTTGCGGCACGCTGCGGGCACACGGCAAGCTCCGGCGACGCGGGCGCGACGCAAGTGGTACGACGGTGACATGACTGGAGCCGTAGAGGCACTGACCGGTCAGTCTGCCGGCATGGCTAGGCAGCGAAAACGCCTGGAATCTGAGCTAAGGGTCTTCCAAGGTTGGCGTCCCGTTCTGCCGAAAATGATCTCCGTGCCACAGCCTCGCCGCGTCATGCACCTGTTGACAAATTCCGTGCCCCACACGGGCAGCGGATACGCCCGCCGCACGCACTCGATCCTCACATCACAACAGAAATCCGGGTGGGAGGCCTTAGCCGTCACACGCTTGGGGTATCCGGTACAGATTGGCGCGCTCACGGCGCGCAATTCTGACGTGGTGGACGGAGTCCACTACCAGCGATTACTACCAAGTACCATGGCCAAGTCCATGGATGGGCGTCTGCAGCAGCAAGCCGATGAGCTCCTCAAAGTGGCTCTGAGTTTCAAACCTGCGGTGCTTCACACAACAACACACTTTGTAAACGGCCTAGTCGCGCGCGAAGTGGCAAGCTCTTTGGACATTCCCTGGGTATACGAAGTTCGCGGACAACTGGCCGACACGTGGGCCTCCACTCGTGGGGATGAGGCACGTCGCAGCGAACGATATCGATTGTTCATGGAACGCGAGGCTGAAGTCATGCGCAGCGCTGACCTGGTGGTAACTCTTGGCGAAGCTATGAAGCGCAACATCGTGGCATCAGGGGTATCAGCCAGCAAGATTCTTATCTGTCCGAACGCTATTGGCGGTTCCTACTTGAACGAACCCTTGCAGCGTAGTGCGGCGCGGTTAGCTCTGGGCTTAGACCCAGAAGGACTCTACATCGGAACTGTGAGTAGCCTGGTCGACTACGAGGGGATTGATGATCTCGTCACAGCATTTGCACTGCTAGCACCTCGGCTGTCAAAGTTGAAGCTGGTCGTGGTGGGAGATGGCGCGGCTGCTCCTGCACTTCAGGATCAGGTTCGGCGCCTGGGGTTGTTGGAACGGACTCATTTCGCAGGACGAGTACCGCCCCAGCAAGCGCATCTCTACCACCAAGCACTGGATATATTCGTCGTGCCGCGTAAGGACCTGGCGGTCACGAGGGCAGTCACGCCGTTGAAACCTGTCGAAGCGCTGGCGTCAGGAAGGCCTGTGGTGGCAAGCGATCTTGATGCCCTGCGGGAGATTGTTCATGACGGGGTTAACGGCCGCCTAGTGGCAGCGCAGGATCCTCAAGCGTTAGCTGAAAGTTTGTTCGAACTGCTAGACGACGAAGGTTTACGCCTGCGACTAGGAGCCGCCGGCCGCCGGGAAGTCCTGGCTACACGGACGTGGAAGGCAAACGCCGATTTATGCGGCAAGGCTTACGAGACATTGAGGGGCAACTGATGTCAGGGGAGAACACGCCAACGTTAGGGGCGTTTGCGGGCACCCGCCACAACGGTCTGGGCCAGCCAGCCGGAGCCCGCGACACAGTGTGTTTGAAACGATCAAGGAGACCCATTTAGTGTCGGCAAAGAAGGCTAAACTTCCACCGCCGGCGGCTATACAGCCGTTGTCTGTGGACATCAGGAAACTCTCTCGGGTAGGGTCTCGTCCGGGGTTTCTGGATTACCTGGTTCAGTTGTGGGACTATCGGCAGTTTATTTTCTATGACGCGCGAGCCCGCGTGCAAAGCGGAACCCGGAAAGACCGGCTGGGCAGCGCTTGGCTGCTGCTGAACCCTGTCTTTAACGGGCTGACCTACTACTTTGTGTTTGGCCTGCTGCTGCAGACCAGCCATGGCATCGATAATTTTGTCGGTTACCTGGTGGTTGGAATTTTCCTTTTCCAGTTCAGTGCTGGCGCGATCACATCCGGTGCTCGTTCGATACGCAACGGTAAGTCCGTCGTCCAAGCTTTCAATTTCCCACGGGCAGCCCTGCCTTTGGGTGCCAACATGCGTGAGATGCTCTCAGCAGTCCCCCTGATCTTGGGCATGCTTCTTCTGATAGTCATTGTGCCACCCGCCGAGAAGGTCAGTCTGTTGTGGCTTCTCACCATTCCCGCTGTGATTCTGCAAGGAATCTTTAATCTGGGGATTGGATTGATACTCGCACGTGTCATCTCAAAAGTTCATGACGTCACACACCTCCTTCCGTTTGCTATTCGGGCTTGGATGTACGGCTCCGCTGTTTTCTACTCTTACGAACGGTTCGTTTCAGATCCAACGATTCTCGCAGTGATGAAGTTTAACCCGCTTTTCAATGTCATTGACATAGTTCGCAGCTGCGTCCTTTATGACCGGGTACCCGCATGGGAATCGTGGGCCACCCTGGGCGTCGTAGCCTTGGGTGCGCTCCTGGTTGGCTTCGTGTTTTTCTGGCAAGGGGAGGAAACCTATGGGCGTGATTGATGCATCTGCATTCTTGGACGGCCCCCCGTGCGTGGTCATCGACAAGGTCCGGATGA
The DNA here is from genome assembly GCF_902706295.1 of Arthrobacter sp. 18067. Lineage (GTDB taxonomy): Bacteria > Actinomycetota > Actinomycetes > Actinomycetales > Micrococcaceae > Arthrobacter. Next base: position 149,187 of record NZ_CACSJJ010000004.1, on the reverse strand, counting down.
CTTATCGGGTACCGTCTTCTGACGGACGAAGCTCGTCAAGTAGACGGGGCCTCAGAGGCAGGATTACAACCCTCCTTGAACGGCCGAACCTGGTTACCGTCTCCGCGCTCAAAGAAATCTCTTTGGTCGTGGAAAGGGGTGAATCCGTAGGCATCATAGGCCGTAATGGTTCCGGTAAAAGCACAATGATGAAGCTGATAAGCGGTCAGGTAGCACCCACTCACGGAGCCATCTACGCTTCGAGTACCCCCGTTTTGCTCGGCGTGAATGCCGCCCTCGTCCCTGAATTATCTGGTGACCAGAACGTTGTATTGGGCTGTCTCGCTATGGGTATGACAAGGGAGCAAATAGACGCGCGTTTTGACAGCATCGTCGAAGTTTCCGGATTGGATTCCGCTATTTTCCTGCCGATGAAGACGTACTCCTCAGGCATGGCTTCCCGTCTGCGTTTTGCCATCGCCGCTTCGGTCAATCCGGAAATCCTCTTGGTCGATGAAGCACTGAACACTGGAGACGCGCAATTCAACAACCGCAGTAAAGCGCGCATGGATGAGCTACGCGCGCAAGCGGGTTGTGTCTTCATCGTTAGTCACGGCCTAGACACCATCAGGGACATGTGCAGCAGAGTGATTTGGCTGGACAAGGGAGAGCTCATCATGGACGGGCCCGCTGAAGATACGACTGCTACTTACAAAGACTTTTCATCCAACCTATCCCGTGGGAACAATCTCACGGCCGCGGGTATCAAGGATGAAGCCCGTGCAAATCTTGTCGCTACACGTGTGCTCGAGCGAGCCAGCGGGCGCCGGATGGAAGGACGCTGACATGCTGCTCATCGAGGATATTCGCAAGGCTGCCTGGCATCTTCGGCAAGGAGGCCTGAACCAGCTCCTGGAGTGGCGGAGGAGACAAAAAGTCGAGAAGCGAATCGACAGTGCACGGGGCAAAAGCAAGACGCGGACTGGTTCGGGCTCAGAACAGGGTAACTTGGCGGCGTTTGGGCCGTATCGCGTCCCAGATCGTGATCCCCGGCGCCGGGACCTCACAGTCGGCGTGATTCTGGATGACTTTTCGAGTGCGGCCTATTCCTTCGAGTGGAACCTGTTGCATCTTCGAAAAGACTCGTGGCGAGAGCAGTTGGCGGCAACATCGATCGATTTCTTGTTCGTCGAATCTGCATGGAACGGCAACCAAGGCTCCTGGAAGTACCAGCTCATGGGCACATCCGGACCAAAGCCCGAGTTCTTGGAACTGATGGCCTGGTGTCGGGAGCAGCAGATCCCAACGGTCTTTTGGAACAAGGAAGATCCGCCTCACTACGATGACTTCCTCCCTGCTGCTCGTGAGTTCGATATGGTCTTCACGAGTGATTCAGGCCGTGTTCCGTCCTATCGAAGGGATCTGGGCCATGACCGCATAGCAGTTCTGGCTTTTGCTGCACAGCCGGCGATCCATAATCCGGTTAGAATCGGGCAAGGGCGCCACTCAAGAGGAGTAGCCTTCGCCGGAATGTATTTTGCACATAAGTACCCTGAACGCCGGCAGCAGATGGATCTACTCCTGAATGCAGCAAGGGATGCATCGTCTAAGTCAGGGCCAAGGCTGGACATCTTTTCGCGTCAACTCGGTGGCGATTCCAGCTACCAGTTCCCAGTGCCGTTCAACGAACATGTTGTCGGGAGCCTGGATTACGCAAAGATGCTCACTGCTTACCGAGCGTACAAAGTATTTCTTAACGTCAATTCCGTTGTCGGGTCGCCCAGCATGTGCGCGAGACGGATTTTCGAGATTACCGCTTCGGGGACCCCAATCGTCTCAACACCGAGCGCGGCCATTGCTCACTTCTTTGAACCGGATGAGGTTTTCGTAGCGGGCTCGCAAGAGCAGGGCGAACATCAGATCAGAATGTTGGCGCGCAGCTCCGAACTCAATGATCGAGTGGTTCACAGGGGACAACGACGAATCTGGAACGAGCACACATATGCCCACAGGGCGGAAACAATAGTCGCATCAGTTCTCCCAGAGCTGCTGCGACCGCTGGAGCTGCCAACTGTCAGCGCACTTGTGCCGACCATTCGGCCCCATCAGCTGGAACATGTGTTCGCAACCATCGGTAGCCAATCGGACGTTGACGTTGAGTTAATTCTCCTCACTCACGGTTTCGAAGTGCCGCTGGACCATGCCGAGGATCTGGCCGCAAAGTACGGGGTTCAGCGATTCAAGCTACTGACCGCGACTAGGGACATAACGCTGGGTGAATGCCTGAACCGCTGTGTCGCCGCGGCTTCGAGTGAAGTACTCACAAAGATGGATGACGATGACTACTACGGTCCTCAATATCTCGTGGACCTCCTGCATGCACTCGACTACTCGAAGGCGGACGTGGTCGGTAAGCAGGCGCATTACATGCACTTTGTATCAACAAAGGCGACTGTGCTCCGCATAGCTCACATGGAACACCGGTCAACCCGTTTCGTGGTGGGGCCAACAATCACGGCGAGACGTGAGGTCTTCGAGGCCCATCCTTTTGAAGCTGTTAATCGTGGAGAAGATACTGGCTTCCTTAAGGCCGTCACTACGGCGGGTGGCTCCATCTATTCTGCGGACAGGTTCAATTTCTGCCAGATCCGGCAGGGCGACGGTCACACTTGGGACGTCTCAGATGAAGAACTGGCCGCGTCCGGCGAAATCAGATTCTTTGGAGATCCCAAAGAACACATCACTGTTTAACAAAAAAGGGGAAGTAAATGACGAACATTAAGACTGTAGCTGTTATCGGCCTTGGATATATCGGGCTTCCGACGGCCGCCATTCTCGCGACCAATGGGATCAACGTCGTGGGCGTTGACGTAAACCAAAACACGGTGGATGCCGTAAATCGAGGAGAAGTTCCATTTGTGGAACCCGATCTGGGTGTACACGTAGCCGGCGCTGTGAGCCAGGGCCACCTCAAGGCGACGAGGGAGACTCCGTCTGCCGAGGCGTACATCGTGGCCGTTCCCACGCCGTTCCGTGACGACCACTCTGCTGACTTGAGCTACATTGAGGCAGCTGCCCGCGGAATTGCGCCCCAGCTCAAGGGCGACGAACTGGTTATCTTGGAGTCGACCTCACCGCCCCGCGCGACGCGGCACATGGCCGATTACATTCTCGCGCTTAGGCCCGATCTGTCGATTGACGGCGCTAATGGTGCGCCGGTTATTCACTTTGCACATTGCCCTGAGCGGGTTCTGCCCGGCCGAGTCATGATCGAGCTGGTAACCAATGACCGCATTGTTGGCGGCATTACTCCGGTTGCAGCCGAGCTGGCAAAGGAGCTCTATGGAGTCTTCTGCCAGGGCGAAATCCTGGTTACCGACGACGTCACGGCTGAGATGGCCAAGCTCGTTGAAAACTCCTACCGTGACGTCAACATCGCGTTCGCCAACGAGCTGTCGATCATTAGCGACAAGCTCGGAATTGACGTGTGGGAGCTCATCCGGCTCGCCAACCACCACCCGCGTGTCAACATCCTGCAGCCCGGCCCTGGTGTTGGCGGTCACTGCATCGCCGTGGACCCGTGGTTCATTGTGGCTGCGGCTCCGGAGGAAGCTCAGCTCATCCGCCAAGCCCGCATTACCAACGACTCCAAGCCAGAATGGGTCGTGGCGAAGGCGCGCAAGGCTGCTGAAGCAGTTGGAGCCGCACCTGTTATCGCAACGCTCGGCCTGGCGTTCAAGGCAAACATCGATGACCTGCGCGAGTCGCCGTCTATCGGTATCGCAGCTGAACTGGCTGAACAGCTTCCGACGGCTAAGCTCCTGGTCGTGGAACCGCACGTCGAGGCCCTTCCCGCTGCCCTTCGCGACCGCGCCAACGTGGAGCTCGTGGCCACTGAAGAAGCTATTTCCAAAGCCGACGTCATTGTCGTCTTGGTGGACCACGACGAATTCAAGTCCATCTCTCCTGCGGCTTACGCGGGCAAGACGGTTATTGACTCCCGCGGCATCTGGGGACCGGATTCCCATGCAGAAGCAGCCGCCACCGCAGGGCTCGCCGTCAACTAACGGCACTTTGGCTACCACAGAGGAAGACTCACTACTTCATGGACCGCAACAACGGGGACGTCGAGCAGATTCGGCAGGGCATTAGCCGTGCGGCACTTGCCCACAATGTCCAGATCGAAAAACTGCAGGCTGAACTGCGCGACGCATACCAGCGAGAAGTAGGAATGGCCTCTGTGGTAGCCGAAAGGCGGCAGTTCAGCCAAGAGCTGTTTACGGCGCGCCTTAAACTGGACATGTACCGTGAGAAACTTGCTGCCAGCCAGAAAGAACTGACCAAGCGCGACAATCAATTGAACGAACTGTCACGGGCGTTCGCGGATACGCAAAGCAAACTCACAGCATTGTCCAAATCAACGCTCGGCGCGCTGCAGCTGAAATACTGGCGCCTGCGCAGGCGCCCGGGACGGGGGAAAGCCTGATGGTTGACTCGGATAAGCGCCTATGGCGTGCCAAGAAACGTTTGGAAGAACTCGAATACTGCCAAACGATGTCGGACTCGCGGCAGGGTTTTTACACCTCAAAGCTTTATTTGGATTCTGTACTCGCCGGCGAGCCTGTTTTACCTTCGACCACGCAACGGAAATATCTGACTCGACGTAACGTGTCCTGCGTCCAGGGCTACATCGAGGACCTCCGTCCAATCTTGGAAGATATTCCCGAAACCCTGGGTTCGAGAAGCCTCCGGCCCCATTCGGTTGACGTCGCCATTATTGCAGATGAGTTTCTTTACAAGAGTTTCGACTCAACCGCCCGCCTGAGTTACGTCACTCCGGAAAACTATCAGGACATCGCCAGCAATGCCGGGCTGTTGCTCATAGCGAGTACTTGGCGGGGACTTAAAGGTGAATGGAAAGGGCTTGCGACCCCTGAGTCAAAGAAGCGGAAATTTCTTCTCGATGAGGTTGTTCCCTACTTCAGGACCAAAGGGACGCCAGTTGCTTTCTATTCAAAAGAGGATCCGCCAAACTACAGCCAATTCCTCAGCATTGCCAGGGCAGCCGACCATGTTTTCACTTGTGCAGAAGAAAGCGTCCCGGACTACACTCGGGATTGCCCTGATGCGACTTCCATTGGCGTGTTGAGCTTTGGAGTAAATCCCTATCACCACTCTCCGGTGTTCTCACGCAGACACCGTCTCCCGGATGTGTTGTTCGCTGGCTCATGGCATACACAGCGGTATCCCGCACGCCGGTCCGGGGCGAAAGCCATCTTTGACGGTGTCCTCGAATCGTCACGGAACCTCGTGATCATAGATCGCAACTGGTCACTGGAAAACAGCCGGTACTTTTTCCCGGAAGAATACCTCCAGCATGTCGTACCCACCGTGGACCACAGTCTGCTTCTGAAGCTCCAGCGGATCTCCGACTTCAATATCAACCTGAACTCCGTGATTTCCAGTGCCTCGATGTACGCGAACCGGGTGGTTGAACTCCAAGCCATGGGATCGATGGTGTTGTCGAACTACAATGTGGGCGTCAACAACAGATTCCCTAACGTGCTGACGGCGCAGACTACAACAGATGTTCGCGAGCTCTTGGACGGTATGTCCAAGACCAGCCTTTACGAGGTCCAAATGGAAGGCCTCAGACGGGCGTACACAGACCACCTTGCTCACGATCGCATGGCAGAGATTTTGGAGACCTCAGGCCTATCGGCCGGGGCTTCACGGGCGAGGGTGTGCGCTGTCCTAGAGACACCCTCCGAGGAACTTCATCGGGCTGTACAGGACCAAACTGTCAGGGGGATCGAAATCCTGACCCCCGAGCAGTTGCGGCAACGGCACAACGAGTTCGAAGTCGCCGTACCCGTATCGGATCGGTTCAGATACGCACCAACGCACGTTGAGGATCTGGTCAACGCGTTCAAGTACGCCGATGTTGACTTCGTCATGAAGTCAGTGCCGAATGCCGGTACGGACACAGACCTGATGCCAGAGCATGAGTCCTTTTCCTCCTTGCCCGAACCTTCAGCGGGTGCCCTGTGGCTCGACTCTGATGCCGGCGAAGCTTATCGCCACGGTGGCCGTGTTCAAGGCAACGGTTACGTACTCGATCCGCTGGGTATCGCTGAACGCACAGATTCCTTATCGCTATTTGATTTGGCTCCGGCTCCCGCCGAAGTGACTCTTTCCGTTATCGTGCCTGTTCACAACAATGGCCCGTTCCTCCTCCATAAATGCATCAGATCCCTCGAACGGTCGTCAATTTTCGCCAACATGGAGATCATCCTGGTTGACGATGGATCAACCGATCTGCGTACGCATCAAATACTCGACGAACTGGCGGAGCGGCACAGCCAAGTTACCCTCTTCAAGTTCGGGGATACTGGCTCGGGTAGCGCTTCCAGGCCACGGAATAAGGGGCTGGAGCTGGCAACAGCGCCCTGGGTGACTTATCTGGATCCAGATAATGAAGCGATCTACGACGGTTATGCAAAGTTAGTGCAGTTAGCTGTTGATGAATCGCTGGATCTGGCCTTGGGTGACATGCTCAGATACTCGGACGGCATCAGAACTTTCCACAACTCCCGAAAATTGGGCAGCAATTTGGACGTCTCGCCCACGGACGGAGACGGTGTCCCAGATAGCCTCCTCAGTCGCCTTGACTTCTATCCGATGAGTATCCAAGCCGCCGTGCTCAACACGGGTTGGTTGAAGAATCTGCACCTGGAGCAGCCCGTGGGAGCTCTTGGTCAAGACTCATTCTTTTTCCAGCAACTGGTTCATTACGCCCGCAGGATCGACGTCCTCGAAGTGCCGATCCACATCTATTACGGTGCAGTGGCGAATTCCGTGGTGAACACGATCGGCCCCGGGTTCTTCCGAAAGTATTTGCCGCTGGAGACGGCGCGAGCCGCATGGCTTGAGCAAGTCGGACTGATGCCGGACTACAAGGCAGGGCGCGCGCAGACCTTCATGAAGCACTGGTTTATCCACAAACTCAAACGCGTCCCAGAGGCTGATGTCCCTGAATGTGTTGAGCTGATCCAGCAGCTGGGGAAGATTTACGCACCCATAACCTGGGAGGATCCCGAGGTGTCGGCGATTATGGAGGGAGACACCACTGCGTTCCACCCTGTCTAAGCGGCTCTTCGCGGTTCGTGGTGAATGTTCTGCCGTGAGGGATGTTCATGCCGCTGTTCTGGCGGCACTGCGCAACAGGTTAGGCGTTTTGTAGTTCCGGGCGTTGGTGAATCCCCGGCTGGTCCTTTTGATGTGCTTGATTGCGCTGTTATTGTCTTCCACTGTCGCGTCGCGCCAGTGGAAGGAGTACTTCGATTTCCCTCCGTCACCGGCTTATTGTGTGCCAGAGCCGGTTGTTTTCCGGTGATGAGGCTCGTTCGACCAGGACCTGCAGGCGGTCTTTCCCGGCTGCTGCGTCGGTTAGTGAACCGGCGGCCGCCAAGGGCCGGAGCTGTTCTTCTACCAGCCCGGCAGCCTGCAGTTTCCGGTGACGTCGTCGGTGGTGAAACTCGGTGCAGAGCCTCGTTCGGGCCCGGTCTGGGACGTGTCCACGGCCCGCAGAAGCAATCTCCGGTTGGCCCAGATCGGGTCGAGGGAACGTCCACGCCGGCCATCGACCTACTGGGTGAGCCGTTGCTGGACTTCATGAGCATGTCGTTGCCGAGCTTGACCAGGTGGAACGCGTCGACCGAGACCACGGTGCGTGGGAACGACATCTGTAATGCCCTGCGGAACCCAGCTGCGGGGCGATCGTGACTACCTGCACGCCCTGCGCCATTGCAGCGAACAGGCGAAAAGCCACTCCCCGATGCCCGTATTGTGGCGGCCATCCACGAACTCGAGGACCTGACCTGTGTCCAGATCAACGATGGTGGTCATCCACGGTTCGTAACGTTTCAAGGCCTTGGTGGCCGTGTCGCGTAAAAACCGCACGGACCGGTAGCGGTGCTCATCGATGCCGAGCATCCATGCGGCGGGGGTATCGACATCGGTAGCATCAGGGCCGCGGAATTCAACCTGCTGGACCAACCACCGTGAGACACCGATTGAAGCGGCGGACTCGGCGGCGGCCCTTCCCGATCCGATGCCGGAGGCGACCAAGGCGGCGCGGAGCCTGCGGGTGGACCGTGCCCGGCGCGGGACCTGGCTTCCCACCACCGGACGGGAGCCGGACGCGGCAGTGGCTCCGACTGTGACGCATGGCTGCCCGAAGGAAAGGAACCTCAGTATCGATGACACGGTAGTTAGGCGAACCGAAAATGGCGGTGGCAGCATCGTGTCGTTGGGAGATGGGTTCGATCAAGGCTCGTAGCTCCTGACTCAGGATGAATGCGTATAGAACATCCATCACAGCAACGCTACGAGCCGTTTACCCTTCAGGACAGGGAATCCTTTTCACCACGAACCAGGGAGAGCCGCCTAATCGCCGCATGACAAATGCCCCCAACCGCTCTAATGGTGGGGGCATTTGTGTCGGTCGTGGTTACTTGTGTTTGTGCATGTCGAAGCGTTCCAGCATTAGGCGCTCATCCTGATACGCCGGATGGTCGGCCCACAACGACGGAGCGTGCTTCCATTTGTCGAGGTAATATCGCAGGATCTCGCTGCCAGACTGCTCCACAATCTTCGTGAGCGTGTCGATGTGAATGTAGTGGTAGACGTTGAACTGCCGCCCGGTAAGTTTCTTGGAGAAATTGGTGGGGTGCGCGACCATCTCGGCAGCAATCCAGGGCACCGTAATCTCGAGAAGATTTTCGCCGGGCAGCAGATCGAACTCTTGAAGGTGCTTCTGGCCGGTCACCTTCGGCACACTCCCGAACGGGTTGTACGTCGTCTCCCCGATAGCCACCTTGACTAGCGCTGCACGTTCAGCCGTAACCTTCATCAAAAGCTTGTTAGGCGAAGGCCACGAGAATCTACTCAAACGAACCTTGACGCGTCCCAACTTGCCGTCCCGAATGGCCAAAGGGCCAGCCTTGAGAGCTTCTCCTGCCTGGTCGCCCTCCACGTTCGCAGGAAAAACACCGGCCGATGGTACGACTACCTGGCAGTCCGTAACTTCCAGGGCTGAGCCTGCAGGTGAGAGCTGGAACGTTGCGTCGCCTTCGAGTTTGTAGCGGGAGTTGGCGAGCTCTGGCACGTCGTAGAGCCCGATGATGCTTTCCAGTCCACGAACGGACTTGTTGAACACGTCCCAATCGCTGTCATCATTCGTGGCTTTCGCGACGTCCAACAGGATGCACGTCGCGGTGGTCCAGCCGTTCAGGGTGCAGTTCGGGAAGGTCGCCGGGTACTCTTCGATAATCAGTCCGCCGTCGCTGGTGTAGCGCGCCACGCCGCCGTCCTCTACAGGGATGGTCAAGCTAGTCAGGACAGCCTTCAACGGCCCGCGGAACCGTTTCGTATCTGGGTAGGCGAGGAGCTTACTGAGAACGTCCACGTATCGGGACTGCGTGAGGCCGCTGTACCAGGTGCCCTTCTTGCTGGAGACCTTTGCCCGTTCCTCGTCGTAGTTAAAGACCAGGCCGTCATGCAAAGGCTCCATCATGGCAACTGAGACGTCGGCGACCCGAATGGCAGCTTCCAGGAATATGGGGTCCTTGGTGAGCCCATATTGGATCAGGTAGTCAGTGATGACATAAGGACCATAGATCGGGTGCGCCATGAGCACGCCGTCAGTCCTGCGGCCAGGATATCCGTTGGGCAGGAACTCGATCCTGTAGTAATCCCAAATCGCCTTACGCTCCATACGAAGCGCGGGCAAACTAACCTCGTATTCATTGGTCACATAGTCGGTGGCTGAGCCCATGAGTTCCCCAATTGCTAAGTCGAAAATTACTAAGGACCAACGTTACCTGTTGGAATAGACCTGCCCAGTTTTCAGTCGGGAATCACCGTCATATTGTCGCTGCCTGTTGTTGATGTCGCCTGGCGAGTTGTATCTGGCCCTGTCAATTCGCACGGCCGTTGTGGGGGATGGGGCGAAGTCGGAGACGTGTTGGTGATGAATCTGTTGCCGCGAAGGTTGACTTCAGATCCACCGAAGCAGGGCCCCGACCCTCTCATGCCACTTACTGACAGCCACTGGTGAACCGGCGGCCCGCTTTTCCGACTCAAGATGCATCCTGCGGGCACACCTAGGCGTCGTTATTAAAGGTGAATCTGCTCATGAATACGTGGTGACGGGTTTTCTTGGCTTCCAAACAGACGGACCAGACACCCTCGCGGGTTCCGTCCTCGACAGATCGCCAGCCTCGTAGGGGGGCGTCGGATTCTCGTACGGGACCTTGGACTGAGGTGCTGGGTTCCGTCTGCAGTGTCAGACGCCACTCGTTGCTGGGTGGGGACCAAGACAGCCCTGCGGAAGGGGAAGTTTGAAGTTCCAGTGCCCCAGAGAAATTGAACCAGACCTGGAAGTCCCGCTTAACGGCGTCCGTGGACTGCACGTCATCCGTGACGGTGAGACCAATGCCAGGCGTCAACTCAACCATCCTCCGGTGGGTCCACCCTGCATGTTCCATGTGGCCACGCAGGACGAATGTGTTATCCAATTGCTCACACAGTCCAAGGCCGGAGCCTACAGGGGGTCGACGCCGGTCGTGGTTCCTGCCATTTGCAGTCACCGTATTATGCGCCATCGTAGATTCGACAAACTGTCGGAAGGGATCCGCATAGTAGAACCCGTCTGCGCGAAGGGGCGAGTCAACGGGCAGTTGTGCCCCGTACCCGTAACGGCCCCCTTCGACCAATATCTCCTGTCCGCGGTCATACCAGATGAAGTTGAGATCGTCCGCGTGTTTGTGGGCCCTGCCGTGAAAGGCCGCTGTAAAAGCGAGGTATGACGAAGTCAGCTGTCCTGCTTCCCCTTGCGGCTGGGGTGAACGGACAAAGGCGTAGCCTGACTCGGGGAATACCCCCAACTCTGTTGAGCAAGCTTGACCGAACGAACCTCCCGACATCAGGAAGTTGGTTTGGGGACTCAGAGTTAGAGGATGACTCCCGTCTATCATGTTGACGAATGGTGTATCACCCAGCGGGACCAGCGAGCCATTGGGCTGGATCATCCAGCCCAGCAAGTCGGCAGCCTTCCGCAGACGGCCCGTCAGCTCGGAATCTTCGATGAGACCGTTGTCCACGGCCATCTGGAAGGATTGCATGAGCATCCGATGATATTCGGGGGAGTGCTCGCTGTGGCCGCCGTCCGGAAGAAACTGTGTTCGGATCATGACGGCCAGTCGTGAGCGGCCTTCCTCAGCCAGCCCGCTCATTTCGGGCACAGCTTCGAGAGCTGTGCCTAGTACTGTTTGACCAATAGCCACAAAATAGCCGTGGTTGGTGCGTGGATTGAACGAGCTTTCCAGGGCGAACTCGAGCCTGTGCCGGTCTACGCCGCTGAGCAGTGATCGCAGTTCCTGGATAGCTATACCGTTTTTTGCGCCCAGATAGATGAGGCCGGCGAGGCGAAGGGCTCGCTGTCCGAGCGCCATGTTGTACCAGACAATTGCGTTGTCTGTCTCCTGGTCAGAATATCTTTCAGACCAGGAGACAGCACGATCCAGGCACCATTGAAGGTATGCCTTTTCGCCAGTACGGATAAACTCCTGAATTGGCCTGTCCATGAACTTCCAGCCGTGCAGCTGGGAACCCCAGCTTCTGTCGTCCGCGCAGAGAGTATCCCAAGCAAGTGGCAGTGAGAGATCCAGCCGATCATAGTCTCCGGCCTTCCAGCCGTTGTTAATGACCTCCGAATCGGAATCACTGGGCAAGCTGTCGAACCAGACTGCGTTCGACAAATCGGGGCGGTGGCTTGAAGCGACCCATTGCCGAAGCGCTTCAATATCAGCGTCCGTTAATTGCTGGAACAGCAATTCAGACGCGGATTGCATTCGCCGCCAGATTCGCATACTGGTTGTTATAGACAGCCGCGTTGGCTTCCCACGAGCGACTTTCCCTTACCCAAGCCGCGCCGGTTGCCGCCATCTGGCTCCGCGTCTCAGGGCTTGAAACAAGGTCGGCGAGTACGTCCGCGAGAGCCCCACTGTTTCCAGCCTGGAACAGAGCAGCCGAGCCGCTTGCTTCCGCAATTTCCTTGAGCGCATCGACGTCAGACATGACAATCGTTCGTCCCGTTGCAAACGCCTCGAAGGGCTTAAGGGGCGTGACGAGTTGGCATACAGCCGCCGCTGTGCGTGGGACAACGAAGATGTCAATGAGCCCGTAGTAGTCCAGGATGTCCTCGTGGGGCACGCGTCCTGTGAAGAGCGCATCGTGAAGTCCCAGCGAAGCAGCTGTGGCCTTGAGGGAGTCGAGGACTGGTCCATCGCCTACCACCAGGAGGCGTACCGGAACGTTGAGGCGTTCACGCAACTGGCTGAACGCATCGATAAGGACAGGTACGCCCTCATACTCGACCAGCGATGAAATGTAGCCAATGACGATCTCGCCGCTCTGGATACCTAGCTTGCCAGCCAACTCGATATTTCGCGTCTGCACCGGGAATTGGTCGCCGCTGACTGCGTTCGGCACTACCGAGGTCTTGTCCTCCGGGCAACCTTCAGCCGTAATTCGGCGCTTCATGACCTCTGCGAGGGTGAACACGTGGTCCGCTGCCTCTCTGCAATCACGTTCGCGTTCCCGACGCCATGCGTAGGTGTCAGGGGTGCCCCACCGAGTGCTGAAGGCCTCGATGTCTTCGATACCGCTGGCTTGGGCCATGCGGGAAAGCCAAGACTCTTCCCAGAAGCCGCGGCTTTCATAGATCACAGGAATCCCGAAATAGTCACCAACGGCCCTTGCGGAAAGGGCATTGAAGAAGTCCGAGTGGGCGTGGAGAACAGCAGGACGTACCTCTGCCACCACTCGCGCGAGTTCCTCGACGTTGGCGCTCAGCCAAGTAGTCAGAGGACTGTTAAGGCGGATCGGGCCCGTCGGGAGATGGTAAGTGACACCGTCAAGTTCCACCTGTGCGGCTGCGTCGGCGTTTACTGCGTCGCCTACCTGATTGCACACGTGTACTTCCAACCCGGACTGGATCTGGGCTAAGGCCGTGTAGTGTGTACGCAGCGTATAACCCGACTGCGTAGTCGGGAGGACTTTGCCCACTACGTGAAGGATGCAGTTAGGCCTTGGAGCAAAGAGCTCGTAAGGTCCTTGCGGCTCAGGTTTGAAGGCACCGGAGAAGATTTTGACCTCTTCTTCGCGTAACGCGATTGCACTGGCCAATTTTGCATTGGGTTTCCGGTCAAGTACTACCCGCAGGACCTGCTGGCTCTTGGCTGTGTAGCCAAGCTTGCGCAGTTCACTTGCCAGGCCGCGCAGCGACGTCATGTTGATTTTCTCGAAGATCGAATGGGTTTCGAGCATCTCGTAGACCGCCAACGGCTTTACGTTGAACTGGGTTTCGGCAAGTTTCTTGACCTCGGAATCAGAGAAGGACTGCCAGTTGCTGCCGTCAAGCGCCACAAGATCAAACTGCCGTTCGAGATGGCTTTCTTCGACTTTCTGGACCCTTTCTTCCTGTTCGGATTTAAGGTCTTGGACTAGTTGCAGCAAGCGATCACGCTCTGCCTCAAGGACACTGTCGGGGTCGGGCACTGTCCTTGTTGCGCTTTGGACCTGATCGGACAATTTGGCTGTGGATGCGCTTTGGGCTTCACTCAGGTCGATTAACTGGGCTGTGGATGCGCTCTGGGCTTCACTCAGATCAGTTACCTGTCGTTGCAGAGTCAGCAAGTACTTCTTAATCGAAGCCTGGGACTCGCGCTGCAAGCGACGGTTTTCCTTCAGCCTCGCAATCAGGCCGGTGCTGGCAAGGCTGAAGGCGACAATAGCCACAACAAACAAAGCGATGATGGCCACCGCGCTTGCGGTCGAAACCACCTGCGGGAGGAGTGCCAACAACGTGCCAACAAATATGAAGCCAAAACCCGCAACCGCGGAAAGGCCGATGGTTCTGTCAGAACTGAGTCTTCTGTTAATGTGCAACGTGTTTCCTAAGTCAACGAAATCTGGTCGGTGCAAAAGTGTTGCATCAGTTGATTAATGAATTGGCACTGGTCGGGAAACGCTCCTGGGCGGCGGAGCGGAAATGGGCATAAAGCTCAGCGTTTGCGGCCACGTGTCCGGGGCCCCACTCAACATCAACGAATTCGATTCGGTCTTCGTGGTTGCTGTGTTCAGATTCCAGCATTAAACGGAATGGATCACGGTGTTTTGTGACGTGGTGTGTATCTCCAGTGTTCTGGATATAGAGGATGCGGGGGAGGTGTTCCAACATCGCATAGGTTTCGACCACCGACGTGGAAAGCCTGAAGGCGCGTGCTTCTTCCACATCGACATCAGACTTCAAGCAGGTGGAGAGGGCGACATCGGCGCTTGTCCGGAAATATTCTCTTACGTCTGTTTGGGGGTTGAAGACCAACGCCACGGAATCAGGTAGGTACGCGGCAACCTGAAGGGCGGTAAATCCGCCGCCCGAGCTGCCAGACAGGAGAACACGCGCGGCATTCGTTTCGAGCTGAAGCTTGCGGATGCACTCAGCCATGAACCGATGGACATTGACACTGCCATCTCCGAGGTACCAGGAGAGCGTCATGTTCTTGTTGAGGTCCAGCGAGGGATCCTGGAAGACGGCATGGTTCCCCCCTTCCATGAGCTCGGAAGTTAGCCCTTGGAAGAAGGGCAACGTTGTCTTGGTTCTATTTATCGCGCCATGGAACCTGACCGACAAGAGGTCAGACGGACCACGTCCTACCGCGAAAGGCAGAACCAACCCTCCAAGGTTGGCGGAGTAAATCTTGGACTTCTCGCCGTCCTCGAAACGGATTTCATTCGGAGAGCTGACGGTCTGGATCGGGCGGCCATAAGTCTTTGAGCGAAGATCAGCCCCGGGCCAGGCAATCAGCGGTTCACGTACAACGCCCAAGGCGCTGTTATTCAGCCCGATTTCCTCGGTGAGGTCATTCCCCAGGAGATCCACGATGCCCGGACGCAGGCCTTGATCGTCGCTCGAGTTGTCGGTGGCGTCGAGAAGGAGGTTGAGAAGAATACTCAAAGCTTCAAGCCGCGCACTTCGGGTGTTGTGTTGCTGGGTAACCCATGTCTTCAATTGGCCCCAGTACCTCGTGGTGAACTGGCCGTCATCTGGTTTGGGTGCCGCCCATAGGACCGATGCGTCCCGGCAAAGGTCCATAGTCTTTAGCCAAGCTGACCTCACGTCGTCCAGTTCGGAAGAAATGGTTCCTTCCTCTCCGAGGGTTACCGAAACGCGATCCTCTTCCACAGTCAGGTTGAACTGGTAGCGTCCGGACAGCGCACTCAAGGCTACTCGTCCGCCGGTGGCGTCCATTTTCTTGACAGAGAAGTTGCCGGATTGCGGTGCAGCGATGATGGTGATGAACCGGAAGCGGCGCCCGCTCTGTTTAGCGGACACGACCTGGGTTGGCAGTTTCTCCATCCACTTCCTGGACATCCAGCCGTCAAAGGGTTCTTCAGAACCCTTCACGGTTGAGATGGCAGGCGCGTTGCCCTTCCAAAGGAGGAAGGAGGACTTGCTGTCTCGATCCAAACGGAGGCCGCCCGGAATATCTTCCACGGCAGTGTCGGTGTCAAGGTGCCAGCGCTGCCTGGCGGAGACCTCATCGGCACTGAATACGTTGTCTATGACGAGGAAAAATTCGCCGCCACGGCAGTAGACGACACGCCTCTTCAATTCGACGCCTTTATAGCCTGAATCCGCGAAGGTAAAGTCGTCAACTTCATCGCTGGTGAAAGACCGGATTAGGGCAACTTCGGTCTTGGGATTGTATGCCCTGTCCTCGACTTCCACCACGTTGTGTCCAAGCCGGGACAAGCAGTACTCACGCATTGCATCTTTTTTGTATGCGTACTTACCGGAGTCAACCAGCCAGGGTTGCCCGTTCGAATGAAGGGTCAGGGAACCGCCGTCTTGGTGGCCGTGAACGCGGTTGGCCTTGCCGTATGACAGGGAATAAAAGGTTTCCTTCTTGAAATCGCGTTCGTGATCGCCCCAGCCACTGCGTCCGAAGACATATCCCTTCTGATAGATCTTCGTGAGCTCGGCCGGTGGTTGTCCCGTAGCTCCTTCCGACTTCACGTAGTCCAATTCGGGGGACGACAACGCGCCAGGAGTGGTGGCTTCAGTGTCACCAATCAATTCGAAAGTGCCGTCGGGTTTCGTGGCATGGGCAAGTTCCAAGTAGGCGAGATTCAGCCTGTCGGCCGAGGCTGGGCGGGGTACGCCTTCAACATCCAGACGTTTGAAGGCCTCTTCCCACCACACAAGGTTATTCTTGTGATAGCCAATCGCACCTTCGATGTTTACGCCTTGTTCGTCATAGTTTTCCTCGAACAAGCTCGTAAGGCGCTGAATTGCCAGTTTGGTCCATTCCTCATTGCCCAGGGCTGAGCCGATGACAAAAAGAGCCTGATGCTGGTGAAGTGCATGATTTGAATGACCGAGATGTTTGGAGTCCGCAAGCCACGAGCCGTGCGCATGGATAGACTCCGCCAGCCATTGATCTTCGCCCTCTCGAACCAGCGGGAGGCCAAATGTCAGGACCATGGCACGCAGGGCTTCTACCATGTCAGCCCATGCATAGCTGACAAGATTGCCCTGCTGGTCTTTCTCCTTCGGGTCCGTCTGTGGATTGGCTTCAATCCACGACTTGCACGTTTGGAGCCAAAACGCCTGTGCTTCCCGGTCTCCGTCCATGGCTACCCTGCGGACCGGCTCCAACCAGCGCAGCATGTGAAGTTGCGCCTGCCAGTTCCGTTGCCCGAACGGATCTGCCTTCCAGTCGATGCCGTCCTGGAAGTTCCACGTTGGGTGCGGACGCATGTTCAGCTTGCCGACGAGGAGTTCGTCAGCGAGTGCGCGGTCCGTTGACCTCTTCCTGAACATCTCTCCGAACGTCTGGCGACGAACGACGTCGAGATCTAATGTGTGGGTGGTCATGCGATTCCTTACGCCGTAGTCGGGCTATCTGCCCCTGAACGGCCACATTCGAGCACTATCTTAGGTGAGTGTCGCCAAGAGCATCTGTCATGCGCAGGGCGGGGACAACGCGCAACAGCCGTCCGGAGGCAAGAGTTCCTACCCGCAACGGATAGGCAGCTGCCCTGGCTGGACGTCCAGCCAGGGCAGCTTCAAATCAGCTTACGAATTCTGGAATACGTGAACCGGTACCGAGGAGCTGGGCCACAGCTGCAACCGTTCGCGCGGCAGCCTTGCCGTCACCGTAGGGATTCACGGCGTTCGCCATGGCGTCGAATGCATCCTGCTGATTCAAGAGGCGGTCGACTTCCTTGACGATTTTCTCTTCATCCGTGCCGATAAGCGTTACGGTTCCGGCGTCGACTGCTTCCGGCCGCTCCGTGTTATCGCGCATGACGAGAACCGGTTTGCCGAGACTGGGTGCCTCTTCCTGGACTCCGCCGGAGTCCGTGAGAACGATGTGAGCCAATGACAGCATCCGGGTAAATTCGCCGTAGGCCAAGGGCTCGGTGACGATGACGTTCTGTTTGCCTTCGAGGGCAGGCAGAACCGCTTCGCGAACGACCGGGTTCTTGTGGGCCGGCAACACGATCACGAGTTCCGGCTCTGCTTCCGCAATGCGAGCCAAAGCGCGTCCAACTCCACGCATGGCATCGCCCTGGTTTTCCCGGCGGTGCGTCGTGACCAGAAGGATCCGCCGGCCGCTGGCAGCGAGCTCCTCCAGCTGCGGATCGGAGAACGGGATGTGCTTGTCCACGGTGGTCAGGAGCGCATCAATGACCGAGTTGCCGGTGACGACGATATCGCTTTCAGCAATGCCCTCGGCCAGGAGGTTGGCCCGGCTTACGCTGGTCGGGGCCAAGTGAAGGCTGGAGATCTGGCTCGTGATTTTGCGGTTTGCTTCTTCAGGGAACGGAGAGAACAGATCACCGCTCCGGAGTCCGGCCTCTACGTGCACCACGGGGATGCCATGGTAGAAGGCAGCGATTGCACCGGCCGTGGACGTCGTCGTGTCACCCTGAACGATGACTGCATCGGGCTTGTTGGCGGCAAACAGCTTGTCCAAGCCGTCAATCGTGCGGGTCATGATGGCGGACAACGATTGACGTTGCTGCAGGATGTTCAGGTCGTGGTCCGGGACGATTCCGAACAATTCGTTGACTTGGTCCAGCATCTCACGGTGCTGACCAGTGACGGTCACCACGCACTCGAAGTCTGCAGACTCTTGAAAGGCGGTGACGATCGGAGCCATTTTGATGGCTTCCGGACGTGTACCGAAAATTGGCATGACGATGGGCATGGATTCCCCCGAGAAAGGCAGTGGCTGACCAGCCGATGCTATCGCACCGTCCCTAGAGGTCCTCAATTACGTATGACGCAATAAAAGGCTTAGCGGCCAAACATCAAGGTCAGAGCCAGAATCGGAATACTCAAAGAGACAAGCGTCACAACTGCGAGGGCAACCAGGCGTTTGCGTCGAAGGCCAGTGTCTTTGGATGTGCCCTTGGGAAGTTCCGGAGCCGTGACCGGAGGTGCCATTACCACTGGTCGGGACGGAGGTGATGTTCGGTTGGCAGGCGCTGGCCGAGCGCGGCCGGCCTCCATTTCGCTGGGCTGATGCCAAGGCAGGAGCGCAGATGGAACGTCGCCCCTGAAACGACGCCTTCGCATGTGGCGCGGAGCAGGCGAAGGGGGCGCTGTTCGGGTAACAGGGTTCGTCACTTCATCACTCCTCGGGTGCGTTGGAACGAAACGGGGTCACGTCCAATTCTTGCATCCAGGGACTCCAGTGACACATCCACTCACTCGAGAAGTGCTTCTCTGCTGTGGGTCGGAGGTTGAGAGGAATGACTTAGCGACGGCGGCCGACCCACCTTAGTGGGCCGGCCGCCGCCGTCAGCGTGTGTCAACCACGATCGGAATAGAGGGCGTCGTTTTTTACTCCCGAACCGTTAGTCACATTGACGAAGTAGTTCTTGCCCGAGCCCAGCGAAGTGCTGCCAAGCTTGGCAGTCACAGACTCAACAAGGGGGTTGATCCCTAGCTGCTTCCCATAGGTTGAGTTGTAGCCGGTGGCTGCGACGGTCTTGTCGGACACCTTCCCGTAAGCATCGGTCCATTTGACCTGTACCGTTCCACCGCTCAGGTTTTGACCAGTGACAAGGACGTCACCATTTCCGTAGAATATGGAGTCGGTAATGACGGGGGTCGTGCTGGTGGACTTGAGGCGGTCCAGCATCGGTGCATACGTTCCGGCACATGTGTAGTAGGGGTCCCACATAAAGGAAATGACTTTGCCTGGAGCGTTTCCCAGCTGCTGCAGCTGCTTATTCATTCTTGCCTTGGTTGTCTGACCCCGCAGGCTGTTGTCACATGGATTCTGCGTAGTTGCTGGGGCCATGCCTTCCAAGTTTGCCCACAACTCCGCTCCGGTCCCCTCCACTCCTTCAGCGAGAGCTGCGAAGTAGTCGCGCGTGGGAGCCAAGTATTTGCTTCCCCATGATCCGTTTCCCACTATCGCGGCTGCGTACTGATCCACGCTGTTGCCGGATTCGCTTCCGAAAAATGAGGCGCCCTTGCCGGTTCCCATGCCGTCTTGGACCGCGATTGCCAGGTCTACTCCGTTAGCAGTGTTGGCAATGTTCTCTACAGCTTCGCGCGCTTGGCTCACTGTTACTTTGCCAGAGAAGGCGCTTCGTGAGTCGATGTAAGGGCTGACGATCGCCGAGCGAGTCGGTTGGTATTGGGCAATCCTTGAATTCTGAATCTCGTAAACAGTCAATACGGCATCCCAGACGGAGCCGTTGCTGAGGGGCATTTCTGTGTGATGGTAGAAGCCTGCTAGACCGGGGACGTCATTGACTGCCGCCTGGTAAAGCAAGAATCGCGCTGTGAAAAGGGAGAATGTGGCCTGGTATGAGAGATCGGGGAGGTAGGTAAGGTCCGTTCTCTTCACCGGTGCGGGGAGCCCCGCGTAGTACTTCATGCCGAGGCTGGTGGCGGTCTTACCGAGAGAGATTGAAATAGAAGACAGGCCGCCCGTTATCACCACCACGTCGTAGGTGTTTGTGGAGGAAGTGCAACCGCTTCCCTGAATGGGCAGCAGCAGTATGGTGTATTTGGTGGTGCCGTTGGTGACGGTCTTATCGCGTGCACACAGCAGGGCCGGTGATCCCCATGAACTGTTGTCTGAGTAGGTGAAGTAGCGGTTCACGCTGACGCCGGAAGAAGCGGCATTTGCGCAGTTGACCCCTGATATTGTGCACCCCGTCGGGATGGTGGAAAGCGTTGCAGGCTTGAGTAGCGACCCGAAGGTGATCACGGTGTCACCACCTACTGACTTTATGTCTGTCAGTTTCTTCAAATTGTTTGCATCGCTGGTGCTGCCGTATATGAAATAACCACTGATGGGATAAACGGGAGAATTCGCAGCTTGGGCTGGGGCCCCGTGAAGGATACCGAGCACCAGAACCATAGCTGCCATAAGGCCTGCTATAAGGTGACGGGACCTGTAGGGAGGAAAGGTTGTCGGCTCTGCTCTGAAAGTGGCCACGGAGGATCCTTGGGCTCGTAGGGTGAGACCTTGGACCTATGGCAAAAGGATGGCGCGCTGCATCCCCAAAACTCAATAGCTTGACCAGAATCTTCAAGTGGCCAAGAAGATAGCAAAACCCTTGAAGGGCTTCGACAACGATACGACTGCCACCTGCATGGGTTAACCAGTTTTGTCATATACCGCCAGCGATTGACCGTGTGTCACATCTAGTTGGATGAACACTCCGGTCGAATCCACGTGTCCATCAACCCGCCGGTCTCCACCACAAAGCGGTCCAGCCACGCACCCGCGGAAAGATCGGGCTGTGATCCAACCATTTGTACCTCCGCGGAAGTGCATTGCTCAATCAGGGTGCCTGCGCGCATCACGTGATACTCGGACGTCACTACAGTCACGGACTTCCAGCCATGGTCGGCAATCAGGGTGCGGAGGGCGTCCGCCTCACCCCGCGTATTCAGTGGCGAAGGACGGAAGCATACGAGGTCAGGATCGCTGTCGTCCCCATCGCACAGGGCATCACCCTCAGCATTGCCTGCCAAGCCGGTCGTTGAGACCACAAGAACCGGGATGTCCAAGTCTTGCTGCAATTCCTGGGCCACCGGCAGCCGCTCCCTGCTCATGCCGCCCAGGACAACGATCGCGTCCGTGCGGTGAGGGGTCGCTTGCGGAGGGTCATAGAAGAATTGAAAGGCTGCGATCAGCCAAAGCAATCCCGCCAAAAAACATGCCCCTACAACAACGCCAATGACACGCGTGGCGGGGGCAATTTTGAGGGGCACGGAGACAGTCTAAGGTTCGGAAATGGGTGCTCCCTCCCAGCCAGGAGCCGCCGGGAGCGCCTAGCGCGTATCAACGTCCTCAAATACAAGGAAAGTCTGGGTATCCAGCACTCCATCCATGGACTGCAACTGGTCGAAGATCACACGGCGGAGGTGGATGTTGTCTGTGGCCCGGACCAGCAGAATAACGTCAAAGTCTCCGCCCACCAGTGCGATGTGGTGAACCTCCGGAATCGCGCGGAGTTGTTCCTTGAGCTCGCGCCAAGAGTGCTGCTGAACCTTCAACGTCACATAGGCAGATGACCGCAGGCCTGCCTTGATGGGGTCCACCAAGGCAGTGAACTTCGTCAGCACCCCCTCGCCGGTGAGCCGGGCAATCCGCGAGTAGGCGTGAGCGCGGCTGATATGCACGTTCTCAGCCACCTGGGTGATGGACATGCGTCCGTCGGTGGTCAGCTCGCGGATGATGTCCCGGTCCACGCTGTCCAGGGGAACGGCGGTCTGTTCCGCCTCGGTCTCGCTCATGGCACTCCAAATCGTCTACAGCACGGGCACGTTACCCAGCTCACAATTACAATTTGTCTTTCAGAATAGCCACATCTCGCAAGCCCTTCCATGATTCGGCGGAAAGCTGGATACGAAACATCGCCGGGGAACATACTGGAAGCACATAGTGGCTAGAGAAGGACGGACCAATGACGATCCATGCAGACCACTCTGCGCCGGAAACGGCTGTAGAGGACCATGCTGCTGACGTTCGGACAAAATTCGGCATCAGCGTTGAGGACTACATGCTCCCCGCCCGGCACCAGATCCAGATGGTGAATCCGGACGGCACCCTCCGCTCCCATGACGAGCAAGGCACCGAACCCGGCCACGAGTACCCCACACCCAGCGATGCTGAACTGATGGCCGCTTACGAGAAGCTCGTCGTCGGACGTCGCGTCAACGACCAGAACTCTGCGCTGGTCCGGCAGGGCCGCATGGCCGTCTACCCCTCAAGCCATGGCCAGGAAGCCTGCCAGGTTGCAGCTGCCATGTGCCTCAGCGAAGGCGACTGGCTGTTCCCTACCTACCGTGACGCCGTCGCCGTCATGACCCGCGGGGTAGACCCCGTAGAGGTGATGACCATCTTCCGCGGTGACTGGCACGGAGGGTACGACCCCAAAGAGCACAACGTCGGCATCCAGTGCACCCCGCTCACCACCCAGCTGCTGCACGCCGTCGGTGTCGCGCATGCTGCCAAGCTGCGCGGCGAAGACACTGTAGTGATGGCCATGTGTGGAGACGGCGCCACCAGCGAAGGTGACTTCCACGAGGCACTGAACTTCGCCGCCGTTTTCCACCTGCCCGTCATCTTCTTCGTGCAGAACAACAAGTACGCCATCTCCGTCCCGCTCAGCCACCAGTCCGTGGCGCCGTCGCTGGCCCACAAGGCCGTTGGCTACGGCATGGCCGGTGAGCGTGTGGACGGCAACGACCTCGTCGCGCTGCTCGCCGTGATGGACCGGGCCGTGAAGCTGGCCCGCGACGGCTCCGGGCCGCTGCTGATTGAGGCCCACACGTACCGCATGCAGGCCCACACCAACGCCGACGACGCCACCCGCTACCGTCCGGACAGCGAAGTCGCCGAATGGCAGGCCAAGGATCCGCTGGCGCGCATGAAGTCTTACCTCACGGACAAAGGTCTCCTCGACGATGAGGCCAGCAAGAAGATCGCCGAGCACGCCGAATCCGTCGCCACTCAGCTCCGTGATGGCCTGGGTGAGGATGTTCCGGTCCAGCCGCTGGACCTGTTCAAGTACGTCTTTGCCAAGCCCACCCCGCAGCTGAAGGAGCAGTCCGAACTGCTCGCCAGCGAACTCGCCCGCGCCGAAAGCGCCGACAACACCGGTAACACCTATAACGCCGGAACGGAGAGCGCAAAATGACCGTCACCACCACCGTCAACGGCAATGTCAGCGCAGCCACCGCCAGCGCCGCTGCTTCCGCTGCGGCCACCGCAGAGGCAACCGGCCCGCAGAGCCTCACCATGGCCAAGGCACTCAACACCGCCATGGCCGATGCCATGCGCAATGACCCGTCGGTCCTGGTCTTCGGCGAGGACGTCGGCATGCTGGGCGGCGTCTTCCGAATCACCGACGGACTCATGGCCGAGTTCGGTGAACAGCGCTGCTTCGACACTCCGCTGGCGGAATCCGGCATCGTCGGCATGGCAGTGGGCATGGCCATCAACGGCATGCGTCCCGTCATCGAAATGCAGTTCGACGCTTTCGCCTACCCGGCCTTCGAGCAGATCGTCAGCCACGTTGCCAAGATGCACAACCGCACCAAGGGCAAGCTCAAAATGCCCATGGTCATCCGTGTTCCGTACGCCGGCGGCATTGGGGGAGTGGAGCACCACTGCGACTCTTCTGAGTCGTACTACGCCCACACGGCCGGCCTGAAGGTCTACACCCCGGCGACAGTGGCCGACGGCTACCGCATGTTGCGCGAAGCCATCGACTCCGATGACCCTGTCATGTTCATGGAGCCCAAGAAGCTCTACTGGTCCAAGGACCAGGTGGATTTGGGCGCCTTGCGGGCAGAGCACGACGCCGGCACCTCCACAGAGGGCCGCGCCGCTGTTGCCCGTCCCGGCACGGACGCGACGCTCATCGCCTACGGCCCGTCCGTCCCCACCGCACTCGCGGCAGCAGCAGCTGCTGCCGAAGAGGGACGCTCTCTCGAGGTCATCGACGTCCGAACCCTCGTCCCCTTCGACGATGAGACCGTCTGTGCGTCCGTGCGCAAGACGGGACGCGCCGTCGTGATCGCTGAAGCACATGGATTCGCGTCTGTGTCCTCCGAGATCGTTGCTCGTGTCCAGGAACGTGCGTTCCACTACCTGGCCGCGCCGATTCTCCGCGTGACCGGCTTCGACGTTCCGTTCCCGTCTCCCAAGTTGGAGCACTACTACCTGCCGAGCGTCGACCGTATCCTCGACGCCGTCGACGACCTTCAATGGGAGGACTGACCATGAGCTCAGATATGCAGGTCTTCAAACTGCCCGACCTGGGAGAGGGCCTCACCGAGGCTGAACTGGTGAACTGGCTTGTCGCCGTGGGCGACGAGGTCAGGGTTGACCAGCCCGTCGCCGAGGTCGAAACCGCCAAGTCCATGGTTGAGGTTCCCTCGCCCTACGCCGGCACTGTCGCCGAGCTTCACGGCCAGGCCGGTGAAACTCTCGACGTCGGCAAGCCGCTGATCTCGATTGCTCGCATTGGTTCTGCGGCGGCTGCGCCCGCTGTCACCGCCGAGTCTGCCGCTCCCACTGCCGTTTCCTCGGGAATCGAGGCCTCACCCGCCGTTGATGCTGCCGCGGAGACGTATCGGACTGAGGAGAAGGCCGGTTCCGGCAATGTTCTGATCGGCTATGGCACCCCTGGTGGAGTAACCGGTGGACGAACCCGGCCGCGCAAGGCGAGCGTCGCCGTCGTTGATCGTGTTGCCGAGCCCGCTGCTGAACCGGTCATGGAACCGGCGGTTGCCGGGACCCGTATCCCCGGCAAGTTGAGTGCTGTCATCTCGCCCCTGGTCCGGAAGATGGCCCGCGACCACGGTGTTTCCCTCGACGCGATCGAGGGCTCGGGCGCCAGCGGTCTGATCATGCGCAAGGACGTGGAGGCAGCCATTTCTGTGCCGGAGGCTCCTGCCGCTCCTGCCGTTGCTCCGTCCAAGGCAGAGGTGCCGGCCGCTGCCGAAGGTTCCGCTGACAGCCGGACGGGCTTGGCCGTATCTGCCCGGACGCCGGTTCGTGGAGTCCGCAAGGCCGTTGCCGCGAACATGACCCGCAGCCGTTCGGAAATTCCCGAAGCGACCGTATGGGTGGATGTCGACGCCACGGCTTTGCTGGACATGCGGGCAGAACTCAAGAAGCGCAGTCCGCACGATACCCCTGGTCTTTTGGCCTTCATCGCTCGTTTTGTCACGGCTGGGTTAAAAAAGTACCCGGCCCTGAACACCCGCTTTGAAACAGCTTCCGACGGTTCCCAGGAGATCGTCGGCTTCGACGGAATCAACCTTGGCTTCGCCGCCCAGACCGATCGCGGGCTCGTAGTCCCGTCCGTTCGGAACGCGCATGGGCTGAGCGCCCGTGAGTTGGATGCGGAGATCCGCCGACTGACCGCCGTCGCTCGTGACGGCAAGGCAACCCCGACCGAACTGGGCTCCGGCACCTTCACAGTCAACAACTACGGTGTGTTCGGCGTGGACGGCTCGGCCGCGATCATCAACTACCCCGAGGTTGCGATGCTCGGCGTTGGCCGCATCATCGACAAGCCTTGGGTGGTAAACGGCGAATTGGCCGTTCGAAAGGTCACCGAACTTACCCTCGCTTTCGACCACCGAGTGTGCGACGGCGAGACGGCCGCAGGCTTCCTGCGGTACGTGGCTGACGCAATCGAGAACCCGGGCGGGGCGCTCGCGGATATGTAGGTTGACCGCGCCTTTGCGCTGCAGATAGGGACTCCGATTTTGGAAATCGGGGTCCCTATCTCGTCCTGGGTTCCGGGTCGCCCAAACCCGACCACCGGCGTCGTACTTTTCCACAGCCAAAAAGCCGCCGTCCGGTCCCCACAGCCCGACCCGGTAGGCTGGAAGCTGCTTTTTGACGTTCTAAAACCGAGGTACCGTGCGAGTTGTAGTTCTTGGAGACATTGGTCAATCCATTTATCACGTGGGTGACGAAGCGATGACCCATGCCGTAGTGGACGAACTCCAGGCCCGCGGAATCACGGACATTGTGCTCCTGTCCCGGAACCCTGAACAGAGCAGCAAATTGTATGGCACGGCCGCAGTGAAGACTTTGAAGTTCCCTTGGCCTCCCAACCGCCGCGAGACGTATCTGAAGGAAATCCAAGCCATTCTCGCGGGTGACATGGACGCCCTTCCTGCCGCTGATCAGGTCCACGCGCTTATCGAGACAATCAAGTCTTCTGATGGTGTTGTCATTGCAGGCGGCGGCAACATGAACTCCCCGTATGGCTGGCTGCTGTACGAACGGGCAGCCGTGGGTGCCATTGCGAACGCACTCGACAAGCCGCTGGTCATTTCCGGACAGACCGTGGGTCCTGTACTTACAGGACCCGACTACGACGCCGCTGTGGAGCTCTTCCGCTCGGCAGCGCTTTCCAGTGTCCGCGAGCAAACCTCCTTCGAGCTGATGCGGGAGGCAGGCGTCCCGGTGGGAATGACCTTGGACGACGCGAGCTTCCTCAAAGAAGGCCCTGCCGACGCGAGCTATTCGTCGGCCGTTCCTACGTACCAGCCGAGCCCTGACCGACCCTACGTTGTGGCGAGTTTCGCACCCGGCACCGGAGCGATGGACAGGGACGACTTCAACCAGGGTGTAGCTGACCTGCTGGACAGAATTGCCGACGCCGGCCAGATGGACGTCGTGATGGTTCCGCACATGTCCCGTCCGGGAAACCGTGACATGGATATGGAGACGCACGAGGATATCCGACGCCGCATGCGTTCCCAGAACGTCACTGTCTGCGGTCAGTTCACTGCGGAAGAGGCTGCATCCCTGACGATGGGGGCCGAATTAGTGGTTGCCAGCAGGTACCACCCCATTGTCTTCGCTCTGGCGGCTGGCGTTCCGTGCCTTGGCATCGCCGTGGACTACTACGGAGAGGTCCGGCTGGGCGGTGCCCTTGCCAACTGGGGCCTCGGCCACACCCTGCGGTCATTGCGGCATGTGGTGACCCCCGGGTTTGACAATTATGTTGACCTTCTCTGGAACCGTCGTAATGATATTCGGGCTTACCTGCAGAAGTTGAGCCCCTCCCAAAGTTCCTTCCAAAGCTCGTGGTGGGACGCCGTCGTCGAGACCCTCAAAGGCGCTACCCCGGACGCGCCGGTCCTCAGCACTCCAGAACCGGTATTCCTTGAATTGCATTCGGGGGAGCATCCGGCGGCTGCCAAACTTACGGCCAACAACGAATCGCACATTGGTCACCAGTCCGTGGAGCTTTATCGGCTGACCCATGCCTTGGAGGACACCACCGGAACTCTCGCCGCGGTGGAAGCTGAGCACGAGCAGCTGCGTGTTGCATTGGAGGAGTCGGCCGGGAAATTGTCGGCAGCGGCGGCCGAATCCAACGAGCTCCAGAACCAGCTCCGCGCACTCGACGCCTCCCTCGTTGTACGGGTGGCGCGACGCCTGAAGTTACTCCGGGCCTGACCCGCCAGCCTTCCAGCTTCCCCTCGGATTTGGTAGGTAGAGTAGAGGCCTGAACATCGCCGGATTGCACTGGATACGGAGAACTCATTGTCAGCTTGGCTCGAACTCGGACCGGACAACTACGTCTTGGAAACCGAGGGATCTTTACTGAACACCGGGCTCGTGGTGGGCTCTGAGCTTGCCATGGTCATCGACACCGGCTGCGGCCCCCGCCAAGGCCGGGAGATCCTCGCTGCAGTCCGCGAAAAGACCCAGCTGCCGCTGGTAGTGGTGAACACGCACGCACACTATGACCACTTCTTCGGCAACGCAGTCTTTGCCGACGACGGCGTCACAGAGTTCTGGGCGCACGCCAACTGTGCGGCGGCCATCGAAAGGGACGCCGATATCCAGCGCCGTTTCGTTGCCACCATCGAACCGGAGATGGCAGCAGGGGAGGGGGACGCCGTCGACATCGTTGTTCCCAACGCGCTGGTCCACGACCAGCCAGTCCTTGTGGACCTCGGCGGAATCACAGCAACGCTCTTCTACCTTGGACGTGCACACACTGACGGCGACCTCCTGGTTGGCACCAGCTCCACGCTGTATGTAGGCGACTTGGTGGAGCAGGGCGCGCATCCGTCGTTCGAGGACTCGTACCCCGAGGAGTGGGCCGATGCCTTGCGGCATATCTCCGCTCTCCGGCACCGTTACGAGTTCCTGGTCCCCGGTCACGGAAAGCCGGCAAGCGACGAGTTCGTAAAAACCATGGCCGACACCATGAGCACGGCTGTCCGCCAGGCCACCCAGAGCATCCGGGACATGCCTTCCGACGCAACCAAGGCGATTCCGGTGCTGCCCTACGGCCCGGAGCAGTCCCGCTGGTTCATCAAGAGACTCCAGGAAACCAACGCGCAAGGCCGTGCCTCGCTTGCGACGCCGGACGTCGGACCAGCGAAGACAGGTTTTTACCCGTCGTAGCAAGGGTCCTTACAAATTTGTCATCTTGTTTACTCCCAGCCATGGACTAATGGGTAGCTCCAGTCCTAGGATGAAGGCGACCATTCGGTTCGCGACTACCTGGGGGTGTCGAGATGAAGGGCACACGCGTATTCCCGCGTGCTACCAACATTCTCCGCTCTGTCGTGATCGCTGGAGCCGGTACGGCAATCTGGATGGCACTCTCCGCAACAGCTGCGAGTGCCGACAGCGGAGTTGCGGACAACCACACACTTCTTGGTGGAGCATCGTCCAACGTTTCCGCTGCTGTTTCCTCGGCAACAGGCGCCATCGGGTCCGTTGCAAAAGCTGCTGTTCCACCTGCGACGGCTCCCACCATCAGCATCCCTGTCCCGAACGTGCCTCTGCCCGCACCTGTCAAAGCGGTAGTGCCCACGAAGCCGATAATTGTCCACGTTCCGGTGGTGACGCCCATAGTGGAGCACGTTGGGGGATCGGTCGACACAATTGTCGGGACGGTCCCGGTCGCTAACCACGTGGTTCCGGCTGACACGGCCGAAACCGTTGTGGGCACGGTGGTGGTTCCGGTAACCGGAACCGTAGACCAAACGGTGGAGGCTGTAGTTCCTCCCGTCAACGAAGCCTTGGTCCCCGTTGCCCTGGAACCCGTCACCGATGTGACCACCCCCATTCTTCAGCCGATCGTCGACGGGGTTGATACGGTCCTTCCGCCGGTTCCCTCCGTTATTCCACCCGTTGTATCAGGGTTTCCGCCGCTGGTCGGTGGGGGCTCCGAACCTCCCGCCACGCCGGCTGGAGATACGGCCCCGGGCGTCGGCACGCTCCCAAGTTCCGGCGTCGTAAGTTCACCGGAACGTGACGCTGCTGCCGTAACTCCACCCCAAGAATCAGTTCCCGCGCAAGTCGAACAGCCAGCACTCGCTACCAATGCACAGGTGCTTTCCATAACCCGCGTGCTCGGCTCTTCAGGCAAGGTACCGGCAGTTGGCGCAGCGTCGACGGGCAACCCGAGGGCGCCGGCGGAGTTGCCAGCGGACCCCAAAGCTGTACCGGCTGGCTTGGCTGGTGCTGGGTCTGGTAACTCCCAAAACGGTCCACCCAGCCCGGCGGCAGCCTTTCTGCACGGCGCCCTGATCATTCCCGCGGATTCCCTTACTGACCTTGTGACGGTCAGCGATGAACAACATCCAAAGCCGGTCTGTTTTGATCCCGGCTCCTCTCCTGACTAGTTCCCCAGCCCAGCTGCCCATTAGCCCGCAGCAGACGGTAATTCGGGCGATCCGTCAACGGACGCCTCTGGGAACAAGACCTTCAGGAGAAGATCACAATGAACACGACCCTACGCAAGTGCCTCATCGGCACATGCTTTGCCGGGGGCATGATTGTCCTCAGCGCAACCGCGGCAAATGCCGCGGATACCGCCAGCGGCAAGGACGGGCTCCTTTCCGGAACGCAGGTGGTTGCGCCTGTAACAGCGCCTATCACCACCGGCGCCACATCACTGGGACTGTTGGGGGATTCAGCAGCTACGACGTCCGCGCCGGCAACTGCTGGAAGTTCGGGCACAGCGCCTGCTGCCACAACCAGCGGCTCCGACAGCATCGGTTCCGGGACGCAAGTAGTCGCCCCGGTTTCGGTGCCCATAAACCTGGGCTCGTCGTCAGTGGGTCTGCTGGGGGGCTCCACTGTGGCGAGCCCAGCCACACCTGCCGCACCAGCAGCGGCAACAAGTTCGACGCCGGGAGCCGGGACCAGCGGTTCCGGCGGCATCGCCTCGGGAACCCAAGTGGTCGCTCCGGTGACGGTTCCCATCACGGTGGGGTCGACGTCGGCGGGCGTTCTGGGTGACTCATCTGCCACCTCAACGCCGGCAACATCAGCTCCCGCACCGGCTCAAGCGCCGGCGCAGGCAACAACGTCGGGGGGAGAGTCAATCGCATCCGGCGCTCAGGTAGTGGCTCCGATATCGGTCCCTGTTAACATCGGGGCCACTGCCGTGGGTGTGGCTGGGGATTCCTCGGCTACGTCCGGTACTGGTGGTACTGCCGGTGGGTCTGCTCCTGCTGGCTCGACTTCGGGGGCTACGACGAGCGGTTCTGACGGTGTTGGTTCGGGCACGCAGGTTGTTGCTCCGATCACGGCTCCGGTGAACCTGGGCGCTACGTCGGCTGGTGTGTTGGGTGATTCCTCCGCCACCTCCGGTACTGCCGGTTCAACGGGTGGGACGGCTCCTACCGGCACCACATCAGGTGCTTCGACCAGTGGTTCCGATGGTGTTGGTTCGGGCACGCAGGTTGTTGCTCCGATCACGGCTCCGGTGAACCTGGGCTCGACCTCTGCTGGTGTGCTGGGGGATTCTTCCGCCACGAACACCGGTACTGCCGGCTCAACGGGTGGGCCTGCTCCGGCCGGAAATACAGGTGGCAGCACCACTTCCGGCAACGACGGACTGCTCTCAGGCACTCAGTTGATCATTCCGATTACCGCTCCCGTCACCGTTGGTTCCAGATCAGTGGGCGTCGGAGGTGGCTCGGTCGGCACGGTTACGCCGCCGGTCGTGAATCCTCCGGTTGTTACGCCTCCCGTGGTGAACCCTCCGGTTGTGAACCCGCCCGTTGTTACGCCTCCCGTGGTGAACCCTCCGGTTGTTACGCCTCCCGTGGTGAACCCTCCGGTTGTTACGCCTCCCGTGGTGAACCCTCCGGTTGTCACGCCTCCCGTAGTGAACCCGCCTGCTGGTGGCGGCCTTGATGCTGGCGGCAACACCCCCGCTACTGGCATCAGCACGGACGTCATCACGGCTGGTCTCGGTACCCAAGCCGGCACCGTTGTGACCCTTGCTTCCACAAAGGGTGCGATGACCACGGCGGCCTCCACCGCCGTCGGGACCTCAAGCGCACTGGCCAATACGGGGCTGAACGGCAGCTTCATTATCTGGGCAGGAGCCATGCTTTTGATGGGCCTGCTCCTGGCCGCGGGTAGCCGCCGGAAGGCAGCAGCCAACCGCCGGTAGTCCGCGGCAAGCAATCCCGCTTCGCATGCAGTTGTTGCGGCTCCGGATCCCGGAGCCGCTACAACTGCGGACCCCACTAGTGCGCCGGGGCGCATTGCACAACGTAATGCAGGACCCGACCCCAACTGCTGCAGTCCTAGGATGAAAGGGATGACCAGGACCCAGACGAATCAAGCGTTCAGCCTTCGCAGTGTTGCATTGCCGGCCTTCGGGCCTGCACTTCTGTTTTGTATAGGTGAAGGGGCGGTCCTTCCCGTCATTGCGCTCTCGGCACGTGACCTCGGGGCGTCTGTAGCAGTTTCAGCGTTGATCGTGACCCTGATCGGACTGGGATCCTGGATCTTCAACATTCCGGCGTCGATCATCACGGAGAAGTTCGGCGAACGATGGTCGATCGTAGGGGCCGGCGCCCTGGGCGCAATCGCGCTAGGTGCCGCGGCCTTCGCACCACAAATGGAACACGGGCTCTGGTTACTTGCGGCCTCCATGACTTTGGTGGGCATGTCAGCCAGCGTCTTCAACCTTGCCCGGCAGAAGTTCCTGACGGAAGCGGTCCCGGTTCTGTACCGCGCACGGGCATTGTCCACGCTGGGCGGCGTGACAAGGATCGGCATCTTCATTGGGCCTTTCGTTGGGGCCGGCGTGATGCAGTTCGCCGGAATCAGCGGGGCCTACTGGGTGGGCTTTGCGGGCATGATGGCGGCTGCGGCTTTGTCGCTCACCATCCCGGACCTGGTGGCCCCAGACGCGTCCGACGGCGGTCCTCGCCCCCCGGCGTCCACGTTGCGGAGCGTCGCGGTCTCCCACGCGGGGGTGTTCCTGTCCGTCGGTTTCGGCATCCTGCTGCTCAGTGCTTTGCGGGCTTCGCGACAGGTGGTTATCCCGTTGTGGGCGGATCACCTGGGCCTCGACGCCACGCATGCTTCCCTGCTCTTCGGCCTGTCCGGAGCGATCGACATGCTGGTGTTCTACCCTGCCGGAAAGCTCATGGACAGGAAGGGGCGGCAGTGGGTGGCCATCCCGTCCACGGTGATTATGGGAAGTGCCCTGATCCTGATCCCGTTCACTGGAGGGTTTGTGCCTTTGCTGCTGGTTGCCCTGCTGATCGGGTTTGGCAATGGCATCAGCTCCGGACTCATCATGACGCTCGGCGCCGACTTCTCACCGGACAACGGTCGGAGCCACTTCCTGGGCATTTGGCGCTTCATCGCCGATTCGGGTGCCACCGGGGGACCGGTACTCCTTTCCGGGCTGACGGCCGCCATTTCACTGTCCGCTGGTATCTGGGCCACAGGCGTACTGGGCTTCGCAGCGGCGGTGGTGTTCGCCGTCGCAATTCCGAGGTTAAAGCACCGGCGTAATTATTAGGTGGGAGTCTCGCGGAACAAATTAAGGGGTCGTTGACCGCCGCAGCTAGACTACCGTGGTGCCAGAAAACCAATCCGCTGATATCCCCACGCCATCCACCTTTGAAGATCTTGGGGAGTTCCTGTCCGCAGAAGAGGTTCCCGCCGGGCTTATTGAGATCCAGTATCAAGGCTTGCCGCTCGAGATACTGAACATCCCCTCCGACTCGGATATCACGCTCGTGTGCTTCCACGGTGCGGCCGAGAAGGACGTCCGACTCCCTTGGTTCCTCGGGCAAGGTGTGACGGCTGGACTGCCAGTCAACCGGATCTTTATCTCCGATCCAAGTCTCCGTAAATCCTCGGAATTCAACCTCGCTTGGTACGCGGGGTCCAGAGAGCAGCCTGACCTGCAAGCGACGCTGGCTGACGTTGTTCGACGTATCGTCCGGGAAACCGGGGGGTACAACGTAATGTTCTTCGGCAGCTCCGCCGGCGGATACGCCAGCCTCGCTTTGTCGCGCTTTTTCCCTACTTCGCTGGCGCTTGCGGTCAATCCTCAGACCTCGATATCCCGTTTCTACCCTGGTGCGGTTGAGCGTTACATGACTTACGCGTGGGATATGGAGGGCAAAGACATGTCCGAGCTGCCTGCGAGTGTTGCACATGACCTGGTCCCGGCTTACTCGGCCGGCTTCAGCCACACGGTTGCACTTATTCAGAACGCCAAGGACTGGTTCCATGTCCAGAAGCACCAGCTTCCCTTTGTGGACGCAGTAGGTGGTTCTGAGAACTTGTACATGCTGATGGACCGCTGGGGACCTGACACTGGGGACGGCCATATCCCACCGCCAAAGGAGCTGATAAGGGCGTGCTTTGAAGTCCTGGCGGCGTGCGGGGGAGACTGGCCCAAAGGGCTCGCGGAATGTGGCTTCCAATCCGAAACCACGCGCAGGGACGTGAAGCGCCGCGTATTGGATACCGCTCCGGCACCCGCCGAGTAGGACAACCCACCGCGCATATAAGCAACCGAAAAAGGGTGTATCTCTGTCTCCCTCGCGTCGCACTCTCAGGAAATTCGCAGGAAACTCCAGAGAGTGGCTAAACTCATGCTGGCCGTAGACTCGCGGCCATTTTTCCGCGCTCTTGGGGGCGTTTGAGCAGAGGGCGCTGTCTATGCAGAACCGACGGAGAGCCAGCGTGCGCTCTCAAATACTACTTGTGGGCGTTATCGCGTTGGTCGGAGCTGGTTTGCCAGCGTTGCCGGCAGTGGCGGATGACGTGCCTGTGCCGGCGCCGAGCGCGGCACCGTTATCGACGGCCACCCAATCGTCGGTGATACCGACCGATCAGTTCATCGTGAAGTTCAAAGAGCGAGCGGGCATCCAGTCGGCTGATCGGCAGTCCTCTCTTCGCCAGGCTGCCGGTGCAGCAGGCGTTCCTGTCCAAGCGGTTCGCAGCACTGCCACGGGCGAGGAGGTCGTCAAGACCGACCGAAAGCTTGGGGCCGAAGAAGCAGGTGAGCTGGCTGCCACCCTGGCGGCGGACCCCAATGTGGAATATGCCGAACCGGACACGATCATGCGGCTTCACGATGTCCGGCCCAACGACACCTACTTCGATTTTCAGTGGGGTGTGGGTGACAACAACAGCGGCGGCATACGCATGCCATTGGCATGGGAGATCAATCAGGGTGAGGGCAGCGTAGTTGCAGTCATCGACAGCGGCATTCTGAGCCACAGTGACCTGAACGCAAACGTCCTCCCTGGCTACGACATGATCAACGACCCCGCTGTTGCACGCGATGGGAACGGGAGGGACTCCAACCCGCGGGATGAAGGAGACGCCGTCACTGCTGGTCAGTGTGCGCCGGGTGAGCCTGCCAATATTTCTTCCTGGCACGGGACGCACGTAGCCGGCATTGTTGCGGCCGTAGGTGGTAACGGAAAGGGCGTCACCGGCGTGGCGCCGAAAGCCAAGGTTGTGCCCATCCGCACCATCGGCACGTGCGGTGGCTACACCTCCGATATTGTCGACTCGATTGTATGGGCCGCAGGTGGAGCCGTGACCGGTGTCCCCGCGAACGCCAACCCTGCCCGCGTCATCAACCTCAGCCTTGGTGGGCGGTCCACGTGTCCCGCAGCCATCCAGAACGCCGTGGACTTCGCGCATGGCAAGGGCGCGGTGGTAGTCGTATCGGCCGGCAATGAAAACATCGACGCATCGCTGGTGAGCCCCGGCAACTGCCGGGACGTCATCAACGTCGGCGCCACCACTAAAGATGAGAGCAAGGCCTACTACTCCAACTACGGTGCGGCCATCGACGTCATGGCGCCCGGCGGCGACATGCGCGTGGACGTTCTGGGCGGCATCGTGTCCACTCTCAACAACGGTACCGACCGCGCCACAACGGAGGACTACTACCTCAAAGCCGGCACGTCCATGGCTGCGCCGCACGTCGCAGGAGTGGCAGCAATGATGTTGTCGGTCCTGCCAGCCTTGAAGCCGGAGGACGTAGAAGCGAAGCTCAAGGCAACGGCCAAGGCACCAACGTGCAGCGGTTGTGGTGCGGGGCTCATTAACGCAACGGGTGCCCTCCGAGACGTAGAGCTGGAAGCTGAGCCCATCATTGGTGGAACTCCGGTGATCACGGGTGAGCCCTTCGTAGGCAAAACGTTGACCTCGACGGACATCGGTAACTGGACCTTCAACCACCTCACTCAGTGGACGCATCAGTGGAACCGAAGCGGGGTTGCGATCCCCGGCGCCACTGACTACTCGTACACGCTCGTGCCGGAAGACCTGGGCTCTACACTCACCTTTACTGTTACAGCCAAAAAGGACTTCCATCCCACGGTCTCAGGCACCTCAGCTCCGACGGCCACGGTAAAACCGGGGATGCTGTCCTCAAACGTTCCCACTATCAGCGGCTCGGCCTATGTCGGCAACGCTCTGACAATGGACGCGGGAACATGGGGACCTGAACCTGTCGAGCTTTCGTACCAGTGGTATCGGGCCGGTGCCGCCATCCCTGGCGCCACGGGGACGGGTTACACACTTGCGGATGCAGATGCGGGCAAGGCACTGACAGTGAAGGTAACTGGCACAAAACCGGCCTACGGCACCGTGGTGAAGACCAGCGCTGCTACGCAGACCGTGGTGACGGCCGACAAGGCGGTCACGCCGAAAGCAGTTGGCTTCGCAGAGGCCCCTTACATGGCGAACGATAAGTACACGATCCCGGAATCTATTGGCACTGAATACCAAATCTCGGGGACTGCCGTTGCGGCCGGGACATATACAGCTCGTGGCCAAGTCAAGGTAACGGCCAAAATCAAGGACGGCTTTGCACTGGCTAACGGTGCAGCCTCCGAATGGCTGGCGTACTTCAGCTCAAAGGGCCCCGCATTCACGCCTCCAGCCAAGTCGCCGTTCAAGGACGTGCTGACTACCCAGCAGTTCTACAAGGAAATGGCATGGATGGCCGACCGGAAGATCTCCACGGGATGGGTCGAAGCGGACAAGTCCGTGACTTACCGCCCCGTGACACCGATCAACCGTGACGCGATGGCTGCGTTCCTCTACCGCATGGCGGGATCGCCTGCCTACACCCCGCCAGCCAAGTCGCCGTTCAAGGACGTGCTGACCACCCAGCAGTTCTACAAGGAAATGTCCTGGTTGGCTGAAACAGGCATTTCATCGGGGTGGACGGAATCTGATGGTTCACGGACCTACCGACCTTTGACTCCCATCAACCGTGACGCCATGGCTGCATTCCTGTACCGCCTGGCGAACAAGCCCGACTACCAGCCGCCAAATTGGCTGCCATTCTATGACGTCCCCTATGGAACGCAGTTCTACAAGGAGATGGCGTGGATGTACGAACAGGAGATCTCCAAGGGCTGGCTGGAGGCTGACGGACAGTACACGTACCGCCCGCTGTCGCCTATCAACCGCGACGCCATGGCAGCCTTCCTCTACCGGATGCCGTAGGGACGCCAAAGCGGATATCAACCGGGGCCGGTTGCAGATTTTTCTGCAGCCGGCCCTCGGCGTCACTGAGCATGTGAGATACGACTCACAGGTAATTCGCAGGAATCTCAACTCTTTGGCTAAACTCAATCTGGCCGCGCATCGCGGCCATTTTTCCGCGCTCTTGGGGGCGTTTGAGTAGAGGGCGCTGTTTATGCAGAACCGACGGAGAGCCAGCGTGCGCTCTCGAGTATTACTGATGGTCGTAATCGCGATGGCCGGCGCCGTGCTGCCGGCTCTGCCTGCTGCTGCCGACGATGAGCCCGTGCCCAGTGCTGCACCGCTGTCGGAATCTGTCTCTGCGGCACCAGCACCGACCGATCAGCTCATCGTCAAGTTCAACGAGCGGGCAGGAATTCAATCTGCGGATCGCCGCAATTCCCTGGACCGTATCGCCGATGACCTGGGCGGACAGGTTGAAAGTGTTCGAACCACCGCCGCAGGCGAGCAGGTAATCAAGGCTGACCGGAAGCTGACTGCTGACGAAGTCGGTGACGTCATTGAAACCTTGGAATCGGATCCAAGCGTGGAGTACGCCGAACCTGACGTCATCATGAGGCCATTCGCCACCGCACCGGACGACACTTACTACGATTTGCAGTGGGCGCTTGGCGACGGGACCGCTGGAATCGACATCCTTGGTGCCTGGGACTACAGCGAAGGTGAAGGCAGCGTGGTTGCTGTCATTGATAGCGGCATCCTCAAGCACACCGATCTCGATGCCAACATCCTTCCGGGTTATGACATGATCGCGGACCTCGACACTTCCCGTGACGGCGATGGCCGGGACTCCAACCCCCAGGACGATGGTGACACAACCTTTGATGGCCAGTGCGCTGCTGGGGAGCCCGGGACAAAGTCCTCATGGCACGGAACGCACGTCGCAGGCATCATCGCCGCTGTTGCTGACAACGCGAAGGGTGTTGCCGGCGTCGCTCCGAAATCGAAAGTAGTCCCGATCCGGGCTATTGGAACGTGCGGGGGATACACCTCTGACATCGCCGACGGCATCCGATGGGCCGTCGGCGGAACCGTGACCGGGGTGCCCGCGAACGCTAATCCCGCCCGGGTGGTCAACTTGAGTTTGGGCGGAAAGGCTACGTGCTCAACTACTTACCAGAACGCCGTGAACTTTGCGCGCAGCAAAGGAGCGGTAGTGGTTGCTGCGGCCGGCAACGAGAACGTGGACGCCGCCCAGGTCAGCCCGGCTAACTGCCAAAACGTGATTACCGTAGCCGCCAGCACACGAACGCATGCCAAAGCCGATTACTCGAACTTCGGATCCGTGGATCTCTATGCTCCCGGTGGCGAGATGAGCAAGGCAGCCGTAGATGGCATCGTGTCCACGCTTAACAACGGAACGGACCGACCCGGCGTCGAGGATTATTACCTCAAAGAAGGCACATCCATGGCGGCTCCGCATGTGGCGGGCGTCGCTGCCCTCATGCTGGCGCGGATGCCGGCCTCCACCCCCGCCGATATTGAACGACGACTCATCAAGACCGCCCAAGACCTCGGATGCACCTACTTCAGCTGCCGGGTGAACGTGGTTGACGCCAGATTGGCTTTGAGGGAAACCGCGTGGGATGCAACCCCTTTGGTTGCTGTCCCTCCCACCATCAGTGGTGATCTGAGGGTGGGCTCGGCCTTGTATGCGCTCCCAGGCAACTGGGGACCTGACGCTTCTGATGTTGTCCGCTGGGGGTACCAGTGGTATCGGGACGGCGTACCCATTTCAGACGCTTCGAGCGCTTCCTACAAATTGGTCCCGGGAGACCTGAACGCCGGCATGACGGTGAAAGTCTCGGCAAACAAAGTCCACTTTGACGAAGTATCTGCGACCTCGGCGCCCACGGCCAAGGTGGGGCCGGGGATCATGAGTGCCAGCGTTCCCGTCATCGATGGTCCCGCATACGTGGGAAGCGTGCTGAAAGCACAGGCAGGGACGTGGGAGCCGGCTCCAGTTGAGTTGACCTACCAATGGAGCCGTGCCGATAACCCAATCGAAGGTGCCACCGCCGCCGACTACGAGGTAACGGAAGCAGACGCGGGCAAGCCGCTGCGAGTAACCGTGTCGGGGACCAAGGCTGCCTACGCACAGGCGTCGAGTACGAGCGCCCCGACCATTAACGTGCTTGGCGCCGACAAAGCGGCGACGCCCGCACCGGTGGTCTTCAAGGACGAGACCTACATGGGCGACGACGCGTACACCATTCCCGAGTCCACGGGCGTGGAGTATCAGGTAAGCGGCAAGACCGTCGCGGCGGGTACCTACCCAGCCAGGGGACAGGTGAAGGTTTCAGTCATAGCTAAGTCCGGGTACCTCCTGAAGGCAGGCGCCACGGCCGGGTGGTCCGCATACTTCAGCGCGAAGGGCCCTGATTTCACCGCACCCACCACGTCGCCTTTCAAGGATGTGCTGACGACGCAGCAGTTCTACAAGGAAATGTCCTGGTTGGCTGACCGGAAGATCTCCACGGGTTGGGTTGAGGCGGATAAGTCTGTGACGTACCGGCCCGTGACGCCCATCAACCGTGATGCCATGGCTGCTTTCCTCTATCGCATGGCTGGCTCGCCGGATTACACACCGCCGGCAAAGTCCCCGTTCAAGGACGTGCTGACCACGCAGCAGTTCTATAAGGAGATGTCCTGGCTGGCTGATACGGGCATTTCGTCCGGTTGGACGGAAAGCGACGGTTCACGCACGTACAAACCGCTGACGCCTATCAACCGTGACGCCATGGCCGCCTTCCTCTATCGTTTGGCCAACAGCCCGGACTTCGAGGCTCCCACGACGTCGCCCTTCCAGGATGTGTACACCTATCAGCAGTTCTACAAGGAGATGGCGTGGATGGCCGACAAGAAGATCTCCTCGGGCTGGCTGGAGTCGGACGGCGCCTACACTTACCGGGCTTTGTCTCCCATCAACCGTGACGCGATGGCCGCCTTCCTCTACCGCATGCCATAGGTCTTGGGAGCTGCTGCTTCCTGACCCTCTTTGAACAAACAACGGCCGCAGAACAACCCCTTCAGGTTGTTCTGCGGCCGTTGTGGTTTCAAACAAGGTCAGGAGGCCACCGAATCCGATGACACCGGCCGCGGTGTCTTCCACACCCGGTCCGGTACCTTGCCGGTGACAAGGGCCACTGCGATCACCAGCAGCACCAAGCCCCACGTCGCATTCGCTGCATCCAAGGCCGTCCTCATCACTACGAACGGCGGAATGATGGCCAGGGCAGTCCCTGCCGCGATGCGCCACATTGCGGGCCTTGAAGCACCCGGCGCCAGGGCAGTGGTGGCGAGCTCCAAGCGGACCAGCGGGGTTGAGACCAGGAGCACCAAGGCCCAGGCCGCAACGTAGAACGGAGGCCGGGTGAGCCACCACTCGCTGCTGGCCGGCTCGGGGAACGGCAGCCTCAGGACAAGCGCGACGCCGAACATGGCGATGATCAGCGGCAAGTGCCACAGGTAAATAGTCATCGCCCGACTACCCACCACGAACATCACCTTCTGCACCCACGCAATGCGCACGAACCGCTGCAGAACCGGGTACACGGCCTTCACCAGCAACACATGTGCCAGGCCCACCAGGATGAGCGGGAACATCGGCGGGTTCTGGCTGGTCAGCATATCCACGGGATACGGGCCGGAATGAGTGAGTGGAACCAGGACGACGTAGCAAGCAGCAGCAGCCATGATGAGCTTCCAGCGGGAGAACCTGTCAAAGAATCCATCGGCATAGAAGAAACCCAGTTGCTGCAGCAAGCCCCACACGAACACCATGTTCAACAGGCCGATCGGGTTCGAGTCGAAGCCCCACGGGTTGCGCTCCAAGCCCAGGCGAAGGACATCGACGACGACGGCGCCCGCGGCCAGCGCTGCGAGGGTCCGGTACGGTGCCAGGCCGTGGAGCTTGGCCATCGTGGGCACCATGGCTTGGCAGATCAGGTACGCAGCCAGGAACCACAGCTGGACTCCGGCGCCGGCAGCGATAACAGCAAGCAGCTCGCCCGGGACGCCTGCCGCCGTCGCACTCCACAAGGCAATGGCGAGGAACGCATACAAGGCAACTGTGGGACGGACCAGTCGGAGCACCCTGTTCCGGAGGTAGTCACCGGCGTCGCCACCCTTCCGTTGCAGGCTGCGCCAGGAGGTGAGCGAAGCGAAGCCGCCCACCACAAAGAAGAGTGGCATGACCTGGCCGAACCACGTGCCCTGAGCAAACCAACTCAGGGAAGTCAGTGGATTTCCTACTCCGATGCCGGAGGAGTCCACGCTGATGCCCATCATGAGCAGATGGACGGCGACCACTGCAAACATGCAAGCGACGCGGATGAAGTCGACCACGAGATCGCGGGAGGCGGGAACGGCA
The DNA here is from genome assembly GCF_902706295.1 of Arthrobacter sp. 18067. Lineage (GTDB taxonomy): Bacteria > Actinomycetota > Actinomycetes > Actinomycetales > Micrococcaceae > Arthrobacter. The sequence goes on along the minus strand of NZ_CACSJJ010000004.1, from coordinate 107,880 downwards.
GTACTGCGGCCAGCGGTGGGGCTCAAGCCGGGGCTGAGAGTCGAAGACATGGGGGCTCCTGGGATTTGCCATTGTTTATCCATCGAGTGGATTAACTGTAACCCATGGATGGCAGCCCGTCGACGTCACACGCAGAAACCCGGACGCAATCGGGTCAAGATCGGCAGTGCCGGGCGTAGCCTTAAAGAGGACCTCCGCCCCCGATCACCCGAGAATTACTCCGGCGCAAAATGGCGCATTCCATGAACCCACACCCCACCAATGAAGGGCAGTGCTGATTGTTGTGCACATCAAAGAATTCTGGGACCAGCTCTCTTCGGACACGCAGCAGTGGCTCATCGACAACCCGGGAACCATGATTGTGCCCCGAACCGTCACGGCGATCATCAATGGCGAGACGGGGGAGAGCGACACTGTGGACGCACATGGTGGCACGCAGCTCACTGATGAGGACCGGCATTTCATCCGGGATCAGGCCAGGCGCGCCGGGTAGCGCGAATCGGACCCATAAGCTCGGGTGCGATCGGCGCGGAAGTGGTGCGCCGCCGTCGAACGTGAAGCGCGTTTAGCTCTTCCGCGCCGCCAGGCCGAAGAGCCAGGTGCCGCCGAGGGCTGATAGGTAGCCGGCAATCACGATGAACGCTGTGCCTGCCCAAAAGTAATCGATGGTGCTGTCGGTGCTGAGGCCGGGCATGACCTGAAGCAGCGAGTAGGCGGCAACAATGCCAGCGATCACCAGGGCGATCACTGTGAGCCATACCCAAAGCCGGGATGCGGCCCAGTGCTCGCCGTATCCCTTCCAGACATTCCAGCTGCTGCCGGTGCGCAGGATGAGCCATCCTGCGGGGAGCATGACAGCTCCAACGAGCAGGAAGGCTGCCACGACGTCGGCCGGCCGGTGCCATTGGTTGATGAGCGTGGAGACCCCTGTGGCTACGGCGAAGGAGCTTCCGAGGAAGCCTGCCAAGGGGCGCCAGCGCGGCGACACCATCAGGAACACGGCAGCCGCTGCTGAAGCGGCGAGGGTGGTGTGCCCGGAGGGCAGTGAGTTCAGCTCCAGGGTTTGCACGCCGCGGTCAGGCCTGTCCGGGATGAGGAACTTGAGGATCTGGGTGGCCACATTGGCGGCGACGCAGGCTGCGACAGCGATGCCGGCAGCCTTCCAGCGGCGGCGTGCGATGGTCACGAAGAGCACCATAATGGCGGCGATCGCCAGCGAAAGCATGGGGAGCATGTCCAGGAATTCCGTGGAGGCCCTGCCGGCTGTTCCACCCAGCACCGTGGCTTCAACCAGCGCGGACTCGTCGATGAACTGGCCCATAGTGGTGCGCACAAAGAAGTAGTAGGTCGCGGCAAGGCCCACCACGCTGGCGATCGTGGCCAGGATGAAGAGGAATCCTGTTCCAACGCCTGCGTTGCGCTGCTGAAGCGGCCGTTTGCTCGACCTCCCGCTGGTGCGGAATTGCTGGGAACTCATTCTGTCTAGGGTGCCACAGTTCTCTGGATGGCCCATGTGAGTGCTGCCTTCGCGTGGCGGGGCCAAGCGAGATCCCTGCAACATTCCTGTGACGCTTGACACGTGTTAGGTGACGGGTTTAGGCTTCCTAACACGTGTTAGGGAAGGAAATCTACATGTCGGGAACCAATGGGGCTTTGCGTCAATTCACACGCAGAAGTGCCCTCACAGCCCTCGGCGCCGGGATTGTTGGAGTAACCGCGGCGTCGTGGCCGCGCTTGACCGGGGCGGACATTCCAGGCCGGGGAGACAACAGCCTCAGCATCGCCATCATGGGCACCGCGGCAGATGCGGCAGCCCGCCAAAAGGTCATTGATGCCTTTGCCAAAGTCCACCCCGAAATCAAGGTCAAGGTCCAGGCGATCCAAGCCGTGGACTGGAAGGACTTCTTCACCAAGATCCTCACCATGGTGGCCGCCGGCACCCCGCCGGACGTCGTGTACGTAGCCACGGAAGGTGCCCAGCTCTTCGCCGAGAAACTGGCCCACCCGCTGGACGAGTACCTGCGCCGCGACGCAGCGGACATGAAGGAGTACTTCGAGGACGTCCACCCCAGCCTGGTGGAAGCGTTCATGTACAAAGGCAGCCTGTTCCAGCTCCCCATCGACTGGAACGCAGCCAACATGTACTACAACACCGCGTCACTTCGCTCGGCAGGCCTGGAACGCCCAGCCGACAACTGGACGCAGACCGACTTCCGCAGCACACTCGCTGCGATGAAGAAGGCCAACCCCCGGGACTTCACTCCGTACTACTGGACCAACCGTCTCTTCGGAGGCGTCGTGCCATGGCTCTACGCAAACGAGACCAGCTTCCTCAAGGAGACCAAGTCCCCGGGCGGCGAATGGCTCTGGGACAGCTTCTACGCCAACGACCCCTCCCGCAGCCTTCGCTCCGGCGGCTACCAGTGGCTGGAACCCAATGCGGACGATCCCAGGGTCTTCGAATCCTTCGACTACCTCCGCGGACTGGTCAAGGACGGGTTGGGTGTTCGGCCGGAGGAAGGCGGAGGCAGCGCGCTGATCGGCCTCTTCGCCTCCAACAGGATAGGTACGACGCCGGCGGGCGGCTATTGGGTGCAAGGCCTCCACGAAGCGGGGATGACTGAGGACGGTTTCGACGTCCAGTTCTTCCCGAAATGGCGCACCCAGCGGCACCAGTTCGGCACGGCGGGCTACGCGATCATGAAGACCGCCAAGGACAAGGACGCCGCCTGGGAATGGGTGAAGTTCAGCTCCAGCCTCGAGGCCATGCAGATCGTGTTCCCCACCCCGAACACCACACCGGCCCGGCGTTCCATGGTCAATGAGCAGCTATACGCAGGAACTGGTCCGCGGAACTGGAAGGTCTTCTACGACACCCTGGACAGGTTCCCCACCACAGGTCCCATTCCAGCGCCACCCCAGCAGGCCGCCGTCGAAACCGCCCTCATGAAAAACGTGAGCCTGGCTGTCAGCGGAGATGAGCGCCAACTCAAAGACGCCCTCAGCTCCATGCAGCGTGACCTCGAACTTGCCCTGAGGAGGCAACCATGAGCACCGCAACCAGTACGCCTACGGGCACGGGGAGCGAGCCGGGCCGTCGCCAGGCCGCCCACAAGAACGGCCAAGGCTCCACACGCCGCCGCGTGCAGCAACGCTGGCTGCCGTGGGCCTTCCTGGCGCCCACCATCGCGGGTATGGGCATCTTCACCCTGCTGCCGATCGTCGCATCGATCGCGCTCGCGTTCTTCCGCTGGGACATCATCTCCGCGCCGACGTTCGTGGGATTCGACAACTTTGCCGAGGTAGTCCAAGACCCCACCGTCCGGGTCTCGTTCCTGAACACGATCGTGTTTGTTGTGGTGGCAGTGGCACTCCAGCTCGGACTGGCCTTGGGCCTGGCCATCATGGTGCAGGAGAAGCTCCCGGCCTGGCTCAGGGTGTTCTTCCGCTCCGCGTTCTTCTTCCCGCTGATCCTGTCCGCGGCTTCCGTGTCGATCTTCATGCGCTATCTCTTCAACGAACAGTTCGGCGTAGTGAACTGGATGCTGTCCATCGTCGGCATCCCAGCGGTCCCGTGGCTGACGACGCCAGGTGGATCTGCCGCCGTCGTGATTCTTGTCTATGTGTGGCAGAACTTCGGGTTCTCGTTCCTGCTGTTCATCGGCGGGCTGGCCTCCATTCCGGTGGAGACGTACGAGGCTGCGTCCATCGACGGCGCTACCGGGTGGCGGAAGCACTGGTTCGTGACCCTGCCGCTGCTGAGCCCCACCACACTGGTGGCCTCGGTCATGGCGATCATCAATGCCCTCCAAGTGTTCGACCAGCCCTACGTACTGACCCGAGGCGGTCCCGGCGACTCAACGCGCACGGCTGTGATGGTCATCTTCGAGTCGGCATTCCAGCGTCTTGAATTCGGCCAGGCTTCGGCGATCGGCGTGATCCTTACGCTCATCATCATGGCCATCACCGCCGCGCAATTCCGGCTCAGCAAACGATTCGTCTTCTACCAGTAAGGCCCGTCATGACCACTATTCAAGAACGTGTCACCACCACGGCGCCTGTAGTCACGCGGAAGAAGCGCGACTGGTCAGTTGCCGTCCGCGTCATCGTCTTGCTGATCGCGTCCGTCTTTGTCCTGGGACCCGTGCTGTGGACGCTGTCCACCTCGCTGCGGCCGCCGTCGGAATCCTTCCAGCTGCCTCCCGCCTTCCTGCCGCTGAACCCGGACCTGACCTCCTACGAACAAGTGTTCAAGCAGCTCAACATCGTTGCCCTGGTAGTGAACAGTGCACTGGTGACCGGCCTCATTGCCGTAGGGCAGATGCTCACCGCCGCGCTGGCCGGGTACGCCTTCGCCCACCTGAAGTTCCGGGGGCGCGGAGCGCTGTTCTCGATCGTGCTGGCCACCATGATGGTGCCTGCACAGGTCACGATCGTGCCCGTCTTCATGCTGATCCGTGGTGTTGGCCTCTCGGACACGCTGCTGGCGCTGATCATTCCGGCCATCCCGACGGCGTTCGGCACCTTCCTGATGCGCCAGTACTTCATGGGGTTGCCGGGTGAGCTCGCTGAAGCGGCCGCGATCGACGGTGCCTCGCCCTGGCGGACCTTCCGCTCCGTGTATGCACCGTTGGCCATGCCGGGCCTGGCGATCGTGGGCATCCTGGCATTCAACTTCCACTGGAACGAGTTCTTCAGGCCACTCATCATGACCATCTCCGAGCAGAACTTCACCCTGCCCTTGGGCTTGGTCTCACTCCAAGGCAACCTCGGCACCGGAAGTATCTCGGTGGTCCTGGCCGGTGTTGTCCTCTCCATGATTCCCGCGTTGGTGGTGTTCATGTTCGGTCAGCGCGCGCTGCAGGACGGGCTCACCGCCGGTACGGGCAAGTAGTTCTCTCGTCTTCTTTCTGAAAGGGGTTCCGTTGACGGACCTTGCACTTATTTCCTCCCTGGCCATTGCGGCGACGCATCCGGATCCCGCGTTCCCGCGCTTCCACCCGCGCCCGGCGCAAGGCTGGATCAACGATCCCAACGGCATCAGCTACATCAATGGCCGGTACCACGTGTTCTTCCAGTACAACCCGTCGTCCGCGCGGCACTCTCAGATCCAGTGGGGCCATGTGAGCTCCGCGGACTTGGTCCAGTGGGAAGAACACCCCGTAGCGCTTTCGCCCCAGGAAGGCGGACCCGACTCCGCTGGGTGCTGGACCGGCGTGGTGACTTCCGATGGTGGTGTGCCCACCGCGGCGTACTCCGGCATCAAGGACCACGGCGGTCACTCGCAGGTGGTGATTGCCCGCGGTTCCTCTGACTTGGTGACGTGGGAGCAAGATGGGCATGTTGCGGCCTCAATGCCTAACGACCCACTGGTGACCGCGGTCCGCGATCCCTTCATCTTCCACTTCAACGGCGCCCGGTACGCCATGCAGGGAGCGGGCCTGTCCGACGGGCGCGCCGCTTTGCTGTTGTACACCGTGGAGGACATGGATTCCTGGGAGTACCAGGGGATCTGGCTGACCACCGCCGATCCCGTGGCCGCCGCCCACACTCCGGCTGAGATCTGGGAGTGCCCTCAACTGGTGGAGGTGCCTGTCTCTTCGGGTGGCTCGGCTTGGGTCATGATGTTCTCGCTGTGGCTCTCCGGCGACAACCACGAGCACGCCAACGGTGTGGGGCACCTAGTCGGTTCCCTGACCGCGGACCCTGAGACCGGGTTGCCTGTGTTTGCGGCTACTTCGGGCGGAAGGTCCGATCTTGGCCGCGACTTCTACGCCCCGCAGATCATGCAGCTCTCTAATGGATCTGCTGAGTCCGCGCCTGCGGCGTTGCTGTGGGGGTGGGCCAACGAAGGTCCCGGACGTGACGGTCGCCGAGGCCGCACCCAGGAAGAAATCGACGACGCCGGGTGGGCCGGTGTGCTGACGCATCCCCGTGTTCTGTCTGTGGTTGACGGGGCCCTGGTCGTCTCTCCTGCGCCCGCGGTTGAGGCGTACCGTGGTGCTGCTGTTGCTGCGGGTTCCTTGGTGGTTCCGGAGTTTGCCGAGGTTCTGGTTCAGGGTTCGACCGCAACGTCAGGCTCTGTGGATCTGGTGCTTGGTTCGGGAGCCGATGCACAGGTGGTCTACTCAGGCTCCCTGGAAGCGGGGGAGGAGCTCCGGATCTTCATCGATGCTTCCCTCGTGGAGGTGTACCGCGCTGGTTCCGTGGCCACGACCCTTCGGGCCTACCCGGCTCCGGGCGAGGAATGGCAGCTCACCTTGCCCGACGGCGCGACTGCCGATGTGTGGGAGTTGGGCCTTCCCGCATAGGTGGCAGGCCGGCGTCGTGCTTGTGAGGCCTGGTGTGCAGGGTTTGACGCTTGGTTCAGCGCGACGGCGCGGGGCCGGTCGACTCCCGGGTGACAAGGCGGCAGGGGACCATCGTTTCGACGGAGGTCCCCTTCCCCGTGGTCTCTGTTCCCTCGATGGCGTCCAACAGTGTGGTCATGGCGGCGCGGCCAATCTCGCGCAGCGGCAGGGCCATGGTGGTGAGAGCCGGGACCATGGTGTCAGCGATCCGGGCTTCGTCGTCGTAGCCCATCACGGACAGGTCCTCCGGGACGCTCAGTCCCAGGCGTGCGGCGGCAAGGGTAACGCCGATGGCCAGGCGGTCATTGGCGCACATGATGGCAGTGGGCCGATCAGCCGGGGACACGTCCTCGAGCAGTTTCATGGCGCCCCGGTAGCCGGCATCGATGTCCCAGCCGGCCATGACAATCCGGTCCTCGTTGGCTGTGAGCCCGGCAGCAGCGTATGCATCCCGGTAGCCCTGGACGCGCAGGGGAGCCGCAGGCGAATCCACCGAGCCGGCGAGCAGCGCGATGTCCCGGTGCCCCAGTTGCAACAGATGTTCGGTGGCTTCGCGGCCGCCGGAGACCTCGTCCGGAATGACGTGGTGCAGCTGAGGTTCGGGGTGGGCGTCGTAGCAATTCGCCAGGACCGAGGGAACCCGGAGCATCCCCTGTGGCACGTCAATGGGTTTCAGGCCAACGGTCACGTACATGAGCCCATCCACCTGCCGGTCCAGAAGCGTCTCGATGGCGCTCGCATCCCGGGCGGTATCGCGCTCGGTGTCCATGACCACCGTGACGAAACCACGGCTGCGGGCGATGTCGTCAGCACCGCCGATGATGTTGCCGTCGAAAGGGCTGACCACCACCTCGTCGGACAGGATCCCGATAACCCGGGAACGCTGGTTCCGCAGACTCAATGCGATCGCGTTGGGGGAGTAGTTCAGCTCCAAAGCCGCCGCACGTATCCGGTCCTGGCTCTCCTTGGCTACGTTTCCGTCGCCGCGGCCATTCAGGACCAGCGAGACCGCGCTCCTGGAGACACCCGCCCTCTTGGCGACGTCCAGTGCAGTGGCCTTGCGGTTCATCGGGAGAGTCCTTCCATCTTTTGACAGCAGTCTACCTAACGCGTGTGAGGTTTCCTTCGTGTCAGGTAGAGATGGAATATCCGAAGGACGACATCATGGTCTGCATCATGTTCGACGTCCAAATGCCGGCCACCACCATGCTGATCACAAAAACGGCGATGGTGATCCACACCGGCAACAGTCCGCGTTTGGGCGCCACTTTGTTGACGATCACTGAACGGCCAATGACATAGACCACCGAATTCAGGAACGCCCAGGCCCAGTGGAAAGGACGTACGACGCCGGCCCTCGCCAACCGCTGCTGGTCCAGGTAAGCGAAGAACACCGAGAGTCCGTAGATGACGAAGCTCGATGCCATGAGCAGGAAATAGCCTGGTGTGTAGATCGAGAGGGGGTCGACGGTTGTGACGCCCTGCCGTGTGGTGATGATGCGGAATTCCGGCTGCCACGTGAGCATGAACAATACCGACACCAAGGGCAGCAGGGTGATCGCCCAGATGAAGGGGTTGTAAACCGGCGTCTCGGCGCTGATCTGGGTCCGAGGAGCCTTGAAAACCTGCTGGTACTGCACCTGCTGCGGAGCCTGGTGGGCTGTCCAGGCGTGTCCGTCCCACCAGCGGACAAACCGCGGGTCCGAAGGGTCCGGGTACCAGCCGGGAGGCGTCGTGGAACCGGGCATTGATTGCGTCATATCTCCCCCACATTGAGTCGTATTCTGAGAATATCGCGATTGAGGTCTCTCGGTTGTCAGGTACCCCTCCCCAGTGTCTGTGTGGTGGTGTAAGAGTGGATTATGAGCTTCTTCGACGACCTCCCTGAACCCCCTGCGCGGCCACGACATCCGCAGCCGGTGAGGCCCGGATGGTTCGGCCCACCGACGGATGAATTGCCGGGCATCGTGCCTGTTGGTGGGATTCTCTACAACAGCCCCAGGATGGTGGTGGCCCTGAAATTGCTGGAAGTGTACTCCACGGGGTGCCTGCTGGACCTGGTGTGGTGTGTCCGGCGCGAAGAGGAATCAGACCAGGAATGGCGGGACGTCATGGAGGTGAGCTTCAGCCGGCCCGCCCTGCCAGGCATCATGATCGGAGTGGCGTTCCCTGACGGCAGGAAGGCCATCGCAGCACACCCCACCCCGTCCATGTTTGAAGGTTCCGAGGACGTGATAGGTCCCGTGCTGACCCATCAAGGCGGCGGTGGCACCGGCGGAAGTGACGAGCAAGTGGATGGCTCCGCGCGGTACTGGCTGTGGCCGCTGCCCGTTGAAGGGGATGCGCAGTTGGTGGCCCGCTGGGACGAGCTGGGGATGCCTGAGAGTTCACTCGTCCTGCCCGGTGAGGAGTTCGGCGACGCCCTCGGGCGTGTTCGGAACTACTGGGCGGAGTAGCTTTCCACATAGCCCAATTCGCCTTCCATGGAGGCGACGGGCCGCCGGTACAGTGGCAATATGCCTGCTCTTCCCTCCCTCGAAGAACTCCTCGACTCCGCCCACGTAGTCTCGCTGCCCATGCGCGTGAAGTTCCGCGGCATCATGGAGCGCGAGACACTCCTCCTGCGCGGGCCGCTGGGCTGGGGCGAGTTCTGCCCCTTTCCCGAATACGACGACGACGAATCCTCCCGTTGGCTGGCCGCAGCCCTGGAGGCTGGCTGGCTTGGGTTTCCCCCTCCGCTGAGGGGCAGGATCCCGGTCAACGCCACAGTTCCCGCTGTTCCTGCCGAACGTGTTCCTGACGTGTTGGCCCGGTTCGGCCGAGTGGACGCGGTCAAGATCAAGGTTGCCGAGCGCGGTCAGGAGTTAGTCGACGACGTCGCGCGCGTGCAAGCGGTGCGCGAGGCCCTGCCTGACGCTGCCCTCCGGGTGGATGCGAACGGGGGCTGGGATGTAGAGCAAGCAGTGGAGGCCTTAGGCAAACTCTCTGCTGTTGGCCTTGAATATGCCGAGCAGCCCGTCCCCACCATTGAGGGACTGGCCGAAGTGCGCCGAAGACTCGTTGCCGCCGGGACACCTGTCCTCATCGCTGCCGACGAAAGCGTGCGAAAGGAAGATGATCCCCTGCGCGTGGCCAGAGCCGGCGCCGCAGACCTCATCGTGGTCAAGGTCGCGCCGCTCGGGGGAGTCCAGCGGGCCCTGGACATCGTGGAGCAGGCGGGGCTGCCCGCCGTCGTCAGCTCCGCCCTTGATACCTCGGTGGGTATCCGAGCCGGGCTCGCGCTGGCAGCGGCTCTCCCTTCCCTTCCTTACGCCTGTGGGCTGGGAACCGTTTCGCTGTTCGCCTCAGATATCACGCTGGACCCCCTGGTGGCTGACGACGGCGCCATCACGTTGCGCGAAAGCGTCGCCGATCCGGGGCTGCTTGAGCAGTACGCGGCATCGGGGGAGCGTCGCGACTGGTGGCTGGACCGTCTCCGGCGGGTGCACTCGGTACTCGAGGGAAACCAGCACGGTTTGTTCACCGATCCTTAACCAGAGGGACCTCTCAGATTCGGATTCCGCTGAAAGGCTCAACGGGAACCCGATACATCCTCTGGAAGGTCTTCCCCCATGTCTGAAACCACCGGACGCACGTTTGCGCTGCTCCCCATGCTCGGCCACACCAAGGGCAAGCGCAGCCCCGTTACGTGTGCCCTGAAGTGCGATAACGCCTGTTCGGGCGATGTTTGCAACACCAGCGCCAACGGCTACTTTCGCGACATTGCCTCAACGGCCATGTCCCGCCGCGCCGCCCTTGGCCTCGGCGCCGCCGGTGCGCTCGCCGTCGTACTCGGTGGTGCTGTAACCGGTGCCGAAACCGCGGTGGCTGACTCCGGCAACGGACTCTCCGAGGCTGCGAAGAAGGGCTTCGAGAAGTCCAAGCTCAAGTTCTCTGCCATCAAGCCAGTAGATGCAGCTGTGGACGCTTTCACCGTGCCCGAAGGCTTCGACTGGAAGCCGATCATCCGCTGGGGCGACCCCCTGTTCGCCGATTCCCCGGCCTTCGACCTCAACGCGCAGACCGCCGCAGCCCAGGCCCGACAGTTCGGCTACAACAACGACTACACGGACATCCTGCCCATCCCGGGTTCCAAGGATCGCCGTGCCGTGCTGTTCACCAACCACGAGTACACCAATGAGAACATCATGCTGCCCGTGGGCTTTGACCCCGCCGAGGCACGTGCCATTGGCCGGGCCGGGCACGGGCTCGCGGTGGTTGAGCTGGAACGCAAGAACAAGAACAAGCCGTGGAACTATGTCCAGGGCGCACCCCTGAACCGGCGCTTCCTCACTGACACGGTCTACGAACTGACCGGCGCCGCAGCAGGCACCAACCTGGTCAAGACCATCGATGACCCTGCGGGCCGGTGGATCAAGGGCACGCTGGGCAACTGCTCCGGCGGAACAACCCCGTGGGGCACCATCCTCTCCGGCGAAGAGAACTTCAACGGCTACTTCGCCGCACCCGGTACAAGCGATGGCGACAAACGCTACGGCATCACGGCCAACCCCACCTCACGTAAGTGGGAACTCGACGAGCCGCGCTTCGACACCCGCAACTCCGGCTACGCCAACGAGACCAACCGCTTCGGTTGGATTGTGGAAGTTGATCCGTTCGACCCCACCTCCACACCCAAGAAGCACTCCGCCATGGGCCGCTTCAAGCACGAAGGCGCCAACGTCATTGTTGCCCCCTCCGGCAAGGTAGTGGCGTACATGGGTGACGACGAACGCTTCGACTATCTCTACAAGTTCGTCTCCAAGGGCAAGTACAAGGCCGGTGACTCCAAGGAAGCCCGCCGGAACAACATGGCCCTTCTCTCCGAAGGCGACCTCTACGTGGCCAAGTTCACGGGAGATTCTCCGGCCGCGGAGATCGATGGCACAGGAAAGCTTCCCGCCGATGGTGCCTTCGACGGCAGTGGCGAGTGGCTGCCCCTGGTTGTTGACGGTAAGTCCGCAGTTCCCGGCATGTCCGTGCCCGAGGTTCTGGTTTACACCCGCCTCGCCGCCGACAAGGTTGGCCCCACCAAGATGGACCGCTGCGAAGACGTCCAGCCGAACCCGCTCACCGGAAAGGTCTACGTCGCCTGCACCAACAACTCCGACCGCGGCAAGGCCGGCAAAGAAGGCGCCACAGAGGTCAACCCGCGCACGTTGAACCGCGATGGACACATCGTGGAAATCACCGAAGGGCGCGAGCAGACGGGGACCAAGTTCAACTGGAACCTCCTGCTGGTGGCCGGTGATCCCGCCAAGAACACCTCCACCTACTTCTCCGGATTCCCCGCGGACAAGGTCTCGCCGATTTCCTGCCCGGACAACGTGGCGTTCGACTCGGTCGGCAACCTCTGGATTTCAACCGATGGCGCTCCTTCCACCATTGGCTACGCCGATGGTCTGTTCAAGGTCACGCTCGAGGGCCGCGAACGCGGCAAGGTGGAGCAGTTCCTCGCCGTGCCCCGAGACGCCGAGACCTGTGGACCGATCGTCCACGACGAAGAGCGAACAGTGTTCGTCGCCGTCCAGCACCCGGGTGAAGAGGGTTCGTTCGCAGCGCAGAACTCCTTCTTCCCGGATTACGTGCCGGCCGGAGCCACTCCTGCAGCTGGTGCCGTCCGCGCCCCGCGTCCGTCGATCGTGCAGGTTTTCCGCAAGTAACCCTCTATCACCTTCCACGCCCTGCGGGCCGACCCTCTCGCACCTCCCAACACCTTCCGGTGGGTAGGTGCGAGAGGGTTTGGGTTTAAGGGGGATTCGGTGCGAGAGGGTTGGGGTTTAAGGGGGAATGGGTGCGAGAGGGTTGGCCGAAAGGGGGCGGTACGTGAGAGAACGTGGGGGACGGCGGGCGCCAATAGACTGGAATGGTGACTTCCCAGGACTCTCTGACATCAATCGCCGCCGCCCGGATAGCCGTTACGGCCCTGCTCGACGGCGGCGTGCGGCACGTGGTGGTGGCGCCGGGTTCACGGTCGGCGCCCATGGCCTACGCCCTCGCGGAAGCAGAAGCTGCGGGAAGAGTTCGGCTCCACGTCCGGATTGACGAACGCGATGCCGGGTTCACGGCTTTGGGGCTTGCCCTCTCCACCGAGGCCCCCGTTGGCGTGGTGACCACGTCTGGAACAGCTGTTGGAAACCTTCTACCGGCCGTCATGGAAGCGAACCATTCCGCCGTTCCCGTGATCGTCATCTCGGCGGACCGTCCGGAGGAGCTCCACGGAACCGGGGCCAACCAAACCACCGTCCAAATGGACCTGTTTGGCGAGCACGTACGATTCGCCGTCGACGTCCCTGCCGGTGACCATCCCCAAAAAGCCCTTGCTACTGCGCTGTACGCAGCAACGGGAGCCCTCGAAGACACCCCTCCGGGGCCCGTCCAAGTGAACCTTGCGTTCCGGGATCCTTTGGTCCCGGCACCCGGTGACGCCTTGCCGACGGCCGCGGGACACGGCGTGTTCCATTACGACGCCGGACCTCAGGCACTCGATCTGTCGGCGGCCCCGAGCGAACTAACCGAGCGACGCACTGTAGTCCTCGCGGGCCACGACGCCGGTCCTGTGGCCGAAGCCTTCGCACGCGCCCACGGATTGCCGCTGCTGGCCGAACCGTCATCCAATGCACGCTTCGGCCCGAACGCTGTGGGACCGTACCGGGTGTTGTTGGAGCACTTCGGACCCGAATCGCCCGCCCCGATCGAACGGGTGGTCCTGTTTGGCCGGGCAACCCTGTCCCGTCCCGTCGCATCCTTGCTGGCGCGCGAGTCCGTGGAATCCGCGATCTACCAACCAGTCCCCGTCGCTTGGTACGAGGCCGGCCGACGCCGCGAAACACCCATCGAGACCCTCCCCGAACTGGCTGATTTTGCCGGTCGAGGGTCTGCGGAATGGCTGGATTCCTGGCTCCTTGCCGGTGCTGCCGCCCAACACGGCCTTGACGTAGTGCTCGCCGGAGAGGCACTTGCCAACGGTCCGTCCGTTGGGTCAACCGTTTGGGAACACTCCCGCGGGCAGCTGGTCCTGGGGTCCTCCAACGGCATTCGGGATGTGGACCTCGCCGGACAGCCCCACACCGAACCCATCGCCACGGTCTACGCCAATCGTGGCCTCGCCGGAATCGACGGCACCATCGCCACGGCAACGGGAATTGCGCTGGGCAGCGGACGTGAGACCACGGTCCTCTTGGGCGACGTCACGTTCCTCCACGACGCCGGGGGACTGCTCCTCGGACACGGCGAGCCCGTTCCGGACCTTCGCATCGTGGTGCTCAACGACTCCGGGGGAGCCATCTTCGCGCTGCTGGAGCACGGTGCCGTCGAAGACTCGGACGCCTATGGCACCGCCGTCGAACGCCTCTTTGGTACCCCCCACTCCGTGGACATCGCGGCACTCGCGGCGGCGTACGGCGTCGGGCACCAAGCGGTAAGCACGACGGCGGAACTCGCCGACGCACTCAAGTCGCCGCTGAAGGGGCGCACCGTTGTGGAGGTGCGCGTGGACCGGGCAAGCCTGCGGGCACTCCATGCGCGGATCAAGGAAGCCATCTCCGCTGCCGTGGGCCAGGTCCTCACAGCGGGCTAAGTCCTGGCCCTCCCGTTTCTGTGGCGCTAACGAATCTGCGTGGCGTCAGGCTTCCTCGACGCCAATGTGCGTCGGGTCCAGGACGCGGCGCAGGAATTCCTTGGTGCGCGGCTGGGTGGGGGCGCTGATGACGTTCTCCGCCGGGCCCTCTTCCACCACAACACCGGCGTCCATGAAGACCACGCGGTCGGCAACTTCACGGGCGAAGCCCATCTCGTGGGTAACCACCAGCATGGTCATGCCCTCCTGGGCCAGCTTGCGCATGACGGCCAGGACGTCGCCCACGGTTTCGGGGTCCAATGCGGACGTGGGCTCATCGAAGAGCATGAGCTGCGGGTCCATGGACAGGGCACGTGCGATGGCCACGCGCTGCTGCTGGCCACCGGAGAGCTGGTCCGGGAAACGGTCGGCGAGGTGTCCCAAGCCAACGCGTTCCAGGTTGTGGCGGGCCACTTCCGATGCCTCGGACCTGGATCGCTTGAGGACCTTCATCTGGGAGATGGTGCAGTTGTCCAACACGCTGAGGTGCGGGAACAGGTTGAAGTGCTGGAACACCATTCCAACGCTCTGGCGCATCTTGTTGAGGTCCACGTCGGGATCGGTGGCCTCGAACTTGCCCACATTGATGGTGCCGGCGTTTGGCTGCTCCAGCAGGTTGACGCAGCGCAGGAGCGTGGACTTGCCCGAACCCGAAGGCCCGATCAAGCAGACCACCTGTCCTGGTTCAACAGTCAGCGAGATGCCTTTGAGGACCTCATTGCTGCCGTAGGACTTGCGAAGGTCCTTGATGTTTACGCCCGCGGCGCGAACGGTGCTGTTGACGACGTCGTTCATGACTGTCCTGCCTATCGCTTCGTCCGCGCGGAGCGGCTTTCGAACTTCCGTGCCAGGAGGCTCAAGGGGATGGTGATGACCAGGTAGAAAGCGCCGGCCACGAGGAGCGGCGTCAGGCCGGCTCCGAGGCTGGAGATGCCGTCACGGCCGAACTTGGTGAGCTCGTACTGGGACGCGGTGAGGCCCAGGACGTAGATCAGCGAGGAGTCCTTGGTGAGCAGGATGATTTCGTTGGTCAGCGGCGGAAGGACGATCTTGAAGGCCTGGGGGATGACGATGGAAACCATGGCCCGCCACTGCGGCATGCCCAGTGAACGGGCAGCTTCCATCTGGCCCTTGGGCACAGCCTGGAGGCCTGCGCGGAGGGTTTCAGCGATGTAGGCCGAGGCCACCATGCCCAGCGAAACCATGACCACGATGTTGACGTCCCACTGGACACCGAAAGCCAGCGGAACGCCGTAGCCGAAGGCGATGAAGACCAACAGTGCAGGAACGCCGCGGAAGAACTCGATGTAGCCCGTGGCCAGCCAGCGGTACAGCGGGAAGGTGGAGAGCTTCATCAGGGCAAGCAGGAGGCCGCCGGACAAGCCCACCACGAAGGCCAGCGCCGTGTAGATGAGCGTGTTCTTGAGGCCCACCAGGAAGATGTCCGGGAACATCGGCCCGATCTTGGCGAAGTTGAAGACGCTGGTGCCGATCGTCTTCCAGTCCACGGCAAGGATCACTGTGGCCAGGACCACAACGAAGATTCCGGCCTGGACGTACAAACTGACTTTGGCTCGTTGACGTGCAGTCATTGCCATGGTGTTCTCACATTCATGTTGCGCAGGTGGGGCCCCGAAACAACGTATCGTTTCGGGGCCCGCCTGCGTGGATCTCGGGAGCCGGGGCTCGGACTACTTGGTGGCTTCGCCGAACCAGGTGGTCTCGAACTTCTTCAGTGAACCGTCGTCGGTGATGCGCTTCAGCGTGGCGTTCACGGCATCCGCCATGGCGGTGTTGCCCTTCTTGATGGAGATGCCCAGCTTCTCGCCCGTTGCGTAGTCTTCGACACGCTTCAGGTTGGAGTCGTCCTTGATGGCGTAGCCCAGGACGGACTGGTTGCCGATTGCGGCGTCGATGGTGCCGGCCTTGAGGGCCTGGACCAGGAGGCCGGAGTCTTCGAACTGCTGGGCGTCGATTCCCTTGTCCTTGGCGTACTGTGCCCCGGTGGTGGCCTGCTGGACGCCAACCTTCTTGCCCTTGGCACCATCAATGTTGCTGATGCCGGAGGACGAGGTGGCCACGAGGGTCAGGTCGTCGTCCAGGTACGGGGTGGAGAAGTCCATGACGCTCTTGCGGACGTCCGTGATGGAGATCGAGGAGATGGAAACGTCGCAACCCGTCAGGGCGGTGCCGGTCTCGATCGCTTCGAAGGAGCTGTCCACCACGTTGAGTTCGGCCTTGGTGTCCTTGGCGATCTCAGCGGCGATGTCCATGTCGAAGCCGACAATCTTGCCGTCCTTCTGGAATTCGAAGGGCTCGTAAGGAACGTCCGAGCACACCGTGAGCTTGCCGGCATTGATGAGCTTGAGGCCCGAGGCATCCGTAGCCGCAGGGGTGGACGAGCCACCGCAGGCGGTGAGGGCCAGTGCGCCGGCGGCGAGCACGGCGGCAATCTTGGTGCCGGACATAACCGAACGGGAGATCTGCATGTTGTTTACCTTTTGTTGCGGTGGATGCTGAACTGAGTCGGTTTTAGTGTAGCGCCGAACGTGAGATGTGCATCACAGGAAACGAAGTTTCACTATTGGATAACAAGTTTACCCACTTATCAACCACCCCTGCAGAAGGTCTGTCTGGGATCCCAGATTCAGCGGCGGATACCCAGCGCCTCAAGCATCGGCCGGAACTTGGCCCACGTTTCGGCCAGTTCCGCCTCCGGCTGCGAGCCTTCCACGATGCCGCAACCCGCAAAAAGGCGTACCGTGTTGGCGTCTTCAATGACCGCGCCGCGAAGTGCGATACCCCATTCGCCGTTGCCTGCGGCGTCAAGCCAACCGACGGGTCCGGCGTACGGTCCGCGGTCCAAATGCTCGAGTTTGCGGATCAACGCGCCGGCTACCAGGGTCGGGGTTCCGCACACTGCAGCCGTGGGGTGGAGGGCGTTGATGAGGGCCAGGCACGTGGGCACGTGTCCCTCAATATCCGCCAACTCAGCCTTCACGTCCGAGGCCAGGTGCCACACGTTGGGCAACTCAAGAATGAACGGCTCGCTGTGGGAGTTCATCGCCTCAGAGAAGGGCGCCAGCTGCCGTGTCAACGAATCAATGGCGATCTCGTGTTCGTGGCGCTGTTTCTCGGATCCAGCCAGGACGCGTTCGGCGTACGCCATGGGGGAGCCGTCCATGCCATCGGCATCCCGGCGGTCCAAAGTTCCGGCCAGCACGCGGGCCTGCGCAGTGCGGCCCTCCACCTGGATCAGCATCTCGGGCGTCGCGCCGACCAGTCCATCCACGCCGTACGTCCAGCATTCGCGGTACCTTGCGGCCAGCTGGCGAAGTACCTCCGCAGCGTTGACGCCGTCCGGAAGGGTCGCGACGACGTCGCGCGCCAACACGAGCTTTTCCAGTTTTCCGGCGCGGATCTCGTCGACACCATTGGATACGGCCTGCATCCACGCGGACTCGCTGAGGGAACCGTGGCTGAGGTGACCGCCGGAACCGTTCGCGGCAACAGCCTCAGGTGAGGGTCCGACGTCGGAACCTCCCGCCGCTGAATCCTCGCCGTTCGGCTCCGGTTCAGTCAGCCAGCGGTTCACTGAGGCGAGGACGCCGGCCTCGGTGAGGGGGCCGTCGTCGAACGTCAGCTGTGTTGCCCAGGCACGGCCATCGCGGATGCCAACCACCAATTCGGGAAGGATCAGACGTGAGACATGTGGGGACGTCTTGGAGAAGGCAAAGGAGCCGAAAGCGACGGGACCGGTGCCCGGAAGGTCTACGTGGTCCGTGATTTCGGCCTCAAGGATGAGGTGCCGCCACCAGATATCGGCCTCAAGGAATCGCTCGGGGCCGGTGGCATTGAAGCGGGTCAGTTCGCCGTAGCCAACCAGGCCGGCCTCCCGGCGGGACCAGCACAGGACGTCGTCCCGCACCAGAAACGACGGCAGCCCCCCGGAGGATGAGTCAACATCGAGGGGGACTGTCAAAGTGCGGAGCGTGCTCGTCATGATGGAACAACAGTACTCCCGCGCGTAACCAGAATCTGAGCCGACTTCTACAGCGCAGCAAAGTCGGTTGAATGTCTGAGACAATTACAGGGTGAACCGAGCATCCTTGGAAAAGCGTCCGGACGAAGTTGCGACGATGTTTGATGATGTCGCCCCAAAATACGACGTCGTCAATGATGTCCTGTCCATGGGGCAGACGCGGCGTTGGCGCCGGATCGTGGTTGATGCCATGGATGTGAAGGTGGGCCAGAAGGTCCTGGACCTCGCCGCCGGAACGGGAACCTCCAGCGAGCCGTACGCAGATGCCGGCGTGGATGTTGTGGCCTGCGACTTCTCATTGGGCATGCTCAAAGTTGGCAAGCGCCGCCGCCCGGACATCGACTTCATCGCAGGTGACGCCACCAATCTGCCCTTCGCGGACAACAGCTTCGACGCTTCCACCATTTCCTTTGGCCTCCGCAATGTCGTGGAGCCCCGCAAGGCCCTCGAGGAAATGCTGCGCGTCACCAAGCCCGGTGGCCGCCTGGTCATCGCCGAGTTCTCCCACCCCGTTGTCCCGCTCTGGCGCAACCTTTACACCGAGTACTTGATGCGCGCGCTCCCGGCCATCGCCACCAAGGTGTCGTCCAACCCGGACGCTTACGTGTACCTCGCCGAGTCCATCCGTGCCTGGCCGGACCAGGACCACCTGGCCCAGTGGCTCAGCGACGCCGGCTGGACCGACATCACCTACCGCAACCTCAGCGGCGGCATCGTCGCCGTTCACCGTGCACAGAAGCCGGCCGAGCACCGCGAGAGTGTCCCCGTAGCCAAGCTTCGCCGCCAGATCAAGCCGCGCCACCAGGCCGGCTGACTTCGTACTGCCTGCTGATTTAGGACGACGTGAAAGTACTGATAGTTGGCGCGGGCCCGGCCGGGTCCACCGCCGCGTATTACCTCGCCCAGGCGGGCATCGACGTCACGGTGCTGGAAAAGACCTCCTTCCCGCGTGAGAAGGTGTGCGGCGACGGCCTGACTCCCCGCGCTGTCCGCGAAATCCAGAAGCTCGGACTGCCGCACGCTGTTGAGGAAGGGTGGCGCCGGAACAAGGGGCTGCGCTTGATTGCCGGTGGGCGCACCATCGAGCTGCCCTGGCCCGAGGTCTCCGACTTTCCCACCTACGGCCTGATCCGCACCCGTCTCGGGTTCGACGAAGACTTGGCCCGACACGCCCAGGCCGCGGGCGCCGTCGTGCTGGAACGCCACAGCGTCACCTCGGCTTTGACAGCCGACGACGGCCGCGTAATCGGCGCGCGGGCGTCCATTCTCGACGGGTCCGGACGCAAGACGGGCGAAACGCGCGACTTCCATGCCGACGTCGTACTCGCCGCCGATGGAAACTCGACGCGAACCGCAGTGTCGCTGGGCATGCACAAGCGCGACGACCGTCCGCTGGGTGTCGCTGTGCGCACCTATTTCACGTCGCCGCGGCACGAAGACGACTGGATGGAAGGCTGGCTGGAACTTCCCGGCAAGTCGGGCAAACCGCTTCCCGGCTATGGCTGGGTATTCGGTGTCGGCGACGGCACCTCCAACGTTGGCCTCGGCATCCTGAACTCGTCCAAGGAATTCGGCAAGCTCGACTACAAGCAGGTCCTGCGCGAATGGACCGCGGGCATGCCCGCGGATTGGGGCTTCACGCCTGAAAACCAGGTGGGGGAGATCCGCGGTGCCGCGCTGCCCATGGGCTTCAACCGCACTCCGCACTACTCGCCCGGCCTGCTCCTGCTGGGCGACGCCGGTGGGATGGTGTCCCCGTTCAACGGTGAGGGCATCTCCTACGCGATGGAGTCGGCCCGGTTCGCGGCCGAGTTCTTGATTGATGGCGCCGCGCGTTCACGCTCAGCAGGCTGGACCGCCGACGACGCCGATGCCCACCTTTCGCGGTACGCCGAATACGTGCGGGACCAATGGGGATCGCATTTCACGCTGGGACGTGCCTTTGCTGCGTTGATTGGCAAGCCTGCCGTGATGAAACTGGCGCTGCGCACGGGCATGCCCATTCCGGTGCTGATGCGCTTTGTGGTCCGCATGCTTGCCAACCTCACCGACCCCGCCGCGAAGGGCTTCGAAGACCGCGTGATCCGCGTCCTCGAGATGCTGGTTCCGGCCACGTCCAACACTTCCGCTGCCCGCGCCCTTACGCCGGCAGGCACCGACACCGCGGTTTCCGCAACAACTAGTTAGGGTTATTCCGTGACGAACTCTGCCGAACACAGCTGGACGCATGCCGGGCACGGCCTGCCGGACACTGTTGAGCCTGCTCCCAACACCACCGCGATTGCCACGGGACTCCAGTTGCCCGCCGGTTTTGCCGCCATCGCCGGCGACGCCGAGCTCGGCCCTGCCATCACCACCAACCTTGCCCGGGTTGAGAAGAAGCTCCGCGAAGCCATCTCCAACTCGGACCCCCTGGCTGACGCGACGTCGCGTCACTTGGTGGAAGCCGGTGGCAAGCGCATCCGTCCGCTCCTCACTCTGCTGTGTGCGCACCTCGGCGATGCTTCACGCCCCGAGGTTGTCCAGGCAGCCGTGGTTGTTGAACTCACGCACCTCGCCACGCTGTACCACGACGACGTGATGGACTCTGCTCCCTTCCGCCGCGGTGCTCCCACGGCACACGAAGTATGGGGCAACTCGGTAGCCATCCTCACCGGTGACCTCATCTTCGCCCGCGCTTCCATCTTGGTCTCCGAGCTCGGCTCCCGCGCCCTGGGCATCCAGGCCCGGACCTTCGAGCGCCTGTGCCTCGGCCAGCTCCACGAAACCGTGGGACCGCGCGAAGACGAAGACCCCGTGGAGCACTACCTGTCCGTCATCGCTGACAAGACCGGCTCCCTGGTTGCGGCGTCCGGCCAGCTAGGCGCGATCTTCGCCGGTGCAGATGAAGCCTACGAGGACCTGCTGGTTGAGTACGGCGAGAAGGTGGGCGTTGCCTTCCAGCTTGCCGATGACGTTATCGATGTCACCGGTGTGAAGGTCAAGTCCGGTAAGTCCCCGGGCACCGACCTCCGCGAAGGCGTGCCCACGCTGCCCGTACTGTTGCTGCGCCGCGATGCCGCAGCGGGGGATACCTCGGCTGCTGCGCTCCTGGAATTGATCGACGGCGACCTGTCCTCCGACTCGGCCCTGGCCGAGGCCGTAGCCGGCCTCCGCGAGCACCCCGTCACCAACGAGTCGTGGAAGATTGCCCGCCAGTGGTCCGCCGAGGCTGTCGCTGCCCTTGCCCCGCTGCCCGAGGGTGTTGTGAAGGCATCGCTGACCAACTTCGCTCATGCCGTGGTGGACCGCAGCAGCTAAGTTCTCTTCTGCGGGTAAGCAGGCGTCCGAACCCTTGTGGCTCGGGCGTCTGCTTTTTTGTTGCCCTTTGCGCGCAGTTTGTCCCGTACCCCGTACCGTCACCACTGACTTTGGGCGCTCAAGCGTAGAGACACGCCGGTTGCAGTGGTGTGTTGCCGGGCAGGTGTCCTCAAAGTGGGTGGTGGCTGAACGCGGCTGGGTTGTCACGTTAAAACGGAATGGCCCCGGCTCGCTGCAACGTTACGAGTCATACGCTGCACCGAACCGGGACCACAATCTCCGTTCGCATCAGACCCACCGGAGGCATTTAGTGGATCCGTGAAAAGCCTATGACAATCCTGTCACATATGCAACTTCTCGGGTCAACGAATTTTTCTCATCTGCGGTGCGATTTACAGGCTGGCGTTGATCCTCCACCACCAATTTTGGATTGCGGTTAGCAGGGACTGGCCGGGAGAAGGGCGTGTCACCGCTTCGTTGGCCCGCAAAGTTGGTGGTGGCGGGACGCGCAGTTGTCCACATAGGGAACGTCTCAGCAACCGAAAGGCCCTGAAGAACACAGCATGGCTGTATGGACATCAACAACTTCCTCCGAAGCCGGCGCGGATCCGGACGTCGTTGCTGCGTTCCGGGCCGATGGCGTACTTACCTGTGTCTCGGCCGCCGGTTCTATGGTCTGTGGACTCTTGAGGGTGCGGAGGAACTCCATCTGAGGACCACTACAGGAACAACGCGGCCACCCGCGGAGGGCTGCTAAGCCTTCACTATTACTACGCCGATGTCGTTCACCACCCACAGCGAATGGTGGCCGAAGTCCTGGCGGTGCTGCGTAACAGGGGAGTTGGCCGCTTCGCGCCGGCGAGGTACCCACTTGGGTGGGTTCCGCCGTCGTAATTCCCTGCTTCCTGTACCTCCACCACCAACTTTGGCGGTACGTGGTTCCAGCAAAACAGCCCCCTCGCAACCTAGTGATGGCGCGCGGGGGCTGTTTTGAAAGCGAGACTTAGTCTTCGTCGTTGAACGCCCACTCGAACATGTCGAACGCGAACTCGGAGAAGGTGCCCTCTTCGCTCTTCCACTGGCCGCGGGCGTTGTTGCGGCGCCAGACGATGGGGTCCGGGATGCCGAGATCGGCCGTGCGGAAGCCCCAGGTGAACTGTTCCTCTTCGTCTTCGAGGAACATGAGGAAACCTTCGTCATCGACCTCGAGTTCCTCGGGGTCCCAGAAGTAGTGGTAGGCCTCCATGAGGTCCTCGCAACCGCCGATTGCCAGGTAGAACTCGCGCAGGACCAGCGGGATGGTGAAGGAGTGATCGGCGAGGGCATCGTCCAGTTCGTCGGGCGTGAGGCCGTCTTCTTCCTGCCATTCATCCTCGAGATACTTTGGGACCAGCGCACGGAACTTCTCGAGGAACATGTCAGTCATGCTCTTATCCTAGCTAATCCCGGACACCTGAAATTGCGCCTGTTCCACTGCCGGGGCGGTGCCATCCTCGCACGGCCAACGGCACGTGCCAGCTGCGTCGCCACGCGATGACACGGAAGGCGAAAACAACAGCTGCCACGATGCAGGCAGAGAGGCCGCTGAAGATGCCCAGATGCCACAACAGCGTAGTGAGTCCAGCCCCCACAAAGGCCGGCAAGGCGTAGAGATCGCGGGCGTTGAAGAGGGTAGGAATTTCATTGGCTGTGATGTCGCGGAGGAGCCCGCCGCCCACAGCAGTAGTGACACCCAACAGGATGGCGGCCACCGGGTTCATCCCGGCACCCAACGCCTTCAACGTCCCCGTGATGCAGAACAGGGCAAGCCCGCCGGCGTCGAACAGTGTCAGCAGGGATGTGAAGCGCTGGACCGAGGAGAACAGGAAGTAGACCAACATCGCAGCCAGCAGCGGCGGAGCCAGATACGCAGGGTTTGTGAAGGCGATCGGGGGACCGGCGTTGATGACGATGTCGCGGATCACGCCGCCACCCAGGGCGACGATGGAGCCGAGGAGCACGGAGCCTACGATGTCGAATTGTTTGCGGGCGGCCAGCAGGGACCCGGAGACTGCGAAGAAGAACACGCCTACCAGGTCAAGCCAGAGAAGGACGATGTCGATGGAAATCAAGTGGACGGGTTCTTTCTGGGTACGGCTCTCAACAGATGCTGGCTCAACGTTACGCTAGCTCCCATGAACAGCCCCGTTTTGATCGCGTGCGCCCACGGAACCCGCAACGCCGAAGGCCAGGCAGCCATCCGCAGGGTCATGGCTGACATCGAAGCCCTCCGTCCCGGACTGCAGGTGCTGGAGGCGTATGTGGACGTGCAGGAACCCGAATTGTCCGGTGTGGTGGAAAACATGCCAGAGGGGACAGCCGCCGTCGTCGTACCGCTTTTGCTCTCCACCGGCTTCCACGTGAAGGTGGACGTACCCAAGGCGATTAAGAGCCGACCCGAAGTTGTGGCGGCCCGGCCGCTTGGCCCCGATGCGCGGTTGGCTGAGCTGCTCGCCACGCACTTGCGCGCCGCTGGACTGACTGACAACGACGGTGTGCTGCTGGCTGCCGCTGGATCCTCCCTTCCTGACGGCTCCGTGGACTCGGAAGAGCAGGCGCGGTTGCTCGCCGAACTGCTGCCGAACAAAGTGCGGGTCGCCTATGGCGCCAGTGCGCAGCCGACAGTGCCCGACGGCGTCGCCTCCTTGCGTGCGGAACTCGCCTCCGACGGTGGGGCAGCGGGCCGGGTCTTTATCTCCTCGTACCTGTTGGCCACCGGCTACTTCCACGACCAGCTGGCCAAGGCCGGCGCAGACATTGTTACGGCACCGCTGCTGCCGTCGCGGGTGCTCGCTGAGATCGCCCTGGAACGCTACGACGCCGTGGTTGGCAACGCTTCCTGACGCGCAAGCAAGGGGTGGCTAATCCCGGCGGGAACCTGCATAAGTGGCGTAGTTGAACAAGGTCCGGAAACCCTTCGTGACGAAATGTTTCCCTAGGTGACTTAGCGTTTCCGGACCTTTGCTGGCGAAAACTGGCCAGACCTACAGTCGAGATATGACAGATACAGCTGTAGCCGGTGCGTCCGCGGACACCGCAGTCCCCTCGCGCCCAGCACGCACCCGCCCTGCCGCCAAGCCCCACGGCCAGTGGAAGGTTGATGGCACTGCGCCGCTCAACGCCAACGAGACCTGGAAACAGGAAGACAACGGACTGAACGTCCGTGAGCGCATTGAGTCTGTCTACTCAAAAGAGGGCTTCGACTCGATCGACGGCACGGACCTTCACGGCCGCTTCCGCTGGTGGGGTCTCTACACCCAGCGCAAGCCCGGGATCGACGGCGGCAAGACGGCAACGCTCGAACCGCACGAGCTCGAAGACAAGTACTTCATGCTGCGCGTGCGAATCGACGGCGGTGCGCTCACCACTGAGCAGCTGCGCGTCATCGGGCAGATCTCCGTGGACTTCGCCCGCGGCTCGGCCGACCTCACGGACCGCCAGAACATCCAGCTGCACTGGATCCGCGTTGAGGACGTGCCGGAAATCTGGCGTCGCCTCGAGTCCATCGGCCTGTCCACCACAGAGGCCTGCGGCGACGTTCCGCGCGTCATCCTCGGTTCCCCGGTTGCGGGCATTGCCAAGGACGAGATCATTGATCCGACGCCGCTTATCCACGAGCTCGCCGAGCGTTTCATCGGTGACCCGGAACTGGCCAACCTGCCCCGCAAATACAAGACCGCCATCACCGGCCACCCGTCCCAGGACGTGGTGCACGAGATCAACGACTTCGCCCTGGTTGGCGTGGTCCACCCCGAGCTCGGTGCCGGCTACGACCTCTGGGTTGGCGGCGGCCTGTCCACCAACCCCCGCCTGGCCGAACGCCTCGGCGTTTTCGTCTCGGCTGACGTTGCCGCTGAAGTATGGCTCGGCGTCACCAGCATCTTCCGCGATTACGGCTACCGCCGCATGCGCACCAAGGCCCGCCTGAAGTTCCTCATGAACGACTGGGGTCCGGCCAAGTTCCGCCAGATCCTCGAGGACGAATACCTGGGCTTCAAGCTTCCGGACGGCCCCGCCGCTCCGAAGCCCACGGCTCCCGGAGACCACATCGGTGTTCATGAGCAGAAGGACGGCAAGTTCTTCATCGGTGTGACCCCGACTGTGGGCCGCACGTCCGGCGAAGCGCTGGTCACGCTGGCTGACACGCTGGAGAAGCACGGCAGCTACCGCCTCCGCACTACTCCGCACCAGAAGCTGGTCATCCTTGACGTTGCCAAGGAACAGGTTGAGCCGCTCATCGCCGAACTGGACACCTTGGGCCTCTCCGCACGTCCTTCCGTGTTCCGCCGCGGCACCATTGCCTGCACCGGCATCGAGTTCTGCAAGCTGGCCATTGTGGAAACCAAGGTCACCGCGGCAACGGCCATCGCCGAACTGGAAAGCCGCCTGGCCGACCTCGTGGAGACCAAGCAGCTGCCGTCGGCACTGTCCCTCCACATCAATGGTTGCCCGAACTCCTGCGCACGTATCCAGACGGCCGATATCGGCCTGAAGGGCATGATGCTGCCAACGCCCGACGGCGACCCCACCCCGGGTTTCCAGGTCCACCTCGGTGGCGGGCTGGCTAACAACGAGCGTGAGGAAGCCGGTTTGGGACGTACCGTCCGCGGCCTGAAGGTCACGGTGGAAGACCTGCCCGATTACGTGGAGCGCGTGGTCCGTAAGTTCGTCGCCGTAGGCGCCGAGGGCCAGACCTTCGCTGAGTGGGCACACTCCGCAGACGAAGGAGATCTCCAATGACAGATCCCGGGACCATCACCAACCTCGCAAGTGCGGCAGCCCGACCGGCACTGCGTTCCCACGAAGAGCTCAAGGCACTGGCTGAAGCCGGAGCCGCTGAGCTCGGCTGGAACGCCCCTGCCCGGGACGTCATCGCCTGGGTGGCCCGCAACTTCGAACTGCCCACAGTGACGGTGGCCTGCTCCATGGCCGACGCCGTCCTGCCGGCCTTGGTCGCTGACCAGCTTCCCGGCGTCGACGTCTTGTTCCTGGAGACCGGCTACCACTTCAAGGAAACGTACGAGACCCGCGACGAAGTCGCAGCGAATCTGCGCGTCAACGTGGTGGACGTCCTTCCGGAGAACACGGTGGAACAGCAGGACCGCCTCCTGGGCAAGGACCTTTTCGCCCGCGACCCCGCCCAGTGCTGCGCGCTGCGTAAGGTCCAGCCATTGCGCCGCTCGCTATCCGGCTACGAGGTGTGGTTCACCGGGGTCCGACGCGACGAGGGACCCACCCGCACCAAGACGCCGGTGATCACCTGGGATGAGGGTTTCGGCCTGGTCAAGGTGAACCCGATGGTGGACTGGACCTTCGATCAGCTGATCGAGTACTCCGAGGACAACATCCTTCCCGTCAACCCCCTCCTGAGCCAGGGCTACCCGTCCATCGGCTGCCAGCCCTGCACCCGCAAAGTGGCCCCGGGTGAAGACCCCCGAGCCGGCCGCTGGGCAGGATCCGACAAGACAGAATGCGGACTACACACATGAGCACGTACACAACAGAGGAGTCCACGGTGGAAGTTGCAGCGGCAGTCGACGCCCCTTCAGCGGAGCGTCTCTCCAGCCTGGACACCCTCGAGTCCGAAGCGATTCATATCATCCGTGAGGTTGTTGCCGAGTTCGAGAAGCCCGCGTTGCTGTTCTCCGGCGGCAAGGACTCCGTGGTCATGCTCCACCTGGCCACCAAGGCGTTCTGGCCGGGCAAGGTTCCGTTCCCCGTCCTGCACGTGGACACCGGCCACAACTTCCCGGAGGTCATCGACTTCCGCGACCGCACGGTTGAGCGCCTGGGCCTGAAGCTGGTTGTCGGCTCCGTCCAGGAGTTCATCGACCGCGGCGAATTGGCAGAGCGTGCTGATGGCACCCGCAACCCATTGCAGACCGTTCCGCTGTTGGATGCGATCCAGCGCAACAAGTTCGACGCCGTGTTCGGCGGCGGCCGCCGTGACGAGGACAAGGCCCGCGCCAAGGAGCGCATCCTGAGCCTCCGCGACGAATTCGGCCAGTGGGACCCGCGCAACCAGCGTCCCGAACTGTGGAACCTGTACAACGGCCGCCACACGGTGGGCCAGCACGTCCGTGCGTTCCCCATCAGCAACTGGACCGAGCTGGACATCTGGCGCTACATCGAGCGCGAGAACATTGAGCTCCCCGGCCTCTACTACGCCCACGAGCGCGAAGTTTTCGCCCGCGACGGCATGTGGCGCGCGGTGGGCGAGGTTTCCCAGCCGTTGCCGCACGAGGACGTCATCACCAAGCTGGTCCGGTACCGCACGGTGGGAGATATGTCCTGCACCGGTGCCGTTGAGTCCGACGCACGCACTGTGGCCGACGTCGTTGTTGAAGTCGCTGCCTCCACCCTGACCGAACGTGGCGCCACCCGAGCAGATGACCGCATCTCCGAGGCAGCCATGGAAGACCGCAAGAAGGACGGCTACTTCTAAATGAGCACCGAGACACTGGCTGCCGGGCTGGAAACAGCCCTGCCCACAACCCTGTTCCGTTTCGCTACTGCCGGATCGGTGGACGACGGCAAGTCCACTTTGGTGGGCCGCCTCCTTCACGATTCCAAGGCGATTCTTGCTGACACGCTCGACGCCGTTGCCCGCACCTCTGCGGATCGCGGCTTTGGCGGCGAAAAGGGCGGGATCGACCTCGCCCTCCTGACCGACGGCCTGCGTGCCGAGCGCGAGCAGGGCATCACCATCGATGTCGCCTACCGCTATTTCGCAACGGACCGCCGCAGCTTCATCCTGGCGGACTGCCCCGGCCACGTTCAGTACACCAAGAACACGGTGACCGGAGCGTCCACTGCGGATGCCGTCGTCGTGCTCATTGACGCCCGCAAGGGTGTCCTCGAGCAGACCCGCCGGCACCTGTCCGTGCTGCAGCTGCTGCGCGTTGCGCACGTGATTGTGGCCGTGAACAAGATCGACCTGGTGGACTTCAGCGAGCAGGTGTTCCGCGACATCGAGACTGATGTGCAGAAGGTTGCCCGCGAGCTCGGACTTGGTTCCGACGGCGTGGCTGATCTGCTCGTGGTTCCTGTTTCAGCCCTTGATGGCGACAACGTGGTGGACCGCTCCGAGCGCACCCCTTGGTACACCGGTCCGGCGTTGCTGGAGGTCCTCGAAACCCTCCCCGCAGCGGACGAGCTTGAGGCCGAACTGGAGAGCTTCCGCTTCCCGGTCCAGCTGGTCATCAGGCCGCAGGGCGCCCTGGCTCCTGACGCTGTGGCTGCCGGGCTCGATGTGGAGGCGTACCGCGATTACCGCGCCTACGCAGGCCAGATCACCGAGGGCTCCGTAAAGGTTGGCGACGAAGTTTCCGTCATCAGCCCAGGCCACGAACCTCGCACCACCACGGTGGTTGGCATCGACTTTGCCGGCCAATCGTTGGACGAAGCGGCTGCTCCTCAATCCGTGGCTGTCCGTTTGGCTGACGAGATCGACATCGCCCGCGGCGACACCATCGCTGCTGCCGGCACCGTCCGGGAAAGCACCGCTGACCTGTACGCGTCGCTGGCGTGGCTCTCACCGAAGCCTTTGCGTGAAGGCCAGAAGGTCCTGGTGAAGCACGGTACACGCACGGTCCAGGCACTGGTCCGCAACGTCACCGGCAAGCTGGACCTGGCCACGTTCAACGTTGAGCCTGCGTCCAACCTGGAGCTCAACGACATCGGACACGCACAGCTGCGCCTGTCCGCTCCGTTGCCGCTGGAGAACTACCTGCACCACCGCCGCACCGGCGCTTTCCTGGTGATCGACCCCATCGACGGCAATACCCTTGCCGCCGGTTTGGTGAAGGACCACCCGGGCGACCACGAAGACGAACGTTACGTCATCTAGGGTCACACGTAGTCACAAAACCGCAGCTTGTTCGCGACTCCTCACGTTGTACGGCGGGAATTTCGAACAGGCTGCGGTTTTCTTTTTTGGAATTTTGGAAGGTCGCATGGCACAGAACACCGCCCTCAGCACGCTCCTGGACGCCGGCACGGACTTGGTCCTGGACGGTGCCTTGGCCACGGAATTGGAAGCGCACGGCTGCGACCTCGAGGATCCGGTGTGGTCGGCCAAGGTGCTGTTGGAGCAACCGCACCTGATCAAGCAGGTCCACCGCGACTATTTCGACGCCGGCGCCTCCGTAGCGATCACGGCCAGTTACCAGGCGACTCCGCAGGGGTTTGCGCGTCGAGGGCTTGGCTCCGAGGAATCGCTGGAACTTGTGGCGTTGAGCGTCCGACTGGCCGACGAAGCCCGGCGGGAAGCTTTGGCGGACGGATCCGCGAGCGGGACCTTGCTGGTTGCCGGATCCGTTGGCCCGTACGGTGCATACCTTGCGGACGGCTCGGAGTACCGGGGTGATTACACGCTTTCTGCCGCGGAATTCCAGGATTTCCACCGTCCCCGTATTGCTGCGTTGGTGGACGCCGGCGCCGATTTCCTGGCGTGCGAGACGTTGCCGTCGTACGCCGAAGCAGAGGCGCTGTTGGCGCTCGTGGCGGAGTTCGACGTCGAATCCTGGTTCACGTTTACGCTGCGGGACAGCGGACACATCAGCGACGGAACGCCCCTTGTACAAGTGGCTGAGCTGCTCCGCGCGGAACCGCGCGTGGCCGCCGTCGGGGTTAACTGTGTGCCGCTGGAACTGGTGACCCGGGCGCTGAGCACGCTGCAGAACGCCACTGATTCGCCGCTTGTCGCCTACCCGAATTCCGGCGAGACCTACGATGCCGTGACCAAAACCTGGGGCCCCTCTGCCGGCGTGGGCGGCACCGGAACCTTGGCCGCCAACGCAGCTGTTTGGCAGGATCGGGGAGCCCGTCTCATAGGTGGCTGCTGCCGCACAACCCCGCGCGACATAGAAGGCCTCGCGGCGAATATGACGTCAGGTGACCCTGCGTGAACCTTGGTTTCTACGGGATTGAAGCGGAAATATGACAGTCCCTACTGTGAACACATGACCTCTCCGGAATGGTCCTTCCTTGCCCATCACGGGCGATGTTACGGGGCCTGATCTTCGCCCCAACCCGCATCCCACATTTTTCATAAGGACCCCCCCATGGCAAACACACCCGAGTCACAGAAACCCGATTCCGGTACCACCCGCATCGTCGCCGGTGAGACCGCACCCAAGCCCAAGCGCCGCCGCACGCTGGAAATCGGCCTCGCCGTCGGCCTCGTGCTGCTGATCGGTGCAGGCGCCGCAGTGGCCTCCGCTGTCTCCCAGAACAACAACCAGGCAGCACCGGCACCCACCACGTCGCCCGCCGCTGAGCTCAGGCTCGGCTACTTCAGCAACGTGACCCACGGCCCGGCGCTGGTTGGTACCAGCAAGGGCATCATCGCCAAGGAACTCGGCGACACCAAGCTCAGCACCCAGATCTTCAACGCCGGCCCCGCCGCCATTGAAGCGCTGAACGCAGGCGCCATCGACGCCACCTACATTGGCCCGAACCCGGCCATCAACTCCTTCGTCAAGAGCAACGGCGAGTCCATCAGCATCATCGCCGGTGCCGCAGCAGGCGGTGCCCAGCTGGTGGTCAAGCCGGAGATCAACTCCGCGGCCGATCTCAAGGGCAAGGTGCTCAGCACTCCGCAGCTCGGCGGAACCCAGGACGTGGCACTCCGCGCCTGGTTGGGCGACCAGGGCTTCAAGACCAACACCGATGGCAGCGGCGACGTCAACATCAACCCGACCGAAAACGCCCAGTCGCTCAAGCTCTTCCAAGACGGAAAGCTCGACGGCGCGTGGTTGCCTGAGCCGTGGGCCTCCCGCCTGGTGCTCGAAGCCGGAGCGAAGGTCCTGGTTGACGAGAAGGACCTGTGGGAGAACGGTGACTTCACCACCACCATCCTGATCGTGAACAAGAAGTTCGCCGCTGAACACCCCGAAACCGTGAAGGCACTCCTGAAGGGCCACGTGGAATCGGTGAACTGGCTCAACTCGGCTTCGGCTGAGGAGAAGGCGACAACCATCAACGCTGTCCTCAAGGACACTGCCGGTAAGCCGCTCCCGGCCAACGTGATCGAACGGGCGCTGCAGAACATCAAGTTCACCACCGACCCGCTCGCGGGAACGTACAAGAAGCTGCTGGAAGACGGTGTCAAGGCCGGCACCACCAAGCAGGCTGACATCAACGGCATCTTCGACCTCCGCACCTTGAACGAGGTTGAAGGCGAGAAGACCTCCGCTGCAGGTCTCGGCCAGGACTAAGCAGTAACGGGCTGGTCCGCTTCCCCTTCGATTCTCGCGGGGGAGCGGGCCGGCCTTTAGCCACATCAGCTCTACCAATCAACACGAAGGACGGGACCATGCCAGTCGTACTCGAGAACCTGGGCAAGCGCTTCGGCGACGGCGCCCCGGTGCTGGACGACGTCAACGCCACCATCGCGCAGGGCGAGTTTGTCGCCCTCCTCGGTGCGTCCGGCTGCGGCAAGTCCACCCTGCTGAACATCATGGCGGGACTGGAAAAGCCGACGTCGGGCGCTCTTGAAGTCCCCAGCGATGGTGCCGCCTTCATGTTCCAGGACGCATCCCTGTTTCCCTGGCTGACCGCGCGCGGCAACATCGAACTCGCGCTGCAGTTGGCGGACAAGACCAGCACCAAGGCGAGCCGGCGTGAACGCGCCAGCGAGTTGTTGGAACTGGTCCATCTGGGTGGCGCCGGCGACAAGCGCCCACATGAACTGTCCGGCGGTATGCGGCAGCGTGTTGCCCTGGCCCGTTCGCTGGCGCAGGACCGGCAGCTGCTGTTGATGGACGAGCCGTTTGCTGCCCTCGACGCCATTACCCGCGACCTCCTGCACGATGAGCTTGAACGCATCTGGAAGGAAACCGGGCGGACCATTGTGTTCGTGACACACAACGTGCGCGAAGCCGTTCGTCTGGGTCAGCGCGTGCTGCTCTTGTCCTCGCGTCCCGGCCGTGTAGTGGCTGAATGGGATGTCACCGAGGAGCACCGTACCGATGCTGGTCGCGCTGGGGAGCTGACCGGCGTTATCACCCGCCGTCTTCGCGAGGAGATTCGCCGCCATGCCAAGTAACCCCATCACCACCGAAGAGCGGACCCTTCCCGTGACTGAATCCAAAGAGCACATCACGTCGCCGTCGTTGAAGGGCAATGCCTCCGAACTTCGCGACCTTGAAGCCGGCCTGGATAACCTGCAGTCCGATAGCGGGCGCAAGGCCGGGATCGAATGGAAGCGCGTGCTGCTGCCGATCGCCGCATTGGTGATCCTCATTCTTGCCTGGCAGTTCTACGTTTCGCTGGGGCTCAAGCGCCGCGACCAAGTGCCTGGCCCGCTGGACGTGCTCAACCAGCTGATCGTGTTGTGGGGTGAAGGCAAGGTCCAGGAATCGGTGTGGACCTCATTGCAGCGAGGCTTGGTCGGATTCCTGATCTCGGTGGTCATTGCAACGCCCGTCGGTCTCTTGCTTGCCCAGGTCGCTCCTTTGCGCCGTGCGTTTGGTCCACTCATTTCCGGCCTGCAGGTCCTTCCATCTGTGGCGTGGGTTCCGGCGGCTATCATCTGGTTCGGCCTGACCGACGCCACCGTCTACTTTGTGGTCTTCATGGGTGCCATCCCGTCCATCATCAACGGGCTGATCTCCGGCGTAGATCAGATCCCTCCGCAGTATCGAAGCGTCGGCACCGTCCTTGGCGCGAACCGGCTCCAGATGGCGCTTCAGATCGTCCTCCCGGCAGCCCTTCCCGGCTACATCGGCGGTTTGAAGCAGGGCTGGGCCTTCTCCTGGCGCTCCCTCATGGCCGCGGAAATCATCGCAGTGGGCGGCACCATCGGTTTCGGTCTGGGCTCTTTGCTGGACCAGGGCCGCGCCTTGTCCGACATGGCCATCGTGATGTCCGCGATCCTGCTCATCCTTGCCGTGGGCATCCTGATCGAGCTCCTGGTGTTCGGCCCGATCGAGAAGCGTTTGCTGCAGCGTAGGGGTTTGCTGGCGGGCAGCAGTCGGTAGGCTCCTCCTTCTAAAGCAACGCGGGGTCAGATATGGCCCATGTTTGGCCTCAACTTAGGCCGTATCTGACCCCGCGTTGCTTTCAGGGAGCCTAGAATCGTCGAATGGGCCTCTTAACGTTCAGCATCAATGTCACTTTGGATGGTTGCATTGACCACCGGGAGGGCATCGCCGATGACGATACGCACGTCCACTTCACCCGCCTTCTGGACCAAAGCGGCGCAATGCTCTGGGGCCGAACCACCTACGAAATGATGGAGGTCTACTGGCCGTTGGTGGCCCGCGGCGAGGTCGATGCGCCGCCGGCGTTGAAGGAGTGGGCGCTCAAATTGGAAGCCAAGCCCAAGTATGTCGTCTCGGCGACGCGCAGCGACTTCCCTTGGACCAACAGCCACCACCTCGTCGGCCAGCTGCGCACGGCGGTGCAGGAACTCAAGGACAGGACTCCCAGCGGGGTGCTTGTCGGCAGCGGGAAGCTTGCCACAGAGCTGGACCGATTGGATCTGATCGATGAGTACAAATTCCTCGTCCACCCCATGATCGCCGGTCACGGCCCCACGCTGTACGAAGGCGGGCTGCCCAGCACCCGACGCCTCGAACTGATCTCGGCGGAGCCGCTCAGCAACGGCGCGGTCGCCATGCACTATCGACGCGCTGATTGAGGAATGAGCCGGGACTGGTCAGCGTTGTTCGGGACATGCACAACAAACGGATCGGCTTCCTGTCCTTCGGCCACTGGGCCCGCGTACCAGGATCGCTGGTTCCCACGGCCGGTGAAGCCCTGAAACAGGGAATTGAACTCGCTGTAGCAGCGGAGGAACTGGGTATAGACGGCGCCTTCTTCCGAGTCCATCACTTCGCAAGGCAGCAGGCCTCTCCCTTCCCGCTCCTGAGCGCGATCGCTGCCAGGACCAGCCGGATCGAGATGGGTACAGGCGTGATCGACATGCGCTACGAGAACCCGCTCTACATGGCCGAGGAAGCCGCCGCCACGGACCTC
Organism: Arthrobacter sp. 18067; assembly: GCF_902706295.1. Classification (GTDB taxonomy): domain Bacteria; phylum Actinomycetota; class Actinomycetes; order Actinomycetales; family Micrococcaceae; genus Arthrobacter. The sequence goes on along the minus strand of NZ_CACSJJ010000004.1, from coordinate 73,508 downwards.
ATCAGTGATGGAAGGCTCCAGCTCGGTGTGAGCCGTGGTTCACCCGAGCCAGCACGGAATGGTGCCGCAAACTTCGGCTATGTCCCCGCAGATGGTGAGGACGGAGGCGACATGGCACGCCGTCACACCGCACTGTTCCGGAAAGCCATCGCCGGGCACGGTGTCGCTGAGGCAGATCCGCATTACGCGGGTGGGGCCACAGGTCTGCTGCCTATCCAACCCCAGTCACCTGGTCTCCCACAAAGAATCTGGTGGGGTGCCGGAACCCGCAAAACTGCCGTGTGGGCAGCGGAACAAGGCATGAACCTCATGAGCTCCACGCTCCTCACCGAGGACACAGGTGTGCCGTTCGACGAGCTGCAGGCGGAGCAGATCCACATGTTCCGTGAAGCCTGGGCTGCGGCCGGTCACGACTTTGAACCGAGGATCTCCGTGAGCCGCAGCGTGATCCCCATCGTGGACGACGTCGACTACCACTACTTCGGCCTCCGCGCGCAGGCAGACAGCCAGGACCAGGTTGGAATACTCGACGGCGCGTTGTCCCGTTTCGGGAAAAGCTACATCGGCGAGCCGGATCAATTAGCAGACGAGCTGGCCAAGGACGCAGCCGTGCAAGCAGCGGACACCGTCCTCCTCACAGTGCCCAACCAGCTTGGCGTCGACTACAACGCCAAGCTGCTGGGCAACGTCGCCAAGCACGTCGCGCCGGCTATCGGATGGGACGCGAAAGCCTAGGAAGCTGCCGCCAACAGCCCGGAAGCCGAAAACGAGACAGGCTCCACGAACACCCGATACCCCCGTTCGTGATCAAAGCCGTGAATTTCGCGGGTATCCAAAGCAGCCATGAATTCGAGGGTCTGCCGGGTGATCATCTGGCCCGGGACCAGAATGGGGAACCCCGGCGGATACGGTGTAACGAATCCTGCCGAGATTACTTCCTGTCCTTCGGCCACAGCAGAAGCCACGTCAGCCGCGGACAGGTACACCGTGGAATCGGGTTTGTAGCTCTCAAAGTAGGCAGCCCGGATGTCCCCGTCCTCGCAGGAATCGTCCACACGGAAGCGCGCGGCAAAGGTGCTGAAGTCCGGGAGCGGGGGAGTCGGGCGGGAAGCGTCAGAGGCGGCAGGAAGTGACCGCTGCCGCGCCGATGGATGAGGATTCTCAAAGCCCTCAGCGAGTTTCACCAGGACCTCGATCAGGTACGCCACGGAGCTGCGGGAGGTGCCGATGTTGGTCATGAACAGCACCGTGTTCCGGGACGTTTTGTTCACCTGAATGCCGTGATCATCCATGAGGTAGCTGTGGCGGAAAGTATCGCCGTCGATCCCCGTCTTGCTGATGTCCAGCGTCAGGCGGCTGGGATCGATGACGAACTCGTCCCGCTGCCAGGCGTCTTCCAGCTCCGCCAGCCCATCCCGCAGCGGCATGCTGGAGGCGGTTTCCCTGTAGCGCGAACCGATGAGGTCCCGCGAGGTCAACACACGGAAGTACTTCTTCAGCAGGGGGTGCCTGGCAACGGCCTGGGCCACGGACACAGCAAGGTCGGATTGCCGCTGCACCAGGCCGAAACCTTCCAGCTCCACCTGTCGCCTGCCAATGTCCAGGGAAGCCAGGATCTGATAGTTGGGCGAGGTTGACGTATGGGTCATGTACGCCTCGCGGAAGGACTCCCGGTTGGAGCCGGCGAAGTCCTGGTCAAACACATGGATCATGGAACCCTGCCGCAGCGAGGTCAACGTTTTGTGGGTTGACTGCGTTGCGTAGACCCGCAGGCGTGCCTTGGCAGGATCCGGAATCAGCCTGGTGGCGAGCCAGGTGTCGTCATCAACGGGTTCTCCCGTGGCCGGGTCATGAAGGGCTGCGGCCTGTTCCGCATACCGGGCGGCGTAGGCAGGATCGCTGAAGGAAGCTTCCAGGGCGGCTGCTGCCGCCATGCCGGTTCGACGGCGGTACACCGGATGGGATCGGGCGAAGGCAAACCACGCCTCATCCCACAGGAAAACCAGATCCGGTTTGATGGCCAAGCATTCCTCCATGACCCTTTCGACATCGTAGACAACACCATCAAACGTGCAGTTGGTGAGGGTCACCATCTTCACTTCATGAAGCCTGCCAGCCCGCCGATATTCCAGGAGCCTGCCCTTCAGGCTGGCCAGGGGAACAGCGCCGTAAAACGCGTACTGGTCCAGGGGATAGGCGTCCAAGTACGAAACTCGGGCACCCGCGAGCACGAACGCGTAGTGATGCGATTTGTGGCAGTTGCGGTCCACCAGCACAACATCGCCCGGGGCAAGCAGCGATTGATGCACAATCTTGTTGGCCGTGGACGTGCCGTTGGTGACAAAGTAGGTTCGTTGCGCCCCGAAGGCCCGGGCAGCAAGTTCCTGTGCGCGTTTGATGGACCCGTGAGGGTCCAGCAAAGAGTCCAGCCCGCCCGAGGTGGCGGACGTTTCGGCCAACAGCAGGTTTGTCCCGTAAAAATCGGCCATGTCCCGGATCCAGGGTGAAGTCCCTACCGACGCGCCCCGGGAAATCGGCAGGGCGTGGAAGACACTGGCCGGCCGGCGGCTGTAGTCCTGCAACGCCGTGAAGAACGGCGTTTCGTAGCGTTCGGCCACCCCGGACAGCAAGGACAGATGCAGGTCCAGATGGTCCTGTCGCCGGAAAATCCGCCGGAACTTTCGCGTCAGGGATCCCGCCAGGGACTCGATGGAAACCCCTGCCACCAGGTAGACATCAAGCTCCGGCCGAAGCCCGGAGACAGCCTCAGCCAGGGCAAGGATCCGCTCGATGGGGCGCGAGTCCCGCAAGTCTGCGGAAGTGTGCCGGACCAGGAATCGTTGGAGGTCGCTGCCCAAGAGGTGGGAGCTGCGGAGGGAGAAGCCCGGGCGAAGGACAACAGACTGGATATCGGGGTTCAGCATGATGGCCACCAAGGCATCCTCATAGCTGGGAACCACGTTGACCGTGTAGGTGAACGCATCCGAAGGGCGGCGCTGGGCAGCCATGGTGTTCTTGAGTGCTTCGGATTCCTCGGGCTCAATGGTGTCCACCACGAGAACCTCAAAGCGTGGACGCTCAGCCGGCTCGGACTGGTCGACAGTTTCCTCGTCGACCGCTTCCCCGCGCGGCACCGCAGCCGTTTCACCGGATGAAGCGAGCGGGAGGTGGGACAAACCGCCCAGGAGCTGGAGCGCGGCCTGGGGTTCGCCGTCGTCGATTAACTGGCGTAACTGGGCCACAGCGTCGACGCCAGGCTCTGCCCAATACGGTTCAACCGCTGCCAGGAGGGCAAAGGTCCGGTCGATCTGTGACAGCAAACCGGACCCCTGCTGTCGGGCCGAGGCGAGCTGCCTGAGGGCGTATCCCAAAAACTCCCACGCATCGGCACGGGACCGCCAAGCCCGGCTGGGGGTGCCGATTTTCGGGGACGGGGAAGGGTTGCTCATGTGTTTCACTTTCAAACTGAAGATAGGTCTAAGACGTCAGGGCAGTGCGGATGCGGCCGCGATACGCGTACCAGCCGGCTATCAGCAGCGGCGCCAGCACCAGCAACGAGGCCAGCACCCAGCGGCCTGTCTCCGAGAACCCCATGGTGACCAGGACAAAGGCCAGGAACCCGAGCGTGAGGTAGGAGGTAAAAGGCGCTCCGAATAGCCGGAAGGCCGGGCGGACCACCCTGCCGCTGCGAACCCACCGCTGGAGCTTGATGTGGCAGAGCATGATGGTGGCCCAGCCGCCGATGATGCCAACGGCAGAGATTTCCAGCACGATCTCAAAGACCTGCGAGGGGACAACGGCGTTCAATCCAACGCCCACCAAGGTGATGACCGCTGTCAGCAGGATGCCGCCGTAGGGCACTCCGGACGCGCTGATCCGTCCGGTGAATTGCGGAGCGGAGCCGTTGACAGCCATGGAGCGGAGGATGCGGCCGGTGGAATAGAGGCCGGCGTTGAGGCTGGAGAGCGCGGCGGTGAGAACCACGAAGTTCATCACCGACGCGGAGATGGCTCCGGCCTGCGGATCGCCGAGGTGCGAGAAGAAGGTGACAAACGGGGATTCGCCGGATTTGTAGGACGTGAAGGGAAGCAACAGCGAGAGCAGCAGGACGGAGCCCACGTAGAAGACTCCGATGCGGATCACTACGGTGTTCACAGCCTTGGGCATCACCTTGTGGGGTTCGGCCGTTTCGCCGGCTGCGGTGCCCACGAGTTCCACCGCAGCGTAGGCAAACACCACGCCGCTGATGGCCAGGAGTGGCGCCACGGAGCCCATGGGGAACATGCCACCGTTCTCAGCGATGACGTTGAAGCCCGGAACGCCAACGTCCGTCCGTCCGCCGAAAACAATGAAGCAGATTCCCACCACGAGGAACGTCACCAGGGCGCCCACCTTGATCATGGCAAACCAGAACTCCATCTCGCCAAAGATCTTCACGGACACCAGGTTCAGGGAGAGCACCACTACCAAAGCGATCAACGCGATTACCCACTGCGGGACGTCATTGATGGGTGCCCAATACTGGCCCCAGAACTTCACGTAGAGGGCAACGGCGGTGACGTCCACAATGGAGGTCATGGCCCAGTTCAGGAAGTAGAGCCAGCCGGCGGTGTAGGCCATTTTCTCGCCGTAGAACTCGCGGGCGTAGGAAACGAACGAGCCGGAGGTGGGACGGTACAGCACCAACTCGCCCAGTGCCCGGAGGATCAGGAATGCGAAGAATCCGCAAACGGCATAGACCAGGACCAGCGCTGGTCCGGATCCGTTCAAGCGGCCTCCGGCGCCCATGAACAGCCCGGTACCGATGGCACCGCCGATGGCGATCATCTGGATCTGTCGGGGCTTGAGGGTCTTGCGGTAGCCGGCTTCCTCTTGGGCGAAAGCGTTCGACGACGGACTGGCGGCCAGGTCTGTGGGGGAGGGAAGGGTTTGTGTGGACGCAGGGGTGGGTATCACTTCGGGGGTCTCCTTTGACTCCGTTGCCACCTCAGGTGGCTCAATACTCCACAACGTGGGGCTGACTGCCTGGCAGCTGCGCCTGAAATTGGCCGCGCTGCAGGCAGTCTTTGTGGTGTTTGGGACAGTTACCAACTCTAGGTCGCTGCCGTCGCCAACAAATTGGCTGGCGAACCAAATTAGGGGCCCGACTCTTGTGCCGACGGGACAACACTGGTGTTCTGGAGGGCCGGTAATGTTTCTCGCTGTGCGTGCTTGCGTACATGTACCGGCGGCGCCCCTCAATGGCGAGGAAGCGTACTGCTGAAGAAACTGATGTGGAGAGGAAGCGATAGCTTCGTTGAAAGCCCTGGAAATTGACGACGACGGCGTCGTCACCCTATTGAGCGATGTCCTGGAAGACCTGGGTGTCGGCAACGCGCGGTTGCTGCTGGCCCCGGCGGAGGACAACAGAACCGTTCGTGAAACTGTCATTGTTGACGCTGAAGACGACGACGAGGTCCGCCCAGGGGCCCTCGTCATGTTGATCGGCGTTCGCGGGCGTGCGGCGCTCCCTGCGGTCCGTCGAATGATGGCGGGCCGTCCCACAGCAGTTGCGGTCAAGGGCAGTGAACGCGAGTTGGAAGCCGCGGCCGAGTTGCTCCGACCAACGGGCATTGGACTGGTGGCGGTTGCCCCGGGACTCCGTTGGGATAAATTTGAGAGCATCGCGCTGGACCGGGTCCGTGAGAACGATGTCCCTGGGGAAACCCCCACGTCAGTTCACCGCGATCTGTTCGGGATCGCCCAAACCACGGCCACACTGACCAATGGTCACGTGGTGATAGAAGATCCGGGCAACAGGGTCCTGGCCTACTCCCCGGCGTCCAATGACGTTGACGAGCTCCGCCGGCTGTCCATCCTGGCGAGGCGGGGCCCTGAAAAGTACCAAAAACTCCTGAAGGAATCAGGAGTCTACAAGCATCTTCAGGCCACTGAAGCGCCTGTCCATGTGGAAGCCAACCTCGACGCGGGTCTTCGTGAACGTGTGGCAATCGGCATTCACGCGGGCAGCCGTGTCATGGGATACATCTGGTTGCAGGAAGGGGCTGAACCGTTGGCGGCCAACACTGACCGCATCATGGTGGGTGCAGCCCGGCATGCGGCCATCGAATTGGTACGCCACCGCAATGAGCAGTCCCAATCGATGCGCGAGGACCGGGTGTCCAGCCTGCTCAGTGGCACCGCACAAGTCCATTCGCAGGCCCAATCGGCTGGCATCGACCCGTCGAAGCCAGCGGCTTTGGTACTGATCTCGGCGGGCGGGCTCAGCCAGAGTGCGGCGGGGCTTCAGCTTCGCAGGGGAGAGCTCTCCAAAGTGGCGTCAATCCACGCGGCGGCCTACCGACCAGGCGCCGTAGTGGGGGCTTTGGGAATGGAAACGGCCATCATCCTGCCCGATGTGGACCCGCTGAAATCCCTCCCAGCCATCAATCGCCTGGTCAACACCATTGTTCGTGATGCCACCACCCACCTTCATTTCCAGGTGCAGGCAGCAGTTGGTCCCATCGTTCCGCGCCTGGACGCCCTGCACGCCACCCTTGATCACGTGCGCAGCGTCCTCAAAGTCATGGAAGCAACACCGGACGTTCGCGTGGCCTCGTACAGCGACGTGGAAACAACAGTCCTGACCAGGGAATTGCTGGAGTTGATGGAATCGCGGACCACCCTGCGTCATGCAGGAATCACCCGGCTGTGCAGCCGCTATCCGGAATTCGCGCTGACCCTCCTGACCTACCTGGAGTTCTTTGGCGACGTGAACAGGTGCGCCGAGGAATTGGCCGTCCACCGCAACACCGTTCACTACAGGCTCCGGCGCGCCTGCGAGGTGGCTGGCCTGGACCTGCAATCCGCGGATGAACGCCTGCTGGCACACCTCCAGATCAGGCTCTGGACCTACGCAGGGACCAAGGGATAGAAATATGGATATCCAGAATCTCCTCGACGACATCGTCGGGGCCGTGCAGCCACATGTCGGCCAGGGAAACGTGGCTGATTACATTCCCCAGCTCGGGGCAGTGGACGCGCACCAGTTCGGAATCTCGGTAGTCACACGGGACGGGGAAGTGTTCTCAGCCGGGGACGCCCACGTGGAGTTCTCCATTCAAAGCATCTCCAAAGTCTTCGCCCTCGCCTTGGTGCTGGCCGCCGACGGCGACCGCATCTGGAACCGCGTCTTCCGGGAGCCCTCGGGCAACCCCTTCAACTCACTGGTCCAATTGGAGAGCGAGGACGGGATTCCGCGGAACCCGTTCATCAACGCCGGGGCAATCGTTGTGACGGACAGGCTCCTCAGCCTGACAGGCAACGCCGCCCACGCTGTGCGGGACCTGATGCGCCAGGAGACGGGGAATACAAGCGTCGACACGGATCAACGCGTGGCGTCATCCGAAATGGGCAAGGGGCACCGCAACGCGTCGTTGGCCCACTTCCTGGCAAGCTGTGGCAACTTGGAGAACCCCGTGGATGAGGTCCTGGACTCGTATGCGAAGCAATGCGCCTTGGCTATGACCTGTGAAGACCTCGCGCTCGCAACCCGGTTCCTCGCGTCCAACGGCCTCGGAGCGGCAGGAACCCTGCTGTTGTCTCCAGCGCAGACCAAGAGGATCAACGCCGTAATGCTCACCTGTGGAACGTATGACGCCGCGGGTGAATTCGCCTACAGAGTGGGCCTTCCCGGCAAAAGTGGCGTCGGCGGCGGCATCGTCGCGGTGGTCCCCAATAAGTGCTCCATCAGCGTGTGGAGCCCTGGCCTGGGGCGCTCCGGGAATTCCGTGGCAGGCGTGGCCGCGCTGGACGAATTCACTACCCGTACTGGCTGGTCCGTTTTTTAGGCGCATTATTGAGGGATGACCCCCAAGGTTGGAAAGACACCTAAAACCGGGAAGGCGCCTAAGGCGGGAAATTCCGGAAAGCCCGCCGCGCTGGCGCCGGGAACCCAGCCCACCGCCGTCGGGTTCCTGGAGCGCCTGAAAACACGGCAGTCCGACGTGGAGCAAGCCAAATACCAGCGGTACTTCAAGACCGGCCAAGGCGACTACGCCGAGGGTGACTTCTTCATGGGCGTGCGCATGGGCGAGGTATTCACGCTCGCCAAGGAGTTCGCGGCCATGCCGCTGGACGAGATCGAGAAGCTGCTGGACGAAGACATCCACGAAGCGCGGGCTGGTGCTGTGAAGATCATGGCGCTCCAAGCGCAGAAAAAGAAGACCACCGAGGAGAGGCGCCAAAGCCTGTACGAGCTGTACCTGCGACGGCACGACCGCATCAACAACTGGGACTTGGTGGACCTGGGAGCGGGGCGGGTGGTGGGTGGCTGGCTTATGGATAAGCCCCGGGATCCGCTGTATGAGCTGGCGCGCTCGGCGGACATGTGGGAGCGCCGGACGGCCATTGTGGCGACGTCGGCATTCATCCGCGAGGGCGAATTGGATGACACGTTCGCCATCGCCCAGATCCTGCTCGGAGACCAGGAAGATCTGATCCACAAGGCCGTGGGCGGCTGGGTGCGCGACGCTGGGCGCAGCAGCCGCGAACGGCTCCTGGCGTTCCTCGACCAACACGCAGCCACCATGCCGCGCACCGCGCTTCGTTACGCCATCGAGCATCTTGGCAAGGAGCAGCGGGCCCATTACCTGACGCTTAAAGACAGGGTTTCTCCCAGCTGACCGCAGAGATATGTGACGCTGGATTACCCAGCGTTACCGGGTGTTTCCGAGCCTTTGAAGCATGTTACGGGGCCGCCCTACAGTTTTTTCATGGCAATACAGGACATTTACCCCACTGCGCTGCGGCTGCTCGGCCGCCCGGTGCTGGTTGTGGGCGGCGGACCCGTCGCGGAGCGGCGCGCCAAGGGGCTGCTCGACGCCGGTGCGAAAGTCACCGTGATCGCTCCCATTGCCACCGAAACACTTTGCGGACTCGCCACATCCGGACTCCTCACCTGGGAGCAGCGCGAGTACCGAACGTCAGACCTCGACGGCGTCTGGTTCGTTCAGACAGCCACCGGCACGTCCGCTGTGGACACCCAGGTAGCGGCCGACGCCGAAGCGCAGCGCATCTGGTGCGTCAATGCCTCGGACCATGAAGCATCGGCCGCATGGACACCCGCTGTTGCGGTGGTGGATGACGTCAAGATCGCCATCAACGCCGGGGGAGACCCTCGCCGTGCCATGGCCCTCCGGAACGCCGTAGCTACTGCCCTGGAAACAGGTGACCTTCCGCTCCGTCGTCACCGCAAGCCGGATGCCGCCGGTAAGACGCCGGCCGGCTCCGTAGCCCTCGTAGGTGGTGGTCCTGGCGACTCGGGTCTCATCACAGTCCGCGGCAGGCGCCTGCTGGGCCAGGCCGACGTCGTGGTTGCTGACCGTCTTGGCCCGAGGGAGCTGCTCAAGGAGCTTGCCCCGGATGTCCGCGTGATCGAAGTCGGCAAGACGCCCGGCCACCACCCGGTTCCTCAGCTGGAGATCAACCGCATCCTGGTAGACGAGGCTTTGAAGGGCAACCGTGTGGTCCGCCTCAAAGGCGGCGACCCCTATGTCTTGGGCCGCGGCGGCGAGGAAGCAGAGTTCTGCCGGCAGAACGGCGTCGAGGTTGAAGTGGTGTCCGGCGTGACGTCCGCAATCTCGGTTCCGGCCGCTGCCGGTATTCCGGTCACGCACCGTGGCCTGGCCAAGGGCTTCAGCGTGGTGACCGGACACGAAGAGTTGTCCGAGGTCCCCGCACGCCCCGATCACACTGTGGTGTTGCTCATGGGAGTGGCGCAATTGCGTGATTCCGCGGCCGCACTGACAGGCTCGGGTCTGCCGTTGGATACACCAGTAGGTATCGTAGAGAACGGGTATTTGCCGGACCAGCGCGTCACCATCGGCACTCTGGGTACCATCGCGGACCAGGCGGAAGCCGTCGGCGTGGCCAACCCGGCGGTCATTGTGATCGGCGATGTGGTCCGGGTCAGCCCCTTTGCACCGCAGCATTTCAAGACCGCTGACTACAGCACTATTACCCCCAATCGTCCCCGCGTCCGCAGTAACTGAGAAGAAGAAGGAACACAGCCGTGTCAATTAGCACCCCCGTAGGTTCTGCGGACCGTCCGCTTCGCGTCGCCGTCATCGGCTCCGGCCCGGCAGGCGTCTACGCAGCGGACATCCTGACAAAGAGCGAGGCCGTCAAGAGCGGCGAACTCACCGTCAGCATCGACCTCTTTGACCGCTACCCGGCACCGTACGGCCTCATCCGTTACGGCGTTGCTCCGGACCACCCCCGTATCAAGGGCATCGTCAACGCCCTGCACAAGGTGCTGGACCGCGGCGACATCCGCTTCTTCGGCAACGTGGACTACGGCACGGACATCTCCATCGAGGACCTCCGCAAGCACTACGACGCCATCATCTTCGCCACCGGCGCCATCAAGGACGCGGACCTGAACATCCCGGGCATCGAACTCGAGGGTTCCTTCGGCGGCGCCGACTTCGTCTCCTGGTTTGACGGCCACCCGGACGTCTCCCGTGAATGGCCGCTCGAGGCCACCGAGATCGCGGTCCTCGGCAACGGCAACGTGGCACTGGACGTGGCCCGCGTCCTCTCCAAGCACGCCGATGACCTGCTGGTCACCGAAATCCCGGACAACGTTTACGCCGGCCTCAAGAGCTCACCGGTCACGGACGTGCATGTTTTCGGTCGCCGCGGCCCCGCACAGGTGAAGTTCACCCCGCTGGAACTCCGCGAACTCTCGCACTCCAAGGACGTTGACATCATCCTCTACGCCGAGGACTTCGAATTCGACGAAGAGTCCGACCGCCAGGTCCAGACGAACAACCAGATCAAGACCATGGTTGGCACGCTCACCAACTGGATCGCCGAACAGCCCGAGGACCTCTCCGAGCTCAAGGCTTCCCGCCGCCTGCACCTGCACTTCCTGCACAGCCCGGTGGAGATCGTGGACTCCGCCGAAACCCCGGGCAAGGTTGCGGGCATCAAGTTCGAGCGCACCGAGCTGGACGGCACGGGCAACGCCCGCGGCACCGGCGAGTTCATCGACTACCCGGTCCAGGCCGTGTACCGCGCCATCGGCTACTTCGGTTCGGCCCTGCCGGACGTTGAGTTCGACCACAAGAAGGGCGTCGTCACCAACGACGGCGGTCGCGTCCTGGATGCCGAAGGCCAGCACGTGCCGGGCCTCTACGCAACGGGCTGGATCAAGCGCGGTCCGGTTGGCCTCATCGGCCACACCAAGGGCGATGCCCTGGAAACCGTCACCTACCTCCTGGAAGACCGCGAAAACCTGCCGTTGGCCGAGGTTCCGGCAGCTGATGCAGTGGTGGAACTCCTTGACGCCCGCGGCGTGAAGTTCACCAGCTGGGAAGGTTGGCTGGCACTTGACGCCCACGAACTCGCCCTCGGCGCAGCAGCCACTGAGGCCGGCACCTCCCACGGTGTTGAGGTCAAGCGTGAACGCATCAAGGTTGTGCCGCGCGAGGACATGGTCAACATCTCCCGTGATGGCGTAGCCGCACAGGTCTAAACCAACGCGGGGTCACTTACGGCCCATCCTGGGACTCCGGATGGGCCCTAAGTGACCCCGCGTTGCTTTAACCTGAGGTATGGACGTCGTGGTCATCGAAACTCCCCAGCTGGGGGACCGGAGCTACCTGGTGCACGACGGCAGCGTTGCGCTGGTGATCGATCCCCAAAGGGACATTGATCGCGTTGAAGCTGCCGCCCGCGAAGCCGGTGTCCGGATCACGCACGTTGCCGAAACCCACCTGCACAACGACTACGTCACTGGCGGTCTGATCCTGGCGGAGAAATACGGTGCGGCCTATTTGGTGAACGGTGAGGATCACGTCTCTTTCACCCGCGTCCCGGTCACTGACGGCCAGGTCCTGCGCGTCGGCCGGCTCTCGGTTTCGGTAGTTGCGACGCCGGGCCACACCCACACGCACCTTTCATATGTGGTGCGGGATGACGCGCACGACGGCGGCACTGAGGCTGTGTTTTCCGGCGGCAGCTTGCTCTTCGGTTCCGTCGGACGGACGGACCTGGTCTCGCCCCATGACACCGCGAAGTTGGCGCACGATCAATACTCTTCAGTCCGACGCCTGGTGGAGTCGGCGCATCCTGAAGCGACGCTCTACCCGACCCACGGTTTTGGATCGTTCTGTTCCATCGGCCCCGCGAGCCACCAGGAATCATCAACGATCGGTGAGCAGGCCGAATCCAACCACGCGCTGACGGACACCAACGAGGACCACTTCGTCTCAGAGTTGCTGGCCAACATCACGGCCTATCCCGCGTATTACGCCCACATGAGCCCGCTCAATGCCGCCGGTCCGGGTGCGGCGAAGCTCGGGGTTCCGGACGCTGTGGACCCTGAAGAACTGGGTCGGCGGCTGAAGTCAGGGGAGTGGGTGGTGGATCTGCGGCATCGCGTGGCCTTCGCGGACAGCCATCTGCAAGGCAGCGTGAGCTTCGAGTACGGGAAGGGCGACAACTTCACCAGTTACCTCGGCTGGGTGATCCCGTGGAACCAGCCGCTCACGTTGCTGGGCTCCGTGGTCGAGGTTGAAAAGGCGATCCGTGACCTGGCGAGGATCGGGATCGAAAGTCCGGATGCCGCCGTCGGGCTTCAACCTGGTGAGTGGGCACCGGAGTCTCCACGGGCGAGCTACCCACATGGCGATTGGACTGCGCTGTGGAAGGGCCGTGAACCGGAGGACGTGGTGCTGGATGTGCGCCGACCGGAAGAGTTCGAGGCCTCACATGTGGTTGGCGCCCTGAACGTGCCCGTCTACGAGCTCCTTGGGAAGATCACGGAGCTACCGGATGCCAGGATCTGGGTGCACTGTGCCACGGGATATCGGGCGAGCGTCGCGGCCAGCCTGCTGGACCGGGCCGGGCGCAATGTGGTGCTGATCAACGCCCGGTTCAAGGACGCGGCCGGGGCAGGGATCGAAACGACGCCGTAAACAATAGCTGGGCTACCGCGGACCCTGGTCCGAGCAGTAATCCAGGTTCCTGTATACGCTTCGCACGGCGGCGTCAGGGTCGTGGGCTTCCAAAGCATCAACCAATTCGTCGTGGCCTTCGCGGGGGATGCCGTTGAAGCCACCCTTGCGTTGCTGCCGCAGGAGGTCGTTGTGGAAGACGCCGCCGAAGGAGACGTACAGCTGGTGCAGCAGCGGATTGCCGGATGCCAGGGCGACGCGTTCGTGGAACTCCCAGTCGGCGCTGGCCCAGGTGGGGTAGTCCTCGGCCTGCCAGGCATCGTGGCGGACGGCAAGGAGGCGGCGCATTTCGGCCAGATCCTCGGCGGTGGCATGCTTGGTGGCCAAGCGGGCCGCCTGGGTGTCCAGCCCGAGCCGGACCTCCACGATGTTTTCCTGCGTGTGCTCCAAGTACATGCGCTGGGCTGCACCGGACATCTCGCTGTTCGCCCGCACATACGTGCCGTCGCCGCGCCGGACCTCCAGCATGCCCGAGTGGGCCAGAGCCTTGATGGCTTCGCGGAGGGTTCCTCGCGAAACACCCAAGGTGGACATCAGCTCAGGCTCGGCGGGGATGCGCTCCTGGAGCGGCCATTCACCGGACTTGATCATGTCCCGCAGCTTGGCGGTGATCTCCTCGGCCAGGGCCGGGCGATGCGAAGGAGTAAGGGTCATGCTGTCCTCGGTCCGGTCTTGGTGGCAGTGCGCTTGCTGGTGAGCAGGTGGCAGGTGACCATGAGCGCCACCGCCACGACCGACAGCAGGCTCAGGGGCAACACCCAGCCGCCGGTGGCGCTGTGGAGCAGGCCCATGCCAAAGGGGCCAATTGCCGCAATCAAGTATCCCAGCGATTGGGCGATGGTGGAGAGTGCAGTGGTTTCCGCCGTCGACCGTCCGCTGCGGCTGATGATCACCAGGACCAGCGGGAAGATGCCCAAACCGAATCCGAACAGCACGGCTGGGACAAAGGCCAGCGATGTTGGCAACCAGATCATGGCGGCGATGGCCAGGAGAGTGGAGCTGCTGGCGGCATACAGTGCGGGCCGCAGCATTCCCGGCCGGGACCCGAAAGCCAGCAGGATCATGCCGGCGGCCACGGAGACCAGCTGCATGACGCCGAACTGCAGGCCGCTATCGGAGGCGCTGAGGCCCTGGGAGGTCAGGATGTAGGCGAACCAGCTCATCACGGCATAGGCCAGGAAAGCCTGGAAGGTGAAGATCGCGGTGATCAGGATACCCAGCCGGGTCCGCAGCAGGGGCCACATGGAGACCCGCGGACGATCGGTCTTGGTGGCGGTCCGGTGCGTGTGCAGGACGACCGGCAGGAAGCCTAGGAGGGCCGCGACGCCCAGCAGCCCCCAAGCAGCCAAGCCCATGGACGGCGAGCCGAGCTCCTGGGCCAGAGGTACGCTGACGACCGCAGCAAAGGTGGCTCCGCCGGACATGGTGAACGTGTAGAGGCCGGTCATCATGGAGGTGCGCTCGGAGTAGTGTTCGCGGATGAAGGACGGCATGGCCACGTTGCACACGGCCAGGCCGGACATTGCCAGCACCGTACCGCCGAGCAGGGCGCCGGTCACCGGAACACCGCGCAACAGCAAACCGCCAGCCAGCAGGGCCAGCGCGATGGCGATTGCCTTCTCTACACCTACGCGGCGGGTCAGCCAGGACGTTCCCATGCCAGCAACGGCGAAGCACAGCAGCGGAATGGACGGCAGGATCGAGGCCACCAACGCGCCATAGCCCAGCACCTGCTGCAGTTCGTGGAACAGGGCAGCTGCGCTGGTGATGCCTGCGCGCAGGTTCAGTCCGATGAGCACCACGGCAATAATGCCGACGACGGCGACGACGCGCGTCTTCGGGACAGCTGAAGGTGCCGAAAGCGCAGGGGCGGCCTGTGCTGGGCTAACAGTAGGGATGTTTCCGGTGCTGGGGGTAAGAGGAGTCGTCGCGGCCATATCTAAAGGTTAGACGTTTGACGTCTAATGTCTAGGGTTTTGTGGCGAACCTCTCCGCGCTGCTTCGCGAAAGGGGTTACCGCGGGTGGCGTGAACCCAGCCGCTGTACCGCCAAAGCCAGCCAGAGCTGCACCCGGTCCTGAGTCTGGGAGGGGTCGTAGCCGGTCAGCTCTGTGATCTGTGCAAGCCGGTAGCGCACCGTATTGCGGTGCAAAGTCAAGGCTTCGGCGACCGCGGCAACAGACCCATTGTGGTTCAGGTAGCTCTCCAGGGTTGCCACCAACTCGGCCCCATGGGCGGCGTCGAACTTCCGGAGAGGCGTGAGTGACTCACTGGCCATATCCGCCAGGGGAACGTCCTCGCTGGCGAGCAACAGGGACGTCAGGCTCAGGCGTTCCGGCTCGTTGACCGGTAAGCCGTGCGCCACGGCGTCGCGCGCTTCAAAGTAGCTCCAGCGCAGGCCGTTCGGCTTCGTGTAGGCGCCGCCAATACCAATCACGGCGTGGATTCCGGCCTCCTGCAGGTGGTCGCTGAGGCTCTTGGCCAAGGCGGTAGCGGAACTTCCGTCATCGCTGATGATGGTGACCAGGTCCTTCCCGACGACGGCGCTGACACCGGCTTCCAGCGCTTGGGGCAGCGAAATGCTGACCAGTTGCTTGTGGTGTGCCGCGGATTCGGCAACGAGCACTACGTTCTTCCGCGTGCTGTTGATGCCGACGCCGGCCAAACGGCGGGCGGCCTCGATGGTTTCCAGGGTGCCGTGGATGACGTCGTCCAGCACCTGCCCGGCCATGGCACGCTGGGACTGGCGCTGCTTGACCATGTTGTTGAGCTCCACGCTGATGAGGTTCTGCGCGTAACTGACGATTCCGGAGTCCACAAAGGGCTGCCGGAGCCAGAGCGTGCAGGCGTCCCTGCGGCCGGTGGGAATCGGATACGAAGCCCAGCTATCCGCCGTCGGCGCCGGCTTGCCGGCCACGCTGTTGTAGAGCTGTGCGCTGAACTGGGTGAGCACAACATCGGTGCGGAGCATGCTGCCCAACTGCTTGAGGAGTTCGTTGAGACCGCCGCCGGTGAGGAGCGAGCGGGCCAGGATCTGGTGCCCGGCAAGAAGTCGTTCCAGGTTGGAGTAGTGGTCCGCGGAGTGCGACTCGGCCACGAGCTTTCCGATCGCGATGAAGGGGATCTCATAAGGCACTTCCACCAAGGGCAGGCCCCAGCGGTTGGCTTCAGCGACCAGGGCATCCGGAACCGACTCGTGGGTCAGGCCGATGCCGAAACCGATCCCCACGGCTCCCGCACGCTGGGCTTGCCGGACGAAACGCCGCTGATCCGCTGCACTCTTGAGGCGCAGGCCCGTGGTGAGGACCAATTCTCCGCCGCTCAGGAATCGCTGCGGGTCCTCCAGCTCCGTCACCGCAACCCAGCTGATGTCTTGGTTCAGCGTGGTTTCCGCAAGGCCTGCTTGGCGGAGTTTCAGTGAGGGGACAGCGACGAGCGAAGCGAGGGACATTGCCATGATTAAAGCGTAACCCGGCACTGGTCAAGCGCACTAAGCGGGGGGTTCTTGTGTGTGCAGCTGGCTATTCCTTGGACCCCCTCCCTGGCATAGGCTCTGATCAGCTAAACCCATGCCCAGACTCCGAAAGAGGGTTGCACACCGTGGTTCAAACCTTGCAGAACTTCATCAACGGCGAATTCGTTACGCCGGCAGGTACGGGTCTCCTTGACATCGTGAACCCCACCAATGGGGAGATCGTTGCCAAGTCGCCGATTTCGGTGCAGGCCGACGTCGACGCCGCCATGATCGCTGCCAGCGACGCCTTCAAGACGTGGAAGCACGTCACGCCGGGCCAGCGCCAGCTCATGCTGCTCAAGCTTGCCGACGCCGTGGAGGCCAACAGCGACGAACTCGTTGACGCGCAGCACCGCAACACCGGACAGGTGCGCTCCCTGATCGCTTCCGAGGAAGTTGCCGCCGGCGCCGACCAGCTCCGCTTCTTCGCCGGTGCCGCACGCATCATGGAAGGCAAATCTGCCGGGGAATACTTCGAGGGCCACACCTCCTACGTACGCCGCGAACCGATCGGTGTCGTAGCCCAGGTTGCGCCGTGGAACTACCCGTTCCTCATGGCCATCTGGAAGATCGGCCCCGCGTTGGCAGCCGGCAACACCGTTGTCCTCAAACCATCGGACACCACACCGGAATCCACCCTGGTGCTGGCACGCCTCGCTGGCGAGATCTTCCCGGCCGGTGTCCTGAATGTTGTCCTCGGCACCGGTGAGACCGGCGCAATGATGGTTGACCACAAGGTCCCCGGCCTGGTCTCGATCACCGGTTCCGTCCGCGCCGGCATCGCCGTCGCAAGCGGCGCAGCCAAGGGCCTCAAGCGTGCACACCTGGAACTTGGCGGCAAGGCTCCGGCCATCGTCTTCAAGGACGCCGACATCAAGAAGAGCGCCGCGGCCATCGCCGAGTTCGCCTTCTTCAACGCCGGCCAGGATTGCACCGCCATCACCCGTGTCCTCATCGAAGACTCGGTCCACGATGACGTCGTGGCAGCAATGGTGGAACACACCAAGACCCTGCACACCGGCTCCGAGAACGACGAAGATAACTACTTCGGACCGCTCAACAACGTGAACCACTTCAACGCTGTCACCTCGGTTGTGGAACACCTCCCCGCCAATTGCAAGATCGAAACCGGCGGCCACCGCGCGGGCGAGAAGGGTTTCTTCTTCGAGCCCACCATCATCTCCGGCGCCAAGCAGACCGACGACATCGTGCAGAAGGAAACCTTCGGTCCGGTCATCACCGTGCAGAAGTTCAGCACCGAAGCCGAAGCGCTCGAGCTGGCCAACGACGTCGAGTACGCCCTGGCGTCCAGCGTCTGGACCACCGACCACGGCACGGCCATGCGCATGAGCCGCGACCTGGACTTCGGTGCGGTCTGGATCAACACCCACATCCTCCTGACGGCTGAGATGCCGCACGGCGGCTTCAAGCAGTCCGGCTACGGCAAGGACCTCTCCATGTACGGCGTCGAGGACTACACGCGCATCAAGCACGTCATGAGTGCACTCGATGCATAACCCGGATGCATAACGCAGTCGCGTAACCCGTACGAATTTCCCAGAAAGGCAACCACCCCATGACTACCACCGCGAACGAACTCTCGTACCGCATCGAGCAGAAGCGCAACATCAACGGCGCCTTCCCCGGCCCCAAGTCGCAGGCTCTGGCTGAGCGCCGCGCCGCCGTCGTTGCTGCCGGTGTCGCCTCGGGCGTCCCCGTCTACGTTGAAGACGCCGACGGCGGCATCGTCCGCGACGTCGACGGCAACTCCTTCATCGACCTCGGCTCCGGCATCGCCGTGACCAGCGTCGGCGCGTCCGACCCCGCCGTCGTCGCCGCTGTCCAGGAAGCTGCTGCGCACTTCACGCACACCTGCTTCATGGTCACCCCGTACGAGGGCTACGTCGCAGTTGCCGAGCAGCTCAACCGCCTCACCCCGGGCGACCACGCCAAGCGCACCGTGCTGTTCAACTCCGGCGCTGAAGCCGTAGAGAACGCCGTCAAGGTTGCACGCCTGGCCACCGGCCGCGACGCCGTGGTTGCTTTCGACCACGCGTACCACGGCCGTACGAACCTGACCATGGCACTCACCGCCAAGGCCATGCCGTACAAGACCAACTTCGGCCCGTTTGCGCCCGAGGTCTACCGCATGCCCATGAGCTACCCGTTCCGCGAAGAGAACCCGGAGATCACGGGTGCCGAGGCCGCCAAACGCGCCATCACCATGATCGAGAAGCAGATCGGTGGCGACCAGGTTGCTGCGATCATCATCGAACCCATCCAGGGCGAGGGCGGCTTCATTGTCCCGGCCGAAGGCTTCCTGCCGGCACTGTCCGCATGGGCCAAGGAAAAGGGCATCGTCTTCATCGCTGACGAGGTCCAGTCCGGCTTCTGCCGCACGGGCGAATGGTTCGCCGTTGACCACGAAGGTGTTGTCCCGGACATCATCACCATGGCCAAGGGCATCGCCGGCGGCCTCCCGCTGTCCGCGATCACCGGCCGCGCCGACCTCCTCGACGCCGTTCACCCGGGCGGCCTCGGCGGCACCTACGGTGGCAACCCGGTCGCTTGCGCAGCAGCACTCGCAGCCATCGACACCATGGAGCAGCACGACCTCAACGGCCGCGCCCGCCACATCGAAGAGCTCGCCCTGGGCAAGCTCCGCGAACTGGCAGCTGAAGTTTCCGTGGTTGGCGACATCCGCGGCCGCGGCGCCATGCTGGCCATCGAACTCGTTCAGTCCGGCTCCAAGGAACCGAACGCCGAGCTCACCAAGGCTGTTGCCGCCGCCTGCCTCAAGGAAGGCGTCATCATCCTGACCTGTGGCACCTACGGCAACGTGATCCGCCTGCTCCCGCCGCTGGTCATCAGCGACGAACTGCTGATCGACGGCCTGGAGGTCCTCGCCGCAGCCATCAAGGCCCACGCGTAAGTCTTCACGCTGTACTCCTCCTTCAATTAAGCAACGCGGGGTCACTTACAGCCCATGTTTACCACTCGGATGGGCCGTAAGTGACCCCGCGTTGCTTTCAGCTAGCTGACCAGCGTCAGGTTCTTCTGGTGGCCGTGTCCGTCGAGCTGGACCTCGATGACCAACGGATGGGCGCTGACCAAGGCAACGCCGGCGTCGGAATCAAGGAGCGTTCCCCAAGCGGAGCCATCGAGAGTGATCCGCAACGAGGACTGCGTCCGGGACGGATCCGCCACGGCCAAGGTGAGCTTGTCTCCGGTCTGGTGTGCGGACACGGTGCACGGCCCGGACGCTGTGTACCCGCCGGCTGATCCTGCGGCGAAGAAGTTGGCCATGACCAGCTTGTCCTTGCCAACCTCCACCATCTGGACTTCGGCAGAGTTGGCCAGGACCTTCACATCGGGGTTGGCGGACTGGGAGAACGTGGTGGAGTGGCCGGCAGCGGGCAAGACCATATAGGCGTAGCCGGACGCCACCGGGTCAGTACCGTGCCGATGTGTAATGGTGACGTAGTCCCGGGTGACCGGATCCGTGGTGCCGCCAGTGTCCGCCCCCGAATTCACGTCGAACCAGCTGCCCGTCCGGCGAACCACCGCAACTTCAGGAGACCCGGAAACGCCAGGCGCATCGAGGAAGACGTAGCTTCCGTGCCCTTCAAGGTGCGCGGACCGCTTCAAGACCACGGGTGTGTCACCCGGCGCCATACGACGATTCCGGGAGTCGGTCCGCACCGCTGGTACGGACCCCACAGCGAAGGACCTGTTCTCTACTGTGGTCTGTACCGCCGCGCCGCCCGTACCAGTGATGCCGGCCCCGAGGCAGACCACGGCGTCATCCAGGAAGAACCACGACTTCCGGCCGGACAGCGTCTTGTTGTGGTTGAGGTGGTCCATGCCGATGACGCCCCAGCGGCCGTCGACGGTTAATCCGCCTGCGAAAGCCTGGAAGGCGCGGGGGATTCCGGTCCCGGCAGCTCCTGCTCCGCTGGCACGTACCTGGTCGTTCACGGTGGTCCCGGGAAGGGCGTAGGGGTCAGCTGTCGGCCAGAAGTCAGCGCTGAACTGGGACGGATCCTGCCGCGTGTACAGGAAAGTCATGCCGTCGCCCTGGTACCAGCCGAGGTTGTTCTCGCTGTTGCCCCACTCGTAGCGGCCGATGCGCTTGGAGGACAGGTTCACCGTGCAACCCCACTGGGGGCGGTGATGTACCAAACGGTCTTGATCGGCGAACATACGGCTGTAGACAGGCGCGGGTGCGGGGACCACGGAGGAGTCAGAAAGAACACCCAGCGACAACAGGGACTTTGCCAGGCTCTGCGTTGGGTGCCCCACGAGTTTCTGGTCCGCGCATCGTTCCAGCCAGCCCTTGGCCAACGCCAGGAAACGGGAACGGTACGGCTCCTCGCAACCCGGCGCCAGCAGCAGGACAGCGGAGATCAGTCCAAAACCGCTGACATAGTCGGGTTCGCGTTGGCGGGAGACTGCACGGCCGCGGATGGTGTCCATGATGCGTCCGTCC
Organism: Arthrobacter sp. 18067; assembly: GCF_902706295.1. Lineage (GTDB taxonomy): Bacteria > Actinomycetota > Actinomycetes > Actinomycetales > Micrococcaceae > Arthrobacter. The sequence continues at coordinate 52,505 of NZ_CACSJJ010000004.1, read as the reverse complement.
CACACGAACGGCGCGTAGGTATCCTCCACGGCGTCCAGGAGCACGGAGCGCTTGGGATCGTTGACTGCCCACGTGCTTCCACCCAGCATCGCGATGATCTCTGCGATGCCGGCCAGGGCCACCACGCCGTAGGTTCCTGCATACGGGAGGTAGGAGTGCTGAACATAGGAGCCGTCGGCGTAGAAGCCGTCGCCGCTGGTGACGTAGGTGAAGACACTGTTGGTCCCACCGCGGACAGTATCGCTCAGGGCGTCGCGGCCCAGGGCGATCTCGTCCGCTTTGTTGTCCAGGATGCCGCGCATGCAGCAGGCCAGTGACTTGTCCACGCGGTTGGCGCCGGTCTCTGCCAGGGATGTAGCACGCCCGCGCCAATTCGGGTTGGGCGCGAACCAGCGGACAGCGGCCAACAAGGAAGTCCGCAAAGTTTCGGGGACTTCCGCGTAGAGGAGCGTCAGGATGTCCACGGTCTTTCGGGGGACACCGATCTCCCAGAACCACCAGTTGCCCGCAGCCTTGGTGGAGGGTTTGTACGCCGTGTCGTTGAGGAGCTTCAGCCCGGCAACAATGTCAGCTGCCAGCTCAGGATTGCCAGCAAAGGGGTTTCCCGGCACGGCGTATCCAAGTGCCATGTCGTAGAGGCGATTGAAGTGCAGGCCCATGTTGCCGGTGGCAGCAGTGGATTGTCCGATGCCGGTCAGCGGAATGTCGCTCCACAAAGCCGTCCTGGCCATGGTCTTGTCCATGGACGTCCACCACTTCCCGGCAGTCTGGCCCATTCCCTCCAGCTGCGACGCGAGTTCCGGAATGTCCGCGGCGCTTTGGCCACCTGTGAGGACCAGGCGCCGTCGATTAACAAGTTCCTGCAGCCCGGCGTCAGAGGCGGCAAACGAAGGCCCGGCCTGGGAAAGTAGTGCACCCGCGACGGTGACTGCGCCTACCGTGCGGAAAAGGGTCCTGCGGCTCACTGTGGGTCCATTGAAGTTCAAAACTGCTCCGTTCAAAACTGTTCTAGGCGGGGTGGGGGTGGACATTGCGGTGAAAGTTTCCGCAACCTTATGTCCGGTTCCCGGGCCTCTTAACAGAAATGAACAAAACTGCTCAGGCCTTATTGGGAGGCGAAACCGAGTCCCGGATGACGATGTGGGTACCGACGGTGAGGGTGTTGTCAGAGGAGGCACCGGCGTCGTGCGGTGTCTGGGACAGGGCCAACCGCACGGCCTCGCGACCCAGTTCTTCCAGCGGAACGCGGACCGTGGTGAGGCGGGGTCGCAGCTCGCTGGCAACTGGAACGTCGTCGTAGCCGACCACTGAGACATCCTGGGGAACCCGGATCCCGCGCTCCTCGAGCGCCTCCAGGATGCCGGCGGCCACGAGGTCGTTGGCCCCGAAGACCGCAGTGAAGTCGATTTCCTGGTCCAGGAGCTCGCGCATGCGGCTGTATCCGAAACCACGGCCAAAGGCGCCCTCGTGGACCAGCGCAGGATCCCGCTCAATTCCTCGAGCATCCAGGGCGCGGTAGAAACCGGCCAGACGGGACGCCGTCGTCGAGAAATCGCGGGGCCCGCCGACGTAAAGGATCCTGCGGTGTCCTTGGGAGATCAGGTAGTCCGTGATCGCGAAGGCACCACCCTCGTTGTCGTAGGTGACCATTTTGGTAGGGACTCCGGCTCCCAACGAAGGGCGTCCGCAGAGAACCAGGGAGGATCCGGCCGCCGCCAGTGCCCGGGCACGGTCAGCCATTTGCTTCCTGTATCGGGGGTCGTCCGAGGCACCACCCACCAGGATCACGGCGTCAGTGCGTTGCTCGCGCATGAGGTCCACCAGTGCAAGTTCGCGCTCCTTGTCCCCGTGCGTGGCGGTGATAAGGCACATGCGTCCCTCTGCGCTCGCCTGCCTCTCAACTCCGCGGGCGATGTAGGCGAAGAAGGGATCGGCGACATCGTTGATGATGATTCCGACGGTGCGCGTCGTGGCGCCGGCGAGGGCACGGGCGTGCGCATTGGCCACGTAGCCAAGGTCGGTCACGGACCGGAAGATGCGCTCGCGGGTGGCTTTTGCCACCGGGTAGTTGCCGCTCAGGGCCCTGGAAACGGTGGCCACCGACACGCCTGCCGCCTGCGCGACGTCGGCAATGGTGGCGCCGCTGCCGCCGCGGGCGTGGATCGGATCTGTGGGGGAGCTTTTCTCAGTCACTAAGCGATTCTCGCAAGATCCGTGGCCAATACCGGATAGGCCAAGGGCAAGCCCTCACTCAATCGGCGGATTTCCATCACGGCGTGGCTGCCCAAACGGTGGATTTCGTTGCCCATCGCCCCTGCAATGTGGGGCGTCAGCACCACATTGGGCAGCGTGTGCAGTACGGAGTCAGCTGGGAGCGGCTCGGGGTCTGTGACGTCAAGATACGCGTCGAGCCGGCCGGAAACCAGTTCGGTCGTGAGGGCTGCGGCGTCGATGAGGGAACCGCGGGCGGTGTTGATGACCAAAGTTCCGTCCTTCATGAGGGCAAGTTGCGGCGCACCGATGATGCCCCGGGTTTCCGCGATGTCCGGGGCATGGACGCTCACAACATCGGACAAAGCGCACAGCTGGTCCAGCTCCACCGTTTCAACGCCAAGTTCTGAAGCGTCGACGGCGGTGAGGTAGGGATCGTAGACCAGTACCCGCGCGTCGAGGTTCTTGAGCAGTCCAATCACCAGGCGGCCGACACGCGACGCACCCACCAGGCCGATGGTCACGCCGTTGGTTCCGATGGTCGGGAAACCGGCAACGTTGCGGGTGGCCCCTGTGGTGCGGAGCTGTTCGCTGAACCTGCGTGCACGTTTGAGGCCCATGACGATCGCGGCAAACGTGAACTCAGCCACCGGCACGGCGTTGGCGGCGGCAGATGATGACACCTCGATCCCGCGGGCATAGACCTCGGGGGACAGGAACGTCTTGACTGTGCCCGCGGAATGCACGATGCAGCGCAGCTCCGGCAGGCGGTCCAGCAGATAGGCATCGATGACTGGTGCGCCCCACCCTGTGATGAGGAGCTGCACGCCCTTGAGTCTTTCGAGGGCTCCCGGTGCGGCGAAGTCGGCAATGGGCTCGGAGTCCACGAGGGCGACCATTCCGTGGAGCCGCGCAAGATCCTCGGGGCTGAACAGGGTACGCAGGGTGTTGCGGCCCATCACGAACGCAGCCGTGATGGTGCCGGCTTGCTGGAGATTGGTGGTCACTGCGGTTCCGTCCGGTTCGTTGATGGAAATCTATAGAAAGCGCTTGCTATTTGCAGTCACACTAGGCGGGTGATTGAAATCCTGTCAATCCCAGTGAGAGCAATGAATGTATGGTTCTGTGCATGTTATTGACATCACACCTCGATTCTGGGTAGCTTCTTCTCCATAGTAAACGCTTACTATTTCTAGCCACTGAGCGCTCCCCGGGCGCCGGGCCACTCCACATCCGCCCTGACGGCGCAGACAGAGGAAATACATGAGCAGCAACAGCCAGACACTCACGCCCCAGGTGACGCCCGACGTCGGCGGGCCGGCGACGGTGGCGGAAGGTCGCCGTCGGGGTCGTCCACCGGCCCCTGGCGCGGGGCAAGAGCGCAAGAAAAGCCTCACGGCAAGGATCCGACGCGACAAAGTGATGTTGTTGCTGATCGCCCCGGGCTTCTTGTACTTCGTGGTGTTCCACTACGTCCCGCTCGCCGGCAACATCATCGCGTTCCTGGACTACAAGCCGTATCTCGGCTTCATGGACAGCGTCTGGGTAGGCCTGGACAACTTCGCGGCCATGTTCCAGGACGGCGCCTTCTGGGAAGCCCTCCGCAACACGCTGGTAATCACGGGCCTCCAGTTGGCCCTCTTCTTCCCGGTGCCCATCTGCCTGGCACTGCTGCTCAACAGCATCGTGTCCAACAAGATCCGGAAGTTCGTGCAGAGCGTGGTCTACCTGCCGCACTTCATCGGATGGGTCATCATCGTGGCGGTCTTTTCCGAGGTCCTCGGCGCTACCGGGGCCGTTCCGCACCTGCTGGAAAACCTGGGCCTGCCACGCTTCGATGCCATGACCACGCCGGAGTTCTTCCCCTTCCTGGTCACCATCCAATCCATCTGGAAGGACGCCGGGTGGGGCACCATCATCTTCCTGGCCGCCCTCATGAACGTGGACCAGGAACTCTACGAGGCCGCGGCCGTGGACGGGGCAAACGCCCGGCACCGGCTCTGGCACATCACGCTCCCGGGGATCATGCCGGTGATCGTCCTGCTGCTCATCCTCAACCTGGGCAGCATCCTGTCCGTCGGGTTCGAGCAGATCGTCCTGCAGCGCGACAACGTAGGACCCGGAGCCGGTGAAGTGCTGGATACGTATGTCTACTTCCACGGCATCCAGGACGGGCAGTGGGGGCCAGCCGCCGCCGTCGGGCTCGTCAAGGGGATCGTCGGACTGATCCTGGTGCTCGGCGCCAACAAGCTCGCGCATTTCTTTGGACAGGAAGGTGTCTATTCCAATGGCAAATCCAAGTAGCACGCTGGCGGCCGGCCTGGGCCGGCGCCCGAAGAGTCGCCCAAAGAACGGCCCGAAGCCCAAGGACACCCGCCCAGTCTGGATGGAAAAACCCAAGCCGGCCGTCCAACTTTCCAAGGCCATCGCCCTGGTGGTCATCTGCTTCCTGGCCCTGTACCCGTTGCTTGCGGTCTTGGCCACGAGCCTGTCCAGCCAAAGCGAGATCGCCAACAACAACGGCCTGGTCCTGTTCCCCAAAGAACCAACCTTCGCCGCGTACCAGACCATCTTCGCCGGCGGTGTGGTCACTGACGCGCTGATCCGTTCCCTGGTCATCACCACCGTGGGCACCGCACTGTCCCTGGTGGTCACGGTCGCGATGGCGTATGGCCTTACCCGACGGGACCTCGTGGGCGGACGGTTCTTCCTGATGACGGCCCTGTTCACCATGCTCTTCAGCCCGGGCATCATCCCCAGCTTCCTCATGGTCAAGGAACTCGGCCTGCTGGACAGTTACGCGGCCTTGGTCCTGCCCACCTTGATGAGTGCCTTCAACCTGGTGGTGGTGCGGTCCTTCTTCATGAACCTCCCGCAGGAGCTGTTCGAAGCCGCGAAGATCGACGGCGCCGGCGACTTCCGCATCCTGGTCCAGATGGTGCTGCCACTCTCACGCGGTGTGCTGGCCGTCGTCGGGCTTTTCTATGCCGTGGGTTACTGGAATGCGTTCTTCAACGCCATGCTCTACCTGAACGATGACAACTGGCCGTTGTCCATGATCCTGCGCCAGTACGTGCTGCTCGGCCAGCCCATGGGCGATTCCGCAGTAGCCGAGATCGCGGTGCCGTCGCAAGCGATCCAGATGGCCGTCGTCGTGATTTCGCTGATCCCCATCGTGATCGTGTTCCCGTTCCTTCAGCGGTACTTCACCAAAGGCGTCCTCACCGGCGCCATCAAAGGCTAGTCAAACCATTTGTGAAAGGGCATCCCATGAAATCAATCCAGACTTCCGGCCCCAGCCGCCGGAACTTCCTTTCCGTCACGGGCATCGGCGCCCTGGCGTTGTTCAGCGGCGGGGCCTTGGTTGGCTGCGGCCAGCGCACCTCCAGCGTCGCCTCGAATGCCAGCGAAGCGTTGCTCCCCACGCACATGCCCCTCAAGGCGGCTGCGGCGGACATCGCCGGCACGGCAGAGGGCGTGCCGGCGGCGTTCTACAAGTACCCTGCACCGTTCCGAAGCGTGCAAGGTGCGCCGCTCAAGGGCGGCAAGATCACGGCGATCACCAACCTGTTCGGCACGGCGCCCAACGCCCGGGCGGACAACCCCGCGTGGCAGGCCATTGAGGCCCGCCTGGGCGGTCAGGTGGAGATCACCTCGGTTTCCTCCGATGACTACGCCACCAAGTTCAACACGATCATTGCCGGCGGCGAGCTCCCGGACCTCATGCTCAACGACGGCGCCGCCGTGCCCAACATCGTGGAGTTCCTCCAGGCCAAATGTGCGGACCTGACTCCGTTGCTGGGCGGCGACAAGATTAAGGACTACCCCAACCTGGCCGCCATCCCGGAGGTGTTCTGGAAGCAGACCGTCCAGGCCGGAAAGCTCTACTCGCTGCCCATCCCGCGCAACCTGACGGGTGGCTCCGGCTTCGTGAACCAGACCCTGTTGGAGAACGTGGGTATCAAGTCCACCGAGGACATCAAGGACAAGGACGATTTCTACCGGGTGGCCAAGGAGCTCACCAACCCGTCAAAGAACCAGTGGGCGTTGGGCAGTACCAAGTTTGGCCTCACGATGCTGCACCACATGTTCCGCACGCCGAACGTCTGGAAGAACGACGGCGGCAAACTCACCAGGGCGTTCGAGACGGACGAATACATGGCCGCGATCGAGTTCGCAGCCAAGCTCTACAAGGACGGCCTGTATGTGCCGGGTTCCGAGGGCTGGACCAAGTCGCAGATGGTGAACTCCTTCATCTCCGGCAAGGTGGCCATGATCTACGACGGCCTCCCCGCTTACATCGGACCCACCGGCTACGGCCGCAGCATCCCCGCCGCGAACAAAGCCAACAAAGCCGTGCCGTTCATCCCTGTAGGCCACGACGGCGGCAAGGCGCAGACCTGGCTGGACAACATCACGTTTGCCACCGTCATGCTGAAGAAGGCCGACGAAGCCAAGCTCAAGGAAGTCCTGGCCGTTGCAAACTTCCTGGCGGCCCCGTTCGGCAGCGAAGAGTATTTGCTGCTCAACTACGGTGCAGAAGGAGCGGACTACACCCTGGATTCCAACGGCAACCCCGTGGTGACCGAGCGTGCCCTGTTGGACAACGCAGTGCCGTGGAAGTACCTCGCCGCCCCGCAGCAGGTTGTCTACGATCCCAGCAACAAGGACATTGTGGACGTCATGCACAACGCTTATTCCAAGCTCATTCCGTTGGGTGTCGAAGATCCCTGTGGCACGCTGTTCAGCCCCACCAACGCCAGCAAGGGCGCCAAGCTGGGGCAGCCCGTCTCCGACGCCGCCACGGCAGTCATTGCCGGCCGTGGCACCATGGACGCACTCAGGAGCGCTGTGGCGGACTGGAAGAAGAATGGTGGAGACACTATCCGTGGCGAATACGAATCGGCGCTCGCCAAGTAGCTGGTCCACTCGCCCCAGTCAGCCAAGACCCAAGGATCCAACACCGTGACACAGTCCATGCCCAACATTCCCAGCCAGCCAGGTCTGCCGTGGCTGCCCGGTCCTGACGCATTCCAGTCCCCGTTCACCGGCTGGACGCGCAGCCATTGGGAAGCCACAGCTGACCACTGGCTGGAACACATCCGTGAATATTCCAGCCCGTTGAAGGCGAGTCCACGCCTCCCTGGCCCTGTGACCCGCGACGGCGAGCGCCGGGAGGGCATGGAAACCATTGGCCGCAGCTTGTTGATGGCCGCGCCGCGGATCGCCGGAGCACGTGGCCAGGACCGGCTGGGTTTGGCTGCCTGGTATCGGGAGGCGCTGCTTGCCGGGACTGACCCGGAGGGCGCGGAACGCTGGCCATTGGGTGTCACGTGCAAGTCTCCTTTGCTGGGGGTGACCAACTCGATCGTGGAGGCCGCGAACATCGCCTTCTCGTTGCATATTGCCCGCGAATGGCTGTGGGAGCCCTTGGCAGCGGGGGAGAAGAAGCAGGTTGCTGATTGGTTGCGGCACCATGCCCGGCTTGAGGTGTGGGGCAACAACTGGCAACTGTTCCCCGCCATGGCGGAGGCTTTCCTGCGTTCGGTGGGCGAGGACGTGTCGGGCTGCATCGGGGCACGGAACGTGGCACGGGTGGAGTCCTGGTACTTGGGGGATGGCTGGTACACGGACGGGCCGGAACACTCAATCGACTACTACAACGCGTGGGCCATCCATCCGTATTTGTGGGCTTGGTACACGATGACGGGCCAGCAGGACACCCCTGAGGGCCGCCGTCACCTGGACCGTTTGCGTGAGTTCGTGGGAACGCAGAGCCTCATGTTCGCCAAGGATGGAGCGGTGCTGCACGTCGGGCGATCCCTGGCGTACCGCACTGCTGTCCTGGCTGCGCTGTGGTGTGCGGAAATCTCGGGCGTGAACCCGCTGAGCCCGGGCGCCACGCGTCGCCTGGCGTCCGGTGTGCTGGCGAACTTCACCGCCAAAGGCGTTGGCGTTGATGGACCGCCGAACCTGGGCTGGTATGACCAGCACCTGGGATCCTGCCAGGCGTACAGCGGCTTCGGCTCACCGTATTTGGCGGGCATCGGCTTCCTTGGCTTGGCTTTGCCGCCGGAGCACAGGGTGTGGCAGGACGTGGAAGAGCCGCAGCCCACCGATGGTCCTGCTCTGGTGCGGGCTTTGCCTGATGCCGGCTGGACGTTGAACACCCACGGAGGCCTGGTACGTCTCACCAACCACGGCAGCGACCACTGCGGCCTGCCCGTGGGCGGCGGCACGGATCCTGACGATCCGCACTATGCCAAGTTTTCCTATTCCACGCACACGGCACCCGGTACAGGAGCCGCATGGGAGGACAACGTGGACGGTCACCTTGCGTTGTTGGGATCCGACGGCGTAGCGAGCCGGCGGTGTGCCCTCCGCGCCACCCGCACGGAAGGACTCGTCAGCGGATCCGTGCACATTCCGCAGCTGCACGGCAAAGCCTTGCCCGGGACGGCAGTCACTACCATTTCGGTGGTGGAGGGGATTTACGAGCTTCGCTGCCACTTGGTTCGCGGGCCGGTGGAGTATGCCGTCCGGGAAGGTGGTCACGCCGTGGCCGGAGCCCAACCCGTGCAAACGGGCCGGTCCGAGGACAGTGCGTGGGTCAGCAACGGCGACGTTTTCGCTGCGGTCACAGCTATCCACGGGTGGCAGGAGCCGGACACCACACGTTATACGGGAGCCAACGCCATGGGCGAGCACTCAGCTGTGCCGGCCCTGGGCGCGCAGCGCACCACTGAGGAAACGGTCCACGTCGCGCTCCACACCCTGACCCGGGACGAGGCTCCGTCCCCCGAAACGCTCAAGGCGGCTGCCGCCGTCGTGGTTTCCGGCACGGACGTGTCTGTCACATGGGCGAGCGGTGCTTCACAGGCCTTTGACCTGCGCACGTTCGTGCCGTGGGATGGGCAGGTGGGAAAGTGATCGAGCTCAAGTACGGGGCGTCCCTGGCAGAACCTCGGCAAGATGCGGCCATGCAGCGTTTTCGTGGCCACAGGGTGGGGCAGTTCATCCACTGGGGGCTCTACTCGCTGCCGGCTGGCCGATGGGAGGGAAAGGACGTGGAGTTCGCGGCTGAGTTCCTGCCACGCGTCGCAAAGATTCCGCAGCAGCGGTGGGAAGCGTTGGCGAATGATTTCACCCTGGCCGACTTCGATGCCGAGCGGTGGGCGGACACTGCCGTGGCCCTCGGTGCCCGCTACATGACCATCACCACCAAACATCACGACGGCTTCTGCCTCTGGCCGAGCGCCCACACGAACTTCCACATGGGCAACACCCCGTCAGGCCGCGATGTCCTGGCCGAACTCATCGAGGCCTACGAGGCCCGGGGGATTGACGTCAACTTCTACTACTCAGTGCTGGACTGGCGGCATCCGGATTGGCGCTTCACGCTGGAGAACGACGCCGACAACCTGGCTTTCGCACGCTACCTGGACTTCGCGATGAAGCAATTGGAGGAACTCGCTGAGCGGTATCCGTCGGTCAAGGGATTCTGGTTCGACGGCACCTGGGACGAGTCCGTGAAAGCCAACGGGTGGTGGACCTGGGACGTGGAGCGGATGTTGAAGGACCGGATTCCCGGCGTGGTGGTCAACAGCAGGCTCCGGGCGGACGACTTCGGCGCACGGCACGTTGATTCCAACGGGCGGCTCATGGGCGACTACGAAAGTGGTTACGAGCGCAGGCTGCCGGAGCCGTGGGACCGCGGCGTGGCTGCCCGCGACTGGGAAGCGTGCATGACCATCCCGCAGGCCAGTTGGGGGTATCACCAGGGACCATGGGCCCAGTCAACGCTGAAGCACCCTTGGGATGTGGTGGACATGATCGCCCACTGCACGTCCTTGGGCGGTAATTTCCTGCTGAACTTCGGACCCCGTGGCGACGGGTCCATGGCCCCGGCCGAGATGGAGATAGCCCGCAGCGTGGGGGAGTGGCTCTCAGTGAATGGGGAGGCCATCTACGGGTGCGGCTTCGCGGAGGGCTGGGACTACCCGGGATGGGGCTACTTCACCCGTTCTGCCACGGGCGACGTCTACGCGGTTGTCACCCGGGCACCGTCATCCGGGCGGATCCGGCTGCAGTTGCCGTCCGGAATGGCGCTCGCCGGCGTGCGGTTGCTGGGCTCCGGCGAGCACCCGTTCAAGCGGCTGGCGGATTCGCTGTTCGAGGTGGACATTGAGAGTGACTCGAGTGTTGGGCCGCTCGTGTTCGCGCTGGAAACCGGTGCACTGGCCAGGCCATCGTCCGAGAAGGAGCCCAACCCGGACGTGCTGGACTAAAGCAACGCGGGGTCACTTACGGCCCATAATTCCCCTTCACATGGGCCGTAAGTGACCCCGCGTTGCAGTACTACTGGGCAGCCGCCAGACGGGCCTTCTTCTTCAACACGGAGTTCTTCCGCGTGGTCCGCAGCATGTCGATGGTGAGCAGGACCAGGGCGAGCCACACGACGCAGAAGCCGATCCAGCGGGCCGTGGTCATGGTCTCGTTGAACACAGTCAGGGCCACGATGAACTGGAGGACCGGGGCGAAGTATTGCAACAAGCCGATGGTGGTCATGGGCAAGCGTCGGGCGGAGGCTCCGAAGAAGAGCAACGGCACGGCGGTGATGACACCCGAGGCCACCAGCAGCCAGAAGTGGCCGGCGCCCAAAGTCGTGAGGGTTTCCACACCCGTGACGCCCAGGACCACCATGGTGATGGCAGCGAAGGGGGCCAACACCACGGTCTCCACGCTGAGGCTCGTGAGGGCGTCAACCTTGGGTCCGACGCGCTTCTTCACGAAGCCGTACAGGCCAAAGCTGAAGGCGAGGATCAGCGCGATCCAGGGAAGCTGCCCGTAGGAGAACGTCAGGACTCCGACGGCCACGAAGCCAATACCCACTGCTGCCCACTGCAGGGGACGCAGCTTCTCCTTGAGGACGAAAACGCCCAGGAGGACAGATACCAGCGGGTTGATGAAGTAGCCCAAGGAGGTTTCCACCGCGTGGCCGGTGGTGACGCCGAAGGTGTAGGTGAGCCAGTTGATGGCGATCAAGCCCGCTGCCAGGGCGAGTGGACCGAACACAGAACGATCTTTCACCGCAGCCCAGAAAGTCTTCCAGGCCCGGGTGATGGTGATCAGCAGGGCACAGAAGAGCAGGGACCACACGATCCGGTTGGCAACAATCTCGATGGCACTTGCCGGCATCAGAACGAAGAAGTACAGCGGGAGCAGCCCCCACAGGCCGTAAGCACCGATGCCGAACAGGACCCCCGCCGTCGACTCGCTCCTCACCGGCTTGCCAGCCCCGCCGGTACCTCGGCCACCGCCCCCGACAGTCGTCGTCGTGGGCTGGGTTGAAGAGGATGAGCTGGCTGTTATCTGTTCCGGTGTCGACACATTGTCGCCAACACCATCCGCCGACGCAATATTCCGCAATGTTTGGGAATTTCTGTGACTCCTGCCATATAAGCGGCCTGGCGTAAGGTCGACATCTAGAATTGGAATCTGCGCGCCCCAACAATGGCGTGGCTCACTGCTTCGGAAGGGCTTACGGTGTCCAACTCAGCCGCAACCACCCCCAAACGTCCGCTTCGCGTTGCGATCGTTGGCGCAGGTCCCGCAGGTGTCTATGCCGCGGACATTCTGACTAAATCCAACGAGGTCAAAGACGGCGACGTGGAGGTCAGCATCGACCTCTTCGAGGCATACCCGGCGCCGTACGGCCTGATCCGCTACGGAGTGGCCCCGGATCATCCACGCATCAAGGGCATCGTTAACGCACTGCACAAGGTGTTGGATCGCGGCGACATCCGCTTCCTGGGCAACGTGACCTACGGCCGGGACCTGACGCTCCACGATTTCCGCGCCTTCTACGACGCCGTGATCTTCTCCACCGGTGCCATCAAGGACGCGGACCTGAACATCCCGGGCGTCGAGCTTGAGGGTTCCTTCGGCGGCGCCGACTTCGTGTCCTGGTACGACGGGCACCCGGACGTCCCCCGGGACTGGCCGCTTGACGCCAAGGAAATTGCCGTGATCGGCAACGGCAACGTGGCTTTGGACGTCGCCCGGATGTTGGTCAAACACCCTGAGGAACTGCTCGTCACCGAAATCCCGGACAACGTCTACGCCGGACTGAAGAAATCCCCGGTCACCGACGTCCATGTCTTTGGCCGCCGCGGCCCGGCCCAGGTGAAGTTCACTCCGTTGGAACTGCGCGAACTGTCCCACTGCAAGGACGTGGACATCGTGCTCTACCCGGAAGACTTCGAGTTCGACGAAGCCTCGGATGAAGCCATCAAGACGAACAACCAGATCAAGACCATGGTGAACACCATGACCAACTGGCTGGTGGAAGAGCACGCCGAATCGGAGCAACCCTCATCCCGCCGCCTCCACCTGCACTTCCTGCACAGCCCGGTGGAAATCCTGGACTCCCCGGAAACCCCGGGCCAGGTCTCCGGCATCAAGTTCGAGCGCATGCAGCTGGACGGAACAGGCAACGTCAAAGGCACCGGCGAGTTCATCGAATACCCGGTCCAGTCCGTGTACCGCGCCATCGGGTACCACGGTTCACCGCTGGAGGAGCTTGAGTACGATGCCCGTCGCGGCGTCATACCGAACGACGGCGGTCGCGTCCTGGATGCCGACGGCGAGCCAGTGCCGGGAATCTATGCAACAGGCTGGATCAAGCGTGGACCTGTCGGGCTGATCGGCCACACCAAGGGAGACGCCCTGGAGACCATTGGCTTCCTCCTGGAGGACAGGCTCACCCTGCCTCCCGCCGAGAACCCGGATCCGCAGGCGATCATCGACCTCCTCGAGGAACGCGGCATCGAATACACCACTTGGGAAGGCTGGAACCGGCTGGACGCCCACGAAGCCGCCCTGGGTGCTTCCTGGTCCGGCGGCGAGGGTACGGGCAATGGAATGGTCCGCGAACGCGTCAAGGTTGTTCCGCGCGAGGAAATGATCCAGATCTCCCGCGGCTGACATTCACCACTCACCGAACTAGACTTCACGGTACTGTGCCGCCCATCACACGCAGCGCACTGTCATTGCGAACTAGCAGGGAGTTCGATGAGGAAACCCATTCATCCGCCGGTTCCAGGCAGCGATGCCGCGGAGTTGGTCCAGAAGCATGCCTTGGTTGGCCACGAGCGCCTGGACTCCCTACGACTGGGGGCGACCGAGGATATCGTGGGCCTCCGCCGTTTGGTGCGTGAATCCTGGCAGCGTTCGGCCAGCCTTCAGGCCAATCCGGACGTCGCCGAGGCGCCCCTCGCGATGGACCAGGATGAGTTGGAGGAGTACCGCAGGCAGCATCCGCTGGCCACCATCATGCCTGTGATCAAGAAGCTGCTGGTCCAACCCAGCCATGACAGCGGGCTGTTGGTGGCAGTGGGCGACGACGTCGGCCGGCTCTTGTGGGTGGATGGCGACCCCGTGATGCAACGGCGTGCTGAAGGCATGATGTTCGTGGCTGGCGCCGATTGGTCCGAGGCTTCGGTGGGCACCAGCGCGCCAGGCACTGCGCTGGCCCTTGACCGCAGCATCCAGATCTCCGGTGCCGAACACTTCAAACGCTCGGTCCATCCATGGAGCTGCACCGCGGTTCCGTTCCACGATCCCGATTCCGGCGCCGTGCTGGGCGTCGTGGACATTACAGGCACGGAAACCGCCGTCGCCGCGCACACCCTCTCCCTGGTGGAGGCAACGGTTGCTGCTGCGCAGGCCCAACTGCGGATCGAGCGGCTCCAACTGGCTGCCGCCGTCCGTGAAAAACCACGACGCCGGAGCGCGGCTGCCACCTCCGGCCACGCCCTCTACAGGAACAGCCTGCAGCTGTTGGGAAGGGACCAGGCCCTGCTCAGCATCGATGGCAGGACGGTGTCCTTGTCCGCACGGCACAGCGAAATCCTGGCCATCCTGGGCAACCACCCTGACGGTCTCAGTGCCGAGGACCTTTGCACCCAGCTGTACCCCGGGGACGGATCCTCGGTGACCCTGCGGGCCGAGATGGTGCGGCTCCGCAAAGTGATCCAGGAACTGAGCCCGGACGCGGTTCCGCAATCCCGGCCCTACCGCTTACCAGTTGAGTTGCTTCCCGATTCCGGCCAGGTTCTCAGTTGCCTGCAACGTGGCGCCCACCGTATTGCCTTGGAAATCTATAAAGGTGCGGTCCTGCCGCGATCGGAGGCGCCCGGCGTCGTGCAGTTGCGTGAGCGTGTGGCGCACTTGCTGCGCGAGGCGCTGCTCAGCGACGGCAGCGTCGATTCGCTCCTCAAGTATGCGGAGCTGCCCGAGGCGAAGTACGACGCCGACCTCCGCCTTGCACTCCTCAAGCTGCTGCCGCCGCGCTCACCCAAGCGGGCCGCCGTCGTGGCTGACCTTGAACGGATCGACACCGAACTGTCTGCGTGAGCTGAATCACAAGGTTGCAACGTAGCTGCAACCTCCCCGCTCCTAGGCTCGAATCAATGGCGACAGCCACCGTGATTCGCAGCAAAGGAGCTAGCAATGACTGTTTACGCACAGCCGGGTGCCGAGGGTTCGAAGGTCACGTTCAAGGACCGTTACGAGAACTGGATCGGCGGCGAGTGGGTTGCCCCGGTCAAGGGCGCCTACTTCGAGAACATCACCCCCGTCACGGGCAAGGCCTTCTGCGAAGTTGCCCGCGGGACATCCGAGGATATTGAGCTTGCCCTTGACGCCGCGCACAAAGTTGCACCCTCATGGGGCAAGACCTCCGCCACCGAGCGCGCAGCCATCCTGAACAAGATCGCCGATCGCATTGACGAGAACGTTGAGCTCCTCGCGGTTGCCGAGACCTGGGACAACGGCAAGCCCGTACGCGAGACCCTCAACGCCGACATTCCGTTGGCCGCCGACCACTTCCGCTACTTTGCCTCAGCCGTCCGTGCGCAGGAAGGCCACCTCTCCCAGCTGGACGAGGACACCACCGCCTATCACTTCAAAGAGCCGCTGGGCGTGGTCGGCCAAATCATCCCGTGGAACTTCCCCATTCTCATGGCCGTCTGGAAGCTGGCCCCCGCACTCGCCGCCGGCAACGCCGTGGTCCTCAAGCCGGCCGAGCAGACACCGACGTCCATCCTGGTGCTCATGGAACTCATCGGCGACCTTCTCCCGGCCGGTGTAGTGAACGTCGTCAACGGCTTCGGTGTTGAAGCCGGAAAGCCGCTCGCCTCAAGCTCCCGCATCCGCAAGATCGCCTTCACAGGCGAGACCACTACAGGGCGCCTCATCAGCCAGTACGCATCCAACAACCTCATTCCCGTCACGCTGGAGCTTGGTGGCAAGAGCCCCAACATCTTCTTCGACGACGTCGCCTCCCAGGACGACGCCTTCTACGACAAAGCCCAGGAAGGCTTCACGCTCTTCGCCTTCAACCAGGGCGAAGTCTGCACATGCCCCTCCCGCGCGCTGGTCCAGGAAGGTATCTACGACTCCTTCATGGGAGACGTGGTGGCCCGGACCAACAAGATCATCCAGGGCAACCCGTTGGACACGGAGACCCAGATCGGCGCGCAGGCATCGAATGACCAGTTGGAGAAGATCCTTTCCTACATCGACATAGGAAAGCAGGAGGGGGCCAAGGTGCTGACCGGCGGTGCCCGGGCAGAGCTTTCCGGCGACCTTGCAGGTGGCTACTACGTGCAGCCCACTATCTTTGAGGGCCACAACCGGATGCGCATCTTCCAGGAGGAGATCTTCGGCCCGGTGGTGTCCGTCACCAAGTTCAGCGATTACAACGACGCCATTGGCATCGCCAACGACACCCTTTATGGGCTTGGCGCCGGCGTCTGGTCGCGCAACGGAAATGTCGCCTACCGCGCTGGCCGGGAAATCCAGGCCGGCCGCGTGTGGGTCAACAACTACCACGCCTACCCGGCAGGTGCTGCCTTCGGTGGCTACAAGTCCTCAGGTATTGGCCGTGAGAACCACGCCATGATGCTGGACCACTACCAGCAGACCAAGAACCTTCTGGTCAGCTACAACGAGAACAAGCTCGGCTTCTTCTAAATCCGTCTTGTCCATCGATCAAAGGAGATCGTCAATGACCACCATGCAAGCTGCAGTAGTTACGGAATTCGGAACCGATCTTAAGATCCAGGAAGTGGAAAGGCCGACGCCGGGTCCCGGCCAGGCGTTGGTCCGCCTCATCACCTCGGGGGTATGCCACACAGACCTGCACGCCGCTGAAGGCGACTGGCCGGTCAAGCCGACGCCGCCGTTCATTCCCGGCCACGAAGGTGTGGGAGAAGTGGTGGCCCTCGGCGAAGGCGTCACGGATGTTGCCATTGGCCAGTTGGTGGGCAATGCCTGGCTGTGGTCTGCCTGCGGGGACTGCCAGTACTGCCGGACCGGGTGGGAAACCCTGTGCGAGTCGCAGCAGAACGGTGGCTACAGCGTGGACGGCTCGTTTGGCGAGTACATGCTGGTGGACACACGGTTCGCCGCACGCATCCCGGAAGGCTCGGACCCGGTGGAAGTTGCGCCCGTCCTGTGTGCCGGCGTCACGGTGTACAAGGGCCTGAAGATGACCGAGGCCAAACCGGGGCAGTGGGTCACTATCTCCGGGATCGGCGGTCTGGGACACATCGCCGTGCAGTACGCAGTGGCCATGGGTCTTCGAGTGGCAGCGGTGGACATTGCCGACGACAAGTTGGCACTGGCCCGCGAGCACGGCGCCGAAGTGACCGTCAACGCGCTGCACGAGGATCCGGCGGAAGTGATCCAGCGTGAAACGGGCGGTTGCCACGGAGTCCTGGTGACGGCTGTGCATCCTTCGGCCTTTGGACAAGCGATCGGGATGGCTCGCCGTGGCGGGACGATCGTCTTCAACGGGTTGCCACCAGGAGACTTCCCTGCGCCGATCTTCGAGATCGTCCTCAAAGGCCTCACTGTCAGGGGGTCGATCGTGGGCACGAGGCAGGATCTTGAAGAGGCACTGGAGTTCTATGCGCAGGGAAAGATCAAGCCAACGGTCTCAACGCGGGAACTCTCCGAAGTCAACGCGGTCTTTGACGAGATGAAGCACGCCAAGATCGATGGCCGTGTGGTGCTGAAGTTCTGATGAACAATACCGGCTTGGAAGCCGCGGTGACGCTGCCCGGGGAGGATTTCTCCCGGGTGGCGCTCACCGCAGTGTCCGTGGAGCTCCTCCGCAAGCTATGGGACCAGCATGGACCGCTCATGTTCCATCAGTCGGGCGGCTGCTGCGACGGCTCGGCACCCATGTGCTACCCGGCGGGGGAGTTCCTGACAGGTGATTCCGATGTGTTGCTCGGCCGGTTCGATATTGGGTCCGACGGCGGGGCGCAGCCACTGGAGTTCTGGATGTCCAAGGAGCAGTTCAATTACTGGTCGCACACCCATCTCACGGTGGACGTGGTTCCCGGCCGTGGCAGTGGGTTCTCAGTTGAGTCTCCCGAGGGGAAGCGATTCCTGATCCGTTCCACCCTCATGGACTGGGACGTGCCAAGCCTTTAGGTCCACAGCTGGTGTGACGAGGGCAACCCGCCTTCGTCACATCAGCCACATCTGCCCCGCGCCCCACAGGCCGTCTCACTATCTGGGATAAATATGGCCGTCCATTGGCCGGACACTATTCTTGATGAGTCCTATACCACTCCCATCCAGAATGTGGCATTTTTATGAACATTTTCAGGACCAAATCGATCGAGCAGTCGATCGCCGATGCCGATGAGCCCGGGCGAAAGCTGAAGCGCAGCCTCAGCACCTGGGACTTGATGATCATGGGCGTCGCCGTTGCTGTCGGCGCCGGGATCTTCTCGGTGGGCGCCAAGGCTGCCGCAAACTTTGCCGGCCCCGCCGTCACCATCTCCTTTGCCATCGCCGCCGTCACGTGCGCGCTGGCCATCATGTGCTACGCCGAATTTGCCACTGCCATCCCCGTGGCAGGCTCCGCCTACGTGTTCACGTACGCCACCATGGGCGAGGTCCTCGCGTGGATCATTGGCTGGAACCTCATTCTCGAACTTTTTACCGCCGCTGCCGTCATCGCCAAGTACTGGGGCATTTACCTCAGTACGGTCTTTGGCCTGATGGGCGTGGACATGCCGCCGTCAATCAAGGTCGGCGGGGTTGACCTCTACTGGGGTGCCTTCCTCATCGTCGCGATCTTCACCGTGCTGCTGGTGCTGGGGACAAAGTTGTCCGCCCGCGTCGGCAACGTCTTCACGCTGATCAAGATCGCCGTTGTCCTGTTCGTGATTGTTGTTGGCTTTAGCTACGTGAAGTTCTCCAACTACACTCCCTTCATTCCTGCCTCCGAGCCCACAGACTCCGGTGCTGCCGATGTCATGAAGCAGTCCTTCTTCGGCTTCCTCACCGGCGCCGCTCCGGCCCAGTACGGAACGCTGGGCGTCTTCGCCGGCGCAGCCTTGGTCTTCTTTGCCTTTATCGGCTTCGACGTAGTGGCAACCTCCGCAGAAGAGGTGAAGAACCCGCAGAAGACCCTTCCCCGCGGCATCTTCGGTGGCCTTGCCGTAGTGACGCTGCTTTACATCCTGGTCTCCCTCGCGCTGACTGGCATGGTTTCCTACACGCAATTGGCCGAGGTGAAGAACCCCACCCTGACCACGGCTTTCGAGGCCGTGGGCAATACGGATGCTGCCAAGGTCATCGCGTTCGGCTCCCTGGTGGGCTTGACCACCGTGATCATGGTGCTGCTCATGGGCCTGTCCCGTGTGGTCCTTGCCATGAGCCGCGACGGACTCCTGCCGCGCTCACTGTCCAAGACCAGCGAAAAGCGCTCCACACCGGCCCGTCTGCAGATCATCTGTGGCGCAGCGGTGGCCGTAGTGGCAGGTGTAACCAAGGTGGACTTGCTCGAGGAAATGATCAACATCGGAACGCTCTCCGCGTTCGTGATGGTGAGCTTGGGCATCCTGGTGCTGCGCAAGAAGCGTCCGGACCTGAAGCCCGCCTTCCGTGTCCCGTTCGGCAAGGTCCTGCCGTGGGTCTCCGCAGTGCTCTGCTTCTACCTCATGACCAACCTTGCTGTTGAGACCTGGATCTTCTTCGCGATCTGGCTGGTCATCGGCATGGGCATCTACTTCGCCTACGGCCAGCGCCACTCGCGGCTGAACGAGAAGTTCGCCTCTGCCAAAGCCTCCGTCAACGGTGCCCCCGAAGTCCGCCAGGCCGACGGCGATGAGGATGAAGACAGCTACACGAAGGTCTAATCCAATCACGGCAGCTTGTCAGACAGCTGCCATCTCTTGCTCCACAAAGCGCCCGGAACCCATCGGTTTCCGGGCGCTTTGACGTTACGGTGCCGCATGCTCACCGACCCACTCGACCAGCGGCCGCAGCACCTCCCAGCGGGCAGCGATTTCTTCTTTGGCAGCGGGAGAGGACAACCAGTCCGGCTGCCCCACCTCGACGCCCGCCGACAACGACTTGTGCCTCAGGAGCCCGGCGCGTGGGTGGTCTTTGTCGAAACCGCGCGGAACGGTCTTGAGTTCCTCGCCCTCAATGGCGAAACCGGCCGCCGCGATTGAATCCACGATCTCCTGCAGCTCCAGGCCACTGTCAGGGGCATCCACAGCGGCCCGGAAGCGGGCGAGCTGGGCAGGCGTATGGGAGTGGTAGCCGCCACCGATCAGCAGGCCATCCGCACTGATCTGGACGTAGAAGCCGACGCCCTCCTGCGTGGCGGCAAAGGCACCTTGGGCGGTTTTGTATGGCGACTTGTCCTGGGAGAACCGAATGTCCCTGTTGGGACGGAAAATCTTGGCCGGCCCGAACTGCGGCTCCAACTCTGAAAGTAGAGCTGTCAGCGGCTCCTTGACCTCGGCGTCGTACGTTGATTTATGCTCCAGCCACCACTCACGGTTGTTGTTCTCTTCAAGCTCAGCGTAGAAGCGGAATGCGGCAGTAGGGATGCCTTCGAATGTGCTCATAGAAGGATCCTAGGGACGCCACTACCGGCCAAACCATAGGCCACCAGTGCTATGTGGAAAACAAAAAGGTCACCCCGCCGCGGAGATCCGCAGCGGGGTGACCTGGAAATGCAGTAACGCGAAGACGCTTAGAGCTTGTTGGCTGCTTCGGCGTCGGACTCGGTCTGGCCCGCACCGAGGTTGGCACGGAGCTTGGCGCCGAGATCGGAGTCAACGTTGGTCCAGTACTGGATGGCGCGTTCCTTGATGTCGGCGGTCTTCACGCCGCCCACGGCACCGGTGATGGTGTCCAGGAGGCGGGCCTTGGCGGCGTCATCGTAGACCTCGCGGTACAGGGTACCGGCCTGGCCGAAGTCGTCATCCTCAGTGTGCAGGGTGTGCGCGGAGAGGGTGAGCTCGCCGTCGTTTTCCCAGCCACCGGCCGGCGAGGTGGGCTCAACCGCAGCCGGGCCACCCACGGAATTCGGTGCGTAGACCGGCGTGGAGGGAGCGTTGAACAGGAAACGGCCTTGGCCGTCCTGGCTGTAGTTGTTGACCTGGTTCTTGGGCTGGTTCACCGGGATCTGTGCGTGGTTGGTGCCCACGCGGTAGCGGTGTGCGTCCGCGTAGGAGAAGATGCGGGCCTGCAACATCTTGTCCGGGGAAGCGGCGATGCCCGGAACGAAGTTCGACGGCGCGAAGGTGGCCTGCTCGATCTGCGCGAAGTAGTTCTCCGGGTTCTTGTTCAGCTCCATGGTGCCCACGTGGATCAGCGGGTAGTCAGAGTGCGGCCACACCTTGGTGAGGTCGAACGGGTTGAAGCGGTAGGTCTTGGCGTCTTCGTACGGCATGACCTGGACGTGCAGTTCCCAGGAGGGGAAGTTGCCATCGGCGATGTTTTCCTGCAGGTCGCGGATGTAGAAGTCTGCATCCGAGCCGGCAAGTTCTTCAGCCTGGTCGCCCGTGATGGTCTTGACGCCCTGGTTGGACTTGAAGTGGTACTTGACCCAGAAACGCTCGCCAGCGGCGTTGATCCACTGGTACGTGTGCGAGCCGTAGCCCTGCATTTCACGCCAGGAAGCCGGGAGGCCGCGGTCGCCCATGAGCCAGGTGACCTGGTGTGCGGACTCGGGGGAGAGGGTCCAGAAGTCCCACTGCATGTCAGCGTCACGCAGGTGGGTGCCCGGAAGGCGCTTCTGGGAGTGGATGAAGTCCGGGAACTTGATGCCGTCGCGGATGAAGAAGACGGGGGTGTTGTTGCCCACGAGGTCGTAGTTGCCCTCGGAGGTGTAGAACTTCACGGCGAAACCGCGGGGGTCGCGCCAGGTGTCGGGGGAACCGTTCTCGCCAGCGACGGAGGAGAAACGGATCAGCATGTCCGTCTCGGTGCCCGGCTGCAGGAAAGCTGCCTTGGTGTAGGCAGAGACGTCCGAGGTGGTCTTGAACGTACCGAAAGCGCCGCCACCCTTGGCGTGCACTACACGCTCCGGGACCCGCTCGCGGTTGAACTGTGCGAGCTTCTCCACCAAGTAGTGGTCGGTGAGGATGATGGCACCGTCAGCGCCGACGGACTTCGAGTGCGCGTCGGACGTAACGGGGGCACCTGACTGGGTTGTTGAAATGGCAGTCATTGTTCTCCTTTTTCCTATTTCTGAGTTACGGAAGTATCTACGGGAAGCTGTTGTTTGGACTGGCAGTCCTGGCAGATGCCTTGGTAGAGGACGTCTGCGATCTGGATGGTCATGGGCTTGGAATTCTCATCCCAGTGCGGTGTGAGGCACGGTGCGTGTCCCACGGCGCAATCCACGTCCTCCACCTTGCCGCAGCTGATGCAAACGGCGTGGTGGTGGTTGTCGCCCACCCGGGTTTCGTAAAGCGCCGGGGAGTGCGGGGGCTCAAAGCGGCGCAGCATCTGCAGGTCCGTGAGGTCGCTGAGCACCACGTAAACGGACTGCGCCGTCAGTTCAGGAAGCTCTTTGCGGGCAGCGGCAAGGATGCCTTCTGCCGGGGAATGCGGATGGTGCTGGACCGCGGCGAGCACAGCCAGCCGCTGTTTGGTCACACGCCGGCCGTGGGCATGCAGGGCCGCGGCCCATGCTTCCTGCTCGGCTGTGTGATCTGTCATGCATTTATTGAAACACTTATTTTGAGGAGTTCACAATAAGGCAAGGCTAACTTCCGGTGAACGGAGCAGGGCCTCGAGCGGATTCACTTCCTCAGCGACGGATCGTCCCAGCGCATGGACCCGCAAGGGCA
Organism: Arthrobacter sp. 18067; assembly: GCF_902706295.1. GTDB lineage: Bacteria > Actinomycetota > Actinomycetes > Actinomycetales > Micrococcaceae > Arthrobacter. The sequence continues at coordinate 30,114 of NZ_CACSJJ010000004.1, read as the reverse complement.
CGCCGGAGGATTCGGGTTCCAGGGCAACACAACTGAATCCACTGGTTCCGCCGGATTGTCGAAGTGATCCCAAGGCCGAAGCCATCGCCAGGAGTTCCGCTGGCCGGATGTCCCCGATGGACTCGAATTGCCGGGCCGCCTCAATGACCGTGTGGCGGGGTCCGGCATCCACGGTCCGCACCAACGGACCAGAGCCACTGACAGGCTCGACGGCGGCGCTTAGGTCATCGGCGGACGTCACCGCGGCGTCGGGCCGGCCTCTCCGCAGCGCGTCGCGGAGCGCGGCGTCGGTGCCGTCGAGTTCGTGTTCCGGCACCCCCGCCCGACGATGGGCCGGAAGCGAAAGCTGGCGTCCCGGCGTCGTGGTCTCTCCGGTCCAACGAGCAAACACGTGGAAGGTCGGGGTTGAGGACTCCGCCACCGGCTCTCCAATGGCCGAGCCCAGTGGGTGCCATTGGTGGGCAAACATGATGGCGCATCGTGTGGCACCCAGGACGTCGTTGAGGGCGGCCCGAACCAGCTTGTGGCAGAAAAGCCAGTCGGCAGCTGAGGAGTGGGCAAATTCTGTGGAGGGGTCGGAAAGCCTGATCAGGACGTGTCCGGCGGTGAGGGGATGGCGCGGCCGGGCGATCTCCCAAAAACCCGAACGATACAACAATTGTCGCGACATGACCTTGTCAACTCCTTCCCCCGGGTGAGCCTACCAAGCCGAGTACCACACGTGGGAGAACAGCGGCGGGAGGCCACCGCAATGGTCGTTAAGGTAGGACGGTGGCGAAACTACTGGCAGACCTCACCCCACTGAAGGAGAGTCCCGCTTTTCGGCGGCTCTGGATGGGGGCATCGGTTGCCGCCATTGGTACGCAACTGACGCTGGTGGCTGTCAGCCTGGAGGTCTACAGGCTCACCCAGGAGAGCTTTTATGTTGGCCTCCTCGGTATCTTCGCACTGGTCCCATTGGTCATCGCAGGGCTTTACGGGGGATCCATTTCGGACGCCTATGATCGACGCAAAGTGGCCCTCATCGCCTCGCTGGTTCTGTGGGCAACAACGGCCGGACTGGCGTTGCAGGCATGGCTGGAGATCGGCAACATCTGGATCCTCTACGCGCTGGTGGCCATCCAGAGTGGCGCGCAAGGCATCAATGGTCCCGCCCGCAGTGCCATCATCCCCCTCCTGGTCCGCAAGGATTTGCTTCCCGCTGCCAATGCCCTGAGCATGCTGACGTTTGGCCTGTCCATGACAGCAGGGCCACTGCTGGCCGGGGTGCTGGTGGCCACCATTGGCTTCGGCTGGACTTACACCATTGATGTCATCAGCTTCACCTTCGCGCTCTGGGGACTCTTCAAGCTGCCGCCGCTGCCGCCTTCCAAAGATGCCGTGCGGCCAGGGCTCCGGTCCGTAGTGGAGGGCTTCCGTTTCCTGGGCACCCGCCCCAACGTCCGCATGACTTTCATCATCGACCTCATCGCCATGATTTGCGCCCAACCCCGCGCATTGATGCCTGCCATCGGGGCGGTCATGATCGGCGGAGGCGAAACGACCGTGGGCGTCCTGTTGGCGTCGACCGCCGTGGGAGCCTTCCTCGCGGGCCTGTTTTCGGGGCCACTGGGCCGCGTGCGAATGCAGGGCAGCGCCGTGGTGTGGTCCGTGGTTGGTTGGGGAGCCTCGATAGCCGGATTCGGGCTGGTGGTCCTGCTGGCCGGGGATGCCGGCCGCGATGGTGTCACTCCCTGGCTGATTCCTGCAGCCCTCTGCTGCGCGTTGGCCGGGATCTCGGACTCCATCAGCGCCGTCTTCCGAACCACCATCCTCCAGTCGGCCACTCCGGATCACCTGCGGGGTCGGCTCCAAGGCGTGTTCATCGTGGTGGTGGCCGGTGGACCCCGGGTGGGGGACATGCTGGCCGGCGGCGTCACGCAGTTCCTCAGCGAAGGCGGCGTACTGCTCATCGGCGGACTTCTCTGCATTGTCCTGGCATGGCTGGCTTCACGCTTGCAGCCCGGGTTCGTTGCCTACGATGCGAAGCATCCTGTGCCCTAGCCCTGCCAGCCGCAGGGCCAACGTAGGCTGAAGACGGAACACGACGACCGGCGTCGGCGTTAATCCGTACAGAACCCCTGCAAGAGCCGACGAAAGAGACAAGAAAAGCCGTGCATAAACACAACAATGGACTCAAGACCGCAGCGCTCTTCGGTGTGCTGTGGGCAGTGTTGTTGGGGTTGGGCGCCATCATCGCGGCAGGGACGCGCAGCACGACGCCTATCTGGATCATGGCTCTGATCGGCGTTGGCACTACCGCGTATGGATACTGGAACAGCGACAAAATTGCCATCCGTTCCATGGCCGCCTACCCGGTGACCGAAGCCCAGGCGCCGCAGCTGTACCAGATCGTGCGGGAGCTCTCAGTCCGGGCCAACAAGCCGATGCCGCGGATCTATCTCTCGCCCACCATGACGCCCAACGCCTTCGCTACCGGTCGCAATCCAAAGAACGCTGCGGTGTGCTGCACCGAGGGAATCCTGCACCTGCTCGACGCCCGCGAACTCAGGGGAGTGCTGGGGCATGAGCTGATGCACGTGTACAACCGCGACATCCTGACCTCATCCGTGGCTGCTGCTGTTGCCGGTGTCATTACTTCCGTGGGGCAGATGCTGCTGATCTTCGGCAGTGGCGACCGCCGCAACGCCAATCCCCTGGCCACCATCGCCATGGCCCTGCTGGCGCCCTTTGCCGCATCGCTGATCCAGATGGCCATCTCCCGCACGCGGGAGTACGACGCCGATGAGGACGGCGCCGAGCTCACCGGCGATCCGTTGGCACTCGCCTCAGCCCTGCGCAAGATCGAGTCGGGCGTCACCCAGTTGCCGCTCCCACAGGACCAAAAGCTCGTCAATGCCTCGCACCTCATGATCGCCAACCCGTTCCGTGGCGGCGGCATGCGGCGCATGTTCTCCACCCACCCGCCCATGAAGGAACGGATCAGCCGTTTGGAACGGATGGCCGGGCGGCCTCTCTCGTAGGACCCGCAACGGATTACCCGGTCACCAGCGCTAAGCGAACAGCCCTTCGCCGATGAAGCCGCCCGCTGCAATGCCCGGAGGCACCGCAAAAAGCCCCGAGCCCGTGTGTTTCAGGTACTCCACGGACAAGGTGTCGCCCTTGGCCAGGGCCAGTTGCATGGGCACGTAGTGCGTCCGGGGATCCTTGACGAACGCAATAAAGAACAGGCCGGCATCCAAGTGCCCCAGCCCGTCCGAGCCATCCGTGAAGTTGTATCCGCGGCGCAGCATCCTGATGCCGGCGTTCTGGTCCGGGTGCGCCAGCCGGACATGCGCATCGAGGGGGATGAGGGGCTCGTCGTCACGTCCCTTGATCCCGAAGTCAGGAGCAGAGAACTCCTCTCCGCCGGACAGGGGAGCGCCCACGCCCTTGGTGCGGCCGATCAGCCCTTCTTGTTCCCGCAGCGAGGTCCGGTCCCAGATTTCTATGTGCATCTGGATCCTGCGGGCCACCAGGTAGCTGCCCCCAGCCATCCACTGCTCGGCTGGCCGTGAGCCGGACGGAACCCACACGTGCTCCTCAAGCAGCGCGTTGTCTTCGACCTTGAGGTTGTTGGTGCCGTCCTTGAAGCCAAAGAGGTTCCGCGGTGTCACCTGCGCCCTGGACGTGGAGGAGGTGCGTCCAAACCCCAGTTGCGACCAACGGACACGCACCTTGCCGAAGCCGATCCTGGCAAGGTTGCGGATGGCGTGCACGGCAACCTGGGGATCGTCCGCGCAGGCTTGGATGACGATGTCCCCACCCGTTCGCCCCGGTTGAAGGTCGTCCCCCGGGAAGTGCGGGAGATCGATCAAGGCCTCAGGCCGGCGACCATCCAGACCGAAGCGAGCTTTGCCGTCCTTCTCGAACAAGCCCGCGCCGAAGCCGAACGTCAGGGTGAGCTTGGCGGCGGGCAGGTCCAGTGCCTCGCCAGTGTCTTCCGGCGGCGCATCATAGGGGCCATCGACGGCCCCCGTCCGGCCCGTGGGAACGCCGGTGGTCATGGCCTCGGCCGCGGCCGTCCAGTCCTTGAGGAGCTTGATGAGTTCCTTGCGGTCCTCTGTGGTGACATCGAACGCGGCCATGTGCAGGCGGTCCTGTGCCGGGGTAGTAATACCCGCCTGGTGAGCGCCAAAGAATGGGACTACGGCATCCCCTGCAGTGGTGTCCGCAGCGGAAGCAGTGGCAGCCGTCAGGGCATCATGGCCGAGGAATCCAGCGGCAAGCCCGGCTACAGCTCCGGCGCCGCCAACCCCCGCAAGGGAGAGAAGGCCGCGCCGGGACATACGGGAACTGCCCGTGGCAGCGGCGGCCGCCGGACCGCCGTCGGCCGCTTCCTGGGAACTTACGACGGCGGCCGGCTCGACTGAACGCTCGACGCCGGCGGACTCGCCGGTTCGTTCGGTGCCGGCCGGATCGCCGCTGTGCCCGAAGGGGCAGCCGCTCACAGCACCACGGCTGCGGTGAGCTTGGAGAGGGGCTCACCCAGCGAATCGACCAGGGCAGCGAGTTGCTGGACCTGCTCTTGGCTCAGCTCGTTGTAGTAGACGAAGCCGTCGCCCTTGGCGTGCTTCTTGAGTTCGGTTTGCAGGGCCGTGAACTTCTCGTCCAAGGACTTGGCGAGTTCGGCGTCCTTCTGCTCAAGCGCCGGCTTCAGGTTCTCGAAGGCGATGCGGGCACCGTCTACGTTGGCTTGGAAGTCCCAAAGATCAGTGTGGGACCAGATTTCTTCTTCGCCGGTGACCTTGCCGGTGGCCACTTCATCCAGGAGTTCCTTGGCGCCGTTGCCGAGCTTGTCCGGGGTGAGTTCCACCGTGCGGGTGCGGGTGACGAGGTCTTCGGTGTCAGCTACCAGCTGTGTGGAAATGGCGGTGCGCTCCGCCGGAGTCATGGCGGTGTACTCTGCCGGCGGGAAAAGGTCCTTCTCAGCACGGTGCCAGCCGGTCCATTCCTGACCGGGCTCAAGGTCGGCTTCACGGGCATCCAGCTTGGGGTCCAGGTCGCCGAAGGATTCAGCTACGGGTTCGATCCGCTCCCAGTGCATGCGGGTGGAGGCGTAGAGGTCGCGGGCCTTGGCGGCGTCACCGGCGGCGAAGGCTTCTGCGAACGCTTTGGTGCCGACAATGAGCTGCTCAGTCTGATCCTTGACGTAGGCCACGTATTGCTGGGATCCGTTGTCCAGGAGCTTTTGGAAGTCGGCATCCACGCTGGGCTTGTTGCCGGATTCGGTGACCTCAAAGGAAGCGCGGATGCCCTCTCCCTGCATCCCGGGCTTGCACGCAGTGTTGTACTTGCCGGCCGGAGCGGTGACCACCAGGTTGCGGGTGATACCGGGGCCGATATTCTCCACTTCGCCCAGGATCCGGAGGCCGTCCTCGGCCAGCAGGTAGAACTCGGTAACTTCCGTGCCCTCGTTCTTCACGGCAAAGGTGAGGTTGCCGCTGGGTGCGGTTCCGGTAGATACCTTGCACTCGTTGGCGGTGCTGCTGACCTGGATGGGACCGTCCGTGGCGCCCGTGGTCTTCGTGTTGTCGGTGCAGCCGGCAAGTACCAGGGGCACAGCTGCGGCGGCGCCGATCACGGCGAGTGTCCTGCGAAGTTTGGGTGATCCGAGCATGGTGGGTCCTTTGTGTTGAAGGTAAGCGCGAGGCGGGAGTTACCCGGAAAGAGTGTGGTGGCCCTAGGGCTGTGTTGCGACCGCGGGGGCTGACGCCTTGCTGGAAGCCTTGGGCGGGGCGGACCGGTTGGCCCGGATGTAGAGGAACAGCACCGGAATCACATACAAAAGCCACGCTGCGGCTTCGAGCCAGGTGGTGGCGGGGGAGAAGTTCAGCGTGCCCTTCAGCAGCGTGCCGTACCACGACGACGGCGGGATGGCAGCTGAGACGTCGAAGGCCAGGTTGTTCAGCCCGGGTAGTATGCCGGCTTCCTGGAGATCGTGGATTCCGTAGGCCAGCACGCCGCCGGCAATGATGATGAGGCCAACCCCGGTCCAGGTGAAGAAACGGCCAAGGTTCACCTTGAGGACTCCGCGATGAAGCAGGTACCCCAGGCCGGCCGCTGTCAGCAGGCCGAGCAAAGCCCCGAGCAGGGGAAGGGTGGTTTCGCCCGTGGCCTGGGCCGCGGCCCAGATAAAGAGGGCGGTTTCGAGGCCCTCCCGGCCCACGGCCAGTGCCGCAACCACCACGAGGCCCCAGGCGGCGCCGTCGGCCGCTTTGTCCACCTGGGAGCGCAGCTCGCCGCCGAGGCTGCGCGCTGTGCGGGCCATCCAGAAGACCATCCAGGTCACCAGGGCGACGGCCACAATGGACAGACCGCCGCCGATTGCTTCCTGTGCCTCGAACGTGAGGCCGCGGGGGCCGAAGGTCAGCAGCGCGCCGAAGCCAAGGGAAATAGCGATGGCGAGGCCGACGCCAGCCCAGACGCGGGGGATCAGGTGCCGCCTGCCGGTCTTAATGAGGTAGGCCATCAGGAGGACCACGATCAGTGATGCCTCAAGGCCTTCGCGCAGGCCGATCAGGTAATTCGCGGTCATGGGTTTTCTTTCGCTAAGGGGAACCGTACTTAGGCTCACCTAAGGAAGAAGGATACTGTGACTTGACTATTACGCAAACTAATCGTGTGCTAATGGGCCCGTCCATTACGACAGTCGTTGTAGTTTCGGGCAGCAAAAAGCCGGGAGGCAGGCCTTGTAACGGGCTCGCATCCCGGCCTTTCGGGCGGTGCTGAGCTACCTAGCTGCGGAAGTTCACGAACTGGAGGTCAGCCTCTTCGAACTTCTTGAGGATGTTCATGGTCTCCTGAAGGTCGTCGCGGGACTTGGAGGTCACGCGGAGTTCGTCGCCCTGGATCTGGGACTTGACGGACTTGGGGGCTTCATCGCGGATGATCTTGTTGATCTTCTTGGCGATGTCCTGGGCGATGCCCTCCTTGATGGTGCACTCCAGGCGGAATTCCTTGCCGGAGGGGAAAGGCTCGCCCTGGTCCAGGGACTTCAGTGAGATGCCGCGCTTGATCAGCTTGGACTGGAAGACATCCAGGACAGCAAGGACGCGGTCCTCGGAGTTGGCCTTCATGAGGATCTTCTCGCCGCTGAAGTCGATCTCCGCGCCGACGCCCTTGAAGTCGTACCGCTGCGCGATTTCCTTCTGGGACTGGTTGAGCGCGTTGGCGACCTCTTGCTTGTCTACCTTGCTGACGACGTCGAATGTGGATTCGCCTGCCATGACTCTCCTTAGGTTGGGGGCCCTGTGAGGGCGGGTTGGTCTGGCATCCAGCCTAGTACGGAAGCCGCGGCTTAGGGCCGTGGAGCACTTTCACAGTTCGCTCACAGCACATGCATGGTGGGAACCGAGGGTTTGGGTTGAGAGTTGTACCAGTTGGAAGAACGCATCGTCGGAGGATCAGCATGAGCAGCAAGGCCGTCCAGTCCATCAGCAAATCCGCTTCTGCAGCAGCGGGCTCCATTGGTACGGCTGCCGTTGCCGCAGCGAGTGCAGTTGCGGCAGCCGCAGTTGCAGCGTCGATCGTCCTGAGCCCGGTTCCCGACGCCACCTCCCGTATGGATGGAGTGCATGCCGATCTGCTGCGGGCCGTGCAGCTCAACCAGATCACCGCCGAGCAAGCCGAAAAGTTCGAAGCGAAACTGGCCGGCAGGATCCTCGGGGAAGCCTGAAATACGCGGAAATACAGGGCGTCTGCCCTCGATTAGATTCTTCGCAAAAACTTCTGTAAGGTTGTCTCTGCCTTCGGTTACCGGATCGAAAAGAAACGGTCTCCGGAAGTGATCTTCTTTTGAAGTTCGGCAGATTACCCGAGCGGCCAAAGGGGGCTGACTGTAAATCAGCTGGCAACGCCTACGGGGGTTCGAATCCCTCATCTGCCACCCAAGGAAAATCCCCGGAACCATTGGTTCCGGGGATTTTTTGTGTGCCCGGAACACTTCACCGGTTCGTCGGTGGCGGCACGGGGATCGGCGGGGAAGCAGGGGTCCCGGACTAAGCCTCGTGCTGCCGCCTGAGCTCCGTGGCTTCCCGTAGTTCCGCGATCTCCATCCGCAGGGCGGCGATTTCGGTCACCAGGTCGGCCATCTCCGCGCGAACCGGTTCCTCGGCAGCGGCGGCCTTCTCTTCCGCCGCCGCTGCGACGCCCTCGGCGTTCTCCTCGATCCGTTGAACAAGCCAGGAGGCGATGGACGCCGTGACAATACCTAGCACTGCGATGCCGCTCATCATGAGGGCTGCGGCGACGATCCTGCCGATGGGGGTCACGGGGTACAGGTCCCCGTAGCCAACGGTGGTGATGGTAGTGACGGCCCACCAGGCGGCGTCGCCGAAGTTGACGATTTTGGCGTCGGGGGCGTTCTGCTCGACGTCCAGTACGGCCAGCGCGCCGATGAGGATGAGCATCGCCGCGGCCCCGGCCACATAGGTGGCGACCCGTCCGCGCAGGGTTTCGCCCACCGTGCGCTGGAGGACGGACAAAAGGGTGACCAGTCGCAGCAGGCGCAAGGGCCGGAAGAATGGCAGCACCACGATCAGGAGTTCGTGCAGGTTCCACAGGAACCACCGCCCACGGTCTTCAGCAAGCCACAGGTTGACGAAGTAATCCAGGGCGAAGATGCCCCAAGTGATCCAAAGAATAATCTCGAAAGGCAATGCCGCGGCGCCGTCGACGCGACCGATGACCTGCCACGCGTAGGCCGTGAGGAAGATCAGTGCCGTAGCCATCAGGGGCCACTCGACCAGGTCCCGGTATCGCGCTTGAGTCATAGGGGAATCCTAGCCATAGGGGCCAGGCATTGAATTGGTCAGGCGGCGGGCGTCTCCAGCCAGTAACCGTCAAGGTGGTGAATGAGCTGCCTGCCCAGGCCGCCTTTGAGTTGAATCCACAGCGTGCTGCGGTCGTTTGTCATGCCGTCGATGGTTCCCTCGATGCGGTTGCCGCGGGCATCCTGGAGGACAACGTTCTGGTGCCGTGAGAGTTCCGGCCACACCTGACCCTGTGGCCTGGTGGTTTGCAGCGTGCTCAAAGGAGTCCCCCTTAAGGTCATTTATCAAATACGAGTTCCAGACATTCTGCACGGCTTTGATGAACCGGCGGTAAACGTTAGTGCAAACGTTGGACATAAAGCGGGCGATGTACTAATTGCCCGTCCACCATGCGGTCGGCACCTTTCCCCGGAAGTTACTGGCGGGTAACATTGCTGCCATGCATCTGCTTCTTCGCACCCTCATGCTGCTGTTCACCTCGTCCAAGCGCCCGCCTTTGGGTGTATGGGAAGAGTCGTCACTGCCCCTGAGGGTGCTGCCGACGGACATCGACATAGCCATGCATGTGAACAACGGCATGTACTTCTCTCTCATGGACCTTGGCCGCTTTGACCTCATGGTCCGCAGCGGCATCTGGACCAAGATGCGCAAGAAGGGGTGGAGTCCGGTGGCTGCCGGCGAGACCATCGCTTTCCGCAAGTCCTTGCAGCTTTGGCAGCGCTACACCATCGAAACCCGCATCATTGGCCTGGATACCAAGGCCATCTACTTCGAGCAACGCATGGTGGTTAACGGCGAAATCTACGCCCGCGCCCACATCGCCACGCGCTTGGTCGCCAAGGGCAAACCGGTCACGCAGGAAGAGATCATTGCCGAGTTCGGAGCGCCTCCGGCTGGCCTTGAGCTGCCGGAATGGATTCACGAATGGCGCGAAAACAATGCACTCCCTGGAGCCCGCCGTCCGGCTCCGCACGTGTGGAGCTAAACACCCACATCGCGTCGCTGCAGTGCCACAGCACCCAGCATGATGAGGGCTGCCGAGATACCGAGCAGCCCGGCGACGGCTCCCCAGTCAGCACCATTGGCCACAGGGGAGTTCCCGTACGCCCAGTGGTAAGGCGAAAGGTTCAGCAGCCATGCGACGTCGGGACTTTGCCTCCCCACCGCGTTGAACACGTAACCGAGGACAGCGACGGCGGCACCAGCGGCGATCGCGTAAATCTTCCGTCCGGTCAAGGCCCCGACACAGAGGGCTGCGGTTCCGCTGAGGAGGGCAAGCGCTGCAAACAGCAGCACCGCTCCGGCGAGATGTCCGACGTCGATGCTTAGTTCGGAGGGCCCGTTCAGGACCAGGACCAACAGGAAGACAAGGACTGAAAGGAACGCGATCCGCACCAGGATGGCGAGGGCGCGCTCCAAGACGACCTGCACGCGTGTAACGCTGTGCGCGAGGGTCAGTTCCAGCAATCCGGATTCTTCGTCCCCACCAACGGCCGCGGCGCCCCAGCCAACAGAGGCCATGGACATCAGCAGGAAGCCGACCAGCCCGAACAATGTTGCCTGGGTATAGCCGGGACCTGTGGCGATTTGGTCGTAGTTCAGTGCCTTGGTCATCTCCGGTGGGAGGGCGTTGATCAAGTCCTGCATTTGCGAGTTTCCGCCGATGGACGGATACAACGGCAAGTACAACATGATCGCGGCTGTCAACCCCAAGGCCCAGGCGAGGGTGGAGCGCCACGAGTCGGTAAGCGCTTTGGTGAAGAGGGGCAGGAACCTAGGCACGATGTGCTCCTTCGGTTCGAATTGCTTGGCTGTGGTTGTGGCCGTTGTCATTACCCTGCGAAGACCCCGTGTACAGGGTCAGCACAGCCTCTTCCAGGTCCGGTTCCTCGAGGACCAGATCCGTCAGGTTGAGCCGTGCCAGCTCTTGGACCAGGTGCTGGACGTGCCCCGAAAGTGTCGCCGTGGCCTCTACTGTTCCGGCAGTGTGTCCGTCGGCCGGCAGCTCCCGTAACGCCACGTTGGCGACGCCGGGCACGCGGGCCAGCAGCGCTCCGACGTCGTGCGCTTCCGTTCCGGTGCTAATGAAACGAAGCTGCCGGACTGCTGCCGTCCTGAGGGCGTCCACGGTTGACACGGTGACGATTTCGCCGTCGCGGAGGATCGCCACGGCGTCGGCGGCCTGCTGGACTTCGCTGAGGACGTGGGAACTGAGGAAGACGGTGGCGCCGCCTTCCACGGCCTCGCGGACCAAGGCGTGGAAAACTTGCTGGACCAAGGGGTCAAGACCGCTGGTGGGTTCGTCGAGGACCAGGAGTTCGGGTTTGTGCATGAACGCCTGCAGGAGTCCCAGCTTCTGCTTGTTGCCCTTGGAGAGCTTCCGGGTCTGGCGGTCCAGGTCCAGGTCCAACCGATCCGCGAGGCTGTTGACGTACCGCGGATCCACCGGGCCGCTGATCGCAGCGAAGTGCTCCAGCACGCGGCGGCCCGTGGTGCGGTTCTCCAAATGCAGTTCACCGGGCAGGTAGCCGATCCTTCGGCGGAGGGCCGTGCCGGCACGACGCGGATCCTGACCGAGCACCGAAATGGAACCCGCGCTGGGCCGGATGATGTCCAGCAAGCAACGCATAGTGGTGGTCTTGCCGGCTCCATTCGGTCCGATGACGCCGAACACAGTCCCGGAATCCACCGCAAAATCCAGGCCATGCAGGACCTCGCGGGGACCGAACTTCTTGCGTAACCCCTCCACGACGATTGCCTGGGTCACGGGGCATGCTCCCTTCCGTGGTTGGTGGTGTCTTGCTCCAAGGCATCGCGGGCTGCATCCAGGAACCGCGAGTCCGTGTAGAAGCCGTGGGTGTAAATCTCCAAGGCGGGCAGCGTCAGTTGCCGCAGCAGCTCAGGTCCGATGCCATGCGGCTCCGGAGCCACAGCCCCCAAAGTCCTCGATAGGTGCCTGCCCAGCATGAGCATCGAAAGACTGTTGGAAGCGATGACGACGGCGGTGGACCGGGTGTCGGCGAAGTTCCGGATAGTGCCGGCTTCGATCCCTGCGTGGATGATGTCCTGGGTCTGTTTCACAACGGCGTCGAAGAAGGCGTCGCCCGCGTCCGATTCGTCCCCCAGGGAGCGCCGGATGTAGGCGATCTCGTGGGCATATTGGTCAGGATGGTTCAGATAGTCCTGGATCAGCTGACGGGTGGATATGGGGTCCGCCTTCTCGCGCCCCTGCGTAGCTGTCTGCGCGAGGACGTGCTGGTCACAGGCCTCGCGGAGCCCTGCTTTGCTACCGAAATGGTGAATGACCAACCCTGGGCTGACTCCGGCCGCCGAGGCGACTGCGCGCACTGTGGCGCGGGAGAATCCATCGCGGCCGAAAAGTCCGATGGCGGCGTCGCGGATGCGGGCCCGCGTGGTGAAATCCTCTGCGATTGAACGCATGTTTCAAACACTAAACAGTTGTTCAATGCTGATCAAGAGGCAGCGACATAACGATGTGACACCATTGGCTGCGTCGCCGGTGTTGGGACTGCCGGCGTCGAAGATACTTGCCTCAGTGTTTTGATGTGGCAGCAGTTTGGGGGTTGGCGAAGTGGGTTTTACCAAGACGGCGATGGGGCCCGTGCGGCGTTGGTTCCTGGGCTCGCTGGCGGTGGCGCTCCTGCTTCCAAGCACCCTTGGGGCCGCGTTACCAACCGAAACGTTGGCGGTCCGGGCAGCCGTTCCCGCCACTGTTCAGGCTTCAACGCCGCCCCTCACCGGTGCCATCGGACACCTCTACAACACCAGCGCTTGGGCACGTAGTGTGCTGATCCGCCCCACCGGGGCCGAAGAATGTTCAGGAAGTGGAAGCACCAGCGGCTGCGTCCAACGGTTCGCGGGCGGCGATATCGCCTGGTCGGCCCGCACGGGAGCACGCGTAGTGGTCAACGGACCTGTTCGCACGTCGTGGTGGGGCGCCGACGGCCCGGCCGGCTTCCACGGCTATCCCACCACCGATACGGCGAGCGGGCTCCGCAACGGCGGCTCAAAGCAGTCATTTGAGCGCGGAGCCATCACGTATTCGCCGGCCACGGGCTCCCAGCGGACAGGCGGATCCATCCATTTGGCCTGGGGCCGCAGCGGGTTCGAGGGTGGCTTCCTCGGCTATCCGGTCACGGGGGAAAGCACCGGACTGCGCGACGGCGGTGCGTGGCAAGCCTTCGAACGCGGCTTTGTGGTGTGGTCACCGGCCACTGGTGCCCATCCATCCATGGGCGCCATCCGTGAACGCTGGCGGCGGGCCGGAATGGAAGAAGGGGAGCTGGGATACCCGGCAACAGACGAAGCTTTGGGCCTGAAGAGCGGAGGCTCGTCCCAGGAATACCAGCGCGGAACCATCATCTGGTCACCGGCCACTGGCGCCAAGGCCCTGACCGGGGCCATCCGAAGCTACTGGTCATCCACGGGAGGCCAAGACGGCGCCCTCGGGTATCCAGTGGGAGAGGAAGTCAGGCAAAACAACTTCGTGTACCAGCTCTTCCAAGGCGGCACGGTCTATTGGTCGGCGGCAACGGGAGCGCACTCCACCACCCATGGGGATGTTCATAACCGCTACAACCAACTGGGTGGCGCGGCCGGTCAGTTGGGCCTGCCGCTCACGGACAAGCTTCCGCGCGCCGGTGGACTCGTGCAGCAGTTCGCCAACGGCTGGCTGGTGTGGGGCCCAGCCACGGGAGCCCGGATCGTTGGCCACCCCACCTACAAAGTGTGGTCCATCAATCCCGGTGAGTTCGGCTGGCCGGTAAAGGACATGTGGGCGGATGGCCGGGGTGCCCACGTAGCTTTCCAGAAATTGGAAACCATCTGGAGCGATGCCACCGACGAGCTCTACTCGGCCGAGGCCGTTGACGCGTCCACCGTCGTCTTCCTGGGCGACTCGCAGCTGGACATGGATTCCTGGGGCGAGCAAGGAGCCCGCGCGGCCGGCTACCCGCGCCAAGTAGTCCGCAGCATTGGTGGGATCGGCTACGTTTCGGGAAGTCCCGCCGTCGGTGGTGGCTCCGCGACTGATGCGCTGGCGCAGGACCGTATCCTCCTGCCGCAGGGAAATCCGGGCTTGGTGGTGGTGACCCTGGGCGGCAACGATGCCAGGATCGGCGCCACGGATGCGGCCATCCTCTCGCAAGCGAACCGCCTCTGGGACGAGTTGCGCCGCAAGTATCCCCGCAGCACCATCCTGATCAACGGCGTCCTCTCCCGCTACGATGCCAGCCATGCCCAACGCCGCTGGGTGGACGGGCTCGTGATCCGTGAAGCGGCCCTCCGTGGTTGGCCGCGCATCTCTATGTCCGGCACCGCAACCATCGCAGGGGCGGCCGGCGACTACCTCGATGGTGCCCACATGAACCAGACGGGCCACAACAAGGTGGCGCCGCTCTACGCCTCCGCACTGAGGTACGTGTTGGCCAAATAGCCGCTCGACTGCTTTATTCCCGGTAACGCGGGAAGCGAACAGGGCACTGCTCCACGGGACTTAGCAGGCAGGGTCGCGTACCGTGGAAGCATGGCTACAGTTGACATCACTGGGGAACAGTTCGCATCGACCATCGAGGACAACGACATTGTCCTGGTGGACTTCTGGGCTGCCTGGTGCAGCCCGTGCCGCCAGTTTGCGCCCACGTACGGGGCAGCGTCGGAGAAGCACACCGACGTTGTTTTCGCGAAGGTGGACACCGAGGCCGAGCAGCAGCTCGCCGCCGAAGCCGGGATCACCTCCATCCCCACGCTGATGGCTTTCCGCGAAAAGGTCCTGGTCTTCTCGCAGCCGGGCGCCCTCAACGGCCCGCAGCTTGAACAGGTCATCGAGGCCGTAAAGGGACTGGACATGGAAGAAGTCCACGCCCACGTTGCCAAGGCCCGTGCCGAGGCCCAGGAAAACTAAAGACCAACCCGGCTGCTTGAAACACCGAAACCGCCGTAAAACAACGAGGTCGCCGGAAAATTCCGGCGACCTCGTTGCATTTAAGGTGTCATCGCAGCTTTCCGGCGTTTTCGCCGAACTGAAGCGGAAAGAGCCTAGAGCCGTTCGAGCTTGACGGGCTCGGAAAGAAGCGCACTGAGGGACTCGTTCAGGTCCTGGACGGCAATACCCTTGGAGTGCTTCTCGAGGAGTTCCTCGGATTCCCAACGCTCGGTCAGGACCAGCTTTTCCTCGGTGGCTTCGGTCAGCTCATAGCGGATGCAGCCGGGCTCGTTCACGACCTCGTCGATGGCGATTTCCAAAGCGAGCTTCACACGGAAGAACTCGCCTTCGTTGGGGATGAACGTGGCCTGCAGGTCAATGGGTGCACTCATGGATCCAACCCTACCGGCAGGACACGGCGCCACTGGAGGTGGTTACGGTTCTGTTGCGCGCAGTCCCTTGGTAGCGTTCCGTCATGTTGTCCTACACTGCCGGAGACACTGACGTCCCGCTGCTCGAAGAGACCATCGGCGCCAATTTTGAGCGCATCGCCGCCCAGTTCCCCTTACGGGACGCCCTGATTGAAGCGGCCGCGACACCCGGCGGTGATGCCCGCCGCTGGAGCTACCAAAAGCTGAACGACGACGTCAATCGCCTCGCCCGCGCACTGCTCGCCACCGGTGTGGCCAAGGGCGAGCGGATCGGAATCTGGAGTCCCAACTGCGCCGAATGGACCATCCTCCAGTACGCCACCGCCAAGATCGGCGCGGTGCTGGTCAATGTGAATCCCGCCTACCGGAGCCATGAGCTGGAGTTCGTGGTGAAGCAGAACGGCATGCGGATGCTGGTGACTGCGCCGTCCGACAAGAACAGCGACTATGTGGGCATGGCCAGGAACGCGGCCGCCAGCTGTCCCGAACTCCGGGAAATCGTCTTCCTGCCGGGAGACCCTGCTCTCGGATTGAACGTGGGCGAACCGGAAGCCAGCCACGAACTCACCTACGCCGAGCTCCTGACCCGGGCTGACGGCGTCGGGCCTTCAGCAGTGGCGGAGCGCATGGCCGAACTGGACCCGTACGATCCCATCAACTTGCAGTACACCTCGGGAACCACAGGCTTCCCGAAGGGTGCCACCCTGACCCACCACAACATCCTGAACAACGGGAACTCAATCGGGCGTCTGCTGGGCTACACGGAGCACGACCGCGTGGTGATTCCGGTGCCGTTCTATCACTGCTTCGGTATGGTGATCGGCAATCTGAACGCGTTGAGCTTCGGAGCGGCCACCATCATTCCCGGCCGCGGCTTCAATCCGTCGGCCGCGCTGGAAGCGGTGCAGGACTTCGGCGGAACCTCGCTGTACGGCGTTCCCACCATGTTCATCGCAGAGCTGGCGCTGGAGGATTTCGCATCCTACGACCTCTCGACGCTGCGGACCGGCGTCATGGCAGGTTCGCTGTGTCCCATCGAAGTGATGCGCCGGGTCATCGACGAGATGCACATGGTGGATGTGGCCATCTGTTACGGCATGACGGAAACTTCGCCTGTGTCCACCATGACCCGGGCGGGGGACACCCTGGAGCAGCGCACCACCACGGTGGGACGGACCATGCCGCATTTGGAGAGCAGGATCGTGGACCCGGGCTCGGGCGAGGTGGTGGAGCGTGGCGTGATCGGTGAGCTCTGCACGCGCGGTTATGCCGTGATGCAGGGCTATTGGGGCCAGCCGGACAAGACGGCAGAAGCGATCGACGCTGAGGGTTGGATGCACACCGGCGACCTTGCCCGTATGGACCAGGGCGGCTACTTGGTGATCGAGGGCCGGATCAAGGACATGGTGATCCGGGGAGGGGAGAACATCTACCCGCGCGAGATCGAGGAGTTCCTGTATCTGCACCCGTCCATCCAGGATGTCCAAGTGATTGGCGTTCCGGACGAAAAATATGGTGAGGAACTGATGGCGTGCATCATCCTCAAACCAGGTGCAGAGCCGCTGACCGCCGTGGACGTGGCCGAATACTGCCGCGGGAAGCTGGCCCACTACAAGATCCCCCGCTATGTGGACGTCCGCAAGAGCTTCCCCATGACGGTCTCGGGCAAGGTTCGGAAGGTGGACATGAGACAGGAAGCGGTGTCCCGCCTGCACCTATAACTCCAACACGGGGTCACTTACGGCCCATGTTGGGGCCGCTAATGGGCCGTAAGTGACCCCGCGTCGCATCTTTGGGAACTCAACCTGTGGATAACGCTTTGAGGGCCGCGCTTCGCCGACAGACTTGAAGGCATGGTCCGTATCAACCCGCTGCCCGAGGGACTCCGGTACCGGGCGTTCACCACCTACGAATCACGCGAGCTTGGCATCCCGGCCAAGAGGCTGAGGGCGAAAGACCTCTCCGACGGCGGCCGGTTGATTCACGTGCCAAAGGGGAGACCCCTCGACTTGGTCGAACGCGCCCGGGTGCTTACGGAGGCAACACCGGGAGCATGGATTTCCCACGAAACTGCGGCAATCCTTACGGGTTTGGGGCTCCCTCCGTGGTTGGATGGCGGAAAGTCGATTCACCTCAGCAAACCGCACACCCTTCCAAGGGTCCGCCGTTCCGGAGTAACCGGACACCGCGTCCGTGTTCATCCCGGGGAAGTTATGGACTTGGACGGAATTCCAGTATCGGTGCGTCCCCGGACGTGGCTGGACCTGGCCAACGTTCTTCCCCTCAATTATGTGATTGCCATGGGGGACCAGTTGATCAGGCGGCCACGCCCGTCGTTGGAGTTTCGTACGGAGCCCTACGCCTACCTCTCCGGACTGCAACTGCTGATAAGACAACACCCCAACCTTCAGGGGGTGGAGAAGGCAAGGCTCGCACTTGAAGAAATGCAGGTGGGTGCCGATTCGTATCCCGAGACATTCTTGAGACTGGCCATGAGGGAGGCCGGACTGCCCGAACCGGAACTGCAATTGCGGCTTAACCCGACGGACCCCATGTCACCTGCGGCCGATCTTGGATACCGACGTTTCCGGATTGCGGTCCAGTACGACGGAGCGCACCACCTGACGAGGCAGCAACAATCGCGCGATAATCGGCGGGATGAGGCATTTCTAAGCGCGGGGTGGAGCTACTTCAAGCTCAATGCCGACGATCTGGCCGATGGCTTTGCTGGAGCGATCGGGAGAATCAAGAAAGCGAAGCTGCGTGCGCCCTAAGCAACCCGGGGTCACTTACGGCCCAAAGATGGAGCCAGGATGGGCCGTATCTGACCCCGCGTTGCTTTTAAAGGTCAGTGCCTGCGATGATCCTGAACGGTCATGCGTGGCCCGAAAGTGGGTTTGCGGAAGCCGCTCACATACAGCATCCTGACCAGACGCTGCCGCTGCCCGCGCCACGGTTCCAGGAGTTCGATCATGCCGGCGTCATCGGTCTTCCTGCCTGTCAGGGCATAGCCCACGTACGAGGCCAGGTGGTAGTCGCCCACGGAGATCGAATCCGGACAGCCATGCGTCCGCTGGACCACCTCAGCTGCGGTCCAGATGCCTATTCCGGGAATGGTCTGCAGCTTTGCACCGGCCCGGGCGGAGTCCAGGTCCGCCAAACGTTCAAGCGCGACGGCGGACTGCAGCGCCCGCATCACCGTCGCCGAGCGTTGTGGTCCAACCCCGGCCTTGTGCCAGTCCCAGGACGGAATGGCCAGCCACTGCCTGGCGGTAGGAGGCACGAGGAGCCCGGAAGGGGCCTTGCCAGGTGCGGGTGTTCCGTAGCGATACATCAAATACCGGTACCCGCGACGAGCCTCCAAAGTGGTGACCTTTTGCTCCAAAATGGTGGGCACAAGGGAGTCGACAACCCGCCCGGTCGAGGGCAGCCGCAGAGCCAGGTTCCGGCGTCGTGCTTCAGTGACAAGGCGCGGGAGGGTGGCATGGAACGTCGGCTCGTCGAATCCGGACCAGTCGTCATCGGCGCCCAAGAGCCTCGGCACTCCGGCGATGGCATCCGCTGCTCCGGGTCCCCAGGCTTGTGCGTCCACGAAGGAATCGGCGCCCAAACCGCCCGCCGAGAGGCGGAGAGTCACGGGGCCCGAGGGAGCAGTGAAAGCCATCCAGAAGCCATTGTGGTGTGCTGCGAAGGAAGGATCCGCGTTGCCGCGCATCAGCGGAAACATGGTCTGGTCCAAACGGAAGGAACCGCCCGGATGCCACCTGACGGATGCATCTGCCGCGGCCGCAACAACGGGCGGGGCGTCTGCGATGGTCATGTTTTCATGGTCCCACGCCCGGAGGCGGAGGTCGGTGTCCAGAACACTCTCCATCTGATTCCAGTTCTGTTCACTTTTGTTCCCTTCGTTCCTCAACGCGACCGCGTGTCCCTAGCATCGGGAAATCCGTTCGGTACGGTCCGTCTTTGACTGCTGCCGTAGTTCACGAGAGGAACACGTAATCATGAGCGTCAATCGTCGCACGGTGCTGAAATCTACCTTCCTGGCCGGCGCCCTGGCTTCAATCCACTTCAGCACGCTTTCCCCGGCACGGGCCGCCACTGCTGAAGCGTTCGCTGCATCGCGACAACAATGGGTGCACTACCTCGTAGGCGAAAACCTTGACCGTGCAGACCCTGTCATTGCCGCGAAGTTGGATGCGATGGCGGTCGCGGCCCGCTCGGCAATGGCCGGCTATGTCACGACGCCCACGCGAACGGGCCTCTGGGCGGACCTGCCGCTCAGTGCCCGTCAAACCAACGCCGATTCAGCCCGCGTAAGCACTACTGCCCGGCGTCTACGTTCGATCGCCCTCGCTTGGGCTGCGGGAAGCCTCGGGCCCGACGCCGGCGCTGCCCTTCAGATGGTTGCCGACGGAGTCGCCTGGTTGACCCGCGACGTGTTCTCCACCTCCGGGGTCAGATTTGGGAATTGGTACGACTGGGATGTGTCCCTCCCCCAAGCACTCAACGACACACTGGTCTTGACCTACCCGGCAATCGATCCTGCCCTGGTGCAGACCGTCGTCGCCGCAGAGCGGCTGTTCACCCCGTCAATTCCCCAGGCAGGTACGCAGGCCGCTGCTGCCAATCGTGTTTTGTATTGTGATTCCTTCTGCGGACGGGCGATCTTGGCTGGAGACGCCGCCGAGCTCGCGTCCGCCAAGGACAATCTGGCACCGGTGCTTGCCAATGCCAAGCCATATGGGGGTCCCGTTGGCCTTGTCAACGGAGACAAGGATGAAGCGGCCTTCTTCAGCAACGACGGGTTCTATCCTGATGGTTCCTTCATTCAGCATGGCCAGTTCCCATACGTAGGCGGCTACGGCGCTTCACTCCTGAGCTCCATCACCGCCATCGCGGCGCGCACCACCGGAACATCCTGGAGTCCCGATATCAGCATCGTGCAGGGATGGTTCAAGGGCTCGTTTGAACCATGGCTGTGGCGCGGGCTGGTGATGGACACGGTCCGCGGCAGGCAGCTGGCCACGGTGGCCGGTGACCAGTCAACAGGTGTCGCGTTTATCGGAGGGATGCTGAACCTGCTGCCCAGCGTGAGCTCCGAATCCCGAAGGTATCTTGAAACGGTCATCAAGGCCGAACTGGGCTATCGCGGCACTCAACCAACGGAAGGACTGGGGCTGCGGGAATCGGCTGCAGCGTTGGCCATTATCCGGAACGCAGCAATCACCGCCAGACCAGCACCTGAATTCACCCATGTCTTCGGGCCCATGGACAGGGTGCTGCACCGCCGGGCGGAATGGTCCGTTGCTTACGCCATGCACTCGCTCCGGATGGCAGACTACGAAACCGGCAACAACGAGAATTTGCGAGGGTGGTATACCTCGGATGCCGCAACCTACCTCTATACGTCGGACCGGGAGCAGTACGACGACGGATATTGGTGCACTGTGGATCCTTACCGCCTCCCCGGTACGACGGTAGACCCGGTCCCGCGAGCCGCCACGCCCGTACCTTGGCGTGCGGAATACCACAACCCCAGCCTGTACGCCGGCGGGCTTTCGGCCGGAACGTGGGGCTCCGCGGCCATCGATCTGAAGGCCAAGGCACCCTCAAGCATGCACGGACGCTTCTCGCGATTCTTCTTCGACGATTTCTACTTGTGCTTGGGCGCGGGGATCTCTGTTGCATCAGGCCGCAGTGCAGAGACAACGGTAGAGAACCGGAGGGTGACCGCGACCAGTAGCGGGCCTTTGGTCATTGATGGCTTGCCGGGACCGAGGATAGGTGAGAGCCGAACCGTGAACGGCGCAAAATGGGCGCATATCGGGGGCGTTGGGGGTTATGTGCTGCTGGATGCTCCAGACATGCTGGCCATGCGGGAAAACCGGAGCGGCAGGTTGTCTGATATCAGTGGGACGGTAACCGGGTCCACCGCCAGCCAAGTACGAACAGGCGAGTACCTGACCTTGGCACTGCAGCACCGTCAAGGTGCCACGTCCAGCTCGTATGCCTATGCCGTGCTGCCAAACGCTGACCAGCAGGCAACCAATGACTACTCCTCGCGGCCGGACGCCAGGATCGTGACGAACACCCCGGCGGTCCAAGCGGTGCGGCACGAGAGATCCGGTCGCTTTTCCGCTGCCTTCTTTGAGGCCGGCGCTGCGTCAATCGTTGCTGCAGATTCACCCTGCATCGTCGCCGTCGAAGAGAGCACCCGTCAGATCGCTGTGCACGTCAGCGATCCCACTCAAGCCTTGAGCAGAGTTCAAATCCGCCTGGGTGTGCCGGGAATGGGCCCGGTGGAGGACAATCCCGGCGTTTCTGTTGCAAGCCGCGGCGAGGTCACCGTAGTGACGGTGGACGTATCTGGCTTGGCGGGAGCCACTGTTTCCGCCGTGCTCGATTGGCAGCCACCCAAAGCCTCCGACCTCACCAGCATGACCGCCAAGGCGGCCGATGCCCACTTTGAGCCTGCGACGGCGTCCTCACTGCATAAAAAGGCTGGTCGATTCGCGGGAGCAATGAACAGCAATCGGTTAGCGGCTGCTCGCTTGGAGCTGCGGGCTTTTCAGGACGAGTTGGATGCTTGGCTCGTCCAAAATCATGATGCCGATGCTTCCGTAAGAGACCTCTCGGACCTGGCATCGCGGCTGGTTGTTCAGACCTCGTCCTGACGGATCAACCGCATCCCACGGCAGAGCCAAACAGAACGGCCGCGACGCTCAAGAAACCCTGAGCGTCGCGGCCGCACACGGTTGCTTAGTCGACGTCGGCGAATGTGGTGCCCACACGGAGGCTATCTACCCGGTTGATGATCTGATCAGTGACATTGTCCCGATCGTACACACCCCATTTTGGTTCGTTGGCGCTGTCCCAGGTGCGTCCCACGAAGCGCTGCTGGCCGTTGGTGAACTGCTGCTGAACACCGTCGAACCACAACTCTATCCAGCCATCGGTGGCAGAAGTGGAAGTATGGATGCCAAGGGCAAACCGGTGCCACTCGAAGGCAGCGACCGGCGCTGACCATATCTGGTTCCAGATGCCACCCGGAGCCACGTAATGGAGGCGGACACTGCCATTGGCAACTGTCATCAGTAGTGGATAATTCTGGTCTGCATTTGGATATGATTTCCATTGAAATACCACAAAGTCACCACTATCCGGGAGGGCGACTTTATCCAGCTTACTCTCCCATCCCAAATAGTATGTGGAATTCTCGGCAAAGCTGTAGGCACTGCCTCCGGTCTTGATTCCCCTGCCTTCGCACCGCCAGGCCGTTGTGCCCTTGGTAAACCTGAAAACCGTACCGTGTCCGTCTGTCTGGTCGGCGAGGTCCAGGCTCCCCGGGGATTCACATTCCGTCCCATGGAAGATCCCGGTGCCTTGTGACGCATCACCATCCCAGATAGTAGCTGCGCTGGCCGGGGGAACCATGGTGAAGCAGTAGACCCCGGCAAGCACGAAGGCGGCCATCCAGCGTCGTTGATGTGAGCGTCCGGAGACTGCTCGGGTCGTGTTGTTCATCAATGCTCTTTCCGTTGGTCTGATAAAACCTTTCTGAATCCATTCGAGAATTCATGTTCTGTTTATCAATGCGCATACACAGGAAGAAGAAGATAAACATAAATGAACAGCTCCCGGAATCCCGGCAAGAGAATTGACGGACGCAACACTAAGGAGTGCAGATGATCCTCGTGCACCATCACGTTCCTTTTCGATGAGTCAACGTGGCCCCTTACGGCGGCAGCCGACCGGGTCTAGACTCCCAGATGTGGCGTGGGTTGGCCGCGCCATATCCCAGGAACTGACATCAGGAACAAGGAGCGCGAGCCATGGCTGCCATAGTGCATTTCGAGATTCCCACGGACGATAAGGACAGGGCCAACACTTTCTACGAGAGTGCCTTCGGCTGGAACCTCAGCCCAATGCAAGGGATGGACTACACCATCGCCCTTACCGCACCCTCCGACGAGCAAACCGGGACGCCCAAGGAACCGGGAGCCATCAACGGCGCATTGTTCCCACGGACGGACGCGCTGAAGACCCCCATCCTGACCATCGACGTGGAGGACATTGACGCAGCCCTCAAGCAGGTGGAGTCCGCCGGTGGCAGCGTTGTCCAGGCCAATGACGCCGTTCCCACCATGGGCTGGTACGCCTACTTTAAGGACACCGAGGGCAACGTCCTGGGCGTGTGGCAGACCGACACCTCCGCCGGAACCTAGTCAGGGCCCGGCCCCGTGCGCACCCGGACGGGGCCCGCCGGGTATGGGGCCGAAGCAAGCCCCACTGCGGGCAGGCGGTAACTTTGTACTTATGAAGTACGCCCAGTCCGTGTTGGACCTCATCGGCAATACGCCGCTCATCAAGCTCAACCACGTAACGGACGGGATCAAAGCCACCGTCCTGGTCAAGCTCGAATACCTCAATCCCGGCGGATCCATCAAGGACAGGATCGCCGTGAAGATGATCGAGGATGCGGAAAAGGACGGTCGGCTCCAGCCGGGCGGAACCATCGTTGAGCCGACGTCGGGCAATACCGGAGTGGGACTGGCGCTGGTGGCCCAGCAAAAGGGCTACAAGTGCATTTTCGTGGTGCCGGACAAAGTGGGCGAGGACAAGCGTGCCGTCCTGCAGGCGTACGGAGCAGAAGTAGTTGTAACGCCAACGTCCGTGGCCCCTGACAGCCCGCAAAGCTACTACGGCGTTTCCGATCGCTTGGTCAGTGAGATCCCGGGCGCCTTCAAGCCGGACCAGTTCTCCAACCCCGCTGCCCCCGGCAGCCACTTCGAATCCACGGGCCCGGAAATCTGGCAGGACACTGACGGCCGGGTCACGCACGTGGTCATCGGCGCCGGAACCGGCGGCACCATTACCGGCACAGGCCGGTACCTCAAGCAGGTCTCCGCTGACCGTGCAGAGTCCGACGGCGGTCGGGTCAAGATCATCGGCGCGGACCCGGAAGGTTCGGTCTACTCAGGCGGAACCGGCCGGCCCTACTTCGTGGAGGGCGTGGGTGAGGACATGTGGCCTGACAACTACGATCCTTCCGTGCCTGACGACGTCATCGCCGTATCCGATGCCGACTCCTTCTCCATGACCCGCCGCCTTGCCCGCGAAGAAGGCCTCCTGGTGGGCGGTTCGTCCGGCATGGCTGTTGTTGCGGCCCTGCAGGCGGCCAAGGACCTGGACGAGTCCGCTGTGGTGGTGGTGATCCTCCCGGATTCCGGTCGCGGCTACCTGGCCAAGATCTTCAACGACCAGTGGATGCGCTCCTACGGCTTCCTCTCCGGCGGCGAAGAGTCCTCTGTGGGTGAGGTCCTCAAGTCCAAGACGGGCGAGATGCCGGACCTGGTCCACATCCACCCCAACGAGTCCGTCCGCGATGTCATCAACATCATGAACGAGTTCGGCGTCTCCCACATCCCGGTCCTCTCGCAGGAACCTCCTGTGGTGATGGGCGAGGTCATGGGTGCCGTGGACGAGCGCAGCCTCACCAGCAAACTGTTCCGTGGCGAAGCGAAACTGACTGACAAGATCTCCGAACACATGGGTGAGCGCCTGCCCGTGATCGGCTCACTGGAAACCATTTCCGCCGCGCGCGAGCTGCTGTCCGACGTCGATACCGTCATGGTGACCTTCGCCGGCGCCCCGGTGGGCATCCTGACGCGCCACGACCTTCTGGCGTACCTGAGCAGTTAGGCGCCCTGCGCCCCATTCACCTCGACGCCTGATCCAACCGTTGACCGATCCCACTTTGAATGAACCAAGAGGAGCATCCATGTCTGCCACCAACAACGCCGGGTTCAACACACGTGCCGTCCACGCCGGACAGGCCTTCGAACCGCGGACCGGCGCTGTGGTGCCGCCGCTGCACTTCAGCTCCACCTACGCCCAGGACGGCATTGGCAACCTGCGCTCCGGATACGAGTACGGCCGTGGCGGCAACCCGACGCGCGACGCCCTCCAGGAGCAGCTTGCCGCCCTTGAAGGCGGCACGGCAGCGTTCTCCTTCGGCTCGGGACTCGCTGCCGAGGACTCGCTGATCCGCGCCATCGCACGCCCCGGTGACCACATTGTCCTGGGCAACGATGCGTATGGCGGCACCTACCGCCTCATCAACCGCGTCCTGGGCGACTGGGGCATCGGCAACACCCCCGTGGACATGTCGGACCTCGACGCCGTGGCTGCCGCAGTCGCTGCGAACAACACCCGCATCGTCTGGGTGGAGACGCCGTCCAACCCGATGATGAAAATCACCGACATCGAGGCGCTCGCCGCTGTAGCGCACGACGCCGGTGCCCTCCTGGTGGTCGACAACACCTTTGCTTCGCCCTACTTGCAGACCCCGCTCGCCTTGGGCGCGGACGTGGTGGTCCACTCCACCACCAAGTACATCGGCGGACACTCCGACGTTGTAGGTGGCGCCATTGTGGTCAAGGACTCTGAGCTCGCAGAGAAGATCGGTTTCATCCAGTTCGCCGTTGGTGCGGTCTCCGGTCCCATGGATGCGTTCCTCACCACCCGCGGGCTCAAGACCCTTGGCGTCCGCATGGACCGCCACAGCGAGAACGGCCAGGCGGTGGCTGAATGGCTGTTGCAGCGTCCAGAGGTGGAAGCTGTGCTGTACCCGGGCCTCCCTGACCACCCCGGCCACGAGCTCGCTGCCAAGCAGATGAAGAAGTTCGGCGGCATGGTGTCCGTTCAGTTCAAGGGCGGCGAGGCAGCAGCCCGCACGGTTGCAGAGTCCACCTCGGTCTTCACCCTGGCGGAATCCTTGGGTGGCATTGAATCCCTCATGAACTACCCCTCAGAGATGACCCACGCCTCCGTGAAGGGCACCGAACTGGCTGTCCCCGTCAACCTCCTGCGTCTTTCCTGCGGCATCGAAGAAGCCGAGGACCTGATCGCCGACCTTGAGCAGGCCTTCGCCAAGATCAGCAACGGCTGACACTATGGCTTCTCCTTCACAGACGCTGGCCCCCACCAGGCAGCGGGGCTGGATCCTCACGATCGCGGGTGCACTGACCCTCGCTGTGGCAGTGTGGTTCCTCTACACCGACTACCAGCCGGCCCTGAACGACTTCGAGGTCTATTTCTACGGCGGTGGCAAGGTCCTGGAAGGCGGCGATCTCTACGCAGTCCGGGAGGGCCTGCCGTTCACCTACCCGCCCTTTGCTGCACTGCTCTTCACCGGTCTTGCGGCCATGGGCTTTTTCGCCAGCAGCTTGGTGTTCATCGTCGTTGCCTTGGTGGGTGCCGCTGTGGTTTCCGCGTGGCTGGCAAGGCACTATTTCGGTCTGAAGACCTGGCGTGAGGCTTTTGCCGACTACCGTTTCCGGACCACGGCTTTGGTGGGAACCGGGGCCATTTTGCTCCTGGGGCCGTGGCGGGACACGTTCGTCTTTGGGCAGATCAACATCATCCTGATGGGCGTGATCCTTGCTGATTTCGCCCTGTACGGGAAGGCTCGTGCGGGTGCTATCCGTTGGCCTGCAGGCCTCCTGATTGGTTTGGCTGCCGGGGTGAAGCTCACTCCGCTGGCATTTGGCCTGTACTTCCTGGTTCGCCGCGACTTCAAGGCACTGGGCTGGATGGCTGTGGGTTTCTTCGGCTCCATCGCCCTGGCTTGGGCTGTGCTGCCGCAGGCTTCCTTGGATTTCTGGACCAAGATCCTGCCCGACACCGGCCGCATCGGTGGACCCGCGTACGTGGACAACCTCTCGGTCAAGGGGCTTCTGCTGCACTTCGGCATGCCTGACTCCTCCCTTACCAACGTCGTCTGGATGGTCCTGTCCCTGGGGCTGGTGGTCCTTGCGGGACTCATCATCAAGTGGGCCGTGGACGCTGAGGAGAACTTCATTGCAGTATCGGCCACCGCCATCCTGATGCTCCTGATCAGCCCTGTTTCGTGGTCCCATCACTGGGTGTGGGTTGCCGTTGCCCTGCCCAGCATGGCGTTCGCCATGCATCGGGTTCCTTCGCGTTCCGGTCGGATGCGCACCGCCGGCTGGGCCATTGTGGCGTGCTCCACCATCGCGTTCTTCATGACCCCCAAGAACCTTGCCGTGTGGGCCGGTGCAGCCGAGTGGGGCAAGGATCCGCAGACCCAGTGGCAGCTCATCATTTCAAGCCTGGGCGTGGTGTGCGGGATTGCCATGCTGGTCTATTGGGCCCTGGCATATCATCCTTCGCGAACCAGGAAATAGGCCCCAAACATCGAATCATGCCAACGAATCCGGCCCTTGGCTGCCCGCCCAACCGATGGACGGTGCGTGAGGCAGACAAGGGCCGGATCTGTTGCCGCGCCTAGCCTGAGATGCCCTCCCGGCCGTCTTCCTCACGCCCGGTCAGACGCCGCCTGAACGACGCGTCTTCGGCCGAGGTGAGCTGAAGGTCGTACCAACCCTCCACGGTGTCCCAGCCGATCTTCTTGGTGTGGCCCGCCTTGAGCTTCACGGTTTGGTTGTTGACCGCGTACTGCAGTGACTCCAGCTTTACGTTGACCGTTGCAGCGCCGTTGTTGCTCAACTCCAGTTCCACGGCCTTCTTGCCGCGGCGTCCAGTAACGGTGATGTCGACGCTGGAGGCAGCGCCCGCCGTCGTGCCCTTCAGTTCGTAGTGGTACCGGTTGGGGCCGGTGACGACGACGTCGAAGGCGCCGGAGGCCAGCGGAAGTTCCATCTCCTGGCTGCCGAGGACGTCCGCGTGCCTGGGTTCGGTGACCTCGCCCGCATAGCCGTACACGGTGAAGTGGGCGGAACTGGTTCCCTTGTTGGTCAGCGCCAGGGCAATCTTCCCCGGCTGTACCGCAGCAGAGACTCGCGGACGGTACGGGAGAGGTCTGGCAGGTCGGCTGCCGGTTTCCTGGATCGGGGCCACTTGGATGGCCGGGGGATTGGGGCGCCAGCGGCTGATTTTGGCGGGCACCGCGGCGGGGTGGTCGAGAACCGGTGGCGTGCCGGGGGAGGCGAAGTTGAACACGCCGGTCAGGTCGCCGCAGACTTCGCGGCGCCATGGAGAAATGTTCGGTTCCTCCACGCCGGTCCAGGTTTCCAGGAAGCGGAGCACAGAGGTGTGGTCGAAGACTTCCGAGCTGACGTAACCGCCCACTGTCCAGGGCGAGACCACCGTCATGGGCACGCGGGGGCCAAGGCCGATAGGCCGGGCGGTGGTCCAGTCGCTGGACTCGCCCGATGCCGGACGCGGCTGGACAGGCGGCGGGACGTGGTCGAAGTAGCCATCGTTCTCGTCGAAGTTCAGGAAGATCGCGGTGCTGTCCCACGTGTCCGGGTTGCTCGCCACAGTGTCCAGCAGGCGGTAGACGAAGTTCGCGCTGCCCACCGGTGTAGAAGCGCCGGGGTGTTCGGAATCAGCTGCGGACGGCACCAGCCAGCTGACCTGCGGCAAGGTGCCGCTCTCGATGTCTGCGCTGAGGCGTTGCAGGAGGGTATCGGGACGGCCACGCCACATGGCTTTATCGAACAGGGACCTTTCCGCGTCTGTGAGGGCGGCACGACCCTGCTCCAATTGGGCAAGAAGGCGGTCCTGCTCAGCGGGCGTCTTGCCCTTGATCGAGTCGTAGAACTCCTCGGTGGTGCGCAGGTTTCCCTCCACCGATGCGAGCATCTTGCGACCAATTGCCTTGAAGGTTTGGAAATACTCCACGGCGTTGTCCGTGAAGTTGTCCCAGTCCTGGTAGATCTTCCACGAAACCCCCGACTGTTCAAGGCGCTCAGGGTAAGTGGTCCAGTCGTAGCCTCCGTGGCCATAGCCGTAGGCGGCGTTGGTGACGGCACGCTTGGTGCTGGCTGGCTCAGTGCCCGTCGTTCCGCTCCAGAGGTAGTTGCGGTTGGGGTTCGTGGACCCGTTGACGGAGCAGTGGTAAGCATCGCAGATGGTGAAGGTGTCTGCGAGTTCGTACTGAAGCGGGATGTCCTGGCGCTCGTAAAAGGTCATGGTGGAGGCGCTCTTGGCGGGAATCCACTTGTCACACCAGCCGTTGTTCCATGCCGTGGTGGTGCCGTTGAAGGAGTGGTCCAAATCGCCCAAGTACTGGATGTCCGAACCGGGCCTGCCGGCAAGTTCCGCGGCTTTGCGGAGTGAGAATGGCAGGACGGTCTCACCGGTGGCCCGTGGCTGCTCGAACATGGACCTGCCGTTGGGCAAGCGGGTTACGGCCTTGTCGCCGTATCCCCGGACGCCACGCAGCGATCCGAAGTAGTGATCGAAGGAGCGGTTTTCCTGCATCAGAACGATCACGTGCTTGATGGACTTCAGGCTTCCCGGCGGAACCGGCTTGGCCATCGCGGCCTGCACGGACGGCGGGAGCAGGGATCCGGTGGCTGCAAGCGCCGTCGCTGCAGCGGCGGTGCCGAGGAAACCGCGGCGCGAGAGCCCGGTGGAATCGGTTGAACGATTAACCATTTCAGGGGTGTTCGAGGACATTCAAGGGAGCCTTTCGTGGTCAGAGTTGACCGGGCAAGCCTAAGCACCCCGAGTTAACCTCCGATGAAACCAGGGCAAACCGGCGGGGTGTGTCGCGTAGATCACATCGACTGCCGGTCGTTATCAGTTCAGTGCGATGACCAGCATCTGGCTGGTACCCGGGATGCAGGTCTGCAGGACGGCTTTGGGAAAGCCGCCGAAAACTGCCGACACGTGATTTGTGGTGCCGCCCAAGGGGACCTGCCCAAGCGCGTCTACCGTGTACGATCCGTAGCCTGCCAGCGTGACCGTTTGGCCCACGTTGATGCCCGAGAACCGTGCCCACCCGCCGCAGTAGTCGTGCTCAGTGATGAAAAGCGAGTAGGCATCGGTGGGCGTGAAGTGGACCGGGCCGATGCAGGCATCCACCAGGTCCTGTCCTCCGGACCCGGCTACGTAGATCGTCCATCCCGGCTGCGCGGACGGGGGCTCGACC